>CAVSTM010000024.1:0-60397 GCA_963730845.1 uncultured Acidobacteriaceae bacterium | reverse complement strand
GTTGGCCCACTATGCCGATAACCATATACCCGGTCCAACCGGAGATTTGCTGCTGAAGATAGCCACGGAATACTGTTTCCTCGCCGATACCGACGCTGATTGCCATCACCATCCAGAGAGCGGTTTCCACTCGGTTGTGCGGAAGCATTCCTTGCGTCGAAGCCCAGCCAGCTTGCCCCAAAATGAAGGCGATGACCGGCGAAATTAAAACGAGAACCGCAGAGAGGATCAGCGCAACTGGAATGTCCCACAGCAGGGAACGAGGATCACGGAGCACCCGGCGCAATATATCCCGCGAACGCGATGTCGGAATGCCACAGGCTGAAAGCGAAGAGCGCCCACTCAAACGCTATAACGATTAAATACATTAGAAGATGGCCGATCCTCGGAGTGGTTGACGCCACCCGTAGGTAGACCACGAGTCCTGAAAACATCGCCAACAGCGCCAGCATGCAGCAGGTATGACGTGTCGGAGCGATAGAGCCCGAGGGCCGATAGTTCTTCGCCGGAGAGCTTATAGGTTTTCAAAGATGGGACCACTACCAGACCGCGCTCGACTCAAGCTCGGACCACGATTCCATCCAGATTCCGTTTGCGTTTGCCCAGTTCGCCCGCACTCGGTATCGCCCCAACGCTGGCCGTCACCGCGCCCGTCATCACCTTCTGGAACGCCGCCTGGAACTGCTCCATCTCGGGCGCGGTGCCGATCGTTACGCGCGAGTAGGTCGGCATTACCGGCCAGATGCGTCCGATAAATACATTCTGCTTGGCCATGGCGTCGATCGCCGGCTTCGCGGGCCGTTTCGTGTCGAGCATGAAAAAGTTCGCTTCCGAGGGAATGTAGGAGTATCCGTTGCGGTCGAGCCAGGCAAAGACCTCGCCGCGGACGGTGGCATTGATGCGCTTGCGCTCGGGCACCAGTTGCGCGTCCTTCAAGCTTGCCGAGGCGGCGACCATCGCGGTGATCGGCATGGGATTCCACCCGCCGTAGTTTTCGATTTTCTCCAGCAGGTCGGGCCGGGCGAATACGGCGCCGCAGCGCAATCCCGCCAAGCCGTAAATCTTCGAAAAGGTGCGCAGCAGGATCACGTCCTTGCCGCCTCTCACCAGATCCATCACCGAAGGCGCATCGCAAAAATGAATGTAGGCTTCGTCGACCAGCACGACCGAATCCTTGGGCTTGTTCTCGACCAGGTATTCGATATCGGAATGACTGGTCAGCGTGCCCGTCGGATTGTTCGGGCTGCAGACATAGAACACGCCCGCGTCGGGAGCCGCCGCCAGCATCGCCTTCACATCGTGCGCGTAGGTTTTCGTCAACGGAACTTTCACCACCTTCGCGCCGATGGCGTTGGCGGCGAACATGCCAGCTTCGTATCCCGGATCGGCGGTCACATAACTGCGCTGCCGCGAGGTGAACGCAGCCACGGTGTGATGCAGAGGCTCGCTCGATCCGGCATAGACGCGAACCTGTTCCAGCTTCAGCCCTTCCATTTCCGCCAGCGTCTTCACCAGATCGTCGGTGAGCCCGTCGGAATAACGGCCGCCTTGCGGGACGATGGCGGCTGCCGCCTCACGCGCCGACGCGCAGGGCCCGAGAGGATTTTCGTTGGCGTCAATCCGGATCGCATCCTTAGGAAAGTTGTGCACGCGAGCGCGAGCCAGCATCGGCTCGGTGACAATGCGCAATGCCAACGCGGCCGAAGCAGCGGCAGACAGGCTGAGAAACGAACGGCGGGATGCGGAAGGAAGGTTGAAGTCGCTATTGAGCGGAGCCATCACTCACCTCGTGCCGGCAATCTTACCGCAAAATTAGTTTTAAATTCGGCCCTCGATTGACAACCACTGGTTCGACAGCCCTGGGATTCGACAGCCCTAGGAAATGATGCGGTAACTGGTTTTGGGTGGCGCAGCGGTTTCACCGCTGCGATAGGTGGCCACTTCTCAGAATCGGCTTAGCCGCTGAGATCAGGCGACCACGGCTAGTTTGCCAATAACTGCTTCATCGTGGCGACCTCGTGATCAAGATCTCGGGTCATCTCGGCCGCCTGGGCCTGGGCCGCACGCGCGGCGTCCGTCTTTCCGCCGATCTCGAGGGCCTGCGCCAGAAGCAGATAACCGACCGGCGACGGCTGGAGTTCGACCGATCGTTCGTAATCCTGAATCGCCGTGGCGATGTCGCCCGCTCGCTGTGCCAGCAAGCCCAGCCCGCGATAGGCGGCCGAATTCCCGGGCTGCTGGCTCAGAGCCGCTTCGAAGTCTTGTTTCGCATTCTCAGATTGTTTCAGCGCGAGGTGCGCATATCCGCTGTTGGACCACGCCATCGCCACCCAATAGGGAATTTTTGTGTATTGCGCTACCAGCGCATAGTCATCGAGAGCGGCCTGATAGTTGCCATGCATCTGCTCGTAGCTCGCGATATTGAGCGTGGCCGCTGGGTCGTTCGGCCGCAACAATCGTGCCCGCTGAAGGTGCGGCAGGGCTTCCTCTATCCTGCCCTGGGCAATCAAAGCATTAGCGGCGCCATCTTCGGCGACGTAGTTTCCCTCGGTGATTTCGAGCGTATGGGTCCACAGCGTGAGATTGTCGCTCCAGAAACTCACTTGCCGATGCAGCGCAATTCCCAGTGTCAGCAAAATCGCCGCGCCGCAGATTGCCAGCGCCAGCCTCGGAACATGCCAAATTCTTGCGAGATCCGCCGCGCCCCAGCAGACGATGACGAGAATTCCCAGCATTGGGATGTAAGCGTAGCGGTCGGCCATGGCCTGAACGCCAACCTGCACCAGCCCGATCATCGGTATCAGCGTTCCCAGGAACCAGAACCACCCCACAAAGAGAGGCCGGTACTGCCGAAAGATCACGGCAAGGATGGTGACCGCAGAGATCGCGAATCCGGACAACAGAGCCGCACCGATGCGAATCGACTGCTCCGGATGCGGATATACCGGCGCCAGATTGACCGGCCAGAAGGCTTTTCCGACATATTCGACATATGCAATCGCCGCGTTGCCCAGATGTATCCCGAGCGGGAGCTTCGCCTGGGTTGCTCCGGTCTGCACTTTCATCGTAATGATCGCACTCACGCCTGAGAGCGCAAACCAAGGCACTTTCTCCCAGATCAAACTCCGGAGAGACGCGCCGCGAGCGGTTGAGCCCGCCGGTTCGCCTCCAACTTCGCGCGGCCGCGTCAGACGTTGCCCCATACGACACAAAGGCCAGTAGTCCAGCAGCAAAAGAGCAAACGGAAACGTAATCACTTGCGGCTTGGTCATCAGCCCCAGGACAAAAGTAAAAGTGACTGCCAGATATCGTCCGACACCGGGCCGGCGCGTGTACCAGCCGTACGCCGCCAGTGCGAGCAGAAAAAACAACATGCTGAGCACGTTCTTACGTTCCGCGATCCACGCCACCGATTCCACATTCATCGGATGCAGAGCGAAAAGCGCGGCGACCATCAGGCTCCGCCAAACCAACCCCGTAGCAGCTCTCCAAAATCAAGAACAGGAGCACCGCGTTGGCCGCATGGAGAAGCACGTTGACGCTATGAGGCCCCTCCGGATTCAACCCGAAAATCTGGCAATCGAGAGCATGCGACAGCCAGGTGATCGGGTGCCAGTTCGCCGCTTCCGAGGTATGAAAAGCCCAAATCACCGTGTTCCAGGTGAGTCCGGCGTGAACTTGCGGATTTTCGGTAACGTAAACGACGTCGTCGAAATTGAGAAACGGAGCGCGGGTGACCGGGTTATAAAGCGCAATCGTTGCCAGTGCCAGCAACAGGCAGCAAATCAATCTGCGTTTCTGCAGGGATTGAAAAATCTGAGACTCCCCCAGGCCACGGCCGGGCATCGGCTCCGCCGAGTGTATGGAGTTCATCTAACCCTAGTGAGCGGCCGGCTGCTCCGCCGGAGAGGCGGAATGCTTGTGGCCCGCTTTGTGCTCACGCTGGATGGCCAGCATATCTTTATGAAGCAAATCGAGCGCATTCGAAGGAATCTCGGAACCCCACTCATCGATTTCTTTTTCGTCCCAATGCCCGTTGAGCCGTAGGGCAGATTCGGTTAGATCTTCGGGAAACGCCAGCCGGTACGTTCCTTCGCGCAACAGCACATCGCCGATCTGGCGCCCAGTATGCATTTCATAGATGCGTCTCGTCGAACTGCCGCCGTTATTCGTGAACACCAGTAGCACTTCGCCTTCCTCGCCGTAATCCGGACGGTAGAACCAGGCCTGTGACGCATCCGCCTTCGGGCGTGCGCGTTTTCGACCGGTAACCGTCACCACTTCCTGTTCTGGCTTCACTTCATTCGCAGGATTGAAGTAATAAACTCGCGAGCACGATTCGCAGACCATCACCTTCTCGCCATTTCGCACTTCGTTATAGGTCTGCGGCCGCAGCATCACCTGGCAGCCCATGCATTTCTGGTCGCGGACTTCCGCCAGCCCGCTGCCGCGAAACTTAGCCACGCGCTCATACTGACGAAGAATATCCTCGGAAATCCCGTGCCGCAGCGCGTCCCGCTTGGCGTTCCACTCGGAGAGCTTCTTCTGATCTTCCGCCGTGACCCTTCGCGCGTCTTCTTTTTCCTTTTCGATCTCGGCCGTCTCCGCCTTGAGTTCAGCCTCCGCCGCCTTGACGTCCTTTTCCCGCGCGTCGACGTTGACCATCACCTCCAGGATGCGGTCTTCGTTGAGCCGTATCTCCTGCTCGGCAAACTGTATCTCGTGCAGCAGCGCTTTATATTGGTCGTTGGTTTTTACGTCGAGAGACTGGTCGCGATACTTGGAAATCTTGCCTTGCAGATCTTTGATGTTGGCTTCGAACTTCTTGCGGTTGGCCTCGTCGCCTTGGGCGGCGATTCGCACTTTTTCCAGATGCGCCTTGGTCCCAGCCAGTTTTTGCTCAATCACCGCGACGCGTTTCGGCAGCGCGGAAACTTCGTCCAGCAGTGCACGGATTTCCTTGTCCGCGATCTGCAGCTCCAGCAATTTGTCGATATCAGGAAGCATCGGTTCGGAGCGCCACAATAACGATTCTAGCATGCGAGGACGACCGCCCCCACGGGACCCTTTTCCCGTTGCGAGATTACCAGTGGAGAGACGGGCGCCCCTCGCCCGTCCCAGCTCCTTGAATTAGTTTCTCGTCAAATTGGTGCTTGTCAAAGTTGGTTTGTCATCCCGAACGAAGTGAGGGATCTGCAGTTCGCTGGCGCAAAGCTCCTACGGCAGCGGCGCCGAGACGTGCTCGTGGACGATCAGCCATTTTCCATCCTGCTTCTCGAAGACGGCTGTCCAGCGCATGGTAGACATGTCATGCTTGCCCGATTTTTGCGTCATGTCCGCCGCCACCGTGGCCGTAACCCAGTAAGCATCGCCGCTCTTGTGAATCTGTACATCGTCATTCACCGCGAACCGCGCCGCTTTGTAGTCGGCAAGCTCTTTGGTCACGCCGGACTGGTACTCGTCCCAGCTGCCATACTTGACCGGAGCAATGTCGAAAAACACATGCGGACCCTGCGCGTAGTACTGCTTCTGCCCCGCCGCGTCGAGCGTCGCCCAGCCATCCCAAATCTTCTGTAGGTAGGGGTTATCGACCGTCTTGCCCGCGGACGGGGCTTTTGTTCCCTGTTGCGCAAAGCTTGCTTGCAGAAAACCCAGGATCAGCATCCAAACCGCCAAAACCAGCACAGCCATTCGTTTCGTCATTCGTTTCCTCCAAACGGTGAGCATTTTCGCATGCGCAGCGCAGCCTAGCCAATCCGAAACCAGAGGCAAGCGGAGACGGGCCAATACCGAATGCCTGACTTTGGTAATCTGCCCCGCGGCCGCCTACTGGTGCCATACTGACGGGGAATGTCGTCCACCGCCAGCACGCAAAAAGGACACCGGGGCCAGCGCGTCAGGCTCGGAGGCTCCATCCTTGTTCTTTTGTTGCTCGAAAACGGACGCCAGGTTCGCGGCCGCATGAATCAGCTCTCCGTCAACGGAGGTCTGCTCTCGCTCCAAAATCCGCTCGACGAAGGTATCCGCGTGACCGTCTTATTCCACCTCGGTTGCACCAGCATCCGCTGTCGCGCGCAAATGTTGTTCCCCATGTGGGCGACGCAAGGATGCCTCCAGCCATTTCGCTTCTTGGAATTGCCCGAGACCAGCCACGCCAGCCTGAACCGGGAATTGGAAAACCTAGTCCGAGCCGGCGCGTCTCAGGAAGACGAAGAAGCCGAGTAACCGCTCACCTTCCTGCCGCCGTAAGAATCTGTTCCAGCGAATAATTCTGTAGCTCTCCAATCCGCCCAATCGTGATATCCGGCTTGGGATACTGCGCTACCAGCGCCGCATCCAGCGCGTAGTGTCCCTGGCGCGGAAACACCGTCGTCACCCGCGCCCCCCAATGCTTCTTTATGGCCGCCAGGATGCGCGCCTTGTCGTCCACCATCACGTAGTGCGTCGCCGGATACTTCGCCTCCACGTCGTCCAGTTCCTGTTCCTTATGGATGTAGATCAGAACGTGTCCTTCGAAGATCTCATACAGACCCGATCGGTCGATCTTGCGCGGCTGAAAAACCACATCGCCGTCGCTCAAGATCGCTACCCGACCCAACCGGCGCACAGACTCCACCGCATCCACAGACTCCGGAAACAGGCGGTTCGCAAACGGATAATTGATCATGAAGTGCGACACGGCCAGCAGCTTCGGCTCGCGCGGCCGCTCGACGCGATAACGCTGCAGCGCGCCCAAATAATCCGCATATCCAAGTTCGTTGCGCAGCTGCTCGAAGATCTCCCAATAGCGCTGAGCGCTGGTCTCGCCTACTTTAGTCGCGAGGTAGCGTTTCAAATCCTCCGCCACGCGATCGTTGTCAAGCAGAGTATTGTCGACATCGAAAAAAAATGTGACGCTCGGGTTGGCATCAGCGTGATTCACGAGATCTCCAGAATAATGCTCCTCAGAATAAGCTCTTTGGAATAAAGGGTATGGCCTTTATGATGCCAGAAATCACCGCCCCACGTGGTGACCGTCACAGCACGGATTTCCGCCCTTCCTGTACACTTGAGCTATTCCGAAACATTAGAAAATTGCTGCCGCCACAAAGGGCTTGTCAGGTCCTTGTGCCTTGTAGTAAAAAAGCGGCGGTCAACAAACAATAGATTATCCGAGTCAGAATATTGTGACTCTGACTCACAAATCGAGCCAATCCGTACTGGCCCTCCTAGGAGAACGCCTCTCGTGGAACACATCGATCCAGCCATCATCAATCGCTTCGACACACGCTCCAGCCGGCCTTGTGAATACTGCCGGGAACTCGATCCCCAATTTCTTCAACGCCGCCCGCTTGACCAGATGGTGGCTACGAGCCGCAAAGCTATTGCTTCTGCCCATTTGACCGAGGATGGCTACGTCCGCCACCGGATGCTCGAACTGCGCCGGCTTACTTCCCGACCGCCGCTCGTTGCGGCGTAGGCGGGAATTTTTACCCTGGCGGATTTCCACCCGAGCGCGAATTTCTCGCGCAGCTTTTGTGCGCAACTTCCGCAGTGGCGGCGCATTCTAATAGTTCAGGCTTCAAATTGGTGTACCCTGGGCGGGGGAGGCTTTCCCATGCTGGCCGGTATGCGATCCCGTTTCTTGCTCTCCTTTTTGTCTTTGTCGGCGTTTTCCGTCGCTGCATGTTTGCCCCTTCAAGCTCAGATTAACGGTGTTCCCCCCTCGGTCACTTCCATCGGTTTCGGCGGGCGCTTCATTAACGGTGTTCGCCCCAGCGTGACCTCCCTTGGGCCAAACGGTTACGGCTACGGCAACGACTGGTTTGTTTTTGGAAACTGCTGCTCCAACTTCCTCTTGCCGCCGAATCCCAATCCACCGCTCTCCTCCGGACGCCAACACCACCGCAAGAATCACGGTCACGCCGATTTCGCTGTAGGCATCATTGAGCCGGCCTACATTCCATACCCGGCCCCCGACGCTCAGGCGGACGATGAGTCAACCGACGTCGACTACGTTCACGCTCCTGGCCCACCGAACCAGGATGCCCCCACCAAACGCGCTAGATATCGGGATCCGGCCCAGGCAGCGGACGCTTCCGCCAAACCAACTCCCGATGAGCCGGCAGAGGCCGTGACCGTCCAGCCCCCGACCGTGCTGATTTTCAAAGATGGTCACCAGTCCGACGTGCTCAACTACGCCATCGTGGGTGATACTCTGTTTGACTTTGCCGCTGGCCGTACCCGCAAGATCCTCCTCGCCGACCTCGATCTCCCTGCGACTCACAAAGCCAACGACGACCGTGGCGTGGACTTCCAGATGCCGGTGCGCACGGCCCGGCAATAAGCTCCCGGCCACAGTGGCCGCAGAAACTCGATTTTTCCCTGTGTTCCTCCGTGCCCTCTGTGGTAATCGCTCTTCGATTTCCCGCTTGACACGGCCCTCCCATCACGTGGATACTTATGCATTGAAGTGGATTTTTATTCATGTCGAAAACAGCGCGCCACAAAGCCATCCTCGACCTGCTCGACGACGGTCCTGTTGAAAGCCAGGACTCGCTCCAGCACAGACTCGAGCGCAAGGGCTTCGACGTAGGCCAGGCAACCCTCTCCCGCGACATCCACGAACTCAAACTTGTCAAAGGCCCCGAGGGCTATCGGCGCGCGGACGAGACCTTGGCCGCGGACGGCTTTCTGCCTTCGGTCATGCATCTCGCTCGCCAGTTCGTGGTCGAAATCCGTCAGGCCCAGAACCTGCTCGTGGTGAAGACCACGGTCGGCAGCGCGCAGCCCGTTGCCGCCGCGCTAGACACCTCGCACTGGCCTGAGGTCGTCGGCACAATCGCCGGCGACGACACGGTGCTGGTCATCGCCACCGACAAAAAGAAAGCGCATGCGCTCGCCCGACGCATTGGTGAGCTGTTGTAAGCGGTTTGCCGGATGAACTCCTCGAACCGCGGTCAAATTTTCCGGAAATGGAGTGTCACGAATGCAAACGAGAACCGATCCCATGGCCCTGATGAATCCGCCAACGATGAAGATGAAGACGACCCTGCCGCTGTTGCTGGCAGAACCGACTGCGCCGCGCGATCTTGTCTCCATCCACGATCTCGCCCCCGCCGAGGTCCTCTCGCTCTTTAGCCTCACCTCCATGCTTAAGCAGCGTCCTGCGGACTTCCGCGGCGTTCTCGCCGGCAAGCAGATGGTCATGTTCTTCGAGAAGCCCTCCCTGCGTACCCGGCTCACATTCGAAGCCGGTATGGATAGTCTCGGAGGCAGCACATTCTTTGTCGACCAGACGGCCAGCCGCCTCAACGCGCGCGAATCTCTTTACGACATCGCCCACAACCTCGACCGCTGGATCGACATCATCGTGCTGCGCACTTTCAGCCATGCGGTCGTCGAAGAGATGGCTACTTATGCTGACGTTCCGGTGATCAACGCTCTCAGCGAACTGGAACATCCTTGCCAGGCGCTCGCCGACTTCTTCACCCTGCAGGAGCATTTCGGCGATCTCAAGAAACTTCATTTCGCCTACGTTGGCGATGGCAACAACATGGCGCATTCGCTGCTGCTGGCGGGCGCCTCGGTGGGCGCGAAGGTTTCGATTGCTACGCCAGAGCGTTACGGGCTTAATCCCGTCATCGTCACCATGGCGAAGGCTATTGCGGACGAGACCAAGGCCACGCTCCGTGTCTTGACCGACCCGCGCAAAGCTGTTGCCGGAGCCGATGCCGTTTACACTGATGCCTGGGCCAGCATGGGACGCGAGCACGAGGCCGAAGAACGCGCCACCATCTTCAGCCCATACCAGGTAAACTCGACGCTCATGCAGCTCGCCAAGCCGCACGCGCTGTTCATGCACTGCCTGCCCGCGCATCGCGGCTGCGAGGTGACCGACCAGGTCATCGATTCGGTGAACTCGGTCGTTTTCGATCAGGCGGAAAATCGTCTGCACATTCAGAAAGCCATTCTCGTATGGCTATTGGGCGGCGGCGTGGGCCGCTTCCCAGCTAGGAGCGCACATGCCTAGCAAAGTCTGAAAAAATTGTTCTCGCCTACTCCGGCGGGCTCGATACCTCCATCATCATTCCGTGGCTCAAGGAAAACTATGCCTACGAAGTGATCGCCATGGTCGCCGACGTAGGCCAGGGAGATGATGTCGAGGCCGTCGTTAATAAGGCCTACAAGACCGGAGCCAGCCAAGGTCGTAGTCGAAGATCTGCGCGAAGAATTTCTTACCGGCTACGTCTGGCCCGCGCTGAAAGCGGGCGCGGTGTACGAAAACAAGTATCTGCTCGGCACCTCGCTTGCGCGGCCAGTGATCGCGAAACATCAGGTCGAAGTCGCGCTGCGCGAAGGAGCTTCGGCCGTCAGTCACGGATGCACCGGCAAAGGCAACGACCAGGTCCGCTTCGAGATGGCCTATCAGGCGCTGGCTCCGGAGCTGAAGGTGGTGGCGCCGTGGCGCGAGTGGGATCTGAAGTCGCGCGAAGACTGTCTCGACTATGCCGAGAAGCGCGGCATTTCCGTGACCGCGAGCCGCGAGAAGATCCACAGCCGCGATCGCAATATCTGGCACCTGAGCCACGAAGGCGGAGAGCTCGAAGACGCCGGCAACGCGCCGTTCGCGAGCACCTGGCAGATGACGAAGTCGCCGCAAGAGGCTCCCGACAAAGAAGAGCAAGTCGAAATTGGATTCGAAAAAGGCGTGCCTGTTTCGGTCGACGGCCAGACTCTCGATCCCGTATCGCTGGTCGAATTGCTGAACGAGATCGGCGGACGCAACGCGGTTGGCCGCATCGACTTGGTCGAGAACCGCTTCGTCGGCATCAAGTCGCGCGGCTGCTACGAAACTCCCGGAGGCACGCTGCTGCTTGCTGCCCACGGCGAACTCGAAGCCCTTTGCCTCGATCGCGACCTCCTGCACTTCAAGCAGCACGTCGCGCTCAAGTACGCCGAACTCGTCTACTTCGGCCTGTGGTTCACGCCGCTGCGCGAAGCGCTCGACGCCTTCGTAGAAACTACGCAAACGAATCTGACCGGCACAGTCACCTTGTCACTGTACAAAGGCAACGTCAGCATCGTCAGCCGCAAGTCCGATTACTCGCTCTACCGCACCGACCTCTCCTCATTCACCATGGGAGCGAGCTATGATCAGAAAGACGCAGAAGGCTTCATCCGCATTCTGGGATTGCCCTCGCGCTGTCGCGCGGAGACGCAAGAAGGTCGCGCCGTGAACACGTTGCACGAATTGTCAAAGTAAGTTTCGTATCAGGGCACGCCTTCAGGCGTGCCGCAAGGGCATTGGCACAACTGCGCCTATAGGCGCTGGCTTTCGGATGCGAACTGGCGAAACCCAGTCCCTAAAATGGGCTTCTGACTTGAACAACGTTCGGCATCGCTCAAGCGACGCCCTGACACGAACCTGAGTTTTTCACCAGGCTGCTGGAGGTTCCGCAATGAAGATGTGGTCCGGCCGCTTTCGGCAGCCGCTTGACCCCGAATTTGAAAAATGGCAGCGGTCGTTTCCCTACGATCAACGGCTGTTGCCCTTCGAATTGGCCGCTAGCCGCGCCCACGCCAACGCTCTCGAACACGCGGGAGTGATTTCCTCCGAGGAACTTTCCGAAATCGTCAAAGCGCTGGGAGAAATCGGCCGCCGCGCCAAATCATCGCCCGAATTTCTGAACGATCCGGAAGCCGAAGACGTCCACCATTTCGTCGAAAAGCAGCTCGTGGCGCTGATCGGTGCAACCGGCTACAAACTGCATACCGGCCGCAGCCGCAACGAGCAGATCGCCACTGATCTCCGCCTCTTCGTGCGCCAAAGCATCGACACCCTGCAAAACCTGATCGCTGATTGGATCGAGGCGCTGCTCGCGCGCGCCGAAGCCGCAGGCGGCAACGCCATGCCCGCATACACGCATCTGCAGCCGGCAGAGCCTGTACTGGTCGCGCATTGGCTGCTGGCTTATGTCGAGATGTTTCTCCGTGACGCTTCGCGGCTTGCCGACTGCCGCAAGCGCGCTAACCTTTGCCCGCTGGGGTCGGGCGCTGTGGCCGGAGCCACGCTTACGCTCAATCGCCAAGCCATGGCTGCGGAGCTGGGGTTCGATGCTCCAACGGCGAACAGCATCGACGCTACCAGCGACCGTGATTTTGCTATCGAATTCGTCGATGCGCTCTCGCTGCTTACGCTTCACATCAGCCGTTGGGCTGAGGAGATGATCTTGTTCTCGACTCCCGCGTACGGATTCATCGAGTTGCCCGAGGCCTACTCCACTGGCAGCAGCGCCATGCCGCAGAAAAAGAATCCCGACCTGCTGGAACTGGTACGCGGCAAAGCGGCGCGCATCATGGGTTGCGCCACCACCCTCCAAACTTTAGTGAAGGGCTTGCCCCTCGCCTACAACAAAGACCTTCAGGAAACGCAGGAGCCTTTATTCAACGCCTGCGACACGGTTATCGGCATGCTGCCGCTGGTGACCGGAATTATGAACACCATCGAATTTAACGACGCCAAGATGAGTCAGGCTGCAAGTTCGGGTTTTATGAATGCCTGGGCAGCAGCCGCATACCTCGTTGAACGCGGAGTACCTTCGCGCCTCGCCCACGAGGCGATCGGGAAGGCCGTTGCTTTGGCCGTGGAGCGTGGATGCGATTTACAAAAGCTTCCGCTCGCCGACCTGCAGGCGATCCACTCCAGCTTTGACGCCGCTTTCCACTCGTGCCTCGGACTCACTGAGGTGCTGGCGCTGCACGATGTTCCCGGAGGCACCGCGCCTCGTCATGTCAAGCGCGCCCTGCAGAACGCTCGGGAGCGGGTTGCTTCGCTGCGCTCGCAAGAACCGCTCGCTATCCGCTAGCCGAGCGTCTCACCTAAAGACGATGCCATCGAGCCCCCCAACAATTCGTTCCCAGCAGTCTCTCTGATTTGCCGGATTCCCCTCGGACATACCTGAGCAGTATTGACCAGACTCTGGAATGCCAAAAGTAGGACATTATTTCAAGACATTTGAATCTCGCACTCCAAGGAGAACGACATGCACCGTGGATACCGATATCTCAGTACACTTATTCTGACTGCTGCCCTTGCTGCACCTGTTGCGATGATGGCCGCTGCCAGCCCGCAAGACGACAAGAACCAGGAAAATAGGCAAGCCGAGAACAACAAACGTTACTACGACAAGGGCCACAAGGACTATCACACCTGGGACGGCAATGAAGACCACGCCTACCAGCGGTACCAGACCGAGCACCACGAGAAGCGTGCTTTCATTCAGTTGAACGATGGGCAGCAGACCGCCTACTGGAACTGGCGCCACAATAATCCAGATAACAAATAACGAATCGCCATGCGCATTTGGTGATCGGTGGGATTTGTGGATGCCATCGACTACGGCCTCCACTATCCATCCACAGCTGGCGGTCCGCGCTAGACGGGTTTCATGCGCGACCCTCCGGAACTGATTCCCCGACATTTCGCTCCACTGCATCAGCGATCAGCGCATGCCTACGGTGGCATACAGCCGTGCCAACCGGTGGGCGTGCTCGTCATAGGCGGCTTCAAAAAGCTCAGCGGAACGCTGCTCACCGATCAGCGCTCCGGCGGTCAGCACCTTAGGGGACGCTCCAGCCTGGGTGAGGAGAAGCGCGACTTGAGCCTTGATGCAATTGACCAGAAGGCATCCACCGACCGTCGATCCCGGCGAGACGGGAGTATCCAATCCAGGAATGTTCACCATGGCGTCGCCCACGGGCGCTCCGGTGTCAAGGACCAGGTCGGAGACATCCTGAAGTTTTTTTCCCTGAGGATGACGGCTACGGCTCTTAGCGCTGTGCTGGGCGCTCACGATCGAAACCACGCGAATGTGATTGCGCTGAAATTCCTGCGCCATCTCCACCGGAACAACGCTGCATCCACTCGAGCTGATGACCAATGCGGAATCGTCGGCGGATAGAGAAAAGTTGCGGAGGACGCGCTCGGCCAGTCCATGCGCATTTTCGAGAAACATCGCCTGACGCTGTCCGTTGGCTCCGACGACGAGATTATGGAACGTGAGCGATAGTTCAACGATGGGATTGAAACCGGGAAACGATCCATAGCGAGGCCACATTTCCTCTACCATAATGCGGCTGTGGCCGGCGGCGAAAACGTGGACCATGCGACCGGCGAGTATGCTTTTAGCAAACCAATCCGCCGCCTTCTCAATGGCGGCTTGCTGCGACCTTACATGCTCAACCAGGGCCGCGCACTTAGTCAGATATTGTTCTGTCAGCGTCATAGCGCTCCAAGTTTGAATGTGTGCCCGGAGACTACACCTGCGAATAGCGACGAATCAACCGGCGACGGCAGTCACGGTCATGATCCGCGCATCTTTTGGCCGAGCCTTCCTCTGCCCGGAACGCATCTAAAACATGTAACGTTGCGTCGTCGTTCTTGGAGCCTTGGCCCTGATTATTAGTCGAGTTCTTTTCTTCGCGCTGTTTCTTTTAGCGGTCTATGCCGTACAACGATTCTGGTTTGTGCGGGCGTGGACGTGGATTGGTTCGTTTTCGAACGTCAACTGGCGTTTTGGTCTCCATGCCGTATTGATCGCGCTCGCCGCAGCGCTGCTGGCTACGATTCTCGATCCGCTGCTTGGGCATTGGATTTCGCGGCACAGCTCTGACAGTTTCAGCTTCGGCGGCTTGAATCTGGGTAAGTCGCTCGCCACGGTTTCCCGTTTGTGGCTGGTCGCTTCATTCTTTGGATTCCTGGCGGTTGAATCGGTGGGAGCGATCGAGTGGGTCACGAATGTCGCGGCGCGGCTTCGACCTGGAGCGGTCGAGGGTGCGTTCAGTCCTTCGCGCCGGACTTTTTTTCATTACGCCGCCGTGCTTGCCGGAGGCTTTCCATTTCTTGCCGCTAGTTATGGATTTGCCGCGGGGCGCTTGCGCTATACGATCGAGCGCGTCGATGTGCCGGTGGCGAATCTTCCTCCGGAGCTGGATGGTCTGCGCATCGCTCAGCTTAGCGACATCCATATTGGCGACTACATGCCGCCTCGCGAAATAGCTCGCGCTGTGGACATGGCTAACGAGCTGCACCCCGATATTTCTTTCGTTACGGGAGACTTCGTCTCGAGCGAAGGCGATCCGCTGGACGCTTGCATTACCGAGTTGAGCCGGCTGCGCGCTCCGCTTGGCGTCTGGGGATGCAATGGCAACCACGAAATTTATGCGGGAGTGGAAGACGACGCGGAGCGGCTCTTCCTCGAAAAGGGGATGCGGCTGCTGCGCGCCGCGAGCACCGTGGTTGAGCACAATGGAGGGCGCTTCAATCTGATTGGCGTCGATTACCAACGCGACCACATGGTGCGCGGCGAGCGTACTGGGCCGATGCTTGCGGAAATTGAGCATCTGGTTCGCCGCGACATGCCGAATTTCTTGCTCTCGCACAATCCGAATTCGTTTCGTCGGGCCGCCGAACTCGGTATCGAACTCAGCGTTGCCGGACACACTCACGGCGGGCAGGTGAAGTTCGAGATTGTGGACCATAGCGTCAGTCCGGCTCGTCTAATTTCGCCCTTCGTCGCCGGGCTCTATCACTTGCCGATGCAGAACGGCGCCGCGTCGGGGGGCAACGGCTTGCAGAAAGCAGCGCTCTACGTGAACCGGGGTCTCGGCACGTTCGGCTTCCCGGTGCGGATTGGCGTGCCTCCGGAGATCACGCTGCTGACGCTGCGTAGGGCGTAGACGCGACCGGATTCATCGCAGAACATTCGCCGAAAGAAGAGCCTGAAAAGCCAACCTTTACGCACCCATTGGCCTACCCCGAACGTGGTATAATTCCTCAGTAGATCTGGTCAGATAATGCCTGTAGATGCAAGAACTTAGCGACATTTGTGGTGAGAAAAAGCGGGCGCGGCTTCGCTCCGCTGGACAGCCGAGGGCGGCTGTCCCAACGCAAGTTTTTACGGAGAACTGACAACTGAGAGCTGAGAACTGAATTTCATGGCTGACGATCCCCAAAATCCTGAACTTCCCTTAACTCCTCCTCCTGGAGGCGACGGACAAGGTCCCTACCGGTCCGGGCGCCCTCAACATGCAGCCTGTCAACATTGAAGAGGAGATGAAGCGGTCGTATCTCGACTATTCCTTGTCGGTGATTATCGGCCGCGCTTTGCCTGACGTCCGCGACGGACTGAAGCCGGTGCATCGCCGCATTCTTTACACCATGCAGCAGATGGGGCTGGCTCCGGGGCGCGCCACGCGCAAGTGCGCCCGCATCGTTGGCGAAGTGATGGGCAAGTACCATCCGCACGGAAACCTCGCCGTTTATGACGCGTTGGTGCGGCTGGCGCAGCCGTTTGCCATGCGCGCTCCGCTGGTCGATGGACAGGGCAACTTTGGATCGGTCGATGGCGACCCTCCGGCGGCCGATCGTTACACCGAAGCTCGTTTGACGCGCGTCTCTACCGCGCTGCTTGAAGATCTCGACAAGGAAGCGGTCGACTTTTATCCGAACTACGATGGCACGGAAACGCAGCCCGCGGTTCTGCCTGCGCGTTATCCCAACTTGCTGGTCAATGGATCTGATGGCATTGCCGTCGGCATGGCCACCAAGATTCCGCCGCACAACCTTACTGAGATTGTCGATGCCACCATCACGCTGGTGAATAATCCCGGCGCGCAGTTGCCGGAAATTCTGAAGTTCGTGCAGGGACCGGACTTTCCGACGGCGGCCATTATTCACGGACGCGCTGGAATCTTCGAGGCTTATCGAACTGGCCGCGGCCGGTTCATGATGCGCGCTCGCGCCGCCATCGAGAACGTCACCAAAGACAAGCAGGCGATCATCGTCACCGAGATTCCTTATCAGGTGAACAAGGCGCGGCTGATCGAGCGCATTGCCGACCTGGTCAACGACAAGACCATCGACGACATCTCCGACATTCGCGACGAAAGCGATCGCGACGGCATGCGCATCGTGATCGAGCTCAAGCGCGGAGCCGAACCGCAGATCGTGCTCAACCAGCTCTTCAAGCACACCTCGATGCAGGAAGGCTTCAGCATGATTCTGCTGGCCGTGGTCAACGGCCAGCCGAAGGAAATGGGGCTGATCCAGGCGATCAAGCACTTCATCGATCATCGCGTCGATGTGGTGCGGCGGCGCACTTCTTATTTGCTCAATAAAGCGCGCGATCGCGAGCACATTTTGGAAGGCTACCTGACCGCGCTCGATCACCTCGATAACGTGATCGCCATCATCCGCGGCAGCGCCAACCGCGCCGACGCTCGAGAAAACTTGGTCACGTACTTTGGCGGCAAGAAGATCGACATCAACACCACCGGACGCGCTCCGAAGCTTGATCCCGAGAAACCTTTTACCGCGAAGCAGGCCGACGCCATCCTCGAACTGCAACTGCACCGGCTTACCAAGCTCTCGATCGACGAAATTTCGAACGAGTTGAAGCAGGTGCGCGAGGCGATTGCCGAGTACGAATCGATCCTCGCTTCCGAGGCGAAGCTGCGCAAAGTCATCATCAAGGAACTGGAAGAGGTCAAGAAGCTTTACGGCGACGCGCGGCGCACGGTGATCGAAGACGAAGCCGCGGAAATCATGCTGGAAGACCTGATCGCCGACGAGCAGGTTGCGGTCACGGTCAGCCATTCCGGCTACATGAAGCGCACTCCGATCTCGACGTACCGCATGCAGCGGCGCGGAGGCACCGGGCGCACCGGCATGAAGACGCGCGACGAGGATTTCGTCGAGCATCTGTTCATCGCCTCGACTCACGCCTATATTCTGATCTTCACCAACACCGGACGCGTGTACTGGCTGAAGGTGTATGAGATTCCCGACATCGCCGCTGCCGGCAAGGGCAAGCACGTCGGCAACCTGGTGGGCTTGCAGCCCGGAGAAACCGTGCGCACCATGCTCGCCGTGCGCGATCTGGAAGAAGAAGGCAGGTACGTCTTCTTTGCCACGCACAACGGCACGGTGAAGAAGACCGAGGTGAAAGACTTCTCGCACGTGATGTCGCGCGGCATCATCGCCATCAATATCGAACCGGGAGACGAACTGGTCGCGGCCTCGCTGACCGACGGCAACCAGATCGTCTTCCTCGCGTCGCATGACGGACAAGCGATTCGCTTCGACGAAAACGACGTGCGCTCCATGGGACGCAACGCCACCGGCGTACGCGGCATGAATCTCGCCGAGAAAGATTACATCGTCGGCATGGCTACCACGATCAAGCCCGAGGCGAAGGCGGTGCTGAAAGAAGGCGAGGTCGCTCCCGAAATCGCGGACTTGGTTCCGGAGAAAGGCTCGCTCATTCTCTCCGTCACCGAGAACGGATACGGCAAGCGCACTCCCGCCGACGAGTATCGCCTTACCAATCGCGGCGGCAAGGGCGTGATCAACGTCAAGACCACGGCGCGCAACGGCAAAGTCGTCGGCATTTCGCAGGTTTCGGAGAAATCCGAGGTGATGCTGATCAGCCAGTACGGCAAGATCATCCGCATCGAGTCAAAGTTCATCCGCGAATCGGGCCGCTCGGCGCAGGGTGTGCGGCTGCTGAACGTCGAGCCGGGAGACCGGGTCGCGGCGGCAGTGGTGATTCCGCCGGAAGAGCCGAATGGGAACGGGATGCTGATTCAGTAACAGCGATTCAGCGGCAGTGGAGGTTCACAAGTTCGCATTCCATACTAGGAAAATTAGAAGCCAGAGGTAATCGTGGTGTCATCGAAGTAATGGACACTCGATTCTTGGCATCCAATAATCGAGCAGTGGCTCGCTTGAGGGTGTTCGTGGCTGAGAAAGCATTTACCGCCTCATCCTCCGTTTGATAACACCGAACCTCTCCATTACCGCAGTCACTTCTAAATAACCCCACTTTCGATTACTGTTAACCGTAGTGACACTCCTCCCCGTGTGTGCCCGCGCGGTTGCAGACTATTTGTAAGCGAGCGTTTGTGCATGACATCGTAAACGCAAAACCTGAACCGCCCGCGTACCAGGAACTTCTGAGCCGGCCGATTCGCGACCTGGGGCTTACGCTTGCCGGGTCGCCGGTGGAACGCTTTGTCGAGCAGCTCTATCGCGAGCTGGACGCCAAGGGGCTGACCAAGTTTCGTCCGGAAGTTTACTTGACCGACGAGTGGGGATGTCCGTCGGGCGAACCGATTATCGGGATTCCGTTTTACCTGGCGCATACGGCGCTGGCACAGCTGGAAAAAGAAACACATGACCTCGAAGACGCGAGAGAAATCATGATGTACCTGCGGCATGAGGCGGGACACGCATTTACCTATGCCTACAAGCTGCACAACCGGCCGGAGTGGAAAAAGATCTTCGGGCCGTTTCGCCGTCCGTATCACGACAATTACCGGCCCGCGCCGTTTTCGCGCGACTATGTGCGGCATTTGCCGGGATGGTATGCGCAGAAGCATCCGGATGAAGATTTTGCCGAAACGTTTGCGGTGTGGCTGACGCCGCGCTCGAACTGGCGCAAGCGCTATCGCGGCTGGGGTGCGATGGAGAAATTGAGTTACCTCAACCGGCTGGCGCGCAAGCTGGGGAAGAGCGACCCTCCGCGACGGCGCGGACAGGCCGACATCACGGTCGATGACATGGAGACGACAGTCGCTGAGTTTTATCACCAGAATGGGCGGGAAGAAGTTGCGGTCACCGAACTTACGCCGGATACGGATCTGCGCGACCTTTTCCCCGTGTCCAAGCGGCGCAAGACGGCGCTGCCGGCGCACGAATTTTTGCATCAGCATCGCAAAGCGGTGATCGACAAAGTTGCGCAGTGGACGGGCGCGCAGCGTCCGCTGATCAAGACTTTGATGGACACGATTGAAAAGCGCGCCGGTGAACTCGACTTGCGCACCGACAAAACGCGCAGCGCGGAACATCTGGCGGAAGTCACCGCCTATGCCACCGCGCTGGTGATGACCTATGTGGCGAAAGGAAAGTTCATTCAGCCCTAGAAGAGTGCTCGCTGGCCACTGGTTTCCGGGGAGACATATGATCGGAGCAAAACTCAAAATCGCGCTGCTCTACGACTTGTGGAACGAAGACCCGGTGCGCGGCAGCGGCGAAAGAAGAGGCGGCGGCTCTGCCCGCGCGCAAGCCTCGCAAGAAAGTCGAAGAAGGTCAAGAAAGAAAAGACCGATCGCGAGGAAATTTTCGAAGCGCTTCAGAAGCTGGGACACGAGCCTTCCTACTTCGAACTCGACGGACGCCCGCAGTCCTTGCACTCGCTTTCGCGTTGCGATGCCGACCTCATCTTCAACCTGACCGAATCCTTCGACGGTGACGACACCAAGGAAATGAACGTGGTCGCCTATGTCGACCTGCTCGGATTGCGCTACACCGGCGCGGGCCCGCATGGCATTTTCATGTCCCAGGACAAAGCGATCGCCAAGAAGATCTTCGCGTTTCACGGCATCAAGACTCCGTTCTTTGCGACTGCCTATCGCGGCCGCATTGAACATGCCCACGACATTTCCTTTCCGCTCATCGTCAAACCGTCGTGGGAGGATGGATCGATCGGCATCGATGAAGGAGCGGTCGTAAAAAGCGTCAAGGAGATGATGGAGCGCATCCAGTACATCCAGGATGAATTCGACTCGCCCGCCCTGATTGAGGAATACATCGAGGGGCGCGAGATTTACGCTGGCATTCTCGGCAGCTACGAACGAACGCAGGTTTTGCCGCTGGTGGAACTCGATCTGTCACGCCTGCCGGAAGGCACGCCGAAAATCGCCACCTATGACGTGAAGTTCGAGAAGAATACCGAAGTCTACAAGCTAACCAAGTCAGCCATCGCGGAAAATCTGGACGAAGAGACGACGAAGCGGTTGGAAGATACGGCGCTGGCCGCGTACCGCGCACTGAAGCTGCGCGACTATGGACGCATCGACATGCGCCTGGCTCCGAACGGCGATGTCTATGTGATCGAAGCGAATCCGAATCCGTGGCTGGCGAGCCGGCAAGAATTTGCCATGGCCGCGAAGGCCTCTGGACTCTCCTACACGGAAATGATCGGCTCCATTATCGATTTGGCGATGAGCCGCTACCTGAATGCCAACCTGGTGAATGCGGCGGCGATGCACTAGCTAGCAACTCACTGAACATTTCCCTTAAATTGTCATCCTGAGCGAAGCGAAGGACCTGCTTCTTGCGGCGAACAGCAGGTCCTTCGCTGCGCTCAGAGTTTGTGACTTTTTTTCGTGCGTTTTATGGTCGCACAAAGTTATAAGTGAGCATGAGCCATGATACCGAAAAGCTAACGCGAGCAGAGGCCCAAGGGGCGGTGCGGTTACGAGTGCCGGAGCGGCGGCAGATGGCGATGGTGGTGCAGTGTCCGGAGGATTGGGTGGCGGCCCAGCATCCGGTGCGGATGGTAATGGCGCTGGTAGAGAGGTTGGATCTGTCGCGCTTCTCTGAGCCCATCAAGGCGCGGGCGGGAGTGGCAGGTCGCGATGCGACCGATCCGCGGTTGCTGGTGGGTTTGTGGTTGTATGCGTGTATACGGGGGATTGGATCGGCGCGGGAGTTGGCGCGGCGGTGCGAGGAGAGCGCGGCGTTCCGCTGGATGTGCGGCGGGGTGACGGTGAATCACCGCTTGTTGTCGGATTTCCGCGGCGACCACGGGGCGGCGCTGGATGAGTTGTTCACGCAGGTGGTGGCGTCGCTGGTGGACAAGGAAGTGGTGTCGGTGAGCCGCGTCAGCCAGGACGGAGTGCGGGTGCGGGTGAGCGCGGGGGCGGGCAGTTTCCGCCGCGAAGAGCGTTTGCAAAAGTTGCTGGAAGATGCGCGGCGGCACGTCGAGGAACTGCGGCGGCAACTGGAGAATCCAGAATATTCGGCAGTGCTGTCGTCTCGGCAAAGGGCGGCGCGGCGGCGGGCGGCACAAGAGAAGCAGCAACGGCTGGAACAGGCGATCGCGCAGTTGCCGGAGTTGAAACAGAAGCAGGCGGAAGCGGCGCGCAAGGCGGGCGGTGGAAAGCGCGGGCAAAAGATCCGCGACACGGAGCCGCGAGTGAGCACGAGCGATGCAGAAGCGCGGCGGATGAAGATGCCCAACGGAGGCTTCAACCCGGCGTGCAATGTACAGTTGGCGACCGACACGGCGAGTCGCGCCATCGTGGGGGTTGCGGTCAGCCACGAAGGATCGGACTCGGCGGGGTTGAGCCAGTCGATGCGCGAGCAGGTGGAACAGCGCAGCGGAGGCAAGGTGGAGCAGCACCTGCTCGATGGCGGCTATCTGCGAATCCGTGATATCGAGCACGCACACGAGCAGGGCGTGGAACTGTTCGTGCCGCCCAAACCAGCAAGAAATTTGCGCCGTCGGGGACGCGAACTGGAGCCGAAGCCGAGCGACTGCGAGGCGGTATTGGCCTGGAAGCGGCGCATGGCGAGCGCGGAAGGCAAAGAGATATACCGGCAAAGGGCAGCGACGAGCGAAACTGTCAACGCCGACCTGCGCAGTTATCGGGGGTTAACGCAACTCACGGTACGCGGCTTGGCCAAGGCCAAGTGTGTGGCGCTGTGGTGCGCGCTGGCGTATAACGTGATGCACTTCGGCGCGGCGCTGCTGCCATAAGCGAGCGACGAGAATCAAAACGCTCTGCCGCTGGCGAAGGTCGGTCTAGAAACTCGGCCCTCGCCCTGCACAGGCGACTGATCGACAGTACGATCGACCGCGCAAGACTAAGAAATCTTGACGGCTGGGAACGAAAACTAATTTAGTCACAGCCTCTCAGGATGACAATTCAAGGGTGGGCTGCGAATTTATTACCTTGCCGTCGTGGCTTTCCCCGCCGGTTGCAGTCTTTCAAACGCCTCTTCGGCGCGGCGCAGGGCGTCCTGCACGTTGTCGCAAATATTCTCGGGACCAACCAGCTCCTCAAACTCGGTCTGCTGGATCAGCTTCAACGGCTGCTCCCTCGCACCGCAAAGAATCAAGGCGCGGCCACTCTTCTTCAGGGTGCGCGCCGCTTCTTCCAGGGCAAAGAGTCCGGTGGCATCGAGAGCGGTCATATTGCGCAGCCGCAGAATCACGACCGGCGGAAGCTGGTGAAGATTCTCGGTGACCACGTCAATCTTGTCGGTCGCTCCGAACAAGAACGGTCCGTGGATGCGAAAGATGGTCGCGTAATACGGGATGTCTTTGTCTTGCAGAATGTGGACGCGCCCATCTTCAACGTAGTCGTCGGTGACCTGCGAAACTGTCGTGGTGGCGGCCACGCGGCTGATGAACAGCAAGGCTGCCAGGATCATACCCGCTTGCACGGCTACAGTAAGATCGGCGAAGACGGTTAGCGCGAACGTGACGAGCCACACGCTGATGTCGGTTTTCGTGAGCTTGAGCAGGGACGGAATTTCGCGCCACTCGCCCATGTTGTAGCTCACCACCATCAGAATGCCCGCCAGCACCGCCATGGGCACGAAACTCACCAACTTTGAAGCAAACAGCAGAATCGCCAGCAGGGTGAGGGCGTGAATCATACCCGCTACGGGCGTTTTTGCTCCCGCCCGGATGTTGGTCGCGGTGCGGGCGATGGCGCCGGTGGCCGGCAAACCTCCGAACATCGGCGAAACCACGTTGGCGATTCCCTGCGCCACCAGTTCAACATTCGGATTATGCCGGTCGTTGATATTAGTGCTGTTGCTCATGCGATCGGACACGACCGCCGACATCAGCGACTCGATCGCACCCAGCATGGCAACCGTCAGGGCCGGTCCTAGAAGTCCGTGAATCAAGTCGGTGCGAAACACGGGAATGTGCAAGTGCGGCAGCCCTTTCGGGATGCCATGGAAACGCGTGCCGATGGTTTCGACCGGAAGTTTGAAAATCCACACCGCCAGCGTTCCCAATGTCAGGGCCACAATCGCGCCGGGGATGCGGTTGGAAACCGCACGACACGCAAGGATGATTACGATAGTGCTGGCGGCCAGCAAGGTGGCTGCGAACGATAAGGTGTGAAGATTCTGCGCCAGCGCCTCGATGCGCAACCAGAACACGCCAGGAACTTTTTCCAGCTTCAGGCCAAAGAAGTCTTTGACCTGCGTGCTGGCAATCAGGATGGCAATGCCGTTCGTGAAGCCAATTACGATGGGTCGCGGAATGTACTTCACCGCCGACCCCATGCCAGTGAGCCCCATGATGACGAGGATGACTCCGGCCATCACCGTGCACATGAACAGGCCATCGACACCATGAGCGGCGACGATGCCGGCGACTACGACCACGAAGGCCCCGGTCGGACCACCGATCTGGGTCGTCGATCCACCGAGGGCTGAGATCAGAAAACCGGTGACTACGGCGCAGTAGATGCCGGCTTGCGGCGTGAGTCCCGAGGCGATGGAAAACGCCATGGCCAGCGGCAGAGCCACCAGTCCTACCGTGATCCCGGCAACCAAATCATGCAGGAATTTGTTCAGCGTGTAATCGCGCAGGCAAAGAACCGATTTGGGGAGCCAGCGCTCGTCGATATGCGTCAATTCCATCGCGAACAGCGATTATCGCAAGTAGGAGCCGCGGGCCATAGTCCCCGAAAGGAGTATGGCGAAGGCGATCCTTTTGAGTGCAGGTTGAGTGGAGTAGGGCCGAGCTGCTCTCGGGGGACGGACGAATGCGTCCGTCCCCACGCGAGCATTTTCTAGAACATATTCCACAGGTACTGGTTGTACACCTCGTGGTGGAACTGCACTTCCGAGGGTTTGACAATCGTGCCCAGCAGGCGCGGGCAGCGGTCGGCTGATGCCTGCTTCAGGTCGGCGTAGCGGCCTTTCACGTCCTCGCCGAGGAGTTTGGTGGTCCAATCGGCTTTGCGGAAGTCGTCGATCGCGGTGTAGATATTGTCGGGCAGGTAGCGCTCGGCCGAGCGCAGATTCTTGATCTTGGCCGTCTCGCCTTCCAGTCCAGTCTTGAAAATGGAGTACATCACCAGGTAGGGATTGGCGTCGGGAGCGACGGCTCGCACCTCGGTTCGCATGCTGCGCTCGTTGCCGATCGGGATGCGGATCATGGCGCCCCGGTCCACCGCCGACGCTTTGAGCTGGTTGGGCGCCTCGAAATGTGGATCAAGGCGGCGATAGGCGTTGACGCTGGAATTGAACACCAGGCAGAGGTCGTTGCCGTGAGTCAGCAGGCGGTCCAGAAACTCATATCCGAGCTTGCTGAGCTTCTCCTCGCCCTTGGGATCCCAGAATAGGTTCTTGCCGTTCTGGCTGACGGATACGTTGGTGTGCATACCGCTGCCGTTGACGCCCACCACTGGCTTCGGCAGGAAAGAAGCGGTCAAGCCCATATTGCGCGCGACCTGGCGGCAGATCAGCTTGTAGAGCTGGATATGGTCAGCCGCGGCCACGGCTTCGGCGTAGCTGTAGTTGATTTCGAACTGCGAAGGCGCGACCTCGGGGTGATCCTTTTCGTTCTGGAAACCCATGGCCCGCTGCACCTCGGCGGTCGTATCGATAAATGTGCGCAGCGGATCGCCCGGCAGCGAGTGGTAATAGCCGCCGGTATTGACGTACTCGAATTTGCCCGTCTCGTGATAGATACGCTCGGCCTCGGGCCCCTGGAACAGGAAGCCCTCGATCTCATTGGCGGCGTTGAGAGTGTAGCCGTGCTTCTTATGCAATCCGTTGGCAAATAGCTTCAGCATGCTGCGGATGTCCGCGGTGTAGGGCTCGCCGCTTTTATCGATGACCTCGCCAAAGACGAGCACCTTGCCCGGTCCGAACACATCCGCCGGTCCCCAGTAGAAGGCAGCCCAGTCAATGCCTAAACGCAGATCGCTTTCGCGCTGCGCGGTGAAGCCGCGAATCGACGAACCGTCAAAGGTCAGGTTGTCGTAGCTCTTCAGCAGGAATTTCTTGTCATAGTCCAGCATGTGCAGACGGCCTTCCAGATCGCTGAACATCACCGTCACGGCCTTGATGCGCGCCTCATCAGTCAGGTACTTCAGCCGCTCTTCCTGAATTTTCTGAGGAGCCACGCGGTCCAGGCGCTGCTTCTTCGCCTTCAGATTCATCTCTTCCAGTTCGTCGTAGGGGATCGCTAGAAAATTCCGCAGTTCAGTTGACATGGCTCTCCTTAGATTGCTGCTTTAGGTTGCTGCATTGCCCAGGAATCAGATTGAACGACCGGGGAACTGGATAGGCTAAACCTTCAGGCGCAACGAGACAAATAGAAATCGGTTATAGCAACGATTAGCTTTTCCAATTTGCACCAGGAACAGTGCAGAACTGGCTTCTGGCACCACTCTGAATGCCGCTTCCGCGCCTCGGCGAGTTGAAGTCCTTTCGGACCTCGGCGTCTCGGCGGTGAACTCGCTTCTTCCGTGAAATAATCAAATCCGAGGAACTGCGATTGAGCTGCGCGATCTGTGAAGAACGAAAAGAGAAACGGTTTTGCCCGGCCGTGCACGGCAGAATCTGTCCGCAGTGCTGCGGCGAGCAGCGCGAGGTGACGCTCGACTGCCCGAGCGACTGTCCTTATCTTTTGCAGGCACGACAACAGGCACGTGAGCACGCGACGGCGCAAAAAGAGCAGCCGGGCGAGCAGGATCGCGAGGCCCTGTTTCCGGAGATTGAGATTGCCGAGCAGTTTCTGTACGAACGCGAGGAACTGATTCTAGGAATCAGCTTCGCGCTGGCGAAGAGCGCCCGCGCTGATCGCTCGCTCCTCGACCGCGATCTGATCGCGGCTTTGAGTTCGCTGGCGAAGAGCTACCAAACGCTGGTGAACTCGAACCTCATCTATGAACAGCCGACCGCCAACATGGCGCACCAAAGCGTCGCCCGCGAAGTCGAGTCCATGGTCCGGGAATTTCGCGAGGCGGAGCGGCAACATATCGGACACACGCGGCTGCGCGATTCCGAAGTACTGAAGGCGCTGGTGTTCCTCTTGCGCATGGGCTTGGGACGCACGTCGGGCAGGCCGAAGTCGCGGGCGTTCATCGATTTCCTGTTGGCGCAGTTCCCCGAAAAGCACTCGGTCATTGCGGGGCCAGACGAGGCTGGGAGCCGGATCCTGATTCCGTAATAGCTAATTCCGCGGGTGCCCTTCAACGCTCGCGTAGCGAGGGCCGCCCCCCGGCCGTCCGGTTTCACGGAAGCCGCCGCACCGTCTGCCCGCCGCCCAGCGCCGCCAGCAGTTCTCGCGCGGTTTTCCCGAGTTCCGGATGGCGCGCCTCGGGCGCGATCTCGACCAGCGGCTCCAGAACAAACCGCCGCTGATGCATGGCCGGATGCGGAATCTTCAAGCCCGGTTCATCCACCACGCGATCTCCAAACAGCACCACGTCGATGTCAATTTTGCGCGGACCTTTCTCGCGCATGCGGAGACGTCCCATCTCCGCTTCGACCCGCAACGCAAGCTTGAGCAATTCTCGCGGCGTCATATCCGTTTCAATCGCCGCCACACAGTTCAGAAACCACGGCTGGTCGGGGACGTCCACGGGTTGGGTCTCATACAATGCGGAGACCGCGAGCAAACCGCCTGCGGCGTCCAATTGGGCGAGCGCGGCGCGCAGGTTGGCGGCACGATCGTCCAGGTTCGATCCGAGCGACAGATAAGCGGTTTCGCCCACGAAACCTAGTTTCGCGGCAAAACGCGCGTGAATCCAGAAAAAACCGACGGAAGCGAAACCATTGTTGATTTTCTCTCCTGGGTTCCAACCAACACCGCGGATTTCGCTGTTCCGTTGGAACCTCCAGCCCCGGTACCAAGGTCACTTTCTTAACCTTGCGGTTGCCGCTAGTATCGAAAAATGCACTTGGACTCCCTCCTCATCAGCCAGGACGCCGATTTGGCTCGGCGTGCTGCGTCCGGCACTCGAGAAGATCTCGGTGGATCTGGAGGTTTGCGCAGGGTTGCAGCCCGGCAACGATATGCTGGCGAAGCGCAAGTTCGATGCAGTGATCATCGACTGCGACGACCTGCAGGACGGTTTCAATCTCCTGGCGGCCCTCCGCCAAAGCCAAAGCAATGCCAAGTCGGTAGCGTTCGCCGTGCTGAATGGGAAGACGACCACTCAGGAGGCATTTCATTCCGGAGCGAACTTCGTTCTGCAGAAACCTCTCACTCCGCTGCACGCCACGCGCTGTTTTAATGCAGCTCTCAATTTCATGGTGCGGGAACTGCGCCGGTACTACCGCCATCCGGTGGAAATGCCGGTGCGCATCAGTCTTCCGCGCAACCAGGAAGTGACCGCTACGGCGAGCAACTTGAGCGAGGGAGGCATGGCCGTCCGCATCCTCGCTAAGTTGCCCAAGGATACGCTGGCGCAGTTTCGCTTCACGCTTCCGGGCGCCAACATTTCGCTCGAACTGAAGGGCCAGGTTGCCTGGGCGGACGGAACGGGCCATGCCGGTATCCGCTTCATTGAGGTTCCGCAGAGCTCACAATATCAGCTGGAAAAATGGCTGACCGACCACTTGGAGAACGAAATACCCAAGAAACTGCACGGCTACGCGGAACTTCCCTAAATCGAATCGCTCGTCCCCGTCGGTTCACTGCTTCCCGAAGACGTTTTCTGCAAAACGTTCCCTCGCAAACTCCTACCCACCCGGCATCCAGCTTGTAACTTGCGCCCTGCCACCGCTGTGGCACTGTAGAGACGCGGCTTGCCGCGTCTCGGATCCCAACCAACTTAACCATTACCACGTTGGAATCATGATCACATTGGAAGAAAGAATCGCAAAAACCCAGCGCCTGCTGCGCCGTCTGGAAGAGGACCAGCCCTACCTGCATGTACGTTTATCCGCGCTCAGCGCCGAATACCGCCAGAGCGCGAATGCTTTCGCCGACCGCGTGCGGGCCGAAGCCGAAGCGGAACTGCGGCGATTGCTGGCAGAACGCGGATCGCATTCCGAGTGGAATGCGCCTCAACTCGCCGACTGAAGGGCGACGCTTTGAGCTACGCACTACTGCCTAAATTCTTCACCACGGGAGCACGGAGGACACAGGGAAATAGCGCTAGACGCTAACGCTCGCCATGGCCGCGAACGCTGGGGCTGCTTCATCTTCCAGCGCGGTTTCTTCCCAATACGACCGGTCGCGCAAAATGCGCGACACCAACGCGGTATGCATGGCGTGGCCGGCGCGGTCGGCCACTACCGAACCCAGTATCTGTTTCCCGATCAGCGCCAGGTCGCCGATGAGGTCCAAAACTTTGTGGCGGACAAACTCGTCGGGAAAGCGCAGCGGCGGGTTTAGCACTTCATCGCGGTTCATCACGATAGCATTCTCGGTTGACGCGCCCCGGATCAGTCCCTGCTCCCGCATGGCATCGGCTTCATGAAGAAATCCGAAAGTGCGCGCTGGCGCAATCTCCTTCAGATAACTGCCATTCGTCAGCCGCACACAGAAACTCTGCTTGCCAATCAGTGGGTGAGGAAAGTTGATGGAATACGAAACCGAATAGATGTCGGAGGGATAGACGGCAATGAATTTATCGCCTTCGCGTAGCTCGATCTCGCGCACGATCCGGAGATAAGTGCGCGCTTTGCGTTGTTTCCGAATGCCCGCCTTTTGAATCATTTCGACAAAGGGGCGGGCGCTGCCATCCAGAATGGGCAACTCAAGATTGTCCAGTTCGACAATCGCATTGTCGATGCCGACGCCGGTAAATGCCGAGAGCAGATGCTCGGTGGTGGAGATGAGCACGCCTTTCTTCATCAGGCTGGTAGCGTAGCTGACGCGGGCCACATTGCGTCCGCTGGCTTCGATGGCGAAGCTTTCGAGATCGGTGCGGCGGAAGACGATTCCTGTCCCGGCCGGCGCGGGCAGAATCCGCAGGCTGACCGGAGCCCCGCTGTGAAGGCCCACTCCTGTGCAGGTCACCTCAGCACGAATTGTTTGCTCGTGTGTCAAGGGGAAGGCGATATAAGTCTTTTGTTGTGTATCAGCTTACCGTGATGGGCGATCTTCCGTATGTGGCAAAACAGCCACACTCCGTGGCTCGTTCTGCCGAAATAGGGGCTAACTTGTTCAGGGAGTTATAGATGTTTGGAGGTGTCTAGAGCGGAACTCGGCGCCGTTTACGGTACTTTCGTAAGTGTTTTGCCGCGTCTTACCGACTTTTCATCGGCGCTGTAGGATCATATGTCACCGCTGCTTCGAACATCGAATCGGGCAGCGTCTGGTTGTAGCTGGCAATACTGACGAAGCGCTGTTGCGAAGTTTCTCCGTTGAAGTAACGGGTAATGGAGTGGGGCGTCCAGATTCCCTGCACCAGTTTGTAGCTGTCATAAACCTCATCTTCCACGTTTTTCTGCTTGTCCTTCGGATCGCGCCACGAGTAACTGATCTTGATCGGATAGTGCGAATTCTGGTCCAGGAAAACTTTGACCGAATCGTCCTGGTTGTTGAGCAGGCTGACTCCTTCGGTCACCTTCCCATTCACGATCGAGGCGCCATCGTAGAACAGAGCCACCTTCGGATCGCGGAGCCACTTGCGAAATACCCATTCGAGCGAATGCTGGCGGCGGCGAAGATAGTTTTCCAAATCGAGTTTATCCTGCGCTGCCGTTCCCTTGTACGTAGTCTCGTAGCCTTTGTTGCCGTTGTGAATGAGGACCAGATCGGCCTTGTTCTTGACCTTTACGCCGCCGATGTCGATTGATCCCGGCAGCACATGAATGTCCTTGGTTTTGAGGACCTCGAAACGGTCCCGGTCCGGATACTCGACATAATATCTGTAGGGAATCCCGGTGCTCTCGGTACGTCCGTGATAGAGCGGATAGTAGCGGCCTTCCTCACTCCTGTTTTCGTAGGTGAGGTAGGGCTGTCCTCCCAGAGCGTCGACGGCCTGATCGAGAAGCGCCTGCGCCTTGCGGGCATTGTCGGAGTCGTTCAGGTTGATGGCGGGCGGAGCGGCGGCAGGCGCCGGGGAAGCCGGCGCTGGAGCGGTTTGGGCACCGCTTAGCGCGCTCAGCAGCAAAACAATAAAAAGACGATTCATGATTCCGTTGGATTAGAAGCACCCAGAACAATTTTAGCTGTACCAGACAGCACGTGGCGACGGACGCATTCGTCCGTCCGCTCCCAACCTCGATGACGGACTAAAACCCTGTCAGACTGAAATTCACGACAATATGTGTCTCGACCGTCACCGCTTCACCATTAAGAATGTAGGGCTTGTACTTCCATTGTTTGACCGCTCTGATCGCGGCGGGAGCAAGCATGGGATGGCCTGAAATCAGGGTGAGGTCCTCGATGTTCCCGTTCCTGTCGATGCGCGCTTGCAGTACAACCTCGCCTTGAATGTGGGCCTGTCGGGCAATTTCCGGATAATCCGGCGGAACTCTCTTGATCAATAACCCCTTGGAGACGCCTTGCGCTATGTGCACAAGGGACGTGGTGGGATCGAACGGACCCATGACGCATTTAGGGTTGACCTGATCTTCCTGGAACGAAATTCTCTGAAGCGAACTGGCAGCTTCGTCCAGTCCCGCTGGCGAGGACGATGCCAGAGTCTCGCCGATGAAGTAGCCACGAAATTCCGTAAACACGTAGGCCAAGTACACCGGGGTGTCACGCATCATCGCCTTATAGTCCGACCGAAAAAAATGCCTGCCACCGTAATCGACGGCAAACGTCTCTCGAACCAGTTCGCGCTTTTCCGTCTGGAAGTTGCTCTGTGCGCGTACCGCATCGGAAACAAAATCCTGGGCGTTGCCGCTGTGACCGGCCGAATCCCAGGCGTTCAGAATGATTCCGCCGGGCTTTCCTTGCTGGTAAAGATAGAGCAGCAGCAGGCTCTTGTCTGAACGATGCCTGGCCTTGCCGCCGGCAGTGACGGCGTCGTTGACTTCCCACCCCGCGGGTATTGGAAGCGAGAAGCCGAAACATTCGTTAGAGTAGATGCCATTCGCAACGGTCCCGTTTTCGAAGGTCAATGTGTTCGGCGAGTCATTGCTGGGTTGCTGCGCCCGAGCGAAGGCATGCGTCAGGACGGCAATTACAACGAAGTGCAAACAGGCAACCTTCATGTACTCCCCCTACCCCACCAGTACCGCGCCGCCATTCACATTGAAAACCTCTCCCGTAATGAATCCGGCAAAGGGCGTGCACAGAAACAGAATCGGCCCCGCAATCTCATCCGGCGTTCCCACGCGACCCATTGGTATACTTCCAAATACTTTTGCGCGCGTTGGCGGATCATTCAGCGCCGCCGTCGACATATCCGTATCCACCCATCCCGGGGCCACGCAATTGACATGGATGTGGTCGCGCGCCAGTTCCGTCGAGAGTCCTTTGACCATGCTGATCAGCGCGCCTTTCGATGCCGCATAGTCACAGTGAAAAGCTTCCCCGCGCTGCCCGGCCGTCGAACTGACCAGCACGATGTGCCCGCCGCCCTGCTTCTTCATCTGCCCCACCGAATGCTTGACCAGCGCAAACACGCTATCGAGATTCACCGCAATCGTGCGATGCCACTGTTCATCGGACATGCGGTCAATAGGCGCATCCTCGGGCGGCCAGATGCCGTGATTCGCGACCAGAATGTCGAGACGTCCGAAGGCCGAGATGGCCGACGATACCAGTTGCTGCGCCGCCTGTGTCTTCGAAAGATCGCTTTGCAGCGCGCGACAGTTAGCCGCGCCACATTCCCGCACCAGAGCTTCGGCCTGCGCCTGCGCCGATTGATAGTTGAAGACAACTTTCGCGCCCGCAGCCACAAATAACCGCACCGCCGCCGCGCCAATCCCGCGTGATCCGCCGGTGATGAGAGCAACTTTAGAATTGAGAGTCAGATTCATAGGGCATACAAGTATCGCATGGCGAACCGTGACATCGGACCATGACGCCCCGGTTTCAAACAGACTGGGGAGAAACCTACCAAGAGCTCAAACAAAGGATTGCTCGGGCGTTAAAGCGCGAGCATTTTGTCAATGATTTACGGCGCGAGTAAACTCGCGCCCTTCCCGTTCGTTGAGAAGGTAGAGTTTTTCCGCAAAGCGATCCGTGCTTTATGATCAACATTCAACGCAGGCCAAAATCTCTAGCCCTTGCCGCCTTCCTCCAACCCGAGCCCAGTGCCCGCAACGTCGAACCAAGCCTTGGACCAAAACCGCTTCCCATCGTCCCTGCTTTGCATGGTCCTTGTGGCCTTGGCGATTCGTCTGGTCGTGATGGTTTTCCTGCTGCCCGAGCAACTCGACCCGCAGCGCGACCACTGGCATTTCGGATACGAAGCCGGCAGAATCGCGCGCTCCATCGTCCAGGGACGCGGCTTCAGCAGCCCCTTGTTCGAGGACACCGGTCCCACCGCCTGGATGACCCCGGTTTATCCCTATCTCGTGGCCGGTGTATTCAAACTGTTCGGCACCTACACCAAGGCCTCGGCGATCGTGCTGCTGTCGCTGAATGCCCTGATGTCGGCACTGGTCTGTATTCTCGTCTTCCTGATTGCTCGCGTCAGTTTTGGAGACCGCGTCGCCCAATGGTCCGGCTGGACGTGGGCATTCTGTCCCTATGCCATTTATTTTCCCGTCGAACGCATCTGGGAAACCTGGCTGGCGACGCTGCTCCTTTGCCTGTTTTTCCTGATCACGCTGAATCTCGAGAATGAAAATAAGTTCCGAAATTGGATAGTCTTCGGCCTGCTCTGGGGACTCGCCGCACTGACCAGCCCAGCCCTACTCTCCGTGCTGCCCTTCCTTGCCGGATGGGTCATCTATCGCCGCCAGCGCAGCGGCCAACGCTGGTTTGCCGTCAATGTCGTTGCAACGATCGCATTTATTGCGGTCCTGTCGCCCTGGTTCATCCGCAACTATAAAGTCTTTCATCGCCTCGTCCCCTTCCGCGACAACATGGGGATCGTCCTGCGGCTAGGCACCAGAGGCAACACCTCGTACTGGGGACCCTACGAGCTTGGCCCGTGGCACAACGAGGCGGAATGGAATGAATTCAAGCAGCTCGGCGAACTCGCCTACTTTGACAAGAAAAAGCAGCAGGCCTTCGAGTTCATTCGAGCCCATCCCGGCTGGTACGTGTGGGCCTCGTTCCGCCGCGCGGTCTTCTTGTGGACAGGCTACTGGAGCCTGGATCGGGACTATCTCAAGCACGAGCCGCTCGATCCTCCGAACATTTTGTTCTGCACCACGCTTACGGTGCTGGCGCTTCTCGGCCTCCGGCGAGCGTTGCGAGCGGATTGTTCCGGCACTCTGCCCTACGCGCTCGTGCTCTTCTCATTCCCGCTCATCTACTACATCACCAGTCCAGAAGTTTATTATCGGCGCCCCATCGATCCGTTCTTTGTGATCCTGGCGGTGGTAGCGCTGCTGCCGACTCAGGCAATCGGCATAGGGGGACGGGTCGCCCCGCCTCCCCTGCCACACCACCGGACATGCGGGTCCGCATCCGGCGGTTCGGCGGATTAAGCCGACCGCACAACCATAGGCGGGAGTCCGAGCTGGGCAAAGTAAGCATTCGGCAAAGCGATGGCCAGGGCGGGCGAGTTTGCGATGCGCCACGGGCCGTGAGGACTCCCAGCGGTTTGCGCCGCTAGATCCTTACCCACACCCCGTTTGCGAAGCTCGCGAAACCGCGTTCGGCCGCGCTTCCATTGCTTCCACACCACCGATCGAAGTCGGCGGCGTAGCCACGCTTCAAGACGGTGCAGCACCGAGGGCGTTTGACAGTCGCCGAAGTACCCGAGCCATCCCCGCAGGTAGGTCGTAATCTCCTTGACCCTCTGCTGTAGGCTGGCGCCGCGGGTTCGACGTGTCTGTTCCCGAACTCTCTCCCTAAAGCGAGCGATGGCCTTGGGCGCGATCCGCCGCCTTGGTTCTCGTTCGCCGGTGAAGCTGAATCCGAGAAACTTTCGTTGCCCCGGTCGGGCCACGGCGCTCTTCGCCTGATTTACCTTCAGTTTGAGTTGGTGCGTGATAAAGCGCGTAACGCTCTCCATCACTCGCTGTCCCGCTCGTTCGCTGCCCACATAAAGGTTACAGTCGTCGGCATAACGCACGAAGCGATGACCACGCCGCTCTAACTCCCGGTCCAGTTCGTCCAGCACCAGATTACTGAGCAACGGTGAAAGCGGACCGCCCTGAGGCGTGCCCTCATCCACCGGACTCACCAATCCATCTTCCATCACACGGGCCTCCAGGAATGCTCGAATCAGCTTGAGCATTCGCTTGTCGGCCACGCGCTCGGCCACCGCCGCTAACAGACGGTCGTGATTCACCCGATCGAAAAATTTTTCTAAGTCGAGGTCCACCACCCAGCGGTATCCTTCGGCAATGTACTGCTGCGCCTTGTGCACCGCTTGCTTCGCACTGCGCCCCGGTCGGAAACCGTGGCTATGTTCGGAGAACGTCGGGTCCCAGCGCTTCTGCAGAACCTGCAACACCGCCTGCTGAATAAAGCGATCCAGCACGCAAGGAATGCCTAGCTTGCGCATTCCACTGCCATCCGGCTTCGGGATTTCTACCCGCCTTACCGGTTGCGGTTGATAGGTTCCTTTTTGCAGCTGCTCCCCGATTTCCAGCCCATGCTGCTTCAGGTACTCCGGCAGTTTGTCGACGGTCATCCCGTCTACCCCCGGACTCCCTTTATTGGCCTTGACTCGTTGTAACGCCTGCTTGCAGTTTTCCAGCTCGCAGACTTCTTCCATCAGTCGTTCGGTTCCGGCCAGGCTTTCGGTCCTGTGCTTCGCCGTGAGCGTTTCGGTCCCTTTCGCGACGGCTTTCGGAGCATCACTCCTACTTTCCGCCGGATAGGCCAGCACCTCTTGTTCGGGCCGGTTTTTCTGCCGCCGTTCGCTCATGAGTCGCACCGCTTACTTGCCCTTTCCTTTATTCCCCTTGCGGGGTTCCGTTCGCGCCTTCGATCACCGTTCCCGGCTTGGCCTATCTTGTTTGCTCCGCCTTTCGGCATTGGAGTGCCTCATTAGCCTTGCCGACTGCATGACCTACTTTGCCCTCTGCTGACTTCTGCGACACGATCAGGATGAATCGCTTCACCCTCAGTCACGATTCCTTGACATGCCGCAGATCTCCCGAGGTAAGTTCGACCGCTTTCGATGCGCAACCGCCGGATTTACCACCAGTGAGCTTGATGGATATGGGCTTCGCAGTCATTTGCCCGCTCGCCCGCCACCGTAGGCCTCGTATCCGGTTCTTGTTCATCGGCTCGCTCCTTTGCTCCACGCTTCTTTCAGGCCCCGCCTCGCGGCGAGTGTTATTTCACCCTTGCGCTTCGCTATGACTTCACCTCCATCAGGTTGTCAAAGGGACTTTCACCCTCGAGCTGTCGAACATGCTCGGCACACAAAAAGAAGGCGGCCGGGATTGGCCGCCTATTCCAAAAACTAGTTAGTGGAGCGCCGGGCGCCCTCGCCCGGCCACAACCCAACCGGACGGGCGAGACGCCCGTCGCTCCACCGGATAACCCGCTAAGCCGTCGCCGGCCGCTCGCCGCTTTTCGCAGGAACCCGGTCCGGCTTGATCACCTGCTGCACACCGTCGTCGGTCTTTGCCGGCAGCGGCTTGAGCGGCGGCAGGTCCTGCCCGTCGACCAGCATCTTGATCTCGGAGGCGTCCAGCACCTCGCGCTCGATCAGCGCCTTCGCGATCCGGATCAGAGTTTCGCGGTTCTCCGAGAGAATCCCTTTCGCCGTCGAGTAGCCCGCGCTCACCATCTTCTTGACTTCTTCGTCAATCTGAATGGCGGTGGCTTCGCTGTAGTCGCGGTGTTGCGCGATCTCGCGTCCCAGGAATATCTGCTCTTCTTTCTTGCCGAAGGTCAGCGGTCCCAGGTCGCTCATGCCCCACTCGCAAACCATCTTGCGCGCCAGTTCCGTGGCCCGCTCAATATCGTTGCCCGCGCCCGTCGACATCTGGTTCAGGAAAAGCTCTTCCGCAATGCGCCCGCCCATCAGGATGGCGATTTGCGTGTCGAGATAGTTCTTGTAGTAGTTGTGACGATCGTCGGTCGGCAACTGCATGGTCAAACCAAGCGCCATTCCGCGCGGAATGATGGTGACCTTGTGCACCGGATCGGAATGCGGCAGCATGGCCGCCACCAGAGCGTGTCCAGCTTCGTGGTACGCAGTGTTCTTCTTCTCTTCGTCGGAGAGCAGAAGCGACTTGCGTTCCACGCCCATCAGCACCTTATCTTTCGCCACTTCGAAGTCGTACATCAGCACGGCCTTGCGGTTCTGCCGCGCCGCCGCCAATGCCGCTTCGTTCACCATGTTGGCCAGGTCGGCGCCGGAGAAGCCCGGTGTGCCGCGGGCAAGTACGTTCAGTTCCACGTCATCCGCCAGAGGAATCTTGCGGGTGTGCACGCGCAAAATCTCTTCGCGTCCGCGAACATCGGGACGATTCACCACCACACGCCGGTCAAAACGCCCCGGCCGCAAAAGCGCTGGATCAAGCACATCCGGACGGTTTGTCGCCGCCATCAGGATGACGCCTTCGTTCGATTCGAAGCCGTCCATCTCGACGAGGAGTTGGTTCAAAGTCTGCTCGCGCTCATCGTGTCCACCGCCGAGCCCAGCACCGCGGTGACGTCCGACGGCATCAATTTCGTCAATGAAGATGATGCAGGGAGCGTTTTTCTTGCCCTGTTCAAACAAGTCGCGCACGCGGCTTGCGCCCACGCCCACGAACATTTCCACGAAGTCCGATCCAGAGATCGAGAAGAAAGGAACATTCGCTTCGCCCGCGACCGCGCGCGCCAGCAATGTCTTACCCGTTCCCGGAGGTCCAACCAGCAGCACACCCTTCGGAATGCGTCCACCCAGCTTCTGGAACTTCTGCGCTTCGCGAAGGAACTCGATAATCTCGCGAAGTTCTTCCTTCGCCTCATCCACGCCCGCCACGTCTTTGAACGTGATCTTTTTCTGCTGCATGGAGAGCAGCCGCGCCCGGCTCTTGCCGAATGACAGCGCTTTATTTCCACCCGTCTGCATCTGCCGGATCATGAAGAACCAGAGCGCGCCCAGCAGCACCAGCGGCAGCAGATTCAGAATCCAGCTCGGCCAGGTGCCGTTGCTGATGTCATTGAAGCCGTAATGAACATTTTTCGCGGTCAGCTTGTCGTACAGCTCCGGATAGCTCCCCGGCTGCACAAAGGTGCGGAATGGCCCGGCCGGATTCTTCAGCGTACCTTTCGCTTCCTGGCCGGTGAAGGTCACGTCGTGGACATTGTCGTGGTCGACTTCCGTCAGGAATTCAGAAAAGTCTATTTTCTTTTCCTTCTGGGCATTGCTGCCGGTTTTCACCACCTGCCACAGCAGGACAGCCGAAACCACAATAACCGCCCAGAAAAGTACCGTCTTGATCGTTGAATTCACTCAGAACTCCTCAAAGTGCAGCCCCATCCCTGCCAAAGAAACACACCACCCCTTCAGCATCATAAGTTTAGATGCCGGAGGCGGAAATTCGACTGGGAAAAGCCCCCTTCCTCATTTTAGACCTTTTGCAAAGAAAACGGGGGACCAGAAGGAAGTAACAGAAGTCACGGGCCAAAGCGGGTTTTGGACTCCTGAAACGGCAGGACTTGGCGGCCCGTCTCGATCCGAGTACACTCAGGTTGCTGCCGCCACGTACGGCAAGTTTCGTCCCGTCTGCTCCGGGCTCCCCAAGCCATAGCCGCAAAGAAACGCGTCATCCACGAGAAATCCGAAATAATCCGGCTGCAGTGGTACCCGGCGCGCCGACTGCCGATCGAGCAGCGTAACTAGTTTCACCGAAGCCGCGCCCCGCCCGCGCAAGTCGTTCATCAGGAATTCGCTGGTCACCCCCGAGTGCACCAAACCCTCAACCAGCAGCACATGCTTGCCCGCAATCGCCAGTTCGTGGCTGAAAAGAATCTCCAGGACCACGGATTCTCCCCGCTGGCTTTGCTTGTACGTCGGCTTGATAAAAGAACAGACGATGGGTACATCGATCGACCGCACGAGGTCGGCCATGAACAGAAAGCTGTTTTCGAGAATACCCAGCGCGATCACGGTCTGGCCGCGATAGTCGTCGGAGATCTGGCGTCCCAATTCGCGGACTCTCTTCTGAATCTGGTCGACCGAGATTACCTGGCGCAACCCGGTGTTCGGCGAAACATTCATAGCGGAAGTGGCGCCTCCGGCGTGATTTGTCTAAAGCGAGTGATTCTAAGCTCGTGGCAGAACCAAGACTCTTCTCTACCTCTCTCAATTTTGTCACCCCGAGCGGAGCGAGGGGTCTGCAGTTCGCTGCAAGATGCAGATCTCTCGCTCCGCTCGGGATGACAATTCATGATTGAGGTGACGTTCGTGCAAGTCTCCGAACCAAAGTCTAACAATGGCTCTGCAAGCTATAACTCTGACGATGGCATGTTACATCATGCCCGCAATCTCCCGAATCCAAATCGCTTTCGCAGCTCCCGCCGGGGCACGAAGAGCGGCTGGAACAGTAAATCCCCGCATCCAGACCAGACCGCAGCCTTCCGCAACCGCAACCGGCCAGAGCTTTTTCTCCGCACCGGCCGCATGACGGTCACCCAGCAGCTCCTTCACTTTCTTTGCCGACGCCGTATGCGCAGGCCAGTAGCGATCTCCGGCCCGCCAGTTGCGGATCAGAACTTGGTTCGGCATGCGCTCCAGATCCAGCAACTGGCCGCGCTCGCCCTCCGGAACGCCTCCCGCATCCACTACCCGGGCTTCGATGTGAGCGCCCAGTTCAGGAACCTCCACCGCGCCCGGCACCATTAAAGCGTACTGATAATTCTCTGTTTTACCCCCGTCGGCGCCTTCCACTTCCAGCAAAAGCTCCTTCCGCTCGCGTTGCCGTGTAACCCGGAGAGTGTGCCCGGCCGTCAACTCCAGTCTCTTGCCCGCTGTACCGCGTGCCAACTCCAGCACCGCCTCGATGAGCCGGAACGAGATACTCAAATCGCCTGCATTCGCTTCCAGCCACACGTGCACCAGCCGTCGTCGCGCCGCCAAAGAAAGCGCCAACAATTCTCTCGCCGGTAGAGACGCGGCTCGCCGCGTCTCAGCCCGCTGAACAGAATCCGTTCTTGATTCTGCATTGCCAGACTTGGCTTTGCTCGACTCTGGTCGGCTTGACTTAGCTTTGCTTGACTCTGCTTTGAAGGGGTGCGGCTTCAGCCGCGCCATAGGCGCTGCAGAAGAAATGACGGCTTTAGCCGCTGGGGCTAATTGTGCCGCCAGCTCCGGATGCGCGCGCTCCCAATGCTCTTCCTCGGCCCGCGCGATTTCCGCCAACTCAGCCATGTGTTCGATTGCGGCCTCGCCAAATTCCTCCCCGATGATGGGCAGCAGCCGATGCCGCACGCGATTGCGAAGGAACGCAATATCCCGATTCGACGAATCCTCGCGCCACCTCTGGCCTTGCTCGCGCAAAAATTCTTGCAATGCCGACCGACGAAAGCCCAGCAGCGGTCGCACCAACTCCCCCAACTCGCGCCCGTGCTCCTCGAACACGATCCGTGGATGAATGCCCGAAAGCCCGCGAATGCCAGTACCGCGAAAGATACGCAACAGCACCGTCTCCGCTTGATCATCGATCGTGTGCGCGGTCGCAATCTTGTTCACGTGACCCTGCCGCACCAGCTCACGAAAAAACTCGTAGCGCAGTTCACGCGCGGCCGCCTCGATGCCCGTCCCGATTTCGGAATCAAGCCTCCCGCCAGCCGTCGCCTCGCAAGCATGCAGTTCGAGCCCGTGCTGCCGAGCCAATTCAGCGACAAACCGCTCATCCCCTTGCGACTCTTCTCCACGGAGCTTGTGATTGACATGCGCAACCGACAGCACGATTCCTAACTCCGTTCGCAGCTCCAGCAGCAGGCAAAACAAAGCCACGGAATCCGCCCCACCCGAAACCGCCGCCGCCACGCGGTCCCCGGCCCGAATCGATTCCTGCTTCCGGATTGTCTTCAACAGCCGTTCAGCCAGCGAGTGCACGAAGAAATGGTACAGCAGGAAATCAGTTCCCAGCTCTCAGTTCTCAGTGCCACGATTTACTGAGAGACGATTTGCTGAGAAGCGATTTGCCGAGGAACGATTTGCTGACAACTGAGAGCTGGTTTTCTGCTATGCTGTTCCGCAAATGTGGGGAGTTTCTCGCTGGACTGCCAGGTTTCTGCTGCTGGTCATGCTCGCTCCGGCCTTTGGGCCGCTGGCGATGGCTCGTTCTGCCCAGCCGGTAACCATGCACTGCATGCGACAGCCCTTATCCTCGTCCGCGCATGCGGCGCTGCCTGCGATGCCATGCCATCATGCGATGGCACAGTCGAAGAGCCCCCAGCCCGAATCTTCTGAAACCTCGTTTCAAACCAACGATAAGTGCTGCCAGAACCATTGCTGCTGCGGCGCTACCACGTCCGAGTGGGCGCAGCCCGCGTCCAGGCTGCTGTCTTTTTTCCGTCTTCTGATCGAGTCATCGCCTCCGGCACAAAGCGCGATCCTTCACTCGAGCGATATCTTCGGACACGAATCTGCCCGTGCCCCTCCTCGCAGCTAACCACTTCAAGTCGTCCTGAAAACAGCACCCCTGCTATGAGCTTTGACGGGCTGCGAACGAACACTCGTCGTTTGCTCGCGGCTCGAAGATCGCGGCTCAGTGCGGCGCTCCGATAAGCAATTCTAAGGACTCATAAATCATGACTCGCCTCAAACTTTCAGCATTCACCGCTTTGCTGCTCGTTGCCCAGGCATTTGCCACAATTTTCGGCTCCGTTCGCGGCGTCGTTCATGATCCTCAGCACCGTCCCATTCAAGGCGCACACGTTGCGCTCAAGGCTCAAGACTCAGACTGGACACTGTCCCAGGATTCCCGCGAGAACGGAGGATTTGAATTCAGTTCGGTACCGATCGGAAATTACACAGTCACAGTCTCGTCGAAAGGTTTCCAGGAAATGCATCGGGATGCGATTGTTCAATCCGACACTAGCCCGGTGCTGCATTTCGAGCTGACGGTCGCAGGCGCAAAGGAAACTGTCGTCGTGCCGGAAACTCCAGTGGACGCACCGATGGACAGCGTGACGCCGACGACGATGGTGAACCGTACCGACATCCAGGAAACGCCCGGAGCCGACCGTACTAACGGCATGGAGATGATCACGGATTACGTGCCGGCAGCCTATGTCACGCACGATATGCTGCACATGCGAGGAGGGCACCAGGTCGCATGGCTGATTGACGGCGTCCCCATTCCCAACACGAACATTGCGAACAATCTGGGACCGCAGATTGATCCGAAAGACATCGATTATCTCGAAGTTATGAGAGGCAGCTACGACGCTGACTATGGAGACCGCACCTACGGAATCTTCAATGTCGTGCCCCGAACTGGTTTTGAACGCTATCGGGAATGTGATCTCGTTATCAGTGCCGGAAATTTCTATCAAACGGACGACCAAATCAGTTGCGGAGGACATACTCAGCGCTTTGCTTACTACGCCAGCCTAAACGGAAGTCGAAGCAATTACGGACTTCAGACTCCGATCGGGCAGGTTGTCAATGATGCAGCGAATGGCTATGGAGGATTCGCGTCGTTCATCTTCAATCCCGATCCCAAGAACCAATATCGGGTGGTCACTTCGTTGCGGCGGGATTATTACCAGATTCCCATCGACCCCGATCCCAACTCGGTCGGGAATTCGGTCTATCCCAGTTATGGGCTGCACGACGCCCAGAGTGAGCCGGATGGCTACGTCACCTTCTCATGGGTTCACACATTCAATCCCGATACGCTGATTACGGTTTCTCCCTTCTATCACTACAACGGCGCCGACTACCACGGCGACCCCAACGACTATCCCGTCATCTCAACCGTCAATCAGAACGCCAATTACGTAGGAGCCCAGGCAGCCCTGAGCGCAAACTTCCGGAAAAACGATCTGCAGGCCGGCGTCTACGGATTTTTCCAGCATCAGCACAACTTCTTCTTCAACGACTACACGAACGGCACTCCAAATTTTGCCCCCTCTTCCATCGGCGTAAACGGAGGACTCGCGGCCGAATTCATCAACGACAAGTTTAGAGTGACACCGTGGTTGACTTTGATCGCCGGACTTCGAGTAACCGAGTTCAACGACACGACGGTCTCCGAGAACACAGCCGATCCACGCTTCGGAGTTGCTATAAGAGTTCCGCGCCTGAATTGGGTGTTTCGCGGCTCCTACGGCTACTACTATCAGGCCCCGCCGCTCACAACCGCCACCACCCAATTGCAACAGGGGGCAGCAGGCCAGGGTTTTGGGTTTGCTCCTCTGTACGGGGAGCGCGACAGGGAATGGCAATACGGTGTCATGATTCCCTATCACGGTTGGACCCTGGACGCCGATACTTATCAAACCTTCGCGCACAATTGGTTGGATCACAACAACATCGGAGAATCGAACATCTTCTGGCCCATCACCTGGGATTACGCGCTGATTCAAGGTTGGGAACTCACACTGCGATCGCCGAGCCTCTGGCATGGCGGCCAGTTTCACCTTGCCTACGCCAACCAAATCGCGAAGGCAACCTCGCCGATCACCGGCGGGTTGGTCTGTCCTACTTACCCGCCGACGCCGTCCTGCCCACTCGACATTCCGCCCGGACTTGCACCGGTAGACCACGATCAGAGAAACACATTGAACGTGGGCTACAATACCAGGCTGCCGCGGCAGAGTTATGCCTCGACGAATGTGTACTACGGCTCGGGGTTCACCAACGGTCAGCCGGGCCTGCAGTATCCCGGACCCTACCTGCCTGGCCACACCACTTTTGATCTTGCCCTCGGTAAAAGCTTCGCTGAGAAATACACCATTTCCGTGACCGCGCTGAATGTGGCAAACCGCCGTGTGCAACTCGATAACAGTCTGACGTTTGGCGGATTTCACTGGAACGACCCACGACAGATTTATGCGCAGTTTCGCTACCGGTTCCACTATTGAGAAGCGGGTATTGGCTCAGTTTCAATTGGTTTTGAAAGGGCACGACCTCGGTCGTGCCGTAACTGCCGCACAATCGATAGCGGCTTTACGCCGCTGGGGGAATGCGTCTTCAAACTGAGCCACTCCGGAGCAGCCGGAGCAGCGAGATCGTTTGACGCTGTTCCGGTACGCTCCGTATAATGCATAGCGTCCATACCCTGATCACCACGCTTGCGGTTCGGCGTGAATAGAGCTGGGCTCGTGCGCGTTTTGCGCGCTCGCTGCGCCGGTTTCAGGTTTGTGTTTCAGGTCATATTTCAGATCTGACCATTGATAGGCTCGGGTTACGATCAGTTTCTCGTTGAGCCCAGCGAGCTGGAACTTCCAGCATTCCGAAAAATCCGAAGGAGTTCAAAAGAACCAATGATAAGCAAGCTAACGACCAGCAAGTTATCGACCTGCAAGTTTGCGCGCGTCTCGGTGGCCGTCGTTTTCGGCCTATCCCTCTTCGCTCTGGCCCAATCCAGCCCGGCTGCCGGCGCTCCCGCAGCTGCCAATACACCTGACGCCCCCTCCGCAGCTGCGGCGGCGGCCAAGGCTACCGGCACCAAAGTCGGCACCATCAACATTGAACAGGCGCTCTTCCAATCCAACGAAGGCCGGCGCGATTTCGAAGCGCTCGCCAAGAAGTTTGAGCCCAAACAGAACGAACTGAAGGGCATGGCCGACGAAATCGACAGCCTCAATAAGCAGCTTAATGCCCAGGGGGAAAAGTTGAACGACGAATCGCGCGACAAGCTGGTGAAGCAGATCGAGGCGAAGAAGAAGAGTTTCGATCGCGCCACCCAGGACGCGCAGGAAGATTTCCAGGCGCAGCAAGGCGAGATCGGAAATAAAATCCTGACGAAAATGGCGCCCATCATCCAGAAATACGTGGTCGACAACGGCTACGGTATCCTCTTTGACACTTCTCAGACGTGGCCGCGGACGCCTGTGATTGTGTCAATGCCCGTGATGGACATCACGGCACCGGTCGTCGAGGCCTACAACGTGCAATCCGGCGTGCCAGCGCCGCCCGCGGGGAGCACCGCTCAAAAGCCCGCACCAAAACCGGCGCCCAAGCCGCCTGCGAGCACTCCACCGAAGCAGTAGCGACACCGCTCGGGTAGTTTTAGTTCCAACTTTCTTAAAGACCGCGTGCAGACGCGGTCTTTTTTTTCGTCGCTTTTTTGTGGAGAGCCGGGTGTTCTCGCCCGGCGGACCTTCGACCGCGCTAAGGGCAGGCTCGCGAGACACCCGTCCTTCCGTCGCACAGGATCAAATCGCAAGCCGCAGGTGTCTGTAAGGACAACGGGCCCGTTCCGGAGGACACAGCTTATGTTCAGCACACTCGAAAGCACCTGGGACCAGTCTGCCCGCCGTGGGTGGACTACGTTCGCATCCTTCACCCTGCAAGCCTGTGGACTGAGCTTGCTGTTGCTGATTCCCTTAATCGCCATTCAGGGACCACCCAAGTTGCGCTGGTTCGAGTCGCCCGTTCTCACGCCGCCGCCAGGACCTGCGCCGCCAGGCGGTCGACAAGGGACAATTCGCTCGTCGAACTTCCGAGAGGGACCACAGCAGCCCCCAACGATTCCAAGCATCATCGCAAACCTGAACGAAGCGCAGGTTGCGGCGGCGCCAGATCTGGACGCGGTCGGCGTGCCCGGTGGAACCAACACGAGAGGACGCGGAGTCCCGGGCTCGGTCGGCATGGAGGTTGATGTTGCGCCGCCAGCAACCCTCCCTGCACCCATGCATCCACTCATGATCTCGCACTGGGCGGAGGCCAACCTCCTCTACCGCGTGCAGCCGATCTATCCGCCAATCGCGCGCGCAGGCGCGCGTTCAGGGCACGGTTGAACTGCGGGCGATCATCAGCAAGGCAGGAACGATCGAAAATCTGGTCGTGGTCCGCGGACACCCGATGCTGGTCAAATCCGCGCTTGAAGCGGTCCGGCAATGGCGCTACCGCCCCTACCTGCTGAACAACGAGCCCTTCGAAGTGGAGACGGAAATTACGGTGAACTTTGTGCTGTCGGGCGGTTAACAACCCGCAGGGTAAGTGGGATTCGTATCAGGGCATCGCTTCAGCGATCGCCGCAACCTGTTCGAAATCAAACACCCCTTTAGTTAGGGCTGGGCCGCGAAAATCGATTTTCACCTCGGAAGTTACCATCGGCACTTAACCGTGTGCCGCATGCGGTCACTATAATCGGCTACGTGAACGCGCCGCGTCCCGATTTGTCGAAAATACCCGACCACCGCTCGCTGATCCTCGATGGCCGGACCTGGGCGGAAGTTTCCCTGGCAGCACTCGGAGAAAATTTTCACGCGGTCCAGAAACATGTCGGCGACGACGTCACCATTTGCGCGGTGGTCAAAGCCGACGGCTACGGCCACGGTGCGGTGGAATGCGCGCTCGCGCTCGAATCCGAGGGCGCCGAGTGGCTGGGAGTGACCGATGCCGCGGAAGGCCTGGCGCTGCGCGCCGCTGGAGTCAAGGCGCGCATTCTGCTGATGACCGGAATCTGGAAGGGTGAGGAGGATGGGATCGTGGCCCGGAATCTCACTCCTACCATCTGGGAACCATGGCACATTGAGTCGCTCGAACGCGCGGCGCGAAAACGGCCGGGTGATTTACCGTCAAATCGTTTGCCCGTTCATCTGAAGCTCGACACCGGCATGAACCGCCTCGGCGCGTCGCAGGAAGCGTTGCCGCGTCTGTGCGAGATGCTATCCGCGTGTAAGCACCTCACTCTCGAAGGAGTGAGCACGCACTTCGCGTCGGCGGAAGTGCTCGACGCCGAAGACGCGGTGCGCCAGATGAAGCGCTTTGAAGAGGGACTTGCTGTCTTGCGCGATTACGGTCTTCGGCCCGCGCTGGTTCACATGGGAAATTCCGCTGCCATGAGCGCGCGGCCCGACACATGGAAAACGATGGTGCGTCCGGGAATCGCGCTCTACGGATATTCGCTGGCCTTCTCGCGAGGCGGCGCGCCAGCGGCGGTCAAGGAATTGCCGCTGCGTCCGGTGCTTTCGTGGAAGACTCGAGTGCTTACGGTGAAGGAAGTGGCAGCGGGAGAAGCGGTCGGTTACATGGGCACCTTTGTGACCAAGGCGCGGAGTCGCATCGCGGTGCTCCCCGTCGGCTACGCGGACGGTTATCCGCGACTGCTTTCGAATCGCGCGCGGGTGATCGTGGGCGGCGAATACGCGCCGGTGGTGGGACGCGTCTCGATGGACCTGACCATCGTGGACGTCAGCCACATTCCCAACCTCGCGGTGGGGGATGAAGTCATCCTGATCGGGAAAGACGGAAGCAGCGGCAAGACTGTGGACGCAGTAGAAATCGCGCGCCTGTGTGAAAGCGTAACCTACGAAATTCTCTGCGGCTTGTCACAGAGAGTGCCGCGAGTTTACCTCTGAGCCCGTCAGCGTTCAGCACTCAGCATTCGGCATTCAGCACTCGGCATTCAGCACACAACTTCCAGCACACAGCATTCAGCATTCGGCCAACACGTGTCGTATCAGGGTATCGCTTCAGCGATACCGTAAGTCGTTCGAAGTAAGATGCCCCTTTAGGGGCTGACATTCGGAAAACTACTGAATGCTGAGTGCTGACTGCTGAGTGCTGAATTCTGCCGTTAAAATAACCTTAGTCGCGAATCTCGTCCCCATTGTTGTATTCCTATAACCGACATGCCCTCGCGCTACGCTCAATGGATGTACGACTGGGAGACCCGCCTAACGTCGGTGGACAATAACCGAGTGGTGCGTCCGCTGGATTGGGGACTCGATTGGACTCGGCGCTGGCCCGGTCGCAACGGCGGGCCCGACGGCCCAGCCTCGCACGATCTGCTTGAATACTTCTCGCGCTTCAACGATCGCATCATCTCTGCCAGCGACGATTTTTACTCTTACCAGAAGCCGTCAGACTTCCGCCTCGAGCGCCGCGAAGTTCAGGTCTTCAGCACTCGCGAAGTACCCGATCCACGCCTCGAAGAAAAAGTTCGCGGCACCCAAGCGGAGTTTCTGCGTTTCACCTCACCCGTGGCAACGCCTTTCCCCGAAAATAACCTGGTCAATGCGCGCTGGTTTCCGGCACGCGGACGCCGCGCGGTGGTTCTCTTGCCCCACTGGAATTCCGATGCGGTCTCCTACACCAGCCTCTGCCGAGTGCTGAACTGGATGGGCATCGCGGTGCTGCGGCTGAGCATGCCGTATCACGACATTCGCCGCCCGGCGGAAATCGACCGCGCCGACTATGCCGTTTCCGCCAACATCGGCCGCACGCTCGATTCGGTGCGCCAGGGCGTGATCGATGTGCGCTGCTGTCTCGACTGGCTGGAAACGCAGGGTTATAACCGGCTCGGCATCGTCGGCACCAGCCTCGGATCGTGCTACGCATTCATCGCCACCGCGCACGATCCGCGGATTCAGGTGGCCGCCTTCAATCATGCCTCGACGTACTTTGCCGACGTGGTATGGCACGGGCTGTCCACGCGTCACATCCGCGAGGGACTGGAAACGGCCATCGATCTGGAGAAGCTGCGCCAGGTATGGCGCGCCGTCAGTCCCATGGTGTACTTCGATAAATTTTCGCGCTGGCCGCGCCGCTCGCTCATTATTTATGCGAAGTATGACATGACGTTCCTGCCTGAATTTTCTCAGCTAGTGGTCAAGGAATTCGAGAAACACAATCTGGATCACAAAGTCGTCGCGCTGCCCTGCGGCCATTACACCATGGGAGAAACTCCGTACAAATACGTTGACGGGTGGCAGCTGGTGAGTTTTCTGCGCACGGCGTTCGAGTAGCTGGCCGAAGGATTTCGAGTAAAGCACAGCGATTGATTCCGTTCCGCGGCTTCATCTTCGCCCCCTGGAAATGCTATACTCCGGCCGGTTTACGGTGAGGTTGCCTCTATACGACTTTTGACCTTGCTGGTCGCACCGCTCCTTCTTGCACCCTGATAGCTCAAGAGACAGCTCAAGAATCCGACGAGCCGTCTCGCGGCCCTGATGGTGGAACCCGAACCCGCGTCGAGGGCATCAGAGTTCCGCCACTTCCAGGCAAGCCTTTCTCTGGACGGAGCACCACCGAGTGGACGCGCAACCGTCGTCAAAACTCATCTCTTTGCCATGGTCGCCCGCGACAGCCAAGGCCGCATCTACCGCGAGCGCCGTCACTTCGTCCCGGCCGATTCCACCCAGCTGCGCTGACCCACATTTCTCATCTACGACCCTATGTCTCACACGCAGACCGAATGCAGTCTCCAGACTCGTCTTTGCAATACCCGTGGCTACTCCGCTCCCACTACATTTACGCCGCCTCGGGTCGGTCCGTTCCGCGACGGCACCGGCTCCCTCAGCCGTGAGAACATTGGAGATGACGTGATCGACGGCCTCGATGTCGTCGGCTCGCGCGAGACAATTTCCCTCAATCCCGGCGTGGTTGGTAACAGCCAGCCGCTCATCAGCACGCGGGAGTTCTGGGACTCTCCCGAACTGCAAGTAAATTTAGCCATTACTCGCAAGGATCCGCGCGAAGGCACGCAGGTCATTCGTGTCGGCGATCTCTCCCGATCCGATCCCGATCCCGCACTGTTTAAAATTCCGCCTGGCTTCGCGCTCGAAGCAGGTGAGGCCGCAGCCGATCCCGGACAGCCGGATTCATCGGAATCAAGCGGCACGCCCGCGTCTTCCTCGCCAATACGCGTGTAGTCCAGGCATCGTCCAGGGTCTTCGCATCTACAACCCTGCGCCGCTCTACCCAGAACTGGCAAGACAAAGTCGCGTCGAGGGCCGGGTGGCGTTAGCGATAGTAATCGACAAGAGCGGGGCCACCAAACATTCGCGTGATCACCTCTCCAAGTAAGCTGCTTACAGATTCCGCGATCTCCGCCGTGAGTCAATGGCTTATCGGCCCTACCAGTTGAACGGGACGGCGATCGACGTTCAATCCACGGTAGTGGTCAACTTTTCTCTCCAGCCGGTTCCTAAATCCACTCCCTGAGTTGACGCAATCGGCGATGACTGCCCAGTTGACACCGAGCGATAGAATAGAATTCAAACGACAGCGCAACGAGGCGATAGCGCACTTTTGGCTAAGTTATTTGGAATCTACATTTTGCGCGGAGCGTAAGTCGTAAGTATTTGATTCTAAAGAAGTGCAACAAGCAGGCGCACCGCTAACTCTTTTTATTATGAATACTTTGAAGGTAAATTATCTAAAATGAATACTTTGCGAGAATGAGTGAAGGGGGGTATCCCCCTGATCCGGCCAGAATTCCGCCGCCTTCGAGCACGCACCGCAGTAAAATGGCCCTCGGTATCCAACCATGAGAAATTCTGACATGTCCCGCCCCCTCTACGAAGTTGATCCCGAGATTTCGAACGCCATCGACAACGAAGTCCGCCGCCAGCACGAAGGGCTGGAGCTGATCGCCTCCGAAAACTTCGTCAGCGAGGCCGTGCTCGAGGCCGCCGGTTCGGTGTTCACCAACAAGTATGCGGAAGGCTATCCCGGCAAGCGCTATTACGGCGGATGCGAATTTACCGACGTAATCGAAAATCTGGCGCGCGAGCGGGTCAAGAAACTATTTGGCGCGGAGCATGCCAACGTGCAACCGCACTCGGGCTCGCAGGCTAATCAAGCCGCCTATGCCGCGCTGCTGCAGCCCGGCGACACGATTCTGGGCTTGAATCTTGCTCATGGCGGACACCTCACGCATGGACATCATCTGAACTTTTCGGGCAAGACATACAAGATAGTTCCCTACGGCGTGACCAGAGAAACCGAGACGATCGATTACGACGAACTGGAAAAGATCGCCACGGCGGAGCATCCGAAGCTGATTATTGGCGGCGGCAGCGCTTACCCGCGGATCATTGATTTCGCCCGCATGCGTCAGATTGCGGACAAAGTCGGCGCGCTCTTTTTAGTCGATATGGCGCACTTCGCAGGACTGGTGGCGGGTGGAGCGCATCCATCGCCGGTACCGCACGCACACATCGTAACCTCGACCACGCACAAAACGCTGCGCGGACCGCGCTCGGGCATGATCCTGAGCAAACAGGAATTTGCGGCGGCCATTGATAAGACGGTCTTCCCAGGAATGCAGGGAGGGCCGCTGGTGCACATCATTGCCGCCAAGGCGGTGTGCTTCCTCGAAGCGTCGCAACCGAGCTTCCGCGACTACGCGCGGCAGGTTGTGGCCAACGCAAAGGTGATGGCCGAGACGCTGGCCGCCGATGGCTATCGCATCGTCTCGGGCGGAACCGACACGCACCTCATGCTGGTGGACGTGTTCGCTAAGGGCATGCTGGGGAGCGAAGCGGAAAAAGCTCTCGGCGAAGCTGGCATTACGGTCAACAAGAATGCGATTCCGTTTGATACGAATCCGCCGATGAAACCGAGCGGCGTGCGCATAGGCACTCCTGCGGTGACTACGCGCGGCATGAAAGAAGCGGAGATGCGGCAGATCTCGCACTGGATCGCCGAGGCGCTCGATCATCGAATGGACGCCGCCGTGCTCGCGAAAATCCGCAAGCAAGTGCTGGGACTCGCAGAGGAGTTCCCGCTATATGTCGAGCGCCGGTCGCGGACGCAGGCGGAAGTCAGGGCATAAGCACCCGTGGTGGATCGTGCTGAGCGATGTCTTATGAATTGCCATCCTGAACGAAGCGAAGGACCTGCTGTTTGCCGCAAGAAGCAGGTCCTTCGCTGCGCTCAGGATGACAACGTCTAGTGACGGCTAGCGAATTCCCTGTGTCCCGCCGCATCCCCTGTGGTTAAATTCAGGCTGTGAAAGTAGCCATCGACATCCGTCGCATGACGGAATTCGGGGTGGGTACCTACATCCGGAATGTAGTTCGCACGCTGGCGCGCCTGGACCGTGTGAGCAAGTATTTCCTCATCGGATCGGCCGACAGGGTGGCGGAGTGCGGTCCGCTGCCGCCGAACTTTCACGCGGTGACGCTCGACGGCGGCGATGACACGTTGAAAGGGAACCTCGCTTTCCGCGCGATCGTGCGGCGCCTGGCCTGCGACGTGGTGCACATCCCTCACCTGTTCTGGATTCCGCGCGGGCTTGGTTGTCCCTATGTTCTGACCGTGCACGACCTGTTGGAGCACATGTATGGGTCGCGCAACGCTTCCAGTTTGCGACGCAGCCTGCATTTTTATCTGACGCGCCGTGTCTTGCGCAGAGCGGCGCGCGTGATCGCCGTATCGCAATTCACCAGGAACGAAATCGAGAAGCTGCTCGCTATTCCAGACGCCCGCATCGAGGTGGTCTATAACGCGATTGACGAGCGCTTCCTGCACGGCCATGCCACCGAAGCGGATCGCGAGCTGATTGCCCAGCGTTATCTGGTGAACTATCCGTTCATTCTGTATGCAGGTGCGATTCGGCCCCACAAAAATGTGGTGCGTATCATCGAAGCGTTTTCGGCGTTGAAGAGCGAACTGCAGAAGGAACAGCAACTCCCTGACCTGAAGCTCATCATCATCGGGGACGATCTTTCAAGCCATCCACGGCTGCGCCGCACCGTGGTGCGCAGCGGCGTGCAGAATGACGTGCGCTTTCTGGGATTCGTGCCCATCGAAGTGCTGCGCATTTTTTATGATGTCGCCAAACTTTTCGTCTTCCCGTCGCTCTACGAGGGATTTGGATTGCCACCACTCGAAGCGATGGCCCACGGAACTCCGGTGGTCACTTCGAACACTTCGAGCCTGCCGGAAGTTGTGGGAAACGCGGCGTTGCTGGTGAATCCGGAAAATGTGTTTGAGATTCGGCGTGGATTGCAGCGCGCGCTGCTCGATTCAGCGTTGCGCGAGCAGATGAAACGTCGGGGCTATGAGCAGGCACAGCGATTTTCCTGGACCAATTCGGTGTCGCGAATCCTTGACATTTACCGCGAAGTGGCCGACAGCCGTGTTGCTCGCGGGGTTGCCGCGGACTGACGATTGTCCAACTCCCGTATAATAAAAAAAATCTGCGATGAATTCCGGCGCTACGCCCGTTCTCGAACCGTCGACAATTGAGACCGCGGTCCATCCGACGATGACTCCCCCGGCCATATCCCGTCTGAACCGGTTGCTTTCGGACTGGCGGATTTGCGCGCTGGTTCTGACCGGGTTGTGGACGGTCATCTACATGGCCGGACTCTCGCGTCCCGCCTTGCTCGATGATGCTGACACCGTGCATGCCGAGGCGGCGAAGGAAATGCTCCTACGGCACGATTGGGTCACGCTCTACGCCAACGGCATCCGCTATCTGGAAAAAGCTCCGCTGATGTATTGGGGCGTGGCGACAAGCTACACGCTTTTCGGCATCAGCGAGTGGAGCACCCGCCTCCCCCTCGTGTTGGGCGTGCTCGCGATGATTCTCTCCACTTACGGTTTGGGACGCTGGGCTTTGGGCGACGAAGGCGGATTCGATTCCGGGCTGGTGCTGGCAACCGCGCTCGGACCCTATCTTTTTACCCGCTTTCTGATTCCCGACGTGGCGGTGGGCTTGTGGCTGACTCTGACGTTCTGGCTTTTTCTGGCATCGCTCGAGCAAACGAAGCCGGCGCGATGGACCTGTTGGGGACTCGCGGCCGTGTGCGCGCTCAACGTACTCACCAAGGGACTGATCGGATTGATGTTTCCGGCTGCAGCGATCGGGCTTTATCTGCTGCTGACCGGGAATTTGCGGCACTTGCTCAAGCTGCGCCTGTTTTCGAGCGCACTGGTGTTTTTTGCCATCGCTGCGCCGTGGCACATTCTGGCAGCGCTTCGAAATCCGGCGCAGGGGCAGGTGCGCGGATTCCTTTGGTTCTATTTCGTCAATGAGCACGTAAGGCGCTTCTTGAACACGCGCGTCCCGCGCGATTACGGCACGGTGCCGCTGCTGCTGTTCTGGGCGTTGCTGGTTTTGTGGCTGCTTCCGTGGACCGTGTTCCTGCCTCAATCGCTGCAGGAGGTGCCGCGGCGGTGGCGCGAGCTCCGCGCGCAGATGACGCGCCGCCAGCGCGCGTATCTTCTATTTTTCTTGTGGACCCTGGTGATCGTAGGTTTCTTCAGCCTTTCGACGCGGCAGGAATACTACACGATCCCGGCAATTCCGGGGATGGCATTGCTGGTAGGCGGATGGCTGCAAAGGGAAAGAACATCTGCCGCGGATAGCTGGGAACGTCGCAGCGGGCGGATTTCGTCGGCGGTGTTACTGGCGGTCGGCGTCATCATCGCAGCGGTTGGCTTTGCCTTGCTCTTCTTTTCGAAGGAGCCAGTTCCGGGCACGGACCTGGCGGACCTGCTGCGGAAACACCCGCAGGACTACGCGCTCTCGTTCGGACACTTTCTCGATCTAACCCCGCAGGCGATGAGAGCGTTTGGTCTGCCACTGTTCGGCTTTTCACTTGCATTTGTGCTGGGAACTCTCGTCGACTGGATTTTGCGCCGTCGCGGGCAAGCCGGGCCGGGGAATGTGACGCTGGTGGCAATGATGGTGGTTCTGCTGGCGTGCGTCCGGATTGCGTTCGGCATCTTCTCTCCGATTCTTTCGTCGAAGGATCTGGCGCTGGTGATTCGCGAGCAGTATCGGCCAGGCGATCAGATCGTGGTGATCGGGCTGTATGAAAATGCGTCCTCTCTGAATTTCTACAGCGGGATTCCGTTACACAGCTTGCGCGAGCCTGCTGGAAACATGTGGTATGGCACGCAGTTTCCAGGGGCGCCGCGGGTCTTCGAGACGCAGGCTTCGTTTGTCGAAATGTGGAAGGCGCCGCAGCGCGTTTTCTTGTGGGCGGAGGAGGATGATCCGCCAGCCCTGCGCGGATTGACACGCTATGTCGTCGCGCGAGGTGGAGGCAAGATTATTTTTTCTAATCGTCCTTCTTTAATCAGCCAGTAACGACTTCGACTTCGGCTTCGAGCTAGTCAATCGCCCGTCTTTCAGATCAAAGACATCGCCTCGCCAATGGATACGGTTGCCCAGAAAACTTGCGGCCCAGACGAACGGCGCGATCAGGTCTCGCAGCGGAAGCAAGAGAATGTTGCGTAGCGCCTGGCGGTCCTGGAGCACGACTTCGGCAGCAACAAGCCCGGTGGCCACGCGCGCTGCAAACGTCAGCGCGAGCACGCCCCACGCCCATGCGGCGCCTCTGGCCGCCAGCAGCATCACCAATGCCCAGGGCAGGCCGAAGGTGAAAAGTAGTCCCGTGTATCCCCAGCGACGAGCATCGCGAATGGTCCGCGACCAGCGCAGTTGATGGTGGACAAACTGTCGCAGCGTGTAAGCAGGCAGAAATGTGGTGACGGCCGCGGCGCTCAGTTCGACTCGCTTTCCGCTGGCGGCAATGCGCATACCGAGTTCATAGTCGTCGGCGAGATAGTCGAGCAATGCTTCGAATCCCCCGATGGCCTCCAGGTCGCGGCGGCGAAACGCCAGGGTTGAGCCTAATCCGAAATGCAATCCTTTCTCTAGAAACCTTGCGCTCAGCACGCCTGGCACAAAGTCGGTGCTGATGCCCAATGCCTCCAGTCGAGAGCCCAGCGTCGGACTAGCGACGATCGGGCTGGCGATACCGCGGTAGAGGCAAGTCACCAATCCCACGGAAGCGTCCGCGAGCGGCGCAATTGCCTTCCGCAAATAATCTGCCGGGACGCGAATGTCGCTGTCATTTACCAAGAGGTGTTCGTGGCGTGCCGCGGGCAACATCTGCACCAGATTGCTGACCTTGATATTCGCTCCCAGAACGCGATCGCACACGATGAGCTCAATCGGAATGCTCGGATATCTTGCCCGGAGCTTACCGACCACCTCGCTGGCGGGATCGCCGGGATCGTTGACCCCAAAGATGATTTGAAATTGGGGATACTGCTGCTCGCAGTGACTGCAAAAGCAATCCCAGATTTCGGGATCTATACCTTTCAAGGGCTTAAGGATGGAAATCGGAGGCAGCCGATTCTCTGGCAGCGACGCTTGCCGAAGTTTCTTGCGCCTGTCGCCTAGAAAACTGGCCAGCCCAAGCGCGGAGAGGAAATAGAAAACCAGACTACCGGTGGTTCCAATCACAGCCACAGCTTCGAGTACTGCTCTTGCTGTCAGGGGTGGCATCAACAGTATGTTACTCGTAGCGCAGCGACTCGATCGGATCGAGGTTAGCCGCTTTCCACGCGGGATAGATGCCGAAGATCAGTCCGACCGCAGCCGAGGCGACGAACGCGAAGATCGACCAGTCCACCGACATCGTGGCCGGAAGCGAAGGAAACGCAACCGGAACGATCGCAGTGATAACGGCGCCCAGCAAGAGCCCGATCACTCCGCCAACGGCCGTAAGCATGACCGCTTCGAGCGTGAATTGTACGAGGATGTCGCGTTTGCGGGCTCCGATGGCTTTGCGCACTCCGATTTCACGGGTGCGCTCGGTCACCGAAACCAACATGATGTTCATCACCCCCACGCCACCCACAATCAAGCCGACGCTCGAAACCGCGAACATGAAGACAAAAATCATGCCCGTGATCTGATTCCAAACGTCGGAAATCGAATCTTGCGTGAAGACGGCGAAGTTGTCGGGCTTCTCCGTCGGAACCCTGCGGCGGCGGCGCAGTAACTCACGCATTTCGTCCATGGCCTTCGGCATGTCATCGTGCGATGTGGCCTTGGCCATGATCCAGTACTGTTTTAGTTCGGGGTGCAGCTTGCGAAACGTGGTCAGTGGAAATGAGACTTTGTTGTCATCGGGATTTTTTCCTCCGCCGAACACACTCTTGCGGATTTTCGCGACGCCGATCACGGTAAACAGCTGCCCCTCGATGTCCAGTTCTTTCCCCAGCGGCTGTTCACTCGGAAAGAGTTCCTCCGCAGTATCGTGGCCGATGACAATGACCGGAGCGCGACGCTCTTCATCGATATCACTGAACCAGCGCCCGGAGTCCATGTCGAGGTCGATGACATCTTTGTAGGAACTTGTGTCACCCTCCAAAATAGTCCGTTTGGCCTTGCGGTCTTTGTACTTGACCGCATAGGTTCCAGTGCCAAGTTCCTGCCGGACATATTGCACGGCGACCGAGACCGCCTTTACGTGAGGCAGATCCTTCATCGCCATAGCGTCGTCGAAGGTCAGTTCCTTACGAGTGCGCATTTCTTCCGTCGGACGTCCGAAGTTGAAGGGTTCCAGGTGGAAAGCGAAGATAATATTGGAGCCCAGGCTGGTGATGACCTGACTTACGTTGTCGTTCAGGCCACGCACGATCGATGAAATCCCGATTACGACGGCCACTCCAATGACGATGCCCAGCACGGTCAGCGATGAACGCATTTTGTTGCTGCGTATCGTGTCGACCGCCATGTTCAGCCCTTCGCCGAGTTCGCCTTTGACCAGCATTGCGTCAGAACCTTTTCACCGCCGAGACGGAGAGTGCGCAGTGAAAATCCATTCTCGTTTGGCTTTCCCCAGTGACTCCCTGTGTATCTCAGTGTCCCCCGTGGTTGCAGTTTGCTCACGTCTCAAAGCGCAGCGCCGTGATTGGATCCAGCACCGCAGCGCGTTTCGCGGGATACACGCCGAAAAAAATGCCCACGCTCGCCGCCACGAACACTCCCGCCAATACTGCCCAGAGCTTGATCTCTGAGGGCATGCCGATCGCCAGCGTGACGCCCTTGGCGATAATGATCCCGAACAGCACGCCAATCGCGCCACCGAGCAGCGCCAGGGTGACGGACTCAATCAAAAATTGCAGCAGGATGTCGCTGCGGCGCGCGCCCATGGCCTTGCGGATGCCGATCTCGCGGGTTCGTTCCGTCACTGAAACCAGCATGATGTTCATGATCACGATGCCGCCGACTACCAGCGAGATGGCGGCGATTCCGATCATGGCGTAGAAGAACGTGCCGCTGAAGTTCGACCAGATACTCAGCAGGCTGTCGTTGGTTTCGATGTCGAAATTGTCTTCGTCGCCGGGGCGGACGTGGCGGCGTGCGCGCAGGACGGCGCGCGTTTCGTCCATCGCTTCATCGAATCCCGCGCCGCTGGCCGCGGCCTTGCCAGAGATGTGGATATCCTCGTGGGAGCCATTCTGCTTCTGAAACGCGGTGATCGGCATCAGCGCATAGTTGTCCATGGTCTGGCCGAGCGTCTTGCCCTTGCGTTTGCCGACGCCCACCACTCGATAGACCCAGCCGTCGATACGGACCTCCTTGTTAATCGGGTCCATGCCGGGCATAAGGTTGTCCGTGATATCCGGTCCGACGACGACGACGGCGGAGTTGTTCCTCACATCCACATCGTTGATCATGCGTCCGGCGGTGAGATCGATGTCGAGAATCGTTACCATGGAAGGCGTCAGGCCGCGGACAATCGTATCGCTGATGGATTGCTCGCCATACTTAACGTGTCCGCTGACGTTGTAGAGCGAGGCTCCCACCCATTCGCAATGCTTGCAGGTTTCGAGGACGGCTTGGTAGTCCTCCATGGTCAGGTTCTTGCGCTTTTCGCCCTCGAGGAATTTATCGATGTTGGTGACGGCGGGTGAATTCTTGAATACGATGAACACGTCCGCGCCCAGATTGAAAATCTTCGTCGCCACGTATCCATTGATACCGTTTACGAACGTGACCACGGCAATCACCGCCGCCACTCCAATCACCACGCCGAGCAAGGTGAGCGCCGAGCGCAGCTTGTTCGCCCACAACGACAGGAACGCGATCTTGATCGCCTCGGTGATGTTCATGAGTCGATGGCTCGAGCTTCTCACCGCAGGTCATCGGACTGCGGGAGCGGGCTTTCTCCAAATGAGTCTAGCAGGACGAGGGCGTGGACCCGCGTGGGGAAGCATTTACAGGGCGAGCGTGTTATGTGGGGGAATTAGTTGACTGAAGAAGCAGCCTCATACCCTGCCGGAAGCCAGACGCATCGAGAGTTTCACCGACACAAACGTCACCAGCAGCGCCAGCACAGTCCAGCTCGCCGCCGACTCCATACCCCCATGGAAGATGATTGGCATCAAGGACGGCAAGGACAAGAACGTGGGAAACTGTGCGCTTGTTGACGTTCTCCCCAACTGCCCGATGGCCACAACTCCGGCAGCCAGAACCAGAACCGCTGCCAAGCTCGCAACCACCAGGCCAGGCACGGCGCGCTTCCACGGGAACGGGATTGGCGGCGGCGCCGCAGCCTCGCGCCGAACCGTATCCATGACGGAGACGGCGAAGCCCGACGACGGGAGGATTTCATCCTCGCGGGAAAGAATGCGATTAATCTGGTCTTCGTCGTGCTCAATCAACCGTCTCATAATGCCTCCTTCAAATGCGGCGCAGCCACCCGTTGTGTAAGCTTCGCGCGCAAGATTTCTCGCCCGCGAAACAATCTCGCCTTGACCGTGCCCTCGGGCAGGCCGAGGCTCCGCGCCGCAGTGGTCACGTCCATGTCGTGAAAGTAAAAAAGGATCAAGGCCTCGCGATACTTCGCCGGCAGCGCCCAAACCGCGCGCCGCACGACCAAATTGCGGTCCTGTTCTTCGAGGCCTCCGTCAGAGGCACGCGCGTCCGCAGGTTCGGCAATGTCATCAAGCGACACAGACACAGTTCGTGCCGGGATGCGACGCAGTTCCGAACGATAAAGGTTCGTCGCCAGCGCGAAGAGCCAGGTGGAAAAAACCGCATCCCGGCGCCACTGGCCGAGCCCGCGGTAGGCGCGCAAGAACGCCTCTTGCGCCATCTCTTCGGCGCGGCCGCGATCGCGGCAGAAGCGGTAGGCCAGGTTGATCAGCGGTCCCTGCCAACGGCGGACAATTCCCTCGAAAGCAGGAATATCGCCCGCCAGAACTCTTTCCACATCGGCCTGGTCGTCGGTGGCACTCAAGCTGGACTTGCCTCAACAGTATGACACTAAGAATGTATGGACGGTTGCATTATTTCCAAAGTGGGCCTTGGACGAAAAAAATGCAACCGGAACCGCGGAAGGCCGGTCTTACGGACGAAAGCGCAAGAACTTCAAGGAGCTGACAATGGCATTCGACATGGACGGCAACACCGTCGGGGTCGTAGCAGTCGCGATACCCGTCGTAGGAAGTATTGCCCTGTTCTCATTCTTGGCCGTGGCGTCATGGTCCGATGCACGCCGCAGGGAAAGAGAAACATATTACAAGAGTGAAACGCTGAAGAAAATCGCGGAGAGTTCAGGCGAGGGAGCCAAGGCCGCGATCGAACTGCTGCGCGAGCAGGAAAAGAACGCTGTAAAACGCCGCCACGAAGGCATGAAGCTGGGCGGATTGATCACCGCCGTCGTCGGCATCGGCGTCATGGCGCTTCTGCGTGGGCTGGTGCGCGAAGAGCCGGTTTATCTCGCCGGACTGATTCCGTTGTTGATCGGCTTGGCCATGCTAACGTACACGTTCCTCCTCGCACCCAAAGAGGTGGAGTGAGAGAACGAACGATCACAGCGAGCAGATTGAATCGTTTTTCGTATCAGGGCAACGGGGCATCGCTTCACAGTGT
>CAVSTM010000023.1:0-215635 GCA_963730845.1 uncultured Acidobacteriaceae bacterium | reverse complement strand
ATTCAGGTGGCGTGCCGCCGCATGACCGACCAGGTGCGCAGCGAAATTGCCCGCCGCGAACGAGAAACGGCAGTGGCCGCGGAAACGGAAAACGTGGCATCCCCCGTCGAGGTCGAGACCGACATGGATCCAGACGACACTCTGATTTTGTTGTTCATGTGCTGCCATCCCGCGCTGACTCCGTCCTCGGCCATCGCGCTGACGTTGCGGGCGGTTGGCGGATTGACCACGGCGGAAATCGCCAATGCCTTTCTGGTTCCCGAGGCCACGATGGCGCAGAGGATCAGCCGCGCGAAGCAAATCATTAAGACTTCTGGCGTACCGCTCCGTCTCCCTTCTGCGCAAGAGCGTGCTGGACAGTTGCCCGCAGTTCTGCACGTGCTCTATCTGATCTTCAGCGAGGGATATGTCAGCAGCGTCGGGTCGCATCTGCAACGATTCGATCTGGCGCGGGAAGCAATTCGCTTGACGCGCAACACGAAAGCGCTGCTCCCCGAGAATGCCGAGGTCGCAGGACTTCTGGCACTGATGCTGTTAACCGACGCGCGCCGTGCCGCCCGAACCGGACGAGACGAAGAACTCATCCCGCTCGATAAACAAGATCGAAGTTTATGGGACCGCGTGGAGATTTCCGAAGGCATCGAACTTCTCACGGCCGCGCTGGCGAAAGGGTCGGTCGGCCTGTATCAGCTTCAGGCAGCGATCGCCGCCGTGCACGACGAGGCCGAGCGAGCCGAAGACACGGACTGGCCACAGATTCTCGCTCTCTATGAGTTGCTGAAGCGAGTCTCTCCTGGTCCGATGGTCACACTCAATCACGCCATCGCAGCCGCTATGGTGCACGGCCCCGCCAAAGGCCTCGAACTGCTCCGAGCGCTCGATGCCGACCCGCGCCTTGCCACTCACTATCGTCTCGCTGCGGTTCGTGCCCACTTACTGGAAAAGACGGGAGATCATGAAGCTGCCATCGAACACTACCGGCTCGCGGCTCAGCGGACGACAAGCATCCCGGAACGAAATTACCTCATGACGCAAGCGCTTTCGCGTGCCAGGTGTCAGCGGTGTGTGAAGGGATAAGGTTGGGTCATAAGGAGCTAACCTATGACCCACCTTCGCAAAATGATGCTCGAGGAACTCGAGCGTCGTAATTACGCTCAGACTACCATACACAGCTACCTGCGTGCCGTGGCTGAGTTTTCCCTTCACTTTCACCGCCCTCCGAACCAGTTAGGATCGGACCACATCCGCCAGTATCAGGCCTACCTATTCGTCCAGCGAAAGTTGGCACCCAGCACTGTGACGCAGCAGCTCGCCGCCTTGCGATTCTTCTACATCAAGACGCTGAGGAAGCCGTGGAGTGTCGCCGAGACTCCGTACCCCAAGAAGGTTCAACGTCTGCCCAGCATCCTGAGCACGGAAGAAGTCGCCCAGCTTATTGACTCCGCTCTGACTCCCTTTCATCACATTGTGTTGATGACGCTGTATGCCACCGGAGTGCGGCGCGCGGAGCTGACTCGACTGAAGATCACCGATATTGACAGTCGGCGAATGATCATCCACATCCAAGGTGGGAAGGGCCGCAAAGATCGTGACGTTATGCTCAGCCCGACGTTGTTGAAAGCCTTGCGAGAGTACTGGCGGGGGCTGAGGCGCAAACCCACAGACTGGTTATTCCCAGGCGGGCGCTGGCACACCGCCAATCATCCCATCACCACCAAGGTAGTGTGGGATGCCTGCCAAAAGGCTGCCCAGCGGGCGGGGATCCACAAGAAATCCATCCGCATACCCTGCGCCACTGCTTCGCAACTCATCTGTTGGAGGCGGGTGCGGATCTGCGCACTATTCAGGTGCTGCTAGGCCATCGTGATTTGGAAGAGACGACGATCTATCTCCATCTCTCCCAACGGCACCTCAACGCCACCCCGAGTCCTCTGGACTCGCTCCAGCTGAAAGGCAAGGTACCGCAGAGCGAATGATGAACCGGCCACCCCTCGAGGTGGCCGATCTGGTTCGCGCCGCGGGACGCGGCTTCATCGAACGCAGCCGTAAATGGATCACCTGGCAACACCTCAAGGTGTTGCCAGCCATCGCGCGCTGTCGCACCGCCGCCTTGGGCGGGCATCTCGATGAGTGCACCGACTGCGCGTACCGTCCGCCCATCTCCTACAACAGCTGCCGCGACCGGCACTGCCCAAAGTGTCAGGCCACCGCTCGCGACCGTTGGCTCCAAGCGCGCCGTCAGGAACTTCTCCCCACGCGCTACGTCCATGTTGTCTTCACCCTACCCCATGAGCTGGCCCCGCTCGCCTTGCAGAACAAGAAAATCCTGTACCATCTGTTGCTGCAGACCAGTGCCGAAACTCTCCTCGAAGTCGCCCGCGATCCCCAACATCTCGGCGCCGAAATCGGCTTCTTCAGTGTGCTCCACACCTGGAATCAGAAGCTCGAACATCACCCGCATGTCCATGGTGTAGTGCCCGCCGGCGGATTGTCGCTCGATCACTCTCGTTGGGTTTCATCGCGCTCTCGCTTCTTTCTTCCCATCCCGGTGCTCCGAAAGGTTTTTCGCCGCAAGTTTGTCATCGCTCTAAAACGCAACTTCCGTCAGGGCAAGCTTGGCTTCCATGGCACCCTCAAACCCCTGGCACACCCCAAAGCCTTCTCCGCCTGGTTGCGAACCCTATACCGGCACCACTGGCACGTCTACTCCAAACGCCCCTTCGGAGGAGCCGAACAAGCACTACGCTATTTAGGCCGCTACACCCATCGCGTCGCCATCTCCAATCATCGACTCGTTTCTTTCGTCGATGACCAAGTTACCTTTCGCTGGCGCGACCGTGCTGACCACAATGAACCCAAGTTGATGCCCCTATCCCTCGATGAGTTCCTGCGCCGTTTCCTCTTGCATGTGCTGCCCAAAGGCTTTGTCCGCATTCGCCACTTTGGCTTCCTCGCCCACCGGCGGCGGCCTACTCTCTTGCCCCTCTGCTTTCAAGTACTCGGTCCCATATCACAACCGCAGATAGAACCAGCAGCCTCCCCCGCCCAGCAACCCAGCCCTCTTTGTCGCTGTCCCAAATGTGGCGGCCGCATGGTGGTGATCGAGAGACTTACGGCTGCCCAGATCCAACTCCGTTCTCCGCCCTCTATCGCCGGAGTCGCCGCATGAAACCAATTTCCCAAAACCGCAAACCTCGATCCGTCTTTCGGCTCGATCCGCCCTCGTGCGCCTTGCCCCCGAAAAAAGTTCCTCTCCCTGACCCAGCATCTGTTCCAACCGCGATCACTTTCTACTTCCATCAACCTGTGCAAGCCACCCTGCTCTTCTCCCACCAAGCACACTGCTCCATCGCCTACCTCCCGCCGCCCATCGACCCTATTGAAAACCCATAGCCATCGACACCCGATCGCACCGCCGGGCGGCTTCCTTCAAGTCGTTGTATCAAAAGCGACCGCCGCAGACCTGAGCCGGCTACTGGACTTCTCTCCGGTCGCTTCTGATACAACACTAGGACTTGTCGTTATCTATCCGATGCGCCTCATGCGGTTGGTTGTCCAAGGCAAGAGAGGCGTTTGAGGGGTCTTCTGACCGCAAACAGGTACGTCATGCACAAGGCGCTAGGCCGGTTTCGGAGTTCCGTCGTCCGCGAAGGTGCGGAGGCCGAGGGCTACAGGGTGGAAGGTTTCGCGCCAACATCTCGCGCTGCGCAGAAACTCGGCGAAACAGGCATCGAAACATCCACGTTACAGAAGCATCTGGCATATGGATGCAGGCGAGAAACGGCTTTATGTGCTCGACGAATCCTCGCTGGCATCGACCCGGCAAGTGCATAAGTTTCTGAACCGGCTCCATCCGGGTGACCGTGTATTGCTCGTCGGCGACCGGCGGCAAGGCGCTAAGGATCTGCTCAACAGCCGCATGGCCTATGTCTCGCTCTCACGTGGACGCTATGACGCGCAGATTTATACGAATAATACACCGACGCTCGGGCAGGAACTCAGCCGCGTCGATGTTCGAAGGCTTGCCCAGTCGGAACCGAATCATTGACTCGGCGGTGGAAGTGTCAAAGGCGCAGACAATCGGAAGCTGAGCGCCGACTCGACCGGGATTTCAATCTGCTGGTTTCCGGTCATCGCTCCTCCCACTAATCCGGCGCCGGCGCCCACCAGCAAACCAATGCCTGCTCCTTTACCTCCGCCTGCTAGCCCTCCAATCAACGCGCCCCCGGCAGCTCCACCCCCAGTCGTTTTAGCCGTCCTCGTACCTTTCCCCTTGATTGTATTATTCAGCACGGCGGTCTTGAGGTCATAGGCTTGCCCCTGCACTGTGACCCCCGTGAGTGCGAGAGTCAGCTCCCCCTCACCCTTGATCTTGCCTTTGGTTTTGGCTGTCACCACAGTGCCCCGGACCGCTGATCCGGCAGGGATCACTGTCACACCTCCAACGTTCACCGACTTTGCCAAGGTCGCCGAAAAACCTTGGCCCGACTGGCTGCCGTTGGAACTCAGCGCCTGGCCCACCCTGACCGTAAACACAGCACCCGCCGGCACAACAATCGGTTGCGGAGGAGGTGGAGGTGCCGCCGGCTGGGTGGCTTGCGCGGCGTCGGGCTGGACCGCAGTCTCATCATCAACGCCTGAAACTCCTGGCTCTTCCCGGGCAATCTGTTCCACTTTCTGCTGTGCAGCCGGTGTCTTAACCTGGCCAGTCAATGTAATCTTGCCGTCTTTGGCGGCCACGTTGACCTGTGAGTCCTTTGTGTCCGGATCAGCGGCAACCTTGGTCTGAACGTCCTTCGTGATGGTGTTGTCAGTCGGTTTTGAACACGCCATCGACACCCCAAGCAAGGCGGCGAGAAAGGCAATTGAAATGGACTGCGTGTGTAAGCGCATAGGCCTCCTCAGTTGCGGTGCGACCACCAAATCGCGCCTTGGGTTCCGACAGTTACGCGTGGAGGTGGCTCTGAGGATCTCCCCCTCTCAGTTACTGTGCTTTTCGATTTTGCTGTTGAGCAACGAAACCAGGGACTCGCCTCCGCCCGGCGGCTTGACATCGCTTCCGCGCACGATATCGCTTGCGGTGAGCCTCTTGCCGTACAGGCGGTAGTTCGCGTCACTGTCTGGTTCCAGGGTTGCGCTTCCCAGGGACACGCCGGCGAACAAGCCCTTGGCTCGTCCGTAGGTGAAGATGTCGGTGTTGTCAACCGGACCAGCCGCGGTAGCGCCAGGGCCCGCCGCGGCAGTCGCGTCCGCGCCCATCTTGGTCTTGCCGTTCAGGAGCTGGGTTACGACCTTCTGATCCATGAGCAGCAGGACGAAATCACTGGACGAGCCACCTAACTGCAGACCAACACTGGCGCCACCCATCGAATACATAGCGGGCGCGGACCACTTGCCCTCAAAATTCGCACCTGTGCGGCAAAGCATCGGACCGCGGCCGCCGCTTCCGCCAACACCAATGCCGAACTTCTTCACGCCAGGCAGAATGAGCACGCAATCAGCCTTTGCCAGCAAGGACGGTGGGATACTGTTGCCGTCGAGCATATCCTGTAACACAATGTTGGCTTGCCGGAGGGTGTCTTCGTCCTTCTGCTTGTCGGCAGCGAACGCAGGGAAAACTAGCAGGGTCATAAGTAGGGAAGTGAGGAGGCAAGGCAAAGCCCTCTTGGCGATCTGCTCACGGGTTTTTTCAAATGCAGTTTGTCGCATAGGATCTGTTTCCTTTCCTTTTGTGATGTTGCTTGCTGCCCGCGCGCGCGAATCTCTTCTCTCTCTGCGCGCTGACTCCAGCTGTTTTCGCTATCATAGACCAGGACGGCAAGGGGTGGGAACTGTCAAAAGTTCTAGGTACTCTCTGCCGTTCCACCGTAGCCCCATCTTATTAGAACAAGAGGACACGGGATTCCGCTCTTTGCAGGCTGCGGTGTGTCTTTCAAGGCCCAGTGAAGGCGTTTCGCAGGGGTTCCAAAGAATAGCGCCAGGTCACGGCGATCAGTGACTTGCGTCACAGAGGCTGGGACACGCCTCGCACATAATGAATCGTCTCAATCGGTCGGAAACTGACCGCCAACGGCATCATCAGTTTTTGCCACGTCGAGACCCCCAAGACATTCTAAGGTTACTGAGGAGGCTCCTGCCATGGCGGCGAATCCTGTTATTACCCCCGAATTGAAACTGGTAGCCGAGCGGAAAGCGACAATGGACGACAAGATCGCCGAACTTCGCCGCAAGAGAACCAAGATCGAGTTGGGAGGCGGCAAACAACGGATCGAAAAGCATCACGCGGCTGGCCTGCTCACGGCGCGCGAGCGCGTCGAAAAGCTCGTCGACCGGGAAAGCTTCCAGGAAATAGGCGCTTTTGCGAGACATCGCTCCACTTACTTTGGCATGGCGGACAAAGAACTGCCGGCGGATGGAGTGGTCACAGGATGTGCGACGGTTGATGGCCGGTTAATTCATCTTGCCAGCCAGGACTTTACCGTTGCCGGCGGCGCCGCGGGCGAAGTGCACTGCGCGAAGATCACAGAGATGATGCAGCTTTCGCTGAAGACCGGCAGTCCCTTCGTCTTCATCAATGATTCGGGGGGAGCGCGCGTCCAGGAAGGAATCGACAGCCTCGCCGGATACGCGAGTGTGTTTTACAACAACACTTTGCTATCCGGTGCGGTTCCGCAGATTTCCATCATTTGCGGTCCCTGCGCGGGCGGCGCAGCGTACAGTCCAGCGCTGACGGATTTCATTATTCAAACCAAGAAAGGGCGGATGTTCATTACGGGGCCGTCGGTGATCAAGCAGGTGACGGGCGAAGTGGTGACTTCCGAACAGTTGGGCGGCCCCGCGGCGCAAATGAATCGGTCGGGTGTGGTTCATTTGATCGCGGAAGACGACGCTGGCGCCTTGGATCTTTGCCGTCGCCTGTTGAGCTTTTTGCCTTCGAACAATCTGGCGGAAACTCCGCGGCTGCCTTACAACCTTCCGCGAGATACCGATCCCGCGCTCAATCACGCGATTCCGGTGGACGCAAAAGTCGCCTACGACGTGCGTACGGTGATCTCCCGCGTGCTGGATTATCAGGATTTTTTCGAAATCCAGCCAGGTTTCGCTGCGAATGTGGTGATTGGTTTCGGCCGTATTCAGGGGCGCACCGTCGGTATCGTGGCGAATCAACCTTGTGTGCTGGCTGGAGTTCTGGACATTGACGCGTCGGACAAAGTGGCTCGGTTCGTACGCTTCTGCAACGCTTTCAACACGCCCCTGGTGACTTTTGTGGATACGCCCGGCTTCTTACCCGGCATTGAGCAGGAGTACGGAGGGATTATTCGGCACGGCGCGAAGATGCTCTTCGCCTATTCGGCCGCGACCGTTCCAAAAATAACGATCGTATTACGCAAGGCGTATGGCGGCGCTTATATCGCGATGTGCAGCAAAGAACTGGGAGCGGATCGCATAGTCGCGTGGCCCACGGCTGAAATCGCAGTCATGGGCGCCGAAGGTGCGGCGGAGATCGTCTTCCGCCATGAGATCGACGCCGCCGAAAACAAGGAGGATCGGCGCAACGAACTCATCGAGCTTTACCGTAGCACCTTTGCTAATCCGTATGTATCGGCCGGCCGTCGACTGGTAGATGACGTTATCGAGCCGGCTGAGACCGCGAAATACTTGGCCCAGGCTCTCGCAGCCGTGAGTTCGAAGCGAGAACTTCGTCCGCCGAAGAAGCACGGCTTGATTCCGCTTTAGGAACCTGTTTGGCACACATGTACATGCTTACTGCAGCGCTGGTTGTTGTCGGATGGTTGGCGGTGTTGATCGCCTTGCGACAGCTGCTGAAACGCACATGCGCGGAACTCCGCCTTGAGTTCCGCCGGCAAATAGACTCGCTCGCAGCAAAGGTCAAGGATTTGGAGGAAGCGGCCGGCGCGCGGACCGCTGCTGTTGCCTCTGGGAAGAGGGAGCCATCGGCTGCAACGAGTGCTGCGCAGGCACCAGTGCCAGCCACCCAGGCATCCGACGAGATTACAGCCGGAAACCTTGGCGACGATCACTGAAACCATCACTGCCTTGCTCGGCAGAAAGGTCCACATTTGCTCGGTGAAGATACTGGAGACGCCAAACCCAATCGCTAATCCATGGGCACAGCACGGGCGCGCTGTGGTCCAGGCTTCGCACAACTTCTCTCAGCGGAAGCGCGAACCATGACTCTGCGAACCATGACGGGGCAACGTACGATCGGTTCATCGAATGACGCGATACTCCAAAGGAGCCGCCCTTGAAGATCCAGATCGCAATCGGAGGCAAGGCGTATGAGGTTGAGGTCGAGGTCGAAGGCGGGGAAGAACAGCTGGGAGTGCCGAGCCAGTTTCCGGCCGGAACGGCAACTATTCAGTCTGCACGCGTGCCCACGGCTCCTCGGCCACACTCGCCTTCGGAAGTGGACAGTGATGAATCGAGAGTTTGCCGCAGTCCAGTGGCTGGGATCGTAGTACGAGTCTGCGTCCAGCCCGGAGAACAACTGAAGTTGGACGATTTGCTCGTAGTTCTGGAAGCCATGAAGATGGAAACCAGCGTTACCGCCCCGATTGCGGGAAAGGTGAAATCCGTCAAAGTAGCACCAGGGGAAGCAGTCAAGCTCAACCAGGTCCTGGTTGAATTCGAATAGCCGCTGGCGCGAACTTCGGAAGGAAGAAGCTTATGTTACTCAAACCGTTTGTGATTAATCGCTATGGCCGGATGGTCTTTCCGTGCAACTTCTTTCCGGAATTGGATTTCTCTGTCTTTGAAACGCTCAACCAGTTTAATGCAGTCATTCGGCGAGACTTTGGCGAGAAAGCCCCCGGTGAAGCGGAGATCGTGACCCGGGTACAAGCGGGGGACTATAAGAACCGCTACGAGGTCTGCCGGGATCTGGCGCTGAACCTCTTCTGGGCGCAGCGCTACGTCCTGACCATGTACGAGAAACGCCCGACGCGCTGGGGAGATTTGCCGCGGCACCGGAACGATATCTTTCTGCCGGTTTACAAGCCGCGGAACGCGGCTGGGCTGACAACGGCCATCGAAGCGGGTTACCTCAGCCTGCCGCCGATGTGGGACGAAGAGACAGAAGACAAGAGCTTCCGCATCCTGCTGGACGTGTTCCGAAACAAGCAGGGCGCTGGGGGAGAGTTTCGTGGCATCAAACCTACAGTGGACGAGATTCTGTCCGACCCCACGAATCTCACCTACCGTCTAGCAACTTATGACCGCGATTATCCCGGCTATGACTACGACGACGTAATCGACTGCGTCCACACCGTCCCCGAGCTCGAAGCTCTGATGCGGCAGTCCATGATCCTGCACAACCAGTACCGGTGGGATCCGAAGACGAGCAGCAGTACGGAGGTGGGCAAGCTGCGAGACGACGATTACGTCGTTGCCTTCCATCCGCGCAACAGCGATGTGCTGCAGTTCCTCCGGCGGGTGAAACAGAACGGACACGCGGAACATCGGCCGCGGCCTTCCCGGCCCGAGACCCTGGCATTGAGTGAGCCTGAAAAGCCCTATCCTCCGGTGGTGGTGCGCGATGCCTTCACGGTTCTGCCTCGGATCGAGGCCATTGCCGTCTATGAGGGCGAAGTACCCTGCACCAACAAGGACCTCATCAGCAACCACGCCTACTGCTGGTCGCGCATGACGGAAGAAGATATTTCCGGAAAGACCGGCATCGAGTCGCGCTGCTACAGCGAATTGAGTCTCGAGGACATGTCTCTGCTGGCCGTGCGCGCGGCGCTGACCAAGTCGGGCCGCAAACCCGCGGAGATCGGTGCCGTGCTGTTCTGCAGTTGCACCAGCACCACTCTCATCCCGTCTATCGCCACCTGGCTGTCGGGAGAGCTGGGACTCCGCCAGACCCATAATTCCTGCGACATCGTAGCGGCGTGTGCCGGCATGTCCTACGGCCTAGCTGAGGCGGTACGCCTGCTGCAGGAGATCAAGCGCCCCGTAATCGTCGTGTGTGCGGAAAAGTTCTCCGACAAAATCGGCACGGTGCGAACCTCGCGGATGATCTTCGGCGACGGAGCCGCGGCCATGGTGGTGGGCCCCGCACCCGCCGGTGGCAGCGTCCGACATCGAGGTGTTCCAGACCTATGCCAGCGGTCCGTGGTCCGAGGTGAACTCGATCATCTGGCCGAATCCGGAGTTTGATAACAACATCACCGTGTACGGACCCGAAGTGAAGATACTGGCGAAGCGCTACCTGATGCAAATGATCGGCGAACTCAAAGCGCTACCGCACCCGGATGGTGGCGAGGGCACGCTGATGGAGGCGATTGATCTCGTCGTCCCGCACCAAGCCAACAAGAACATGGTGCTGGATCTGGCCAAAGCCGCCGGGGTGACACCCGATCGACTCTACTTCAACATTGAACGCGTCGGGAACACTTCCTCCGCGAGTATCCTCCTGGCCATTCACGACGCCGTACGAGAGGGACGAATCGACCGGCCAATGCGAGTGTTCGCGCCCGGCTTTGGCGCCGGCGCGGTGGGCGGCTACGTGGTGATGCGGGTAGACCCGGCAATTGTGAGCTGCAACTCTCAGGAGAGGAGTAAGTCTATGGAAAACAACGGAAATAGCGGAAACAATGGTGCGAGGTCGCTGACGGGAAAGGTTGCGCTGGTGACCGGCGCGGGGCGAGGCATCGGACGTGCCATCGCTCTCGAATTCGCCCGGCGCGGCGCCAACGTGGCACTTAACTACAGGTCTGATACGACGCATGCCGAGAGCGTGGCCGCCGAAATTCGGGAACTCGGCGTTGAGTGCGCTGTGATTCAGGGTGACGTCTCGAAGAAAGGAGAGGCCGCTCGCATCGTGAAAGAGGTGCTGGATAAGTGGCAGCGGCTCGACATCCTGGTCAACAACGCCGGCATCACGCGCGACCGATCGATGCGCAAGATGACCGAGGACGACTGGGCAGAAGTGATCAACGTCAACCTGAACGGCACCTTCTACTGCACCAGCGCAGCCTTACCGGCGATGATCAACCAGAGGTTCGGGCGGATCATCAACATCAGCTCCGTGGTCGGACAAATGGGCGCTTTCGGCCAGGCTAATTATTCCGCCAGCAAAGGCGGCATCATCGCCTTCACCAAGACCCTCGCCCTCGAAATGGCGAAGTTCAACATCACCGCCAACGCGATTGCGCCCGGATTCACCTCGACGGAGATGGTCGATGCCATTCCCGAAGAGATCGCGGCTCAGATCAAGGCGAAAATCCCCTTGGGGCGGTTCGCTTCCCCCGAGGAAATAGCGAAGGCCGCCAGTTTCCTGGCAGCGGATGCTGACTACATCACCGGGCAAGAGTTGAATGTTAACGGCGGGTACCACATGTAGAGAAGCCCAGTCAGGCTGACGGAACGCTGCGGGTGCGATGCGTTGAGAGGCAATCCAATCGGCGCCCGCCCGACCGGCAACCGGTGACAGCACCCCTTTGCTCTTGGCCGCTTCCGGTCCGAGCGATGCTGGCCGTGTCGCCGGCTTGCAGTTCGTCAACAGTGCGGTTCACGATCCGATCCACGGCATTCCTCCTCCCGCAGGCTCGTGCGTTCCGGGGTTACCTTTGGGACTGTATTTGGGGGGCAAATTGTGGTTTAATTGACGCAGTGCAGCAACATGATCGCTGCACTGCAGCGAACAGGAAGAACGGTGATCACAAATGTCCTTTTCCCTTGATGGCAAAACAGCTCTGGTGACTGGTTCCGGCCGCGGTATCGGCCGGGCGATCGCAGAGAAACTGGCGGAATGCGGCGCCGCGGTGATGGTCAATGATCTGGACGAAGCCGCGCTGCGGGAGACCCAATGTCTGCTGGGCTCGATGGGACAGAGGGTGGAGGTCTTCGCTGGCGATCTCACCCAACCCGGTTTTCCGGACCAGCTGGTCGAAGCTACTCTCGACGCTTTTGGCTCCATCGACATCATCGTGAACAACGCCGGGTACAGTTGGGATAATGTCATTCAAAAAACTACCGACGAGCAATTTCAGGCCATGCTCGAAATCCACCTGGTTACGCCTTTCCGTGTTCTGCGAGCCGCCTCGGCCTACATCCGGGAATCTGCCAAGCGTGAGATCGCGGCCGACCAGCAGGTCATGCGGAAGGTTGTCAACATCACCTCGATTGCGGGCACCGACGGCAACCCCGGACAGGCCGGCTACGCATCTGGAAAAGCGGGAGTGCTCGGGCTCACGCGAACGCTGGCCAAGGAATGGGGCCGCTACAACGTCAACGTTAACGCGGTTGGCTTCGGGCTGATCGAAACTCGCCTTACACAGGTACTCACGGGTAAGGAAGCAAACATCGAAATGCGCGGGCATTCGATTCGGGTCGGAGTGCAGGCCGAGATGCTGGAATCGGTGAAAACCGCTTGCCCGCTGGGGCGACTGGGCACGCCCGCGGAAGCAGCGGGCGCAGTGCTCTTTTTCTGTTCGCCGCTCTCCGATTACGTGACCGGTGAGGTCCTCATTTGCGGCGGAGGCTTTCACTTCTAACGCGAGAGCGAATTAACTACGACGCCTTCGCAAAGGTTGCAGGGGTGCCACTTGCCCCTTTGTCCTCATCCAGCAGGAGCAGCTTGGTGTCGACATAGCGATCGAGGCTGTGCTCGTATCCCGAGTCATACGATGTAACGGCCGGCCGGGAGAGAGTCTGGTTCGAGAGAGATGAGTTCGATACGATTCCGTAGGCCATGAGACATTTCCTTCCTGATTCGAGTACACCGGCTCACTACCACTGAACAACGCGACGGCAGTCACCGAAGGTGGACCCTCTGTGTAACCAGCAACTGTCGAGAGTCTATTCGACGGCCTACGGAAAGTTGGTGATCACCGTCACCCTTGCAGGTGCTTTTCGTCACCTTGACTGCCGTTGCCGGAGTCTCCGCGAGGGAACACCTTGGGCGTTTTATCGATAGGGTGAATCTTTTTTTTGAGTTTCCCGAAAGCCCTGCGGACGGATAAAGTGGTGGCACTGGTCGAGGCTGTCATCCGCAGCCCGTGTCGACCGATTCCAGCCAACGGGGTGGAACATGAAGAAAATGGATGGTCGCATCAATGAGAAAGTCCGCCGGATTTGCCGGGATATCAACAACCGAGCCGACGATCGGAAGGAGTTGCAAATCCTGGTGTTCCGGCTGCAAGAGGTGCTGAGACAAGAGGGGGCAACCGATCAGCACGAAACTCGGGCAATGAAGGTGACCGCGCTGGCGGATGATCCCTTCGACAAGATCATGGTTGCCTAGTCTTGCGCGGAAGCACCCGCATTCTAACCCACCTTTTGAGATGGGACCGCCTCGTCTCGTGACGGGTCGCACGTCAGATTCACGAATGCCAATAAGTCAACGGGCTCTGCGTGATTTCCGCTTGCGCTTACGCACCGTCTTTCCAGTCGCAAGTTCCGAAACCATTGCCGTCAACTCCTCTACCTTCCGCTTCAGTTCGCCGACCCCGTCCGCTTGGCCCTTGTTCTGGTCAGCGTTGTAGGAACCCTCCGCCGGTTGAGCCCCCCAAGGCGCTTGGGGGGCAGCCGGACGCGGCACCGCTGCGCTCTGGATGAACTCGAAAGGGTTCACCGGCGGCGGTATCGCCCGGTAGGCGTTCTGGTACATATCAAGGACGGTCTTCATGTACTTCAACGTGGTCTCCTGCGTTGCCTTGCCGCCGGCGACCACCATCTGGCGCAATATGTCCAGGGGAAACGCGGAATCGTGTTCTTTGGCGTTTTCCACGATGATCTGGGTCAGCACCAGACGAGTCAGATCTTCCCCTGTGGCGGCGTCCACTACCTGTACGTCGTGACCCTCCCGGATCATCTGGGCCACCTCGTTTTGGTTGATGTACCGGCTATGGAGGGCGTCGTAGAGGCGGCGGTTCCCGTACTTCTTGATGACCACGGTTTTGCGCTTCATTTTATTCTCATTTTCTGCTTGACATCCACTGGCAAAAGGCTATCATAGATTCATGCTGCAATGCAGCATCATTCGCAACATAAGCATTCTACAGAAGGAGCACAACATGAGCACCCCCAAGAAGTCAACCAAGAGCGCCGCCGGAGCGGCTAAGAACCACGAAGTCGTCGAGGCTTTCATCCCCCTGTACACGAAGAACGTGGAGCGTCTGGCGGAACTCCAGAAGAAGTCGCTTGATGTCGCCGCGGAACAGAATGCCGAATTGATTGCCGCCTGCAAGAAGGTTTCCAACTACGTCCCGGAGACTCCAGGATTGTTCCTGTTTGAGCTGGTTGGTCAGACCTTCGAGCGGTTTGTGGAGACCCAGAAGGGCGCCATCGACCTGGCGGTTGAGCAGAGCCACGTCGTGGCCGGCCTTGCCAAAGAGCGTGGCGTATCCGCCGCCAAGGTAGCTGAAGGGGTGACGGAACTGTTCAAACAGTCGGTCGAGCAGTCGGTGGCAGCACAGAAGAAAGCTCTTGATTATTATGCCGAACAGCATAGGACGGCCTGCGAAACTGCCAAGAAGCAGTTCCGGATCCCGAACAATCCTGCCGCCGACGCGTTCCAAAGTGGCATTGATGCTTTGATTCAGACGCAGAAGACGATGCTCGACATTGTCTCCAAGCCGTTCAAGAGCAGCGTAGCGGCATAATTCATGTTGCTATATTCTGATTGGGCAATGGTTTGGCTACCGCTCCTGGCGGTTGTCTACCCGAGAATCTCAGTCTCGCCGGCTGGCTCCGATTGCAACCGGCTCAGGGAGGGAGTTGTAAATGGCCGACGAACAAGGGGTGAACGGCAAACCGGTTGATCCTATGGACGCTTTGCGTGGTCTGCGGGACGGTTACCTCGATGCCTGGGCAAAGGCAATGGCAGAAACCGTGAATACGGATGCCTACGCCAACGCTAACGGGGCCGTGCTTGACACCTATCTCTCGGCCTCATCCCCGTTTCGAGCCGCGGTCGAGAAGGCGATGTTGCATGTTCTGGAACAGTTGAGCATGCCTTCGCGGGCTGATTTTGTGGCGCTGGCAGAGCGGGCCACGAATATTGAAATGCGGCTCGATGACATGGACGCCAAGCTGGACCGGATCGAGAAGCTGCTCACAACCTCTGTAGCTGCAAGAAGCAAACGAAAACCGCGACCAGCAGAACAGAACCAAAAGAAAACCAAGGGAGCGAAGTAGCAATGGCAGACGCTGCGGTTGTCACCGACCCGTTTACGGACCTAGTGGGAAAACTGACCGCGTTCAACAAGGCAGTGACGACGCGAACCGCCATTGCGCAAACCCCCAAAGAGTTGGTGTGGACACTAAACAAGGCAAAACTCTACCGCTATATTCCCGCCGTACCCAAAGAACAGCGCCATCCGGTCCCGCTTCTGCTCGTCTTCGCGCTTATGAATCGCCCCTACATTCTTGATCTTCGACCGGGCCACAGCTTTGTCGAGTTCATGATCAAAAGCGGCTATGATCTTTACCTGCTCGATTGGGGGGCTCCCGGCCCGGAGGACAAGAATCTCAAGTTCGACGATTACACCCTCGATTACATGCCGCGAGCGATCCGCAAGCTGAAAGCGATCTCGGGCGTGGAAGAATTCAGCATGCTCGGCTGGTGCATCGGAGCCATCCTCACCACGATTTATTCGGCCCTGCGACCCGACGATGGGTTGCGGAACCTGATTCTTTTAACCGCGCCGCTGGACTTCTCGAACAAAGAAGCTCTTACCTTCAGCCGCTGGACCGACGAGCGCTATTTCAATGTGGACAAAGTGCTCGGCACGTTTGGCAACATGCCTGGCGAAATGATCGATTACGGCGCCCGGGCCCTGAAGCCCGTGGAGAATTACATCGTCAACTACCTCAAGCTTTGGGACAACATCGAGAACCCGCAAGTCATCGAAGCCTGGCAAGCCATGAACACCTGGGTAACCGACAACATCCCGCTGGCTGGCGGCGTGTTCCGGCAACTCATCGTCGACCTCTACCGTAACGACCGGTTGATGCGGGGAGAGTTAATGATCCGGGGTGAGCGGGTGGACCTTGGCCGCCTTCGGGCCAACCTGCTGACCGTGATCGCGGAGGGCGACCACATCACGCCGCCCTGTCAGTCGCAAGCAATTCTGTCGAAGGTGAGCAGCAAAGACAAAGAGATCTTCAGCGTCCCCGGGGGCCACATCGGAATCATGGCGGGAAGCGGCGCAAACAAGCGCACCTGGCCTCACATTGACGAATGGCTGGGCCGGCGCTCTGCCTAAGCATCCCGGTTCGTCGTGTGTCACACGAGGCTGCTGGTGATCGATGAAAGAGCAATTCTCGGCGCACAACCGCAGCCTCGCCCAAAAGAACTCCGGCTGAACCGCCTTCCGAATTTCCTATCCGTCGATACGGATGAGCTAGCACAACCTAGGGTGGCTAGACTCGTCGTCAATCCCCATGTCCTTCGTCGCGTGTTGCATCCGTCTTTAACTGAGGCCCCTTCCCTCGAGCGACGTTCCCCGGCTTCCTCGGTACTACGGCCGCTCCGCCACCCCACACGGCCCGGCCTGTCTCTCACGAGTTGCCAGTTGATCGGTACCACGATCACCGCTGGGGGCTTCCCGTGTTGCCTCTGGTCTCCCATGCGTACATGCCATCGCCATTACCCCGGCAGGGTCCATGGAGCTTGTTCGCTCATCGATCTCCATTGCCAGCGGCCTTCCCCGTGTAACAGTAAGGTCGGTTCCTGCAATTGTTTTTTCGGGGCCCTGCTCAGCGTTCACTCATGTTATGGCCTGCACGCTCGCGGAGTCGCCAAGCGACCCTTTACACCGAAAGCTCCGACAGCTTTGTTGCCTCCGCTGCCGCTTCGATTGCTTCCGGGTGGAGCGAACCAGTTCCCGGGCGGGACTTGCACCCGCTGAAGTCCAGCGCCTTTCACGGCGCCTTTAGCCAACTACCCGCTTAGTCTCCGGTTTGCCGACTATACATGCTCGATCAGCACACTTCGGCTTGGTAGCTGTTAGTTTGCGGGTCCAGCAAACAGAAGCAGATTCGCGTCCGGATCCTTGACGACGAAATTCTTGGCACCCCAAGGCCGCTTTTTCAGCGTCTGGTGAAAGGCAACACCAGCGGACTGAAACTCAAGAAACAGCTGCTTGATCTCGTCCGCTGTCGCGACGGTCATAGATACCGACAACAGTTCCTCCCGATCGCGGACCGTCGACTCGATTACTGGTCGCTCGACACACCTTAGATTGAGACGCGCCGCGTCGCGACCCACCTGTACATAGTAGGGAGGTTTGCCGTAACTGAATACAAGCGAAAAGCCTAACTTCTCACGGAAAAATTCGCATGATCTCTTGATATCGGTGACGAACAGTTGCGGCTCTGCACTGACAATCGTTGCTTTGGATGGCGATGATTTCACCCTGAGCGACGTGGTCGAAAGTCCAGTTTTCAGGGCTTGCCAACTATCGAAGCCTTGCTGTCTTGCGACCATTTCTTGCGCATCGCTGAGCTTAAAGCTCGCCGCAAGAATCTCGGAGTCGGGTCTATTCAGGAAACGAGGCAAGTGCCGGCGGATTTGTGCGGCGACGGGATAGTGGCGTTCGCGATGCCACCGCAATATGAGCTTGGCTTGCTTTTTAAGGTTCTCTAGGTTGGGCATGTAGGCCTCCACGATGAGATCGTAGGTGGGCATTGCCCTTCGGCGACATGCCGTTGCATCCTACATGCGCAGATTGCAGTATCTGCGACCGTGTCAGTAGTTGTCAATTGAGAACGACACCGCGCTACACGTGTTGGGCCGCGCCTACGCATTTGGTCGTATCACGGACAACCCAGAAGTTAACTGTGGTAATCGGCGTTAGCACTCAGAACCCAGGTCAACCAGTGTCATGAGGACGTTTCACCAATGACCCTTTTGAGCCGCCGCCACCCTCGGCGGCTCATCGACTTGCTGCAACCGGAACCGACTTCCAACCAGGAGCACCCCGCGTCAGGAGTGACCGTTTAGTGAACCGCTGCAAATTGTGCCGTTCCACGCTTACCCCAAAAACCCGCCATTGCACAACAAAGTTGATCCGAAATGCTACGTATCCCATGCTGCGCGAGTGAGGTTAGCTGCTCACGGAGCGTAAATGGTAAAGGGCTCGGCGTTGGAAAGGCCTCCGCACGGAGCTGGGTTCGACACATCGACATGCGCTGCGCCCGCGGCGGCGATATCGAGGCTAGAATCTGGGCGGTGAGTTGAGTTGGGCTTACATAAGCTGTGGCGCGAGGTGAGCCGTTCCACATGACGGTGGAGTCTTTCACAAAGTGCTCACCGAACACTAACAAGGAAAACGCCGCCGCGCCGGCGGTCGCGACATTCGGCTGGATCGATGTCACTGACGCCGCCGTCGTGATAGTGAGGCGATTGACGGTGGCGGGTTGCCACGGGTTGTACGGCACGGGCGACGTCGGTGTAGTAGCTATAGAAGGTGTCGCCGAGAACGGCAGGATCTTCCCCTAAGCCGACCGCGTTGGCATAGCCGATGGTAGCTTGAAGATTCGGTTCCTTGTAGAGAACTTGCATGGCAGGCCAGTAGAGTCCGTCGACGGATTCGCCATAGGCAATGTATTGGCCGTTATCGACCATGGCGATGAAGCGGTTGCGATAGGCGCTCCACACGATCTGGTAGTCTCCATCGGTCTTCCCGGTCACGTTGGGAAAAGTCTCGCTGGCCAGCCCTCCCAATCCGGGTTGATCCCAGTTGCCGTTGTAATACTTGTTGAATAACTTCGAGACACGGCTACCCGTCGCTGCGGTGGTAAGAAGCTCTTCGTAGGGTGCCCTGGCCACGGATATAAACGTGAAGTCGCTACACTCGGCGGTTGCTGTCCAGCAATGTTGAGGGAAGAAAATGTAGAAAACTTTTGCTCGTGGTTGGGTCGGTATAAGGCACGAGCGCATTTTCTCCAACGTCGGAGGCTCCCGTTGGATTGTAGGTATGAGGAACGCTGAGAATTAAGCCGAGGTCCTGCCAAGTGAGTCCCTCGTCGGTTGACTTGGCCATCCCGGTCCAGGACCAGAACGGATTGGCGTTGCGCTCAATGTGATAAATGAGGAGCAGACTTCCCGCGCCGGGCTCGCCGTCGGGCACGCGGTAGACGGGTCCACCTCCGGCGTAGTTGATATCAGCGGGCAAGTTGTCGCTTGCCGGGAAGGCGAACTCGTAGACCGGCGGGTTGGGATCGCCCAGAGGCTCGCCCAACGGATGATCGAATGTCCCGTGCGAAACCGTGACCGAGCCCCAGCGCCAAGTGTTTTGGTCGTCGCAGTTTTCGTGGCAGCCTCCATCGCTGCCAAAGAACAGATAACCCGATCCATCGCGGGCTCGAACCACCCCCAGCGGCGTGTCACTCCAGGCAAAGTATGGCCACTGGCCGGGCTCCGGAATGATGCCCGGCGGCTGAACGTGATAGCCCACCTCTTCTCTCTCATGATCAGAGACGATCACCTCGTTGGCAATGACGTGCACCTGGCATTGGCCGGAGTCGGTGTTGCTTTCGCCGGCAGCAGACAGGGGATTCTTGGACACGGCATCTGACAATCTCGTGGCGCTGCGGAGTGGGTCAAGTCGAGCGGGTATCTGCGCCACAGCCGATTGCACCGCCAACAGAGCGGGCACTAGCGCCAGGAGCCAAGCGAGACGGTGGTGATTCTCGCCTGAAAAACGACACGGATCTCCCTGGAGTAGTCATAGCGGTCTCCCTTCTGCGTATCCTGTAAACCTTGTGCAGTTGGCGGCAAATGGAGCTTCAAGCGAATTTGCGGACGCCTACCAACACCCCTGTAGAGGGATTTTGACATGAATGCACAGACATGGGAACCCCGGGTATCGGGGGAAGTTTCGCGCTCGCGCGGAACCTGTCCACGATATAGCTACCGATGGACAACCAATATATACTGTGTCCACTTGGGCGGGAGCAAATCTTCAGCACTTCCCCTCAGACTGGCGAGAAGGGCATGCAAGATGGGAAGCCCAAAATTCCGACTTCTTCTTCTGCCTCCGACGGAGCGACCATCGGAGTGGGTTCCTCGTCCGGGCCCCAACCTGACGCGCCTACCATGGCGAGTAGCATCCCCGGGTCGATACCGCTATTGAGTCCCGGCAGTGTTCTCGGCGGCCGGTACGAAATCATGAAATTGCTTGGCGAAGGGGGCATGGGCGCTGTCTACAAGGCGCGCGACACGGAGGTCGATCGCCTGGTCGCTCTCAAAGTAATCCGTCCTGAACTGGGAAGGAGTCCCGAGGTTCTCCAGCGATTCAAGCAGGAACTGGTGGTCGCGCGGCAGATCACGCACAAGAACGTGGTACGTATTTATGACCTGGGCGATGCCGACGGCGTGAAATTCATCACGATGGAGTACGTCGATGGTGAAGATCTGAAGAGCATTTTGTCGAAAACGAAGAAATTTCCTCCTTCGGAGGCTGTGAGCATCATGCAGCAGATTTGTCGTGCGCTCGACGCCTGCCATTCCGAGGGCGTTATCCATCGCGACTTAAAGCCTTCGAATGTAATGCGCGACAAGCAGGGCAAAGTGTTGGTTATGGATTTTGGGCTGGCACGTTCCGTTCAGACAAGCGGGCTAACGCAAACCGGCATGGTGATGGGAACGCTCGAATATATGTCTCCTGAACAAGCCAAAGGCCAGGAGCTCGGGTCTACGTCGGACATCTACGCCGCGGGACTTATCTTTTACGAGCTCTTAACCGGCAAAGTGGCGTTCGAAGCTCAAACTCCGATGGCAAGCCTGCTCAAACGCAGCCAGGAACGCCCCGTTCCTGCGAGCGTCATAGATAAGGCGATTCCGCGGACTCTAAGCAACATCGTGGGGCGCTGCCTTGAACCCGACCGCCGGAATCGATTTCAAAGCGTGGCGGAATTGTTGGCCGAACTCGAAGCATATCAACCTTCAAATGCCACTGTTGCCACTGCCATAGTTCGACGACCGCCCCCAGTCGCCGCGATCTACAGATGGCTGGCAGCTGTGCTGGGCATTCTGCTGCTGGCGGCCACGTTCGTGCTGGTCAAGAACAAAATCTGGACGACGGCTCCCGTTGCGCATTCGCCGGTGAGCATACTGCTCGCGGATTTTAGCAACGAAACGTCAGATCCCGTGTTCGATCAGACCTTGGAACCGGCATTCAGCGTAGCCCTGGAAGGCGCTTCATTCATCAATTCTTTCAATCGCGGTCTTGCCCATAAGATCGCCGGCAAACTACAGCCTGGCTCCACCCAGCTGAACGAGGAACTCGCAAGGTTGGTGGCGACTCGTGAAGGCATTAACATCGTAGTCTCCGGTTCCATCACTCGCGAGGCTGGTGACTATGGGCTTACGGTTCGGGCCGTCGATGGAGTTACAGGAAAAGTTCTGACCACCGAGTCCGAACGTGTGCCGAAGCAGGATGTTCTTGTCGCGATTGGCAAGCTGGCCGCCGGTATCCGTAAGACTCTCGGTGATACGACTCCGGAATCCGTCCAACTAGCAGCAGCGGAGACCTACACCACGCGGTCGTTGGATGCGGCGCACGAATATGCCCTGGCCCAGCAGGGACAGTTCACCGGTAATTACGACAGCGCCATCGAACACTCGTTGAAAGCATTGCAATTCGATCCTCAGCTTGGCCGCGCCTACGTAGTGCTTGCCGTGGTTTACAACAACATGAAGCAGCCGCAGCAGGCTGACAAATATTTCCAGTTGGCGCTCTCCAAGATCGACACCATGAGCGACCGCGAGAAATATAGAAGTCGGGGCGATTACTATCTGGTCGCCCGCAAACCGGATCAGGCGCTCGAAGAACTGCAGCAGCTTGTTGCCAAGTACCCGGCCGATAACACCGGACTGGCGAACCTGGCTCTCGCCTATTTTTACCGCCGCGATATGGCCCGCGCGCTGGAACTAGGTACCCGCGCCGTGCAGATCTATCCCACGAACACGATTCAGCGAAATAATGTCGGCCTTTACGCAATGTATGCGGGAGATTTTGAGGCTGCCATCCGAGAACAACATAGCGTTCTCCAGATGAACCCGAATCTCGTGCTCGGGTATGTTGGGACTGCCGTACCGCAGCTGGCACTTGGGCATCCTGACGAGGCCAGCGCCACATACCATCAACTCGAGAAGCTGGGACCGGATGGTGTTTCTGCTGCCGCTGCTGGACTGGCGGACGTAGCGCTTTACCAAGGCCGCACTGCAGACGCAATCAAAATTCTCGAGGCGGGCGTCAGCGGCGATATGGCCAGCAAGAATCCCGACGCCGCGGCGGTCAAGCTGACTACTCTTGCGCAGGCGCAGTTATCAGCAGGCAGTTCTTCGGAGGCATCGCGAGCGGCGGAGCGAGCGCTGACGGCGAGTCACGAAATCCCGATCCAGTTCTGGGCAGCACGTGCTTACATTGGCGCGAACCAGGATGCCAAGGCTCTTGCGATTGCCAAAGACCTTGGCGGCCGCTTGGACGCGGATCCGCAGGCATACGGAAAATTAGTCGAAGGAGAGATCCTGTTGAAGCACGGCAAACCGCAAGAGGCGCTCAAATTATTTCTCGATTCGCGCAAGGCGGCGGACACTTGGCTGGGCCATTTCGATGCCGGCCACGCGTACGTTGAGGCGGGAGCATTTGCCGAAGCGGATTCGGAGCTGGAGACTTGTCAGAAGCGTCGCGGTGAAGCCAGCGCCCTGTTTTTGGACGAGGCGCCAACCTATTATTTGTTTCCCCCGGTGTTCTACTATCTCGGACGTGCGCAGGAAGGACTGAAGAGCTCAGCCGCCGCAGACTCGTATAACGCGTTCATCGCCATAAAGAACGGCGGCCAGGATCCGCTGTTGGCAGATGCCCGCAAGCGCCTGGCCGCCCTAAGTGGCCGTCAGAACTGATCTGCTAAACCTGTCCGAATCCGCTGTTCCGTACCTAATCCAATTCCCAACAGCTCACTGCCGCGCTTAACACGGCCCACCGTTATTCACGACGATGCCGTTCGTCTGATTAGAACTCGGACTTTCCGTGTTGCCCGTCCCCACTGTCGTCACGACATAGTAGTAGGTGAAGCTAACACCACACGGCGGGATGGGCGCGTTCAAATCGGTGAAAGAAGTGGACGTCGTGTTGTCCACCAAGATAAACGGCCCATTGGCACTGGTCGCTCGGTACACGTTATAGCTAGTCACTCCGGAACTCACGCTAGCCGTCCAAGTGATATGTGGCACCCCTCCTACGTTCAGGCTACCTGCGACGCCCGTCGGAGGAGCTGGAACTGATACTACAGTTGGGCCTATCCCGATGCCCCAGGGCCCGCTGTTCGTCGTCGGAGTCGGGAACTCTGTGGTGACCCCGGTCAGGGTGAGTCTAGCAATCGCGCTGTTGAAGTTATCCGTGTACCAGATGTTGCCATCCGGCCCCTCGGTGATGAATTCAGCAGAGCCGCCAACAGGTACCGGGTAGGCCGTAAACTGGCCGGCCGGCGTGACTTCGATAATGTTGTTCGCGACGTTGGCAACGAACCAGACATTGCCATCCGGCCCGAGCGTGATGCCCGCAGGGCCGAATGAGGTTGAGGTGGACGAAACATTGACCTGCAGCCCTGTACCGTGTCCACCGGTTGTGTTGCTGGGTGCTGTTGACAGCGTATAGCCCGTACCGATGCTTTGGAGGGTTAAGCTGGTCACCCCGCCGGTCGCGTTGATGGTGCTGACCTGGAATGTGCCGCCGCTAGCTCCGGATTGCACGACGGTTACGACATCTCCAACCTGGTAACCGGTTCCGGCAGCGGAAATCCCGACACCGTTGACTCCAGCCGGAATCGGGAACTCATGAGCGAACGTGCCGAGCGTGGTGATCACGCCAATTTGGTTCACGGCGCTCTCAGTGAACCAGAGATTCCCGTCCCCTCCTGTGGTAATGAACCCAGGAGCACTGCCGGCGGTGGGGGTGGCGTGCTCGGTGATCGTTCCGCCTGTGGTCATCCGTGCAATCTGCGAATGTGTGCCAGCTCCCGCCTCAGTAAACCACAGATTGCCGTCGGGACCCGCCGTGATGCCCTGCGGCGGGCTATCGTCGGTAAGCGTCTGGTAGACATTGATCGTCCCACTCGTCGTGATGCTGCCGACGAAACACGGATCCTCGACGCACTGCGACTCCGTGAACCACAGATTTCCATCCGGCCCACTGGTGATGCCAAAGGCACCATACGAACTACTTGGCCCATCCGAAGGTGGATAGGTAATCGGGAACTGGCCAAATCCTTCTCCTCCTCCTAGCGACACAAATTCCCCGATGTTGTTTGGCTTGTTCTCCGTGAACCAGACATTTCCATCTGGCCCGGCAACGATGCTGTACGGGAAGGAAGCCGCCGTTGTTGGCGTGTATTCGTTGATAGTCGTGCCGTCAGGTGAGATCGATCCGACGTTGTTGGTAACGGTGCCGTTCGACTCGGTGAACCAAACAGCCTGGCATTCGCCCGCCGCGCCGGCTTTGTAAATCGTGGCAAGCTGGAACTGAGTGATCCCAGCGCCCCAGATTTGCACTTCATCAATCACGCCATTGAAAGACTCGGTACCGATACCACTTCCCTGAATTCCTCCAATCTGGAAGGGATTTGTAGGTGTGAGCAGACCGGTAAGCGTGGTTGTTCCCGAGGTCTGATCCGCGACTCCGTTGATCCAGATGATTGCGCCACCACTCGGACCGTTCCAGGTGATCGCAACGTAATAGAAGACGCCCGGCGTCAAAGCCGTATTTGAGAACATATCCAACTCGTTCACGCCGTCGGAGAAAGTAGCCACAATCTTCCCTGGGCCGGCCGTTCCGACTATAGTCGCGTGGGCACCGTAGGTGACCCACGGAGTGCTCGCGCTCCCCAAAACCCCCAAAGAGTACGGGGTAGTTGTGAAGTCGGTGTTACCGCTATCGCCTTGCCACAGGATCTGCTCAGTAGCATCGGTAGTTTCAGCGTCAACCCGCACCCACGCCCCAGCCGTGAAGTTAACGGGGGTCAAGTAGGGTGTAGTGGGATAACTGATGAGGACGCCTTCGCCGGTGGACTTAAATCCCTGCCCGACTTCGGCGGGAACAAATACGTTCTGGGTCCCGAAATCACCCAGTATGGTGCCCGGTCTCCCTCCCCGGATATCAAGAGCATTTCCGTTGAAGGGCCACCAGGCTATGGGTGCCCCTGGGATTGGGCTGCATGCTTGTGGGGTTGCCGTAATGTTGAATGGAGCCGATGTCGCGTTTACGCCGGCCGCCGAAGCCTGCAGCGTGTCGCCAGTCCCGGCAGCGCTGATGGACAAGCCGGGGAATGTAGCGATACCTGCCGTGTTCGTCGTCTGGGTCAGAGTGCCGCTCAGAGTTCCCGGTCCGGAGCTGAGGCTCAGCGTGATTGGAAGATTTGGAACAGGCGCGGCGTTCACGACGGCCATGACCTGAACTGCCGGTAATATGGCTTGACCAACCTGCGTGTTGCTCGGCTGCGTCACGAACGTCAAATTGCTGATGGTTACAGCCGCGAAGGTTATCGTGTAGTTGGCGCTAACGGTCTGCGTCGGGTTGGCTTGGTCACGCACTGTAACGTTGAAGCTCACGGATGACACTTGCGGGTTCGAGAACGAAATCAATCCGGCGCCGCTCAACGTTCCGCCGCTCGGCAGGGCCGGAGCGCTAAATACCAATGTTCCAATGCCGCCCGTGGCGCTGAGCTGGAAGGTGTAGGGAACGCCGATGGTCCCGCTCGGCAGCGTGGCCGGAGTAATCTGGATGACCGCGCCGACGGGAATCGTCGTGTTATACGAGACCGACTCCGCTGGCGTGGCGGAATCCGTCGCTGTAACGACTACGGCGGAGCCCGCAGGATTGGCAGTCGTCGGAACTCCCGTGATCTGACCGGTGCTCTGATTGATGGACAGGCCCGGCGGCAACCCCACCGCCGACCAAACGTAAGGAGGCGTTCCGCCATTTACAGTCAACGGGGTCGCGACGTAGGACGTACCCACGACTCCGTCGGGTGGCGGCGTCGTGAACTGAGTCGTCAGGGGCGTCAGGCTGACAGTCAACGTGTAACCCTGCACAGCCGTGTCCTGCGGAGCGTTGGTGTCCGCCACCTGGATCGTTACCTGAAAATTGCCCGGCGAGCTCGTTTGGCCAGAGATCAGGCCGGAGGGACTCAAATTGATTCCAGTTGGCAACGCACCGCCGGTAATCGACCAAGTCTGAGTTCCGGGCTTGCCACCCGCAGCTACCAACTGTACGGAGTAAATGGGGTCGTTGCGATCGGTGAGAGGCAGGAGAGTCGTAAGAATCGAAAGCGGCGGATAAATTGTGGGTGGCGTAGTTGACGTTGTGCTGTTGCTGTTGACGGCCTGAGGCACGACCACCGGCGAGACCTGGGTTACGATCTGCTGCATCTGGGCAATACTCACGTTGCCGCGAATCGTGATGTACGCTGTGTCGCCAGGCGCCAGGGAGAATGTCGGCTCGGTTACCGGCGCGGCGCTCACGTTAGGGTTGGGGAGCGAATTGACAGGAGTTAACGGCACATTGGGAACGTTGGCCAGCGTGATGTTCTGCTGTTGCGTGATCAGATTGCAGTTTCCATCGGTCTGCGGCGTCATGTAGATCTGCGACAACAGCAGCTGCAACGGAGTCGAAGTCGAGCCCGTAATCGCGAGGTTGTAAGACGTGGTGGTATTTCCGTTGTTGGTGACCGTAAAGGTACCATCGGAAGGCGGCGCCGCCGAAACGTTCGGAGCGCTCACGTTCGGGGCACTGACGTTCGGATTGGCAACCCCATAGGCACTCACATTCGGAGCACTGACATTGGGTGCGCTGACATTGGGCGCGCTGACGTTCGGAGCAGAAACGTTGGGCGCGCTCACGTTCGGCGCACTGACGTTAGGCGCAGAAACGTTGGGCGCGCTGACGTTCGGCGCAGAAACATTCGGATTGTAAAGCTCAACATCGGTGATGCTGTTGCTCCCGGCCTGTCCGTTCGGATCAACCAAGTTGGTCGGGACGGTCCCGTCGGCATTGAGAAGGATGAAAGCAGACATCCCTCCAGAGATCACAGTGCCTCCCAGGCCGGTGATCTCGTTAACGTTGACTAGAATGCTGGCAGTCGCGCTGCTCGACACGGCGAATACAGTGCGCGCAACCCCGGTGTGCGGTGCAATCGCCACGTCGACGCTGGTCAGGGGGAAAGGCAGCCCATTATTTGTAGTGGGGAACGGTGGGCTCGGAACCGGGCTCGGAGGCACGAACTGCCCAAATGACGCGAATCCATTCACCGGTTGGTTGGCAATCGTCAGCCGGAAATAATTTACGGGACCTGATGCCGTGGATCGGCCGCTCGTCGCGTTCTGCACCAAGATCACGAACCCACGCTCTATGGTGGAACTCAGCGGTTTTGACACTTGGGGCGACGAAACCAAAAGCCCCTGACTGATGCGACTTTCGTACACGTTCTGGTTGCGATCGCCTTCATATCCGGACTGGCAGCCGGGGACTGTCACAGTGGGGTTGTACACGCTCGGTCCGTTTGCGATCGCCGTGTAGGTGTCCCATTGCCCATTGGCGGGTGGAATGACGTCCTGATTGCTGGTCCACGACGCGAAGTTAACCGCTGAACTGGGGGCTGGTTTCGGCGCCGCGAAGAAGGTGCCAGCAACTCCTGGAGGCGACGGGTTGTTGTAGGTCCAGCATTTTGAGCTGCCGCAATTGACCAGCACGAACGGCTGTCCAGTGATACTCAGGTAATCGCCCATGAACGCTCCCTGACCCTGCTCGAACATCGGCAGGTTCGGGGGATCGAACTTGAGTTGATTAAATGGAGCGGTTGCGCCGCTGCTTTCTCCTTCAAACAAACCGAAATCATAATGAGAAACGCGGACATAGTTGAACTTTGGGACAGCGCCTTGTCCGTTCGATTGCGCCAACACCAGGTCGATGGTGTGTCGGCGGACGGTCAGGCCCGCGTCGTCGATAAAGTAGGGCAAGTACGTCGCGGTCGGATATTCCTCCACTTGGTCGCGCGTCTCTTCGAAGAAATTTCCATAGCTATCGGGAGTGAATAAGCCGTTCGTAATATTGGGCGTGAACTCGCCAATGGTGTGATCCTGGCGCAAGTCGTAATAGAGCACCATGAGGTTGCCCTGATTGAAGGTCATGATCGGCATGACCTGGTGCCCGGCAGTCAATGCCGGAAAGGTTCCCCCGAGATCATTTGTGACCGCGCCATTATCAATAGGAAATGGTGTGGGCGGCTTGAAACCACTGGCTGTAAAGCTGGCATTCCCTGGAATGGCTAGCATCATGATCCGGGCTTCCCCGTTGGGTCCTTCTCCGCGTTGTGACCACGCAAGATAGAGTGGGCCAGGGATCAGTTCTATGCCGCTGTCAGCAACTGCCATGGTCGGGTAGGCAGTCGTGCGGAAACTTGTTTCTGTGGTGTTCTGATCGAAAAACGCGTGGGCCGTCGGCTGGTTTGCATTGTAGGGTGGCAGACTCACCAGGGTGAGCGGACCCACAAAACTCGCTCCACCATTGAGCGATGCGGCGATCGCGATGCCGTCATTCGCAGTCGGTGTGTTGTGGATCACGCGCCAGGCGACGTAGACAATCCCGGTCTCGGGATCGATCTGGATCGTTGCGCCCTGGCTGATGGCGTAGCCCTTGCTGATCGCAATCGGCGAACTCCAGCTTGCTCCGCAGTTTGTGGAGCGGCTGAAATAAATCGTGCTGGTCTGGACGCCGCTACTGCTGGTTGCCACATCGGCATATGCAACGTAGACATTCCCCGCAGGAATTTTCTGCTGGACGGTCGTTCCATCCGACTGCGTGACGGAGAAGCTGCAGGTGCTGCTGCCACGAGGGATGTCGACCGCGATCCAGGGCTTATCGAGGAACTGCGCCGGAGAATTGGTGCCGTGTGCGACTGCCACCGTGTTGATGTAACGGATGGGAAAACTGTCTTCCGCGATGTTACCGTTTTCCTTATTGTTCAGATCCATGAATCGGGCCACGAAGACGAGCCCGAGATTTGACCCGCGATCGAAGGCGATCCCGCCGTAGTAGAACATCCCGTTCGTACCGGAGGCGATGACCGGATCGGCGGCCGTGGTGAAACCGTGTAATGGCGAGCTCATCCCCCGGGCAGAAGTATCCTGCGGATAGCCGGGTAACAGCGTACTTTGCCAGTGAGCGCCCCCATCGATGGACATGTACTGCCCCACCCACGGTTCTCCAGTCGGCGTATTCGCCAAGGATGACTCGCCAACGTCGAGTTCCGGCAGATTCAGATCGACCGTGCGGTAGTCGTTGGCGCCGGCCAGCAGGTGCAGCGGGTTTCGAGTAGAAACGGCGAGACTCGGCTCATCTTGCCGTTCCAGGAACGGATCCCCGTATGGCCATACCGTGCCCGAAACCATGTTGACGTTCTGTCCCGGTTCCTGGGCGTACGCTGGCGCGCTGAGCAAGCAAGACAGCAACAGCGCGAGGCAGCAAAAGAGGCGGAAATTAAAGAATGCATTCGGCGTCAATCGGCGGCGCTCCGCTGACACATCTCTGCTGACGGACCGACAAGAGACCGGTTGGAAGGAAACGCGGCACAACGTTGCGGACGCTTCGGAAGCTGGATGGTGACACAGTTTCATATCCGTACTCCTCAATACCGAATACGTGGCCAAACCCGAGTTGTTCACAGATGGCTCAAAGGTGTCCACGAGTCGTTCTGGACTTGTCCGTTGGGGGGAAGACGGAAGGTGCTCCGCTCAGGCGAAAGCCTCCAAACCTCAAGCGGGACACATTATACACAAGATTTCCTTGTCCACAAGTCTTCCTTTTCGGATGTCCCTATAGAGCCGCGAGGGTCCACTTGCGGCCAGCATGGCGCCAACTCGCCATGGTCTGCCTTTTGCCCAGCCAGCAGCTAGGATATAAGGATGAACGGGGAGGCTCCCCATAGACGTACCAAGCGATGAACAACCGCGACATCCAGGCGGCTTGGAAGTATCACGATTGTACGAAGCACTCCTACTGGAGTATTCGTAACGATCCTCACTTCCTGGACTGGGCAAATCGGCCACTTTCTTTCAAAATCTACCCCACGATCAATCCGCTCCCGCTGCCGCGGGACGTGCCGCAAACAGGGGTGGCGGCGCTCTCCACGATTTCAGAGCCCGTGCCGTCGTCGCGTGCTGATATGGTTCCTAGCCTGCAGGACCTGGCTCGCGTTCTCTATTTCGCGGCGGGGATCACCAAACAGCATAAACATCCAGGCGGAGAAATCTACTTTCGCGCCGCCGCCTGCACCGGAGCTCTCTACGAGATCGAGCTGTACGTCGTGGCTGGCGATGTTCCTGGCCTGGAGGCCGGCGTGTATCACTTCAATCCGGCGGACGTTTCGCTACGGCGTTTGCGAAGAGGTGATTTCCGCGGAACCCTGGCTCAGGCGACCGCCATGGAGTCCGCCGTCGTTCACGCGCCCGCGGCGATCATCTGCACCGGAACATACTGGCGGAACGCCTGGAAGTATCAGGCGCGCACCTATCGGCACTTCGGGTGGGACAACGGCACGCTGCTGGCCAATCTGCTGGCTGTTTCTGCTGCTTCCGGGCTACCGGCCGAGATCGTGCTCGGGTTTGTGGACGTCGAGGTGAACCGCCTGCTTGATCTCGATGCGCGACGTGAGGTCTCCTTGTGCCTCGTACCGATCGGGCGCATATCGAGCAGTTCGCTGCCAGCTCCGAAAGAAGTTCCAGCGCTCGGGCTGGAGACAATCCCGCTTTCGGAGCGCGAGGTCGAATATCCCGCCATGCTTGAGATGCACGACGCGTCTTCGCTTGAGTCCGAAACGGGAGTAGCTCAGTGGCGCGGTAAGCAATTGGACTTTGCATCTTCCGCACCGGCGGGCAGGGAAGTTCCACTGCCGAGCCTGCCCGAAGAAGAACAACCGAAGGACACGATCGAGCAGGTGATCCTGCGCCGCGGCTCTAGCCGTGCGTTCGATGGGAACGCATCGATTACACTGGGCCAACTCTCAACGATTTTCGACCGCGCCACGCGAGGTCTTCCGGCTGACTTCCTTGATCCTCTCGGCGCACAGCTCAACGATCTTTACCTGATCGTGCATTCGGTGCAGGGGCTCAAGCCGGGCGCCTACTTCTTCCGGCGTCAGCGAAACACCCTGGAGCTTTTGAAGGAAGGGGAATTCCGCGCCGAAGCCCACCATCTTGGACTGGAGCAGCAGTTGCCGGCGGACGCCTGCGTGGACATCTTCTTTCTCGCCGATTTAAAACGCATTCTGGAGCAATACGGTAACCGCGGCTACCGGGCCGTCCAGCTCGAGGCGGGTGCCATCGGCGGCAGGATTTACCTGGCCGCGTATGCCCAGCACCTGGGGGCGACCGGGCTGACCTTCTTCGACGATGATGTGATTAGCTTCTTTTCACCGCACGCAAAAGACAAGAGTGCCATCTTCCTGGTTGCGATCGGCAAACCGCTTAAACGCAAATCACAATAGAGTTGACTCCCGGATTGTCGGTATTCCGAACGTTGGGGACTCCGGCCCACTAGTCCGTTACCGCCCAGCTCGCTCACTCGATATCGCCACAGCTCGCTGATCTTTACACCGTTAGTCGCTCTTTTGTTATAGTTACCCTCACATTTCACGGATTCGTCGCAGGGTCACGTCCCGGCAATCGATTCGGAAGGAAGCAACCATGGTTGGTGCGCTGGTAACAAGGAGTGCGGCCGCAGAAACAATGCGAAAGCCACTTGAGGTAGGGCTTCGGGAACGGAAGAAGGCGCGCTTACGGCAGCAGATTATCGACACCTCAATCAAGCTGTTTCGCAAGCACGGATACGAGCAGACCCGCATCGACGACATCGTACAAATGCTCGAAATCAGCCAGCCCACCTTTTTCCGGTATTTTCCCAGTAAGGATGCGGTTCTACGCGAGGTGGGAGAACGCGGGTATGCCTGCATCTGCGACAGGTTGCGTTCAGAGCTTTCGAGTGAGGCGGCGACGGGCGAGCGTTTGCGGCGGCTGTACGTGACCATGGCGCGGGAAGTGGAAAGCGACCGGCAACTGTGGCAAGCGGTAGTGTTGTCGGGCGCCATGGATCCGGTGCGATCCGCGGAACTGCGGGGCCCCGAAGAAGCTGCCATCCGCTTGCTGCGGGAAATCCTGACGCAGGGGCAGAAGCGGGGCGAAGTTACGCGTGCGTTTCCGGTCGTGCATCTGTCGGAGTTCATGGAAGGGATCTACAACACCGTGGTGCGGCAATGGGCGGTGGATCTGACCGGTCCGCACAAGCTCGCGGACCGGGTGCGGAGCGCGGTGGAGTTTTTCTTGCGCGGCGTCCAGCCGTAAGCTTTTTCGGATTGCGCCAGCGCATCCTTAATTAGTGAGGCAAGATTGGTGAGGCAAGATTGTTAGAGGGAATCCAATGAAGGCTGCTGTCCTGCACGAATTCAAGACACCGTTATCGCTGGAGGACGTGGCCCGGCCGGAAGCCGGAGCGGACGAGGTTCTGATTAAGGTTGAGGTCTGTGGCGTGTGTCATTCCGATTTGCACGTCGCCGATGGCGATTGGACGCAGTTCGCCGGCATCGTAAAGAAGCCGCTGATCCTGGGACACGAGATCATAGGCCGTGTGGTGGAGCGGGGTGCGGCGGTGCAGAGTATCCAAGAAAGTATCGAGGTGGGAGACCGGGTCGGCGTTCCGTGGGTGCAGTGGACATGCGGGCAATGTGAGTTCTGCCGCGAAGGCAACGAGAATCTCTGCGTGCGCCAGCGCATAACTGGTGTCATGGTCGATGGCGGATACGCGGAATACGCGAAGGCTCCCGCCAGCCATGTGGTCAAGATTCCCGACACGCTTTCCTCGGAGCAAGCTGCGCCGTTGCTTTGTGCGGGAGTCACGGTCCACCGCGCTCTCAAGCAATCGAAGCTTCGCGCGGGACAACGATTGGCGGTTTTCGGTGTCGGCGGGCTTGGCCACATTGCGGTCCAGATTGGCCGGGATGCGGGAGCGGAAGTGACCGCGATCGATGTTTCCGAAGAAAAGCTCGCGCTGGCGAAATCGCTGGGCGCCGCTCGCACGCTGAACGCCGCAACCAGCAAAGTGGTCAAGGAAGTACGTGGCTTCGGTGGAGTTCACGTTGCCCTGGTCACCTCGGCGGCCAAGTCCGCGTACGACATGGCGTTCTATTGTCTGCGACCAACCGGGACTCTGCTGACGGTGGGGCTGCCCGCCGGAGAGATCTCGTTTCCGCCGATTTTGATGGCCGCTGGCGAGATTCAGATCAAAGCTTCCGCCGTGGGCACAAGGGAAGATTTGCGCGAAGTTCTGGTGATGGGTGCAGCCGGGACTGTTCATTGCCAGGTGACGGCGCGCCCGCTCGCCGAGGTGCAACAGGTTCTGGAACAACTGAGGCGCAGCGAGGTCTCGGGGCGGGTCGTGCTTCGAATGCAGGAGTAATTTATACGCTGGAGCGACGGGCGTCTCGCCCGTCCAGCAGTGAGGCGGCGGGGCTGGGACGCCCGGCTCTCCACCAGTAGGAGCGGTTGTTGACGTTAGCGACTCTAACATGATATTAACTATCACTTTTGTGGGGCACCGCGCTGCAGAAAGGCCCTTCTCTCAGTGAATGTCAAACAGCTTTTCGATTTGACCGGCCGTGTGGCCATTATTTCGGGTGGGTCGATGGGTCTCGGGCGCCAGATGGCCGAAGGTCTGGCGGAGATGGGCGCGAATCTTGTGCTCTGCGCCCGCAAGAAAGAGCGCTGCGAGGAAGCGGCGAAATCGTTGCGCAGCCTCGGGGTAAAGGTGCTTGCGTTGGGATGCGATGTCAAGGACAAAGCGGCGATTCAGCAAGTCGTGGATGCTACGCTCGCACAGTTCGGCCGCATCGACATTCTGATCAACAACGCCGGCGTGTCGTGGGGGGCTCCGGTAGAAGAGATGACGCTGGAGCAGTGGGATAAAGTTCTCTCTACCAACTTGACCGGCACGTTCCTGTTTTGTCAGGCTGTGGGCAAGGCCATGGCCGCGCAGAGGTCGGGCAAGATCATCAACATCGCATCGGTTGCGGGTTTGGGCGGAGCGTCCGCGGAACTACAGGCAATCGGCTACCACGCGAGCAAAGGCGGTGTGATTGCGTTCACCAAAGATCTGGCGTGCAAGTGGGCGCCGCACAACATTCAGGTGAATGCGATTGCACCGGGTTGGTTTCCGACCCATATGTCGGAATGGATCATCGAGCACCGTAAAGATTCCCTGCTGGAGAAGATCCCGCTAGGACGCTTTGGCAGCGATCACGACCTGAAAGGCGCGGCAGTGTTTCTGGCGTCGGACGCTTCGGCATATGTGACGGGACACTTGCTGGTTGTCGACGGAGGCCAGACGGCCTGGTAAAAGGAATTTCACTATGAATGTTCCCCTGACGCCGGTGAGATTTCTTCGCTACTCAGAAGAGCAGTTTCCCCGCAAGACGGCGGTGGTGTGCCAGGACCTGCGGTTTACCTACGCCGAATTTGGCGATCGGGTAGGGCGACTGGCCGGAGCATTGCGCGCCGCCGGAGTGAAGCCGGGCGATCGCGTGGCATTTCTCAGCCTGAACTGCCATCGGCTTCTCGAAGCCTACTTTGGAGTTCTGGAAGCGGGCTGCATTCTGCTTCCGCTCAACTATCGCCTGGCCGCGCCGGAGCTCACCTACATTCTGAATGATTCGGGAGCAACGGTGCTGTTCCTGGAACAAGAGTTTGTCGCTCTGGTGGATTCGTTCCGCCGAGACCTGAAGACCGTGCGCTCGTTTCATCAGCTTGATTTCCATCAAATCGATGGAGCGCCGCAAGCGGCCTGGCTCTCCGATCAAACCTACGAGCAGATGCTGGCCTCCGCCACACCCTACCGCGGAGATCTGATGGAGTTTGACGAGAACTCCGTGGCTGAGATGTTCTACACCAGCGGAACCAGCGCCAGCCCGAAGGGCGTGATGCTCACCCATCGGAACGTGTACCTGCATGCGATGACCATCGCTTTGTACCATCGCGCCCGCTTTGAGGACGTCGGACTGCACACCATCCCGCTATTCCACGCCAACGGCTGGGGAGCGGCCCATACGATTACGTCTGTGGGCGCAACGCATGTGATGGTGCCGCGCTTCTTGCCGGAAGAAGTATTTCGGCTGGTGCAGCGGGAGAAAGTCACCGGGCTGAGCCTGGTGCCGATTATGGCCACCGTGCTGGTGAACTCGCCGGCGCGTTCCAAGTACGACCTGAGCAGCGTGCAGTGGGCCGTGATCGGTGGCGCGGCATCGAGTCCGACTCTGATCCGCGACGTGGAACAGACGTTGGGATTTAAATGCTTTTCGGGATACGGACTGACGGAATGCGCGCCCGGGCTGTCCACTGCCGAACTCAAACCCGACATGCACTGCACGCCCGACGAGCGGTATGTGCTGCAAGCCATGACCGGCTATGCCTATCCCGGGTGCGAGCTTCGCGTGGTTGATGCCGAAGACAAAGACGTGCCGCACGACGGGGTGAAGATGGGAGAAATCATCGCCCGCAGTGATGGGGTGATGGCGGGCTACTGGCAACAGCCGGAAGCCACGGCCGAAGCATTACGGGGCGGATGGTTTCACACCGGCGACATGGCCGTGATCATGGAGAACGAGTACATCCTGATCGTGGATCGCAAGAAAGACATTATTGTGAGCGGCGGAGAAAACATTTCTTCGCTTGACGTAGAAAAAATTCTGTTGGCTCACCCTGGCGTTCTTGAAGCCGCGGTGATTCCGGTGCTTGACCAGAAGTGGGGTGAGGTGCCAAAAGCGGTGGTGGTGGCGAAGCCGGGATGCGAACTCAGCGAAGTGGAATTGATTGAGTTTTGCCGGGCGCGCATGGCTCACTACAAGTGCCCGCAATCGATTGAATTTTGCGAGAGCTTGCCCAAGACCGCTACGGGCAAGGTTCTAAAAAGAGAATTGCGCAAGAAATATCAAAATCAAGCTGGAGCTGCAACGCTTCCTTCGGATGCCCTATGAACAACCTCGTGAGAATCAGTAGAGATAATGATATCGCGGTCATCACCATCGACAATCCGCCGGTGAACGCTCTCAGTCCCGGCGTGCCGGAGGGAATCTCGGCGGCGATCGATGAGATGAATGGCGATCCCGCCGTCAAGGCGGCGGTCGTAATCGGGGCGGGCCGCACGTTCGTCGCGGGTGCTGACATCAAGGAATTCGGCAAGATGACAGCAGGTGGACCCCGCAGAAGTCTGCTTCCCCTGCTGCTTCATATTGAGGATAGCGGCAAGCCTGTGGTGATGGCGATCCACGGGAATGCATTTGGGGGTGGACTGGAGCTGGCGATGGCCGGCCACTACCGGGTCGCATCGCCCACGGCACAGGTGGGTCAGCCCGAAGTAAAGCTGGGCATTATTCCCGGAGCTGGTGGAACGCAGCGTCTGCCGCGCCTGGTCGGTGTGGCCAAAGCAGTGGAGATGTGCGCCGAGGGCAAACCGGTTTCCGCGAGTGACGCCGCCGCTTTTGGACTGATCGACAGGTTGATCGAGGGAGACCTGCAGGCCGGAGCGATGTCTTTTGCGCGCGAGATCGCCGGCAAGCCCACGCCCAAAACGCGGGAGCGCAAAGAGAAGCTGGGAACGGCTGCGGAGAGCGCAGCGGTTTTTGCGGCAGCCCGCGACTCGGCTCGCAAGAAACAACGAGGGCTGAAGGCTCCCTTGGCGGCGATTGATGCGGTAGAGGGGGCGACGAGATTATCGTTCGAAGAAGGCTGCCAGGCTGAGGCGAGGCTTTTCACCGAATGTCTTTTCTCCGATCAGTCGAAAGCGCTCATTCATGTTTTCTTTGGCGAGCGCGAGGTGGCGAAAATTCCCGACGTTCCCAAGGAAACTCCGGTGATCCCCGTGAACCGCGTGGCGGTCGTCGGCTCTGGAACCATGGGCGGGGGCATCGCGATGGTGTTTGCCAACGCGGGCATTCCGGTGCTGCTGAAAGACGTTGATGAGCCAGCGCTCAATCTGGGCATGGGCAAAATAAAAAAGAACTACGCCAACTCGGTGCAGCGCGGGCGTTTTGGTCAGGCATTCGTGGACGAACGTCTGCAAATGATCAAGCCGGTGCTCAACTACGATGCGTTCTCTGAGGTGGACATGGTAGTGGAGGCGGTTTTCGAAGGCATGGCGCTGAAGAAAACTGTGTTCGCGGACTTGGATCGCGTCTGCCGGCGAGGCGCGATTCTGGCGAGCAATACCTCGACGCTCAATATCGATGAAATCGCCGGGGCCACGTCGCGCCCGGAGGCAGTGATCGGGACGCACTTCTTCAGCCCGGCAAACGTGATGCGGTTGCTCGAGATTGTGCGCGGAAAGAAGTCGGGCAAAGAGGTGATTGCGACCTGCATGCAACTGTCCAAGAAGCTGGGCAAGATCGGAGTGTTGGTGGGAAACTGCCGCGGCTTCGTTGGTAACCGCATGTTTGGCCCGTATCGCCGGGAGGCGCAGTTTCTGGTCGAAGAAGGAGCCGAGGTGGAGGCGGTGGATCAGGCGCTCGTCGAATTCGGCAACGCCATGGGCCCGCTCGCGACCGGCGATCTGGCGGGTCTCGATGTGGGCTGGCGCATTCGCAAGGAGTATCGCCACCTGGAAAAGCCGGGAATCCGCCAGCCGTTCGCCGAGGATCGTCTTTGCGAAATGGGGTGGTACGGCCAGAAAACGGTGAGAGGGTGGTACCGGTACGACGAGAACAGGCGCGCGAGTGCGGATCCCGAAGTGACGGAGTTGGTGCGGAAGTGGAGTGCGGACGCAGGAGTCCCGCAGCGGCAGATCTCTTCGGCGGAGATCGTCGATCGTTGCATTTATGCGCTGGTCAACGAGGGAGCGCGGATTCTCGAAGAGGGATACGCACTGCGGGCAGTCGACATCGACATCATCTATATCAACGGTTACGGATTTCCCGCCTACCGCGGTGGTCCGATGTGGCACGCCGACACAGTGGGATTGCCGAAGGTCTACCAGCGCATTTGCGAATTTCACCGGCAGCACGGAGAAATCTGGGAGCCAGCTCCTCTGCTGCAGCGTTTAGCGGAAGCGGGGAAGACGTTTGCGGATTTCGACAAAGAGCAGGTTGCGGCCGCGTAGCGCTGAACCTGCAGAGGACAACGTGAGCCGAATCATCCTGGTGCGCCATGGGCAAGCGTCTTTTCTGGAGCAGGATTATGACAAGCTCAGCGCGAATGGCGAGGCGCAAGCCAAATTACTGGGCGAGTATTGGTCGCGGCGCGGCGTGGCTTTTGGCGCTGTTTATTCGGGTCCGCGCGTCCGGCAAGTGGAGACAGCAAAGATTGTGTCCGAGGCGTATCGCAGCTCCGGCGTTGATTTTCCCGAGACTGTGTTCATGAGCGAATTCGACGAATATCAAGCCGAGGCGGTGCTGCGGGAATGCCTTCCGCAACTGCTGAGTGCGAATGCCGAGATCAACGAATTGCACCGTGCCTATAAAGAATCCAGCGAATTCGGCGAATCCGCTCAATCCGGCTCTCGGCGCAAAACTTTTCAGAAGTTGTTTGAAGTGGTGATTGCCAAGTGGGTTGCTGGAGAAGTTTCGGCCGCCGGCGTTGAACCCTGGCACGAATTCTGTTTGCGGGTTGAGCGCGGGCTGGCTCAAGTAGTGCGCGACACTCCTTCCGCAGCAAGCGCGGTGGTCTTCACTTCGGCGGGAACAATTGGCGCGGCGATGCGCCGGGCACTGCACTTGTCTGCCGATGACGCGCTGCGTTTAACCTGGATGTCGCGCAATGCTGCGTTCAGCGAATTTCTTGCTTCGGGCGAGCGCTTCGCGCTGAGCACGTTCAATGCACACCCGCATCTCGACGGGGACGGGTTGCTGACGTACCGATAACTCAGACAGGAATTGCAGTCATGGTGGTACTTTGCGATCAAGCCGGAATGGTAAGAACAGGCGAAGAACTCGATCTCGCCCGGCTGCGGCCGTTTCTGCTGGAGCGCTTCGGTCACAGCGGACCGGTTTCCGTCGAACAATTTCCGAGCGGCCACTCCAATCTTACGTATCTGGTGCGCCTGGGTGACGAGCGGCTGGAGAGCAGGGAAGTTGTGTTGCGACGCCCGCCTTTTGGCAGCAAGGTGCGGTCGGCGCACGATATGGCGCGTGAATATCGTGTGCTGTCGAAACTGCACACCGCCTATCCCGTCGCGCCGAAGGCGCTCCTCTATTGCGATGACCTTTCCATTCTCAACGCGCCTTTCTATTTGATGGAACCGATTCGGGGAATGATCTTACGTCGCGATCCTCCTCCGGGTGTTCCGTTTCCGCCGGAGACAGCGCGGCGATTGAGCGAAGCCTTCGTCGATAACCTAGCGCGCCTGCACAAACTGGACTACGCCGCAATCGGCTTGGCTGATTTAGGCAAACCGCAGGGCTATCTCGAACGCCAGGTCAAGGGCTGGATCGAGCGCTACGGCAATTCAAAAACGCACGACCTGCCGGAAGTCGAACCCATCTCCGCTTGGCTCACCGAACGAATGCCGGTCACCCACGAGACGGCGCTAATCCACAATGACTACAAGTATGACAATGTCGTACTCGACCCCGGCGACCCGACGAAGATCGTCGGCGTTCTCGATTGGGAGATGTGCACGCTGGGAGACCCGCTGACTGACCTGGGGACGGCGCTTGCGTACTGGACCGATCCACAAGAGCCGGAAGAGTTCCAGGAAATTCGCAGCGCGCCCACCACGTTGCCGGGCACGCTGACGCGGGCGCAGTTAGTCGAGCGCTACGCAGCCGCAACCGGCCGCGATCCCGGCGACATGGTCTTCTATCTGACGTTTGCGCGCTTCAAAGTGGCCGTGATCATCCAGCAGATCTACTACCGCTACGCTCAGGGATTAACGCAGGACGCACGCTTCGCGGCGATGCCGACGAGAATTCTTGCTTTGCTGCGTGCCTCATGGCGTTGCGCAGAGAGCGGGACGATATGAGTCTGCATTCACTGCAAGCCTCACCGCGAGTAATAGCGAATCAGCCACTCGGCGACGCAGCAAGGCTTGCTGGAAGTTTGACCCTCGACGCGCTGGCTCTCAACAAGGATGAGGAACGTGGCGTCCACAAAACCGGGCGACTCTTTCGCCGAAAGCAGGGTGACGCGAGCGCGCACCTGCGAACCGGCGCGAACGGGCGAGGGAAAGCGAACCCGATTCAGTCCATAGTTGATGCTCATCGCGATGCCCGAGCGAATCCGGATTGCCTGTTTGACCCAGTAGCTCAACAGCGAAAGGGTCAGGAAACCCTGCGCAATGGCGCCGCCGAAGGGCGATTCGCGCTGGGCGCGTTCCGGGTCCATGTGAATCCACTGGAAGTCTTCGGTGACTTCGGAAAATTTCTGGATGCGATCTTCCGCGACGACGAACCAATCGGTCGCGGGGAATTCGCGCCCTTCGCACTGTTTCAAGGAATTCAGATTCTCAATTTCAAAAGGCGGCATAGGAGTATTTTATGACGACATTGACAGACACCCCACGCAAGACGACAAAGGGAACTTCATTTCTGATAGAAGACTCGGCGCCGCAGGATATCTTTACGCCCGAGGACCTGAGCGATGAGCATCTCGCCGTCGGCCGCATGGTGGATGAATTCTGGGCCAACGAAGTGGAACCGAATCTGCCGGCCATCCGCGAAAAGAAACCGGGCGTCGCGATGGCGGTGCTGCGGAAATCGGTGGAACTGGGTCTGACCGCGATGACCATCCCCGAGGAGTATGGCGGCATGGCCATGGATTTGCCGTCGCTGATGGTGGCCGCCGAACGCCTGGGGCGGGACGGCTCGTACGGAGGCTGGCACTCGGCGCACACAGGCATCGGCACGCTGCCCATCGTCTATTTTGGCAACGAGCAGCAGAAGCGGAAATATCTGCCCAAGCTGGCAAAACTCGAAATGCTGGCCGCCTATGCGCTCACCGAGCCTCTGTCGGGGTCGGATGCGTTGGCGGCACGAACGCGGGCCGATCTCTCGCCGGATGGAAAACACTACATCTTGAATGGCCAGAAAATGTGGATCACCAACGGTGGCGCGGCCGACCTGTTCACGGTATTCGCCAAGGTTGGGGGAGAAAAGTTCACCGCGTTTCTAGTCGAGCGAAATTTTCCCGGTGTGAGCAGCGGCGCGGAAGAACACAAGATGGGCATCACCGGCAGTTCCACTACGGCCGTGTATCTCGACAACGTTCCGGTGCCGGTGGAAAACGTTTTGGGAGAAATTGGCCGTGGACACGTGATCGCTTTCAACATCCTGAACATCGGACGGTTGAAGCTGGGTCCGGCCGCGGTTGGAGCCGCCAAGAATGTGCTCGCAATTAGCCTGAAGTATGCCAAACAGCGCAAGGCATTCGGCACCACCATTTCCGAGTTCGGCGCGATTCAGCACAAGCTGGCGGAAATGGCGATACGCATTTTTGCGGCCGAGTCGATGGCTTGTCGCGTGGTCGGACTGATTGAAAATCAAATGCACAGCGCGTCGACGGAATCTGCCGACGGCTCCCAAGAGCTGAAGGCCATCGAGGAATTTGCCGCAGAGTGCTCCATGATCAAGGTTTACTCCTCCGAGATGCTGGACTACGTGGTCGACGAAGGAGTCCAGATCCACGGCGGCTATGGCTACCACAAAGACTATGCGGTTGAGCGCGCCTATCGCGATTCGCGGATCAACCGTCTGTTTGAGGGGACGAGCGAAATCAACCGGCTGGTGATTACGGGCATGCCGCTGAAGCGCGCGGCCCGCGGACAGTTACCTTTGCTCGAGGCCGCTCGCGCCGTCCTGCAGCAGACCGAGCGGCAACTCGCGGATGGAGCCCGCGAACCCAACGATGCGGAACTGAGCCTGGTCCGCGGCGCAAAGAACATATTCCTGCTGACGCTGGGAGTTGCGCACGAGAAGTATGGCGCGAAACTCGAACAACAGCAAGAGATCATCATGAACCTGTCCGACATCATCATGGAAGTGTTTGCCATGGAGTCGGCCTTGCTGCGCAGTCGCAAGCTGGCCGCGGCCGGCGGTGGCGCCAATGCTGCCGATGCGTGTGCCGTGTATTTGCGTGATGCTATAGCCAAGGTGGAGCTCTCGTCGAGGACAGCGCTGAGCGCCTGCGCGCAGGGCGACGAACTGCGGCGGTATCTTTCCCGCGTGCGCGGGTACGCCGATCACGATCCAGTCAATTCGATCGCACTGCGGCACCAAATTGCGGTGCGGCTGCTGGCAAGCGAGCGCTATATGGTCTGAAACGTCGAGGAAAACCTGGAGCAGAGACGGGGCTTGCCCCGTCTGGGATCAAGCGAGAACTCCGGATCGAGCAGGATTCTAACGAAGGAGGCAAGATGGCACTCACCAATCACAAGTTTCTACTGGCGGCGCGTCCGGTAGGAATGCCGAAGCGCAGTGACTGGACCTACACGGAAGAAGCGGTGGCGGAGCCGAAGGAAGGTGAACTGCTGATCAAGGTGCTGTACATCTCGCTGGATCCAGCGATGCGCATGTGGATCAACGATGTGCGTTCGTATATGCCGCCGGTGGGCATCGGAGAAGTGATGCGGGCGCTCGGATTGGGAATCGTAACCGCGTCGCGCAACCCGCGCTTCGCCGTGGGCGATCACGTTTCCGGAGTATTCGGAGTGCAGGAGTACGCGCTGACCGATGGCCGGGGAGTCACGAAGGTTGACACGAAAATCGCTCCGCTGCCCGCATATCTCAGCGTGCTCGGCATGACAGGCATGACCGCGTATTTCGGGCTTCTCGACACCGGTCAGCCGAAGCCGGGTGAGATGGTTGTGGTCTCGGCAGCAGCCGGAGCAGTAGGCGCGGTAGTGGGACAGATCGCCAAGATCAAGAACTGCAGCGCCGTCGGCATCGCAGGAGGGCCGGAGAAGTGCCGCTACATCGTGCAAGAGCTGGGCTTCGACGCAGCCATCGACTACAAATCCGAAGACGTCAAGAAGTCGCTGCGAAAGCATTGCCCGCAGGGCATTGACATTTATTTTGACAACGTCGGTGGCACGATTCTCGAGGCCGCGCTGGCGAACCTGGCGCGGGGCGCGCGAATTGTGATCTGCGGGGCGATCTCGCAATACTGCAATACCGGCCCGATGGCGGGGCCCAGCAACTATATGACTCTGCTGTCGAGTCGCGCCAGCATGAAGGGCATGCTGGTGATGGACTACGCCGATCGCTACGCGCAAGCCGGAGCAGAAATGGCGGCATGGATGGCGACCGGCAAGCTCAAGTCGCGCGAGGATATCGTCGAGGGGCTTGCAACCTTTCCCGAAACTCTGCTCAAGCTTTTCAAGAGCGAGAACTTCGGAAAGCTCATGCTGAAAGTAGGCTAGCTGTCTCCGGTTTGAATGGTGCTGCACGCGCTGGATTTTCCAGGTACAGGCGGACTCTGATGTCATTCGTCGAGAATCAAGGAACGAAGATTTACTGGGACGAACAGGGGCAGGGAGCGCCCGTCCTGCTGATCATGGGCCTCGGCTACACGTCTGTCATGTGGCATCGCACGCGTCCGGCGCTGTCGCAGCACTTTCGCACGATCGCGTTCGACAATCGAGGCGTGGGACTCAGCGACGTTCCTCCCGGACCTTATTCGATTGCGACCATGGCATCGGACGCGGCTGCGGTTCTGGATGCCGCCGGCATTGCCCGCGCCCACGTTTTCGGCGTTTCTATGGGTGGCATGATTGCGCAAGAATTCGCGCTCCGATACCCGGCGAGGGCGCGCTCGTTGATTCTGGGCTGCACCGCAGCCGGCGGCCCTTCGGCGGTGCGCGCAGAGAACAACGTGATCGACGTATTGTTCGCCCGCGGCATGACGCCGGAACAAGCGCGGGAAGCCATCCTTCCCTACATTTATAACCCGGCCACGCCGCGAGAGAAGATCGAGGAAGATGTCGCCGTGCGCCAGCCCTGGTTTCCAACTCCGGCGGGCTACATGGCACAACTGCAGGCGATTCCGGCGTGGGAGAGCTACAGCCGAATCGCTCAGGTCACGGCGCCGACGCTGGTCATCCATGGAACTTCGGATGCGCTGGTACCCCCGGGTAACGGGGAGTTGCTCGCGAAGCGGATTCCCGGCGCCAAACTCGTCTTGCTCGACCACGCCAGTCACTTGTTTCTCACCGACCGGACCCGTGAGGCAAACCAGGAAATACTCGAATTTCTCTTGTCGCATGATGGCGATCCGGGTCCGTAAACAGCAATGTCATGAGCCATTTCAAGGGTGCGAGTAAGAGTGAAACTGACATTCTCGGGAGGCATACATGATCATCAAAACAATTCATTTGATGAATTTCGCGAACGCGGATAGGCTCGCGCCCATTGTGAACATGCGGCGCTCTGAAAAGGCACGAGCGTGCGGGGAATTGTGCGCTCTCATTCAGCAGATCCAAAAAAACCTGGGAAGTTCGCTCCGAACCATGCCGGGCCTGGAAAACATTCAGCAGGTTGGAAGAAAATGGCGAGATGTGACGGGTCTTTAGGTTGTGACTCAGGCCAGTCTGAGGTGGGGGGAAATATGCTTTTCGAACAAAGCAGTTTGGTTGGTCGGATGGTTGCGCGCTACCGGGCCTGTTCCCGGAAGCGGGTATTTGTCTCTTCGTCGACTAATAAGATGAAGTCGCTCGCCTGTGTTCTCGCGTGCTTCCTCTTTGCAACCTTTATGGCTCACGGCCAGGGTGTGGGCACGTCCGGAGAAATCACTGGAACCGTAACCGACTCGTTCGGCGCCGTTGTGGTCAAAGCTACCGTCAACGTTGTCGATACCCAGACCGGCCTCAAGCGCACGGCGATCACGGATAGTAGCGGCCAGTTCCGGGTGGCAGGGCTGTCGCCCTCGACTTACGACATCGTGGCGGAAATGTCCGGCTTTGCGACCGAGATTCGAAAAGCTGTCACGGTCGCCGTCGGGCAGACGGTGGTCTCTGATTTCAAGCTGAAATTGTCGCACGTGGCGACGGTTATCGAGGTGACCGACCAGCCGCCGGTGGTGGAAACTGAACGAAGCAGCCAGTCGGACAGAATCACGCAACAGTACATCGCCGACCTGCCCGTCGACCGGCGCGATTACCTCACATTCACGTTGCTGGCTCCAGGTGTCTCCGATTCCACCAGGCTGGCGGGGGACCAGGATTTCAGAGTCAAGCAAACCCCGCAAAGCGGGCTGTCGTTCTACGGCAGCAACGGCAGAGGCAACAGCATAACCGTGGATGGCGGTGAAACCTCAGGCGATAGCGGTGGCGTGCGCCTGACGGTTAGCCAGGACGCTGTGCAGGAATTCCAAGTCAATCGCAGCAACTATGCTGCGGACCTGGGGGCAGCCACCGGCGCTTCCATCAATATCGTGACCAAGTCCGGCACCAACAATCTGCATGGCACGCTCTATGGTTTTTTCCGCGACTCTGCCATGGACGCTCGCGACCCATTTGCCTTCAGCTCGGCCCTGGCGCCAGACCCAACCTTCGCTAATTTCAACACTACTTCCGTCGGCGAGCCAATCAAGAATTCGCTCACCCGACAGCAGTTCGGCGGTGCCATCGGCCTCCCCATCCAGAAAGACAGAACTTTCCTGTTTGCTTCTTTCGAAGGTCTGCTGCAGAACTCACAGAATGCCGTTCCCATTCTGACGAACAGTTCGATCTTCGCCGGGCCCTCCGCGACCGCAACCACGAACCCCTTTGCGCCGACTGACCCGAGGTATCAGCAGCAGGCAATTATCACCAATCTGGCGCTGGGGGGTGCTACGCCCGTAGGCTGCCTTAACCTTCCAAACGGAACCGTCCTACCCCTTCCGTCGGATGAGTGCGCTTTTGCTCTCCAGAGCATTTTGGCGGTGAACCCAACTCCGGGTTCGAACCCGTTCGTGTCACCGACGCAGGGCGCGCTGAATGGCTTCCTGGTAAACCAATTTGAAACTCAGGGTGGAGTTTTTCCTTACAACACGCGGGAATACCTGGCGTCGGGTCGCTTTGACCACCATTTTAATGTGAACAACGAACTTTCCGTGACCTACAGGTATGGACACGATCTGGAGGAGTCGCCCGATGTGGAGTCTTTGACCGCGTATTCGGCGGGAAGCTCGATCCACACCTACGATAACAATCTGCAGGTCGCCTGGTATCACCAGTTCAGTCCAACCGCCCAGAACGAGGCCCGCGCGCAGTGGGACTACAACAGCTTTAACGTGATACCGAACGAGCCGGGACAAGTAGGGATTCAGATTCCTAGTTTCATCAATAATTTGGGCACGAACATTTTCATACCCAACATCACCATCCTGCGCCGCTACGAGTTCGCGGACAATTTCACCCTGATCCGCGGCCATCACACCTTTAAGTTCGGCGCTTCCGAAGTGCTCCGCGGCAATCACACTGAATCGCACACTTTTTTCCCGGGTCGCTTTGTGTTCGGCTCGCTTCCCGCCGGGCCTGTGCTCAGCCCCGCGCTTGCCGGGGCAACCCTCAGTCCGTTGCAATCTGCATCGTTGGGAGTGCCTCAGGTTTACCAGCAGGGCTTCGGAGATCCAGACTACGGGAATTACACCCGACCGCTGACTGGGATGTACGCGCAGGATTCCTGGAAGGTAACGCCAAACCTGACTTTGAACTACGGTCTCCGCTACGAAATCGATTCCCAATTCAACCCTTTGACCACATATTACAAGGATTTTGCTCCCCGTTTTTCATTCGCGTGGGACCCGTCCAAGGATCACAAGACGGTGATTCGGGGCGGATACGGAATCTTCTACGGACCGGTGGACGCCCAGATTCCCGAGGTCGACTTGAGCCTGGGGGTTCTGAACCACAATAAAACTGCGGTCGAGAACACCCCGGGAGCCGGCCAGGTTGCGAACTTGACCTCGATCTGCGGGCTCTCGCAGTTCGGTGTACCGGTAATTCCCGGTACCGGCGCTAGCCCTTGCAACCGGGAAATCTCTATTTATGTAGATCCGCTCGGTGGGATTCCGGCTTTAGGTTTAGCGGGTGCGCCAGCTGTTTTCCAGACCCTCTTTGCCGTTGGAGCGCCAGGCAACTTGATCGCATGCACCACCCCCGCCAAAGGGAACGCCGCCTGCATCACGCCGGCTGCGGTGGCTCCTTTGGGAATCAATGTTACGAACAGCGGTCCCATCGCTCCGCTGCAGGTGGCGTTTGTGAACCAGCCGGGCTATCGCCCCCCGATCGCGCAACAAGCTTCGTTCGGAATCGAACGTGAGATCTCATCCGGGTTCTCGATTTCCCTCAGCTTTATCTATTCGCACACGCAGAGACTCCCGGTCGCGATCGATACTAATCTGCTGCGGGCGCCATACAGCACGGTAACTCTGGCCAATGGCGCACCGGTTTCCTATCGCAATTGGAATACGACGGCCGCGGGCGCAGATCCGCTGGGCGGCGTCGAGGGCCTGCCCTGTGATAACCCGGTCACTCTGGTCACCGAATGCTTTGTGAATCCGCTGGTTGTACAGAACAACCAATATACCTCTGGGGCATACGCTCTTTACGAGGGCGGTATCGTAGAAGTCAAAAAGCGCTTAAGCGACCACTTCACCTTGTTTGGGAATTACACCTACAGCAAAGGCTATGACACGTCCACGGATTTCAACTCCGACTACGGGCCGCAAGATCCGACGAATCTCAATTTAGATCGTGCTCTTTCCGAGTTTGATCAGCGGGATAAATTAGTGATCGCAGGAGTGCTCGACAGCCCCTGGAAACAGAGTATCTTGTCGGGTTTCCAACTCGCCCCGATCTTCTCTGCCCACAGTGGACATCCTTTCAACTTGCTCGCCGGAGGAGAGGTGAACGGCGACAATCACACCACCAACGAACGTCCCATTGGAGCCCCACGCGACACCGGTCTCGGCCCCGACTACATTGATTTCGACATGCGCTTGAGCTGGCAGCACAAAATCGGCGAGAAGACGAACCTGCAATTTACGGCGGAAGGATTCAACATCGCAAACCGGACAAACTATGCCAGCGTAAACAACGAGGTAAGCCCTCTCTTCGGCCTTAACCAGGGTATTCCGGGCATCCCGGGCTCGGGTTTTACGACGTTTAACGTGCGTGGGATTCGACCCGGAACGGCCCTACCCGGCGGTGGGATTTCCACATCCAGCACGCCGCTGGGCTTCACCTCCGCCTTCCCCATGCGCGAGGTCCAACTCGGCCTGCGCTTCACGTTCTAGGCGCTCCGATGCCCACGGAGGAAACGATCTACGAAGTTGCGGATCGGGTCGCAACCGTCACGCTGAATCGTCCGGACAAACTGAATGCCTGGACCGCGACCATGGAACGGGAAGTACGCTGCGCGGTTGATGAAGCGGAGCGGGACGACAGCGTGCGGGTGATCGTGTTAACCGGGGCGGGGCGCGGATTTTGCGCTGGTGCGGACATGTCGCTGCTGAACGCCGTCGCCACTCAGGGTCTGCCAGAAGATGTCGCCGGTAGAATTCAGTCCGGTGGTACTGCTCAGGAAGGACTACGGCCGGACTTTCAGCGAAAGTTTTCCTATTTTCTCGGGGTCGCGAAACCCGTCATCGCCGCCATTAACGGACCGGCAGTCGGCCTCGGCTTCGTGATTCCGCTCTACTGCGATCTGCGATGGGCGGCGGAGAGTGCGCGCTTCAGCACGGTCTTCGCGCAGCGCGGACTCATCGCGGAGTACGGCATGGCTTGGATGTTGCCGCGCATAGTGGGTCTGTCCGATGCCCTGGACTTGCTGTTCTCGGCCCGCACCGTCACCGCATCCGAAGCGCTGGATCTGCGGCTGGTCAACCGCGTGTTTCCCCAGGAGGGCTTTGCCGCTGCTATTCACGATCAGGCCGCCAAGTTGGCATCCAGCGTCAGCCCCCGTTCCATGGGCGTAATCAAACGACAAGTGTACGCGGCGATGTTCCAGACTCTGGCGGAGTCCTTTGATCTTTCTCTAGTGGAGATGCTGGCCAGTCTCCGCAGCGCCGACTTCAAGGAAGGAGTGGCACACTTCCTGGAGAAACGGCCTCCAAATTTCACCGGTCGCTGATGCGGCTTGCTGGAATAGTTCATCTCACCAGTGAAGAACACGAATCAACAAGCCGGCGAGTGAGCCGCCGATGAGCGGGCCAAAAAAGGGGACGGGCGCGTAGTTCCAGTCCGAGCCTCCCTTTCCAGCAATTGGAAGGACGGCGTGGGCGAGGCGCGTGGGCAGGTCTCGGGCGGGATTCATACCATAACCGGTGGTTCCTCCTAGAGAAAGTCCGATGCCCCAAACAAGGCACCCGATCAGGTAGGGCCCGGCCATTCCAACCCAGCCGGACGAAATCAGCGCTCGCGAGAAAATCGCTCCTGCGACAAAGACAAGGACAAACGTGCAGATGATCTCGCTGACCGTATTGGCCAGCAGGTTGCGAATCGCGGGTACGCCGCAAAAGCACAAGAGTTTAATCTCGGGCTCCTCAGTTTCCTTCCAGTGCGGTCCGAAGTGGACCCAGACCAGTATCGACCCTACAAATGCTCCCAACATCTGCGCCAGCGAATAGGACACAACCTTGGAATAACTGCCGGTGGCGACAGCGAGTCCAAGCGTGACCGCGGGGTTGATGTTGGCCTCCCTGCTGCCGCATGCGATGGCGACGAACAGGGCCGACATCACGGCGAATGCCCAGCCGGTGGTGATGACTATCCACCCCGAGCCGTGCGCCTTGGAGTGCTTGAGCAAGACGTTAGCGACGCAGCCGTTTCCCAACAGAATCAAAACCAGTGTTCCCATGAACTCGCCCAGCAATGGTGAAGTCATTTTTGGATCCTTTCCCATGCAGTGCATCGAGGTTGAAGAAAACTCAATGGGCGCGGATGGGAAGTGAAAGACTTGCTGACGTTCACACCCGCCCCTTGCGATAAGCCGTAAGGAGTGGGCCACCCCCGAGCCACATTCACTCAGGCCGAGGCCGCGTTCTTAGGTTTGTATTTCTTCAGTTCCAGCTTGGCAATCAAGGCGCGATGCACTTCGTCGGGCCCGTCGGCGATGCGCAGTGTGCGGATCGTTGCAAAGAGTTCGGCCAGTGGAATATCGGCGGAAACGCCGGTGCCTCCATGTATTTGAATCGCCTGGTCGATAATCTGCAGGGCAATATTAGGAACGGCGACTTTGATCTGGGAGATTTCGCTGCGAGCGCATTTGGTGCCGACTTCATCGAGCATCCATGCGGCCTTGAGCGTAAGCAAACGGGCTTGTTCCAGCATGATGCGGGCGTTGGCAATGACATCGGCATTGGCGCCCAGTTCAGCCAGAGGCTTGCCGAAGGCCACGCGATGAAGCGAGCGGCGGCACAAAAGTTCAAGCGCCTGTTCGGCCGCTCCCAAGGTGCGCATGCAGTGATGAATGCGGCCGGGGCCAAGCCGGCCCTGCGCGATTTCGAAACCGCGCCCCGGCCCGGCGATGATGTGGTCGAGCGGTACCCGGACATTCGTGAAGCTAACCTCACCGTGACCGAAGGGCGAGTCATAGGATCCAAACACAGACAACATGCGCTCGATCTTGACGCCAAGAGTGTCAAGCGGCACCAGCACCATCGAATGACGCCGGTACTTCGAGGCCGAGCGATCGGTGATGCCCATGAAGATGAGCAGCCGGCAATGGGGATGTCCAACTCCGGAACTCCACCATTTCCGGCCGTTGAGCACGACGTGATCGCCCTCGATGAGGGCCGTGGCTTGCATGTTCGTGGCATCCGAAGAGGCCACGTCGGGCTCCGTCATGCAGAATGCGGAACGAATCTCGCCAGCCAGCAACGGCGTGAGCCACTGTCGTTTCTGTTCTGCCGAACCATACTTCACCAGCACTTCCATGTTGCCGGTGTCGGGAGCGTTGCAGTTGAAGACCTCGGGAGCAATCGAGCACCGGCCCGTGATTTCCGCCAGAGGCGCATATTCCACGTTGGAGAGGCCAGCGCCATACTCCCGGTCGGGGAGGAACAGGTTCCACAGGCCGGCCGCCCGCGCCTTGGCCTTCAAAGCTTCCATAACCGGTGGCTGTTTCCAGCCGCGCCAGTCGGGAAGGTTTTGCACTTGCGCGAAATAATCAGGCTCCGCCGGCAAGACGTGCTCTTGCATGAACGCCGAAAGGCGCTGGACATAGCTCTGAGCTCTCGGTGACAGAGAAAAGTCCATTGATAGCGATAAGCGCCAAGCGATAAGCGCTTAGCGCAGACTCCGCAGGCCCTATAGGCTAGCGATTTCAGCAGAATTCTCCTAATGAATCCTATGAATCCTGTAATATATGCGGCGTGCATTTAAGTCAGGTCGATCTGAACCTGTTTGTGGTGCTGGAAGCCATCTATCGCGAGGGCAACATCACTCGTGCAGGCCAGCAACTGAACCTTACCCAACCCGCCATCAGCCACGCGCTGAAGAGACTGCGCGATCTGCTGCAGGACCCGCTGTTCGTCCGCCAAGGGCCGCACATGGTACCGACGCCGTTCACGCGGAACATGATTGAGCAAGTGCGGCAGGCCTTGCAAATCCTGGAAGTGAACCTCAGCCAAAGTCGGAATTTTGTTCCTGAACACACGCGGCGGAATTTTCACCTCTCGCTGTGGGAGTATGCCGAGGCCTTGATTCTTCCATCTCTGCTGCGACGCCTGACGCATGCCGCGCCGGGAATGTCGATCACAACGTCGCGGGTTAAGCGCAGAGACCTGGAGACCGAATTGGCAAGTGGTTCGGTCGATCTGGCCATCGATATCCCCATGACGATGAGCGATCGCATTCGCCATAAGTGGCTCCTGAATGAACCATTCGTGGTCATCGCCCGTCGCGGTCACCCGGCGATCACGGATAAACTCGACCTGGATACTTATCTCGCGCAGCGCCACGTCCAGGTCTCTTCCCGGCGCCGCGGTCCTAGCCTGATTGACATTGAACTTAGCCGGCGAGGGCTTAGCCGGCAGGTATTTCTGCGCAGCCAACACAACCTCACGGCCTGCATGGTGGTGAGTCAAACCGACATGCTGCTGACCTTGCCGGAGCGCCATGCGCAACTACTGAACCCAGGCATGGTGAACACGGGTCTGAATCAGGTGTATCCCTTCCCGCTCCCAGCGCCCCGTCTCGAAGCACACTTGTACTGGCACGAGAGTGTGGAGAATGATCCGGCGAGCCGCTGGCTGCGCGAAGAAATCGAAAAAGTGTTGGCCGCGGAACCCCGAGGGCCGGGTGCGCCGCGCAAGGCCGGTAGGGAGCGGCGCCGGGGCCGACTCGAAGGTGGAATCCCGCGGGACTCGGTTCGGCTGCGTGGGTGAGGGCACGCGCCCGAAGCGGGCCTGTCTGATCTAATCCACCACAAACTCCGCCGCGCGCACTGCTGATCCGTTCCCTGCAGAGTCCAGGGCCTTGAGTTCGAGCCGGTAAGAACCCGGGTCAAGCTTGTCCAGCGGAACCTTCAGCCCAATTGGAACCACCGGATTCCCTGCCTGGATCGAGCCCTCGGTGTTGGTAATGTTGACATTCATCTTTGCCTGCCCGGTCTTGGTGTCGACAACTTTCAATTCGAGCCCAACCTTCGGCGGATTGGGACCGGTCAGCAGGGGTTCGTAGATCTGCAGGTAAACAATAGCTGGGTCGGTTTTTCTAAAGTGATAGTCGGCTGCGGGTATAACTTCGAATCCGTGAGTAACCAGCGGAACATGCCCCTCCATAAGATCTGCATCCATGTCCGCCGCCATTTGGGAGACCGGATGGACTTCTTTGCTCATCGCCAGATCGCTCAGGCCGAGGTGCTTGCCATCGAATGACTCCACTGCGAGGGGGCCTTCAAGTTTGCCGAAAGTTGCCCCGCCCGAACTGAAAACCACGGTCAGCCGGTACTGTCCGGAAGCCACGTCGAACTGGTTTTCATACAAAAACGGCTTCTTATTGAATTCTTCGAGCTGCGCCTTTTCGAAATCCAGATGCACTGTGTCGCTAAACCGGGCGGCTTCAGAGCCGTCTGCTTTCGCTGCGATCCCGAGCACGTTCACGTCCGAGCGAAATTTTCCTTTCTCCTTCTCAAACTTGATTGCATTCGACGGAACCTCCATGGCCAAATTCACACGAGCCACGTTGGCAGACGTGAAGAAGAACGGCGCTTTCAGCGAACCCGACACGCTGCCCGCTTGGCTGTTGGTCGCATGGTTCTCTAACTCGCGCTCAATCGGCTTACCGGCCAGCAAGTCCACCGGTTTTACATTGCAATATCCACTGCGCGAACGCACGATCGTTCCGGTCCGCCCGACCTTAACCTGTAACACGTGACAGCTGCGGTCGGGTGAATCGGGAGGAGTGTAGCCGAGAATGTAATACTCGCCTTGTTCTTTGCTGATGCGCTCCATGCCGCCGAGCAGATCATTCGTGTTCAAAATGACAAAACCGCCGGTTCCATCGGCCAGTTCATACAGCACCTGCTGGTTGGTGGTAGCACTTTCCGGAAACTGCGGAACAATGACGTTCGGCTGAGGCTGAGGGTAAGGATTAGGGTTGCTATTACGAGGTGGAGTTGGCGATGGGGTATGAGGTGGCGACGGGGGCGGCGATGGGGTATGAGGTGGCGATGGGGGCGTCGGAGGCGTGGCGGGACGCTGCACAAAGAGAAGGCGCGGGGCGGGCTCCGCGCTCCCGGAACTGAAGACCGCTGCCCTCAAATGTCCCGACTGGGATGCGTTCGGGCTCCTCATGTGCGCCCCACGCGGCCCGGAGGCCGGGCCAGCTCCCGGAGCCACCAGTCCGCGCACATCGATCGGGTACACTGCGACGTTCGCTTTATTGCACGCATCGATGGTCGCGCTCAGCTCCGATTGGATCTCGCGCGTCAGCGGGAATCCTGAGGTCAGCAGCACCAGGCTCTTGCGTCCGGGGACTGTTGCCAGACCTTTTGCCAGATCGCGCACCGCCAGCAACATGCTGCGCCTGCCGAATTCTGCCTCCGCATTCATCAGTGACGGAACGCCTGACGACGCAACTTCCACCGGAACCTGCGCGTTGGGGGAAACTGAGGAAAACTTGATGCCCGCCACCACTTGTTTCAGGCGATCCGCGTCGGCGGTGAAGTTCTGGGTGATTCGTAGCGTGCCGCCAAAGTCCGCTAAGGCAATCAGGCGGTTCGGCCCAGCATTGGCATCGACGAAGTTTGCTGCGGCCTGGCGGGCTCTGGCCTGATCGGAACCATCCATCGTCGAGTTGTCGAAAAGCAACACCAGGTAATGTTTAGTCGGGTTGTTGGGCGACGCATTGTCGGATTCATAGGAAAAGCTCTTGATCGTTTGTTCCTTGTTGTCCTCCCATACCCGGAAGTCGTTTTTCGTGAGGTCGCGAATGTAGTTGCCCTTTTTGTCTGTGACAACGGAATCCACCAGAACCAGCTTCGCTTGAGCTTTGAATACGGTGGCCTCCGATCCCGACGACGGTTGAGAGCCGCGGGCGCTCGGCTGCGTTTGCGCGGCTGGCTGTTGAGCATAGGCCACAACCATCGATCGGTTCATTTCCCAGGCTGTTACGGCGCCAGCCACGCAAAGCGTTGCGATCCCAAGCCACAAGCCACGTTGGTTCACAGAGCACCTCGACAATCCATTCGAACTCACGGAATCCGTACGGCGCCGTTGTCGGCTGCGATTTGACCCTGTTCGTCGCGTACCACCAGGCGCACCAAATAGTTGCCGGGTTTCACATCGAAACTGCTTCGAACATCCAGGCCTGAGCCCAGCTTCTTGGCCAGTGTGTCGTCCTTCAAATGCAGTTCCAACGTTTTTTCCGTGCCCATTACGAAACTCCCATTGTTGTCGAAAACGGCCGAGACGATCGTCAAATTGCTGTTGTTGCGCCCGTCCGCTTTCCGAAAATGGAGCGGCCTCACGTCAATGTGCGCGAGCACCGTGAGTTTCGCCGCAGTCTCGCTGGGCTTGAAAAACTGTGTGTGCAGGTCGACCGGCAACTCATGGATTTCTTCCTGCGAGTAGACAGCATCCTGAATTTCCTGTTTCGCTTCCTGGACGCGATCCGGAGCTTGTTTCGGCGCAAAATACCCTTGCCGTGCCTGAACCGAAAACTTCTCCGCTGTATTCAGAGTCACCTTCAAATGGTGAAAGCTCCCGTTCGGTTTAAGGTTCTGGGGAGAGAAGGCCAGCACATAGTAGTACTCGGGCATCGATGCGACGATCCGGAAGCCTTCCTCAAAACCGTTACTGCGTTGAAAGAAAGAGCCGCCAGTGCCATCCGCAAGCTCAGCCATCACATTGGCGTCGACGGAAGCGCTTTCGCTCTTATACTGGGCTTCGAACGGGCTGAGCGCACTGGGCCCTTCTGACGCGTCGCCGAAAGGCATCAGTACGTACAGACCGCGCGCATCGACAGCGCTGATCGCGATGTTGGCACGCAAAGCGCGCTCAATAATGTCGTCCACGTCGAAATGCTGCTCCAGAGTGAGGAACCCGGGCGAAACCAGGACTATGGAGTGTTGCCCCGGCGTTGCCGATACTCGTCGAACCACATCCTTGAGGGAAGTCAAGGCAAGGCGAGTTTCCGCGTCTCCGGTGGTTAGTCCTTGTGCTGCAGCCGCCTTTGCCGTTGCTTGCGCGGCTGACAGAAACCTTGGATCGTTATTGAAGGCGCAAGCCAGCGCGTCGGCGGTCACTTCGGCCAGAGCTTGCTGATTCTGCTTGTTGACGATCTGATCTGCGAGGTAATACGTCATCTTTGGACACGGGTTCGGTCCACGGTCTGTGATCGGATGCAGCGTGATGTGCCGCAATGCCTCACGTAGCTTATTTCGATCGTCAGTAAAGTCGAGGTTGTTCTGACCGGAGATCGTGAAGATGCCGGCTCGATCTGTCGGTAGTAGGGTTGCCAGATTCTTTTCCGCCGCCTCTCGCACGTGCGCCAGGTCGCCAAACTCAAGGTGAACATCGTCGAAAACGTAAGCGATGTAACGCTCGGGTAAAGCGGGCAGCGGCGTGGAAGTAACTCCAGTTTCGGGGGCAGGCCGGGAGGCTGCTTGCCCGCTGGCCTCGCGCAGGCCAGTCTCTTCGAGATCGAACTTGGTGATGACCTGCGACTTGCCATCGTCGAACAGCCGAAAGTCCTCCTTGTGGAGAGTGCCAATCGCTTTACCGTGTGAGTCGCGCACAACGACACGCAACTGTACCAGCCTGACGTTGACCTTGAACGTGGCTGTCGTTTCGTGCGAAGTCATTTCCGGCGGGTTCGGCGTGGGCGCACTCGCGGATGTAGCAGGGACGGCAGGCGGTTGCTGTGCGGTTGCTTGTGACGAAAGCGCTGCAAGCACGAGCTTGCCTAGAAATAGACAAATGATTACAGTCAGGCTAGCGGTAAGCCTCGCGGACACCGTTACTTTGCGCTCATTCCCGCTAGTTGGCGTCATGGTTGCTAGCCCCGGCAGACATCTAACCTACCACCAGAGTCTACTCTGAAAGTTGGGCGAGTGTTACTGCAAGCCTAAATGCGTGTAACTCGAAAGCAATACCTGGTGCGCAAGCATCTAGTACGAAGAGAGACCCCCCGGCTCTGCCGGGGAGGCAGTAAAAGTTTGACAGATACAGGAGTCCATCGCGGAAACTCCCTAACGTGAGCCGCCAAGCACACGAAAAGGAGTTTCACGATGGACGAAATGGAAAGCCTAAGCCATACGAAGTGGGAGTGCAAATACCATGTGGTATTCATTCCGAAGTGCCGCAGAAAGACGCTCTACGGGGAACTGCGGCAGCACTTGGGAGAGGTGTTCCGCAAACTGGCCACGCAGAAGGAAAGTCGAATTGAAGAAGGGCACCTTTTGCCCGATCACGTGCACATGATGATCGCGATACCGCCGAAGTATGCGGTGTCGCAAGTGATCGGGTTTATCAAAGGGAAGAGCGCGATTCACCTGGCACGGGTGTATGGGGAGAGGAAGAGAAACTTCGTGGGCCAGCATTTCTGGGCGCGCGGGTACTACGTGTCCACGGTGGGGCGGGATGAGACGGTGATTCGCGACTACATCCGGAACCAGGAGCAAGAGGACAAGCGCTTGGACCAAATGAATCTGTGGCGCTAACCGGTCACCGTTCCGGTGGCCCCAGAACTTCGGGGCCGCGTTAGCGACCCCGCACAGCCGCTTTGAGCGGCTCACAAACTAAAGCCCCCGGCTCTGCCGGGGGATATTTACTTGCCTCGGTGCTCTTCATTCGGTGTTCAACGCGCTTACGCCAGCGTATTCTTCCAGAGTTCAGGAAATGCCAAGAATGGTAAGAGAAGGGAAGGACTCTATGCATCCTTTAACGCGTCGCAATTTCATGCGAATCGGTGCGGGCTCCGTGGCCGCGGGAGCTGCGACGAAAATCACTTTGCTGGAGCCGGCCGCACTGTGGGGCAGAAGCGGCGCGGTGGCGGCGAGCGATCGGGTCCGCTTTGCCGCGATTGGCACAGGCACGCGCGGAGTCCAGTTGCTCGAAGCGTCGCTTCTGGTGCCGGGAGTCGAGTGTGTCGCGGTGTGCGATCTCTATGACAGCCGGCACGAGGCGGCACGGGAGGCATTGCGGAAGCAGGTTCCGGCGACGCGCAGTTATCGGGAGATCCTCGCACGCAATGATGTGGACGCGGTGATTGTGGCCGTCGCCGATCACCAGCATCGCAGGATTGTGGTGGATGCTTGTGCAGCGGGCAAGGACGTGTATTGCGAGAAGCCCATGTCGCATACCGTGGAAGACGGTTTCGCCATGGTCGACGCGGTGCGAAAGGGAAATCGCATCCTGCAAGTGGGCAGCCAACGCGTGAGTTCCGTCGTCTATGAAAAGGCGCGCGAGATTTACGCCTCGGGAGCGCTCGGCGATGTGTTCTTCATCGAAGGCTCGTCGGACCGCAACTCGCCGAGCGGCGCGTGGGTGTATCCGATTCCGCCGGACGCGAGCGAGCAGACGATCGACTGGAATGCGTTTCTGGAAGGTGCGCCCAAGCGGCCGTTTGACGCGGTGCGCTTCTTCCGCTGGCGCTGCTTCTCCGACTACGGCGAGGGGCTGGCTGGAGACCTGTTTGTGCATCTGCTCTCGGGGATTCACTTCATCTCGGGAACGAATGAAGCGGCGAAGCGGGCGCAGTCGAGCGGCGGACTGTTTCGCTGGAAAGATGGCCGTGACTTCCCGGATCTGATCGAGACGCTTTATGACTATCCGAGATTTCGCGTGGCGCTGCGCTGCAATCTGAACAACGCCGGAGGTGAACCGATCAAGTTCCACGGCACAAAAGGCACGATGGAAATCATTGGGCAGACGCTGACCTTTACGCCACAGGACGTAAGCCCGAAGCCGGAGAAATATTCGACGATTGGCTGGCCGGCGCGGCTGCGCAAGGAGTATCTGGCGCAGTGGACGGCGGAACATCCGGAGCCCGGGCCGCTCGACTACCAAGCTGGTCGAGGCTGAGACTTTTACGGCGCCGGAAGGATACAGCGATGTGGCGGCCCACGAGGCAAATTTTTTCAACGCGGTTCGAACCCGCAAGCCAACCGTCGAGAACGAGGAGTTTGGCAACCATGCGGCGATCGGCTGCCACCTGGCCAACTACGCTTATTTCAATAATAAGATTGCAACCTGGGATGCGACGGCGAAGACGATTCGGGGATAAGCGCGGGGTCCCGCTGATTTGTGATCAGAAGATGATTCAGAATTGAGGACACTATGCATCGAATTTCAAGAAGGACATTCTTAAAAACCGCCTCCGCCTCGGCCGCCGGCGCGGCGGTATGGAGCAGCGCACCGCGGCTAATGGCCAATCCGCTGGGCTTGCCCATCGGGTTGCAGCTGTACTCGGTGCGAGATCTGCTGCCCAAGGACTATGAAGGAACGCTGCGGCAACTGGGTGCGCTGGGCTATCGCGAAGTGGAGGCTGCGGGCTTCTTCGGCCACAGCCCGAGCGAGGTGAAGCAGGCAATGGATCACGCGGGACTGAACTGTGTGAGTGCGCACTATCCACTTGAGGGATCTGTTGCCGAAGGTGGATGAAATGATTCAGTTCGGCAAGGATCTGGGGCTCAAGTACATCGTCTGCGCGTCGCCGTGGCTGAAGGATCCGTCGCGGGTGAAGGACCCTGGGTCGCGCGCGGCCAGAGACGCGATGACGCTCGACGACTGGCGGTGGAATGCGGAACAGTTCAATCGCATCGGAGAGCGCGTCAATGCAGCGGGAATCCGGTTCGCTTACCACAACCACACGGCGGAGTTCCGCGCAGAAAATGGCGTGGTGTTCTACGACGAAATATTGCGCACGACCGATCCGGCGAAAGTAACGATGGAGATGGATTGCGGCTGGGTCGTGGTCGGCGGCGAGAACCCCGTGGACTACCTCACGCGTTACCCCACGCGCTTTTCCATGCTGCACGTGAAAGACTTCAAGATGAGCGGCTGCGACGGCGGGCTCTACGCCTCCACCTTCAACGGAGATGGGTCGCGGCACGATTGACTATCGTCCCATCTTCGAAGCGGCAAAGAAGACCCGCATCGAGCACGCCTTTGTGGAACAGGAAGAGTTTGACATGCCCGCGATGGAGGCGTTGAAGATCGACGCGGACTACATGCGCGCGTTGACGGTATAACTTTAGCGCAGCACGCTCCGAATCGCCAGATCCAGACCCACCATCAGGACGGCAGAGGCGGGGATCACCAGCAGCGCCTTCTTTAGCCGCGTCGGATCGCCGCCGGCGATAAGGCCGATGATGCGCGAGCTGACGGCGAGGCCGGTCCATCCGCACGTAATCACGAAGCCGATGGCGGTGCCGGTCATGCGCGGGAAGGCATCGCCCACGATTGCCAGCGTGGTGGGAAAGACCGGCGCCATGGAGAGTCCGGCGAGAAAGACCAGCGCGGCGGCGGCTGCAGGCCGGTTGGTCCGGAGCATCAGAAAAGTTGTAACCGCCATCGCGACCGATCCGGCCATCGTGACGGTAATGGCGGGCACGTGGATGAGAATCGGCAAGACGGCGGCGCGGCCGATCAGCATGCCGAGCGCGAACCCCAACGACAGAATGTTAAGCGCACGCGATTCGGGAATGCCCTGCGCGATGAGGTGGCGGGGCAACCAGTTCCAGATTCCGACCTCACAACTGATGTAGAGAAAAAGGAAGAGTCCGATCAGAAAGAGCAGCGGGCGTCCGAGCACGGGAGCCGCATCCGCGAGCACGAAACGCCCGGCACCGGTTGGTCCGGGCATTTTGGTGAGGGCCTGAATCACCAGCGTGACCACGGTGAGTGACGCGATGGTGTAGCAGAGTCGGACCCAATTGCGCCTAAAGAGATTGGCGGAGATGAACGGTGTGGCGAGAGCACCGAGTCCGAAGAAAAGGTTGGTCAGGTTCAGCGCAGTGGCGCGATGGGTCTCACTTACATCGCTGACCAGGGCATTCGCGCCGGTCACCACGGTACCGCCGCCGAGTCCGAGGAGGAACAACAGAAGCAGGATGGTGCGGAAGCCCGGCGACCGTGGCAGGGCGAAGAGCGCGATGGAAATCAAGGCAAGGCCGAGGATCAGGCCGACCTTCTTGCCTTCGTTGTCGAGCAGCGGCCCGACGCCGAGCGAGGCGATGATCAGTCCGAGCGCTTGCGCAAAGGCGATGGTGCCGTTCCGGCTGGGCGACAGATGGAAACGATCGGACAGGTCGGGCAGGATGGTGCCCAACATGGCGGCGATCAATCCGTAGATGAAAATGGCGACAATGGCGGCGAATATTAACACGCGTTCCTTTCAATTGCCGGTTTCAAGTACGGGTAACATCGACCCAGCCTCGCGTGCGATGGCTGTGGAGAGCAGCGCTGAGGATTCTCAATTGCCGCAGTCCATCGACGAACTGCGGATACTCGGGTGTTGCGCCTTCGGCGCTGATTGAGGCGTAGAAGCGCCGGAAGAGTTGTTTGAATGTGTCGTCGTATCCCTCGCTGTGGCCGCCGGGAAGATCGGCGTAGCTGCGCGCTGCGGGCTTGAGCAAAGACGGATCTTTGACGAAGATCTGGTTGCCGGTGTCGCGGTGCCCTGCCCAGAGTTCGTCGGGACGCTCCTGGTCCCATGCGACGGAACATTTTGTGCCATAGATCTCAATGCTGAGGCGGTTCTTGCGTCCGGCGGAGACCTGGCTGGCGGTGACGCTGCCGCGCGTGCGCGCGCCCATGCGAAAAATCACAGCGCCGAAGTCTTCGGTATCGACGGCGGTTTCAATATAGTCTTCGGGGCCAGCCAGCTTATTGGCAAACGTTTCAACCGAATGTTTCGGCTGCTTGCGGGTAGGGTGAAACGTCTGGAGATCGGCCCAGAGAGAGGTCAAACGCAATCCGGTGACATGCTCGGCCATATCAAACCAGTGCGATCCGATATCGGCCATGGCGCGCGAAGGGCCGCCGGCTTTCGAATCGACTCGCCAGTTCCAGTCTGTGTCGTAGAGCAGCCAGTCCTGGGAATAGGTGCCCTGAACGACGAGAATTTCACCGAGGTCTCCAGCTTCGCATAGGCGGCGCATCTGCTGCACCATGGGGTAGTAGCGCAGATTGTGACAGACGCAGTTGCGCAATCGCTGGCGGGCGGCGAGCTCGACGAGTTCTTCGGCCTCGTCGATGTTCGTGGCCAGCGGCTTTTCACAAAGCACATGCTTGCCGGCCTGCAGCGCGTCCCTGGCCATGAGGAAGTGCTGTGCATTGGGCGTGCAAATGTGGACGGCATCGACTGCTGGATCGCGCAAGATCTCGCGATAGTCAGTCACGACTGAGGGGACGGAAAAACCCGCACCGAGGCGTCGCGCGGCGTCGGTGGTTCTTCCTACGATGGCAACTGCCTCGACGCGCTCCACCCGTCGAATCGCTTCGAGATGCACGCGGCCCATGAAGCCGGTTCCGACAATAGCCGTTCTGATTGGTTTCATCGTTTCCATCCGCAAGATGTTATACCCACCACGCAGCGCCAGGCTGCTCGCGGATCACGATGCTGTTGAGGAAGTTCGCAGCCTTCGTCAGGCCTTCTTCCGGAGAGAGCAGGCTGTCTTCGTGCTCGATGGAAAGCGCGGAATCGTAACCAAACATACGCAGGGTGGAGACGAACTCGGTCCACCACTCGGCACCGTGACCGTAACCGCAGGTTCGGAAGATCCAGCCACGGTTGCGCTCGTCGGTGTAGGGTTTGGTATCGAGCACGCCAGTGCGCGGCAGATTCGTAGGGTAAAGCTGCGTGTCTTTGGCGTGGACATGGAAGATGGCGTCCGCGAGTACGCGGACGGCCGCGATGGGATCGATGCTCTGCCAGAAAAGATGGCTTGGATCGAAGTTGCAACCCACGCTGGGTCCCGCTATGGAGCGCAGCCTCAGCATCGTCTCCGGGCTATAGACTACGAACCCTGGGTGCATTTCGATGGCGATCTTCACGCCGTGATCGGCGGCGAACTTCGCCTGCTCGATCCAATACGGCGCGACCACTTCGCTCCACTGCCAGTCGAGGACCTTGAGGTAGTCGGGAGGCCAGGGGCAGGTGACCCAGTTGGGAGCGGTGGCAGCGGGCGAATCGCCGGGGCATCCCGAGAAGTCGACGACCACGGGAATGCCAAGTTTTTCGGCCAGCAGAATGGTCTTGCGGCTGACTCCCCGGTCTTGCTGGGCGCGGGTTTTATCAGGATGCAGCGGGTTGCCGTGACAACTCAGGGCGCTGATGCTGGCGCCGTGATCGGCCAGAACCCTCTGAAATTCGGCAAAGGCGGAGGCATCTTCGAGCATCGAGAGCTTGCAGTGCGCATCGCCCGGATAGTTTCCCGTTCCGAGCTCGACGGTATCGATACGCAACGCCGCAAGTTTCTTGAGAACCGCAGCCAGCGGAAGCTGCGACAGCAGGGGCGTAAAGACTCCAACGCGCATGACGAGTTCTCTCTCCTGGCTCTGTCTAAACTTGCTGTATCGATTAGCAATCAAACGGCCGCGCCAGATTTTCCCGACGAACGACAGCGCACATCTTACTTCAGTTTCGTTGGCGCTAACCGCGCCCGTCGTTTCGCGTTGACCAGCACCTCTACCGGGTCTGGCCGTCCATTCCAGAAATCCAGCCGGATGCGACCGTCCGCCATCTGTGTGACGGTTGCCGGAATTGAGCTGGCGATCACGTACCACCCCTCCGGCAACACCACGGCGTTGCGCGGGCGTCCAAGGCTCCGGTCAAACACCAGCGTGTCTCCTTCTACGCGGTAGCTCGCCAGCGCGGTGTAGGTCTCCGAAATTCGCACGCGGATATTCTGCCCTGCCTTCACCGGAGAGAAGGGAATCACCACCACCTGTGCGGCTGGGTCAACCGGCTCCCCCGCATCTATTCTTGCGGCCGCCAGTTCCGCTCCGGTCATCATTTTGGTGGTCAGCTTTTCGCCTGTGTCCAGCACGTAGGCTGCTGGATCCGATACCTTGCTGCCGATGCGGACCACATTGAAATACTTGTCGACTCCCGGGTGCGACTCCGTGTAGTCGTGATAAAGACGGAACGCATGCGTTTCCGGCTGCTGCAGAAAGTAAACAATTTCGCGGTCCTGGTGGGCGCGTTCTGAAAGACGCTCCTGCTCGGTTTCTCCTGCGAACGGCGCTTCCCAGCTCTTCGCCGAACCCGGCGCCCGGGGTGCGGCCAGAGTACCCGCCTTCGCGCCGGGTTTGGCTTTTACGACCAGCGGAGCCTCCGCTCCGCTGCCATTCATGAAGCTGATGGCGACGCGTCCATCCGGCTCCGGCAGAACCTGCGACGGCACGTTGCACGCCACCAGTTCATATCCCGCGGGGAGCACCACGCTGTTCCGCGGGATGCTCAGCGACCGGTTGAAGACGATCGCGTCACCCTCCCGGTAGTAACTCTTGGCATCCTTGTACGTTTTCAGAATCAGCAGGCGCGCCTGCCCTTCGGGCGGTACGGCACGCGCCAGGTACACCTTGATGTAATCGACCGATGTGTCTTCGCCCTTCATCAGCGGATCCTTTACTGCCTCTTCACCGCTAACGACTTCAAATCGCAAGGGCTGTCCGGTCATCACATCGACGACCGACTCGCCGCTGGCCACGCTGCCTCGGCGGATCGGATTGAAGAAATACTTCGCCCCGGCGGTGGTGGCCGTCACCTCGTAGCGGATCGCGAAACTTGATGTCTCCGGCGACAGCAGCTCGTAGCGCGTGTACTCGTCCGTCTCCGTTTGCACGCGCGCGGCCGCCGACGATTCCTGTCCGCACACCATCCCCGCCGCACACAACACAACGAGCGCCCACGCCACCACCCTGGACATGCATAGCCTCCGTTTTTTTTGTCGCAAGCACTCTATCATCATCATCGTTATAGGTATCGGTATCCGCCGGAAGGTCGGTCATTTCCCCGACCTGGCATTTGTCAACAAATTGTCAAATTGATGTCACTTTCTTCCCCGAAGTGCGTCATTAACTCAATAGCAGGCTACAGTTTAGGGATATGATTCATGGCAATTATGCGGCGGGGGTAGTCGTGACCAAGAACGTATCTTCAGCGACGACGATAGCGATGACGACAATGGACGCGGTTCCGGTTGGTTCGGAGCGGATCCTGGTGATTGAGGATGATCGCGCCGTGCAAAAAGCGCTAAAGCGATTGTTTGAGGCCGAAGGCTTTGCGGTGGATATTGCGGGGAACGGCGCGGCGGGTCTGGAGATGTTTCGGGCGGCGACGCCGTCCGTTCTGGTGCTGGACTTGAGTTTGCCGGGGACCCCGGGACAGGACGTGTGCCGGGAAATCAGCCAGGCAGCGCCCTCGTTGCCCATCATCATTCTGAGCGCGAAAACCGAAGTTATGGATAAAGTGCTGCTGCTGGAGTTGGGCGCGCACGACTATGTGACAAAACCGTTTAGTCCGCGAGAACTACTGGCGCGGGTGAGGACGGCGATGCGGCGATCGCCATCGCTGCGGACTCCGCTGACCGAGACTTTTGCGTTTGGCGATGTGAAAGTTGATTTCACGAAGATGGAATTGTGGCGCGAAGGGACCCCGGTGGCGCTGACTTCGCAGGAATTCAAAGTGCTGAAGTTCATGATCCAGAATGCGGAGCGCGTGTTATCGCGTGAGGAATTACTGAACTTCGTCTGGGGATACCGGAATTATCCAAGTACGCGGACGGTGGACAATCACATCCTGCGGCTGCGGCAGAAGCTGGAGAAAGATCCCGCGAACCCTTTACACTTCCGGACAGTACACAGTGCGGGCTACAAGTTTGTGCCGTAGCCAGCTTCAGCATGGTAAACGTACGATGGAGCGACGGGCGTTCCTTCGGCAGGCTCGGGGCAGGCTCTCGCCCGTCCAGCGGCGAGGTGGCCGGGCGAGGGCGCCCGGCTCTCCACTAACAATTCTGTAGCGGGAGATTGAGGTTTGACCATGGGCGGAATTCGGTTGCGGACCAAGTTCCTGCTTTCCATGGTGGTGGTATCGGCGGCATTGACATTGACGACGCTGCTGGTCGTACGGCACACCGTGCAGCAAGAGGTGCGCCTCGGAATCCAGCGCGACCTGGAGAATTCGGTTTCCGCATTCCACAGTTTTCAGCAGCAGAGAGAAGTCACTCTCGAGCGCTCGGCAGCGCTCTTGGCCGATCTGCCGGATGTGCGGGCACTGATGACCACGCACGATCCGGCCACCATCCAGGATGCATCGCGTAATTTGTGGCAACTGGCGGGCAGCGACTTGCTGCTGCTGGCCGATTCGTCCGGGAAGGTGATGGCTCTGCAAGCCACTCCGCCGGAGGTCACGGTACGCGAGGCGCAGGATTTCTTCCCGGCCGGCTTTCCGAACGATGGGTTGCGCGACGAGACGCGACACTGGTGGTACGTCGAAGGACACCTTTACGAAGTTTTCCTGCAGGACATTTATTTTGGTCCCGCGAGCGGGCGTCATGTTCTCGGATACCTGCTGCTGGGTTACGAGATTGACGACCACGTTGCTCGGGACCTGAGCCGCGTGGCCGCGAGCGAAGTGGCGTTTCGTTATGGCGATGTGATTGTGCGGAGCACTCTGCAGCCAGCCCAGGAAACCGCGCTGCTGCGGGTGGCGCCGAGAACGGCTGCGGGCGGCCCACCGCAAGGGGATCAGATCTGGCTGGGCGGGGAACGGTTCCTGGCGACGGCGGTAGATTTGCCCACGCCGGGCGAACCGACGCTGAATCTTTGGGTGTTGAAGTCGTTCGATCAGGCCACTGCATTTTTGCGCAGCCTGAACGAATTGCTGCTGGGGCTCGGCCTGACGGCGGTGCTGGCGGGGAGTCTGCTGGTTTTTCTGATCTCGCATACCTTCACGCGTCCGCTGGAGAATCTGGTGGCGGGAGTGCGCGCGCTGGAGCAGGGCGATTATGCCTATCCGCTGGATGCGCATGGCGGAGACGAAGTCGCTGAGGTCACGGGAACCTTCGACCGGATGAGAAAAAACCTGCAAACAACTCACCGAGAGTTGCTGGATGCGGAACGGCTGGCGACGATTGGACGGATGGCGAGTTCGATCTCGCATGATTTGCGGCATTCGCTGGCGGCGGTCATAGCGAATGCGGAATTTCTTTGCGAGAGCAACCTGACGCCGGGGCAGCGCGAAGATCTTTACTCCGAAATACGGATTGCGGTGAACCAGATGACGGAGTTGATCGAGTCGCTGCTGGAATTCTCGCGTACACGAGAGTCGCTGCGTCCTACGTACGGCGATGTTCGGTCGGCGGTGGATCGAGCGGTGCAGGGGGTGAAGGCGCATCCGGAATTCCAGCGCATACGAATCCGGATTTCCGCGGAGGGGGCGACCGAGGGCTGGTTCGATTTCAGAAAGCTGGAACGCGCCTTGCTCAACTTGCTGCTGAATGCGTGCGAGGTCGTGCCGGCGGACTCAGGAAAGATCGATATCGGGCTGCGACGCACGGGCGAGAATTTGGAAATTCGCATTGAAGACAACGGGCCCGGAATCGCGGAGGCGGTGCGTGACCGGCTGTTCGAACCGTTCGTGAGCCACGGCAAGGAAAATGGCACCGGGATGGGACTGACGGTGGTGCAGAAGATTCTGCAGGACCACGGGGGCGACGTCACGGTGGAGCAGACTTCGGCTTCGGGAACGATATTCCGCGCAAATATTCCGCTGAACCCTTCGCCGGAAAATGCTTTGGCAGCCCGGCATGCCAACTAGACGGCATGGTTCGGTTGCAAACTCCTTGAATGCAGATCCGGAATGCAAACTTGAAGTACACACCCGAAATTCAGAATGAAATGCGAAGAGTGGCAGGAGGCGATATGAGGATGAGCAAGACACGCTGGTTCGAATGCTTGCGATACGGCATGCTGCTAGGGGTGACGGCATGGAGCGCGATCGGCGCTGCGCAGGAACCTGGGAATCGGACGCAGCCACCTTCTCCCGAGTCGATGCATGAGTCGGTCAGTGACTCGGTTCGCGAGTTGCGGGAGCAGGTTGGCGAGTTGCAAGCGGCGGTTGCCGAGATGCGCTCCGACTGGCAGCGAGCTCGCGCGGAAACAGCGGAACTGCGCCGGGAGCTCGACGAGATTCGCATGGGAGAATTCCGCGGCGGAGCGGGGCTGCGGAATGCGGTGTTAAGCAACGCGGTGGCAAAAGCTGAGGCGGGCAACTCCGAGGCGGCTTCGGGAAGCTTGCAGAACGACACTCCGCAAGATCAAAGAACGGAAAGTCAGAAGGAAGCTCAGAAAAAAGCCGAGCGCACCGCCAGCCTGGACGAAGAATACCAATTACTGAGCGGAAAAGTAGACGACCAGTATCAGACAAAAGTGGAAAGCGCATCGAAGTACCGGGTGCGGCTGTCGGGCATTGTTTTGATGAATCTGGTGAGCAATCAGGGTGTGGTGGACAGCATTGATCTTCCCACGATCGCGTATGCGCAGCCGCCAGGCAGCTCAGGAGGAAGTTTTGGAGCGACGCTGCGACAATCGGAGATCGGGTTGGAGGCATTTGGGCCGATGGTGGCGGGTGCGAAGACGACGGCGGACCTGCAACTCGATCTGGCGGGCGGGTTCCCGTCGATTCCGAACGGGATCAACTCTGCACTCGTGCGCTTGCGGACGGCCACGATGCGAATGGATTGGACGAACACCTCGGTTGTGGTTGGGCAAGATGCGATTTTCTTCTCACCGAACTCACCGACGTCATTTGCTACGCTGGCGATTCCGGCGCTGACCTATGCGGGGAATCTGTGGAGCTGGGTGCCGCAGATAAGAGTCGAACATAAAGTGGCGCTCGGAGAAGAGTCGAGCCTGATCCTCCAGGCAGGAATTCTCGACCCGGTGAGCGGGGAAGCGCCGGGCACAGTGACGGGAGTGGAGGCAAGCACGAGTTATTACCGGCAGGCGGGGCCTGGGGAAGCATCACGCCAACCGGCATACGGTACACGGATCGCATGGACGCGGAATGTTTTCGGACAGCCGTTGCGGGTGGGAGCCGGAGGGTACTACACGCGGCAGGATTATGGCTTCAATCGGAACGTTGATGGCTGGGCCGGAATGACGGACATTGAACTGCCGCTCAGCCACCAGCTTTCGTTGAGCGGAAAGTTTTATCGGGGAAGGGCCGTTGGCGGATTGTACGGCGCATTCGGACAAAGCGTGTTGTTCAGTGGCGATCCGACATTGGCCAGCACGGAAGTGCAAGCGTTGAACTCGATCGGTGGCTGGGCACAATTGAAATACCGGCCCGCGAATAAATGGGAGTTCAATGCGGCCTTTGGGATGGATAATCCATATGCCAGCGACCTGAAGTATTTCCCCTACCCGGTGTCATACGGGAATGCGACGCTGGCGAGAAATCAGGCGGGCTTCGTGAACATGATTTACCGTCCACGATCAGACCTGTTGTTTTCCGCTGAGTATCGGCACCTGACGACGTATTCGCTCACCGACGGCGGGAACAACGCAGGACATGTCAATTTGATGATGGGAGTTCTTTTCTAAGCGCATCGATGGAAGCGGCATGGGTAAGAAGCCGCTGCAAAGAACTAAGAACAAGAACAAAGAACAAAGAACTAAGATGGGCCGTCAACCATGAGCCATAGAAGAATTTTGATCTGGGTCGCGATGTTTTGGGCCGGTGCGGCCGGATTGCACGCGCAGGGAGCGACGAAGACGACGACGACGGTGCGCGGGCGCGTCGAAGTCATGGATGCAGCGGGCAAGAGCAAGAGGCGGCATGGAACGATTCCGGGGACGGTGGTGTGGCTGACGCCAATAGCAATAACGATGATGGGAACCGGAGGCGAAGCGGCTACGACAGCGCCAAACTCCTCCGCCGGGCCGCCGGCAAGTGCGGCGCAAAACCCGCGGCTGGCGCAGAAGAACAAGACCTTCGAACCGCACATCCTGGTGGTTCCGGCGGGATCGATGGTGGAGTTTCCCAATCGCGATCCTTTCTTCCATAACGTCTTTTCACTTTTCGAAGGAAAGCGTTTCGATCTCGGTCTGTATGAGGCCGGTACCTCGCGGATGGTGCGATTTGACCGGCCCGGAATCAGCTACATTTTCTGCAATATTCATCCCGAGATGAACGCGGTCGTTATTACGATGGCGACGCCGCTGTACGCCATTTCAAATGCGGACGGACAAATCAACCTGGCGGACGTTCCCTATGGGCGATACATGTTGCATATCTGGAGCGAGGGCATGGGTCCGGAAAATGCGCAGCCGCTGGTGCGGGAGATCACGATCGCGGAGAATGCTTCGTTTTTAGGCGTGATTCGAGTGCCGGAAGCCAATGGACAGAGCATGGCGCATAAGAACAAGTATGGACGCGAGTACGACGAGCCTACGCCCAACAATTCTGTTTACGAAAAGCAACGCTAGGGTGCTCATTAAAGAGCGAAAAAAGGCCACCCGGTCTGGCGCGGCCTTTTGCGATATTTCCTTTCTCGCGCTTGTATCTTGTGTTTTCGTACGAGCGGCTTGCGGCTACTTCACCGCGATCACCCCGAACGTTCCCGCCAGATTGTTGTATGGACCTGAGGTGAAGAAAAGTTGGTCCGTGCGGCCGTTGCTTGCCCCGCCTCCGCCAAACTCAATCCCCCAGAGCTGGTTGATGATGATCTCCTTGCCGTTCGTGTCTTTCACCGTACCCACAAACTGACCGGTCTCGGCATTAAAGCCGTGGATCGTGCCGCTGTTCGTGTTGTTGGTGACCAGCAGCGTGTTGCTGAGTGGCCCAAAATTCTTGGGCGCGACGGCGAAACCCCAAGGCTGGTTCAAGGGCGGGCCCGATGCGAGTGTCTTTACGAACGTTCCATCCTCCTGGAAGATGTCGACGTAGCCGCCTGGGGCTCCGCTTGCCTGGGCGAACGCTACGTAAACCAAGCCATTGATGTCCCGAATGCCGAACGGTGCATAGCCCGCGGGCAGCGCGGTGTCAGTAAACGTATTGACCAGGTTGAAGTTTGCGTCGTAGACATCGACTACGTTGTTGGCCTGATCGGCGGCAAAAAGAAGGTTCCCCGAAGGTCTGTTGGTTATGGCGAGGCCCGTGAACATCGAGTGGGATGCCGAGTTATTCACCGCGATAATCGCAGCGTTGGGATTCGACTGCGGAGCCCATCCACTGATGGTGCCGTCCAAGGTTGCGAAGATGAAGAAAGCGGACCATCCCTGCACCGGAAATTCTCCCGTTCCGTTGAAGACAATTCCGGTGGGCTGACCAGCGCCAGCGCCGGAGGCCGATGGAATCAGGACCTCCAATCCCTGCTTGACTCCCTCGCCATTGTAGATTGTCGACCAGCCTGATCCTTGATCGCTGACCCAGAAAGGGCTGCCCGAGCTGCGAGTAAGTCCCCAACCGTTCACCTGCATCGGGTCCATGAACTTAGCCGTTCTTGCCTGATTCGAATCCAGGTTTGTGAGTTGATATTGTGCCAGGGCTGCGCTCGAAACGAGCATCACGGCTAGCCCAATGCAAATTGTAAAAGCACTCTTGCGACGCTGCATAACAGAATCCTCCTTGAATTGTGCGAGCCGGAGTGGAACGCGAGTAAGTCGCTGAGCCTACAACGCTTGAACGATATTTTCTCGACCCGGCTTGCAACCGAATGCTAGTTCCGCAGCGTCGGGCGGGTTGTCACCGCGATGTCATCTATTTGCACAATTCTTGTCAGGGAAGGTCAGCCTTTACTAGAATGGCGTCGCGGACTGCGAACACTCCGGCCGGGTTCATGGTTGCAACTTATGGAAATAATTGAGGGCACGGAGTCGAAAGCAACATGGTAGAGAGTGGCGAGAAGTCGAGGACGGCTTGCGAGACAAAAATTAGCCGCCCTGTTGAAGAAAATTTAAGATTTCCTCTTGACGCAAGATAGAAAGTCATGGCATATTCTTACATCTTCAATTGAAAGGACGCCCAGAAATGGCGGATAAAAGCACAACCCACAACGTGCTGCGTATGCCACGGCGACTCGAACCGGGTCGCATTTGGCTAAGGGCGTCGTTCGACTTCGTCAGTTGCTAAGTCCACGACGAACTTAAAGCAGCCCTAAAACCAAAACTTTCGCTGGGTGGCGCAGGCCCGCGGTTCCTTCGACTGTGGATCGAGTAAGTCCGCTGCCGCTTGCCTTCTGCTTCGGCTCATGCCGCGGGCGTTGGCTGTTTCCCCCAGCCCTAACCTCACAGGGTCGGTGGCGAAGGCCACGGATACTTCGGGTGCAGGCGACCTTCGGGACGCCGGGGTTCGAAACCCCCTCGTGCAGCAGCATTTCCGTGTCCACATGTACCCCGACCGGACTTATACGTACCCTTAGGACCTAACTCCGGCTCAGCGCCGGTTAGAAAAAGTACTCATGCACACGATAGTTATGAAGAAGGCAGCGCTGCGAGACGAAGAGTCTCTTTGCCGTGCTTGCTACTGGGAGCACATCCAGAAGGGATTTCGCGAAAGCGAGGAGGCAGTCTTTTGCTGCTTCAGCAAGTTTCGCCCCGTCCCGTTTAAAGTCGCGGATTGCACCGACTTTAGCAGCAAGAATGTGCCCACGCGCGAGCAGATGGAGAAGCTTGCCCTGATCATTCCGACCCGGGCCGCCCGCATGCGCACAGGCTTCGCTGGCGTCGGGTTCGCGGGCGAACCGCAAACGGAAGACGCCGAAGACGAGGAATTGGTCCCAGCAACGGAATAACGATGATTCACTTTCGCCGGTGGCGAAGACTACGGTTCCTTCGATTAATCCGAAAGTCGCGGGTTCAAATCCTGCCACGGCCACAAGACGTGTAGCTCAGCCTGGATAGAGCATCGGAAACCAAATACCGTCGTCACCGCATTCCCCGGCGATGTAAGAGGGTGGAAGGGCGAGGACCTCGTTCGAATCCCTGCTAGTAACTCACAACTGAACGGAGGGCCAACATGGCTCGTCTTAACTTACTCAATCTCGGTTACCGTCCCGTTACGCACGAGGGGGCACCGGCACGCAACCTGGCACCGGAGCTTCAGCTCCGTCGCTCGGTGCTGGCCTGCCTGCTCTGGGAATCGCAGTTCTACGAAGACGGAGTGGAGATTGCAGGCCGCATCGCTGAACTTGTCCCCAAGGTTGAGGGCGAGAAGGTTGCCGCACTCGCCGTCGAAGCCCGCGAGCAGATGAAGATTCGTCACACTCCGCTGCTCCTGGTCCGCGAGATGGCGCGTCACGCGACGCATCGCCGTCTGGTGGCGGAGACGCTCGAGCGTGTCATCCAGCGTGCCGACGAACTTGCGGAGTTCGTCGCCATCTACTGGAAAGACGGACGTGTGCCGCTTTCCGCACAGGTCAAGAAAGGACTGGCTGCGGCTTTTCCGAAGTTTGACGAATACCAGCTCGCGAAATACGACCGTGGCGGAGCGATCAAGCTGCGCGACGTGCTCTTTCTTTCGCACGCCAAGCCGCGCGATGCGGCGCAGGCAAGTGTCTGGAAGAAGCTCGTCTGGGGACGGCTCGCGACGCCTGATACGTGGGAGGTGGCTCTCTCGTCGGGCGCCGACAAGCGCGAGGCCTGGGAGCGTCTGCTCCGCGAGCAGAAGCTGGGAGCGCTCGCCCTGCTCCGCAACCTTCGCAACATGCGTGAGGCCGGAGTGGACGAGTCGCTGGTGCTCGCTGCGTTCGGGGCGATGAGCGCCTCGCGCGTGCTGCCGTTCCGCTTCCTCGCCGCGGCTCGTTCTGCGCCGCAGTGGCAGGAGGCGCTTGAGCAGCCAATGCTCAAGGCACTCGCGGATCAGCCGAAGCTCACCGGCCGGACTATCGTGCTGGTCGACGTCTCCAGCTCAATGACTGCGCCGCTCTCGCATCGTTCGGAGATGCAGCGCACCGACGCGGCATACGGTCTTGCGGTGCTGGTCCGCGAGATCTGCGAGAAGGTTGCGATTTATTCCTTCTCGGATCGTGTGGTCGAGGTTCCGGCGCGTCGCGGCTTTGCCCTGCGCGACGCGATCGATGCCTCGCAGCCGAACAGCGGGACGCTGCTCGGCAATGCAGTCGAGTGGCTGAACAAGAGCGAACGCTACGATCGCCTGATCGTTATCACCGACGAGCAGGCACACGATCGCACTCCTGTGCCGAAGGGCGCGGGATACGTGATCAACGTGGCCTCGTACAAGAACGGCGTCGGCTACGGCCAGTGGACGCACATCGATGGCTGGTCCGAGTCGGTCATCGAGTACATCCGCACGTTGGAGTCGCCGGCGAATGGATGGGTAAACTGAAGCGGCCTGGTCCGGGCAAAAACCCGGGCCAGACCGTAAAAGGCGGCGAGAAAATTCTAAAAGGTGCCGATCAGACCGCGATTACCGCCAATGCGTTAAACCGCGAGATAGCCTCCATCCACCGGCAAAACAGCTCCGGTCACCCAGGACGATTCATCGCTCGCCAGATAAACCGCCAATCCTGCAACATCCTCGGGCCGGCCGAGCCTGCCGATGGGATGCGCTGCGGTTCTTTCCCGACGAACTGCGGCTGGATCGGGAGTCTGGGCGATGACAGCCGCCGTCAGATCGGTGTCTACGAACGAGGGACAAATTGCGTTCACCCGGATATTTTCATGCCCGTGATCGATGGCCATGCTCTTAGTCAACAGGAGCACCGCACCTTTGGATGGAGCATAGGCTGCGCGGTTTGGGGCGCCGACAACTCCGAGCGTGGAAGCCATGTTAATAATGGAACCGCCGCCAGCTTTTCTCAGGTGCGGTAACGCGGCCCGAGAGAGCAGCCAAACGGCGCGCACGTTCACTTGGAAGGTGTGGTCCCACTGACCTTCGGTAATCTGTTCTGCGTTCCCGACATGCAGAACCCCAGCGTTATTCAGCAGAAAGCTCAGTCCGCCAAAGCGGCGTACGGTCTGGTCCAACAAGCGACCAATTTCGCTCGTGTCAGAAACGTCGGCTGAAATCGCGAACGCGGAATCGCCAATTTCGTGCGCAACCTCTTCAACGCGATCTCTTCGCCTGCCGACCAGCGCCACTCGCGCTCCTTCTCTCGCCAGGGCTATCGCGCATGCGCGTCCAATTCCAGTGCCGGCACCAGTGACGATCCCAATCTTGCCCAGCAGGCGTTCACTCATGACAAATCAGTTTAGCTGAACCGCACTGGCCGGAGACGGCACGATCTCGCACCTCAGGAGTTCTGCATAGCGGCGAGCACCTTGGCAGGTGTGAAGGGAACTGACCGCAGCCGCACTCCCACCGCATCGAAAACCGCGTTCGAAATGGCGGATGGCACGACGGCAGCGGACGGCTCGCCGGCGCCCCAAGGCTTCTCCGTCGGCCGGTCGATCAACTCGACGTCTACGTCCGGAATCTCAGGGAAGGTCAATATCCGGTAGCTTGCCCAGTTGAGGCTCGTCACCCGCGAGCGATCGAACGTGACCTCCTCTTTCAGCACACGACTCACGGTCTGCACCACATTCCCCTGGACCTGGTTCTTGACGCCGTCGGGATTGATGATCTGTCCACAATCCTGCACGACGGCAAAATGTTTGACGCGGATTTCGCCGCTCTTGCGGTTCACCTCAACGTCGGCGACCGCCCCTACATAGGTACGAGCAAGCTCATATTTGACGTAGGTAAGGCCCCGTCCGGTGGCGATGTCGCCAGTCTCCGGCTTCGTCGTTCGGTCAGATGACGACTGGCCCGGCGACGACTGGCCCGGCGATGATTGGCCCAGAGACGACCGGCCTTGCCATTGGGCGAGGCTGGCCAGCCGCTTCAACAGTTCGACACCGCGCGGATCGTTCAGGTACCGCAGCCGGAACTCCAGTGGATCGGCGCCGACCGCGGTGGCAAGCTCATCCATGAACGATTCGTTGCAGAAGGTATTCTGCATGCGCCCCGGGGCTCGAATCCAGGACGGACGGAGCGGGGTTTCAGCCAGCCGGTGTGCGACCGTGCGCACGTTGGGGAAAGCATAGGGTATGGCCGTGTTTTGGATGACGTTGCCAGGAACCATCCCGGTTTCATGCGGCAGGCCGGCGAGCTCTGCTGCCACCAGCTTGACGTTGCCGGTGGCGCCCTCGGGAACGTAGAGCTGGGAATACCAGGCGGTGACATTGCCGCTCGCATCGAGCCCAGCCTGCAGGTCCATCAGCGTCGGCGGCCCTTTCGGATCCCAGCCATGCTCGTCGGCGCGCATCCACTGCACGCGCACCGGCCGCCCCACGGCGCGTGCGAGCAAGACCGCATCCGCGGCGGCGTCTTCATGGCCGTTGCGGCCGTAACAGCCGGAGCCTTCGACGTAGATCGCGCGCACGTCAGTGTCCGGCATGGAAAGCATGGCCGCAAGCTGCTGGCGAAGATCATGCGTCGCCTGGCTGGAGGACCAGCAGGTGAGTTTGCCCTCCTTGATTTCCGCAACGGCGCACGAAGGCCCGATGGAGCCGTGCGTGTGGATGGCGAAGTTGTAGGTCGCGCTGATCCTTTTGGCGGCCTGCTGAAGAGTCTGCTCGGCGCTGCCGACGTTGCTCGTGACATCGTCCTTGTTTACCTTGGTGGCGCGGACATGCTCCCAGAGTTTGCCCTGCTCCGGCAGTCCCTCCCAGTCGGACCAGCTGGCCTTAAGTTTCTGCGCCGCCTGGATCGCGCCCCACTCGCTCTCGGCCACCACGCCCAGGAAATTGCCCTGGCGAACGATCTTGACGAGGACGGGCACCTCTTTGACCGAGCTCTCATCGACGCTCAGCAACGTGGCGCCAATGCCCGTCGGCCTCAGGACACGACCGTGCAGCATGCCGGGCAACTTGAAATCGTGCATGTAGGTGAACTGGCCTGTCATCTTGCCCGGAATATCGAGGCGGGGAACTGGCTGCCCCACGATCTTGTAGGTCGCCGGATCTTTGAGCGGCGCTTCCTTATCCAGCTTCAGTGAAAATGTCTTGCCGCCGATCAGTTCGCCATACGTGACTTGCGTCGCACCGCGGCGCGATCGCACCGCGCCCTGCTCGACGATTAGATCCTCGACCGGCACGCCAAGCCGTTTTGCAGCTTCCTGCAGCAAAGCACGCCGCGCGGTAGCGGCGGCCTGGCGGATCTGCACGCCGCCGTTTTGGATCGAGAGGCTGCCCCAGGTCTTGCCCTGCGCGGGCGTCAGGGCTGTGTCCCCCTCGACGACCCGGATGCGCGCAAGCGGCACGTCCAGTTCCTCGGCCACGATTTGGGTCAATGCCGTGGTTATGCCGGTACCCAGATCGACCTTGCCGGAATAAAGCGTCACGCTGCCGCTGGGGTCCATCGCCAGGAAGGCGTCGACGTCGTCGAGTGCGACGGTCTTCGTCCCTGAGTTTGCCGGAGTTCCGCTCTGGGCGAAGGCCGTCCTGGATGGTGAGGGCAGCGAGAAGCTAACAATCAGGATGCCGGTGCCCTTCAGGAAGTCGCGGCGAGTTGGTTTGGTGAGCAGCATGGTCGGCCTCTCTTCACACGCCGGCAGCGGCGCGCTTGACGGCGCGCACGATGCGCAAATGGGTACCGCAACGGCACAGATTGCGGGCAAGCGCCTGCTTGATTTGAGCGTCGCTGGGGCCTTTGTTGGAGGCGAGAAAGGCAGCCGCCTCCATGATCATGCCGTTGATGCAGTATCCGCACTGGGCGGCCTGCTCCTCGATAAAGGCTTTCTGGAGGGGATGCAGCTTGTCGGGTGTGCCCAACCCTTCGAGCGTCACGATCTTTTGCTTGCCGACCGTCGAGATCGGCGTCACGCAGGAGCGCACTGCCCTCCCGTCAAGGTGTACGGTGCAGGACCCGCACTGCCCGAGGCCACAGCCGAAGCGCGGGCCGTGCAGTCCCAGGTTGTCGCGGAGAGCATAGAGCAACGGCATGTCGGGATCCTCGACCGTGATCCGTGTTGCATGACCGTTGACGTGGAGTGGAATCGCTGTGGGCATCGTCAATCCCCCTTCCGCGAGTGGTGCCATCGGCACAACAGGACGTCGCGCAGCGCCACCGTATCGGCGACTTTACACTCCAGTTGGGGCGATATGCAAACGGGCGTGTCGAGCCACGCATGAAATCGGTTGTATTCGAGATACCCGACGTGAAGTGGACGAGCAATACCTCGCAAAGAATTATTGATTTGCGTCCGTGATGTCGCCGAACGTAATGTGTAGCGTGCCCCGGTGTGTCTCAAAAAAGTGTGGTGCCCCAAAAACCTTGACTCCGGCGGGGAGCGAACGCATCATGGTATCTGTAGTGTGCAGTAACGGTGAAGGAGTTCACCGCCAACCGCTGTCCCATCTTTGAGCCGGGAACAGCTGATGACTCCTGACAAGCGGGCTTGTCGCGGAGTCATGGTACCGGCAAGAATCCGTCGAAAAAGTTCAGAAGTCGAGGTGTTGTTCTATGCCGAACGTTTGGGTTCTCGCGTCTCTTTGGGTCGGGTTGGCCCTGGTGGCGACTCTTCTCGCCATTTGGTTCAAGATTTCCACGGCCCTCACCGAGATTGTTGTGGGCACGGTGGCCCAGCTCATCTTTGGCGCCTTTATTGTGCAGGGCGGTCTTGCCGCCAAGAGTGAATGGATCGGTTTCCTGGCAGGTACGGGGGCCATTGTTCTCACCTTTCTAGCGGGAGCCGAACTCGATCCCACCATCTTCCGTACCAAATGGAAAGAGTCAACGGTGGTCGGCCTGGTGGGGTTCGTCTGTCCGTTCTTGGGCTGCACGGCGGTCGCTCATTACGTGCTTCATTGGACAGCCCGATCCAGTTGGCTGGCGGGAGTTGCTTTGTCCACGACCTCGGTGGCGGTTGTTTACGCAGTCATGCTGGAACTCGGCTTTAACGTTACGGATTTCGGGAAGGCCATTCTGGCAGCCTGTTTTGTGAACGATTTGGGAACCGTGATCGCGCTGGGCCTCATCTTCTCCCCATTCACCATCAAGACTGTGATCTTCGTCGGTGCGAGCGTCGCCATCTTCGCGGTCTTGCCTTTCCTCACTCCGTGGTTTTTCAGAATCTATGGCGGGAGGGTCTCCGAACTCGAAGCGAAGTATCTGCTGTTCGTCCTGTTTGCCATGGGCGGATTGGCGGTGTGGTCCGGAAGCGAGGCGGTCTTACCTGCGTACATCATCGGAATGGTATTGGCGGGAACGGTTGGCAAAGACCATGTTTTGATCCGGCGGCTCCGCACGCTCACGTTCGGGCTGCTGACTCCGTTCTATTTCATGCGGGCCGGATCATTTGTTTCGGTACCTGCTTTAAGAGCAGCTCCGATGGTGTTCGTCGCGTTGTTTTTCGCGAAGATGATCTCCAAAGTGGTCGGACTTTTGCCGACGGTGAAAGCCTTCCAGTACCAGCGCGAGGAAGGCTTGTACTTCACGTTGATGATGTCCACTGGCCTCACCTTTGGAACTATTTCCGCCCTTTTTGGCTTGAACCACGGCATTATTGATCAAGCACAGTATTCCTATCTGGTGGCCACAGTCATCGGCAGTGCCGTCATTCCGACTATGATCGCCAATGCGTGGTTCATGCCCAGGCACCTGTTGCCGAAGGCCAAAAAAGAAGCTGCTGCGGTTTCCCAGGCAGTCGCGCTAAATGCTGAGGGAGAACATTCGTGAGCGGAAAAAGACATAATGCACATTTTCAACACATGTTGGTGGGATATGACGGATCTCCGCAGTCGGAAAAGGCAGTGGAGGTCGCGCTTTCTCTTGCAGAATGCGTGGATTCGACGGTGCTGATCTTCGCGGTCGCTCGTCCTCCGGAGCCAGCGACCTCGGTTGAACTGGGGGCTGTGCTCGACGATGCCAAGGAGCACTACCAAGAGGGATTCAAGAAGATCCTCGAAAAGGCGCGCGCGCACGACCTGGATGTAAAAACGGATATGGCGGTGGGGCATCCCGGGGAGCAGATCATCCATCGGGCCGAAGTAGACGGCATTGACCTGATTATTCTGGGCCGCCGCGGACGATCCCGGATCGCCCGCATGATGCTGGGCTCCGTCTCCGAGCGCGTTCTAAGGTATGCCCATTGCCCTGTGATGGTCGTGCACTGAAGCACGCAGCATGCGGGAGCTTGACTTCATTTTCGGTCGTGAGGCGGAACTGCAGACGTTGAAACAGCGTCTGCTGAATCGGAAGCCCTTTCTTCTTCATGGACCAGCTGGAGTCGGCAAGACGCTGTTGATCCGCAGTCTATTGCCGCAAGTGCCAGCGGTTCTCTATTGCGAGAACTCGGCAACTGCACAAGCTGTGTGTCGCAGCGTTGCCGAGGGTTTGCTGGAGCGGCGTGACACACGCGTACAGGCCGCCTGTCGCAATCGGGATGGCATCCAGGCTAAATCGGCAGTTTCGCTAAAGGGCATCGTGATGGATGCGCTCGGCGAGGGGAACTACTCCATTGTGATGGATCACGTAAGCCGCCCGTCACAATCCTTCGCCGCGGCGGTCCGGGAAATCATCGGCTGGTGTTCCACACCCGTAATTGCCGTGGCACGATCGAGCCACATGGAAGACACGGGTTTTCTCCAGCCTTTGTATTGCGCTCGATCCGAGGAGTACAAGTTGAAGAATCTGGACTCGGCTGCCGCCGGGCTGTTCGCTGACGAGATCGTCAAGCGTGCCGGGCTGTCGGCAGTGAACCTGGGTGAATTCCTGGCCAAGGTGCTGGAATTGAGCGACGGGAATCCGGGAGCGATCCTTTCCATGCTTCGGATGGCGAAATACCCGAAGTACCGCACCGACGAGCACATCAAGATGACGCCGCTCTACATCGACTTCCGTATGAACTGGTCGCCCGCGGTTCGAGGCCGCTGAACATCTGCACTTTGCCGGCAGGGACTTCTCGGAAACTGACGCAACAATGTTGGTAGCAAATTAAAATGTCCGGTTTTCGTAGCAAGTGAAATGTCCGGTTTTCGGTTTAATCTCCTCCCGCAGCCGGGGCTGTGGGAAAGTGGGAATCCCGCGCATTTTGCGGGATTTCCAAGCAAGACGGGAAAGTCGGTTTTTGGACTTTTCCGTCTTGCGTCTTTTCCATAGCCCTGCGCTCGCCGATTTTTTCCTTCGGCAGAGATTTTCCTTCCGCATTGTAGTGCCCCAGTCGCTGGGGGCCGTGGGTAATCGTGAAAGTTCCATCCAAATGCTGGTGCACGGTGACCGAACAGCCCGCCAAAGTAGCGCGCCAACGCACCGGCTCAATCTGCAGGCGCAGGTTCTGGATGCTGACCGTGTTGTCACGGTTGACGGTACGTTCGAACTGCAGGGCGAAAATCAGATCCAGATCTCGACTGGAACGGCGCACAAAGGCACTGCCGCGCTCCACCGCCGGTACTTGAAAGCGAGTATTGAACTCAGCCATGTAGTGCTCGCGCAGAAACTGATTGGCTGTCTCCAGAGTGCGGGCTCCGCGTAGCCGCAGCTCCTGCGGCAAGCGCCCTTGCCAAGTGCCGAAGCTCCGTTCCGATCGACCACGTGCCTGAGGGGAATAAGCAGGAATCATCTGCACTCCCAACTCGCGTAGGGCCCGACCGACTTGCGTCAGCCGGTGCCGATCGATCTTGCCTCCCGCCTTCGGGGTGAGCCAGAAATGACTGCCGCGATCGCTGTACAAGGCGCAAAAAACTCCTTTGCGCTCAATCACTTCCTTCAGTCCAGCCATCACCGTCAACGTGGATTCCTCTTCCGTCAGCTGCGCATAATAGATCTCGCTGGTGGCATCGTCCAGGATCACGATCAGGTCATACCAGCGTTCGTCCTGGAACCATTGATGCCGGCTCCCGTCGATGTGCAGCAGCATGCCCGGTAAAGGCCGCCGCGGCCGCCGCTTGCGATGCACTCCCCGCTTGCGCTCCCGCGCCACCAGCCCCGCCCCTTGTAACACCGTTTTCACCCAGGTGTAACTCAGATCGATCGCATGCTGCTCGCGCAACTTCTCGTGAAAATGTCGCACATTGAAATCAAAGTACTGGTCCCGATACAGCGCCAGCACTTTCTCCACCGTGGCGAAGGGCACTCGCTTCGGGGAAGGCTGCCCGCGACGTTTATCGAACATACTTTCATAGCCAAACTGCTCATACCGTTCGCGAACCCGCCGCAGATGCCGGTCGCTGAAACCGAGAATCTCGGCCGCTTGCCACCACGTAATCTTCCGCGCCATCGCTCGCAACAGCACCTCTTGAATCTTCATCGCCCGCTCCATCGCGGCCTTCGAGTAAGAGAACATGCTTGCCATGTTCTCCTACTCTCACCGCCTGCAAAGCGGACATTTCACCTGCTAATTCCACCGGACATTTGATGTGCTAACGACAGGAAACTGACGCAACAATTGACTTCACCGCTCGAGGTTGTCATAATCTGCTCGGGTGTTGGAGATCACCTTAATCGCCCACATCGGGCAGATGACTCCTACGAAGAAGAAGGAATTCTCTTGGTAGGGATTTGGTCTGCCGTCCCCTTCCGCTTCTGATTCCAAGAGATTTCTGAGAGCTGAGAAAGGTTAAGGACGACGTGTCCGCGTCGGTGGAGCTTCATGCCAGAGGATTCTCTCAACTCAAACCAGGCTCGCCGCTTGTCGGTTACGTGCAGGCACATCGACAAACTGCTGGCCGATATGGAAAATGCACTCGCTGTCGCCAATTCCAAGCAGGCTTTTCCTGAGTACCAGCCTGACGTCACGCCGGCGCAACGGCAGGTGATCGAAGACTACATTGCGCGCTTACGGATGCAGTTGGCTGAGGTGTTGGATGTTCAGGGCATCGAGCGTCCTGAGCCTTTTATCCCGGTTAGCCGATGTCTGCACACCGCTCTGACATTCATCCGGATTGCCGCTGAGGAATTGCAGCCAAGATACATGCGCGGCTATGGGCAGATTTCCCCTGCGGCCGCAACCGACCTCAATCGAATTGCTGCGGAGTTGATGAGCCTGACAACAGAATTCGATCGCTACGTGACCAGTGAAGTTTGTGGACAGACGCAGTCTCCGGAAGAGAAACTCAGCAAAACAGAAAGGGACGATACGAATTGCTCAAGTACCTAATAGTTGGAATCGGAGGCTTCTTCGGTGCGGTCGCACGCTTCTGGTTGGGCAGCTACATCGGAGGGAAGATGGGAACACGCTTCCCATACGGAACCTTTGTGATCAACATTTCCGGATCGTTCCTCATCGGCCTGATTCTCACACTGTTGGACGAGAAGACGCATTGGAGTCCAAATTGGAGATATCTGATTCCGATTGGATTCATCGGCGCGTATACGACATTTTCGACATTCGAATTTGAGACGCTGCGCAGTGTGCAGGACGGCCAATTCTTGATCTCTTTCCTCAATGTCACGCTGAGCGTGGTGGTCGGTTTTGCTGCGGTCTGGGCGGGTGTTGTGGCCGGGAGGGCGATCCCATGAAGGAGATCGCGCTGGTGGTGGGATACTAGGGCGGGCGGCTGAATTTCTTGTCCGCCAGCCCGGACTGTATACGTAAACCGGAGGAGGAAAAAGTGCTCACATCTGGACCGGCTAAGAAGGTCGCGATCTATGTGGCAGAAGACCAGCAGTATCACGGGAGTGCGGCCTATGCCGCCATCCTGGATTTTCTGTTCTTCCGGGGCGTAGCGGGCGCAACCGTGACCCGCGGTATCGCTGGCTTCGGCTCCGACCACCAACTGCACACGACCAGGCTGGTAGACCTGGCGACCCATTTGCCGATCAAGGTTGAGTTCATCGAGACTGTGCAGAAGGTGGAGGAACTGCTGCCCAAACTGCAGACGATGGTTGGCTCCGGCTTGATTGAAATGCACGACACGACCATCGTAAAGCCCGCCGAGACAAAGAAAGAGCTAGCGGCCGTGCCTGCGAAACCCGCGCTCAAGAACGAGAGCAAAGCTAAATTGATGCGAATTTATATCGGCGAGAACGACAAATGGAATGGCAAGCCGCTGTATGAAGCGATTGTAGGCGGTTTACGAGCTCACGATATTGCCGGCGTCACGGTGTATCGAGGCATCCTCGGCTACGGTGCGAATCGCAGAATCCACAAGGATGCCGCGCTCAGTCTTTCGCATGACCGGCCCATCTTGCTCTCCATCGTTGACGCGGAGGAGAAGCTCAAGGCATTCATGCCAATCCTGGACGGAATGGTGCAGCAAGGTTTGGTTGTGCTTTCCGATGTGGATGTCATCAAGTACACACACAACTACGAAAAAACTGAGCGCCGGCAGGAGACACGAGTATGAAACTCGAAGGCAAGGCCAAGATGCTCCGGATTCATTTCGGCGAAGCTGACAAGTGGCATGGCAAGCCTCTCTACCAGGCTATCGTCGAGAAGTGCAGAGAGCTCGATATTGCCGGAGCAACGGTCTATCGCGGTATTGAAGGCTATGGCGCGAGCACTCTGATTCACCGCGCTCACCTCCTCTGGTCTTCCGATCGCCCCATCATGGTATCCGTTGTGGATACGCACGAGAACATCAGCAAGCTCCTGCCTGCGCTCGATCAGATGGTGGACGAAGGCCTGATCGCCATGTCTGACGTGGAAGTGATCAAATACGTGCATCAGCAGGGCGTTCGTTCTCCGGCATGATGTGGCATGACGAAAAGCGAAGACAATTCGTCTGTCACGACCAGCGCGCACGCGGAACGTTCTCCGGTGGCGGTTTCTGCGACAGTAAATACAACGACGAACGACGTTGACGGCGCCCCCAGACTTCTTCGCCTCGCCCAGGTTGCACAAGAGCTGGGCTCGAGTCGAATTGCGGACGAGGCACGGGATCTTGCCAGTCGGATCTCCGAGGGCCGGTTCTATGTTGCTTGCGTTGGCCAGTTCAAGCGCGGCAAGTCCACTTTGATCAATGCTCTGATCGACGATGCGGTTCTTCCAGTTGGCTTCACTCCGGTGACGGCCGTTCCCACTGTAATTAGATTTGGAGAGCAGCGAAGAGCACGAATACAGGCGCGAGATGGTTCCTGGCAGGAAGTTAGCATATCTGATCTCAACCAGTATGTATCGGAAGAATGCAACCCGGAGAACGCGAAGGGAGTTCGCGGCGTGGAAGTTTTTGTATCCAGTTCGTTGCTGGCCGGCGGCATGTGCTTCGTGGACACGCCCGGCCTCGGCTCAGTATTCACCGGAAACACGGCGGCAACTCAGGCGTTCATACCGCACATTGATGCGGCGCTGGTCGTGATCGGGGCCGATCCACCGCTGGCCGGAGAAGAGCTTGCGCTGGTGGAAACCATAGCGCAGCAGGTCGACGATCTCGTCCTGGTTCTTAACAAGGCTGATCGGACGACTCCAGAAGAAAAGGCTGCGGCGATGGAGTTCGCGGACCGGCAAGTGCAGAAGCGATTGCAGCGTAATCTCGGCCCCATTTTGGAAGTGAGTGCATTCGAACGACTCGAAAATCGAGGGCCGGAACGTGACTGGCAAAAGCTGGTTGACGCTCTCAATGGACTGGTTGATCAATCCGGACGGCAGTTGATTTATTCAGCTTGTGAGCGAGGGATCAACCGACTCAGCGAGCAACTGCTGGCAGTTATCGGCGAGGAACGGGAAGCGCTGCAGCGGCCCCTTGCAGAGTCGGAACAGCGAATTGCGGCCATGAAGGCAACGATCGCCGACGCCGAACGATCGATGCGGGAACTTGCGTATTTGTTCATGGCCGAGCAGCAACACATTTCCGATCTGTTTGTGGATCGGCACAAAGCATTTCTCGCAAGTGCATTGCCGCGAGCCAGCGAGGAATTTGAAAAGACTGTTATGTCTCTCCGTGATGGGCCAGGGCCACGCTATCGTCGCCGAATAATGAAAGAGGCACAGGAAATCGCCAGACGGCATGTGCTCCCGTGGTTGAAGCCCGAGCAGGAGGAGGCAGAACGGCAATATCGGCGAGTGTCGCGTCGATTCGTGGAAATGGGCAATGACTTTCTGAAGAAACTCGCGGATATCTCAACCCTGGCGCGAATGCCGCACGCTCTCGACCCTGAAAGCGGATTTCGTGTCCGTTCGAGGTTCACTTTCCTCGATTTCATCGAAGTCGCGCAGCCGGCTTCGCCGCTGCGTTGGCTGGCCGACGTCTTTCTTGGTTTTGTCGGTGCTCGGGGCGTCATCGAAAATGACGCGCGAAAGTTTCTGGCCAAGCTGCTCGAATTCAACAGCACGCGAGTGCAAAGCGACATCCTGAATCGAGTTGAGGAGAGTCGCGGGTACCTGGAAGTCGAGATTCGCAAGCTTCTACACGAGGTTGGTCGCGCGGCAGAGCAGGCTCTGAGCAATGCCAGAAGAGTTCGGGAAGAGGGAGCATCGGCGGTCGAGGCCGCATGGGAGAGACTGAGCACATTGGAACGCGATGTGGTGAAGCTGGGAGCCGCAGTTGCTTAACGAAACTACGGTCCAACCGTGGTGTGACAAATGTCTTCTCGTCTACGTGGATCGTTTTCAATCTTTCAACCGCGAATTTTACCGGCATACAGCGCCATTCCCACCACAGCATCAATTCCGAGCGCGTCGAGGGTGTCGATTTCGTGTTGTTCGGTGATGCCACCGGCCACCACCAGGCGGTGGGCAGTGGCGCGCCGAATCGCATGAACCGTCTCCATCGGAATTCCTTCCATCAGGCCCTCGGTGTCGATGTGGGTATAGAGGAACGACTCGCAGAAGGGTTCTAGCTCACGAATCATGTCGAACGCAGTGACAGTGGTCTGGGTACGCCAGCCCTCAATCGCAACTCGACCTCCTCGGGAGTCGAGCGCAAACATCAGTGCCGTCCTCGGGAGCGTGTCCGCGAGCGCGCGAGCATATTCCTGGTTGATCCGGTCTTCGGTTAACAACGCGGACCCGATGATGACCTTGCGCGCGCCCAGATGCAGAAGCTCCCGTGCGGTTTTGAGATCGCGAATGCCGCCGCCGACCTGGCAGCTCAGTTGGCCGACGATCTGCCTCACCAGCGGCCGGTTGTCGCCGGCGCCGCGCGCCGCGTCGAGGTCGATGAGTTGGACAGTGGGATATTTGGAAAAGCGCTCGATCCAGTAGTTGAAGTTGTCGAACTCCAGTTTCTTTTGTTCGCCCTGGACCAACTGCACGATCTTGCCACCCATGAGATCGATCGACGGAATCAGCATGGCCACCTCACGGGCACGTCGGCGGCTTGCAGTTCACGTTTTAATTGTCCGATGTTTTCCAGGCCGAAATGAAAGATCGAAGCCGCTAGAGCTGCGTCCGCGCGCCCGTTGCGGAACACGTCAATGAAGTGTTGCGGCGATCCAGCTCCGCCCGATGCGATCAGCGGAATGGAAACCGCGTCTGCGACAAGCTGCGTCAACTCACAATCGAAACCAGCTTTGGTCCCGTCGCGATCCATCGACGTCAGCATTATTTCTCCCGCACCGCAAGCGGCTGCCTCGCGCGCCCATTGAATGGCGTCCCGGCCTGTGGGAGTGCGTCCTCCCGCAACGAACACTTCAAAACCACTGGAACCTCCGCTTACGCGTCGGGCATCAATGGCCACCACGACCGCCTGCGAGCCAAAACGCGCTGCGATTCTTCCGATCAGCGTTGGGTCGTTCACTGCGGCCGAGTTGATGGCGATCTTATCCGCGCCCGCCTCGAACACGGCCGCGGCGTCGGAGAGTTCACGGATTCCTCCGCCGACGGTGAATGGAATAAACAGACAGCGTGAGGTGCGGTGGACGACGTCGAGCATGGTGTTGCGCTTATCGCTGGTGGCGGTGATATCGAGCAGAACGATTTCGTCGGCGCCGTCGCGAGCGTGAGCGGCGGCACATTCCACCGGGTCGCCGGCATCGCGCAAATTAACGAACTGCACCCCTTTCACGACCCGGCCGTCGTCCACATCGAGACAGGCGATGATGCGCTTGGTCAGCACTTATCGGACTCCGCAGATCAGCCTCACAAATCGGCTTCACAGAAATTCTTGAGCATAAGAAGACCCACAGTCCACGATTTTTCCGGATGGAATTGCACTCCGAAAATGTTGTCCTGTTCGACGACGGCGGAAAACCGCATTCCGTACTCGGTCGCTGCTGTGGTGGCGGCAACCACCGGCGCTTGAAAGGAGTGGGTGTAGTAAACAAAGGAGTCGGGTGCGACGTTGCGCAGGAGGCGCGAGCCTTCGCGGACCGCCAGCGAGTTCCAGCCGACGTGCGGCGATTTGACCGACGACGGAAACGGCAGGCATCGACCGTCAAGAATTCCTGCTCCCGCACACTCGGGAGCTTCGTCGCTGCCCTCGAACAGCCACTGCATACCGAGGCAAATCCCAAGGAACGGCTTGCCCGCCCGCGCGCCTTGCAGCAGGGCATCGCGCAAGCCAGTGTTGTCGAGGCCGCCCAATGCACTGAAGTGCCCGACGCCGGGCAGAACGATCTTGTCCGCTGTGGCGACGGCTTCAGGCAGGGTGGTCACGAAGACGTCGGCGCCGAGATAATCAAATGCTTTCTTCACCGAATTCAGGTTGCCGGCGCCGTAATCTACGAGCGCAATTTTGGAAGCCATCATAGAAGCCCTTTGGTGCTTGGCAGCATGCGTCCCAATCGACGATCGTGGGAGCAGGCTACACGAAGAGCCCGCGCGAAAGCTTTGAACAGCGCTTCGATCTTGTGGTGGCTGGAGCGTCCGTAAAGCACACGCGCATGAATATTGGCGCGCGCGCCGCGTGCAAAACCCTCGAAGAAGTCGCAGACGAGTTCCGTCTGCAGATCGCCGACCCGCGTCGCGCGGACTTTAGTCTGAACCACGGCCACCGCGCGGCCGCCAAAGTCCACTGCCGCCAGTCCTAGAGTTTCGTCCATGGCCATCAGAAAATAGCCGGCTCTCAGGATGCCGCGCCGGTCGCCCAGAGCGCGGTCGAACGCCTCACCCAGGGCGATGCCAACGTCTTCCACGGTGTGGTGCTGATCGACATCCAAGTCGCCGAGGGCGGCCAGCTTCAAGTCGAAGCCACCGTGACGGGTGAACAGTTCGAGCATGTGGTCAAGAAAACGGATTCCGGTGGAGACTTCGTACTTCCCACGGCCCTCAATGGTGAGCGAAATTCGAATTTCCGTTTCGGCAGTTTTGCGATGCAGCTTCGCTTTCCTCACGCCCGCACCTCTGTCGGCAGCGCAGGTCGCAATCCAAGCTGCTCAACCACGTCCCGCAGAGCGCCGATGAGAATCTCTGTGTGTTCGTCGGATCCCACGGTCAGACGGACGCAGCCTTCACAGCCTGGGTCGGTGTGACGGTCACGAACCAAAATTCCGCGGTCGCGCAGAGCCTGAACGAACTCCGCGTGGGCGGAGCCAATGCGGACGAGCACAAAATTGGCGTGGCTCGGCCAGTAATGCAATCCGAAATTGCCAAGCTCCCGCTGCAATCTCTCGCGGTTATTTAGGACTTGCGCGACATAGCGGCTGACATATTCCTGATCTCTTAGAGCCTCTGACAGAACTGCGAGGGCGGCTGCGTTGACGCTGTACGGTGAGGCCACACGGCGGACCATCGTCATCTGCCGGGCTTGACCTGCAAGAATTCCGATTCGCAGACCGGCGAGGCCATAGGCCTTGGAAAACGTTCGCGCTACGAAAAGATTCTCGATCTGCGGTGTGGGGTGGACAAACGCTCGATCGATTAACGTTTCCCCATGAAATTCGAAGTACGCCTCGTCGACGAGCAGAGCAGCTTGCGGCGCTTGCTGCGCAATCTGAATCAGGACATTGCGGGCAACCGCTGCTCCGGTCGGATTGTTCGGATTCGCCACCGCGATGAGCCGAGTGCGCGGGCTGAGTTGAGCGAGCAGGTCTTGCGCCGGAAACGTGAAGTTGTCGCCAGCACGCACTTCGACAACTCGCGCGCCCTCGGCCTGCGCGAAGATCGAGTACATGGCAAAGGTGGGCACGACGATGAGCGCCTCGTCCCCGGGATCGAGGTATGTGGAACACAGCAGATGTATCGCTTCGTCGACACCGTTTGTGAGCAGAACGTACGCCGGATCGAGCCCGAGAAAGCCCGCGACCTCTTTTTCCACCGGCTCGCGCTCGGGATAGCGCGCCAGCACTTCGGCGTCGAGCGACCCCAGCCGGGCCAGCGCGCGCGGCGAACACCCCACCGTGCTCTCGTTGAAATCGAGACGCAATCCGGTTCGGCCAGCCAACGGAGGTCGATACGCGTGCAGATTCTTTACCGCTTCGCGAGCTTCAAGCACGGGAGGACCTCACTCGGAATGCCTCCGCGTGCCCTTTTAAGCCCTCGGCATTTGCCAGCGCAATGCCCGGCGGCGCGATTTGGCCGATTCCGGCGCGGGACACTTGCTGCGAAGCAACGACGCGGACGAAATCGAGCACACTGAGGCCGCCGCGCACACGCGCCATCCCGCCCGTGGGCAGCACGTGGTTCGGTCCGGAGACGTAGTCGCCCGCTGCCTGAGGTGTGAACTCGTCAAGGAAAACCGAGCCAGCATGCTGCACGGCCGGCGCCAATGCCGCCGGAAGTGTGAGATGCTCCGGCGCGATGCGATTTGCTATCTCCACAGCTTGTTTAAGAGAAGCGACCAGAAGAATGGCGCCGCGCTGGGAGAGCGATTGGGCAGCGATTGGGTTTGCACGCGCCCGCTCTTGCACTTCCTGCTGTACCGTTTTCGCTAACGTGCGTGAAGTTGTGATGAAGATGCACCGCGCGTCGGGATCATGTTCAGCCTGAGCCACCAGATCGGAAGCGATGCAATCCGGATCGCCGTTTTCGCTGATGATAACGGCTTCGGTGGGGCCAGCCAGGAATTCAATGGCGCAATCGAACGCCACGAGCTTCTTGGCTGCGGTCACGTATCGGTTGCCCGGGCCGACGATCTTGTCCACGCGCGGAATTTCTTCCGTTCCATAGGCAAGGGCGGCGATGGCCTGTGCCCCACCGACGCGGTAGAACTCGCGCACGCCGAGGAAGGCAGCCGCCGCCAAGGTTGCCTGGGCCGGGCGCGGAGACGCAACACGAATCTGCCCGACACCGGCGACCTGCGCGGGGATCACTGTCATAAGCACGGTGGAAGGTAAAGGATAGCGGCCACCCGGCACATAGCATCCCACCGATTCCAACGGGCGAACCAACTGGCCCACGCTAACGCCAGGCTGAATTTCGCGCCCCCATTCCTCGGGCGCTTGCCACTCAGCGTAGCGCGCGATATTGCCCGCTGCCTGCTCGATCGCTGTCTGCAGTGCAGGGTCGGTCTTCTCCCACGCCTCGTGCAGATCGGCCTCGGGAACGCGCAGTGACTCGCCCTTACCTAATTCGTCCCAACGTGTGGCGTAGCGGCGCACTGCGCGATCCCCGTTGCGCCGGACGTCATTCACGATGCGGCGCACTGCGGATTCGACCTCCGCCAGATCGGCTGCGCCGCGCCGCACCAGCGCACTTATAAGACGAGCTTGCTCAGCGCCTTCAAGAACGCGCATCTGGTTGCGCTTCACAACTTTGCGTTTCGCATTGTTGTGATTGTTGTCATTCTGCGCCACCGCTTTGCGCACCACGCTATCGCCCTTCACACCATCGCGCTTCACGCTATCGCCCTTCACATGACCACCTTGTTCAGCGGATATTCGACGATGCCCTGAGCGTTGGCTTGCTTGAGCTTTGGAATTAGAGACCACGCGGTGCTCTCCTCAATCACCGTGTTTACCGCGACCCACTCGCCATCGGCTAAAGGTGCGACGGTCGGATTCTTCAGCGCCGGCAGAAGACCGAGAACCGTGGGCAAGTCTGGTTTGCGCACGTTGAGCATCAACCCCACGCGCCCCAGCGCGGCGATAGCTCCGCTCAGCATCACGGCCAGGTTTTCAATCTTTTCTCGCCGTGAGGGATAGGCCCACGCCGTCTTGTTCGCGATCAGTTGTGTGTTGGACTCAAGAACTGTTTCGAGGATCCTCAAATGATTTGCGCGCAGTGAACTACCCGTCTCCGTGACCTCTACAATGGCGTCTGCCAGCAGCGGCGGCTTCACTTCGGTTGCACCCCAGGAAAACTCGACTCGCACGTCAACTTTCCGGTTCGCGAAATAATTGCGAGTGAAATTCACCAGCTCGGTGGCGATGATTCGACCGTCAAGATCCTCGAGTTTCCGGAAGCTCGACTCCTCCGGCACAGCCAGCACCCATTTGACGCTGCCCATGCTTTGTTTGGAATAGATCAGGTCGCAGACCTTGACTACATCGAGGCCGCTTTCGAGCACCCAGTCGAGGCCAGTCAAGCCGGCATCGAGCGCGCCGTGTTCGACGTAGCGCGCCATTTCTTGGGCACGGATGAGCAGGCATTCGATCTCCGGATCATCGGTCGCGGCGAAGTAAGAACGGGCGTTGGTGTACACGCGCAGCCCAGCCCGTGTGAACAGGCTCAACGTTGCTTCCTGCAAGCTTCCTTTGGGGATGCCGAGTCGTAGCTTCATCGCTCAGCCCTCTCTTGGTCCACCTTTTCTTGTCCGAGTGGGGCAGCCCCGAGCGCACTTCTCAACGGAAGTTCCTCGGTAAAGCAGGAACGCGTCCCGTTGTGGCAGACTTTGCCCTCGCCCAACACGTGGACGCGGAGCAGCACTGTATCCCGGTCGCAGTCGGCGAAGGCGGCAACCACCTGCAGACGATTGCCGGAGGTTTCCCCCTTTGTCCACAGAGTCCGGCGGGTGCGGCTGTAGAACGTAACGAAACCCGTGCGCAGGGTCATATCCAGCGCTTCCCGATTCATGAAACCAACCATCAGCAGCTCTCCGGTGCCCGCATCCTGAATGACCGCGGGCGCCAGTCCCTGCATCTTGTCGAAGTCGATTTCCATCGAACCCTCCTAATCTCATGTCCCGATTTTCAGACCTCGCACAAAGGCAAAAAGCCCGCTGGGCGAGTTTTGCGCGCCAGCGGGCTTGGATTTCCTATGAGTGCTATTGGTTATCCGTGCTACCCCGCCGACACGCTCATCGCATGGTGACGATGGTGATGACGATGGGTCAACGGACTCATAACGTAGTTAATGCTAGGGCAGCAGAGATATGGTTGTCAATCGGTTTCCAGGGTTGGGCGTCATATCCCGTACTCCACTCGACTGTGTGTGCAATGTTATCTTTAGGAGGCAGCGAGCAGGACAGCGGCATAATTCATGGAAGTTCTCAAAAGACTTTTCGAGCAGCATTTCCACTCGCCGGTTGAGCGGGTGCGGCCGCTGCAGGACGAACTCGGAGGGTCGGGACGCAAGATCGTCCGGCTTGACAGCGCAAAACTCAGCGCGATTGGCATTCTGTATAACGTGCGTGAAGAGAATGTCGCCTTCCTCGAATTTTCCAGGCACTTTCGTCGTCACGGTTTGCCGGTGCCGGAAATTTACGCCGAAGATTTGAGCCACGGCGCTTATCTTGAGGAAGATCTCGGCAGCACCACGCTTTTCGAGTTTCTCTCGGGCCATCGCGACGGCACGACCATCGCTCCCGAGGCCGTCGCGACCTATCGAAAAGTTGTCGCCGTGTTGCCGCGCTTTCAGGTCGAAGCAGGCCGCGACTTGAATTACAAAGTGTGCTATCCGCGCGCCAGTTTCGATCGCCAGTCCATCGCGTGGGATTTGAATTATTTCAAATATTACTTTCTCAGGCTCGCCGGCATTCCCTTCAACGAACAGGCGCTGGAGCACGATTTCAGCCGCCTGACGAAATTCCTGTTGAGCGCCAGCCGCGATTACTTTCTCTATCGCGATTTCCAGTCCCGCAACGTCATGTTGCGCAAAATTCTGTAACGAAGACCAGCCGTTTTTTCTCGACTATCAAGGCGGCCGCAAAGGCGCGCTGCAATACGATATCGCTTCTCTTTTGTACGATGCCAAGGCCGACCTGCCCGCGGATCTGCGCCAGCAATTGCTCGATCATTATCTCGACAGCCTGGCCGGTTTCGCTCGATCTCGATCGCGCCGTGTTCATGCAGTTTTACTACGCCTACGTTTATGTCCGCATCATGCAGGCGCTGGGCGCTTACGGCTTTCGCGGCTTTTACGAGCGCAAAGAGCATTTCCTGCAAAGCGTGCCGTACGCGCTGAAAAACTTGCGCTGGCTGCTTCACAATGTGGAGTTGCCCATCGCCTTGCCGACGCTGATGGAAGCATTCAAAAGTCATGGTGGCCTCGGATAAGTTGCAAGGCCTGGCTTCGGCACCGGAAAAATTGACCGTGCGGGTTTTCAGTTTTTCGTTTCATCGAGGCTTGCCGCAAGACGACACCGGAAATGGCGGCGGCTTCATTTTTGATGGCCGCAGCCTCCCGAATCCAGGGCGCGAAGAGCGCTTCAAAACCCTCACCGGCAAAGACGCGCCAGTCATCGACTACCTCAATCAACAGGAGAGCGTGCATCAGTTTCTAGCCAGCGTAATGTCGCTGGTGGACGCAAGCGTAAGCACCTATCAGCGTCGCGGTTTCAAGCACTTGATGGTGTCGTTCGGGTGCACTGGCGGCCAGCATCGCTCGGTCTATCTGGCGGAGCAATTGGCGAAGCATTTGCGCGACAGAGCTAACGGCGAGTGGAAGTGGTAGTCCGTCATCGCGAGCAGGAGAGCTGGCTCCGTGGAAGCGAGATCCATGAAAACGCGAGATCAGTGAAGGCGCTGGATCGGTGAGCGATAGACCAATGAAAGCGATGATTCTGGCCGCCGGCCTGGGCACGCGCCTGCGGCCGCTCACCGACAATCGTCCCAAGGCGCTGGTCGAAATCGACGGCCGCACGCTGCTGGAGATCACGCTCTCGCGCTTGCGCAGCGTTGGAGTCCGCGAGGTGATCATTAACGTTCATCACTTCGCCGACATGATTGTGGAGTATCTGAAAACGAACGACAACTTCGGGATGCGCATCGAAGTTTCGCGCGAGGAGGTATTGCTCGACACCGGCGGTGGCCTGAAGAAGGCCGCTTATTTCTTTGCCAATCGTTCAGTTGAAGATTCCGGCCGCGCTGACGAACCCTTTATCGTGCACAATGTCGATGTCCTCAGCACGATTGATCTTCGGCGCATGGTGGAATTTCACACTGCAAGTCAGGCTCTAGCGACCTTGGCGGTGCAGGACCGCAAGACCTCTCGACACCTGCTGTTCGACGATCAGCTTCAGCTCCGCGGTCGGCGATCCGGAAGCGATCAAGAACCTGAACTTGCTCGAGCTTCACTCGTTCGACCTGCCCAGCCACTGCATGCGTGGGGCTTCTCCGGCATCCATGTTATTTCTCCGCGTCTGCTGGCGATGATGATTGAAGACGGCGCGTTCTCCATCATCACTTCCTATTTGCGTCTCGCCGCCCAGGGAGAAAAAATCCTCGCTTTCCGCGCCGATGAATATTATTGGCGCGATCTCGGCCGGCTGGAGAATGTGGCGCAAGCCGCTCAGGATCTGAAGCAAAGAGTTATCGTCCAGTAGTCTCAGCACCGAACCACTCTCAACTGATAATCTGAAGTTGCATATTTCAGGAGACCGCAGATCATTGCCGCCCATCGTCAACGCACAAGAGATTACGAAAGCCTTCGGGGCAAACCCGCTCTTCCAGAGTGTTTCTTTTACCATTTCTGACGGAGATCGCATCGGCCTGATTGGCCCGAACGGGTCAGGCAAGTCTACGCTTCTGCGAATTCTGGCTGGCGACGTTGCTCCCGACAGCGGGGAAGTGTCGTTTCGGAAGCGAACCCGTCTTGCCTGTGTTGAGCAAGACTCGCGATTCAAGCATGGAGCCACGGTGCGATCGGTGATCGAAAGTGCTCTCGATGGTTGTGGCGTCTCCGGATCCGAGCGTGGCGCACGCTTTGCCGAGACGCTCGGCCGTGCTGGTTTTGAAGATCTCGATGCCCGCGCTACTGAGTTATCCGGTGGCTGGCAGAAGCGCCTCGCCATCGTCGAAGCACTGGTGCAGCATCCCGACATCCTTCTGCTCGACGAACCCACCAACCATCTCGACCTGCCCGGAATCACGTGGCTCGAAGACCTGCTGGAGCAAGCGCCATTCGCCAGCGTCATCGTGAGTCACGATCGTTACTTTCTCGAGAACGTCACCACCGACATGGTTGAGCTCAATCGGATCTACCCCGATGGTTCGCTCCGCGTCCGCGGCAGCTACATCGCTTTTCTGGAGAAAAAAGAAGAATTCCTGCACGCGCAGTCGCGGCGCCAGGAAGCGCTCGAGAATCTGGTTCACGGAGAAATCGAGTGGCTCCGCCGTGGAGCGAAAGCTCGCACCCGCAAATCCAAGGCCCGCATCAGCAAAGCCGGTGAGCTTATGGGAGAGCTTGCCGATTTGAATTCGAGAACGCGCACCACGACGGCGCAGATCGATTTTTCCGCGACGGATCGCAAGACCAAGCGCCTGATCGAACTGCAGGACGTCACCTGCACCATGGGAGATCGCGTTTTATTCGAAGGCCTTAACTTCATTCTCACCGCCGGAATGCGCGTAGGCCTGGTCGGCCCGAATGGCAGCGGCAAGACGACCCTGCTCCGCTTATTGCAGGGAGACCTCGCACCGAGCGGTGGCGAGATTCGACGCGCCGATTGGCTGCGCATCGTCTACTTCGACCAGACTCGCACTCTAGATCCCGACGTGACTCTGCGCCGCGCGCTCGCACCCGACGGCGATTCCGTCGTGTATCGCGACCGCGTAATTCACGTCGCCGGATGGGCGGCGAGATTCCTTTTCACGGGCGAGCAACTAAGCCAGGCCGTCGGGCGGCTTTCCGGAGGTGAACGGGCGCGCGTCCTGATCGCACAGCTCATGCTCCAGCCGGCCGACATTCTGCTGCTCGATGAACCTACCAACGACCTCGACATTCCGACGCTCGAAATTCTGGAAGAAAGCCTGATCGATTTTCCCGGCTCGCTCGTGCTGGTGACCCACGATCGCTATATGCTCGATCGCGTATCCAGCATCGTCCTCGGACTAAACGGCAAAGGCGGAGCCGAGACCTTTGCCGACTACGCGCAATGGGAGATGTGGCAGGCGCATCGCTCCAAAGCAGACATGCGGCCAGACGCGGCAACAGGGGCGGTTTCGCAGACTGCCGGCGCCACGTCGGCGGCTCCGACGAAAAAGAAAGCTTTCCTACCTAGAAGCGCGGGAGTACGCGACCATCGAGCAGCGAGTGGAAGAAGCCGAGCAGTTGGTACAAGCCAAGCGCGCAGAACTGGAGGATCCAGCCAACGCGATGGACGCTCCGCGGCTGGTAAGCGCGCAGGCGGCGCTGGACGCGGCGCAAGAGGCGCTCGATGTTCTCTACGAGCGATGGGCCGAGCTGGAAAAGAAAAATGGCTGAGCGTTATCCATTCAACCGGAAGGTGACGCCGCGGAGAAAAAGCCGAGCCTCTCAGTACTCCCCGTAGCGCCCCTTCACGGAGTCCAGGAGCTTCTGGGAATCGTAGCCGACGCCGTCTTTGAACACAATCTCTACGTTTTCTACATCCGAGATATGCTTTGACGGATCTCCCTTGATCACCACCAAGTCCGCGTTCTTTCCGGCCGCGATCGAGCCGATCTGCTTTTCTTTGCCCAGGTAAACCGCGCCGTTCATCGTGGCGATCTTGATCGCCTCTACCGGAGAGAAGCCGGCTTCCACCAGCAATTCAATTTCGCGCTGATCGCTGAACCCGGGCACAACGTCTCCATCGCCAGTTGGATCCGGACCCGCAATCAGCAGCCCTCCCGCGGCTGCGAACGCCCGCTCCAGTTCCATGTCACGTTTGAACAGCATGGCTCCATCCATCTTCGGAGCCGGCACCGATGCCGGCCGCTGCCGCAGATAGAAGAACGCCTCGCGAGTTCCGGAGTCATCGCGTCCAGCTCCTGCTGGCGGATCGGTGGACGTCCTTCGCCAGCCTCTCCTTCGAACACGGGCAACGTCGATGTAATGGCCACGTGATGCTCTACCAGCGTGTCGATCAGATCTTTGGCCTCGGGGCTATCCGGTGGCATGTGCGCCAGCGTGTATTCACCGGCACTGTCGCTGCACGCATCGGGCTTCTTCCCGGGATCGAGCTGCGTGTTCACAAAGAACCCGTGCTCGAGATCGTCAATGCCCAACTCCGCGGCCTCTTTGTAAGTGACCGAGCACAAGTGTCCAGTGACTTTGATCCCGCGCTTGTGCGCCGCGTCAATCGCAGCCTTGAGTTCGGCTCGCGTGATGTTCATGTACGCTTTGAACGAAGTCACTCCGCGATCGGCCCAGTACTCGACCATTTGCTGCGCCTCATCCGGGCTCGTCAGGTGTGGCATCTGGATGAAGTAGCTCTCCGCTCCTTCGAGATACGGGCCGGTAACGTCAATGTGGGGCCCGGGAAGCTTGCCCGCGTCGATGTCGCGCTTCAGATTCAGGTCAGCATACGGCTCCACGCTTCCGGTGGTGCGCATGGTCGTCACACCCCCGGCCAGATACAGACGCGGCGCGGAGAACGTCATCTGCGTCACGATTACCGGCTGCTCGTACTTCCACTGGTCGGTCAGGTCTGGCCGCGCGATATAGAAGAGGTGATTGTGCATGCCGACGATGCCGGGCATCACGGTGTATCCGCGGAGATCGAGCGCCGTCGTGTCCGCGGTTGAGGCAACCTCCGCACCCGGCTGGATCGCCCGGATCTTTCCGCCCTCGATGGTCACATTCTGATCTTCCGCTGCCGCCGCGCCGGTGCCGTCAACCACGCGCACATGCGTCAGGACGACCCTGGGCGCATTCACCCGAACGAACGGTTGTACGCTTTTGGAAAGTTCGGGAGTTTGTGCCGCCGCCGGCTGCAAAAATAGAGGTAGTGCGAGAACAGACGCAATAATATGTCGCATGTCTTGCCTCCTGACATCCCTAATGGCTATTCATGCAAAGGCTATTAGGTTTTATGCCTTAATGAAATCAATAAACCCATGCTGCACATCCGTCCGCACCAGCTTCGCTCGGAGTCTATCGCCCACGTGCAACCCCTGCGCTCCCTGCGCCAGTAGTCCTTCCATGTGCGGTTGCATGACGCGCACAAACGTTCCCTTCGGAGTTGTTCCGGTGACCATGGCGTCGAAGGTTTCTCCCACCCGATGGCTCATCGCCATCGCGGCTAACCGCTTCGACATTTCGCGCTCCACTTTTCGCGCTGCGTCGCCCTTTTGGGTGCAGTTCGAGGCAATGGCGGCGAGATCGTCATCCGAATAGGGTCCGGGTTTTCCGTCGAGCGAGGCCTTGATCAATCTCTGGGTTACGACATCGGGAAAGCGCCGGTTGGGTGCGGTCGAGTGGGTGTAATCCTGCACCGCAAGTCCGAAGTGTCCTTCCGGAGAATCACCTGGCCGCTCCAGAACATACTCTCCCGGACCGACCAACTTGATGACGGCAAGCGAAAGGTCAGCAAAGTGATCGGGGTCGGCGCCTTTGCGCTTCACGAGAAAATCGTTGAGCGCCTTGGAATCGGGCGTTGCCGGCAACTTTTCACCTTGCGCCGCCGCCAGCCGCACGATGCCGTCCCAGTGCGCTGGAGTTCTCACGATTCGGCGCAGAGAAGAAACTTTTTCCAGCAGTCGCGCCACCACCCCGTTAGTGGCGATCATAAAGTCCTCGATTAAGTCAGTGGCGCGGTTCTTTGTGGCTTTCGCGATGTCGACAACCTGCTCGTTGTAGAGGAGTGGAAGAACTTCACTGGTGTCAAGATTCAGGGCGCCATGCTCGAAGCGCAGTTTCTTGAGCGCTTGTGCAACTTGATCCTGCAGTCTGAGCTGCGTCTGCAGTTCCGCGGACGCGGCAACTTTCGGCGGAGCAGGCGCAGTGCCCTCCAGCCATGCTCCGACCCCGTTGTAGGTGAGTTGAGCCTTGTTACGAACGATGGCCCGATACACGTTGCACGCACCGAGAGCGCCGCCGGCGTTGACCGCAAATTCCGTAACCACGGCCGGCCGGTCCACGTCCGGGAGCAGTGATGACGCGCCTGTCGAGAGCTCGGTCGGCAACATCGGGAAAATGCAAACGCCGGTATAGACCGAGGTGGTCTCGCGCTCCGCGTGCTGATCGATAGGAGAATCTTTGGCGACAAACGCGTCCACGTCGGCGATGCCGATCATTACCTTGACGTCACCATTCGGCAAGGGTTCGGCGACTTCGATCTGGTCGAGATCTTTGGAGCTGTCGTTGTCGACCGACGACCACAGAAGATTGCGCAGGTCACGCACTTTGTCGGAAGACAGAAGTTGCGGCGGATGCGCGGTGATATCCGCCAATTGCGTTTGAACTTCGGGTGGAAAATCCGGCTCAAAGCCCTGGGCCTGCATGACCTGCCGCGCGATTGCCTGAAGATTAACGGAAGAAGGCTGAGGATCGTTCATTACGCCCGCTTTCGGGGAATATTCGTCGGGAAAGGCTAACATGAATCATTGACCAGCGGCACCGAGTGCTGTCCGGTTTTCCCTGTGACCTCCGTACCCCGAGGTTACGCCTTGGGCTCTTGAGGCCCCGAACTCGTGATATTCTAATGACAGCAGCTGCGTCTTCCTCCGATTGGATCGATTCCCGCAGTTCCCTGAATATCATGATTTCAGTTGGCAATGTGTCCATGCGCTACGGCGCTAAAATTCTGTTCGACGAAGTTTCCACCGGCTTTGTTCCGGGGAAGCGCTACGGCCTTACCGGCCCCAATGGTGCCGGCAAATCCACCTTCATGAGGCTTCTGACCGGCGAGCTCGAACCGCAGAAGGGAACTGTCGTAGGTCCGCGGAAGCTTGGCGTTTTGAGCCAGGATCAATTCGCCTTCGATAAGTATCGCGTGATCGACGCGGTCATCATGGGCAACCGGCGCTTGTGGGCCGCTCTCGAAGAACGCGAACTCATCTACGCGAAGCATGAGATGACCGACGCCGACGGCATGAAACTCGGCGAACTCGAAGGCATCGTCGGCGAAGAAGACGGCTACACCGCCGAAACCGATGCCGCGATTCTGCTGCAAGGCCTCGATATTCCCGACGAGATGCACGAGCGAAAAATGTCGGAGATACCGGGCGGACAAAAAATGCGGGTGCTGCTGGCGCAGGCGCTGTTCGGACACCCGCAGGCGCTGTTGCTCGACGAACCCACCAACCACCTGGATCTCGACTCGATCCACTGGCTGAAGAATTTTCTGAATCAATATGAGGGCGTGCTGATCGTAATCTCGCATGACCGTCATTTTCTCAACGGCATCTGCACGCACATTGCCGACATCGATTACGAGACCATCATTACTTACACCGGCACTTATGACGATATGGTGGTGGCGAAGACGCAGGTTCGCTCGCAGATCGAAGGGCAAAACGCGCAGCGTGAGAAGAAGATCGCGCAGTTGAACGAGTTCATCGCCCGCTTCGCCGCCGGAACCCGCTCCAGTCAGGTGCAGTCGCGGCGCAAGGAAGTCGAGCGCCTGCAGGTTACCGAACTGGCGCGTTCGAACATTCAGCGTCCGTACCTGAAGTTTGATCAGAAGCGCCCATCCGGCAAGCACATTTTGGAAATCGAAGGCATTACGAAATCTTACGGAGAAGCCAAGGTGATTTCCGGTTTCACGGCGAGCGTGGTCCGCGGGGAAAAAATCGCGCTGATGGGCCGCAATGGTTCCGGCAAGACCACTTTAGTGAACGCGCTGCTGGCGAACTCGCCGACGGTTACGGAGTCGGAACTGAGAAAGACGAGTGGCTACGACGGCCCCTTTGTCGACGGCGGAAAAGTGATCTGGGGCCACGAAGCGGCGGTGGGATATTTCGCCCAGGATCACAAGGCGCTGATCGAGCCCGGCATCAAGGTTCTGGAGTGGCTCCATCAGTGGGATCCGTCCGCTTCGACCGAAGAGATTCGCGGCATACTGGGACAGATGCTCTTTCCTCGTGATGATGCCGAGAAGCGCACCGACATACTCTCTGGCGGAGAAGCGGCGCGCCTGCTCTTCTGCAAACTGATGCTGCAGAAACCGAATGTGCTAGTGCTCGACGAGCCGACCAACCATCTCGATCTTGAATCGATCAACGCCCTCAATATTTCGCTACAGCGCTATCCCGGCACGGTGTTGCTGGTCACACATGACGAGGACCTGATCGATGAAGTCGCGACCAGGATCTGGCATTTCGAGGGCACGCGCGAAATCACCGATTTCAAAGGGGCCTACGGCGAGTACGAGTCCGTTCTCGCGTAACAGTCCGGGCTCGCGGGACAAGCAATCTACTTGCTCTTTGCGCCCTCATGGACAATGGACAGAACAGGACCTCTCTTAGTCTTCTGTCTGGCCTTCGATTTCTTGTGGGACTTAGACGCACCCCCGACGATGTCGGCGACAGAGGTGCTCTCCAGTATCTTGGCCGCGGCATCTCGAACCTCCAAAAACACGCCATAAAGCGCGCGATGATCGGGATCGGTGACGATGAGGCTGCGGAGCTGATCAGCATCCCCAAAGGGTGCGAGTGGACCGTCAACCAAACGAATGATCTCGCTGAGTTTGATCTCGGCTGGCGCACGGCGCAGCCGGTATCCGCCTTTCGCGCCCCGAACGCTTTCCACGATGCGCGCATTCTTGAGCTCCAGCAGAATCAACTCAAGGAATTTCTCCGGCAGGTCGCTGTCAATGGCTATGTCGCGTATCTTTACGGTTTCCGTCCCGTATCTTCGGCCAAGGGTCATGATCGCTTGCAGCGCGTAAAGACCTTTTTGCGAGATCTTCAACCTTGTATCCTTTCCAGCTGCTTGCGGAATCTTGGCTGCCGCGGAGCGTTAGTCACCCAGCAACAAACTTTCCACATTGGACGTACTCTAGTGCCCCCGCGCCCACTTTGCAACTGATCTTGTTGGTAAGTGCAGGTTCAGTTAGCTAAGTGCACAACGTTGCATGTGGAGGAGCAGGGCGTGATATGCTTCGTGCATCTATTATCTATCAGCACATTACTTCCACTGGATCACGCCGGCGTCAGCGCAAGCTTCGAGGTAGTCGGCGACAAGATTCACCGGCAGAGGCCCGTATTCCGCCGACACCGCGTCGCGGATCTCACCCACGGTGCGCTTGCCATTCACGAAGTTGACGATCTCGTACGCATAAAGCTCGGATTGGTCACGCACGTTCAGCAATGGGGTCGCTCCGCTGTTGATCAGCTTGATTTTCGCGTAGCGCTCGTTGCCCAGGCGTGCCAGCAGGACGTTATCGTTCTGATACGTCAGCGGACCGAATTCACCCACGCGAGTGGGCACGCGTTTCGCCTCAGAGTCGCCGGCCCAGGGCGCGCTGGGCGCCGTTCCTTTTACTCCACGCAGCTTTGCTGCCTTATCGAGCCAATTAAGGAGCTTTGTAGCTTGCTCCGTGAGAGCTTTGGCGCCGTCCGCATCTGCCTCCGCAGGTCCGCCCGTGAATTCGATTACGGAGTGCAGCGCTGCGCTCTCACGTTGCAATGTTTGATTCACCAGGTTGCGCGCTTCGTACCAGGCGATTTCCGCGTCGAGCTGAGGGTCATTCACTAACTGCTGAGCCGCTCCGAAGACCCGGGCGAGGCGAACTTCCGCCTGGGCGGTGAGGAACGGAAGCAACGTTGGAAGTTGTTGCGCAGTGAGGCTTGCGTAGAAGTATCCCGAGGCTGCTCCGAGCAGCGCCACACGGCGCAACTTCGTGGCATCGATCTGATCGAGGCTGTCGTGGTCGGTGTGAATGTAGATGTCTGGCCAGTCGCGAAGATAAAGCGACGGGACCGCGATGGTGGAAGAGTCGTAGTCATCGTGATCGCTGCCGCTCGAATAGGGCGTTACGTCCGCGATAAGTTCATTGCGAGTGCCTTGTCCACCGGCGCGGGTTTCGACAATGCCCGTGTCCGCCGCGCTCTCGCCCGCCGCATAGCCGCTGGCGGCACTGCGAATCGCATCGAGAAACACGGTGCCCACATCCGTCACAAAACTGGGCAAAGACCACGGGGTGCCGGTGACATGGAACACCGACTTGTTTTTGAAAGGGTCGCCACCAACCATATCCATGTGGATACTGGCTCGCAACCGCTGTCTGATCTCGGGATGGCTGGCGAGAAACGCCATCGTGCCCTCGACTTCCGGTCCCCAGGTAAAGCGCAGAGTGCGTTTGGGTCGCGGCAGCTGGCCCGAATCGATCAGGCGCGCCAGCATGCGCGCGGATTCAAGGATGGTCACGCAACCGCTTCCGTTATCGTTTGCTCCGGGGCGTTCGTGATCGAGATGGCAACTGTAGACAATTTCTCCGGCGCCAGGGTCGGTGCCAGGAATTGTGGCGGTTACTACCGTCCAGTGGCCAGGGCCGACGGTCGCTTTGACGTGAGCATTCAGAACGATGGGTTCGCCGCTTTGCAATCGCATCCGTAGTGCCTCGGCACTCTGGCGAGAAACCATGAAGGCGAAGCCGGACGGTTGACGCGCATCCAGATGACCCCACCGAACCACAGTTGTGTCCAGACCGGACCAGGCCGTGGTCTGGTTGGGCATGTCGCTGACGATTCCCGCCGCGCCATGCTGTGCGATCGCCAATTCCTGCACTCGCGCCAAAACGCCGTCGGCCAGCACGATCTTGCCACGCACATCTTTGCCCGAATAATCGGCAGCGCTCGCGCCGTTGCCCACGTCAACCAATTCCGTTTCCACGTCGGCACTGTGACTGTAGTCCGCGAGGTGGATTGGATCGGTCTTCCAATCGCCGAGAAGAAGATGTTGCGGTCGGACTTCCCACAGCCGAGCTTCTTCGACCGTCCACGCCAGGTACGAGCGCATCAGGCCGTAATGCTTCGCACCGTCGATGGGAAACTGCTCGCTGTGGGCATCGGCAAGGCCGTATTCGCGCGTGCGCTGCAAAACGAATTGCGCTGCTTGGTCAAATTCTGGAGTTGCCGGCACTCGATGCAACCCAGTCAAGTAGCGAAGGTTTTCGTAGGGAGCAGCACCGCTCGACTCGTCTCGCAGCGCTGTCCACTGACGAGCGTCGAGAAAAGGTTGCTGGCCGAAAGCACAAAGCGTGGTGGACGCGACAAAGAAGCAGATCAAGCGGAAGCTGCGCATAAGGTAACGAGGATAACATCCGAGATGTCACGAAATTCAGACCCTCGGCGAAAACAAATCGCTACCGCGTCGAGGCCATCTTCATGGCAGGGTCACCGATCTCGGCGTGCGATTCGCCTTCGAGACAAACGCGATGCCACAACTCCAGATTGAGCAAACGCCAGATGCGATCATCGTTGTCGCGATGCTTCGCACGATGTTCGTTGAACAACTGCTCGATCGCCTCGCGCCGGAAGTATCCGCGATTCAGGCTGCGTGGTTCGAGCAGCATGTGGCGAATCGTTTCCAGTCGCGATCCGGCCAACCATCCGCTCCACGGCGTCGGAAATCCCAGCTTCATCCGGTACAGAATCGAGTGCGGCAGCAGATCTTCCACCGCCTTCTTCAGGATCCGTTTGCCGGCCAGTCCATGAATCTGCACTTCGCGCGGGATTCGGGTCGCGAATTCAACCAGCACATGATCGAGAAACGGCACCCGGCTTTCGATCGATGCGGCCATGCTCATGTTGTCCTGCTTCATCAGCAGTTCGACCAGGTAAGTCTTGATGTCGGTATAGAGCAGCCGTTGCAGCATTTCGCCCGAGGAGTGGTCCCAGTAATCGACGACATTCTTATAGGCTGTGCCGGGCGCGGCTTCCTCGGCGAACTCGCCGGTCAGCAACCCGCGCTGCTCCGCTTCGCCGAAGGCGGAAAAGAAATTATCGAAGTAGAAAGAAGCCCAGGAATTTCCATCCTTGGCTAAGAACGTATGTTCCAGTTTGCGGCGCAGGGTTGCACCCAGCAGAGAAGAAGTTGCAACCGTGTTGCGCAGTCCGCGCCGCAGAAAACCCGGTACGACGCTACGGTACGCTCGATCCAGGGCTGCATTTTTTAGGGTGAAGGCATAGCGCGTGTAGCCCGCCAGGGTTTCATCCGCGCCCTCTCCGGTCAACACCACCGTAACTCTCTCACGCGCGAGGCGGGCAACAAAGTAGAGCGACACGCTTGACGGCCATACGATCGGCTCATCCTCATGCCAGATCAAATGCGGGAGCGCCCCGAAAAAATCTTGCTCGCCCACCAACACTTCGTGGTGCCGCGACTGGATGTGATCCGAAACCGTGCGCGCAAAAGGTAGTTCGCTGTATGTCTGCTCGGTATAGCCGACGGAAAAAGTCTCGACTGGCTCGCGCCGCAGTTTCGTCATCAGCGCTGCCACCGCGCTCGAATCCACGCCGCCGCTTAGGAACACACCGAGCGGCACGTCGCTCATCAGGTGGCTGCTGACGGCGCCTTCGAGCAACTCGCGGTAGCTCTGGACGTAGTGACTTTCATGGCGCGATTCGTGCGGCTTCGATGTGTCCAGATCCCAGTACTGCCGGATCTCCGCTTTGCCGTCGGTGCCAATCGTCATCGTGTGTCCGGGCAACAGCTTGTCGATTCCAGCGTAAAAGCTTTCCTCGCCCGACAAATATCCGAACGCCAAATACTCCGGCAGCGCTGCCCGATTGAACTCCGGGCGAATCCCGCCGTGCGCTAGCACCGCCTTGATTTCCGATCCGAACAGCAGTCGCTCCGGCGTCAATTTGTAGTACAGCGGCTTGATACCCAACCGGTCGCGCGCGATAAAGAGCGTTTTCGTGTTGCGATTCCAGATGGCAAAGGCGAACATGCCGCGCAGGTGCTGCACACAGTTCGCACCGTACTCTTCGAACAGGTGGATGAGGGTCTCGGTATCGCTGTGCGTGCTGTAGCGGTGGCCGCGCGTAATGAGTTGCTCGCGCAAGGCGAGATGGTTGTAGATCTCGCCGTTGAACACGACCCACAGCGTGCCGTCTTCGTTCGAAATCGGCTGATGTCCGCCGGCCACATCGACGATGCTGAGCCGCCGCATGCCGATGCCCACCACGGCGTCGGTATAAAAGCCTTCGTCGTCGGGTCCGCGATGGGTGATTACGCGGCACATTTCGCGCAAGGCCGCGGCGTTCGCCCGCGCGTCCCGTCCGAATTCAAGAATCCCAGCGATCCCGCACATTTAGTGTTTCTCCACGTATGATGACGAACTGCGATTCGACGGACCATGATTCGACGGTCCATGATTCGACGAGCCCGGTTTTGACGACCCTTGCCCTGACGAGCCATGATTCAGTCCCGCCGATGAGGAAGGCGAATCGCCCGTCAGCTCCTCGAACAAGGACGTAACGGAAACAGCGTTAGGCGCTGCATTCCTTATGGCGTCCCGCCGGCGCCACTCGAAAAATGTGGATGGCCCCGCCGATTGCAGCAGAGGTTGCCCCTGCCACAGGACGTGCGTCCCCCCGATCACGGCGAGATGCGCTAGCTTTTCTTTTTCAATGTGGCAATAGAGCATTTGCGCGTCCGAAGACCACGGACCGAAACTCCACGCCTCGTCGCCGAGCGCAAAAAAGAATCCGTGGCTTTCGTCATGTGAATCGAGTTCGTATACCTGCACTGCGGCCTGCGTCATGCTGGCCAGGCGTAGGTCATCCTGCGGGCAGGTTTCGCCGCGGCGTGGCACCAGCACAGTCGCCGTCTCTGCCGGCAGCAACACCCGCGCGTGGCATCTGAGTAGAGGCGCGGGCTCGAACGAACCGTAAGCGGGCGAGAGTAGAGTTCTGCTGACTTCGGTTGCCGTATACCAGACCGTTTCTTCCGGCACGATGAGGCTCAGTCCTGATTCACCCGACGCAGCGCCAGCCCTCGACACTTCTACACGTCCCGAGCCGACCGCTCTAACCTCGAGATCAGGCGCGAAGTGCCACCGTATCTCCAGTTCATGTTCCGATTGGCCGAGCGCAACATCGCGAACCAGCCACAGACCGCCGGCATTCTTTAGATTTAGCACGTGTCGCCGATGCAAGACCGGATCCGCCAGCCGCGCGTATCCGTTGTGACTGCCCACAAAGTAAGTGAAGCTTTTCCCCTCGATCCAGTTTTCCGCTTGCGTGGTCGGAATATGAGTCCACGAAAAAGGCTCGTCCGCAACCGCCTGGTCGACTTCATCAACCCGCAGGGTGTTGTGCGCACCCGTTCCGCGAAACGTGTCCCGGTCGGCCGGATCTTTCGCAATGTAGACGCCGCTGCCCGCGTCCACGAGCCAGCGCCGGCCATCCATGGTGAGCCGCAGGCTGAGCGCGTCGGCATGTCCGTGCCCCGAATGTCCCACGCCCTGCGGACCGGCATCCACCACCATCGCCTGTGCGTACGGCGCTGAATCGGCCAGCACATAAAGGCCGCCCTCGGGAAAGGCCAGCGAATGTGCAGCCGGGCTCGCTGGTGGGCTCGAGTTCGCACGCGCGAGTTTCTCGACAGCCTGATTTCCAAACAGCCAGATCGCTTCTTCCGTAAGAGGCGCCGAGGAAAGCTTCCTCGAGTACATCACAGCGCCCAGCGCCAGCGGGTCCGTCATCTGCTCCGTCCGGTTGCGTCGCGGATTCCACAACCGCCCGCCATCGTCATCGCCGAAGCCTTCTGCCGGTCCTGCCTGCGCGAGCGCCGCTATTACCGCGAGCATTCGTTCCAGCACGGCGTCAAACGCCGGCGGAATTTTCATTCCATTCCGGGCCGCGAGCAGCCGCGAATATAGAAAAAAATCGAGTGCGTAAATGTGGTAGTACAGCGATTGCTCAAAGTACACGCCATCAGGACGCACCTGCCGCTCAGCTTCGCGCAGCACGATCTTCCACCCTGATTCCTTCCAGTGCTCAGCTCCCGGCATTTGCGGATACAGAGTGCCCAGAAACAAAAGCGCCACCGCTTCGCCCAGCAGGTGCGTGTTCGGAGAAAAATAGGTAGATAGATAGCGCTCGATGTAACGACCGTGAAAGGCGAGCGCGGGTAGCAATTCGGCGCGAAGCTGCGCGTACTCCGGCGCTTGGGCCAGCAACTGGTCTACCCATATCCATGACAAACTGCGGAAGGCAACCTCCAGCGTGCTGCCCCAGTTGATCCCCAGCGGATACGGATTCGCCTTGATCCAGTTTCGCCACTGCGCCATCAGTTCGTGAACGTATTTGTCATTATCATTCCCGCTCAGCAGTCGAGCCTTGGCTAGTGTTACCAGGTGCTGGTGGCGATTCAATTCCCACGTGACCTTGTGGTCGCCCACAACCGCGAAATCAAGAAAAGGAATCTTGAACCATGGATCGCGCGGCGCGCGTTTGCCGTGGACCGGATCGAGATGCCAGTCGATATCTTTATCCTTGAAAGTGTTGCCGCCGACTGCGACACTGCCACCGGCAAGATGGAAGGCAAGATTCTCGTAGCCCAGCAGCCGAAAACGATGAGCGCAAATTTCATCGGCCTCGCGCAGAATTTCGAATGCTTCGACGGGCAGATGCTTGCGCAACAGTGCCGCGCGCTCCGAAATTTCACTGCTAGAAAAGTCGCTGGCAGAAAAGAAGAATTGCCTCCGCGCCGCATGATCCGTATTCAGCCGAATCGCCCCAGCGCGCACCCCCATCCTGTGCTTGAGCAGGTCGCTCTGTTTATGGAATTCCTGCCCCACGCGCACCCGCACCTCTTCCCAGTCCATCCGGGAAACACGCGCCAGCTTGCTTTGCCATCCAGAAGCCACAGATGCCCCTATCTTACATGCTGAAAAGGCCGGTCTCGACGCACCTGGTTACTCTCGATACCCCGCCAATCCGTGTCCTCGGCCGACGCCCTGCGATCAAGGTTGTGGCAATCTGGCCCAACGGAATTCCCATCCGTGGAAAAAGTTGTCCATATTTTGCCCCGGCAACGGGAGGGGTTCGGAGGAATTTTAGAGCTATTATGTAAGATATTGAAAACAAGCACCTTGATTAATGTGTTTGAGACAATTCCATGCCCCAAAGGGCAGCCATTTGCTATCGCTTAACCGGGGGTTGGTATAGTTCATAGTGCCATCAGGTAGCCCCCAGACACTCAATTGCTAGGAGAATTCGCTTGGGCTTGTCGGTTAGCATTTTTGGGTTGGGATACGTCGGCTCCGTTTCGGCTGCGTGCTTTGCCTCCATGGGCCACAAAGTCATCGGCGTCGACGTGAGCCGCGCCAAAGTTGAGACGATGGATTCGGGCCGAACTCCGATCATCGAAGCCCGCATGGCCGATATGGTCGCCGAAGCGCATCGCTCGGGACTCCTGCACGCGACCACCGACGCCACTGCGGCCGTGCTGAATTCCGAAGTCTCGTTTGTCTGCGTGGGAACGCCCAGCCTGAAAAATGGCAAGCTCGACCTCAGCCACATCGAGCACGTCGCCCGGGAAATCGGCGCCGCCATCCGCCAGAAAAAATCGCCGCACGTTTTTGTTTTGCGCAGCACGGTGCTGGCCGGCACCACCGAAACAGTGGTGCTCCCGATCCTCGAAAAAGAAAGCGGCAAGAAGTGCGGCCAGGATTTCACCGTTTGCTACAACCCCGAGTTCATGCGCGAAGGCAGCGCGGTCGCCGACTTCCTGAACCCGCCCTACACGATTCTCGGAGCCAGCGACACTCACCACCTCGCGGCGCTGCGCGAACTTTACAAAAACACTCCCGGCACACTCTACGAGACGACCATTCCGGTTGCCGAAATGGTTAAATATTTCTCCAACTGCTATCACGCGGTGAAGGTGGGCTTCGCCAACGAAATGGGAACCATGTGCAAACATCTTGGCGTCGACGCGCACGCGGTCACCAAGATCTTCACGTCTGACACCAAGCTGAACATTTCTCCCGCCTATCTTTCTCCGGGCTTCGCCTTCGGCGGTTCGTGTCTTCCGAAAGATTTGCGCGCCATCACCTACAAAGCCAAAGAGCTCGACCTCAAGCTTCCCCTGCTGGAATCGCTCATGCCGAGCAACGCCGAGCACCTCGATCGTGCCGTGGAAATGGTGCTGAGCACGGGCAAAAAGAAAGTGGCGCAGCTCGGCCTGAGCTTCAAAGCCGGCACCGACGACCTGCGGGAGAGCCCGCAGGTGCAGTTGATCAAGCGCCTCATGGGCGAGGGTCTCGAAGTCAGAGTCTGGGACGAGGATGTCTCCCTGGGTCGCCTAGCAGGTTCCAATCGTCAGTACATCGAAGAGGTCATCCCGCATATCGGATCCGTGCTCTCTGCCGACCTCGAAGGCGTACTGAGCACCGCCGAAGTCGTGATCCTCGGCAACAAATCGGCGAGCAAAGATCAGCTTGCCAAATACCTTCGACCCGAACAGATTGTGATTGACCTCATCCACCTGGATAAGACACGGCGTCCAGGAGGCGCCCAGACCTATGAAGGAATTTGCTGGTGAAAAATTCCTGATTCATAGGGCTCTCGGGTTCTGAAAACTTCTAGTGCAGGCCGTTCTGGGTATACTTATACGCGGTCTGCCGGCCCACGGCGGTGAAATAGATGCTGGATGCCTGCGAAGCCGTACCGTAGTTATCGACGACGATCCCACTGGGACCGCTGCGCACAGGTGCCGTCGCCGTGGGGATCGTCGGATCGCTGCTCAATGCCACCACGCAACCAGTAGTCGAAGCGCCCCCCAAGAACGGGCTGGTGCAATCTCCGGTCAACCCGAAGAAAAAGAAATCGACTCCACTCTTGATATTGGGATTGTAGAACTCCGTCCATCCCGTGCATGTGTCGGCGGCAACAGTGGAGAGCTGCTGCGAGATCACGGGCGTGGTCGCGTTCATGGTGATGCCGGTGAACCCGAAGGCGTATTGGTAGGGTGTGGTATCGGAGGCGCCGGTGCCGCAAAGACTGATCACTCCACTCGAGGGAGCGCTGTAGTAACCGTTGCTAAAGGCGGGCTCGTAGAGGCTGAGATGAGTTCCGGTGGTGGAGCCTTCGCCAATGTTGGCAACCTGTTTCACCTTCTGACCAAGAGTGGCGGTGTCGACTTGGACAAGCACGGCGGCAAAGTTCATTGAAGGGGAGAAGACGAAGTCGCCATAGGCGCTGACGACGAAAGTTGTACCGTTGGTGATATCGACAACCGGCGGAGCCACGATACCGGGAGTTACTTTGCCGGTGAGGTTGTATCCAACCTGGAGCGTCACGGGCGCGGTCGACGGGGAGTTGATGTTGATCTGGTAGAGGGTTCCGTTGTCATGGCCGCCGACCATTAGCAAGCCAAGATTCGAGTCGAGAACGGGAGAGCCCAGGCTGGTGTTGGTGAGCTTAATCGGCCATGGAGAGGTGCTAAGCTTGGGCGTTGCTGTGAAGACACCCGTAATTTGGTAAACAAAGCCGTCGTCCGTTGCCACGTAGGCCGTATCCGCGTCGTAGTCTATCCATGGCGATGACGTGGTGTCATTGGCGGTTGAGGAGAGGAGCACTGAAGTCATCGTGGGTAGCGCGGCGGCGTGGATCGAGCCCTGCCCGGCAGTCCAAGTCAAGACATGGAAAATCGCCTCGGCGGGCGGTCCGGGAATGCTTTCAACGAAGGCGATCTGCTTTCCGTTCTCGGAAAGAACCGGGGAGGTTACCACCCTGCCCGTAGTGACAGTGGTGATGTTATAGGCAAACAGCACTGAGGGCCCGTCGGTGTCGCAGAGACCGCCGGCGGTAGGTTGCGTCGAATAGAGATCGTTGAAGCCGACAAAATTGGGGTTGACACCGGCAGTGCCGGCGGTCTGGGGGCTGGCCAGTCCGAACACAACGTAGTCATTGATGCAATCCGGCGGAGCGCCGGGATTGAAAGAAAATTTGGCCGGAAACGTATCTGCGGGAACGCGGCCCGCCAAATTGACGCTCCAATCGCGCTGCATGGCCGGTTTGTTTACCGAATCCGGCAAAGGATCGGCGCTCTCGAAGACACTAAAATTTGGCACCTGCCAACGCTGCATCGCCTGATTCAGAATGCGCGGTTCACGCTTCATCAGATCTGGGTGCCGGGCGAGTGCGGCGCGGGTGAAGACGATATGGCGCTCGGACCAGTCTTGCGGAAATCCGGTGTGCCTGGGAGCAGTCGTTTCTTGAGCGCACATGATCGTGGCGAGAGCAAAAAAAATCACAGCTAACGCTGCAACAACACCATAAGGACGGTTTGGCTCCATGGCTGCCTCCGATTACGATTGGATCGCGGCCATTGTAGCGGTTTTTCGGTCCAGAGGGGGATAACTAAACGGGATTTTCTTTTTGACCCCGGGAACGGCCACTTTTGACACAGCTCTCGTTACTCCGACTCGCTGTCGACAGACTTCGCCGCCGACCTGACCACCGTCGATTCTGACTAGCGGCTCGATCGCTGGCGGCGGAACGTTGGCCGGGGGCCCGGCCTCGTCACTTGACGGATCGGGCATTAGGCCAGTGGGGAAGAACATGAGCGGGATGGCCACGCTGCACAAACCCAGTCAACTCTTCGTCGGACCCTTCGTCGGGTCGGTTCTTTGGACTGAGGTTGGGTACCGGCCCGTACCCAGGCGAGTTGGATTAGGCTCTCAGGGCCAACATCCGAGGCTGGTTGTGTGGCGGTCGTTGGGTGACCGGAACGGTTACCGAGAACGTCGACTGTTATATAGAGACCAGCTCGCCTTGGGTATCGGGCACATCAACGTGGGGGCCACACAGCTCACCGTCCTGGACCCGGGAACTTTGGGTCTTTTCGAAACAGGGCTGATGGGTATCGCTGGGATGTTCCGTCGCAAGCGGATCGGGTCACAACTTAGATTTGCCGGTTCGCCCAGACACTCAACTCATGCTCTTTTTGCGTGCCGATGATCTTCATAGCGTTTCAGTGTTTCCTTTAAACGTAATCGAGGCCAAAACGGAGCTGCTGACCAGCCCAAACGACCGCGCCAGAATCCACGTCCAAGCTGAGTACCTCGCCCGGTTGCGGATGATCCTAAGCGGACAACTGCTTCAAAGGTCGGGTTCAGAATGCTGGTTTGACGACTCCGTTTCGCCCGCACCGAGCGGAGTCGCCTCAGAAAACCTCATTTCCGCGAACGAAAGTAATTAGCGCGGGATGTAATTGTCGAGCAGCGGAAGGAACTTCGACCCCAGCTTCATCATGCGGTCCTCGGCGGCATCGGGAGATTCGCCGTCGAGCATCGGGGTCATCAGGCGCACCAGCGCGCCGTCGCTGCGATTCATGCGGACCGAGTCGGACACCAGATAATACTTGGCCCAGTACTCGCTCGCTACCACGCGGCCATGCGCCTGAAACCAGTACAACACCAGCTTCCGGTCGCCGAGTTTTGAAACCACGTAGCGGTTGACGGGGAACGAAGATCCGTCAGGACGGGCAATATGAACCACCTCGCGCGAAATGGGGACCCATCCCGCGCCCGGCAGGCAGTGGTCGGGCGAATGGATGGTATCGCCCGCCTTTTGCGACGGAAAGTAGGCGATATAGAGATTGATCCAAGGTTGCGGCTGGCGTGCGTCTTCGTAGTCGCGCACCAGAAACTCACCCGGCCCGAGGATGTCGAGGGTCTGCTGGTCGAGGGCGTCATCGCTTCCCGTCCAACCATCAATCTCGGAGGGCAGGGAACTGAGGGGCGCGCGCGGTGGAGAATACTCGCGACCTTTATGAGCCTGGAGCACCAGCGCGGTCGCCAGCATGAGCGCCGCCGCGATCCCGAAGCGAACGGATCCGGCCTTCATACGGATTTCACCTCCCTACCACATTCGGGATCAGCGAGACGGTGCGGTGCACAGAGAACAGCATGATCCGTGCCACCACCGAGATTAGCCACCCCGAAAGGGGCGGAAAAATCCCTCTGCTTTGTCGGGATCCCAGGACGGCGCCAGTAACCCGGTTCCAAAAATGCGAAAGTTGTTGGCTGCCACTGCGATCGGCACCGCCCACCCCTGCCAGCGGGGCAAGCGGTTCGACCAATGAGGTTCCCGCGCGGAGCGGTGCGGAGTTACCTGTGCCGAGGTGTCCATAGGCCCACACTTGCATTTTGAGGATATGCGAAAGTCGCCGTCGCGCCAACCGAAACCAGCAACCGGGGTCAGCACTTCGGGTCAGCTATCGATTTACCGCCCAGAAGGGAAGTAAGCTTCAAGCGGCGATCTGCCACTCGGCGCGAAGACGGTGGAGGGACTATGGCGCAAGAAGCGGAAAAACAATTTCCCACGCCCCGGCATATCGCAAGCGGCCTTCCTCCCTACTTGCTGAGCGCCGCTAGAGAGTTGGACTTCCATCTCCCAGTAGAAGTGGGAAGTCATCCCCAAGTTTACCTGAAGATGTGGGCAATTATTTTCCCATTTGTCCGCAATGTGATAACGTGCTATCCACGTCGCCCTAGAGGTATCAAGCGCAAGTTGTTGAAACATCGGCATCTATTGTTGTTTGGGTGCGCCGCCATTTTTGCGAGATTGGCAGCGAGTGTGCTCTAGAGGGTATAGGCCTATTGTCGAGGACGTCCCCCACAGTCCTGGCCTCGAAAATAATGAAGCGGAATAGAAATAAGATGGACCTGAACGCTGCCGAAATTCCGGCAACTGCCACAAAATCGCGGAACGGCGGCGTTCGCGTCTGGGTGGAGAGCGTCAGCGCGGGAATGCGCACCGTCGAAGCGGTGATCCGCGAGTTGTCGCAGAATGACCTTCCCGTACTGGTGGTGGCTGAGCACGGTTCCGGTAAGGCCGCGGCGGCGGCGCGCATTCATGCTCTTTCCGCCCGCGCTGCGGAGCCGTTTCGGGTTTATCAGGGTCGTGAAGCCAGTGAGGGGATGCTGGCGGCTGGTGACGGTCAAGGTGGTACGGTTTATCTTCAGGAAGTTGGCGACCTAACGGCGGCGGTTCAGAAGGAACTGGTTCGCCAGATTGGTTTGAACGGCGCCGAGCAGCGACGTGTGCCTCGGTTCATTTGTGGAACTTCGCGCGAGTTGGAGCCCGAGGTCAAGGCGGGCAAGTTCCGCGAAGACCTCTATTATGGAATCAGCGGAGTCTGTTTGCGGCTGCCTCCTTTGCGGCAGCGGAAAGAAGATGTTCCCGTCCTCCGGGATTGGTTTCTTTCGATCGCAGCGCGCGATTTTTGCCGGACCGTGCCGGTGCTCAGCCGCGAAACCCAAAGTTTTTTCCTGGAATACAACTGGCCAGGAAACATTCGCGAATTAAAAGATGCCGCTCGAGCCATTGTCGCGCTGGGCGATGAAACGCTCGCCATGGGAGGATTGCGCTCGCTGTTGCGGCGCGTAGATCGCGGCGGCAACGGCGAGAGAATTTCACTAAAGGATGCCGCCCGCGCCGCCTCCCGCGAAGCGGAGAGAGAGATCATTTTGCAGGTGTTGACACGCACCCGCTGGAACCGGCGGCGGGCCGCGCAGGAATTGCAGATCAGCTACAAGGCGCTTCTTTACAAGCTCAAGCAGATCGGATACCGGGAGTACTCGGCCTGATGGCAAAGTTTCAAGTTGCGGAGTTTCAACGTTTCCCTGACAAGAGGATCACTATGGCGCGCAACCGAGCGATTAGGCCTTGAGACCTGAGAGGATAGGAGCAGACATGAAATCAATATGGAAAGCGGCGGTTGCGGCGTTGGTCGTGATCAGCAGCATGGCGTTGGCGCAGAATGCGCCTGCCCAATCCTCCGCTGCGCGTTCCCCCGCCACTCCGGGCTCGGACATCAGCGCTTCCGACAAGCCCACGACTGCCGTTCCCGCCAGCCCCAGCCAAGAGGGGGCCGCGTATGTCATCGGCCCCGAGGACGTGCTCCACATCCAGGTGTGGAAAGAGGCCGACCTCACCGCAACTTTGCCGGTGCGTCCCGATGGCAAGATCTCTCTTCCGCTGCTGAACGATGTGCAAGCCGCGGGCCTGACGCCCGAGAAGTTGGCCGAGACGCTCACGGAGAGGCTGAAGAAGTATATTGCCGATCCGCGCGTCACCGTGGTGGTTACTCAGATCAACAGCAAGCGCATTTACCTGACAGGCGAGGTGATCAAGTCCGGGGCCATGCCGATGTTGCCGAACATGACCGTTCTGCAAGCGCTCTCCAGCGCCGGATTGAACCAGTTTGCCAGGACCAAGGGCATTTACATCCTACGGGTCGAGAACGGCAAACAGGAGAAACTGCCGGTGAACTACCGCAAGCTAGTCAAGGGGCAGGATATCGAACAGAATTATCGATTGCAGCCTGGGGATACGATTGTCGTCCCATAAGGGAATCCTCGCGTGAAAAGCATGGTGACTATGCAAAAAATCCGGTTGGCGCTGCTGGTCTTCGGCATGAGCATCGGTGTAACTGCCCAGACTCCTCCGGCTCAGACCAACTCCCAGTCTCCGACCGACACTGCCCCGGCGCCGGCGTTCGGCCAGAACGCGCCGGTGTTGAACCCGGAGAATCCTCCAGTAACTGGCCTGGACGAGCCCGGACTCGAGCCGCGCGCCGCCAGCAGGAGCTTCATTTCGCCAGCGTTGCAGGTCAGCGAATCGGCAGACACCAACGGCGCCAACGTGCTCGGCGGGAGCGGTTTGGAAGGGGTCACTCGCGTTCTTGGAGCGTTCGATCTGCAGAAGTTTTGGCCCCGGAGCGATCTTTTTCTCGAGTATCTCGGGGGTGGAGAGTTCTACAGCAGTCCTTACGAAGCGGCTCAGTTGCAAGCCGTGGGTATGGAAGCGGTGACCCGCTGGCGCACCGGCGAGGTGAAGCTGCGCGACACCTTCAGTTATATGCCCGACGGCGCCTTCGTCATGGGCTATGGTGGTGTCCCGGGTTTGGGTATTGCCAACGGAAATTTCGGCGGACTGCCGGGTGGAAGTTTGCCGGGCCTGAACAATCCGAATGGTCAGTTGGCTCCGGTCGGAAACATTCCCCGGCTCTCGAACATGGCGATTCTCGAGGCCGTTCAAGCCCTCAACCCGGCTTCCGCGATCACCCTGGTGGGCGGATTTAGCAACTCTCATTTCTACGATTCTACGAATTGCTCAATTTCACAGAATTCATGCCTGATCAACAGCGACCAGGTCACCGTTGAGGGCGGGTACAGTCATCTGCTTTCCCGTCGCGATCAGATCGGCGTCGTCTACGCTTTTCAGCTGTTTCAATTTCCGCAAGCAACCGGCGGCCAGATTTATCTCCACATCGTCAATCTGCGCTATAGCCATACCATCAGCGGCAGGTTGAGCCTGATTGTCGGAGCCGGCCCGCAGTACACTGACCTCGAGTACGGGGGCTCCGCTTCGCGTTGGACGCTGAGCGCGCGGGTTATGCTGCGCTACAAGTTTTCCCATTCGTCGGTGTTTGCGACCTACGAAAAATACACTTCCGCAGGAGCGGGCATCTTCGCCGGCGCCAATGTCCAGTCGGCGGGGCTCGGATACCAACGCCCGCTGGGGCGCACATGGTACTTCTATGGCGATCTGGGCTACTCCCATGACACGCAAGTCCAGAGCTTGCTGGATATTTCTGGCGCGTCCAGCTTCAACAGTGGTTGGGCGGGCGTCATTCTCCGCAAACACCTGGGACGTACTTACGAAGTTTTTGCCGCGTATCACTTCGGCGAGTCGGGTTTCTCGAATGCGGTTCCCTTCGGCGGCGCCTATGGCACTGGCAATGTTGCGCAGCGGCAGATCGGCACGGTTGGGGTGGAATGGCACCCCAGTCCGACTCGTATCGAATAATTTGTTGGCCGCCTCGGGCGGCCGGATTGGTGAACAGCATGAGTGAAAATCGCGAACTGACGATGGACGATTATCTGGCGATGCTACGGCGGCGCCTTAAAGTCATTTTGATCCCGGCACTGCTCGCCCCGCTCGCCGGCTACCTGGTCTCATATGTCTTCCCGCCGAAATTTACCTCCACCTCTACCGTGCTGGTGGAGGGGCAGAAGGTGCCCGAGAACTATGTCGCACCGGTCATCACTTCCGATTTTGCCGAGCGCGTCGCGGACCTCCAAGAGCGTGTCATTGGCTCCAAAAAGCTCCGTGACATGATTGAGGGTCCCACGCACGAGACCCCCCCCAAACCTCCGCTCGTCAGGCCCGAGGAAGAGGACGCGATCATCTCAAACATCCAGCAAAATATGCAGGTCCAGCCGGTCATCACCACCATGAGCCTGGCCGCGGCAAATTCTCCGGCCGCCAAGAAAAAGCCCTCGGCCAGCAACGAGCCCCTGCCCGGATTCAATGTCGCTTACACCGACAGCGACGCCATCCGCGCCCAAAAAATCTGCAATGCATTGACCTCGCTGATTGTGACGGAGAACCTGAAGGAGCGCGGGGAGATCGCCAAGGGCACCACCGACTTTCTCGACCGCCAATTGAAAGAAGCCAAGAGTGAGATTGACCAGAATGATGAGGAGCTCGCCAACTTCAAAAAGCGATACATGGGTCAGCTGCCCACCGACGTCGACAACAACATGCGCATGCTCATGTCCCTGAACTCGCAACTCGACACCGCGAGCCAGACACTGGCCCGGGCCCGACAGGATAAGGCCTACACCGAAAACATGTTGGCAGAGCAAATTGCCGCCTGGAAGGGCTCGCAGTCCAACACCAATCTGCAGACCCTCGAACAGGAATTGACCCAGCTGCAGGCACAATTGCTGCAACTGCAGGCGCGCTATACCGCTGATCACCCCGACGTGATTAAAACCCAGGCCGACATTGCCGAGGTCCAGAAAAAGCTGAAACAGATCAACGCCGCCCCCAGCACCACTGACGGCAGCGACAAAGCCAACTCCGCCGAACCGCTTGAAATTAAACAGCTTCGTCTGCAGGTTCACCAGTACCAGGACGTGATCGGGCAGACGACCCTCGACCAGAAGAGGCTGCAAAGCCAGGTCAACGTGTATCAGAGCCGTACCGCCATGAGCCCAAACGTCGAGGAGCAATACAAGGCGCTCACCCGCGGCTACGATAATGCTCAGGTCTTTTACAGGGATCTGTTGGCCAAGAAAAGCGCCGCCGAGCTGGGCACCAGCATGGAGACCGCTCAGCAGGGCGAGCAGATGAACATTTTGGCCCAGGCTAGCCTGCCGGATGACCCCAGTTTCCCCAATCGCCCAATGTTTGCCGCGGGCGGCTTAGGAGCTGGTCTGGCGCTCGGCCTCCTCATTACCATCTGGCTGGAGTTTAGTGACAAGTCGATCCGCACTGAAAAAGATGCTGCCGCCGTCATGGATCTGCCCCTCCTGATTTCCGTGCCCTGGCTCGGTGAGGACGACAGCCATGCCACCGCCAACGGCAACGGAAGCCGCCGTTTCTGGGGCCGACGGCGGCACCCATCGCCCAAAGAACAGGAGCACGTCGAGGTCTAACGTAAGCTTATGTACAAAGACTTTTTTGGACTTCGCGCCAACCCGTTCAACGTCAATCCGGACCCGCGTTACCTGTTCCTCACCCGGCACACCGAAGAGGCGTTAGCCTGCCTGACCTACGGCATACAAAGCCGCAAAGGTTTCGTGTTGCTTACCGGCGAGGTCGGCACCGGCAAAACGACGCTGATCAATAAGTTGATGGAATGGCTGCGCCTGCAGCAGGTCGCTACGGCTTTCATTTTTAACTCACGCATGGACGTGCCGCAGCTGCTCGATTTCATGATGGCCGATTTCGGCATTCCCTGCGATACCAAGTCGAAGAGCCAGATCCTGCAGCGCCTCTATAACTGGCTGCTCGATCGCTATCGCGCCGGTGAAACCGCTGTGCTGGTGATCGACGAAGCCCAGAATCTCTCCGACGAAGTGCTCGAAGAGATCCGCATGCTCACCAATCTCGAGACCTTCACGGAAAAGCTCCTGCAGATCGTTCTGGTCGGACAGCCGGAACTCGAGCAACGCTTGAAGCAGCCCCAGTTACGTCAGTTGCGTCAGCGCTTGACGCTGCGTGCCAAAACCCATCCGCTCAATCTTGAGGAAACCAAGTCTTATATCCACCAGCGCCTCCGCATCGCGGGTTCGAACGGCGACGCCATCTTCGATTCCGATGCCACGATCGCCATTTTCCGTTACTCGCTGGGCATTCCGCGCGTCATCAACCTGCTCTGCGAGCACTGCCTGGTGAGCGCTTTCGTCGATCAGAAAAAGACAGTCGTTGCCGAAATGGTCGATTCGGTTGCCCGCGATTTCGATTTAACCGACGGCAATGCCGCCGCAGCCATGACCGCACCGGTGCCGCCGTCCGAAAAGTTTGATCTGGTCGAAGCCTTACGCACGTTGGCAACACTGGCCGACCGGTTGCGCCAATCAGAACAACAGGATCTCCCCAAGGAAGGGAAACTATGAGTCGCATCCATGACGCTTTAAAACGCGCCGAGCAGGAAAGAGCAACTTCCGCGGGGACGCACGTCGAGCCCGTCTTCGACCAACTCGAATTGCGAGACCAATCGCCGCACGAAGGCATGCCGTCGCTCCACCCCTCGGGAGCCAACGTGATGCCAACCACCACCTCGGGCTTCAATTACGAAACGCTTGTCGCCCGCTGCCCCCAGACCGAATGGAAACCTGATCCCCGCACCATGCTCTTCTTCCAGGAAGAAGACACTCGCGTCGGCGCGGAAGAGTTCCGCACCCTGCGCTCCCGCCTCTACCAGATCCGCGAGAAGATGCCGCTGAAACGCCTCTTGGTCACCAGTGCCCTACCCCAGGAAGGGAAGTCTTTGGTGGCCGCCAACCTGGCCCAGGTCGTGGTGCGGCAGCACGGGCGCCGCGCGCTTGTCATCGACGCCGATCTGCGCAACCCCGGCATGCACCGCCATTTCGGAGCGCCCCAGTCGCCCGGACTGACCGACTACCTGTTGGGCGAATGCGACGATTTCTCCGCCGTGCACCGCGGTCCTATGGAAAACCTGTTCTTCATGCCGGCCGGCCGGGCCGTTACGAACGCCCCCGAACTGCTCTCCAACGGCCGGCTGAAATTGTTCCTGCAGCGCGTCGAGCCCTTCTTTGATTGGATCATTTTCGACTCGTCGCCGGTGATTCCCGTATCGGATGCCACACTGGTCGCCAGTTCCTGCGACGGCATTCTCATGGTCGTGCGTTCCAATGTGACGCCTTCCGATTTGGCCCGCCGTGCCCGCGAAGAATTCCCGGACAAGCTGCTGCTCGGGGTTGTGCTCAACGGAACCTCGACCGCAGACTTGGCACGTTCGAAGTACTACTATGGCGAGGCCTTGAACAGCCGCGCCTGAGATGAAGCGAGGCCGCGTTGATCCGGCTCTTCAATGTCTATTACCCAGTTCGCACGTTGGTCCTGCTGATCGGAGAAGCTCTGATCGTCTGGACTTCCTTTCTGCTGGGTGCAGTGTTGGTTCTCCGCGAAGACAGCTACATTGAGCTCCACTATGACGCCGGTTTCTACAAGATCTTCGGGGTCACACTGCTGGTATTGCTGTGCTCACACTGGCTCGACCTTTACGACACCGCGCGCCTCAATACAAAAGGTGAGCTTTATTTCCGCTTGCTCATGGTGCCTGGCCTGCTGGCCTTCATTCTGGCGGGTGTCGCCTTCGTGCGGCCCAATTACCTGCTGCGGAGCGGTTCTTCGGCGGTGGGCCTCATCATTCTCACCGTCGCTCTGTTCGGATGGCGGCTCGGCTTCGCCTGGCTGGTCCAGTTGCCAATTCTGGTCGAACGCGTCTACGTCCTGGGCACCGGCGAGCGCGCGCAGCGCTTGGTCCAGGGCCTGCGCCAAAATCCTGAAATCGGGGTCGAGATTGCCAGTTGGACGGGCAAGATGGAAGGCGCGGTAACCCGCGACTCCGTGGCGGCGCACCTGATGGAAGTTGTCCACAAACAAAAAGTCCATCGCGTGATCGTCGCCATGCCCGATCGCCGTGGCACGATCCCCATGCAGGAACTGCTCGATCTGCGCCTGCAGGGAGTCAAGATCGAGGAAGCCACCTTCTGGCTGGAAAAAATGTCCGGCAAGATCGAGGTCGAGAATCTCTATCCCAGCTGGCTGGTGTTTGGTGAGGGCTTTCGCCGCAGCACCGCCTTCATCCTGGTTCGCCGCGTGGTCTCCATCGTCATCTCGCTGATTGGTCTCATCCTCGCTCTGCCGTTCCTTCCGTTGATCATGCTCGCCATCCGCCTCGATTCCAAGGGACCCGTGTTCTACAAGCAGGCGCGAGTGGGCAAGGGCGGGAATGTCTTCAATCTCCTGAAGTTTCGCACCATGCGCCAGGACGCCGAGGCCGCCAACGGTCCGCAGTGGGCGAGCAATGACGATCCCCGCGTTACCCGCGTCGGCAAGTTTCTGCGCTCTTCCCGCCTCGATGAAATTCCCCAGTTGTGGTGCGTGCTCAAAGGCGATATGGCGTTTGTCGGCCCGCGTCCCGAGCGTCCGGAATTCATCGAGTGGCTCTCCCAAGAGATCCCCTATTACGGAGTGCGTCACATGGTGCGGCCCGGAGTCACCGGATGGGCGCAGATCAAGTACCGGTATGGCAGCACGGTCGAAGATGCGCGCGAAAAACTTCAGTACGACCTGTTCTACATCAAGAACGCTTCCATTGGTCTGGATCTGCTGATCATGTTTCAGACTGTTAAGACGGTGCTGTTGCTCCGGGGCGCGCAATGAAAACGAAATGGATTTTCTGGATTGCGGCTACGGTGGACGGAGTTTAGTCAGGGGGAAGAGGGCATATTGGCCATCGGCGATAACATAACGGCAGCCGCGGAGATACCAGTCCCGCACCGGCTTATCCAGGTCGCGGACCCGACAAAGTCCGCCTTTTTCTGGCTGGGTGCATTCTATGTGGTTTATTGCGCCCGCCCAGAGGACTGGATCCCGGGTCTAGATCTTATCCCCTGCGCCAAGATTACAGCCATTCTAGCGATGTGGGGTCTGTTCAGCACTTTGGGTAAGACGAAGCGCACATTCAAGGATGTGCCCAAGGAAGGCAAACTGCTTCTGATCCTGATCGGGCTTTTGTTCGTGAGCGGCTTTCTGTCGCCGGTCTGGAAAGGCGGTGCCATCAATCATACGATCGATTTTTCCAAGGTGTGGGTGGCCTGGATCCTCACCTTCCTGCTGATAACCACTTTTGATCGCTTGCGCCAAATCATCCAAATCCAAGCTAGTTGTGTGGCGGTGATTTGTGCTGTCTCCATCATCAGGGGCCACAACCAGCCACGGCTGGAAGGTGTGATCGGCGGCATCTATTCCAATCCGAATGATCTGGCGTTCGCCGTCGTCCTGACGCTGCCCTTCGCTCTTGCCTTCCTGATCACGAGCAGGAGTGGACTGAAAAAGGCATTGTGGGCGCTGGCAATGCTCATCATGTTGGCGGCGCTGTTTCTAACCGCGTCGCGGGCCGGCTTTATTGACCTGATCATCTCCGGCGCGGTGACCCTGTGGCACTTCGGCATCAAAGGCAAACGCCATGGGCTGATCGCGGGAGTCGTGCTCTCCGCCGCTCTTCTTGGGGTGGTGGCGGGAGGAAAACTGTATAACCGCTTTCAAGCCCTGGGGGGCGACAGCACTACGGACGCGTCGGCCTACGGATCGTACGAGGACCGCAAATACCTGATGGGGCGGGCGCTGGACGGCATCGAGAATTATCCTGTCTTCGGCCTCGGCGCCAGAAATTTTCAAACCTACTCGCTTGTCTGGCGCGAAGTGCACATGACCTACTTGCAGATTTGCGTGGAAGGCGGCATCCCGGCCTTAATTGTTTACCTGATGTTCATCGGCTGTGGTTTCAAGAACCTCCGCGTTCTGCGAAAGACGAAGGATCTCGACGAGCACACGGTTTTGTTTGTGGGCGCCCTGCACAGCTCGCTGATCGGCTTCGTCGTGGGCGCGGTGTTCGCGCCCGAGGCCTATCAGTTCTTCCCGTACTTCGCCATAGCGTTTACTGCAGCCTTACGGCAGATCGTTAAAGAGAGAGAGCTGGAACCCGGCCCGGCGGCGCTCCCGCCGCCGAAAAAGCCACGACATTTCCTGGAGGTTTATGCCGATTACGGAAGAACAGGCGCAGTCACCCCTGTCCGCTGATTTGCAGGCAATTTTGGTTTGCTTGAGCTGCGGTGGCAAACTCGATACGGATCAATCCGGAGGCTTCTTATGTCCGGCCTGCAAGCGCGCGTATCCCTATGTCAACGGGATCGCGCGTTTTGTGGACACGCAGCATTATGCCGCCAGTTTCGGTTTTCAGTGGCACCGCTATCAGAAAACGCAACTCGATAACGAGGAAGTGCGGGAGGCAGACCGGAATTTTCGCATCAAGACCGGGCTTCGGCCGGAGGAGTTGAAGGGGAAACTCGTGCTGGATGTGGGTTGCGGGATGGGACGCTTCGCGGAAGTGGCCACTCGCTGGGGGGCGCGCGTGGTGGGCATTGACCTTAGCGCCGCGGCTGAGGTGGCAGCCAAGAACCTACCGGACCGTGATTTTGTCGCGTTCCAGGCGGACGTTTTCGCGCTGCCGTTTGCTCCAGAAAGCTTCGACATCATCTACAGCCTGGGCGTTTTGCACCACACACCGGATTGCGAAGCCGCCGTCAAAACGCTCGACAAGTACCTCAAGCCGGGCGGCATCCTGGCGGTCTGGCTGTATAGCGGATACAACAAGTGGTATCGCTTCAGTGATTTCTGGCGGCGCTATACCCACAAGATGAAGCCCGAGGCGCTGCACAGCATCCTGAAGGTTGCTGTCCCGGTTTTTTATCATCTCGAGCGTGGGTTGCAGCGCGTGCCTCTGGTGGGGAAGCCAGCGGCGGGGGCGGTGCACCACGTGTTCCCGGTGAATCGGCAGAAGGATCCTGAAGCCCGGATGCTGGATACTTTTGACTGGTATTCTCCCAAGTACCAGTCGAAACATACCTACGAGCAAGTATTCCGCTGGTATGAGGCGATGGGAATGGAAGACATGCGGATTGGTGAGTGCTCGATTGCGGTGCGGGGACGCAAGCCTGCCCGGCGGGCTTAACAGTCTGCGGAGAAAGTAGGGGTCGCACCTGATTTTGGGTGGCGCAGTGGTTCACCGCTGGGATAAGAGGCTGGTTTCCAGAGCCGGTTTTAGCCGCTGAGGTAGACTGGGACGTGGAAAGCATTTTCCGCAAGCTGTGAACCGTGCTTTGCGCATCAACGAGTGCTTGGACTAGCGGATGACAAAGATGAGTCTCCGGAAGAAAATTGCTTACGGCAGGAAAGTGTTGCCTCGCGCAATTTGGACAGCGCTAAGCGCCCCTGTGCGCGAACCGGTGCACCTGATGATTGCCATGGCGGATCATTTCGAGCCGGCCATCGATCCGGAAAGTGGTTACAAGCGGGTTGCGCGCTCCGAGCAGGAACGGCGCTTGGAGTGGTGGAGCCGCGAATATCCGAAAGCGGTGGACCGCTGGCGGGACCATGACGGCCACCCCTTTGTCCATACGTACTTTTATCCGGCGGAGCAGTACGACAGTGGCTTGCTCGACATGATAGCGCAGCATTGCCACTCGGGCTGGGGCGAGATCGAGGTCCATCTCCATCATGGAATGTCAGAGCCCGATACGGCCGAGAACACGCGGCTCCTGCTGACCGATTTCCGTGACCGGCTGGCGTTTCGTCATCGCTGCCTGGCTGCCGAAGAAGGGTCGGGCCAGCCCCGCTACTGTTTCGTGCACGGGAATTTCGCACTCGCCAACTCTGCCGAGGGGCACTGGTGCGGTGTCGACGCAGAGATGAAGGTCCTTTCCGAAACGGGGTGCTACGCAGATTTCACGCTGCCGACCAGCGTCTCGCATCCAGCGCAGACGACAAAAATCAACTCGCTGTACGAGTGTGGTTTACCGCTGGAGCAGGCGGCGCCGCACAGAACGGGAACCGACCTAAGCGCCGATCGCGCGCCGCGCGTTTTCCCGCTGATCGTACAGGGTCCCCTACTGATGGACTTCGGCCGCAGCCGGCGCACCTTTCGGCCGGCGTTCGAAGCGAGCGCTGTCACGCAACCGAATCCCCTGAGCCTCGACCGGCTCACGCGATGGAAACAGGCGCGAATCCATGTTGCGGGGCGTCCCAATTGGCTCTTCATCAAGCTGCATTGTCACGGTATGGATCCGGGGCAAAAGGATGCGGTGGTCGGCAATTCGTTTCGGAAGTTTCTCGAGCAACTGGTGGGCGGCGCAGAGGAAAGGAAAGAAACATTGTATTTTGTGACCGCGCGGGAGATGGCCAACATCATCCTCGCGGCTTGCGACGGCAAAGATGGGAATCCCGGTGAGTACCGCGACTATCGCTTCAAACTCTTTCGCGACCTGCCGGCCGCCGCTGAAAGGTCGGATTCTCTTCCTGCCGGTGTCAGTGTGAAAGGGTAGAGAAACAAGCATGTGTGGAATCGCTGGAGTGATGAGCACAACTCGTGAGAGCGACATTTCAGAAGCTCTGGTGCACCACATGTGCGAACAGATCGTCTACCGTGGTCCGGACGATGAGGGACTCTATGTTGCCGATGGCGCCGGACTTGGAATGCGCCGCCTCAGCATCATCGATCTTTCCGGCGGTCACCAGCCGGTATTCAACGAAGACCGCAGCGCCTGGATCGTGTTCAACGGCGAGATCTACAATTTTCTCGAGCTCCGCCCCGAACTGGAAAAGCGCGGTCATCGCTTCTACACCAAGACCGATACCGAAGTTATTATTCATCTCTACGAAGAAATGGGCGCGGAATGCGTGCAGAAACTGCGCGGCATGTTCGCCCTCGCCATCTACGACAAGACCAAGCGCAAATTGACGCTGGCCCGCGACCGCTTGGGCAAGAAGCCGCTGCACTACGCACTGCTGAAAGACAAGCTCTACTTCGGTTCTGAGATCAAGTCCATCCTGGCGGTTGCCCCCGAACTCGCCGAAGTCAATGCGCAGGGGCTTCTCGAGTACCTCTATTACGGCTATGTTCCCGATCCCATCACGGCCTTTACCGGAATCCGGAAGCTGCCGCCTGGACACCTGCTGGAATTCGAGAACGGCAAGATTCAGATTCGCCAGTACTGGGATCTACCGGAATACAACACGCACGTTCCCAAGAGCGAAGAAGAGTGTCTGGAGGAACTGGAGCATCGCCTGTTGGAAGCGACTCGCATTCGCTTGATCTCCGACGTGCCACTGGGAGCGTTTCTCAGCGGCGGCACCGACTCTTCTACCATCGTGGCCCTCATGGCGCGAGCATGTTCCGGACCGGTGAAGACTTTCTCTATCGGTTTCACCAAAGACGACTTCAACGAGACGCAATACGCTCGCATGGTGGCGCGCAAGTTTGGCACCGATCATCACGAGATGATCCTGGAGCCGAATGTCGTCGAAACCGTGGAGCATCTGACGAGTTCGCTGGAAGAGCCTTTCGGCGACTCTTCCATGCTGCCTACCTACTACGTTTCCCAGATGGCGCGGCAGCATGTCACCGTGGCCCTCTCCGGCGACGGCGGCGACGAGATTTTTGCCGGGTACGATCGCTACCGCATTCATGCCAACCGCCGCTTCTTTGAACACGTTCCTAGGTGGGCGCGCCAGTTCTTCCGCGACCAGGTCTTTCCCCGTCTGCCGAACAAAATGCACGGCCGCGGATTCAGCTACAACGTTACCTTGCCCTGGCGGGAACGATACGTGGATGGACTCTCTTTTGTGCCCCAGTTCGAGCGGACTGCACCCCTGTTGTCCCAAGACTTTCGGCGGATATTGCGCCAAAGCGACGATCCCCAGAACGTACTACTGCGTTACTTTGCCAAGGCCCCCGCGCGTGATCCAGTCAGCGAGCTTCTATACGTCGACACCAAGACGTATATGGCGGGCGATATTCTGACCAAGGTGGACCGGATGAGCATGCTGAACTCTCTCGAGGTTCGCGCTCCCATGCTGGATCACCAGTTCATCGAGTGGGTTACGGGGCTGCCACCGGAATGGAAGCTGCGCGGAAGTACGCAGAAATATATCCTGCGAAAACTGGCAGAACGTGTCGGCGTGCCCCGCGAGGCGCTCCACCGCCCGAAACAGGGGTTCGCCCTGCCGCTCGTCCACTGGATGCGCAACGAACTGAAAGACGTGCTCATGATCCTGCTCGAGCCCCGCACCTTGCAGCGGGGATATTTTGAGGCCGATGGCATTCGCAAGTTGATGGACGATCATCTCTACCGAGGCCGGGAGCTGACCGGGCGCATCTGGCGCTTGCTCATGTTCGAGCTGTGGCATAGAAATTTCCTGGAGAAGTTTACCAAGCCTGCGGGACTATTTTCACTTCCGCTGGTGGCGGATTCGCGAACGAACGCCGCCATTTCACCGCCGGTTTCACTCCCTACGATGGCTACCGCACCAGCCGCAGAATGACCGGGAGAATCACGTGGTGAAGTTGCGCGTCCCGGACAGCCCGGATGACAGCTCGGACGACGGCCCGGAGCCGACGCTTCCCCATCACTCTCGCGCCGGACTGTTTCTGATGACCAATAACTTCGAAACCGGTGGCTCCGAGCGCCAGTTTGTTCTTCTTGCCCAGAATCTGTGCTCGGAACAATTCCAGATTCATACCGGCTGCCTCTGGCGTCATGGTCCCTTTGCAGCCGGTTTCGGAGACGTCCCGGAATTCCCCATGGGCGGAAGCCTGTACGGGTGGAAATCGCTGCGGGCGCGATTGCGCCTGAGCCGCCATTTGCGGCGCAACCACGTGCAAATTGCACATGCCTTCGACTTTTACACGAATCTGACATTGGTTCCCGCAGCCCGGCTTGCCCGCGTTCCCGTCGTCATCGGCAGCCATCGGCAGCTGGGAGACTTGATGACGCCCGCGCAATTTCGAGCTCAGGCTGAAGTGTTCCGCTGGTGCGACGCCGTCGTCTGCAATTCGCAAGCGGGTGCCAATCGGCTCGCCGCCGCAGGCCTTGCCAGCAACAAACTCTTTGTCATCGGTAACGCGCTAACTGCGGACGCTTTTGTCATCGCGCCACCGGCGTTGCCCCACCGCCCCGGCGTGTTGCGCGTGGGCATGGTCGCTCGCATGAACGCGCGTTACAAAGGTCATTCCGGATTTCTGCGAATCGCCGCCCGCATTCACAAGCAAGTACCGAATGTCGAATTCCTGCTGGCGGGAGACGGTCCTTTGCGCCAGGAAATCGAGCAAGAAGCGCAAACGCTAGGCCTCGGAGCGCCTGTGTCTTTCCTCGGAGATCGCCGCGATATTCCTGCCGTGCTGGCTGCGATGGATGTAGCTGTGCTCACTTCGGACTCCGAAGGCTTATCCAATGTGATTCTGGAAGCGATGGCCGCCAGCCTACCCGTTGTCGCCTATGACGTCGGTGGCAACGCCGAACTGGTGAACGAACAACGCGGAGCGCTGGTCGCGGCCGGGGATGAAGCCGGGTTTGCCGATGCGGTGCTCCGGATTCTTGCGGAATCCTCGTCCTCACTGCGACAACAAATGGGCCGGGAGGCCCGCAGATTCGCAGAGGAAAATTTCGGCCTCGAGCGCGTGCGCAATCACTACTTGGAACTCTACGAAACTCTACTGCAAAAGAAACGGTCGCGGAGTAGTTCGACTAATGCGCCGAAGACTTCGGGAGCCTGAACGTGGCCGGCCGCGAACACTCTGGAAAGCGGCTGAGGGTGGCGATCATTGCACCCAGCCTGCGCTATGTTGGCGGACAGGCGGTTCAAGCCGAGTTGCTCCTGCGGCTCTGGCGGGATGACCCCGACCTCGAAATGAGCTTCATCGCCGTCGACCCGCCGCTGCCGCGAGTGTTTGCCTGGGCCGAGGGCATTCCCGGCCTGCGGACGCTCCTGCGAGAGCCGATCTACTTCCTGCACCTGTGGCGCGGGCTTCGAGACGTTGACATCGCCCACATCTTCTCCGCGTCGTATTGGTCATTCTTGCTGGCTCCGGCGCCCGCCTGGCTGTTTGCCCGACTGCGCGGCAAAAAGGCCCTGCTCAACTATCGGAGCGGGGAAGCGCGCGATCATCTGCAACGCTTCCGCTCAGGGAAGTTTGTCCTGTCACGGGTGGATGAAATCGTCGCGCCCTCGGGCTACCTAGTGGAGGTCTTCCGCGAGTTCGAGCTGAACGCCGTGGTTGTCCCCAATGTGGTGGACCTGTCCCAGTTTCACTACCGCGAACGCAATCCTCTTCGTCCGCACCTGGTGTGCACGCGCGGATTCTCCGCCTATTACAGCGTCGATGTGGTGGTACGCGCCTTTGCGGAAGTGAAGAAAATCTATCCCGGAGCCAAGCTCGATCTTGTGGGCGGCGGGCCGCTGGAGGCCGATGTCCGCAAATTGGTGGAGGAGTTCAGGCTCTCGGAGGTGAACTTCGCCGGGGTCGCGTCTCGCGAGCAGATCGGGAGGTGCTACGACCAGGCCGACATTTTCATCAACGCTTCCTGGCTCGACAATATGCCCGTTTCCATCATTGAAGCCTTCGCTGCGGGGACGCCGGTAGTGACCACCTCGCCCGAGTCGATTCCTTACCTGGTCGAGCACGAACGGACTGGCCTTCTTTCCCCGGTCGGAGACGAAAAAGCGCTCGCCGCGAACGTGGTGCGTGTGCTGTCAGATCCGGTGCTGGCTGCCCGGTTGGTGCAAAATGCTTACCAGGAGTCCAGTAAGTACACTTGGAAAGCCGTGCGCGGGCAGTGGCTGAAGGTGTATCGGGGATTGGTGGGGAATGAGGAGCAGTAGTCGGCCGCACGCGCACTGACCAGTGATGGATACCCCGGCTAAGCGTCCTGCCCTCCCGATGTGACGGGTTCGGCCTCGCGGACGCAAGAAGCAGCGTCGCGCGATCCAGACTTTCCCGACGGCACATCCGCGGACGCGTCGAGCCAGCCAACGGGATGAACCACGGGCTGCCGGATCGTCTCCAGCACGCGCGACGGAGGGCCTTCGCCGAGATCCCCCGCTACCGTGACGCCACTACTAGGAAAATCGGCAATCGGCCAGCGGGACAGATCAAACGCGTGACGCACCAAGGCAATTTTCTCCGGATCATAGGCCAGCAAATGCGCGCCGACCCAATCCATGGCCGCCGCGTTGTTAGCGCCGAGGATGAGTCCCAGGCTCAGAGGATCGGGCGCCAGCGGACCATTGCCTTGGCCCGCCACCACGGCGTCGGCAACGTGGATCACCCGGCGCTGAATTTCGTCGCTGAGGGTTGCATCACTCCGGCCGTAGAGAAGAATGCGATTCAAATCCAGGCATGTTCTCCAGATGGTGTCGTTGCCAGACCAGGAGCCATCTGTGCCAGTGCGGTCTCCCTGGGCCCGGGAAGTATGGGCAAGAAGGGCAAAGAGAAGTCGCCACAGCATAGCCGCTGCGTAAGAAGAAGTGAGGTTCTGCCGGTCGCTAAGGTACTCGAGGGCCCGCTTGACGACGCCGTTACCCGGGTAGCAATCGCCTCCACTTTGCGATCCGCCGAGGCGGTGATGCGGCAAATATTCCTTGTTGCCGTTGATGCCAATCAGGTTCTTGAGGGCGCAAGTGATGCCTGCCTTTCTGTGCGTCTTCAGTTTGGGAAGGTTGATGATGATGTCGGCTTCGACCACTTCCTTCGCGACCAGGTATTGGTGGACGCCGGGGTGATGCGTCTTGGCCATAAGCCGGGGATCGTACCAAGCCACCCGAAACCGGTTCCCCGTGGCGCTGACCGGCTCCAATAGACTTTCGCGGCCGAGATCGAACAGGGTAAAGCGATCTTCCGGTTGCAGGCCCTCCGTTGCGACGCGCACGCCGTGGACCAGTACGCCGATCGTCCGGCGAAAGTCGCGCACACCTTTGAATCTGGGATTGAGTGCCATCTGGGCCTGCGCCCACTTTCGCAGCCCGGAGCTTTCCACCAGCACATCGAAGTTGCATCCCTGAATCGGAGCGTCACCGACCAGCACCTCCGCGGCATCAGTTTCCAACGCGGCTTCGACCGTGGCGCGGATCAAGGAGGAATGCGTCACCAGGCAGTCCATTCCGCCGGGTCCTTCATTCTGATGGAGGACGAGATTGGGCTTGATGAGAACTCGCGCGCCTCGCGGAACAACCCTGCCGAAGGGGCCGCGTTCATCAGACCAGTCCATCGTGGCTGCGAGCCGGCGCAGAGCTTGGGAAACTGGATTCTCGGCTTGTTCCACTTCGGCTTGCTCTTTGCTGATTTGCTGCAGCGAAGGATACGAGCACGAGGGAAGGCGTGCGATCCCCACCCTGGACGTGAAGGCATGATGGGATAGAGGGTTTGCCGTCATATTCGGGCGGCCGGCACCGTCTCGCCCGCTACGGTCGTGCCCGTCGTGCTCACATCGGACCGGGTGAAGCGGTATTTTCCAGCGGCAGACAGCGGAATCGCAGCCACCTCGCGTATTTCAACCTGAATAGTGTGGCCGGGACATATTGCTTGTATCTGTCGGATCGATTCCCGGATCTTGTCCTCGCGGGCTTTGCTGTCGCCGGGGCCGGGCACAATCGACAAGAGGATTTTATCCGGCGCGGTCTGATGGAACTGGAAAGTCACGATTCCGTCACTTCCGTACATCAGGTGCGTGAAGAACTCTCCGTGAACAACACGACCATCCGGAAACACGAAGTTGTCACTGGTGCGTGCGATCTCTAGCCGCATCAGTGGGAAATGATTGCCACAGGAACAAACTCCCTGAGAAAGATTGCCGCCGTCTTCGTTGCGATAGCGAATAAACGGCATCGACCAGTTGCGCAGCGAGGTCAGTAGAAACGGCCGGGGACGGTTGTCAAGCGTTTTGTCTTTATCTTTATCTTTGTCTTTGTCTTCGTCTTCCTCCAGCACGACGAAGTCGGCGTTGATATGCATGTTGCCTTCGGGGCACTCGGCGGCGATATTCTGAATTTCGCTTGATCCATAACAGTCGAACGCTTTGCACCCGAACACGCGCTCAATCACCTCGCGCTGTGGTTGGTAGAGTTTCTCCGCCGTCGTGAAAACGCCCCTGATCCCATCGACGACCCGCTCGATCGATTTCCCTTGACGGTCAAGGAACGCGGCGAATCGCGCAATCGTGGATGCGTATCCGAGGATCACTCGAGGCCGCACCCGTCGGAAGCGGTTGGCCCAGTCAGCCATCTCCGCTTCTCCCGAATAAAACGGGTCGAACTGATAGGTTCGCCGCACGAACTGACGCAGTTCGAATTCCACGCGCGACATGGCATACAGCTTATCGTTCCCGCCCCAGAAGAAAGCGATCATTTCCCCCGGACGCCAGCCGCATTGTTCGAGGTTGCGGTAGGTTCCGGCATCGCTCGCCACCATGTAATCGCTGCTGCGGAAGAACTTCAGCGGCACCCCCGTCGATCCGCCGCTGAAATGAGGTTGCAGCTTTTCGAGCGGCACATCTTCACGGATCAAGTCACGCTGTTTTTCCCGGATAATGTCCTTCGTCAGGATTGGAAGCAGGCGGAAATCATCCCAGTTGCGAATGTCCGGGCTGCAGATTCCAAGACCGCGAAAGAGGTTTCTGTAGTACGGGACGCGGGCTTCGGCGTGTGCCACAAGCGCATGCAGGTCACGGAACTGTTTTTCACGGACTTCTTCCGGAGAGCGAAAGGGAGCGCCCTCAATCTCTTTTAGCACCCGTAGCGTGTCGACGCCGCGCAACCGGCAGGTGAGAGCCAAGAGTGCCCGTCCGAACAAAGGACCGCTGTGCGCTGAGGGCTTCATAGGCTAACTCGATTGCCAAACAAACGAAAAAATCTTATCACGCACGCCAGACGGGCAGTTACCGGCGATCAGGATCGCGGAGTTACGAACGTGCTTTGCTACTAGACACCCGCTACTCGACTCCCGCGATTGCCGCCTCAACCGCATCCACGTCTGCCCCAATGTCTTTGCCATCTGTGGCCGCAGAAGCGCCGGGAGAGGCTTGGCTGCAGCCGGATGTGTTGGCGTGGCAGAGCCGTGGGTCCTTGCTTACTCCATTTTGCAGATCTCGTACGCCCGCCGCCTTGGACGAGGAAACGGCAATGGTTCCCGGCGGCCAACCCACTTTCCTGCCGATGATGAGGTTCTTTTCGAACTTGTAGTTGACGAAGCACGCTTCGAGAACCGCCTGCGGCCCCATCCGATTTTCCGCGCAGTTCTCCCTTCCGCCCCCGGCTGAGTAAAACTCCGGAATCCTCTGTCCAGCCATAAACAGACTATTGGTCACGCTGAAATTGGGAATCTTTTCGGCTCTGCGATTCCCCACAAAAAAAAGTGGGCCAGTCACAAATGCCGTGACGTGATCGAAAGCAACGTCATGGAGCAGTACCGCATTGGCGTTCAAGAACCCAAAAGTGCCCTGCCCTTTCCAATCCTGGTCATGCACTGAATCAACAATCAAATCGTGAACGCTGTACCGGCCTCCGTCCGCGGGAGCCCCGCCATTGTTATTGAAACCATTAGCGGCCACGAACACGCCGGCTACATTCCTTATCCGGTTGTAACGGACAGTGACATCCATAACCGCGCACTTCGGGCACCGGTCGTTTTGATTCTTCGCCGTTAGCAGGATCGAATACCCTTGTTGCGAGTACCCGCCCCAGCTGTTCTCCAGCAGATTCGCCTCGAAGAGAACACGGATCCCGCTTTTCAGCTCGAAATGATTCTTGATGATCGGTGGGTTGCCGGAGCCGGAGCCGAGCGGAGTGTATCCTGGTTCGCCTGGCTTCCAGAGCAGGGGTTTGAACAGATGATTGCGGCGGATCTCGATGTCGGTTGGATTGACCGCGGACCCAGCGCCACCAAACATAATGTTTTCTCCCGAGGACTCGATGAAGTTGTTGTAAATCTTCAGGGTGCTCATGGGGAGTTGCCCAAATCCGCCGCCCACGGCCCAGGCGTCGGTGCAGGAGCCGGTACGCGACACACAATAGAACCCGCTGAGATAAGAATTAATCACCGCGATGAATCGGGTCCCGTAATACATCCCAATCCCCTTGCTCATCTCCGCGCCTTCGGCAGGATGGAACCAGTTTCGGTCGAAAATTGCGTGATCCGCGCCCTCGGTCGTAACCAGGGCGCCAACCCGAGCCCCCGGCTCGGAGGTCCACTCCAGGCCAATAAAGCGATAGTGGTCTCCGAGGTGGGGTGCGGATGCCGTTCTGACGACCAGGGTCGCCAGGAGCTTCGCCGGTCCGCCGGGTGGTTGGGCGAAAGCGGGTCTGCCCGGCAAGCTCGCAACTCCGGCCCAAGCTGGCGAAATGCGTGTTCCTTCCGGAGGCAGTTTCGAATCGGGCGTGTCAGTCCGAATCGTGATGTAGTGTTGATCGTCGCACTTCTTCGCCGGCAAGCCTTTGATCTCGAACGAGGCACCGGCGGCGAGCAGGAGCGTGTCTCCACAGCTTGCTGACTCGACCGCAGCACGCAGGTCGGAATTCGCTCCTACCCGGATCTGCTTCCCCGGGGACTGAGTACCATCCATCCCCGTGTAGTAGCATGACGTCGGAAGCTGCGCCGGACCGTCTTTCTCTCCAAAGTTCGGTACGTCGTTCTTCCCACAATAGGCATTTTCTCCGATCGGAGGTGTGCTTCCGGCCACTGACAGCACGGGGTTGATAAGCGCAAGGACGACCACCATGCCGAGGAGGGAGTAAAAGATGAGTGTGTGCGCCAAGGTGAGACGACGAGAAAGTAAGGACACGATGTTAGCTTCTCCTAACCGCACGCCCCGTGGGTTTGACTGAAGCGGTTCTCACCGATGTGATAGCCAGATCGTAACACGTTGAACCAAATTTCCGCTGCGCCGGATACAGGTTCTCTAGAACCAGCAGCCCAGTCCGCATCGTGCCATTTCCTCGAACACATGGCGGCCTCTGTTTTCCCGTTCTAGGAGGAAGAACTTAAAGTAGAAATTCACGTGAATGGGCTGGAAGGCCCGCGGAGAATTCAGCGTGAAGAACGCTTGCAGACTATTGCCGTCATACGCGTCCGCATACGTGCCCGGCCCAATCGGGCCCAACTGTTTGCCCGCAGGACCAAAGTTCGTTTCGACGAACTTCAACAGGCTTCCGGAATCGTGGTCGGCATTGTCGACGAAGCCAGCCGGCGTATAGGCGGAAACCACCAGCAGGGGCACGCGGAAGCCGTAAGTGAAGCCCTTGCCCCAGCCGTTCGGCTGTGCCTGGCGGAACGGCTTAACGTGATCATACCAGCCGCCCCAGTCGTCCCAGGTGATGAAAATGGCCGTGTCTTTCCAATACTCTTCGCCCGTTCCGGCGCAAGCAGGATTGGTGCCGAGGGCGTTCACCACCGAGGCCACCCAGGCCGGTCCACTCCCATCCGTCATCCGAGGGTGGTCCGACGCTTCGTGGGTGGGAGTTACCCAGCTCACCTGCGGCAGTTTGCAGTCTTTGATGTCCTTCAGTACATGGCTGGAGCCGATGACGACATTGTTCACAAAATCCGCGCCCGCACAATCCAATTCGCCGATTTTGTTTTCCTTCGGCATACACATGTGGCGGATCGAGTTCGGCGCATTCCAGATCGAATCCGGCCACTCGCTGTAGTATTTCCAGGTGATATGGGCCTCCTTCAGCACATCTGGTAATGTGGGGTGCTCGAAGCAGGGGTAGATGGGTGGATTTGAGCTCTCGTCCCCATCGGGGTCAACTACGGTGACGGTATTATCGGGTGTCGCGGTACAACCGGCCGGCTCTTTGACTGGATTTCCCGACACGAATAATTTGCTGTACGTGTCCGGCGCCGAAGTTCCGGCAAGGAAGAACTGGTGTGCCGAATAACTGGGCCCCTGGTTGGTTTGGAAATTACGGTTGGCCCATCCATACTGCTTCGCAATGTCGAAATACGGCTGGATCAGGCCGTTCGAGTTGTCCAGGTACCTGTATTGCGGATTGGGTGGGACAACGCACCCCGGAGCCGGCTGCGTTGTGTTCTTGTCGGCTCCATCCATCTTTCCCTTGTCATACTGAATGACAAAGGCATGGTAGCTGTGATTGAGATCGAAGCAGGTTTCGAACGGGATTGGGGTCAGCGGGACCATCTCGCCCTTGGAATTGAGTCCGGATGTGGCGAGGTCCACTCCCGGTTCAAAGTTCGGATTGCTGCCAAACATGTTGTCCGGCGTCCGGTTTTCCTGGAGGATCACGACAACGTGTTTGAAGGTGACGGTCTCCGCAGCCGCAGAGGCCAGCGTCAGGAGAGTCCAGAAGAAAAGCATGTTAGCAGTCCGAGCCGTGCAAGTTTTCTTGGGTTGGAAAATAGCCTTCAAAGATTCCTCCAATTTCGATAGTGGTGCAGTTTGAATTTTACATGGCATCGTTTTGTGCCACTCTCAAACCGCACCACCACCGTCTGGTGTCTCCGGTTGTGTGCGGATCTATTCTCCCGTCCCGAGCGAAGCCGGGCAGCCCGCTGCCGCCACGTGTTATATTTTCTCTACCTTTTTTTAGAAGGATTTATGCGCCCACTTGGTGTCACCTTCGTCGCCTTCTATCAGATTCTGCGGGCAGTAATAGGGCTAGCGTTCGGATATTTCATCTTGTTTTACCAGGGACCAGTCAACAAATTCGCCGCCGTGGCCGCCCAAGGCAACGCGGTCGAACGTCTTCTCGGAGGCTTCGGTCACGCGGCCGGCCTCGTCGTCATTCTGTTTGTGGTCGTGCACATACTAGCCGCCTATGGCCTCCTGCAGATGCGGAACTGGGGACGTTTCCTCACCCTCCTGTTATCCGCGACAGAAATCGTGCTGATTGTTCCCGCCCTGGTCCACGTTAATATTTTCTCCTTGGTCTTCGGTGCGCTGAACGTGGCCTGCATTTTCTACCTAGCCATGCCCCCGATCGCGCGTGCCTTCCATGCCGAAGGCAACCAGATGCGAATGGCGGACTAAATCGGGAATTGCGGGTCTGCAGCCGAGCGCGACCAAGAGCCTTGCAGCGCGGTCGCGAGTTGGCTTGTTGCTTATCGAGTGATGCCGACATCGGATTCACGATGCTCAGCCTCGGGCGGATTGGCTACAGGGTCGGGCTCATCCTGAAGTTGAAGCACGGACACATTGGCCAGACGTCCAGCGGGGGTATTCAGCTTCAGCCACATTTTAGTGTTGAGATAACTACGATACAGCGCCCGGTCCGCCCACTGGCGCACTCCTGGTGTTCGCTCTGCTTCAGGGAGCGACAAAGCGTAGCCGTTCTCCTCGAGACATTCCCCCACAGCGGCTTCGATGGCGGCCACAGCGGTGTGGGAAAGCCGCTTCTTCCAGCGCCCCAAAGGGTTGAACTTCTCTGCTCCGGCTTCTTCGCGGAAAGAAGAGTTCGACTCGGAGAGCCGTCCGAGGCCAGCACGCTGAATTCGATCGTAGTCGAGATCGTGGTCCAGGAAGCCACCTAGTCTCCGCAACGTTTCGCGAGGCTCCGCAATCAAGTCTTCGTAGTGGATCGCCATGTAGTCGGAGGGAAACCGGCCACCCTGCTCGCGCCCGTTGCGAACCATCCACTCCCAATACAAGGCGGTCGCCACCAGGCTCCTGGTCTCACTGCGGTCCCAGGGCAGGGGGCGGAAGCCGCCCATTTTCTTGAGCGACAGCGCAATATCGCGGCCGTCACGGATGATATGCAGAAAAAGCGCGTTAGGGATGCACGCCTTCAGCCGCTCGGTGTGAAGAACATTGTCGGGATCGTACAAAACCCAGCGCGAAACTCCCTGGCTCGCCGCGACCGAATCCATGATCAGCCGGATGAAATCTCCGCCGTTGCGGCATTCGTTCAGGACGCGTGACGACAACGGTTCTCGACCCAGGCCAGTTCGCCGAAAACCTTTGCTGCGCAGCCAGATTCGAAGGAGCTTCTCCCGATTGCCGCGGTGCTTCATCGAACCACAGCGCGGGATCAGCGTTTCATAGACAGGCAGTAAACCTCGGTATATGGCAAACCCGCCCGCGGACAGCAGCATGTCATAGAGGAGATTTGTTCCCGAACGGTGACAGCCCATCACGAAAACAGGACTATTCTTGCGATCGCTTGGATTCTCGGTTGCCAACAATGAAAAGTCTATCACTATGTCAGCCGGGGAAGTTACATGTCGATGATAGTCGCCGGGTTACGAAGGTTATTTTGGTACTCGATTTCCGTGATCTTCAGCCACGATAGTGAAGATCTGCCAGTTGGGCCGCCGATACGGCAGTAGAGTCTCTTCCGGAGGCTGCTACAACAATCCGTACACCACCAGGCTATTGTTCGTCCCCACGTACACCTTGCCATTCGCCACGACCAGATTCGCGAAGTGGGGGGCCCGCGGAAGCTCATTGATATATAGTCTCTCTAGGGTAATCGCGTTAAATGCAGACAGAGATAAACCGGTGAGCTGCCACAGAACGCCCGAGGTAGTTCCATTCGCGGAGATCACTGGCGAATGTCCGCCGTCTACCTTCTTCGATTGAGCGAACGGCGTCTTCGCCAGCACCCCCTTCGACATCGCCAGCGCACTGATCGGCATTCCGCCGCCGGAAGTATAGACGGCGTCCGTTCCAGTAAACCAGCGCTCCGGTTTCGGGAGCGAACGCCTTCAACTCTTCCACGATCTGCGTGTCGGTTTGGGTGCACGTAGCGCAGAAATGCCCCAGGTTCTCTTGGTTCAGAATGTAGATGGTGCCTTCCTTCCCCACTGCGGCCAATAAATTCGGATACTTTCCCGACTGCTTCGGCAGCACCAGTACCGGTTCGCTCATATCCAGATCGTGATCGTCCAGATCCAATTCGTTGAAAGGTGTGAACCAGTCGGCCAGTAGCAGCTCGCTGCCCGACTGCGACAGCTTGAATACCGACTGTCCGAGGTCGACGCCCACCGCGAAGGGTCCATCCGCAGTTGCTCCGTAGATGTTACCGGCGCTGTCGGCGGAAAGTCCTCCACCCCTCATCCACACGGCTGCAGCCGATTCCCCCGGTTCATCGTCAAACACGCCCGCCGGTTGCAGGGTCGAAGCATTGTAGGCGACAACCCATCCCTCCTCCTTGCCGCTGCGGCACCCGTTCGATCCAAAAGCAATGTACAGATAGCCATTCTCCAGCAGCAGCGCCGGACGGTTTACTTGCATCGCATCGACAAAATTGTAGATCGTGCTTCCATACTGATAACTCGCCGTGATCACGATAGGGCTGCCCGGTTGCTCCAGGCCGGTTGCGACATCCAGCGCGTGCAGCCGGTGAACAAATGTCGAATTCTCGTAGGTCTTCGCCACCACATAGAGCGTCCCCGCCACGGGATCGATCACCGGCGTCGAAACGATTCCCACTTCCGCCCAATTTGTGGTGGCCCCGCAGCCCTGCAGCTTGATGGGAACTGGAGTCGCGCCATTGATCAGGAAAGTGGTATGCCACAGCGGATTCGCGTTGTTCCCCGTCGCGTTGTCCGCGTCAAACGCATAAACGCTGTCATGCATCGTCGCTGCATAGACAACGTTATGAACCCCCAATCCTGGAATCGTGATCTGCGGCAGATAAAGTGCCTGCCCAATCATCGCCCCGTCCAGCGGTCGTGTGAAAAGCGCCCCGAATTCCTTGCTGTTGACGTTTCCTGGAGTGAGAATCGTCTCATTAGGATTCGCCCCGGAATGCAGGTTATCATAGTGCCACGTGGTCACCGGCACCTGCGCCCAGCCTACTGTCATGCCGATAGAAATAAGGAACAGAACACAAACGCCGACTGCGCGAGCGCGCAAAATTGCAGCAATCATTTGGAACCTCCACAAGATTCGTTGCAAGCGACGGTCGCTGAAAAAGCCTGGCTGCGCGAGCGGCAACTGCAACCGCGGCATTACTTGATAACGCGAAAGGTTAGCGGCAGATTGCGAATCGGTCAAACTCAATTGGGCTCGCTGAAAGTGCAAATGATTGCCGCCGGAGCTTTGTTCGCGAAAAACAGCAGCCATCGTACCACCTGAAGCTGGTGGCGTCCCAGCTGCGTTTGCCATGCGGGGCCAGCCGCGGCGGGAGGAACAACGGAAGAGAGAACGCATTTTACCTCTGGTTGGGACTTCTCAAGTACGTTTTTGATCAGCTTGCTTTTGTAATCTTGTCGGGGTAGGTAAGTGCCAGAAATACGCTTTCAAATGCACGGTGACTGGCGATCCTACTACAAGGAGAAACCATCGCGCGATGGATCCATCGGGGGAATGTCGGAGAAACAGCCCATCAATAAGCAGCGAACGAAGAACGAGTTTGTGTGCCCAGCCAGGGCGACCGGAAGGTAACGACCCGATCTCAGCTTCTCCTAACCACAGTCCCCGTGGGGTTTGACTGCCGGCGGTTCTCATCGAAACAGCCAAGCACGAACACGCTGGCGCCAAATTCCGTCTGGGGCTTAATCCGCACTTTGCGATGTGAGGCTGGCACAGTGAGAGGCGAGCTCTCTCACTTTGGCGCGACTCAGGCGCCACGTCCGGTGGCGCACCCGGCAAGCGTTTTTGGTGATCAGGAAACGAACGAAGATCTCTGCCCGTCCGACCGCCGACAGATTCTCCGGCTTCCAGGCTTCCGCGTACTCGGCCAACAGAGGCTCGGCCGACAGCCTTCCCAGAGTTTCCAGCAGCACCAGGTTCAACCAGTGATAGCTAGGCGGGCACAGGTAGTGTCGGGACGAGTACCAACTCCATCGCTTCCGGTAGTCCCAGGTAGGAAGCATGGTTTTCAGCCCTTCGATACCGTCGGTGAATAACTTCCCGACCGCCGGTTCGCCGGTTTCCACAAACCAGTCGTACAACCCGAGCAGGGAACTCATGAACCCGTCGAGAATCCCCGGAATTGGTTCCCCGGGAAGTTCAACGTAAAGGGCGCCGGAAGCCAACGCCTCTCGCACCCCGCCCTGCTCGACAGCGAGTTCAAAAATGCGAGTCGTTCCTTGCAGCAAGTCGAGAAGTCGAGGCCGCTTCGTAAGGCGGTAGCCCCGGACCAGCGCGCTCATCACCAGGCCCTGATCGTAGGCTGAGATCCATGGAGCCTTCAGAAAAGTCTTGGCCTGAATGCAATCAAAATAGTTCGGCCAGACAACGCATCCGTCGGCGCGGACCACCGCGTTCGCCTCCAGCCAGTCCACCTGCCTCAGGAAAGCCACCCGGCTGGCCTCATCGTGATGACGCAAGAAGTGGCCTAAGTTGACCAGTCCCCACCACGCTATGTAGGCAGGTTTATAGACCAGGCCGGCAATCCGGTTCCGTGCCCGGGGGACGCCGGTCGGGTCCATGCGCATCACGCTCCAGGTGAGCTTCTCGCTGTAAATATAGTAATAAAGGGATTCTTTTGGACCGGCCTCAGGAACAACATCGAGCGGGTAATCGAAGCGGAACGCCAGTGTCTCGCGGTACAGCGCGCGGAGAGCGAAGCGCAGAGACTCGAAAGACTCGATAGTTTCATTGTTGGAACCGTTATCAGGCATATCGCACGTGGGCCAGCATTTTACCCTGTCGTTTGGAATTTTGTATACCCTTTAATCGGCTTGATCGGCTTACTTGTGTAATCGTTCTCCAGCCATGGAAGTGGCAAATGGACGCTTTCAAATGCACCTTATCTGGGCGATACTTAAAGGAGGGGTCCGTCGCGATTGATCCATCGGGGAATGTCGGAGAAACAGCCCATAAATGTGGTGTCGGTGGACGTGGAAGACTATTTCCACGCCGAAGCCTTTTCCGATGTGGTCGATCGCGCCCGCTGGGATACCTATACGAGCCGGGTGGAGCCGAACACCCGCCGCCTCCTGGAATTGCTGGCAGCACTCAATGTACACGCCACGTTCTTCGTGCTGGGGTGGGTTGCCGAACGCTTCCCGGCGCTGGTGCGCGAGATTGCAGCCGGTGGGCATGAGTTGGGCTGCCACTCCTACTGGCATCGCTTGATCTACAAACTGGATCCCGCGGAATTCAGGGAAGACACCCGGCGCGCCAAGAGCATCATCGAACAAATCGCAGGCCAGCCAGTAACGGGATATCGCGCACCAACCTATTCTGTGATTGATCGTTCGGTATGGGCGCTGGAGATCCTGGCGGAACTGGGCTTCACTTACGACTCCAGTATTTACCCTATCCACCATGATCGCTACGGGATGCCGGGAGCGCCGCGCGCGCCCTTCCGTTTTCAAACGCCTTCCGGCCCCATGACGGAGTTTCCCATCACCACCTTTCGCCTTGCTGGACACAATATGCCAGTGGGCGGCGGCGGTTATCTTCGGCTGCTGCCGCGGCTGTACACGCGACTGGGATTGAAACGCGCGCAAAACGAGGGTATCCCCATCGTAATCTACATCCATCCCTGGGAGGTTGATCCCGAACAGCCGCGCTTGCCGCTGCGTCTGCTTTCCGGTCTTCGCCACTACACTAATCTCTCACGGACGTTTGAGCGCTTTAAGAGCGTGATGCAAGCAGGAAATTACACCAGCTTCCGCGAAAGCGGACTTGCCGATACGGCCAAGGATTTTGATTTCTATGAATGGAACCAGCACAAAAACTGACGAAACCCAGCAGATAGCGAAGTACTGGAACGATATCGCGTACGACTTCGATGCCATCTACACTGGCAACAAGAACCCGATTGCCCGCGGTCTCGACCGCTGGCTGCGCCGCGATATCTACCAGCGTTTCGAATGGGTAATGCGCCAGGCGGGCCCATCCCCCGACTTGCGGGGGATGAAGATTTGCGATATCGGCTGCGGATCGGGGCGCTTCGTCACCAGCTTGGCCAAACGAGGCGCCGAGGTCACGGGCGTCGACTTTGCGCCGGAGATGCTGAAACTGGGCGGCCAGCTTGCCGACAAAGAGGGCGTCTCGGATCGATGTAAGTTCGTGCTCAGCGACGTGCTGGACTGGAAAACAGACGAGCACTTTGATCTGGTGATCGCCATTGGATTCTGGGACTATGTCGCCGACCCGCTGCCAAGATTGCAGGTCATCCGCGGGCTAACCAAGACGACCTTCCTGTCGGCCTGGCCGCGCGCCGCAACCCTGCGCGCCGCCATTCGCAAAGTACGGCTGAAAGCGGACGGCTGCCCGGTCTATTTCTTCCACCGGGCACAGGTCGACGATTATTTACAGCGCGCAGGCTTCCGCGTGGAGTCGGACGAGATCCTGGGGCAATTGCACTGCGTCCGGTCGACGGCAGTGGCAATCTAAGGCGATGGCCAGGCTCCTGTTGTGGATCTCAACCGGGTTTACCGTCTACGTTTACCTCGGTTATCCGATCCTTCTGTGGGCGCTGCAAGCGATCTTTCGCTCTTCGCCACGCCAGCAGCCAGTTGAGCCTTCCGTTTCGCTGCTCGTGGCCGCGTACAACGAAGCCGCGGTCATAGCCGACAAAATCCGCAACAGTCTTGCGCTCGATTACCCGGCCGACAAACTGGAAATCGTAATCGCGTCGGATGGCTCAAACGACGCCACGGTGGAAATCGTCCGCTCTTTTGCTGGTACCGGAGCCAAAAACGGTGCCGAAGCCGAAAGCGGCGGACGAGTTCGCCTTCTCAATTACGAGCAAAATCGTGGCAAGATGGCGGTTCTGAATGACGCCGTTCCGGAATTGCGCGGAGACATCGTGGCCTTCTCCGACGCCTCCAGCATGCTGGCGACCCACTCCCTCCGTATACTGGTTCAGAGCTTCGACGACCATCGTGTCGGAGCGACGAGCGGGGTTTACCGCCTGTTGAAGAAGGATCAAGCCCGGCTTGGCTCACAGGAGGATCTCTACTGGAAATATGAAACGTTCCTGAAGGTGCAAGAGGCCAAACTCGGCGCCTTCACGGGCGCGCATGGATCTCTGTATGCCATCCGCCGCGCGCTGTATCCATTTCCCTCCGCCGCCACAATTAACGACGACTTCACCATCCCCATGCGCATCCTCGAGCGCGGACACCGGGTGGCCTACGAACCCGCTGCAGTGGCTTATGAGGAGGCCCACGAAATGGAAGGATTCTCCCGTCGCGTCCGAATCACCGCCGGAAATATCGAGCAACTGCGGGAGATCAAGAGCCTGATCTGGCCGCCGCGTCCATTTGTTCTGTTCTGCTTGCTCTCGCACAAGACTGGTCGCCTGATGGTTCCTGTGTTCCTGCTGATCGCGCTCGCAGCGAATATCGTCCTGCGCGGGCAATTCCCCTACAACTGGCTGCTTCTGGGACAAGTGATCTTCTACGGCCTTGCTGCACTGGGCGCCATGATCAGCCTCAGGCCGAAGGTTCTCCGGCTGCCCTACTACTTCTGCATGATCAACTCGGCGTTGTTTGCCTGGCTCTACCAGGCTCTGCGTCACGGCCGCGCGATTCCATCGCGAGTAGAGCTTGATCAACTGGGGAATCGGCCGCCCAGTGATTAGACGGACCGCCAAAGCGGTTTGAAATTGGACTGCGGTTCACCGCAGAGGGTTGGGGTCAACTGGTTCCCCTGTGTTCTTTCCCCTGTTTTCCTCTGCGTCCCCTGTGGTTCAGCCCTTTCATCGAGAAAAAAAAGAGGTCCGCGGCACACCGCGGACCTCAGCTTAATAATCAGACTCAGAACTTACTCGACTCCCGCAAGAGCCTCGTTCAGTCCCACGATGTCGGCCCCGAGATCCTTGCCGTCACTCCCCTTGTTCTTATAGGGACTATTCGACTGGAGCTGGTAGTTACCCCCATTTCCGTTACCGTAGGCAACGAAGCCAACGTTGTTCGGGTTCGACTCAAACCGGTTGCCCGTCGGCCAGACCGATGGCGGAAACGCGGCAGGGGCCATGATCAGAGCGTTATCGTTGAAGGTGTTCGTGGTGAAGCACTTGTTGATGCTCTTAACCGGGACGCTCGAGGCAGCACAACTGGCATCGCCGCCGCCCACGTTCCATATCGGGTACCTGCCGGTTGTTACCAGACTGTTGGTCATGACAAATCCGTACATCGATGGATTTGTCAGATCGTTTCCCATGATCAGAACGCCGCCGTTGGTAGCATCCGGGAACCCGGTGATGTGATTGATCGTAAACGTATTCAACGGGTTCACCTGCCATCCGCTTGCCACTAAGAACAATCTGCCAAGGCCGACATAGTTCGTGCTGATGTCATCCATGACAACGTCGTGAATGCTGTAGCGCTCTCCTGCCTTGGCTTGCGCCCCGCCCTCACTGAGGGAAGTGACGTTTGCCATCGCGATACCTCCCCCGGCATGGATGATGTGCGTGTATCGGACGGTCACGTCCGTGACCTGGCAGATTGGACAGACATTTGTTCCCGATTTAGTGTGCTGGTTTTTGGGAGTCAGGAGTATGCCAAAGCCTGTCTGACTAAAACCTCCCCAGACGTTCTCCATCAGGTTGGTTTCTGCCAGTACGCGTGCGGCATTCTTGAGTTCCAGGTGGTTCTTGACAACGAATGGATTGCCCGAATCTCCACCCTGGAACGGCGAGCTCCCCGGCATCCACTGCCACGGTTTGAAGAAGTGATTGAAATGGATGGTAATGTCGGTCGGAGTTGTGGTCCCCGAAGCGCCGCCGAACAGGACGGCTTCGCCCGAGGCTTCGAGGAAGTTGTCTCTGATCTCGTAAGGACCATCCTGGTGAGTCCCGTTGCCTCCGCTCACCGCGTGCGAGTCCGTACACGAACCGGTGCCAGCGGTGCAGTGAAAGTCGCTGAAGTAGGAGTCCACGACCGCCACGGAATTCGTGCCGGCGAGCGCGAAACCATCCCGGGTATCATCCTGCTTTGTCCCGTGCACCCAACTGCGATCGAGCACGATGTAACTAGCGGTGCCTCCATTTCCTCCCTGGTACACCGATATCAGGGTCGGCGCTCCCTTGGTTCCGGTTGGCCGCGTCAGTTCCAATCCGAGCAGACGGTAGTGATTCGCTCCGGACTGGAAACTTATTAGAACGTCCTCGCTTCCCGAAACAATGAGTTTGGCCAGCACATTTTGCGGATTGTTGCAGGGATATTGCGGACGTCCCGGCAGGGAAGCCACTCCTGCATAGCAAGGCGTAAGGCGCTGCCCTTCGGCAGGCAGACTGGTGTCGGGAGCGCTGGTGCGAACGATGATCCAGTGGCCGCTATCGCAATTCTGGGCCGGGAACGTGAAGACTCCCGAGAAGGTTGCCCCCGCCTGCAGCTCGATCGTGTTGCCGCACTGTGCATTGTTCAAGGCCGCTTGCAGATCGCCGCCCGACTTAACGCTGATGATGGGTCCTGGCGCGGGCGTGTCGGCCATCGCACTGGAGACCGTTACTCTCGGCAGTTCCGCGGGACCATCGTAATTACCACCAGCGAGAATAGTCGCGCTGAAATTGCCGCTGGCAGTCTTGCTCGTGCTGTCCGCGACTGTGACTGTGAAGTTAGAGGTACCGGCTGCGGTGGGCATGCCAGCGAAATCCCCGCTCGTATTCATCGTAAGTCCGGCAGGAGGGGTGCCTGCGGAAATGCTCCAACGATAGGGCGCGGTTCCGCCAGTCGCGCCGAATACTTCGCTATAAGTGTCCCCCTGCTGGCCTTGGGGAAGATTGCCGGTTGTGATCCGCAGCGCCTGGTTGGTTGCCGGGTTCACCGTGATGGCGGCACTGGCAAATTTCGACGAGTCAGCAACGCTGGTCGCGGTGACGACCACGCTAGTTGTCGCGGTTACTGTCGGTGCGGCGTAGAGACCGCTGGCATTGACCGAGCCAGACGTCGCCGACCATGTCACCCCGGTATTGGAAGTTCCGCTGACCGCGGCGGTGAACTGCTGGTTTTGATTCGAAGATAAGCTTGTGCTGGTGGGAGACACATGGACATCGAGAGTCTCGCCGCCACTACGCACGACGATACCGAATGCATGGCTCCCCGCTTCGTGACGGGAGTCGGTCACACTCACATAGAAAGAGAAAGTGCCCGTGGTGGAAGGCGTCCCGGAGAGTGTCCCCGTGGCTGGGTTCAAAGTGATGCCCGAGGGCAGGACGCCGTCCCTCACCGAGAAATGGTACGGAGACCTTCCGCCATTAACCGTGAGCACGGCATTGTAAGCCTCATTGATCGCGGCGACGGGAAGATTTCCCGACAGTGTCAGGACGTTCCATGTCCAGTCGCTGTGCGGGTCAATGGTTTGCGCCTGCGCGCAAAGAGTGGTCATCAACGCGACCACCAGGAGGGTCATCAAGACGCTCAGACGCTTTGCGAGCGCAGGGAAAAATTTGGAATGACGGTCTAGAAAAGAATTTTTCATTTCAAACATTTGTGACCCCTCGACCTTACAAAATGGGGGACTAGTCGATTGTCCTCACGCTGAATCTATCCAGACGAGGCAATTGTTCCTAGATACCGGAAGGGCATCGGGAACGCATTAGTACATGCGTTTGCGGCATGTACAGATTCGCGCGCGCCAGTGTCCGCTGGGTGTTTTTGTGCGAATATGCGAAAACCGGCAGGGGACAGCCGGTATGGTGGATCTGGTTCTTGCGGTTAGGCTTGGAAACTGAGGCGGATCGCCTTGATAACTAAAATAACCAACCGTGGGGTTACTGCCGGGATTCCCCGAGTAAAACCGCCCGCAGGTAATCATAGGCGTGGTTCCCGAGCCCGCGCTGCACGCTGGGGCGGACCTGATGCTGCAGGCGTTTCTTCCACAACCCGCTGCCCTGGCAGGTGGCGATGAACTCCTCGATGGTGAGGTCACGCAGCACGGCTACGCGGCCGAGCTCGTAAGGGCTGGCGCCGGGCGTGTTCGCACAAAACCTGGCTGTTGGCAACAGTTGCAAACCCGGCTTGACGCGCCATCTGGAGCGTGCGTTGGTTGTAGCGTCCTCGGGGACAGGAAAAGTGCTCGATGGGATGTCCAACCGTACTTTCAATGTGCCGTTTCGCATCCACGATTTCGTGCTTCAGTTCCCATTCCGGGAGATCAGAGAGATAAGGGTGCGTCATCTGGAAACCCTGGGCGTCCAGATCGCGCACCTGGTTGGCATTGAGGTAACCGGGCGTGCCCAGGAATCCAGCGGTGAGGTAGAAAGTTGCGTTGAAGCCGAAACTCGCGAAGCACCGGCGCGGCTGCGATCAGGTCGGTCTCGCAGCCATCGTCGAAGGTGATACCAACGCTCGGCTCAGGAGGATAGCGAAGCGCTTCGCCGACGTTCAGGCCGCGCCCGCCGGATTTTCTTAGCCAGACCATCTGGCTGCGGAAAGTGTCGACCGGAAGAATGGAGCATACGCAACCGGGCTCGGACTGACAGAGCTGCGGCCAGCGACCTCAAGCTCGCGGTACATCAGGAACACAATGCGCGGGGCAGCCATGATGTTTTCCGACTTTAGGATTGCTTGTCGGCGCCGATCGTCTGCGAGTGCCGGTCGAGCATGGCGAGCAGCGGATCGCGTAGAAACGGGCTCCCAGCCAGCAGGCCGGAGATAAGTGGATTCTTCTGGTTGCAGCGAAGCGGGGAATTGTCGAGCTTCAGCACCCAGCCTCCGGCGCTTTCGACCAGCGCCACCCCGGCGGCAACGTCCCACTCATTTTTCGGAACCAGCGTGAAGGTAAGATCGGCGCGACCGGCGGAGACCAATCCGAGCTTGTAGGCGACCGATCCTATCGGGCGAATCTCGAACTCGGCGGCCTCGAACTGTTTCCACTCGCCGCGCTTCACTTCGCTGCGGCTGGCGAGCACGAGCGCGCCATGCAGATCCTTGCGCTGGCTCGGTTGGGCGGGTTTGCCGTTGTAAGTTACGCCGGTGTCGCGCGATCCGAGGATCAATTCGTCCGTGGCTGGATTGCAGATCCCGCCCGCGACGGGAATTCCATTTTCCACCATGGCAATCGAAACGCAGAACTCGGGGATGCCTTGCACGAACTCGCGCGTGCCGTCGAGCGGATCGACGACCCAGACCCGTTGTTTGTCGAGGCGAGTGAAGTCGTCCACGGTTTCTTCCGAGAGCCAGCCTTCACCGTCACGGAGAAGCGTCTTGCGTAGAATGTCGTCGACCGAGCGGTCAGCCTCGGTGACGGGATCGTGTCCGACTTTGTACTCGGTGGCAACGGCGCCGGGAGTGAAGCGGTTGAGCACGGTCCGCGCCGCTTCCAGGGCGGTATGAATGCGTTCAAGAGTTTCTTTGGATGAGTAGGAGGTCATTCGTATTCCGTTTCGTTGGTTCTCCGTTTTCGGTCGCAGGTTCTCTGAGAACTGAGAACTGAGAACCGAGAACTGGGAACTATTCTTTCACGCCCAAAGCATTCTTGCTCCGGTCATCAGCAGAACCGCGCAGAGGATTCTCCGCAGCCAGAGGACGGGGACGCGCGTGCTTAGATACGAGCCAAGTATGCCGCCGGGGATCGAGCCGATCAGAATGGCTCCGACCAAATGCCCGTCGACATTGCCCGCTCGGAAGTGCAGCAAACCGGTGACGCCAGTCAGAATCACAGCGTGGGCAATGTCGGTCCCGACCATGATCTTGGGAGGGAACGAGTAAAACAAAAGAAGCAACATCATGATGATGCTGCCCGACCCAACCGAGGTGATGCCCACCAGGAATCCGCCGACTAATCCGATGGCGCTCATACCGGCAAAAGACTGCATCGTGGGCTGGCGCCCAATCAGATGGTCTTCGATCCGCCTTTGGAACAGGAGCATTGCGGGTACCACGACCAGCAGCAATCCTACGGCGGACTTGATGAAATCGTTGACGCCGGCGCCATGGACCTGGCGCAGGTGCACCAGAAGAGACACACCGAGATAAGAGCCGGGAATGCTGCCGACCGCCAACGCCAGAACGACTTTCATGCGCACCGTGCTCTTGCGAAAGTGCATGATGCTGGCGGGAATCTTAGTGAAGAAGTTGCACAATGCATCGCTGCCGACAGCAATGATGGCGGGCACGTGCAGGCCGAAGATCAGCATGGGCAGGAGCAATACTCCGCCGCCCACCCCCGTGAGTCCGATCAGGGTTCCAACGACGAAGCCGATCAGTACTTTGAGTAGCAAGTCCATGCCGTCTTTCGAATCCCCTGTTCTCAGTAGCGGAAAATCATGTTTAGCAGAGCGATGAAGGAACTGAGAACGCAGAACCGATAGGATGACCCCACGTCATTATGACATAAAGTCCATCGTACTAATGGACTTTATTGACATTGCTACCTGTTGCCGTTGGCGCCCACAAAGCCCTCGCGCTCGAGGTGCAGAAGAATGGTCTGCGCCGCTTCTTCGGGGCTCAGTTTGGCGGTGTCGATCACGACTTCGGCATCGGTGGGCGCCTCGTACGGATCCGAAATGCCGGTGAACTCCTTGACGATGCCGGCGCGAGCCTTGGCATACAGCCCTTTGCGGTCGCGCTGTTCACACACTTCGATCGAAGTCGCTGCGTGCACCAGGATGAATCCGCCGAACGGTTCAATCATCTGCCGCACCGCTTTGCGCGTCGCCTCATACGGAGCGATAGGGGCGCACACCGCGATGCCGCCGTTCTTGGTGATCTCGGAAGCGACATAGCCGATGCGGCGAATGTTGATGTCGCGATGCTCCTTGGAGAATCCGAGTTCGCTCGACAGGTGCTTGCGCACCAAGTCGCCATCAAGCAGGGTGACCGGACGTCCGCCCATCTCCAGAAACTTGGTGATGAGAGCGTTGGCAATCGTCGATTTGCCCGATCCCGAAAGTCCGGTGAAGAAAATCGTGACGCCCTGCTTGTGGCGTGGCGGATAGCTGCGGCGCAGTTCCTGCACCACTTCCGGGTAAGTGAACCATGCCGGAATATCGCGTCCTTCATTGAGGCGCTGGCGCAATTCGGTGCCGGAGATGTCGAGAACCTTAGCGCCCTGCGGCACCTCGTCGGCCGGGACGTAACGGTCTTCGTTCTCGAGATACACCATCATCTGGAAGGGAACCATTTTGACGCCCATTTCAGCTTCATGCTTCTTGAACAGTTCCTGTGCGTCGTAAGGACCGTAGAAGTTCTTGCCGTCGGTGTCTTTTCCGGGGCCGGCATGATCGCGGCCGACGATGAAGTGCGTGCAGCCATGATTCTTGCGAATCAGGCCGTGCCAAATTGCTTCGCGTGGTCCGCCCATGCGCATCGCCAGCGGCAGCATCGACAGCTTGACCGTGCCATGCGGATACTTCGCGAGCAGCAACTCGTAGCAGCGGGTGCGGATAAAATAATCGACGTCGCCGGGCTTGGTCATGCCGACCGAGGGATGGATGAGCAGATTCGCCTCAACTTGCTTGGCGGCGCGCATGGTCAGTTCGACGTGAGCGCGATGCATGGGATTGCGCGTCTGGAAAGCCACGACCTTAGTCCAGCCCAGCCGGCCGAATTCGGCGCGCAGATCAGCGGGAGTCAGGCGCAGCGAGCGGAAATCATAGTGCGCGGGAGCCTGTAATTCCTCGACCTTTCCGCCCACATACCAGGGATGGGATTTATTGATGGCGTAGTCAGCGCCCGGATGCGCGGCGCTGGTCGAACCAAAAACCGATTGGGCTTCGGCTTTGCGGTCAGCCTGCCAGACATCTTCAACGCTGAGCACGGCGAGCATTACGCCTTCGGGATCGCGCAGTGCGATCCTGCTGCTGCCAGGTGTCAGTTTCTTGGCGAATTCCTCGCTGACGTCGAGCGTGATCGGCATGGGCCACAGGGTTCCGTTGGCCAGCCGCATGTTGTGGCAGACACCCTCGTAATCGGCGCGGTTCATGAACCCGCCGAGCGGTGAGAAGCCGCCGCTCATCAGCAGTTCCAGATCGCAAACCTGCCGGGCGGTCAGGTCCCATGAGGGCCAATCCTTCGATTGCGCTTTGAGCTCCGCGGCGCGCGCGGCCGGCACTTGCAGCTGAACAAGTTCTCCCCCGTGTGGGGCAATCAGATGGCTGGTCGAAGTGGTCAAGTCCTTAATCCTCCCGAGGTTCACTTCAAATTTGTGCTTAGTGTCAATATCGCTGGGGTGCATCCCAAGGTCCCTTGCTTGAATCATGGACCCGCGGGGGCTGCGAGGGGATGGTCCAATTGGCAGACACTGTTTAGGTTGTATAACAAGAAGTTGTATAACAAGTTCTGTGAAATCAGGGTCACCTGATGAATCAGCAATTACGCTTCCGTATAGCGCCCCAACTCCGGCTGTAAGCCATTGAAAATATAATGTGATCCGAATGGCCGGCGCGGTACGGCCTCGACCGATGTGAAAAAAAATGCGATATTCCAGCCCTGCCGAAGGAAGGAAACCTGTCCGATGCGCGCCAGCAAAAGCCTCAGAAATCACCCCCATCCGCCAACGTCAAGGAGTGATTTGGCGCTGTGCGGTTGTGCGGCAGCATCCTCCGGCTGAACAACCCTATCGCATGTAACTTGTTCCTACAAGATTTACTCCGGAAAAATCTGGCCCGAAACCCTGAGCATCTGTACTTCACCGCCCGGGCAAATTTCTGTGGAAGCGGGGTATTCAGGACATCTTCCTTCGTCAGCCGGCTCGCCCCGCCGGCATCACCCCAAGTGTGTCATCTGCATGCGTGAGCGGTGCTGAGAATCTTTCGCGTCTTCGAGCCAGATACTGCGAATGAACGTCGACGAGCGGCGATCCTGATTGCAGGGAAGCGAAGGCCGGTTGCTGGATGCCCGCAGGTTACTTCTGGAACGCAAAAAGGGCAAAAACCATGTGCTACAATTCAGGGACTCCTCCAACGATTTTTCGGAAATTGAGCACACCGTCGCGATGTCCGAATTTGGAGATGCTGGTCCCCATGGAGTCAGTGCTAGATCTTTCAATTGGGTGAATCCTGTCGGTTCGCTGCATCGGAAGTCCGGCCAATCCCACGAATAAAATCTATGGCGAGCGAGAAGGTTGTCATTATCGGAGCGGGACCGACCGGACTGGGTGCGGCCTACCGTCTCCACGAACTGGGCTACGACAACTGGGTACTTTACGAGAAATCCGGCGACGTCGGTGGCCACGCTACTTCCCACGTTGATCAACACGGATTTGTGTGGGATGAGGGCGGTCACGTCATCTTTTCGCACTATCCCTACTTCGACAAGCTGATCGACAAGGTCCTCGGCAAGGAGGTTCACGAGCGGATTCGCGAGAGCTGGATCGTACAAGGCGACAATTCCTGGGTCCCTTATCCGTTCCAGAGCAATTTGCGGTACCTGCCGAAGGAGATTCAGGTCAGTTGCTTGTTGGGAGCGGCCAAAGCCGCAGCCAATGGTGGCGGCCGTGAAGCGGGGAACTTTCGCGACTGGATCCTGGCCACTTTTGGCGAGGGCATCGCGGAAGCCTTCATGTTCCCCTACAACTCAAAGGTCTGGACCACGCCTCTGGAACAGATGTCCAAACACTGGATCGCCGACCGCGTCGCGGTGGTGGATTTCAAGCGGCTCCTCGAAAACGTTCTTTACGAGCGTGACGATGTGGCATGGGGTCCGAACAGCAAATTCAAGTTCCCGCTGCACGGCGGAACCGGCGAGATCTACCGCCGCATTGCTGCCCACTTCGCGGAGAAAATTCAGACCGGAAAACAGCTCGCAGAGGTAGACGTGGCGCAACGCCGGGTTTCTTTCGCGGACGGCACCGGTGACACCTACGATGTGCTGCTCTCGACCGCGCCCCTGGATCTGCTCGCGCACATGCTCAGGCCGGTCGACAACCGGCTCCGGGACGCTGCCCAAAATCTCGAGCATAACAATCTGCTCGTGGTCGGCCTCGGTTTGAAGAAGAAGATCGAAACCGGACGGTGCTGGATCTACTTCACCGATGCGGAAATACCCTGCTATCGCGCCACTTATTTCTCTCACTACTCGCCGTTCAACGTTCCGAACGGCGATACCGAGCATTACAGTTCATTGATGTGCGAAATGTCGTTCCGAGTGGGAGAGTCGCCCAACCCGGAAAAAGTGCTGGATCAGATAACGGCGGGACTGATCCGAGCCAAAATACTCGAAGCGTCGGACCGGGACCGCGTCGTTTCCCGCTATCACCGGATCGTTGGTTACTCCTATCCGATCCCGACGCTCGGCCGCGATCGGGCGCTCGAAATCTTGCAACCGGCATTGCTCGAAAAGGGAATCTATTCCCGCGGGCGTTTCGGCGCCTGGCGGTATGAAATCGGAAACATGGACCATTCCGTGTTGATGGGTGTTGAAGCGGTGAATAACATTGTCGCCGGCGAGAAGGAACTTGTCTTTCATAGTCCCTGACGTAGTTTCTCACCCGCTCCCTTAAACTAGCCACCAAAGGTGAAAGCACGCTTCGTATCAGCGCACGCCTCCAGACGTGCCGTAACTGTTGCGCGATAAACAGGAAAGTGTCACCGTTGCACGGGCCAACGGGGAAACATGCAAACTACTCTAATTCTTGCTGCCATGATCAACATCGTCGGTGGCCTGACGATTCTATCCCTTCAACGGTTCATCGCTCCACTGATTCGCGCTCGTGGTAGCCGTTGCGATAATCCCGCCGCTTTACCCACCGCCCCAGAAACTCTGTTTCATGTCCGTCAGAAAATGTTGGAGATGTTCGGTGATTGGGATTATCTTCGCCATCGGATGTAGGTCTCGTTTCCAAGGAACGGCTTCGCTTGCTAGGCAAAGCCAACTTACACCCTCTCGCTTTTTGCGCAATCGAATTTACGTCACCACTTCAACGACTGCGATCCAGGACTGTTTCGAAGGTTTGTTGGCGGCACGGCCGTGCTGTTCGGAGCTGCGTACATTGCGGTCTGGCGGGATTACCGGCGGAATCGTCCGATGCTCGCCTACGGAACAGTAATCAAGTACTGAGCGTTTGCCATGAGCGTGTTTGTTTTTCTCACGTCGAGCCTTTTGCTCCAAGTGCCGCTTCTGTTCGGCGTCGGGAACCTGATCTTTGCAGTGCTGTTCACTCATTACCTGCTGCGGCCACAGGGCGGAAGATAAGGCGAACTGGGCAGAGACAGCGCGTTTCCGTCGCGCGGTGCCGGTCCTTAGCTTTAAGCTCTGCGTGATCATTTGATTGCGCGGATGCAAGCCAGTTGGTCCGAGGCGAGCCAGTTGATCAACGGATTACGACCGAAGCGGTCGCTGGCGCGGCAGAACGCCCCTTGGTCAAAGAATCGCTGCAGACTGTAGCATCCCCAGGCGTGGCACACCCAGTCCTCCGTCTCTAGCCCCACCGAACGCATTAACTTTACCCAGCGACCGTGAAAGTATTTTCGATGAACGACCAAAGGCAAGTCCTTCGAGTCCGTCAATGGCTTCCTCACGAAGCGAATCAGCGGCCGAGCCAGAATCCTCGTCTTGAGCATGGCGCGATCGAAGTAATAGAACGGACAAAGGCCGCTTGGCGTTGTGATCACCGCCACAGCGCCCGGTTTGAGCACCCGCCACATCTCGCGCAACGCTGGCTCGTCACGGCTAAGATACTCCATCACGCCGAGGCACACGATTCCGTCGAAAGTATTGTCAGGAAAGGGAATCCGCTCGATGTCACCGACCTGAAAGCGGTCGGCGCCATAGTGTTCGCGAGCGTAACGCACCATCCCCTCGGAGAAGTCGACGCCCCACGCCTGGTACCCTCGACGCATCAGTTCTCCAGCCAGGTGACCGGTCCCGCAGCCGACATCCAGGATTTTCGATCCCGGCGCAACCCGTGCCTCGATCATCTCCAGCGTAAACCGCCGCCGGGAGACAAGGTTTTGCGAGGTTAACGTGGCGGGCTTAGGATCGTCGTAAAATCTCGCCCAGTCGTCTACGGTTTTCTCGAAAAGCTCATCGACCTGTTCCTTGACCTTCTCAATCGAGGTCATGCTTAGCCTCCTGCTGGTGGTTGAATCCTTAGTGGTTGAATCCTTAAAGGTGAATGTCTAAAGTTGCCCTGACCTTCCTTCTCAAATTCTGGTCGGCGGCAGTGATAATACGCTATTATTTGACTATAGCAATAGCACGCTAGTCACCAGAAGGTCCAGCGCGGGGAGCCAGTTTGCTTCGATCCAGAGCGAAGCTGTGGGCAAGGAATGTGGCAGTGCACGGCAGGGTTCTGAGGGCTGCGGCTCGCTTTGCCGACCCTCGCGCCGTGGTCCTGGCGTACCACTCGGTGGTCGAGAATCCCGACGAGACGGCCAAAACCATCCGCATCTCCCAATCCCGGGCCAGTTTCGAATCGCAGATGAGCACCTTGGCGCGCCGCTTTCATCCAGTCACCATCGAGGAGGTTAGGGAATTTGCCGCCGAGGGCAGGCGGCTGCCTCCCTGGTCTGCAGCCGTGACTTTTGACGACGGTTTCGCCGATAATCACGACGTCGTCTTACCGATTCTGAATCGCTATAGTATTCCCGCGACTTTTTACATTATGGTGAACGCGGTGGAGACGGGAACTCCTCCGTGGTATGTCCGGCTCAATTGTGCCTTCAACACCACGACCGTACTCACATGGAAACACCCAGAGAACGGTCGAACCTTGGAGATCGCCAGCGCAGACGGCAAGAAGGCAGCGTTGAATATAGCTTGGGACTTGGGTGCCGCACGCTCGGGCGCCGCACAAGATCAATTCATCCACCAGATTGAAGAATCCCTGCAGGTTGAACCACTCAATGCCAGTAGTGGATTGATGATGAACTGGGATAAGGTGCGCGCCTTGAAAAAAGCCGGCCATATCATCGGAGGGCATACACTTTCGCATCCGAATCTTGCTCAGGTTTCTGAAGCAGAAGCACGGTCGGAAATTCGCGGTTGCAAGCAGCGGATTGAAGAGAAGCTCGGTGAACCCATCCAGCATTTCTCTTATCCGCATCCGGCGCTCAATCCTCACTGGAGCCGGCAAACATTCCAAATCACCCGTGAAGCGGGATTTCGATCCGCGGTCTTAACTACCCAGGGCGCGGTTCTGCCGGGAGACCATCCGCTCAGCCTCAAGCGCCTCGGCCCCGGCAAGGATGCCGACCGGTTGACGTGGGAGATGGAGCGTGCGTTCCTGGGAGGAATCGGTTGAGTTTCGTTGAACGCTGCCGCGCCAGTTGAAATCCACAGTAACTTGACGAGGTAAGCGGTAGGCGAGGAATCTGGCTACGAAGGACTGCCCACAGGATTCCAGTTTTAAGCGATCAAGATATGCAGGGAACCCACTCCAATCCGGCGCCGAGGGTCAGCGTGATCATTCCTAGCTACAAGACCGCCGGACTCATCGCGGCATGCTTGGACTCTGCCTTCGCCCAGACTTACAAAGATTTCGAGGCGATCGTTGTCAACGATGGCTCCCCGGATACGCCCGAACTGGAAAAGGTGCTCGAGCCATATAGGGACCGGATCGTTTACATCAAACAGGAAAACAAGCGTGCTGCTGGCGCCCGAAACAATGCTATCCGAAACGCCCGGGGCGAGTTCGTCGCTTTCCTGGACAGTGACGACACTTGGATGCCCGATCACCTGTCTTCACAAATGCAGTTGTTCGCGGAGGATCCTTCGCTGGATTTGGTTTATTGCGACGGTATCCTGCTGTACGACTCGGCGCCAGAATGTAAATTCATGGACAAGAATCCGTCCAACGGCGAGGCGACATTCGCAACCTTGATCGTGGAACGCTGCCAGATACCGATTTCGACTGTGGTTGCCCGCAAGCAGACGTTGGTGGACGCGGGGTTGTTCGATGAGAAACTCCCGCTCTGCGACGATTACGATATGTGGGTCCGCTCCGCGTTCCACGGCGCTAAAATTGGGTATACTCGCAAGCTAGGGGCGAGGTTTTTTGTCGGCCGGCCCGGCTCCCTCAGCCAGTCCAAAGCTAGAATGATCGAGGGCTATTGGAATATTCTGGAGAAGCTCAATCGAACTCTGCCTCTCAACGATGGGGACCGTGATGTGGTGGAGAAACGAGCCGCCCAAATCAGAGCAAGGTACCTGCTGGAACAAGGCAAATGCAAGATTGAGGAGCGCCAGTTTGACCAGGGACGGCAGTTGATTGCAGAGGCCAACGACTATTTGCGCAAGCCGTCATTGAGTATGGCGGTGCTCGGCTTGAGCATTGCACCGGGCGCCACCGCGAAACTCATGTCTTTCTGGAGAAAGATGCGGAACGGAGCGTCGGCGTAGGACTTGAGTTTCGTATCAGGGCATCGCTCTAGCGATGCGTTAAGCTCTTTAAATTAAACAGTCCCTTTTCAACAAACGGTTTACCCGTTGAGTGTTTCGCGATTTTACATCCTAATGATTAAGCGTCTAATCGCTGGCGGAAAACAATTCTTCGGCTTGTATCCCCCAGGCCGCCGGGTGGAGGTTCTTCCGGACGACATTTTTCTGGTCTCCTATCCGAAGTCGGGTAACACCTGGACGCGGTTTCTGATCGCCAATCTCATATACCCCGAAAAAAATCCCGATTTCTCGAATATCAATGATTTGTTGCCCGACGTCGAAGGAATGTCGAAGCGGGATCTGGAGCGAGCACCCAGGCCGCGAGTTCTTAAGAGCCATCAATACTTCGATCCCCGTTATCCGAAGATCCTCTACGTCGTTCGCGACCCGCGTGACGTAGTGCTCTCGGAATATCACTTTGATATCAAACGCCGGGCCATCGCCGACGATTTTCCTCTACCGCAGTTTGTATCGCGTTTTGTCCGTGGCGAACTCAACCACCCCTACGGAACATGGGGCGAAAACGTAGCCACCTGGCTCTATACGCGCCGCGGCAATCCCCGATTTCTGCTGGTGAAATACGAGGCGCTGCAGGTGCAGGCCATGGATGAGATGGCGAGGATCGCACTTTTTATGGGAATTTCGCCGGACCCGGAACGGCTTGCTTTCGCAATCAAGCAGAGTTCCGCGGATAGGATGCGCGAACTGGAAAAGAAGCAGGGACACTTGTGGTCCTCAACGCGAGAGACTCGACAAGACAAGCCCTTTGTCCGCTCCGCCAAGGCGGGCGGCTGGAAAGTGGAATTGCCCGAGGCCAGCCTGGCGGAAATCGAATCGGCATGGGGCGGAGTTATGCAGGAAATTGGCTATGAATTGGCCGCGTCCAGCCTGGTTCACACTGGGATGGATCATGCCGGGATGGAAAGAGGATGGGGAACCAGTCAGGTTGCACCGGTCAGGTTGAACCAGGCAGGTACTAAAAAATGATCAAGCATTTAATGGCCGGAATAAAACGTGGACTCGGGCTGCACATGCCGGGCCGCGAGCTGCTCATTCTTCCGGACGACATTTTTCTGGTTTCCTTTCCGAAATCCGGCAACACCTGGACCCGTTTTCTCCTGGCCAACCTGAGATTCCCGGAGCAGCAAGCCACCTGGGCGAACATCGACCGGTTGATTCCCGATCCCACCGGCACCACGAAAAAAGATTTCGATCGAATGCCCAGGCCGCGCATTATCAAGAGCCATGAGTGCTTCGATCCGCGTTATCCGCGCGTCATCTACATCGTTCGCGATCCGCGCGACGTGGTCGTTTCGCAATACCACTATCATCGCAAGATCAGGAAAATCGAGAACGATTCGCCCATTGAGAAATTCGTTACGCGCTTCCTCGCCGGCGAAACCTGCCCGCACGGGTCGTGGGGACAAAACATCGCTACCTGGCTCTACACGAGCGAAGGAAATCCCCGCTTCCTCTTGCTGCGCTACGAGGATCTAATTGAGGATACCGCTCGCGAACTGGCGAAGGTCGTGGCCTTTCTGCACTTCTCTGCCGGTCCGGAGCCAATTGCTCAAGCCGTGGAGCGAAGCTCGGCCGATCGCATGCGAAAACTTGAAAAGACGCAAACCGACAAAAATGGACTGATGAGAGGATCGCGCAAGGATCTTTCGTTTGTCCGCGCTGCCGGTTCTGGCGGATGGCGCTCTGAGTTGCCCGCTCCCATGATCGCCAGGATTGAGGCCGCATGGGGACCGCTGATGCAACATCTAGGATATGAATTGAGCACGAAACCTCCTGCGGAAGCGCAAGATTTAGGCGCTCTCGGAATGCTCAGCAGCAGCGCTCAGCGATGAGGAAAGAAGGTCGCAGGTCTTAGGTATCAGGTCTCAGGGAAGATTTAATGGCCAGGTTTTCCTGAGACCTGACACCTGAACGAACCATGCTCGCCCAGTTCAAATACGCTGTACAGTACGTCCTCGGACTCGATCATGCCGGGCGGCATTTTACCGTCTTTGCCGACGACACCTTCCTGGTTTCGTACCCGAAGTCCGGCAACACCTGGGTCCGCTTTCTGCTGGCGAATCTGTTGTACCCGAACGAAACCGTAAGCTTTGCCAATATCAACCGGCTGCTTCCGGCGCCCGGTGTTTTATCCAAGCGCTTCCTGCGGAAGCTGCCTCGGCCGCGCATATTGAAGAGCCATGAGACCTTTGACGTTCGTTTTCGGAAGGTCATCTACCTGGTCCGTGATCCGCGCGACGTCGCCGTTTCCGAGTACCACTTTGACTTGAAGAAACGATACATCGAACCCGATGTCACTCTCGAACAGTTCGTGCAGCGCTTCCTCGCGGGTGAGACTTCGTCGTACGGCTCCTGGTGGGAACATGCGGCCAGTTGGATCGCAGCCCGCCACGGCAATCCTCGATTCCTCTTGGTACGCTACGAGGATCTGCTCTCGGACCCGATCGGCGAAACCGCCAAAATCGCCGAATTCCTGGGCATTCAGGCCGGACCAGACCGTCTCGAGGCAGCCGTCGAACGGAGTGCGGCGGATCGCATGCGCAAGCTCGAAAAACTGCAAGCCGACCAGTGGACTGGAACCAAGAATACCCGGCAGGAGATCCCATTCGTCCGCGCCGCCAAGTCCGGCGGATGGAAGGAAACTTTGCCTCGGCATTCAGTGGAGGAAATCGAAGTAGCCTGGGCCCCCCTCTTGAATTTTCTCGGCTACCCGCTGCACACTCCTGAATTGGACAACAAAACTGTACCGGCATGGGTGAGAACCGGTCAGCCACTGTAGATTGCAGCGAGCTCAAATTGTAGGAAGAGTCGTCCCCTCGGAATGCATAAAATCGACAAGCGGCAAATCATCAAGAATGTTGGCTCGAGTTGGTTCGCGCTCGGGGTCGAGGTCGTCGTCGGCATCCTTCTTTCCCCATTCATATTGCACCGGCTCGGCGACACCGCGTTCGGTATCTGGGTTCTGATTTTCTCCATTACCGGCTACTACGGTCTGTTTGACCTCGGCATCCGCTCCTCGGTTGTTCGCTATGTCTCCAAGTTCACCGCTACCGACGACATCGAGGATCTCGCCAAGCTGGTCAATACCAGTCTTTTCAGTTACGGCGGCATTGGCGCTCTGAGCCTGCTGATCACAATGGTGGTCGCGGTCTACATGGACAACATATTCCGCATTCCGTTGGAACTCCATTCCACGGCCCGCTGGTTGTTCCTCATGGTTGGCGCCGCGGTGGGACTCGGTTTCCCCTTGGGTGTGGTGGGAGGGGTTCTGGATGGTTTGCAGCGGTTTTACATTAACAACTGGACCAGTGTCGCCCAGAACCTCGTCCGCGCATTTCTGATCGTTCTGGCTCTCCACCATGGCCGGGGGCTGCTCACCATTGCCTTGATCACGGTAGCTCTTCCTCTGGTTAGTTCGGTGGTCCGCGGCGCCATCGCGTTGCGCATTTGCCCCGTCCCCTTCGGCCTGAAGTATGTGGATCGCGCCACGTTCCGCATGATGGCCAACTATAGCGGCGTCACGCTGATCATCATGATCGCGACCCAGCTCAAGTTCAAAACCGACACCATCGTGATTGGCACCATGATGTCCGCTGCCGCCATCACCTATTTCAATATCGGCTCCCGCATCGTGAATTACACGCAACAGGTTGTGATGTCGCTGGCGCAGAACTTCCTTCCCATGGCCAGTCAGTCCGAGGCGACCGGAAATATAAACCGTCTGCGGAAAGTTTTCGTTGCTGGAAACCGCTTATGCGCTTTTATCTGTTTACCCATCACCGCTGCTCTGCTGATCCTGGGCAAGTCGGTTATCGAAGTTTGGGTTGGCAAAAAATACGTTCCCATGAGCTACCCGGTCCTCGTGATCCTGATCGTCCCCTCTACTCTTATGTGGGCGCAGGCGGCCTCCGGGCGAGTCTTGTTCGGAATCAGCAAGCACAAAACCTGGGCATTCGTTACGCTCGCCGAAGGCGTTTGTAACCTGATCCTAAGCATCATTCTGGTGCGTCCCTATGGAATCGTCGGCGATGCGTACGGCACCGCCATCCCCCTGGCGTGCAGCATGATCCTGTTCATGCCCGGCCATTTGTGCAAACAGCTTGGGATTCGTCTGCGAACGTACCTGCGCGAAGCCTACGTTCTGCCGCTCCTCATCACTGCGCCTTTGGTTCTGGTGCTTTTGTTGATGCAGCGTTGGTTCGTCCCGCACAGTTATGCGCAGCTCGCCGTGCAAGTCCTGATCGGTGGGGCGGTGTACGGCCTTGGCATCCTTTGGGTGGTATTGACAAATCGAGCTCTGCGGGTCGGAGAACTTGCCGCAAAAGAGATTCCCGTTGCCGTCGAGAACGGCACTGCCGAAGCCATCGAAACCTATCAGCCAGAAGGATAAGAAACCCTAACAGCGCCTCAGTCATTATCCGGTGGCAGTGGCGGCGACTTGTCATTTAGAAAATAGTCCGCGTCCAGCGGCACCGGGATCGGCGTGAACACCAGTGGCGTCTGACTGAAGTTGAAGCAATCCGACAAATCGCCCAAGGCATACGAATCCGCGTACGGTACCGACGGGTTAGTGTAGTCAATGTCCGGCAGCGAAAAGACCTCCTCAATGAACTTAAGGATGCTGCCAAAGTCATTGGGCTGGTGCGAGATGTAGGCCGGCTTCGCGTAGGGTGAGATCACGATCAACGGGACACGCAGCCCATATTCATAAGAGTCGCGAATCTGCTGCGGCGGCACATGGTCGTACCAACCGCCCCAGTCATCCCACGTAATGATGATGGTTGTGTCCGCCCAGTACTGCGGGCTCTGACCAATGGCATTCACGATGTTCGCCACCCACGATGGTCCTGAACCGTTGTTGGAGGCAGCGTGATCGGAAGATTGACCGTTCGGGACTACCCAGCTCACGGCGGCAAGTTGTCCGTTAGTGATGTCGGTAATGATCTGCGGGTTTGATCCTTCGAGCACAACATTGTTGGTCCAGTCGGACCCGGTGCACACGCTCGCATCGGCAGGGTACGGGGGCGAAGGCACGCACATGTGCTGGATCGCATCCGGCGCCGTCCAGATCGAGCCCGCTGTAGGTGCGTAATACTTCCAACTGAGGTTAGCGCCATTCAGCAGGTCCGTGAGCGTCGGATGTTCAAAGCACAGCTGGCTGATCAGAAAAGGCGTTTGGGGAAACGCTTGGCTAAGATCGAGGGCATTGACCTCCATGGTTGCAGGCGCAAGGCATCCTACCGGGGCGTCGGGGTCGGAGGGATCTTCCGGATTGTCGGCAACCGTAGTGGTGCTCGTGGCCTCGATTCGCGACGTGCCCGAAAGGATGTACTGATGTGCCGGGAAGCTTGGCCCCTCATTGGTCTGGAACATCCTGTCGCTGAAGGTGTAGGTCTCAGCCATGGTGAAATACGGCTGGATTTGCCCGCTGGAGTTGTCTACGTATTGGTATTGTGGATAGGTAGGGCAAGGAGGTGGACCACAAGAGATCCGGTCCGCGCCATTCATAGCACAAGTCCCAGTCGCGGAATTGTAGTTGCAGGCGCTTAGGAAAGCATGGTGACTGTGGTCCAGATCATACGTCGTTACCAGTCCGTCGGAGGTCGGCGTAAGCGTGACTGTCTGTCCCGAAGAGACTTGGCCCTGGGTCGCGATGTCGGCGCCGCGATTCATCAGCACCGGGTCGTGAAACAGGTTATCGACAGTTCGGTTCTCCTGGAAAATAATCACCACGTGATTGATCTGCCCCGCCTTGATCACGGTGAGACTGACCGTCGTGTTACTCGTCAACGTGCCCGACACGCCCGTGATCGTCATCGTAGCCGTTCCCATAGTCGCTGTGGCACTGGCGGTGAAGGTCAGCGTGCTGGACGTCGCGGTGGAACTCGGAAGGAAAGCCGTCGTCACGCCGTCCGGCACCCCTGACACAGAAAGAGTGACGCTGCCGTTGAATCCGTTCAGCGGTGTGATGGTGATGGTGCTCGTCCCTTGGCCAGCCTGCGCGATGATCCCACCCATGGGCCAAGAAGATGAAAGCGTGAAATCTGGACCGGTGCTGCTACCGCCTCCGCAGCCAACGATCACCGCAAGGCAAATGACTGAAACCAACGCCAGCCCGGATCTTAGCTGAAGCATGCGAACTGCCTTTCTCGAAAACGTAGAACTGCTCTGCCTTGAGGCCTTCGATCGCCGGGGACGATCGGACTTTAACCGTGCGCGAGCGCGGCTTGCGACCTCGGAGATCGGTCGCACGTCTCCCTCATACCACAATTCGCCGATTGTACGTGGATGCCTTTGATTGGATGCAACTCCTTTGTTCACTCGTTGCACATCGATCGAAGCGGGATTGCTAGAATGACTCCTCGGGCGTAAGGTCCCACGCGCTGATTCGGCGAAAAACCGCCAGATGCGCACGTTCCTACTCGCACGCGGCGCGGGCCATCGCCGGTCACTTCATGGCTGTGGTGGAAGTAGCGAACCTCGGCGCGGGCAGAATCAAGGTCGTTTCCTCAGCACTGCGGCAGCTCAACCTGGAAAGAGTGTGCGTGAGAACCAGAATTTCGGGGACACGGTGGAACCAAGCTCTACGCTTTTAGCCGCGAAGCGGCGTAAGAACCGAGCCCGCGGCCGCCACTGTGAGGGAAAGCGGATAGATGACGATCCGCAGCGCGGCGAACGAGCAGTTCCGACCGACACGCGGACTTCGTTTCAACCTTGTTCGAGACCCGAGTTTGGGCTCTCGATCGCGGCTGGTTCCCCAATCTAAAACGCTTATTGTCAATAGCTTACGGTACGCCCTTCTACGGCACTTCCGTGGGGTGTTGACAAGCCCACCGGGCATGGTATTCTGCGCTGCGGCAGTCGGTAGCCCCACCAGACTGATACTCGGGACCTAGCGAGAAACACGCCAACCCAACTCTTTGCCGAAGCGAGGCCAGATCCTGCATGAAATTTGCTAGAACCCTGATCGTCCTGTTGCTCGGGACAGCTTCCAGCCTGAGCGCGGCGTTGACCAAGACCACGACCGCGGTTTCGTCTTCGCAGAATCCGTCTATTTATGGGCAGGCGGTGACCTTTACCGCAAAGGTCAGTTCCGCTGCCGGCCCGCTGCCGGCATCAGCAAATGGAGATATCGTTACGTTCATGCAAGGGGCGAACGTACTGGGAACAGGCACTTTGAGTGGTGGCTCGGCAACGTTTACGACCTCGACGCTGTCGGCGGGTGGTACGGACAACGTCAAGGCGGTGTACGAGGGCGACTCGATCTACGCCAGCAGCACGTCGATCGCGGTGAAGCAGGTCGTAGACCCAGCCCCGACAACGACCACTTTGGTTTCCTCGCAGAATCCGGCAAATGTTGGGCAGCTTGTGACCTTTACGTCGAAAGTGACAACCGAATCCGGCGCTACGGTCACCGGCACGGTGGGGTTTTATGCTGGGAGTACGAAGCTAGGGAATGGCACGCTTTCCGGGGGTCTGGCCACCTACAAGACCACAAAAGAAATCGTCACCACCGAGTCGATTACAGCCGAATATAACGGCAGCACTTCGTTCGCGGCCAGCACCTCCGGGGCGCTGAGCGAAACCTGGGGTGCCGGAACATTCACTGATTCCACGATGACCTGGGATAGCATCACTCGTTATTACGAGGTTTTTGTGCCCACGGCTCTCCCTGCGAATCCGCCCATGGTCCTGATGCTGCACGGAACCAGGTACACTTCCACCTTTGACCCAGAGGCCGTCATTTCCTTGAATTTTGGCTGGAATACCATCGCCAACGAGTACGGCTTTATCCTCGTCAAACCCGCTTCCACGTGGGATCCGGCAACGACCCAATGGAACTGGAACTCGTATTTCATGGACGCAGCATTTCCCCCACCCGCACCCGGGACCTGCACCGCGCCGCCGGCAACCGCCTGCCCGGACGATGCTGGGTTCCTGCGAGCTCTGATCACAAATCTCACCACTCAGTACAACGTGAATCCGAATCAGGTTTACGTCACCGGCTTTTCCTCGGGCGCGCAAATGACCGAGCGTGTCGGCGTCGAGATCTCCGATCTGGTAGCGGCGATTGCTCCGGTTTCGGGCCAGCTCGTCAATGAGCAAGGGATCGTTTCTCCACCGCTGCCCTACCCGCCGAACCCTCCGACCAACAGCATTTCCGTTCAGGAGTGGCACGGCACGCTGGATGAGAACTTGTGGCCCTGCGGCTACGGCAGGACCAGCTACTCTAGTGTTACTTTCACCTTGGATACGGTGGATGACACTTTCAACTACTGGGTGACCGCACCACAGAATAGCTGCACCACGCTCGCAACCACGCACCCTTTGTGTTTGAATGGTGTGCCCAACAACACGAACGATGCGCCCACTCCGGGCATTTCGGGCGATACGGGGAACATTGCCACGGGCTGCACGAACAATGTCGAAGTACAATTCATTTGGGAGCCGGGTGTCGGGCACAACGCGCAGCCGCAGACCGACGTCGACCGCTGGCTCTTCTTCGCCGCTCATCCGAAGCCCTCGACGGGGTCGCGGTAGCCAGACGTCGAATTCAAATTTGCAGAGACGGTGCCAGATGTTGGATGATGGAATCGATAGCAAGCAGAACCCTGGGGAAAACAATCGTGGCGGTTGAGCAGGCGGCAGACAGCAGCGAAAGGATGAAGGAATTGACCGGCTATATTGCCCAGAAGGTGATCAAGGGCAAGAGCGAAATAACCGAGGACACGCCGCTGGTCTCCTCCGGACTGGTCGATTCTTTCGCGCTGATCGACATCTTTTTGGAACTGCAAAGAATCGCTGGCCGCAAGGTTCCTGCCAGCAAGGTGCAAGCCAAAGACATGGACACGGTGCGCCTCATGTTCGCCACCGCGGAGAAGTTTGGTAAGCCAGTCAAGAACTGAACTGTGCAGAGGTCAAATTGCAGAATTAACAGATCAGAGATAGGGCTTCCATTGTTTGGTAAACGGCCCAAATGACGAGGATAAACACGCCGACCTGATCGTCGAGTTCTGCTGGAACCGCTGTTCATAAGAAGAAAAAGGTGATCGAATGACGCTGCCCATGAGACGTCTATTGCCGCCTCCCCTCGTTGCCCTGATTTTCAATCTGTTACTTGGACTCGCGTCGGCGAACGCGCAGGTACAGTTCGATCACATCGTAATGGTCGTTCAGGAAAACCGCAGTACAGACAACCTCTATGGGAGCAATCCCAACTTCGAGCCGGGTGTCGATATTGCAGTCAGCGGCACGAACTCCAAGCACCAGAACGTGCCGTTAACCTCCGTACCCCTGGCGGGCTGCTATGACCTTGGACACGGCCACTTTTCATTTCAACAAGCTTATAACAACGGCGCAATGGACGGCTCCGACCGCGTTCAGATTGGACCGTCGGCGGGTTGCGTGGTGGGACCGAATCCGCAGTTCCGCTACGTCGACAACTCGACCGGGACAGTTCAGCCTTACTTCGATCTAGCCACACAGTACGCATTTGCCAACAGAATGTTCCAGACAAATCAGGGGCCTAGTTTTCCTGCCCATCAGTTTCTACTCTCGGGGACCTCCGCACCGACTACGGATAGTACGTTGTTCGCGGATGGCAATACTACCGTGGTGACAACCGGCTGCGAGGCGCCGGCCAATGCGACGGTGCAGATGATCGATCCGGCTGGCCTTTATAGCAAGATGTACCCGTGCTTCGATCATGGCACATTGGTTGATCTGCTCGAAGGCGCAGGTCTCACCTGGCGGTATTACGCGGCCAGTAGCACGAGGATCTTGACGGCTCCAAACGCGATCAGCACCTTGTGTAATGCGGAGGTGGTCAAGGGGCAGCTCACCTGTACGGGCAGCGCCTGGGCGAACGTGATCGTGAATCCGACAAAGGTGCTCACCGACATCAAGAATTGCAATCTCGCAAATGTCTCCTGGGTAACGCCGGCAGGTCAGTACTCCGATCACCCAAGAAACAACACTGGTGGAGGGCCGTCATGGGTAGCATCCATCGTGAACGCGATCGGTAATTCTACATGTGGATACTGGCATAACACCGCAATTCTGATTACGTGGGATGACTGGGGCGGGTGGTACGACCACGTGCCTCCGTATCTGATCGGGCAGAGCAACGGATGGGGGCAGAGTTACGTGTACGGTTTCCGCGTGCCGTTATTGGTCGTTTCCGCCTACACACCGGCAGGATACGTCAGCAACTCCAACCACGACTTTGGCAGCTTTCTCAAATTCGCAGAGACCAATTTCAACATGGGTCTGATCGGCCCTGGCTTCTATGCCGACAGCTACGCTGATGACATGATGGAATTCTTCCCACTCACTTCGCCAAGGAGCTTCAACACCATTCCAGCGATCTACGGTGCGGATCATTTCATCTTCAACACGGAACCGGACACCGATCCGGACGACGATTAGAAGTGGAGAATGAAAATCTCATAGCCATCGCCGAGAAGTTGATGGATCAACTTTTCATCCTTCCCAGTTGGCCAGCATCTCGGTAATCTTCCCACGATCGATCTTGCCATTCACGTTCAGTGGAATTTGTGGGAAGTGGTAAATGCGATTGGGAACCATGTAGCGCGGCAGTCGGGCTTCACAAGCGGCGATGACTTGCTCGTCATGCGCTGGGTCCGATCCCGACAGCACCCCGACAATGCCGGATGCGGAACCGTCCGACAAAGGCCACGGGATCGCAACCGCCAATTCGGTGTGCGCGGCCTCCCGCAGCACCAGGTCAATCTCCTGCAACTCCACGCGATACCCGTTGACCTTGACCTGAAAATCGCGGCGGCCGAGGTAGAACAGACATCCCCGTTCATCTTGCCGTACCAGGTCTCCCGTGCGGTACCACACTTGCTCCCCGGTGTGCTTCAGGCGAACGAAACTCTTCGCCGTCTTTTCCGGATCGTTCCAGTACCCACGGGTTACCTGCGATCCGCCCAGGCATAGCTCGCCGCTTTCCCCCGGTCGAACGGGCGCGAGATCCTCGTTCACCGCGCAGACTTGTTGTCCATCAAACGGCCAGCCGATGGGCACCAGCCCGCGCACGCACTCCGCCGGCGAAGTTGCCGAATCCCAGCGATAGTAGGTGATCGCAATGGTCGCCTCGGTCGGCCCGTACAGGTTTTCCAGGATGGAATTGTTCGCTGCCGCCTGCCACGCCGCGGCCAGGCTCGAAGAAAGCGCTTCCCCGCAAAACAGGCTCCAGCGCAAAGTAGGAAATGCTCCCGGCTCCAGCAGTCCCAGCTTCGACGCGAACATGGCCACTGAGGGCACCGAGAACCAGCACGTCAGCTCCTTCTCCTCCACCAGAGTGGCCGGCGTCAGCGTCTGCTCGGCATAGGGACACAGTGTTGCTCCCGCATCCCAGCAGGTAAACAGATCATGCACGCTGAGATCGAAGGTCAGATCGAAGTTCTGCGAACAACGATCTCCGCTATGCATGCCAAAGCGCTTCGCGGCATATTCCATGTACGCGACGGCATTCGCTTGGCTGACGGCCACTCCTTTTGGTACCCCTGTGCTGCCGGAAGTAAACAGCAGATAGGCCGTGTCGCTTCCGGCAACAACGGGGTCGCACGGATCGGCGATCTTCGCCAACTGTCGAGCCGGGATAATCCGGTGGCGTGCAAGATGACTGCTCTCTGGTTGCCAGCCGGAATCGGGCACGATCAGCGTCAGCGGTTTGTCCAGACGCGGAAGCAACGACCGGAGCGCAGCCGCGCACTCCTGTCCCACCACCAGCGTTTTCGCATCCGGACGCCTGCAGCATGACCAGCGTCCTCTCCACGGGGAATTTGGGATTCAGCGGAACGTAGCCTCGCCCGCTCGCGAGCACCCCCAATATCCCGCCGTACGCGCCAACACTGCGATTGGCGAGGACGGCCACGACGTTCTCGGAGGGATCCAGAGTGTCCTCGAGGAAGCCGTGATTCTCCCGGCATAATTCCAGAGTTGCTCGTAACTCAGTGATTGCTCACCGAGTTCGAGCGACGGGCTGCCGGGATTGGCCAGCAGGGAACGGAATAAAACCGCTGATCAAGCTTCTCGGTTGTTGCGGCGGAGCCATCAGTCACCTGGGTTTCAAGGGAACGAGTTCGTTCGAACGCTCAGTCTGGATTGAAGTCCGGTTGCATCGAACCGCTACTTACCCCGAATGTCCGAAACCGGACCGGAAGCGTTTGCCGAGTTCGAGCCGGGATGTTCCAGGATATCGAACAGCCGGTCGGCGACAATCCGGTTACCCTCCGGCTTCAGGTGCGAGATGCCCACATAGAGCGAACTCTTCTGATCATCCAGAAGGTCGCCGAGATAATAAAAATCCGGGCTTTTGACTTCGCGACCCCGTTTGTAGGTCGCCTGATACATCGATCCCAGACCCGGGAACTTCTGATATTCCATGTTCAACACCTGTTGCTCGTAGGGCGTGAGTTCCTTATGTCCGATCGCCAGGTTGGGATACCACGCGAAAATTGCGCGGAAGCCGTACTGCTTGGCCAGCAAGTTTACGATGTCCACGTTCTGAAGGTAGTTGTCGACCACCGCGGCAGAAAGCGCCTCCACATCCGACCCCGCCTGCGGTGCCTCGTCCTTCTGGTTGTGGAAGGGCGTTTGGACCGCAATCTTCTCCAGAAGGCGATAGGTGTTGGTCTGGCGCAAGTAGGAAAATCCCGCTTTCTGCGAGGCGCCCCAATTGTCCAGAAAATTCTTGAAGGAGTTGTAATTGCTGTGCACGTCCGCGCGGCCGCTCTGATAAGCGGCGAAGGCCTCGGTGCCTCCGTCGTAAAAAAGCACGATATCGGGCTTGCGGGCGGTGTGTTTGAGTTGCTCGATCAGCCCCACCATTTCCTGGGTGTTGGCCCACCCCTTCTCGGCATAGTTCACGATGCAGACCTCGCGGCCGGCCTTTTCATAGTTGCGCGCTACGAATGACGGGATGGTTTCTTCGTCCGGCGCACTCGCCCCCCACATCACCGAATCGCCAAACATCCATATCGTGAAGGTCTTGTCATCGCATTCGGTGTGCAAGGTTCGGCGAACGCCGTCCTGATTGATGGAAAGCACTTCCCCCTGATAAGGAGCCCGCCGCCAGAGCACATACTGGTGGTACGTCACTTTGTTAGCCTGCTCGAATTCCTTCCAGTACTCGCGCTCTGCCGTGCTTCCACCCTCGGCCAAGTCCAACTTGACCGCCGGTTCCATCACGTCTCGAGCCGCGGGAAGGTAACGCCGATAGGAATACAATTCGACCGCACCCAGCAGAACTACGCCCAGAGTCACCGCGACGCAGAGGCGAATGGCAAAGTATTTGAGAAGGGACTTGTACTCGGTCGTAGGCGTCGGGCGACTATCCACTGTCCGGTCACTCACTGTTGACGGCACAAACGGCTGAACCTCACTTGTCCGCTCCAACCCTGACTGAATGCTAGCATAGCGCCTTTGCTTTCTAAACCTTGCCGGTAATCACCGAAGTAATTCTGCTGCAATGCTCGCATAGGGACGGACGCCCTCAGCGGTCCCGCCGAGCGCAGCTCGGCAGACGCCTCTAGTCACGGCAATTCTCGATCTTCTCTAGAACAGCGCGTACATCACCGGGCCGGTCTCCGCCGGTCCGGGCTGGAAGATCACGCTCAAGTAGAGCGCCAGGACAATCACCACCGGAGTAATCCACACCCAACGTTCGCGCGCCAGAGTACCGAAAACGGTGCCGACGCAGATTGCCGAACGAAGTTCCTCGCGCGTGCCGGGTCGAATTTCACTGAGACGATCGAGTAGTTCGCCCGCGCCGATGACCGCGAAGTAACCGGCTGCCGCCAGCAATGTCATCACGTAAAAGCTGTGGTCCAGCGACAGATGCCGATAAGTGTGCGGCGAAACGATCGCCTTCAGCATGGCGAAGGCCTGGTGGACGCTCTCCGTGCGAAAGAAAATGTAGCCGATGCATACTGCGGAAAAGGTCAGCCACCAGGAGATTGCGGTGGCCACGACGCCGGTCCATTCGAATCCGACCCGCTTGCGAAACTCCTGCCATTGCCGGTGCAGGACCAGCAAAATGCCGTGCCAAATGCCCCACATCATGAACAGGACATTCCCTTTCTCCCCCGGCGTAATGTGCCACACGCCGAAAACAAACATGGCGATCACCAGCGACAAGTTGCGCCACCACACCTCGCGCCGCATGGTCGCGAGAGGCAGAAAAAGAAAATCGCGAATCCAGAATGACAGCGACATATGCCACCGTGTCCAGAAGACGGAAATCGTAGTCGACAGATAGGGACGGTTAAAGTTCTCCTGCAACTGGATCCCGAACAGGCGTGCGGCCCCAATCACGATGTGACAGTATCCGCAGAAGCTGAAGTACAGCTGGAATGCGTAAGCGATGATCATGCACCAGACATCGATTCCGCCCAATCGTCCCGCGGCATTGCCGAAAGTCGCGTGGCGAAAACCGCGTCAACCCCGCTCCCGCGTACAGGCCGCCGCTCATGACCTCCGAGAGCACCACCATGAGGATGCCAATCGCAACGCGGCGCACTCCGGTCTTCAGATCGTCTTCGGCTCACCGACCAATCCTGGCGGAATTGCGGCAGCATGCTCGACATCCGGCAGATCGGCCCCTGCAGCACCGTCGGCCAAAACGCCATGTACAGGCAAAACTCCAGCAGCGTCGGATTCAGCTCTTCTTCGCGATACAGCTCCAACAGATAACTCAGCGCCTGGAACGTCCAGAACGAAATTCCTAAGGGGAAAACAATTCGTTTGAGCAGCAAAAGCGGCGAACCGGACGGTGCGACGGTCGCGAGCAAGGGCAGGTATTTGAAAACGCTTAGCAGCGCCAGATTGAGAATGATTCCAGTCCACAGCCGCCCCGCGGTAATCCGCTTTTTCAGCCACTCGCCCAAGAGCGTAGTTCATCAGCGAGCTGAACAGCAGCACGACGATCAGCCACGATCCCCAGCTGAGGTAAAACAGCCAACTGGCAACGAGGTAAAGCGATTGCCGGGCGGTAACGGAACGAAGCCGCATCGCCACCAACCACACCACCACGACACCAATTCCATATCCGAGAAGTTCTGTTGTCATCGGTGGCTGTCGAAACCCTGAAATTCACCCTTGAAATTCAAACGAATGCGCACACTTCGGGAACTACCGGTAATTTTCATGCTCTCGCGGGAAACGCAGGGTTGTCAACTTTGTCGGTGGCGGTTCAGATTACCAACGTGAAAACCTTGCGCCTACTGGTTGGGCCTAGCGGTTGACCGCCACCCGATGGTTGGTCCGCGGCGCCGTAGAAATACCAGACGCCATCCTTTGCAGCACCTCGGCAAACCGTCCGGCAACCACCGACCAGTCAAACTGCGCGGCCAGTTCGACGGCAGCCTGCTCGAACCTCCTTCGCACCTGGGCATCGCGAAGCAGAAGAAGAATAGCCTCGGCAAACGAAGAGGCATCGTCGGCGAGCAGGAGATCACGGCCGTTCTGGAAGCTGAGTCCCTCGGCTCCGATGGAAGTCGAGACCAGCGCCTTGCCCATCGCCATCGCTTCATAGATCTTGAGCCGAGTTCCGCCACCGATGCGCAACGGCACGACCACCACGGTGGCATCCCGAAGATAATCCGTAACCGACGGGATGGTTCCCGTTACCTCGACCGACTGGGAAGCAAGACGCTGCACTCTCGCGAAGGGATTCCGCCCGACAATCTGGAAAAGTGCGAACGGAAACTCCGCCAGAATGCGGGGCCAGATCTGCCCACAGAAATATTCCATCGCATCCATATTCGGTTCCCAATCCATCGAACCCGTAAACACGATCCGAGGAGGCGTAGCCGTCGACGGCGGCGCAACCTGGAACTGCTGTGTGTCTACGCCGGTTGGTACCACCGTGATCTCGCACCCCGGATCCATCTCCAGCATCTGTTGGCGGTCGTTTTCTGAAACCGCGATGACGTGATGAAAGCGGTCGAGCACCCGCCGTTCGTAACGAGACATTCTCGCCCACTCGAGCGTGTACGACAGTTTCCTCAGCGGATGCGATTCGGTCGTCGCCATCCGTTGCCACAGTGAGCTCTCCACATTGTGCTGAAAGAGCGCGCAGGGTATCGGCAGCTTTTTTGGAAAGTTCAGGGACGGGGCCAGGAAATCGCAGATCGCTACGTCGAACTGCCCGCTCGAAAGCTGGCTCCGAACCAGATTGCGAACCGCCGGATGCGTGAACTTGGAAACCGAATAGGGCGCCAGTCGCGGCAACCGGTAAAGGTAGTCCAGCACACCTCGAAACCCGTCGGAGTCGGGAGCCGCAGTATAAACGACTTGCGATTGGGGAAATTGCTGGGGAAGCGCCGCCTCGTAGTCGGGATCGCGCCGTCCGCCGTAGTAGGAAACCAGCGTGAGCTCATGGTCTTTCGAGAGCCGCCGCAGGATGTTGAACGAACGAATTTTTCCGCCAGTATCGACCGGGAGGAGCTTGCCTCCCTTCACCCACAACACTCTCACTCGAGTTTTCCTCGCCCCGTGGATTCCGATGACAGAACCGCTTCAGCCCGCCGGATGGCACCACCGCCTAAGCAGCGTAACATGCTTTTCTACCGACCGGTCTCGGTGAAGACAGCCAGCGTGGCCACGCCCACAGCGGTCGCGCTCACGTTGACCGTGTTCGGACTTGGACGGGAGCCTGTAGAACTGGCCGGCTGTCCCCGTGTTGTTGGTAGTCACCGGATTGGCATAGGAAAACGATCCTCCCACGCCGCCGTCACTGACGATGACCGCGGCGCGCGAAACTGGATTGCCGTGCTGGTCAGCTACCACGACACTCAACGCCTAGGGCAGCGTCGTACCGGTCCCGACCTGATTGTTTCTCCCGCTGATGGTCACCGGCCCGCGGTCAGATTGACCGAGATGTGCGCGTTCAGCGCGTCCACGGCAGCGTAGTAACCGCGCCGGCGGAACTCCCCGTGGTGTCGTTCACCGTGGCTTGTCCGTTCGAGCCAGTAACCGCCGGGCTGCCGGTGAAGGTCCCAGAGGGCGCCGAGAATACCACCAAAACACCGGTGACGGGGTTTCCTCCTTGATCGGTAACCTCCACCACCAGAGGTTGCGACAACGCCGTATTTACCGGCGCCGTCTGATTATTTTCCGGAAACGATACCCAGGTTTGCCGCAGCATCGCCCGTGGCATATTCGACGAACTGTGCCTTCGAAAGTCCTGTTGCGCTGGCCCCAATCTTGTATGTCCCGGCTGTATTCGGGAGCTGGTAACTGGTCAACACGAATCCGCTGGAGTTGGACACGCCGCTCGTCGGATTGAGCGTACCTTCTCCGCTGTCGTCCACAAACGTCACAGCAACGCCCGCCAAGGGGTTCGAATAGACGTCCTCGACCCTGGCCTTCAGTGGCTGGGGCAGGATCGATCCCGCTTGCCCCGACTGCTTGCTCCCAGAATAAGCGATTACTTTTGTCGCGGGCCCGGGGAGCGCCGTTTCCGTGAAGGCAACGCTTGCGCCTCCGGCGGCGCTCGCCGTGATGGGGACAACGCCTGCGGTTTTCGAAAAAGTGTAGCGGGTCGACACGTTCCCGTTACTATCGGAAACGCCGCTGGCCGGATTGAAGGTGCCCTTTTTTTCGCCGTCGCTGAAGCTCACGGTCACCCCAGCAATTCCAGCCCCGCCGTAGGGGTTGACGACCTGCACCTGGATGGCTGCAGGGAGAGTCGTAAATACGGGAGCGCTCTGATTACCGCCGCCGACCAATATCGGATTCGGCAAAAGCCCGTACGCCGAGAGGGTAGTTTGTGTGGCCACATAGACCTTGCCGTTCGCCACAGTCTGGGTAGCGAAGTGAGCGACCGGGGGCAGTGTGTCGCGCGCCTTGACCTGGTCGGAGCTGTAAAGCAGTTGCATGGTCGTCGCGTTGAAGGCATCGAGATTAATGCCGCTGAGGGCCCACAGAATTCCGTTGGTGGTGCCATTCGCGGAAACCGATGGCGAGTGAGCGCCGACATATTTCTGGGCTGTCGCAACGGGAGTGCCAAGGGGGGGAGATCCGCTGGACAACGGATAAGCCAATATCGGAGAGGCATCGGGCGTGAAATACACGGTGTTGTTCCAGTAGGCGGGAGAACTGAACAAGACATCCTTGGCCTGTTCGGGTTGGTCATCCGGAACCAGAGCGAATTCCTGGAGGATCTGGTCAGTCGTCGAGTTGTAGTTTCCCATGTCGTCTCGATTGAGAACATAGACAAACCCCTCCTTGCCGCCGGCGACGAGTTCATGAGGAGTGGCCCCGTCCTGATCGGGAAGGATGAGAACTCCGGTGGAACTCAAGTCTTGATCGTGTTGGTTGAGGAATGCCACATCCCACGGGGTGAAATAATCGGTGACCGTGAGACTGTTGGGGTCGAGCTCCACCACGCTGTTGCTGTAGGTCGCGCCACCTTGCGGGACGTTGTAACAGGGATAGCAGGATTCGGCGGTCTCCACGAAGATATTGTTAAACTCATCGGCCGCGATGCCATTGCCAGTCTGCCAGATGGAAACCAATCCATGTTCGGGTGAAGTGTTAAAGGAAGCGATTGGCGTCAGGTTGGTAGCGTTGTAGGAAAGGACCCAACCGTGGTTAGCGTCATTGCAGGAGTTCGATCCAAAGGCCATGTAGACCACGCCGTTCAGAAGCAGCAGGCCCGGCCGGTTCAACTGGTGCAGGCTGTTGAACGTGGTGTTGTACGTGTCCCCGGTGATCGGAGACTTATAAGAGGTGGTAGCCGAAATGAGAACCGGGCCACCGAACTTTTCTTCCCCGCTGCTGATGTCGAGCGCGTGCAGGCGATGGCGAACCGTGCCGTTCTCCACCGTCTTCGCCACGACGTACAATGTACCCCCCAAGGTATCGATGACCGGAGTGCCGGCAATTCCTTCCTGATAGAAGCCGACGGTCCCGGCTCCGGTGCCCGCGCAGGGCAGGGTGCCTTCGGTGCCATTGGCCAAAACAATTCCGTCACCATAGATGGCAGGATTTGTGAAATTCACCCACCACAGCGGAGATGCATTCGACCCGGCATTGCTGTCGGCATCAAAGGCATAGACCGAATCCGCCATGGTCGCAACGTAGACGACGTTATGCGTCCCCAGTCCCGGAATGTTCACGTTGGGAACGTACAGCGGCTGCGCCAGCGCCTGATAGTCAATTGGGTAGTTGAACAGGGCGCCGAATTGGTTCGAGTTCACGTTGGCGGGCGTCAGCAGGGTTTCATGGATATTTTGGCCTGTCCGCCGGTTGTCCGCGCGGCCGGTCGAAACCGCGATCTGTCCGGAACAGACAGAGACAAATGCCACACCCACCAGGAGAGTGATCGGGAGGAGACTGAAGCGGGAAACTGAGTTCCTTCCCACCCCCTTGGACGGAACAGAATCGATCATTACCATAGTACCTCTATATAGGAGAGACGCCACCGGGGCATGTCTGGAAAGCTGCAGTTATCAAGCCGAAAGAACGCGGGGGAAGCGCGAGCGCAAGCTCTACTTTACAAGAGCCTCTCCTGTATCAGAAGGCTCCTCGAGCCGAATACTCATCCTGTATACAAGAAAGTTTTTGCACATATTTGACCAAAAGTCTATCCCGGGAGAGAGTTTCTTGGAAACCCCACCGAAGTGGGGGTGGGAATCATTCCCGGTTGGGGAACCGAAGCCGCATCTTTTGGTCGAGATTCCGTCCAAACCGTGCCATCGAGGCCGGTGTCTGCATGCTTCTCGCACTTCAGTCTAACTGATTGATTTTAAATCACATTTCCTTTTTGAAGCCGGATCAAACCTCCGTATGACCGGGCTCTAACGCCCGTATCCATGCGGTCAGGATGGCTGACGCGGCGGCGGTTCGGGGCGATGCTGGGCCGGATCGATACCGACGGCATAGGTGGATCGTGGTCCAGTTGGCAGCGGAATCCGTCTAGAAACTGGCTGGGGCAAGGGAGAGGTGTTGCAAAAGTAGGCCACAAATGGGGCAACTTTGGGCTGTGCTGCTGCGGATGAAGACCATCGGGAGTGGCTCCCGATGAAAAATCGTTTTTAGGGTCTCGAACAAGCGAGACGGGTGTACTATGGCGTTTTCGAGGTCAAAAAGGAAATTCCGGCCTAAGGTCGAAAGATCGGCGCCCACTTCCTGGCCACAATTCAACTCCAGGAGGATTCAGATGAAACTCATTTTCTTCAGTTTCTGGTCGCTTTTTGTCGCCGGACTGATAACCACAGCAGCCTGTGCTCAAATTCCTTATCCCTACCCCATCAATCACGTGATCGTGATCGATCAGGAAAACCGCAGTGTCGATAACCTATTCGGCAGCAATTCGCCGAATAACCAGTTCTACCTTCCCGGTCTGGTTTTCTCCACCACGGGGAAGGCCTATACCAAGTTAAACGGAACCAAGAACGTGTTCACCGTGCACGCCGTCTCCATCCCGCTGGCATCCGCACTGAGAACTGGAGACAGCGTGGAAGCGGATGACTACGATCCCGGCCACGGCCACCGCAGCTGGGAACAAGCCTGCGACGCCCCGGTCATCACAGACCCAAGCAACGACTGTCTGATGGACGGATTCAACCATGTCGGGGTCGGCTGCGTCCCCGGAGCCAAGGGTTGCCCGGGACCTGCCTATCCCAACTACGCCTATGTTCAGTACAAAGACGTGGCCCCCTACTTCCAAATCGCCTCCCAGTACGGCTACGCCAACTACATGTTCCAGACCAACCAAGGACCGAGCTTCCCCTCGCATCAGTTCATTTTCGGCGGCACTTCGCAGCCCGGGAATGGTCCGGAACCGACTTGGTTCGTTTCCGAGAATATGACCAGCACGGGCAGCAACAACGGATGCATAGCGGTCGCCGACACAACTGTGGCACTAGTCAATCCGGCCACGCAGGACGAGAGCACTACCATGTTTCCATGCTTCGAACACGACACCATGGCCGAGGTGTTCGCCGCTCATACACCTCCAATCACGTGGACGTATTACACCCCCGGCCAAGGCTCCTTGTGGTCGGCACCCGACGCGATTGCGGCGATCTGCACCGTGTCGGGAGGTCAATGCACCGGGCGCTACTGGACCAAGACCAAGGGATCGAATGGCTATATCGACCTCCACCCGTCCCATGTGTTGACCGACATTGGAGCTTGCAAGCTCCGACAGGTCAGCTGGGTCATTCCCTCGAGCCTCGAGTCCGACCATGCCGGATTAACCGACGGTTCCGGACCGTCCTGGGTGGCTTCCATTGTCAATGCCATTGGCAACAGCGCATGCACCGACGTGGTCAATGGCCAGACGCTCACCTATTGGAAGGACACCGTGATCCTCATCACCTGGGACGATTGGGGAGGCTGGTACGACACGGTCGTGCCGCCGCCTGTCTCTTCCAAAGTCCCCGCGATCGCATCTTCCTATGTCTATGGTTTCCGGGTTCCCTTGCTCGTGGTTTCCGCCTATACTCCGCCCCAGACGGTCAGCAACACCCTGGGACTCGACTTCGGCGCCATGCTGAAGTTCATCGAAGAGATTTTCAACCTGGGGAATATTCCCCCTGGCGATTACGCCGATTCCTACGCGAACGACAACCTCGGAGAGTTTTTCCAGTTCAGCAAACCACCGCGCAGTTTCCAGAGCATACAAGCCCCACTCAAGCCAGAAGTCTTTCTCGATCCTAACCGCCCGATCGGGCCGCCCGACAATGATTGACGAAATCGTCGAACCCAACTTACTTCTCTCCGCCAGCAAGCAGGGTATCTGCAACTGCGAAACCGACCGGTCCTGTGATTCCCATTCTACGGCTAGCTGGTTGCGCTCTTACTCAGGGTTCGCTCGCAGGTTTGCTCTGGGGTGCGCTCTCAAACCCTTCGCCCATACACCGTTGGAACGCAGTCGTGTTCTTCTAATGGATGTCCGCAGTCGGCAGAAAGCAGCGCTGAAGTCTCTTGGGCAAGGGAACATCTACGGTGGGATCATTGGTCTCCTTTCCTTGCCCCGGGCCGCTTACCAAAGCCGCTTCATGGCCCGGGTAAACTTCGCCACCGGCAAGGTATTCAGCACATCCTCTTTCTCGAGCCAGGCGCGCCGCGCCTCTAGAATTCCGTAGCGCATTTTCTCCATGTGTGAGGTGTGGTGGGAATCGGTGTTGACGACGATTTTCACGCCATGCTGTTTGGCCAGGCGGAGATGAACGTCGCTCAGGTCGAGCCGGTCGGGATAGGAGTTCAGTTCCATCGCAACTTTGTGTTTGGCGGCCGCTTTGAGAACAGCATCGAGATCGAACTGGTAGGCGTCGCGGCGCAACAGCAGACGCCCGGTGGGATGGCCGATCAGCGAGGTATTGGGATTGGCAATGGCCTTGAGTAGCCGATCGGTCATGGTGGTGCGATCCTGATTGAACTGCGAGTGCACGCTGGCGATGACGATGTCCATGCGTTCGAGCACCGAGTCGGAGAGATCGAGCGAGCCATCGCCCAGAATGTCGACTTCGATTCCCGCGAAAATGCGAATGCCCTTCATCTTTTTTTCGACCGCCCTGATTCTTTCGAGGTGCGCGAGCGCGCGTTCATCGGTGAGGCCGTTGGCGAAGGCAAGATTCTTCGAGTGATCGGTGATGGCCATGTACTCGTAGCCACGCTCCCGCGCCGCGTCGGCCATTTCTTCAATCGAGTTGCGGCCGTCGGTTTCGACGGTGTGCATGTGTACGTCGCCGCGAATGTCGGATAACTCGATCAGTCGAGGTAGCGTGTGGGTGGCGGCGGCTTCGATCTCGCCGAGGTTCTCGCGCAGCTCGGGAGGAATGAAGTCGAGCTTGAGTTTGGCGTAGATTTCTTCTTCGGTGTTGCGCGCGACCGGCTTGCCGTCCTCGACTTTCGCGAGGCTGTATTCGTTGAGCGTGAAGCCCATCTTGAGCGCGCGCTGCCGCAGAGCCACGTTGTGCGCCTTGGAGCCGGTGAAATATTGCATGGCCGCTCCGAAAGAGTCGGGAGGCAGGAGGCGCACGTCCACTTGCATGCCGCTACGATGGCGGAAGCTGACCTTGTTCTCGCCTTGCGCCAGGACGTCCATCAAGCCGGGAAAACGCAGCAGATGTTCGATGATTTTCTGCCGCGACTCTGCTTCGATCGAGGCCTTGCCAGTGACCAGGATGTCGAGGTCGCCGACGGTTTCGCGTCCGCGGCGCAGCGATCCGGCGGGCGTAACTTTTTCGACGCCGGAAGCAGCCAGCAGATGGTCCACCAGTTTTTCGGCCAGCTCTTCGGCGGTGTCGAGCAGGAATCGTCCCGCGATGCGGCGATAGTCTTCAATCGCCTTGAGCAGCTTCCGTTCGTGCTTTTCACCCATGCGTGGCAGGGTGCGAATCTTGCCTTCGCGTGCCAGTTTCTCTACGCCCTCCAGGTCGCTGACCTGATAGGCGCTCCAGATCAGAGCAATCGTCTTCGGCCCGAGCCCCTGAATTTTGAGCAGTTCGAGCATCGACGGCCGGTATTTCTTCAACAGCTCGGAGTGCGCTTCCATGCTGCCAGCTTTGAAAAGCTGCAGCAGATTGGCCTGCATGCCCTTGCCAATGCCCTGGATTTCGAGCAGTTTCTTCGGCTCCGCGATCAGATCGGACACTTGTTGCGGCAGCGCTTCAATGGCCTCGGCCGCGTTGCGATAAGAGCGCACGCGAAACGAGTCCTGCCCGTCGATCTCCAGCAGATCGGCAGTCTCGTAAAGCAGTCCGGCAATGGCTTTGTTGTCCACGGGCAAAGACTAAAGACTAAACCAGCTCGATCCGAAGATCGCGCCCAATCGCCCGCGCGGCCCGGCACAATGTCTGCAGCGTTACCGCGGCGTTGCCGGGATCAAGCAGTCGGTCCAGCGCTGCACGACTGGTGTTCATGCGACGCGCCATCTCTACCTTGTTGATCTTCGCCTTCTTCATCGCTTTCTGCACTTGCCACGCAATCGCCTCTTTGAGAGCGGTGGCGCGGGCTTCCTCAAGGACGCCTTCCTCCTTCAAGAAATCATCGAGCGATGAGCCAATATGAGGGTTTCTCTTTTTCATGTGGTCACCTCCTTCATCCGTCGCTTCGCGACCGCGATATCTTCCGCCGGCGTCTTGCGTGTCTTTTCGATAAAGCCATGAAGCACTATCAGAGCGCCTTGGTGGCAGCACAGAATCAGCCGTGCACCCCGTCAGCTCGGCAGCGTCGAGCGAACCTCCCACAGACCGTCCTTCAAGCTTCGTACCCGAGGTATCCCGATCGGCCAGCCGAATTGCACCCGCATCAAGTCCATTCCGATCACGCGACGGTCACCCCGGTCGAGGCTGCGCCGCCATTCCAGCGCAGGTTCCTTGCCCAGGGCCGTCCGATAAAAGCGAACAGGCATTTCGGGCGCATGTTCCATCCGGCCTCTCTATCCAAGGATGTATCAGAAATGGTACATTGTCAAGAAGCTCGGAGACTGACCAGGGACACGGCTGGAGGCGCAAAGAATGCTGCGCGCCGGCAGCAAGTCGGAGGACACAGCCAGCGGGGCCGTCCCCGGCGCACACAGCTTGGTCCCTTAAACCGGCCTGGGAGAGGCCACCCTGGTCAGGAGGCCTTGGTTACATTGGCCGCTTGCGGCCCTTTCTGTCCCTGGACAATCTCAAACTCCACCTTGTCGCCCTCCTGCAGGCTCTTGTAGCCTTCGGTGGTGATTGAGCTGTAGTGAATGAATACATCCGGTCCATCTTCTCGGCCGAGGAAGCCGTATCCCTTGGCGTTGTTGAACCACTTGACGGTGCCTTTCAGACGTTCCACGTGCGCCCCCTCATTTCTTGCGGATTTCCCCCGAAAAGGCGCGATTCCGGGCTCCGCAAAAAAATGTGTAGGAATTGTGCTGCTCACCGGGGTGACTGTCAAGGCTCCGCATCACATATAACCGCATGTGCCGGGCAGGCCCCCGGGTTACCAGTTGGTTACTGGTAGCTTACTCAGGCGCCGGAAGACTGGTTTTTGACGGTAGGTATTTCTTTCAGACGGACGAAGCCGAACACTCCATAAACTGCCAGCACCAGCATGAGGGGATCGATTTGGCGGCGGAAATACACCTCGACGTGGGTGAAATAAAACACCGCGGGGAAAAACAAGAAGACCAGAGCATAGAGAACCGCGACCGGTTGGTTGACCCGAAACGCGCGACGAAGTCCAATCAGTGTCAGCACCGTAAACAGCGTGTTGAAGACAACATTGATGGGATCGTCAGGCTCCTGCTCCCGATAGTAGAGGCTGAAGCTCCAAAAGTGGGTCCAGACAAAAACGAAGCGCCGCACGGTCATGACAGCGAAAAAGCGTGGGTTTGCACGGATGAATGCAATCGCTTTTTCTTTATTCTCATCCATGTAGGCGATCTCGCCAATTTGCTTGAACCTCTGCCATTCCGCTTCGTTGTGCCAGGGACCAATCTTCTGCGACAAGGCCGAGCTCAGGGCATACGAGGCCCAATAGGAGGTGTCGCCGTTGTTGCCGGCGCGCAACTCCAGTCCCATCGAGTCCCGAAAAAGAATGAAACGGTGAAACACTTCATAGTTGCGAACGAACCACGGACTCACGGAAAGGATGATGGTAAGCGAGGTCACCGTAAGTGGCACGAACCAGCGTTCGTTCTGCTGATATAGACGAAAGCCGATCCACCCGAGCATGATCGGCAAAACGGTGAGCACGATAGGCTCGGTAAGCGCGGTGAATCCCCAAAGTAATCCGTAACCGATCCACGCACCCAAGCCCACCGATCGCTCAAAATGCAGGGTCATCAAAAACAATAGGGTGAGCAGCAGCGTGGCCAGCCACGTCGGCCAGATTCGCTCCGCCGGCCAATAAATCCCGAGGGGAAACAGTGCCCAAGCCCATCCCGAGACCAGGGCAACGCGGTCCCCAAAAGTCTTGCGTGCCACAAAGAAAATTGGGAGACACGTCAAGGCCGAGATCAAGGCTTGCCAAGAGAGCAATACCAATGCGGATGCTTTGCTATAGGTCCCAAAGACCACGAAAACACCCGCGATCAGGTAGGGATAGACCGGGGTGAGCCAAGCCGTCGGTCCGGTGCTTTCAAAAAGTGGGCTGCCAAATCCGTGACCCTGCACAATGGAGTAGGCGATCTTGCCGTTTTCAAAGGCAAAGTGCCAGTGATTTCGACTCGGGTCCATCTGATCAGGGTAGAGAAACCCGACCACGGCCAGCCGGATGGCTAGAGCGACGAGGATGATGCACCATTTGCGGTGGAGGCAAGTCGCGAACTTTGTCTGGAGACGAACTGCCGGAGGCGCCAGAATTTGCATCCTTAAGGACGAAAACTCAAAACAAGGACCAAAACTCAAGACCGGATTCAATTTCGCTTGCAAAAGTGTGCGTAATCGCCTGTCCGCTTAGTTCGAAGCCCGATGCGCCCCGCTGACCTCATTCCACAAGAACGCCAACTCATCTGCGGTGTCATTGATTGCCTGCGTGATAGAAACGCCTGCGCTATGGCCGCTGATAGTTTGGTAGTGCAACAGGATGGGCCGGTCATTGGCGTTATCGGCCTGCACGAGCGCTGTCATTTTGCGAGCGTGCAGAGGATCGACGCGCGTATCACTGTCGCCCGTGTTGAACATGATGGCAGGAAACTTCGTGCCCGGTTTCACATTGTGATAGGGCGAATACTTCAGCAGGTAAGGGAACTGATCCGCGTTATCGGAGGATCCGTATTCCGCGGTCCACCACTTGCCTACCAGGAAGTTCTGGAAGCGGATCATGTCGAGCAGCGGATATCCGCACCAGATGGCGCCGAACATCTCCGGGTGCTGAGTCATGGCTGCGCCCATCAACAGGCCGCCGTTGGAGCGTCCACGAATGGCCAGCCGCTCGGTCGACGTGTACTTCTCGTCGACCAAATACTGAGCTGCGGCGAAGAAGTCGTCGAAGACATTCTGTTTGTGTTCGAACATTCCGGCTTGGTGCCACTTCTCGCCGTACTCACCGCCGCCGCGCAGATTGGGTTGCGCGTAGAAGCCGCCCTGCTCCATCCACCAGGCGATATTCGGGGTTCCACTCCGGCGTCATGTCTACGAGGAATCCTCCATAGGCAAACATCAATGTTGGCGTGTTGCCATCGCGTCTGCCGCCTTTCTTCGATGAGATGAACATCGGAATGCTCGTGCCATCCTTCGATTGGTAGAAAACTTGCTTTACCTCGTACTGATCGGAAGCGAATGGTACCGTCGGCTTGGCAAAGACTTCCGTCTTCCCGGTGTTGATGTCGTAACGATAGATTGTTGGCGGGATGATGAACGACTCGAAGCTGTAGAAGCCCTCGTTCGAATCCGCCCGGCCAAAAAGTTCGGTTGCCGAGCCGAGAGTCGGGTACGTCATAGTGCCGGACGGTTTTCCATCAAGCGTGAAAATGCGTGTTTCCGTTACCACGTCGTGCAGTCCAGTGACGAAGAGCTTGCCCCCGACCATCGTTATGCCAGAGATGACGTCCTTTCCCTCGGGTACGATGCTCGCCCAGCGCTGCGGTTGCGGATTGCCGATCTCCACCTTTACCACTCGATAGTTCGGTGCCTCGAAGTCGGTAAGCACGAAGAGATCGTCTCCGTAGTTCACCGGCGTGAAGCGGTTGTCGATGCCGCGGATGACCGGGCGAATCGGCGAGCCCGGCTGGCGCAGATCTTTCAGGTAGATATCGACGCGCTTCGGTGGAACGCCGTGCACAACAGTGATGATCAGATAGCGCTCGTTCTCGGTGATCTCGGCGCCGATGAGTTCCATAGGTCCGAGGTTCTCACCGTCGAAGCTTTTGCCGAAGACGAGCTGATCGCCTGAGGCAGGCGATCCCAGCTTGTGGTAGAAGACCAGCGTTCCCGTGGGATCGAAGCGCGCGTAATAAAGTCCTTGCTTATCGGGGCTGAGCTGGATGCCGGAATAACGGGCGGACGGCAGAGAGTCAGGGAGTTCATGGTTCTTCGCGGCGTCATTCTTGTCGACATCGAGAATGTGGACCGACTCCTCATCGGCGCCTCCCGAGCGAATTCCGTAAACCAGAAGAGTGCCATCCTTCGAGATGTCATTGATCTGCACGGACGTGTTCTGGTCAGCGCTCAGTTTCGTCGCATCGACCAGCCGATCATCCTGGCCGTGCAATCCGCGCCGCATATAGATCGATCCCTGGTTCTCGTCGGCGAGCCGCTTCTTGAAGAAATAACTCCCACCACGCTCGATCGGAATGCTGTAATTCTCCACGCGTTCGAGTTGGGTGAGTTCGGTGACGATCTCGGGCCGGATCTTCACCTGCGAAAGGTATTGCTCGGTGTATTTCATCTGCTGGCCGATCCAAGCACGGGTCTCCGGACTCTTCGAGTCCTCTAGCCAGCGATAGGGATCGGTGAGCGTGGTGCCGTGAATGTTCTCGGTCACAGGCTTAGCTTCAGTCGGAGGCGGAGGGGGAAGGATGATTCCGTCACCGCCCTTTACTTCGGAAGGTTGATCGGCGGCGAAGGCAAAGAGTGCGAGCAGGAGGAACACAAGCAGACTGATAGTGATGCTGTGGGTGATCGGGGCGGGTGTCATGTCCTGAGCATTCTATCCCGACGCCTTATGACCTGCCAGCGACCGGCTTCGAACGTGCCGACGGCTTTCAATACTTCACGATGGCCGCGAACGATTTCGCATCTAGCGACGCTCCGCCGACCAGGGCGCCGTCGATTTCTTCCTCCGACATCAGGGCATGGGTGTTCTCTGGTTTGACGGAGCCTCCGTAGAGGATGCGGAGTTTGTCCGCGAATTCCTGGCCGAAGGATTCCGCGGCTTGGGCTCGAATGATGCCGTGGGCGTCGGCGGCCATTTGCGGGGTCGCGGTTTTTCCAGTGCCGATGGCCCAGACGGGCTCATACGCGACCACCAGGTGGACGGCTTTCTTGGCCGAAACTTTGTGGAAGGCGCGGAGACACTGGCGGCGCAGGACGTCGTCGGTGAGGTTAGCTTCGCGTTCTTCGAGAACTTCTCCTACGCAGACGATGGGGATGAGTCCGGTTTCGATGGCGGACTTGAACTTGAGGTTGACGGTGTCGTCGGTCTCGCCGAAGTACTGGCGGCGCTCGGAGTGTCCGATGATGACGTGGGTGACGCCGACCGCCACCAACATGCTGCCGCAGATTTCGCCGGTGAAGGCGCCTTCTTTCTGCCAGTAGAGATCTTGCGCGCCGATGGCAATGTTCGAGCCCTGGGCTGCATGGACGGCGGCATCCAGCGCAAGGTAGGTCGGGCAAACGACGATTTCGTCGCGGTCGTGGCCCTGGACCAGAGGAAGGAAATCGCGGAAGAAGTCCCGAGCCTGATCGGGGGTTTTGTACATCTTCCAGTTGGCGGCGATGAGTTTTTTTCTCATGAATGCACCTTTCTCGAAATTCGGGGGCAGGAGTCCTATTTAAACCAATGCCAAGCGCTTGAGCTTCAGATGACTCGTGTGCAGGTGTGCGAGATCATACTGCGCCTGCTGCACCAGCCAGCTTTCGGCGCTGCCGCCGAACACTTGGGAGAGCCTCACCGCCATTTCAGGAGAGATGCCACGCCTTTCGTTTACGAGTTCCGATAAAGTGGTGCGCGTTACTCCGAGGGCGGCTGCTGCCTGCGTGATAGTCAAGCCTAGAGGTTCAATGCATTGGCGCAGTACAAAACCGCCGGGGTGGGGTGGATCCTTCATAGGCATGGCTCAAACTCCTTTAATGGTAGTCCAAGTAATCGACATCAAATGCGTCTTGGTCGGCAAAGCGGAAAATCACTCGCCAGTTTGCGCGGATAGTCACAGACCAAAACCCTTTCAACTCGCCCTTGAGAGGATGTAACCGGAAGCCGGGTACTTCCATATCAGCTAGGGCGCGGGCCGCATCGAGCCGGGCGAGAATGTCACGCAACGTAACGACGTGTTCAGAGATAACTCCGCGCGAGTCGGCGTCTTGGTAAAGGCGTTTTAATCCTTTACGGCGGAACGACCGAATCATTTTGTACCGTAACGCGTTACATTACGCATGTCAAATGCGAAACTTAGAACGGCCTTTCTCGAAGATAACGGAAGTTGCCGGCGCTTGCTGGGACAATTTTTCGGCGGCGCCGACGTAGGCTTTCGAAGTGGCCATGTCGAAGAGCACGAGGCGGACGTTTGTCACATGGGTCGAGGGCGGCAGAGCCTCGACAACGGTGCGAACTGCGATTGCAGCGGCATCGTGAACCGGATAGCCGAAGGCCCCGGTCGATATCGAAGGGAAGGCCAACGAGCGGATTCCGTGATCGTCGGCGATGCGGATGGACTCGCGATAGCAGCTGGCTAGCGTCTCGGCCTCGTGCTGTTGGCCGCCTCGATACACTGGGCCGACGGTGTGAATGACATATCTGGCGGGCAAGCGTCCGCCGGTGGTGATGACTGCTTTGCCGGCGGAAAGGGCGCCGGTCCTCATTGTTGCCACGATGCGTTTACACTCCTGGAGGATCGAGGGGCCGCCAGCGCGGTGAATCGCGCCATCTACGCCTCCGCCGCCGAGCAGGGACGAGTTGGCCGCGTTGACGATGGCGTCGGTGGTTTCCTTGGTGATGTCGGCAGGGCCGTCGAGTTCGAGGGTCTTGCCGTTGGCGAAAGTGAGTCGGGCTGCGAAGTCGGACATAGCGGCCTAAATGGGCAGTTGGCGAGGTGCGAGTTTCGGCATCGCGAAAGCGATGCCCTGATACAAAGCGTTAGGGCCTATTTCTTGTCGGTGAGCGCTTCAACTCCGGGCAATTTCTTGCCTTCCAGAAATTCCAACGAAGCACCGCCACCCGTTGAAATATGGGTGATCTTGTCGGCCACGCCGGCGGCTTTGACCGCAGCTACGGAATCTCCTCCGCCTACGATCGATGTGGCTCCGGGATTTTCCGCCACGGCGTGGGCGATCTTGAAGGTGCCCTTGGAAAAAGGCGGCACTTCGAAAACGCCCACGGGGCCGTTCCAGACGATGGTACGAGCACGGGCTACCTCTTCGGAAAACGCCTCGATCGATTGCGGGCCGATATCAAGCGCCATCATGTTGGCGGGGATGGACTCGCCGGAGCCGACGATTTTCGTCAAGGCGCCGGCTTCAACGCGGTCGGCGATGACGTGATCGGTAGGCAACAGGAATTTGAGCTTATGAGTTTTCGCCTGCTGCAGAAGGTCGCGGGCGAGTTCGATCTTGTCTTCTTCGACCAGACTCTTGCCGACGGATTCGCCTTGCGCCTTGAGGAATGTGTAGGCCATGCCGCCGCCGATGATGAGGACATCGACTTTGCTGAGCAGGTTCTGAATGACTCCGATTTTGTCGCTGACTTTGGCGCCGCCGAGGATGGCGACGAAGGGGCGCTCGGGGTTCTGCAGGACGCGACCGAGATATTGCAGCTCTTTCTCCATGAGCAGGCCGGCGGCGGATTTCTGAACGAACTTGGTGATGCCGACGGTGGAAGCGTGGGCACGATGGGCGGTGCCGAAGGCGTCGTTGACATAGAAATCGGCGAGCTTTCCGAGTTGCTTGGAAAAATTCTCGTCGTTCTTTTCTTCCTCGGCGTGAAAGCGGAGGTTTTCCAGCAGCAGTGCCTGACCTCGATCGAGCTTGAGCGCCACTTCTTCGGCTTCGGGCCCAACACACTCGGGGCAGAATCCAACGTTTTCGCCACGCGACAGTTCTTTGTCGAGCAGCATGCGCAGACGCTCGGCGACCGGTTTGAGACTCAGCTTTGGATTGGGTTTGCCTTTGGGACGCCCCAGGTGAGACGCAAGGATAAGGCGGGCGCCGTGACGCAGAGCGTACTCGATGCTGGGCAAGGTTTCGCGAATGCGCGTGTCGTCCATGACACGCCCGTCGTCGAGCGGGACGTTGAAGTCGACGCGCATGAAGACGCGGCGATCGTTGATCGGGAGATCGCGAATCGAAAGCTTAGGCATAGGAAGCGCTCCGTCGTTCGACGTTTTGCTGGTAGAGAGCCGGGCGTCCCCGCCCGGCAGGGCGGACGAATGCGTCCGCACCTACGCAAGTATCTACAGACCTTTGGCCGCCATCAGGTTGATCAGATCGCGGACACGGCAGGAGTATCCCCACTCGTTGTCATACCAGGAGATCACCTTGACGCAGTTGCCGCCGACTACCAGGGTCATGTGCGCGTCGACGATGGAGGAGCGGGAGTCGCCTTTGAAATCGGACGAGACCAGTTCGTTTTCCTCGTATCCGAGATAGCCCTTCAGCGGGCCGGATTCGGAAGCTTTTTTCAGGGCGGCGTTGACCTCTTCTTTTGTGGTTTTCTTTTCTACGAAAACAACAAGATCGACGACCGAGACGTTGGGCGTGGGCACTCGCATGGCGAAGCCGTCGAGCTTGCCGGCCAGATCGGGGATGACGAGCTTGAGCGCCTTGGCCGCGCCGGTCGAGGTTGGGATCATGTTAATCGCCGCGGCACGGGCTCGCCGCAAATCTTTGTGCGGGAAGTCGAGGATCACCTGATCGTTCGTATAAGAGTGGATGGTGGTCATGGTGCCGCTGCTGATCTTGAAGCTGTCGTTTACGACCTTGGCGATCGGGGCCAGACAATTGGTGGTGCAGGAAGCGTTCGAGATGATGTGGTGCTTGGCGGGATCGTATTTCTCTTCGTTCACGCCGAGCACAACCGTGAGGTCTTCGTTTTTCGCGGGAGCGGAAATGATGACTTTTTTCACGCTGCCACGCAGGTGTTTCTTGGCGTCAGTCGCGTCGGTGAACCGGCCGGTGGACTCGATGACAACCTGAGCTCCGACGGAGTCCCAGGGTAGGGCCGCGGGGTCCTTTTCCTTAAAAACCTTGATGACTTTACCGTCGATCGAAATACTGTCGGCGCCGGCGGTGATCTGGTTCGGCAGGTTGCCGAGGATCGAATCGTATTTGAGCAAGTGGGCCAGAGTCTGGGGATCGGTGAGATCGTTAACGGCGACAAAGTTGAGGTTCTTGTCGGCCAGTGCGGTGCGCAAAACGTTGCGTCCGATACGTCCAAACCCATTAATGCCAATTTTTACGGCCATGATGCCTCCGATAAAGAAAATTCACTCGCGCAAAAAATAATGCAGCAGCTTGGAACAACCTTCGATGGTAACAGGACCGAGGAGCCAGCGTAAACGTCATGCGCCGCAGCGGTTGCCGTTCCAATCTTCCGAATATAGGACGCTACTTGGCGTCGTGGGCGGTACGCGCGACGGCGGAGTTGGATTCAAGGAGGCTTCTTCAGATTAATTCAGATCTATTCAGATCAATTCAGATTGCGGGAGCGATTTCGAGGTAGGTGCCGGTGTCGAGCCACCGGAAAGTGATAGGGCCGAGCAGTATTTTGCATCTCTCGTCCAATTTCTTTTCCTCGATGCCGAATGTTTTATTTCAAGAGTGTAAAGTTTTTATCTCCTCAAGAAATTTTTTTCGGCGAACCCGATTATTAACTTGACATAGTTTGGGAATGCGCTAAGCTGCCGATTGTCAGCGTAGGCCACTACGCTTCCCCCGTTGGAGCCGAACTGAGCTCGGGTCGTTAAATTCCAAAACTTTGACCACATGCCCAAGAGGAAACCCTTGGGCGGCCGCCAAGCGTCGGTTTGCGGGAAGACCACTCGCGGGTAGTGGTTTCGGGGGACACAGAAATTGGAGAACCACTGACAATCCCACAAAGACTGCTCGATGGTGCGGTTTTGCCTTGTCCGAAAATCTTGCAAGCTCTGAAACGGATGGAGCGCTAACCGCACTATACCGGCAGTGACGCTTATCGTCAGTCACGAATATATCCGCCACCACCGACCCCACGCGAAGTGGGAATCACAAGGAGAAGAGAATATGCGTTATTGCCATTCGTCCAGTTCCGCGAACCGCGCCTGGAGACGTCCATTCCTGCTGATTGTCGCGTTGTGCATGCTCGCCGCGTGGCCAGCATTGGCCCAGGTTGCGGCCTCACTTCCAGCGACCGCAGCGACTTTCACGCCGGACACGCCCCAGGAAGTTAAGGGCGGCGCGGCTACTCTGGTAGAGCACTACAACCCCACCCAAAGGTTGCGCCTGACCATTGGCCTGCAACACCCCAACATAGCCGAGGAGAGACAGTTCCTCCAGGATCTGCAGACAGTGGGAAAGAAGCAATACCATCAGTTCCTCAGCGCCGAGGAATGGAACCAGCGTTTCGCCCCGTCGGTGGCAGATGAGCAGGCTGTGGTGGACTGGGCGACGGCCCAGGGCTTTACGGTGACGCAACGTTTCGCCAACCGTCTACTTGTTGACGTGGAGGCCCCGTCGGGCACGATCGAAAAAGCGCTCAACGTCACCATGAACCGCTACCAACTGGAGACCAAAACGGGGACCAAAACATTTTTCTCCAACGATCGTGACGCGGAGATTCCTTCGAACCTGACCGGCATCATTCACTCCGTGGCAGGCCTCAACAACCTGCACGTGCTGCACCCGGAAAACAAGAACATGAAGGAGCCGGCTTTCCCAGACTACGCTCCTGGCCCAGCGGTCAGCGCGCCATCGTCCTCGCATCAGGACGGTAATCCTTCGAAGCGGCTTTCGCAGAAAGGATCCAGCGGCGGCATGATTCACAACTATACGAGCGGCGCGCCCTACGATCCGCAAGACATGTATAGCACCGCGGGCTACAGCGTCCAGGCTCTCTACAACCAGGGGCACTGCTGCAACCCCACGGGCAACGCCGGTGGCTCGCCCCCCGAATCCTCCATTGCGATCGCTACCGCCGGCAGCCAGCTTTTCTCCGACATGGCGGCATTCCAGAGCACATACTCTTACTTGGCGTATGACATTAACGAGGTCGGCATTGATGGGGAATCAGTGCCGTGTACCGATACCTCGGGCGCAACTTGCGACGGTGAAGGAACCATGGACATGGAATGGTCGACCGCCATGTCCAACAGCTTTGGCAGCTACCAAGACACGGCGCACGTTTGGATGTTCGACGGCGACAACGCCGGTTTTGGGACCTTTGAAGACATCTGGAACGCTATGCTGTCCGGCGGCAACGCGAGGAGCGCCAGCACAAGCTGGGGATGCGAGGAGATTGCCTGTTACGACTCATCGGACATTGCTACCACCGACGGTATTTTCGCCGCAATGGTTGCGCAGGGGTGGTCAATAACCGCGGCCGCCGGCGATCAAGGCGCCACCGCCGGTTGCGGCGATGCCATTGCTGTTCAGTATCCCGCCTCGGATCCTTACGTGACGGGAGCGGGCGGCGCTCAGTTGGAAATGACCGGAGGCCCGCCCCCAACCTTCGACTGGTTGGTTGCCTGGAGTGGCGGCCCGGATGGCTGCGGTTCCAATGACGGCGGCGGTACGGGCGGCTACAGTGCGTATTTTGGAGCCCCGAGCTATCAGTCCGGCTTTCCCAGTCGCGGCGTCCCTGACATCGCGCTCAACGCCGACTGGTACTACACCCCGCAGTGGATGTACTTTTCTGGCTCTGGTGGTTGGAACGGGAACGGAGGTACCAGCATCGTTGCACCTGAAACGGTCGGGTTCTTCGCCCAGGAAAACGCCTATCTTCTCGCTTTGGGCGACATCTGCGGCAGCAGCGGCACGTCAGCTTGCGCTCCGATGGGATGGGCGAACCCGTATTTGTACCTTGCCGCCGGGGGCGACGGCCCGCATAACCCCTTCTACGATATAACTTCCGGCTGCAACAACAACGACGTAACCACGTTTTACGGCTTGAGCTACTATTGTGCGGGAACGGGCTGGGATGCAGTCACCGGCTGGGGAGCGTACAACTACTTGCAACTGGCTTGGGAAATCAACTGGATTCACATACCAGGTGATGATTTCCCGGTCGTCAGCTTCAGCGGCCCAGCGGTGAACCAATGGTACAACAGTGACCTATACGTGAGCTGGACCATCAGCAATAGCGCAGGGGACGGTTTTCCGGTCGAGGGAATTGCAGGATTCAGTCAAGAGTGGGACGGTGACCCTGGCAACCCGACTACCGAGGCGGCTCCGTGCTGCAGCGGTTTTCCGAGCAGTCCCTACAACGCGTTCTACGATGGTCCGCAGTATCCTAACGGCACGAGCGGCTGCCTCGATTTGTTGGGGGAAGACTGCGCCGATGGTATAGGTGCTGTGCAAGGTTGGCACACGGTTAACATTCGGGCATGGGGTAACGAGGGCGAGAATGGAGGAGACTCTACCTATGGCCCGATCGGCTATGACACCATTGCTCCTACAACGACGGCGAGCCTGAGCGGCACGGTCGTCAGTGGGAATTATGAGAACTCGGCGACGGTCACTCTCAGCGCGACCGACCCTGGATACACCGCAAGCCCGCAAACGGGAAGCGGTGTCGCGAGTACTGTCTACCAGATTGACGGCGGAACAGTTACTACGTACACCGCACCCTTTGCTGTGTCGAAGGACGGTGCCAACACGGTCACCTTCCACAGCACAGACCACGCGGGCAACGTAGGGAGCACCAAGTCCATCAGCTTCGGGGTCACGGCGAGTACCACGATCTCCCTCACGTCGAACCACAACCCGTCGTACAAGGGTGAATCGGTGACGTTCACGGCTGTCGTGACGCCTGCAATTGCGGGCACACCAACCGGGACCGTAACTTTTAAGAATGGCGCAACTACTCTGGGCACCAAGACGCTGAGCGGCGGGAAAGCGACCCTTGCCACAACGGCTCTGCCTAAGGGCACCGATACCATAACTGCCACCTACAGCGGCGCTACCTACTTCCTGGCAAGCGGGCCAGTTTCTTTGGCGCAGGTGGTGAAGGGCTACGAGACGACAACGACGGTGACCTCCTCGGCGAATCCGTCGGTGTACGGCGAATCCGTTAAATTCACAGCTACCATCACTTCCACAGGGACCGGCGAAACCGGCACGATGACGTTCAAGAACGGCAGCGTCACCCTGGGCACCGGTACGGTCAGCGGCGGCAAGGCTACGTTCACTACTTCAGCTACAGCCTTGACGGTGTCAACTGCCGGTCACTCAATTACCGCCGTCTATTCCGGGGATTCGAACTTCCTCGGCAGCACCTCGGCGGCGCTAAAACAGATAGTCGACGAGGCGACTACTTCAACCACGGTGAAATCGTCGTTGAATCCGTCCACTTCGGGTCAGACGGTGACGTTCACTGCCACCGTGAAGGAGAAAGCCGCGTCGACAGTAACTCCCACTGGTACTGTGAACTTCATGGATGGAGCAACCAAGATAGGGTCGCACGCACTTGCCGGCGGAGTTGCGGCGTTCTCTACTTCGAAGCTCGCTTCCGGAAGTCACAACATTACAGCCGTCTATGTGGGCAATGCCGACGACAGCACCAGCACGTCGACAGTACTGGTGCAGAAGGTTAACCCATAGAAGCTGCACCTTGCGCCTCTATTGCGCAAGTCTCTCGTCCCACGCTTCGGACCGCCGAAGCGTGGGACGTTTTTTTTTCTGGCAAACCCAATGCGCGGCTCGTCCTGGGATACGGGCGAGCCAGTATTTTGCATCTCTCGTCCAATTTCTTTCCTCCAATGCCGATGTTTTACTTCAAGAGTGCAAAGTTTTTATCTCCGCACAAATTTTTTTCGGTGAACACGATTATTAACTTGACTTGGTTTGGCAATACGCTAAGCTGCCGATTGTCAGCGTAGGCCACTACGCTTCCCCAGTGGAGCCGAACTGAGCTCGGGTGTTTTGAAACTTCACTAAATTTGAACATAACGTCCAGGAAGAAATTCCTTAGAACGTAGGGCTGGGCCAGCACGTCTGGACTGCCTCTGTTCGGAATGGGGATGTCTGCTTGGCTTCACAACAACCCCGCACTGGGGTTCAAGGAGAAAATTTCAATGCAGAACCAGAATTGGCGATTTTTTAGCAAGATGATCGCTGTAGCAGCGGTGACGGTATTGATCGTGAGCTTCTCAGTCGTAGCAGTGGCGCAGGAAGCCAGCACGGGCAGGGCTTCACTAGAGGCAGCCGCGCCCGGCGTGCAAGCAGGAAGGGTTTTCACTCCGGACAGTGACAAAGCACAGCCCGGTTTTGCACACACAACCTACCTGTTGCGCAGCGCCAACGGCCTCAAGCCGACCCCCCTGTCAACGCTGGCGGGTGTCGAACCGGAGATTACCTATGAACAAACGGCCGAGACACCGAATTCGATGGGCTGTATTTACGTGAAGAGCCCAGTCACCCCAGGATGTATACCCAACGTGACTGGCGGCGGTCCGAAGGCTGCCGGGTATGGTGCCATCGCCATCGTGGATGCCTACGATAACCCGGACGCAGCTAGCGACGTGGCCACCTTCAACTCTCAATGGCCGCTGGCCGCGACGAACTTCACGAAAATCTATGCCAACGGCAATGGAGACTGCTCTGTGCCTGCAGTAAACGACGGTTGGGCGCTCGAAGAGTCGCTGGACATCGAGTGGGCGCACGTGTTTGCTCCCGACGCAGCGATCATCCTGGTTGAAGCGTGCTCGGCCTCCAATAAGGATCTGTTCTACGCTGAGCAGGTCGCCTTCAACTACATCGTCGACAACTACCCCGCGGGCGGACAGGTCTCCAATAGCTGGCAAGGCGGCGAGTTCTCAGGCCAGACCGCCGACGACTCGTTCTTCTCCGACAGGGATTACTCCGGCGCCACCGGGTGGATCACTCACATCACAGCCCTCGCTTCCTCTGGCGATAGCGGCTACGAAGGCGCCACCACCGGATATCCCAGCGGCAATCCCTGGGTGGTTTCTGCGGGCGGCACTTCGGTCTATCGCAACGCCGCAAACGGCGATTACAGCTATCAGGGCTGCTGGGCCGGTTCCGGCGGCGGCGTCAGCTCGCAAGAGACCTACGTCACCACTTTCACCGGCGGCAATATGGGACCGTGGGCGGACTTCCAGTACCCGATATTCGGGGCATCCAATCGCGTCACGCCCGATCTGGCGTTCAACTCCGATCCCAACAGCGGCGTCTACGTCTACTCGGGTGTCAACGGTGGCTGGTTCCAAGTCGGAGGCACCAGTGTTGCATCTCCGTCGCTCGCCAGCATCCTCAACCGGGCGAACAACCGGCTGGGATCGGTCTACAAGTTCCCGCTCGTCGACAACGGCTTTTTCCGCGCCGGAGAAAACGACCTGCTCTACGCTCAATTGGGGACCAATACGGCGTACAAGGCGAACTTCACCGACATCACCAAGGGCTCCAACCAGGCGTCGGGAGGCCCAACAGCCCCGAAGGTCGGCGTATCCTATGACGAGTGCACTGGAGTCGGAGCCCCCAACGGTCTGCTCGGTAAGTAGGCATTGCGTTTCCTGCGGTTGATTTGACCGTGGGTTCGGAAGAGGCCCTGTTCGCGGGGCCTCTTTCTTTTTGTGTGCCGAGCATGTTCGACAGCTCGAGGGTGAAAGTCCCTTTGACAACCTGATGGAGGTGAAGTCATAGCGAAGCGCAAGGGTGAAATAACACTCGCCGCGAGGCGGGGCCTGAAAGAAGCGTGGAGCAAAGGAGCGAGCCGATGAACAAGAACCGGATACGAGGCCTACGGTGGCGGGCGAGCGGGCAAATGACTGCGAAGCCCATATCCATCAAGCTCACTGGTGGTAAATCCGGCGGTTGCGCATCGAAAGCGGTCGAACTTACCTCGGGAGATCTGCGGCATGTCAAGGAATCGTGACTGAGGGTGAAGCGATTCATCCTGATCGTGTCGCAGAAGTCAGCAGAGGGCAAAGTAGGTCATGCAGTCGGCAAGGCTAATGAGGCACTCCAATGCCGAAAGGCGGAGCAAACAAGATAGGCCAAGCCGGGAACGGTGATCGAAGGCGCGAACGGAACCCCGCAAGGGGAATAAAGGAAAGGGCAAGTAAGCGGTGCGACTCATGAGCGAACGGCGGCAGAAAAACCGGCCCGAACAAGAGGTGCTGGCCTATCCGGCGGAAAGTAGGAGTGATGCTCCGAAAGCCGTCGCGAAAGGGACCGAAACGCTCACGGCGAAGCACAGGACCGAAAGCCTGGCCGGAACCGAACGACTGATGGAAGAAGTCTGCGAGCTGGAAAACTGCAAGCAGGCGTTACAACGAGTCAAGGCCAACAAAGGGAGTCCGGGGGTAGACGGGATGACCGTCGACGAATTACCGGAATACCTGAAGCAGCATGGGCTGGAAATCGGGGAGCAGCTACGAAACGGAACCTATCAACCGCAGCCGGTAAGGCGGGTGGAAATCCCGAAGCCGGACGGTCAGGGAGTGCGCAAGTTAGGCATTCCTTGTGTGCTGGATCGATTCGTCCAGCAAGCGGTGTTGCAGGTTCTGCAGAAGCGCTGGGACCCGACATTCTCCGAACACAGCCACGGTTTCCGACCGGGGCACAGTGCGAAGCAAGCGGTGCACGAGGCGCAGCAGTACATTGCCGAAGGATACCGCTGGGTGGTGGATCTCGATTTAGAAAAATTTTTCGATCGGGTGAATCACGACCGTCTGTTAGCGGCGGTGGCCGAGCGCGTGGCCGACAAGCGAATGCTCAAGCTGATTCGAGCATTCCTGGAGGCCCGTGTGATGGAAGATGGATTGGTGAGTCCGGTGGATGAGGGCACGCCTCAGGGCGGTCCGCTTTCACCGTTGCTCAGTAATCTGGTGCTGGACGAACTGGACCGGGAGTTAGAGCGGCGTGGTCATCGCTTCGTGCGTTATGCCGACGACTGTAACCTTTATGTGGGCAGCGAACGAGCGGGACAGCGAGTGATGGAGAGGGTTACGCACTTCATCACGCACCGACTCAAGCTCAAGGTGAATCAGGCGAAGAGCGCCGTGGCCCGACCGGGGCAACGAAAGTTTCTCGGATTCAGCTTCACCGGCGAACGAGAACCAAGGCGGCGGATCGCGCCCAAGGCCATCGCTCGCTTTAGGGAGAGAGTTCGGGAACAGACACGTCGAACCCGCGGCGCCAGCCTACAGCAGAGGGTCAAGGAGATTACGACCTACCTGCGGGGATGGCTCGGGTACTTCGGCGACTGTCAAACGCCCTCGGTGCTGCACCGTCTTGAAGCGTGGCTACGCCGCCGACTTCGATCGGTGGTGTGGAAGCAATGGAAGCGCGGCCGAACGCGGTTTCGCGAGCTTCGCAAACGGGGTGTGGGTAAGGACCTAGCGGCGCAAACCGCTGGGAGTCCTCACGGCCCGTGGCGCATCGCAAACTCGCCCGCCCTGGCCATCGCTTTGCCGAATGCTTACTTTGCCCAGCTCGGACTCCCGCCTATGGTTGTGCGGTCGGCTTAATCCGCCGAACCGCCGGATGCGGACCCGCATGTCCGGTGGTGTGGCAGGGGAGGCGGGGCGACCCGTCCCCCTATGCCGATTACGTTGGCGGCTGAGTGGTGGAGTGCCAACGGGCGGAAACGCAGCGTTTACCTCAACACTTCATCCCACAGCGCTTGCCTTCGGCAAAGGGCTCGTGATTCCATAGGTACATGTTTGTCCAATCAGGTTTGTCCCAACTAACAAGGAGAACGTAATGAGGCTGTCTGGAAGCATCGGAAAAGTCTTGGCGGTCATGGCACTGGCATTATCCGCGACTCTCATGCGCGCACAAAACGACGTGGTTCCCTGGGATTTTCCCGACTTCTCGGCCACGCAAGTCCTGCAGTCGAATGTCGACATCCCGATGAAGGTATATCGTTCCGGCACCAGCGTGCGGATGGTGAGGAATGGTGCCTGGACGACGCTATATACGCCCTTCAAGATCTATAACCTGACCTCGTATCCCGACGGCAGCCATCAGTGCGTTGTGCTGCGCCCTGAACAAGTAAAAATGCTGCCCAGCCCTTTGGAACTGCTGGACGGCACCAAAGTTGAACGCACCCCGGCAGGCACAGAGGTCGTGGAGGGCCACTCCTGCAAGGTTGAAAAGGTCGTGGTGACCAGGCCGGACGGTAAAATCATCGAGTCTACGGTGTGGGCGGCGCAGGATCTTAAGGGTATCCCCGTCAAGATCGAAACGAAGATGCCGGCGCACCACTACACGGCCGTTTACCGCGATATCGTGCTGGGTACTCCCGACAAGGCGCTCTTCACCCCTCCCGACAAGTGCACACTCTACGAAAAGATGGGCCAGGTGGTAGAGAAAGTAACCAAATAGCCCCTTTATCTGACTGATGTCTGCCGCTTCGAGGCCTGCCAGTTCGGCGGGCTTTTCTTTCAGCGCGCCAAGCGTGAAAAGACCGGCGACCTCACCAGGGTGGATTTGTCAGAAAAAACGGCGCTAGAGTGTTGCGGTACACTGCTTTGATTGTCAAGGTTTGCTTGTCAAGCTGAACCGGTGTTCAGCAGTGTCCCGACAACCGCACTGCCCAAATGACGGATCCAGTTGGCGCGCGTTCACATACAATAGCGGGCTATTGAGGCTCCGGATATGAGCGAGACCTGGAAACTGTGGGAAGGTCGCACCGTCGATGGGAAATTTCCGTTACAAAGCTACTTAGGCGGCTCCGATCACAGTGCTGTGTTCCTTACCGTTGCGCCGGGCGGTGCTGGCGATTCTGAGAAGGCTGCCATCAAATTGATTGCCTCCGATCGGGCGGATTCTGAGGATCAACTCCTCCGCTGGAAGGCAACCGGCGAGCTGACGCACCCGAATTTGATTCGGATCTTGGCGATCGGGCGCTGCCAGCTGGATGGCACGGAACTGCTCTACGTCGTGATGGAGTACGCGGAGGAAAATCTTGCGCAGATTTTGCCGGAGCGGGCGCTGACGGCAGAGGAAGCGCGAGGACTGCTTCCGCCGATTCTGCGGGGTTTGCAATATGTGCACGACAAGGGGTACGTTCATGGGCACATCCAACCTTCAAACATTCTGGCCATCGGGGACCAGGTGAAGCTATCGAGCGAAGATCTGTGCGTGCCGGGCGAGAGAAGGCGTGGCGCCACGACCGAGCGGCCCTACGATCCGCCAAATGCGGCCACGGGAGCGATTTCGACGGCGACCGACGTTTGGCAGTTGGGGACGACGCTGATCGAGGTGCTGACGCAGCACTTGCCGGTATGGGATCGAGCGCGGCCGGGCGCGCCGGCGCCGGAAGTCCCGGAGACGGTTCCGGAGCCATTCCGCGAGATTGCTCGGCACTGCTTGTTGGTTGATGCGGAAAAGAGATGGACAGTTGCGGAGATTGGCGATTGCTTGAAAGGGAAGTCCCTCCAGACGATGTCAGCGCAGACTGAAGCAATTGCTTCGGCGCGGGCGATCTCGACTCAGCAGAAAGCATCTGCGAAATGGCCCTACTTTCTGGGGTTGGCGGCAGTGGTTGCGGTTGCTGTATTTTTCATTGCAAGACCGAAACCATCGGGTCCGCCCACGGAAGTGCAATCGACGCAAACTCCGAAACCGCCGGAGCCAGGGGCGGGCGGCGATGAAAACGCGTCTACGAGTCCTAACGAAATTGGCGTCGTGCGGCGGGTGATGCCGCAGGTTTCGCCGAGCGCGCGCCGTACCATTCAAGGCAAGATCAAGGTTCGAGTGAAAGTTGAAGTTGATGCCGCGGGCAACGTGGCGAACGCGACGCTCGAGTCCGCCGGGCCGAGCCAGTATTTCTCTCGCGTGGCGCTCGAAGCGGCCAGGGATTGGAAGTTTTCTCCGGCACCAGCGGGTGGGCAGTCCGGTGACAGGGAATGGAAGCTGCTGTTCGCCTTCAGCCGGGCGAAGACGGAAGCGTCGGCGGTGCGCGCCAAACGTTAGGGTTAGCCTCTAAGTCCAGGGATTAAGAACCGCTTTCGGCAGCGGAAAATCTGAAAGGTTGCGGGTAACGAGCGTCAGCTGATGGGTTTCTGCGGTTGCCGCCAGGAACGCATCCATGGCGCTTATCGGCCGGCCGGCCGCCTCGCTGCGTGACACGGTTCTGCCCCAAGCTTCTGCCACGTTGGTGTCGACAGGCAAGATTCTGCTCTCAAATCTCAAAGGCAATTCATGTTGCAGCCACTGCTCAAGCCGGCTTCGACGGCGTCCCGCCACCATACGTTCCACGCCATAGTGTAGCTCCGCCAACGAGACGACACTTATGAAAATCCGATCCTCATCGGCCGATTCCATCCAACCGACAAGACCGGGATTGGGTCGCGGCTTGACCCATTCCGAAACCGCGTTCGTATTCAGGAGAAAGTTCATAAATTCATCTTCCGGGGCCGTTGCTCGGGCCGACGGATCTTCAGACCTGATTCCCGCAGTGGAGATTCCGCAAAGAATTCTGCCAGGTTGCCGACGCGCTTTGTCTTTCGTTGCCATTCCTCCGCCCCTACCACCACTGCGGCCGTGCGCCCATTCCGAGTAATGGGCTGCGGTCCCTGCGACATAGCCCGCTCGATAAGCTCACTGAATTTTGCCTTGGCTTCAGCCACGGTCCAGCTCTGCGAACTCATATTGAATCCTCCGATTTTCGGATGGTCATTATGGTCATTATAGTCATAACCGAAACTGAATCGCAATCTTCGCCGTGGGCGACGTGATTTACGCCACTTGGTCAGCAAAATCTCTCAGGCGGCCTGTCTTCGTTCCTTCGTCCAGGGCGGGTTACTGTCGGTTTGCCCGACGCTCGGCAGGAATCGAACGTCTGTCACAGACTTCCCCGAAGCCGACTTGAACGAAGCCGCTTCGCGGCAGACGCTTTCGCGTGGATAGACACAAGCGTCCGAACTTCCCTCTTGAAGAACGGATGGCGCCGGAGGTAAGATGACGCACATGGTTGCGGAAGTAATAGATCGATGAGCATCAATAACAGCTTTTTGGCTAAACTCCGCGTGTGGCAAGCCTTTTGAGACCAAAATCGATTGAAATTCCATAGTGTCCACCCCACCCACGGGCGGCTTCCTTCAAGTCGTTGTATCAAAAGCGACCGCCGCAGATTCTGACGAGGCTACCAACTTCTCTTTCTGCGGTCGCTTCTGATACAACACTAGGACTTCTGGCCCGGAATAGTTTCTGGTTTGCCCGGGCACGATCGCCAGACCGAAGGGGGCCGTGGAACGGGCACCGGTTTGCTGAAAGATAACCGAGCCCCAGGCGCACACTTCGACTACCGCGGTGACGTAATGGACTCTGGTGCTAAGCGTCTGCGATTCTGGAGCCCGCTTCGTCGCGCTCCCACGCCTGTGCAGGCTCATTCTCGGGGACCGGTTGGATGTCCGGATTCTGCATGATCATGCGCGCACATGTGTTCCATCGCAGAATGGCATCGTCGTTTCCGGGTATCGCAAAATTCATGGCTTTCTCGTAGTGATCCATTGCTTCCCGCAGCGCATGATATGCGGATGCGCCGGCTCCAGCGCCGCCATTGCGAATGCGCGCATTCCCCAGACGCTCCCAGATGATGCCCTCGTAGTAGGCCCGCTCGTAGTTGCCCTTAATCTGTGCGAGAACCTCCCGTGCGGCTTTCGCATGCTCATGCGATTGGAATTGGTCGGTTCGCGCGAGCAGAAGCGAAATCAGCGCCTGCTGATGGTCGGGCACGATGGCCAGAATATCGAGGCAAATGCTCTCTGCGAGGCTGGGTTCATTCAATAGTCTGTAGCGCTCCACCTTCGTCAGCGCTTCGGGAATACTCTGCTCGGAAATGGATTTCAGTTCGAAATGCATAACATCTCCTAATCTTTATCTTTTCGAATTGCTGAATACCCGGAACAGTTTCGACAGCGGATCGAAGAAACGGTCCACGACGCGCTCCTTGAGCGGAATGATCGCATTGTCGGTGATCGTGATGCTTTCAGGACAAACTTTGGTACAGCACTTGGTGATGTTGCAGAGACCTATACCGAATTGCTTTCTCAGATCTTCAATTCGATCGCCTACGTCCAACGGATGCATTTCGAGCGCGGCCGCATACACCAGAAATCGCGGCCCGATGAATTGTTCGTGCATGTGATGGTCGCGCAAGACGTGGCAGACATCCTGACAGAGATAGCACTCAATGCACTTTCGAAACTCCTGCACCCGTTCGACATCCTCCTGGGCAATGCGCCAGGTGCCATCGGGCGCGTCGGGCTGCCGCGGCTGGAACTTCGGGATGCGCTTCTTTACCTCGTAATTCCACGATACGTCCGTGACCAGGTCCTTCATGTGCGGAAATGCCTTCATGGGTTCGACGGTCACAGGCCTATCCAGCGGCAGCGTGTTCAGCCGCGTCATGCACATCAATTTCGGCATGCCATTGATTTCGGCCGAGCACGAGCCGCATTTCCCCGCCTTGCAGTTCCAGCGAACCGCAAGATCGCCGGCCTGTTCCGCCTGTATTTGATGCACGGCATCGAGGACCACCATGCCCTCTGAGACTTCTGCGGTGTAGTCCTGGAACTTCCCCTGGCCTTTTTCCCCGCGCCAGATCCGAAACGTGGCCGTCGCCATTACTTCATCTCCTGGATGATTTGCTGCAGATCCTCTCGCATCGGGGGGATGGGCTCGCGTGTGAGCTGCATTTCTCCACCCGCGGCTTTTCGGACCACGATGTTGAAGCCGCCGTACTGCTCCACCTTGGCGGGAAAATCATCGCGGAAATGCGCCCCGCGGCTCTCTTTGCGCTCCAGCGCCGCCCGGATAACAATTTCCGATACGGTCAGCAGGCAGTGCAGGTCGAGTGCCGTGTGCCAGCCCGCATTGTATTCCCGGTTTCCGTCCACGCCGACTCGCTGACTGGCAGTTTTTAACTCCCGAATGCGCTCGAGCGCTTGCAGCATCTCCTGTTCCTGACGCACGATCCCCACCAGTTCCTGCATCACGTCCTGCAACGTGTGTTGTACGAAGTATGGATTGTCGGAGCCCTTGCGCTCGAAGGGCTGCAGCGCCCGTTTTTCCGCTGATCCGAGTTCATCCGTATTCACCGCGCCCAGCGAGTTCTCTTTTGCATAGGCTGCGCCGTACTCTCCGGCTCGCTTCCCGAAGACTAATAAATCGGAAAGTGAATTCCCGCCGAGCCGGTTGGCGCCATGCAGACCTGCCGCACACTCTCCTGCTGCAAACAGGCCAGCGACGTCTGACATTTGGGAATCAGCGTCCACCTTGACGCCTCCCATCATGTAATGGGTCGTAGGACCCACTTCCATCGGCTCCTGGGTAATGTCAATGTCGGCAAGCTGCTTGAACTGGTGATACATGCTGGGCAGCTTCTTCTTTATATGCTCCGCCGCGTTCGGAATTCTCTCTCTGATCCAAGCGATGTCTAGGAACACACCGCCGTGGGGACTACCCCGCCCTTCTCGCACCTCCCGCCGGATGCAGCGGGCCACGTGGTCGCGGGTCAGCAGCTCGGGCGGGCGTTTCGCGTTCTTATCTCCCTGCGTGTATCGCCAGCCTTCTTCTTCCGTATCGGCGGTCTGGTTGGCGTACAGCGGCGGAATATCTTTGAACATGAATCGCTCGCCATTCCGATTACGCAGCACTCCTCCGTCGCCGCGCACTCCTTCCGTGACCAGAATGCCGCGCACGCTTGGTGGCCAAATCATTCCCGTAGGATGGAACTGCACAAATTCCATGTCCATCAGCGCCGCACCGGCATGGTAGGCGAGCGAATGGCCATCGCCCGTATATTCCCAACTGTTGCTGGTGATTTTGTAAGCCCTTCCAATTCCTCCCGTCGCCAGCACCACGGCTTTGGCGCGGAACACGTGAAATCGGCCGCGCTCGCGATCGTATCCAAACGCGCCCGCGATGCGACCGCCGTCCTTCAGCAGCGTGACGACTGTGTGTTCCATGAAAACGTCGAGACCGAGATGGATTCCATGGTCTTGAAGAGTGCGGATCATCTCCAGTCCGGTGCGGTCGCCCACATGCGCCAGACGAGGATACCGATGGCCGCCGAAGTTCCGCTGAAGAATTCGGCCGTCGCTGGTGCGATCAAAAAGCGCGCCCCAGGCCTCCAGTTCACGCACTCGCGCCGGAGCTTCCTTGGCGTGCAGTTCCGCCATTCGCCAATCATTCAGGTATTGACCGCCGCGCATGGTGTCGGCAAAGTGAACGCGCCAGCTGTCCCGGTCGTCCACATTTCCCATGGCCGCGGCTACGCCACCCTCGGCCATGACGGTGTGCGCTTTGCCGAGAAGAGATTTCGAGATGACCGCGACCTTTACACCGGCGGCCGAGGCCCCGATGGCGGCCCGCAGACCGGCGCCCCCGGCTCCAATGATTAGAACGTCGTGCTCATGCGTGACGTACTCACCCACTAGACGATCCTCCAATCCGTCCAGATACCCATCGAGCACATCCGCACATATAAATCGGAAAACGCTACCGAGAAGAGGCTGCACCAGGCAAACAGCATGTGGCGCCGGTTCAGGCAACTCACGCAATCGTAAACTCGCTTGCGGGCCGGCGCCCCCGCCAACCGATCGCGAAAACCGCCGCCCAGATGACGGAAGGAGTGGCATCCCAGAGTGTAGGAGGTCAGCAGCACGAGGTTCGTCAACAAGACAAGAGTGCCGACACCGATGCCAAACCGGCCGTCGAACCAGAATGCATCCCACACGTCCCGTCCCAGAATGAGGAGAAACACCAGGGCCAGGTAAAGAAAATACCGGTGGACGTTTTGCAGGATCAAAGGAAACGATCGTTCGCCGAGATATGTCTTTCGCGGCTCGCCCACGGTGCAGGAAGGCGGGTCCGCCCAAAAAGCCTTGTAATACGCCCCACGATAGTAGTAGCACGTCACTCGAAAGCCGCCCGGCGCCCACAGAATGAGCACCGCACCTGTAACCCAAACAGGCATCCAGCTTGGGTTTAGACCAAACCAACCCTCATGGGCGGGGCCGAACAATTCGGGCGAATAAAACGGTGAGAGATATGGTCCGAACCTGAAATGCTGCCCCTGCAGGGCAGCCCACGTGGAGTACACGATGAATGCCGACAAACCAAGAAACACAACCAGCGGCTGTACCCACCAATTGTCAGCTCGCTGCGTCTGTCCGAAACCCGCGCGCGACAATGGGACGTCAATTTGAGACATCGAGCCTCCTCACGCGTTCGTGCTGACCTTACATCCGCTATCAAGCGCTAGCCTGATTGCGATTGAAAAACGGACGGTAGCTATGATACAGCGAAATTCATTGTCATTGTTTTCGGAAACATGCCTCAAATAAACCGTGGAGCACCAATGAGCCCGAGAGCACGGACGCCGCACGCAATCAACCTCCGGTACGAGCGCGCTATGGTACAGTTTTCGTGACCGCCAGTTTGAAGACTGGCCGTCCCGCTGGACGGAACGATGAGTACAGGACGTGAGATTCGCAGCTACGACTATGTGAACCGTCCCTACGAGCGCGTCCGCGATGCGTTGAGGGAGAACGCACTCACGGTGTTCCAGTCGGCTACGAAGGCGGCTGCTTCCCGGGCCCAATCGATCGCCGCTGAACTGCACGTCGACTTTGGCGGTATTGGGGTGAAGACCGACATCAATATTTCCGTGAGAAACATTGAGGAAAAGATCGTTGACGCCACTTCAACTCCCACCACGCGGTTGCAGCTGGAATGGGAGGCCGCGACCATGCCGGGATTGTTTCCGCTCATGAAGGGCGAACTTTCCGTGTACCCGCTGACCTCAACCGAAACGCAGTTGGATTTCTCCGGTGTTTACGAACCACCTTTCGGCCCCGTGGGAAAAACCATGAACGCGATCGTCGGCCACCGCATCGCAGAGGTGTCGGTGCATCGCTTCGTTAGCGACGTGGCAGGATATCTCCGGCAGGCCCTTGCTTAGACGATCATATCGGTGTGCGTGTGGAAGACATTCGCGCGAGGGCGCGATTTGTATATGCGGGAGTAGCAAATCACTGGACGAAACGAAGTGGAGAGCCGGGACGGAAAGGTGCTCAAGAGCGGTTGTTTGGACGCCGGTTACCCATTACCGGGCAAGATTCGGCAGGCACAGTTCGTGCTTCCAAACGTCGTCGATTGGGAAGGATTGAAACTTAGAGCTGAGATTGAGGTAAAGGGAATGCGCCATCCCGTGCGGTGGGCTTGTCACCAGAAGCTGAACGATGACCAGGTGGGTGAGAAGCAAGAGCCGGGACAAGGGGCGCCAGTTGGGGACGAGGTTGCGAAGGAACGCCAAGCCGATGTCGCGGAAGCAAACAAAGTGGAACGCGCTCAGGAAGAGCGCCCCAAAGAGGCGGAGGAGCAGGGGCAAGCCGCCAAACGCTCACGAGAGCAAGCCCGGCTAGAGGGCCAGGGTCGAAAAGCAACGGAGAGCGCACGCCTGGAAGAGGAGCGGCGAAGGGCAGGAGAGGAGGTATCTTCCCGGGGCGCACTCGATATGCCGCAGATTGTCGGGCGCGAACTCCGTACCCTCCGGGGCCAGAAAGCGTATATCAGTGGTCTGGCGGTGAGTGGGGACGGGCGCCTCGCCCTTTCCGCCTCTGCGGACAACACGGTGAAGGTGTGGGACATGGAGACGGGGCTCGAACTCCACAACCTCGAAGGCCACACAGACTCGATCCTCGAGGTGGTGGTGAGTCGGGACGGGCGGCTCGCCCTCTCCGCCTCTGCGGACAACACGGTGAAGGTGTGGGACATGGAGACGGGGCGCGAACTACGCACCCTCAGAGGCCGCTATAGTGTGGCAGTGAGTGAGGAAATTAGTCCAAAAGTTGGATATAGTCCGGGGATATAGTTCATATAGTCCCATATAGTCCATATAGTCCGGGGAGCTCGATGAGCTCGATAAGCTCGATACGGAGCCTTGCAAAGCTCCCACTTCTACGCTAGGATACGCTCGGTTTCCCCGATGCTGTCCCGATTTCCTTCAGAAAGCTATGAGAGTTCGGAGGCCGTGGTCTACCAGCGGGTTAATCAAAGAGGAGAAATCATGAGTTGGTCAAAGGTTATGTGGATCTTTTTGGTGGTTGCAATCGTCGCTCTCGGGCACCTTTCGGCTTTTGCGATACCCGTGAGGCAAAGCTCGGGAAACGGTCAGAGTAGTGGCGTCGAAAACTGGATGCTTCTGGGGCAAACCGGCCCCGTGACGCTTACAGCAAATGGAGACAAGATCAAGGTGACACGCGAAGTCATTTGCCCCCAACAGGACCAGAGCGATGGCTATTGCTCCAGCGGAAACTATATGTTTCTGTTTCAGATCCAATCCACTTCTACTAACGTCCCGATCAACATCGGTAAACTCTCGGGCTTTACCGAAGTTGGGGGAAACGGCACAGGCACTTATGGCGTCATGGTTTGCGATGACGCTAACAATGACGCGGAACTATGCACGGAGGATCCCGGCGATCCCACTTACGCGAATATCCCGAATATTACCTTCAAGGTGAAATCGAAGACCGCGGTGACCTTCACCGTTCCTTCTTTTCCGGCATTTCCTGCCGGAAACTCAGCGGAGGGGCAGGGGTTGACCTTATTCATTGTGACGCAGCAGAGTTCGGCCAGCCCGATCGCTTATCCGACAATTGGGGACTGAGTTAAATTTGGGGTGAGTCGTTGCCGCGACTCACCCCTTCATTGCGCCGAGGTGGCGCCAAGCGCGCGGTGTTCCACTTCTGCTGCTCTCCGTGCCACCAAATAAAAACGCAGCTTCGTTGCATCTTGGGTCAAGAAGCGGATCTCCCGCACGCTACGGTTGCGATCATCGGAGCCAACCTCAATCATGGCAAGACGCGCCTGGAACTGCCCTGGGATATATTCCATCTCCCTTGCTCGCCCCAGTGCTTTCGACAAATCTCGCGTCGCATCACTCTTCTTGCCTTCGCGCGCGAGAAGCTGCCCCTCAGCGATTGACCAAACCAGTTTTGAAGTTTCATCCCCAGCTATTAGTTGAGCAGCAGCCTTGAGTTCGGTGTTCGCGGCGTCGAGGTGCCCCTGCAATGTGAGTATTCTGGCGAGAAGATTGTGTGCCGCCATTTCTCGCTCTGCATTGCCCGCAGCACGAGTCTTCTCTGCGACCTCGCGTGCTATAGTTTCCGCACCTGCCAGATCTCCTCGCTCCACGGCGAGAGACGCTATCGATAGCCGTACCGCAGCGACGGAATCTTTTTCATCCAGTTGCTTGCTGATCTCCAGCGCTTCGGTGTAATCAGCTTCAGCCGCACCCAGTTTGTCTTCGGCCAGCATGAGATCACCGAGCGTGCTGAGCGCAAACGAGGTATCGGCGCGCAGGCCGAGTGACCGCGCCGATGCCAGAGCCTCGTTCAATTGCCGTTCTGACTTTGCCAGGTCACCGAGAGAATATGAAACCGTGCCGAGATTTATGAGCGATTCGACCGCGCCTTGCTGGTCCCCGATTGCGTGCGCAATGGTGAGCGAATCCTCTAATGCCTTGTGGGCACTTCGAAACTGACCCAGCGTTATGAGATTGATGCCTATGTTGCTCTGTGCTTTCATTTCATCAGAACGGTCGCCGATCTCCGTAGCAACCGAAACCGCCGCTTGATATTTGGCGTTCGATTCCTCCACCCTTCCCCGTTCGCTGAGCACGTTCCCAAGGTTGTTGAGGGCGCCGGCAATATCGATGCGAGCGCCGATGCTCTGGGCGAGAGATAGCGCCGCTTCGTGCATTTGCTGAGCCGTAACCAGATCACCTTGATCGTCCAGAACGTTAGCAATGCAGGTTAGGCTGCGCGCCTGTCCACGCGAGTAACGGCTATCGGCAAAGATGTCCCTTGCTTGTTTACCAGCGCGCTTGGCGTCCTCAAATTGACCGAGATTCCGGAACGCCCAACATTGTTGTAGGAGTGCCTGTCCACGTTCCAGCCGCGCCCCCTGGCGGACCGCAGCTTCGGCAGCACGGCCCGCTGCCGCCTGCGCGCGATGATAATCCGAGAGGGCAGCGGCCGACCGCGCCTCCACCAGATCAAGACGGGGATCGTTGCTGTTGGTCTGGTTTTTCTCCGAAATTCCCTGGCGGATCCGGCCGATAGTGGCGAGTGCGTCCTGCGCCTTGCTGCCGGAAACTTGCGCATCGGCGAGACTCAAGCCGTATTCGAGGTTATCGGGGAAGAAGGTGAAGAGCGCGCGATAGGCTTCGATTGCCCTGTCCCATTGTTTATCGGCAACATAGTACGCGCCCTCGATGGCCAGCCGGTCTTCGCGGGCAAGGTCCCGAGAAAGATCAAACGCTTTTTTCGCTTCGTCGACGGCTTTGCTGTCGTAACCGAGCTGAGACCACGCCGATGACAGCGCGCTATGAGCCATGGCATTGTTGGGGTCGGCAGCAACCATGGCCTCGAATTTTTCGCGAGCCGTTGCCGGATCGAATTCTCGCAAGCGATCCAGACCCTCGGCGTAGAGTCGGGCAGCTTCCGGATTGGCGGGTAGCGAAGCGCGAAGACTAGCGGATTGGGTGGGAGTCAGATCGCGAATTCCGCAATGGGCGCGTAGGGACGAGCCCATGCGGCTCACAATATCCAATAACTGCGCATCCGTTCCGGTCACGGAAAAGTTTGCCGTCGTGCCGGCCCCGCTCGTATCTTGCAGCCGGATGTCCACCCGGACCTGTCCATTCATCTCGAAATAAGACCCCACCACAACCATGTCGCTGCCCAGGCGTTTTCGCAATTGAGCCAGCGTACTTTCACTCAAGCTCTCGCTTTCTGGGAGATTCAGGTCGAGCTTGGCACGCGTAACATCTTCGCCGGGAAGCGTCCGCAGCTGCTCGCCAGCGGCCAACTCAGTGGTCAGCATCTCTGACAGAGCAGTGGACATCCACTCGACGTTCGGCTTGCCCGTCAAGTTTCGGAAGCCGAGAACGGCAATGGATCTCCGTGCGTTGCCTTTGCCGGCCCCGGTCTTTTCAAAATGCATGAGCAACCAGGATGCGACGGCCAATCCCAATACGAGCGCGGCGATTCCGGCCAGGCTGACACGCCTTCGCGTGGTTGCGCGCTGAAGTTTCTTGGGAATTGCAAGATTCCCGGCGCCATCCTTGCAGACATTAAAAATGTGGACCCGAACACCGTGCTTGACCTCCGCCTCGCCGAGATCGTGCAGAGCGGGCCGCCAGCTGGTGACGTGGGCGAGGACGTCTGCCACGGGCTTCGAAACCAGAATGTGGCCCGCGTCGCCGCAATCCATCACCCGCTGCGCCATGTTAATTCCAGCGCCAGCGACGTTGTGGTTGGCGTCGATATCGGCTACGTGGTAGACCGGTCCGGAATTGATGCCCATGCGCAGCTTCAGCGCTGGCCGCCGCTCGCGGAGGTTGCGTGCCAATTCCAGGGCACAAAGTACGGGTGCCTCGGCTTTTCCGAAGAACACCAATGCCATGCCATCGCCGGTAGGCAGGCGGATCAGGCGATCCTCCCTTTGTGCGGCAACGAATTCGCGGTTTGAGCGCACCTCTTCCTGCAACTCCCGCAGAACACGTTGCTGCTCGTCCATCGGCAGCGCGGAGTAGGAGACGATGTCCATGAAAAGAACATGGGCAATTTCCATCGACGGAATCTCGGATGGCAAGCTGGGTGGAGGCGCAGACACTGGCTGCGGCGAACTGCTTTCGGCGGTCGGCTCCTTAAGGTCTTGCAGCACCGCGCGCGCGGAGACGTACCGGCTCGATGGATTTTTCTGCAGGCACTTGAGGATTACTCTCTCCAGTCCCACGGGAATGTCGGGGCGAAGATGGCGGGGCGGCACCGGCTGTTTATGAATAATGTCGGCGGCGATCGCGGTAGAAACATTGCCGGGAAAGGGGCGACGACCGCTGCTGAGTTCATAGAGCACAGCGCCAAAAGCCCACAAGTCGGACCGCAGATTGGCGGGCCGTCCCTGGAGCTGTTCGGGCGCCATGTAGGGGATAGTGCCGCTCGTTTCCTGGACTCGACTCGCGGTGATTGTGGCTCCGGCTTGGCTTGGCTCCGCCGCTCGTTCCGCCAATCCGAAGTCCAGGATCTTCAGCCTTCCATCCGGGGTGAGACACATATTCCCCGGTTTCAAATCGCGATGAATGATGCTCCGTTCGTGGGCGGCCGCCAGTCCCTCACAAATCTGAACGGCCAGGGAGAGCACCTCATCAACGGGCAGCGGTCCCGCCAGGAGGCGGCCTTCCAGGGTGATTCCCGGAATATCCTCCATCACCAGATAGTCGGTGCCATTCTCGGACCCAACATCGTACAAGGTGGCGATATTCGGGTGGTTAATACGGGCCAGAGCCAAGGCTTCTCGCCGGAAGCGCTTTTGTGCATCTTCGCCCACAAGCAAACCCGGCGGCAGCACTTTGATCGCGACCGTGCGGTCAAGACGTTCATCATAGGCGCGATAAACCACGCCCATGCCGCCGGCTCCGATCTGCTCGAGAATGCGATAGTGACTGAACTTCTGACCGATCATCGGCACGATAGTGGCGAAGTTTATCCCTTGTAAGCCGCAAGATCAACGCAAACTCGAACTAGTCAAACATTCGCCTTTCAGATCACGCCGGCACTGTTTCCGCCTGTAACGGGTGCGGCTAACTGCATGGTGTCGCCCATTCCCACAGTAGCCGACGGTTTCATTGATGTCTAAGCCGCTGGTGAACGACATCACCCTCTCAACCTCTGAATAGACTCAGCCCCAAGATGGGAACTGAGATAGCTAGCCGCCTTTTTAACTGGGAGGTCTGGGACAGATCACTGGCGGATTGAGATTCGCTCCGGATTTTCATGGAATTCTAAATCGGCATCCGTTCCCCGATGTGGTCCGTGGATGTCTGCGCGAAGGCCTGGCTCTTGCTCTGGAGGGCCGGTTCGAACCTTCTCTCAGGGAAGAGTCATCACTCAGGAGCGGGTCGAGCAATCCGATGCCGGCCGCGTACGCGATGGTCGGCGCTGGAATGTGAGCTCCTACCGGACCATCGGCCATCTGGAAAAAAGGGATCGATCTTCTCGTCAAGGGTCATTGCGCCCACGAGTTCATTGATACGCTTGTCCACCACCGCGGCGTCCTGCGCGACAACACGACAACAAAGCGTTCGAAGCTCCCAACAATTTCCTTGCCGGAATTCCCTGTAAGTATCAGATCGATAGAGGCCCATGGGGTTACAGCGTCGACAGCAACACTGATGTCGCCATTCGCAAAGTTGGGTTGGTCAGACGCTTACAAAGAAGTCCTCTGCTCTGTACCTCAGAGCCCACTGTGGTGCGGGCCAAGCGTTAGGTGTTGGCTGCGAGCGTGATCTCGAGGCAGGTGTCGGTGTTGCGCCACAGGAAGGGGACACGCGCGAGCCAGTATTTTGCTTTGATCGCCTGGCGGACGCGGGCAAACTCTTCTGGTGGCAGGATGCGGGCGGTTGCGGGGAATTCAGGGCCCGTAATTTTCCCGCGGACGGTGCAGGGGGCGATCTTGACTTGCGGGTTGTTGCGGATCCGCTTGCA
>CAVSTM010000022.1:0-42363 GCA_963730845.1 uncultured Acidobacteriaceae bacterium | reverse complement strand
TGTCCTGTCTTGGCTCCAAGTATCGTATTGCTTGGATCCCGATTGTCCAACCGGCATTGTGTTGTTCGGAGGCCATGGTTCCCGGGTGATGATCGACATCACCAGAAAACTGAACGAATCCGCCATCGGCGTCCAGTTAATTCTGATTTGCGGACACAATGAGAAGCTCGCCGCTCAGCTCAATAATTTGCCCACCAGAAAACCAATCCTCGTCGTTGGATTCGCTCAGAATGTCGAATACTACATGGCATTGGCTGACTTCTTTATTGGGAAACCCGGCCCCGGTTCGATAAGCGAGGCGCTGCAGTTCCACTTGCCCGTCATCGTGGAATGCAATTCCAGAACCCTGCCGCAAGAGCGCTACAACGCGGAATGGGTGACAGAGAAGGGTTACGGGATCGTGGTGCCGAGTTTTAGAAAGATTGCGCCCGCCGTGCAGCGCTTACTCGAGGGCGCGACTTTCAATGAGTTTCACCGGAAGGCCGGCGAGTACTCCAATCGAGCGCTGTTCGAAGTGCCCTTAATCCTGGAACAATGCGCCGAGCGCACGGCAGCGAGAACGCAATCGCAGGCCGTGCAGTTTACGTAGGGACAGCCTTAGGTAGGGACAGCCGCCTCGGCCCAGCGGGGCGAAACCCCCGCCCACCTCAAGTATCCGCCAACGAAACCCTCGCGAGCTGCGCTCGCGTGGACAGCCGAGGGCGGCTGTCCCTACGCGTTCCTAGAAGTGAACCGCGATGCCGGTTGAGAACCGCACGCCATTCTGGCCATCGCCATAAAAGCGAGTGTTGATCCAATCGAGCTGTCCGCGCAGCGTTACCGGCCCGAAGACTCTGTAGTCCAGGCCTCCGCCGACGCCATTGACGAATGAAGTATCCGAGTCTGAAATTCCGTTGCTCCGGCTGATGTGCCCCACACCCACTAGAAACTCCCCGAACGGACGGAACCGTTTTACCTGAACCGACACTCTCGGGCCGAAGACAACGTTGTGCGCAGTAATGTCAGCGTTGGTGCCGCCGAAATCGTGGCTGCCATAATGCCCGTCGACATCGACCACCAGGCCGATCCACGGCAGGAACTTTCCTTCCAGCGTCGCCTCCCATCCATTCAGATTTGAGGTGTCGTTCGAGGCGATGGAAGTGCGGTCATAGGAATAACCGAAGAACACGTTACCCTTCGTTGGAATCTGCGCCCAGGCAGCGCTTGCCAGCATCGTCGATAACAAGACAAGAGTCCACAGACTTCGCATTATTCTTTTCTCCTTTGATGTGCGATCTGAGGCATGCGGTTCGAGCGTGCGATCCGAAATGCGAGTTTATAGATGCAGGTGCGGCAAAAAGATTTGCCCGCGATTAGTGGAATAGCGAGGCAAAAAATCCGCCGAGTTTTCTGAAGAACCCGCGCGTCGGCGGCTGATTCGTCGACGCCGTTTCAGTGCCGGCCGATTTTGGCTTTTCGTTCGTGGGTGGAGGAAGCGGAGAGGCCAAAGCGGGTGCCGTCCGCGGACGCGAATCGATAGGCAGGGCGCGCACCTCCTCTACCGGAGCGGGCGGAGGGCCGGTCGCGTGGAAGACAAAGGGCGCCGATATCTGCACATGAAGTTCGTTGGGCGTGACGGCAGAATCAAGTGGAGCGGTCGTCGCCGGTATCACGGCTGAGGTAGCATTTTCTGCCTGCGTCTCCGCCACCGGCGCCGGGCTGGAGTTTACAGGCGGCATGGCTGCGCTCTCTGCCTTGCTCTGCATCGGCAGATCGTTTGTTGCTCGCAGTGGAGACTCCCGCGGTGGCGGACATCCGCACTCGAGCGGCACCGCCATATCCACACGATCGAGTTGCCCGGCACGAAACACGAGCTGGTCAGTTGCCTTGACCTGATAAGTGCGATCGCCGAGCAACTCGCTAACGATCGCCGATGCCGTGTTGCCGGGCAGGGCACGCACGCAGGTGTTGCCTTGATTGTCCGCACTGATCGCATAGTGAAATTCCCCCGGCCCCACCAGGAGGATGCGAAAGTCCGGCGTCATTACGGAATCCGAAGAAGCGTCGAGAGCGAGGTGAGCTTCTAGTGCGCCCGCGTTCATGCTGAGCATCAGGTTATGCCGGTTCTCGGACGGAGTCACCGACACGGTCGTCCCCGGACAAACATGCACCTCGCCTCCACTCGACAGGCGGAGAACGGCGGTATCGGGCCCGGCCGTAATCGCCGAACCCGCACCTCCGTTATTTTCAGCCAGCGCCAGCGGGCCGGCTGTGCGTACCGCCGTTACGACTGGTTGCGGTGCGGGCATTAGGCTGGTAACGGTAGGTGACTGAAACGGCGAAGTCCCCGCCCGAGCCTGGTCGGGATTTTTTCCGAGATGCACGACCAACCGGTTTCCGGCGGCGTCCCAAGTGTAAGCGCGCGGCGCGAGCAGATCCACGACGACGCGTGCCACCGGCGGATTCTGCTGAAACTGATCGGCGCGTAGCGAGCTGATCTGATCGGCTTGTATGTTGATCCGCTTCTGCTGGGTTTCTAGCCGTGCGTTGGGCAGATCGATCACCAGCCGATCCGGGTCGGTGATCGCTTGAATCGAAGGAACCACCGGCTTCGTCGAAAGAATTTCAACTGCCGGACCATCTTTTTCCTGCACAATCCGGAAGCTTCTGATGGCGGCAATCTTGTTCACGGTAGAAGAAGCGGAAGGCGGGGACCCAGGCGTAGTCGTGGTCTGGGAACGAATCCACGGCGCTCCGAGCCCGAGCATTCCCACCACGAAAACCGCACACAAATTCGCCCGCAAATTGCAGCGAGAACGCGGTTGCCGTAACGCAAGATTCGGCTGGACGTCTTTCACAGCACCACTCGATTGTTAGAGAAAACCATACCACTCGGGGGGGCGCATGGAGAAATATAGACGAAAAAACGCTTGGAGCAGAACCCACCACGCTCACAAAGACTACGAGTCGGCAAGAAACTCGTACTCATCGATAACGGCTGCCACCGCCATTTTGTTGGCGGGACGGTCACCTTCGATTCGCACTACACGGCCCTTGCAACGCACCCGGATGCTTTCCGTCAGCGTGATCTCGGGCGGCAGGGTCAGCGTGAAATCAATGGCGGAGCCGGCCTGGATGGCGGAATCGACATAGAAGCAAATTCCGCGCGCGCTGACGTCACGGGTCTGCGCCTCGTGTTCCTCGGCATTTTCGCCGTAACGCACGCTTACGGGCAGGCGAAGTGCAAACCGCCGGGTGGACCGCTTGTTATTGTCATTTTCCTGGTCTGGCTGCGTCTCGACCATTGAACCGCTCCAAAAAAACAAGTTTGCAAAGTTTCAGAATTTCAAGGTCTGAAAGACTTATCGAAATCGCCTGTAAGCATGGCAATTAGCGGGAAGACTGTCAAGCAGGAGCCGGGACATCAAAATTGCAAGGTTTCAGAGTTTCAAGGGCTTGTCACCATTTAGATCGTGCTGCTTTTGCCATTCCCTCGATACCTTGAAACTCTGAAACCTGGCCTCTGCTCCTCCTTCCAGCGGCTACAATAGATGCGTGGTCTTCGTCCTCGACAATTACGACTCGTTCACTTACAACCTCGTCCAGTACCTGGGCGAACTGGGCGCGAAGGTTGAGGTCCGCCGCAACAACGAAGTGACCGTTGCAGAGATCGAGGCCATGCGGCCGGAGCGTATCGTGCTTTCTCCCGGACCCTGCGGTCCACGGGAAGCTGGCATCAGCATCGAGTTGATTCGCCATTTCGCCGGCAAGGGCAACGTGCCGTTACTCGGCGTCTGCCTCGGACACCAGGCGATTGGAGAAGCCTTCGGAGGCCAAGTGGTTCGCGCCAAGAATCTGATGCACGGCAAAACCAGTCAGGTTGACCACGATGGCCAGACCATCTTCCGCGGCCTGTCGTCGCCGATGACCGCAACCCGCTACCACTCGCTGGTCGTCGCCGAGAAGGATCTGCCGAGCGACCTTACGGTTAGCGCCTGGACCAACGACCGCGACGGAACGCGAGTCATCATGGGTCTGCGACATAAGAACTTTCCGGTTGAAGGCGTGCAGTTTCATCCCGAGAGCGTGCTTACGGATGAGGGAAAGAAACTGGTGGCAAATTTCCTGCGGAGTTAATCCCACTGATCCTTAGATTACACTCACGATCCAAGATCAGTTCTATCCACCGCCCCTCGCCATCTCCACTGCACGCAGCACGGCTCGCGCCTTGTTCTCCGTTTCTTCAAACTCACGCTGCGGATCGGAATCGGCTACGATTCCGGCGCCCGCTTGCAGGTATGCCTTCTTGCCTTTCATGAGCAGAGTCCGAATGGCAATGCACGAATCCAGATTGCCCGCGAAATCGGCATAGAGAACGGAACCGCCATAGATTCCGCGGCGCGCTGGTTCCAGTTCTTCGATGATCTGCATGGCGCGAACTTTCGGCGCGCCGCTCAGCGTTCCAGCGGGAAAGCACGCGGCGAACGCGTCCATCGCATCCAGTTCAGGACGCAGGCGGCTTTCGAGCGCCGATACTAGATGCATGACGTGCGAGTAGCGCTCCACATACATCAGATCGCGAACTCTTACCGACCCGTAATCACTGACGCGGCCCAGGTCGTTGCGGCCAAGATCGACCAGCATCACGTGTTCAGCGCGTTCCTTCTCGTCCGCGAGCATTTTCTTTTCCAGTGCCGCGTCTTCCGCTTCGTCGCGCCCGCGCGGATGCGTCCCGGCGATCGGACGGTATTCGAGCTTTCGGCCGCCGGCGCGCACCAGCATTTCTGGAGAAGAGCCGAGCACGTGCATTCCTCTTGAGTTTGTCTTTCCTCCGCTCTGGCCTGCGCCGAACCGCAAGAAATACATGTATGGCGATGGATTCACCGTCCGTAGCGCGCGGTAAAGATCGAGCGGAGCGACTCCGGGCTCGAAATCCCAGCGCTGCGAAAGTACGACTTGGAAAATATCTCCGGCGGCGATGTACTCCTTGGCGCGGCGGACGCTTTCCAGAAACTTAGGCTTCGGAGTGCGTGCCCGCGGTTTCAGCTTTGACTTCGCCAATTTCGACATCGTAGCTGCTTTGCGCCAGTGCACCGGCTTCCATCCGGCAGCGAGTTTCTTCTCGATGCGCTCGATATCCCTCACTGCTCGCTCATACGCGACTCTGGGCGCCTCTCGCGTCACATCCGCCGACGCCACAATGTGGATCTGGTGGCGCAGGTGATCGAAGGCGAGCACGCGGTCAAAAAACATCAGCACACAGTCGGGGACATCGAGGTCGTCCGCAGCGTGCTCTCCGATGTTCTCCAGGCGCCGCACGATGTCATATGCGCAATAGCCGACCGCGCCAGCAGTGAATGGCGGCAAATCTTCCATCGCCGCTGGACGGTATTGCTGCAAGAGTTCCTTGATGACTTCGAAAATATTTCCCGTGCGCCGCTCGACTTGGCGGCCACGCTCGATTTTGATCTCGGCGCCGCGCGACTCCAGCCGCAGAAACGGCCGCACACCGAGAAACGTATAGCGTCCAATTTTCTCGCCGCCCTCGACCGATTCCAGCAAGAAGGCATCGGGCTCTCCTTCAGCCACGGCAAGAAAAGCGGAGACTGGGGTCAGCAGGTCGGCGGAAATCGACTTCGCTACGGGAACCAGCGTGGCGCTGCAGGACAACTGGGCAAACTCTTTGTAGTTAGGGCGGATCATGCGTGTCTTCCAACTGTGTTTTGCGGCAGCCCCTAGGATCGCACGAATTAGCATGCTGAGCGAGAGGAAGACAGGGCAAGCCCCGTCTCTAAAGATGAATAGCAAACCTGGCCCATTTTGCTTAATCGAAAATCTTTGCGGAAAGCCGGTCGGCCTATGATCGTAACCGGTACCGGATCAGGCATACTGCGCTTGACGCAGCCCGCCGCGGCCGTATGTGCCACGGCGCCAACCGCCAGTCATCATTTCCGGCGCTTGCCTAGCCTGCGGGCCGGCAATATACTTCACGAGGCTTGCCGATGACTCGGGAAGGCATTCACGATCGCAATCATAGGGAGAGCTTATGACGACAACACTGGACCTCGAGCAGGAAACTAATCCCTGGCAGGCGCAAGCCGCGCGCTTCGACCTGGCCGCGCGAAAGCTGAATCTTGATGCTGGACTATGGAAGGTCTTGAGCAGTCCAAGCCGCGAAATTATTGTTCATATCCCGGTGTCGATGGACGATGGGCACCTGGAAGTCTTCACCGGATATCGCGTGCAGCACTCCATCGCGCGCGGCCCGGCCAAGGGCGGATTGCGCTACGCACCCGACGTGAACCTCGACGAAGTGCGCGCGCTTGCCAGCTGGATGACGTGGAAGTGCGCGGTGGTGAACATTCCCTTCGGCGGCGCCAAGGGTGGCATCATCTGCGATCCGCACAAAATGTCGCAGGGCGAGTTGGAGCGTATGACCCGCCGCTATACGGCGGAGCTGTTCGAATTCATCGGTCCGGAAAAAGACGTCCCCGCTCCCGACGTCAATACCAATGAGCAGACCATGGCCTGGATCATGGATACCTACTCCATGCACATGCGGCAGACTTGCACCGCGGTTGTCACCGGCAAGCCGATCAACATTGGCGGATCGCGCGGACGCCGTGAGGCCACTGGGCGCGGCGTGCTCATGGTCTGCGAACAGGCGATCAAGAAACTGCGCTTGAATCGCGACACTACCCGCGTCATCGTGCAGGGCTTCGGTAACGTCGGATCGAATGCTGCCCGCTTGATGGCGGCGGCCGGATACAAGGTCATCGGCATCCTCGAGGTTGGTGGCGGCCTCTACAAGAAAGACGGTATCGACCTGGAAGCGCTGTGGGAATTCCGACAGCGCAATGGCACTGTTCACGGCTTCCCCGGCGCGGAGCCATACGATCCCGCCGAGCTGTTGCTGGTCGATTGCGACATCCTGATCCCGGCGGCGACGGAAAATGTGATCACCAGCCAAAACGCGGACCGAGTGAAATGCAAGATCTTGGCCGAAGGCGCGAACGGTCCCACCACCGCGGCCGCCGACGACATCCTCTCCGAGAAGAAGGTCTTCGTAATTCCCGACATCCTTGCGAACGCCGGCGGCGTTACTACCTCCTACTTCGAGTGGGTGCAGGATCGCCAGGGCTACTTTTGGAAGGAATCTGTGGTCAACGAGCATCTGGAAGAGATCATGGTTGCCGCGTTCGATGATGTTGTTCGGTACTCGGAAACTCATGCCGTGAACAACCGGATCGCTGCTTACATGCTGGCGATCGACCGGGTGGCGTATACCATTCGCCAGCGCGGAATCTATGCTTAGCCAGAGTGCTGTGATTGATGGAGGGCGGCACTCCACCGGACCTCGATGATTCTGGACGCTCACGGTGCACCTTGCGACGAGATATGAATCACTCCCCAAGCAAACATATTCTGTGGATGCTGGCTTTCTGTTTGATGGTCTCCCTTGCCATTTCGCCGGCTTTGGCGAAGGCGCAGGCAAGTACAGCCGGCACCGGCGCAACTCAGACTCCTCCCGCCGCTCCGGTTTCCTCCGCCAACACGGCTGCACCGAAAACAACGACCAAGGCCGCACTGGCTATGCCTTCCAGTCAAGAGATCGCAGCCGCCAAAGCCAGCGGCAAGGTCTGGGTCAACACCAACAGTGGCGTCTATCACAAGAACGGCCGCTGGTATGGCAAGACCTAGTCTGGAAAATTCACGACCGAAGCCGAAGCAAAGGCCGCTCGCTACAAAGAAGCACAGAGATAAATTTTGCAGTTACGTTCTCTAGCTGGAGGATGTATGCCGAGTGATCCGCAACGCGTGGAGCGACGGGCATTGGCGGGATCGTTTTGCCTTTTCGACAAGAAACTTCGCTCCAGCGGAAACTCCAGTATCGTGTGGGGAGTGCTAAACCTGCTGCTTGGCGTTGCGGTGTTCGCCGCGCGTAGCAACTGGGGAGCGGTCAGCTTGCTTTTGGGACTGGCGTTGATTGTGGCGGGAGTGTACGAGAGAAAAGTACGTGACCCTAACGTGATCATCATATCCGCCGCAACGTTGGCGGGGTTGGCGTTGTGGAACTTTACCCTGATAGGTCTTGCGGCGATGGGTAAAGTGCATCTGCAACTGGGTGGCAGGACCTTGTACTGGGCAATTGCCCAAGCCTGGGGTGCGTATGCGACATGGAACACGTACAGCACGTACAAAACGCTTCGGGAAAAATCGGACCCTCTGACTGTGCAACAGGTGCGCGAATACATCGATGAGTTGAAGAAAACGAAGCCCGAGCAAAGCTTGGATCTGGTTCAATTCGAGGTAAACGCTGGTTTTGTGCAAGGCACCAAGAGGTATCGGCTCAAACCCATTGAAGATTTGTATCTGGTGGCCCGATACAAGTCGCAGCTCGGCTCTCTCCAACTGGAAGAGGTGGGCTTCGTACCACGCAGCGAGGTGACGCTCACGCTGGAAGGCGAAAAATGGATGAGCAAGAAGGTCAAGGCTACCGTGCAATTAGGTCCTTTGAAGCTGGCCAAGGCAATCATCACGCCCGACATGGCATTACGCATCAATCCAGCCGCACGAGTGGTTGCACTCGGTACCACCTGACACTCTCCGAAGGCTGGGTTTGGGCACGTGTGTCTGGAGGTCGGCGGGAAACCGCGCTACTCCCCTTACTCCCCTCCGGTCCGTTGCCTTGACCTCGGATGTAGAGGATAATCACATTGACCGCCCTCGCGGCCTTGGCCCAGTCATCGCGTGAATCTTCCTAACTACATCACGCTCACCCGCATCGCCGCTATCCCGCTTCTCATTTGGATTCTCTGTACCCCACGTTTCGCGACTGGGCAAACCGGGGAAAGAGAAGTCCTAGCCTCGGCAGTCTTCATCCTGGCCTCGATCACCGACGGCATTGACGGCTATCTGGCGCGCAAACGCGGCCAGATCACCACCATAGGCATCCTGCTCGATCCTCTGGCCGACAAGTTGCTGGTTGCTGCCGCCTTCATCACGCTGGTGCAGTTCAATCCCGTGCTGGTTCCGGCCTGGATGGCCGTGGTAGTCATCGGCCGCGAGTTTCTGGTAAGCGGCCTGCGCTCGATTGCCGCTTCCGAAGGTTTTACGATTCAAGCAAGCGAGCTGGGCAAGTTCAAGATGCTGGTGCAGATCATTTCCGTAGTGGCCGTGATTCTCGCTCGCCGCTGGCACCAGTGGCCCGTGTTCGGCATTTACATTTTCCCGGTCTACTGGATTGCCCGGGTCGCCATCTGGTTCATGGTCCTGCTTTCGTTGGTTTCCGCGCTAGACTATTTCGTTGCTTTCTGGTCGCGGATCGACCGCAAATCGGAAAAGCGGCGGCGGCGCGCCTTCGTCCTCTCCCGGCGGAGAAAACGCGATGTCCAAACTGTCTGAAAAACCGACTGAAAATCTTACCGCGCGCGAATCAGTTAGCCCCGCCCTGTTATCCACAGAATTCTCTTTCGATCAACGTCAGACCCTGCTCCGCATTGCGCACGAAGCGATTCTGGCAGTTTTGGAGCGTCGGCCTTTCCCGGCAGCGCCTCCTCCTCTGACCAAACTGTTGGAGCCACGTGGCGTCTTCACCACCCTTTATCTCCCCGGCGATCATCTACACGGCGAGCGCCGCCAACTTCGAGGATGTGTCGGCTATGCCATGCCCATCGCGCCTCTCTATCGCGCAGTGGCCGAGACCGCCCGCGCCGCCGCTTTCGATGATTCCAGGTTCTTGCCGGTCACGAAAGAAGAAGCTTCCAGGCTGGAGGTTTCTCTGAGCGTGCTCTCTCTGCTTTTCCCGATTCATCCCGAGTCGGTCGAAGTCGGGCGCCACGGCCTGCTCATTTCTGATGGCGCTCGCCGCGGCCTTCTGCTGCCCCAGGTCCCGGTCGAAAATGTTTGGGATCGGGAGACTTTCCTGGAGCAAACCTGCCGGAAGGCCGGCATGCCGCCGGATTCCTGGCGCGGGAATGCAACCATCGAGGCGTTCACCGCCGAAGTCTTTTCGGATGCCGATGCCGAAATTCCCTGCTGAACTTGCTTCCGACAATCTCTTCCCAGCTTCCGCACCCGACTCCTAAGCGCATACCCCACGTGAGTAACTTGCGTTCTCGGCAAGAGAACGTAAGCTGTACGCTGGTTGTTGAATTGCACCGGCAACATTGTGAGGGCAACGTGGAACTCGTTATTGTGATCGTCGTAACGCTCGTCGCGGGCGCGATGATTCCGGGAAATCCAAGAATTCGCTTCTTCCGCTGAAGCCACCTGCAGAGACAGAGCTTGCCCCGACGCGAACAGAGACGCGGCAAGACGCGTCTCTACAGTAGGCGGCACCCACAGCAAAAGAAAAAGGGGAGATTCGCTCTCCCCTTTGTTCCCTATCAAATTGTTTAATTTCTCTTACTGCTGATCGTCCAGTTCCACCGTGTCGCCGGCAAGCACATCTTCCAGCGAGAAGACGAGCATGCCGGACGATGCCGTCGGGGTTACGCCTAGAACTACCACTTCACCTATGCCGCGCCGCGGCAGATCCGCCACATGAATGTTCGGACCTTTGGTCTTGGTGAAGCGATCGGCCTCAAAAGTTGGCGGACGCATCTGCGTGTCTTCTGAAGTCTGCGCGGTGAACGAGAGCGAGTCCACCGGATCGTGCAAGGTGGCGGTGTAGGAACGCACCACGCGGAAATAGTCGCCTACTTTTACGCCCTGGTTCGAACCCATGTTCATATAAAGCTTCATGCCGGTACCGAGCACGCCATCGAAGTCTTTACCCAGCACGATCCGTCCGGTCAGTTTGCTATTGGCCGGCGCGAAGCGGTCGAAATGTCCGGGCACGTGGAACGTAACCGGCGGTTTTTCCACGAAAGGCACGGCGACATCTCCCGGGTTGATGGGATCACAACTGAATTCCACCTGGGCAATGGCGCTGCGACTGCGCGTATCGACGATCCGCACCCTCCCGATTTCCCCGTAAGGGCGTCCCGCCGCAGCAAGCACTTTTCTCTGCCCCGGATAGATTTCGTACTCGTTGAGGTCCCGCATTTCGCGGACGATCGAATACAGTTGTCCTGCCTGGTAGCCGGTCCCCGCCAGGTAAACCAGTTCGCCGGTTTCAAACTTGGTTGAGGTCGGCGTGTTCAGGCCTCCGTTCACGTAGTTCGCATCGGGAATCCGGTCCCTGGTGAGAAATCCAGCACAGTAAATGTCAGCCGCCGTGGGCGTCTGGTAGCGCACGAATGGCACATTGACCGACGTGCTGACGATACCGGACGCGTCGGGCGTAACCGCCGTCGTCGTCGTCTCCTGGGCTACCGCAAGGGTCGCCGTCATCGTCAACAGCAATAACAATCCTGTTTTCTTCATGTTACCTCCGACTCCAAACCGTTCCGCGGATCCCCAGCTATCTCCCTAGGAAGACAAGGGTTACAGCCGAAAAGTAACAAGCGCATGGAGAAGGGTCAAGGTTACGAGGGTGTTTAGCCCTCTTGCTCCCAAAGTGCTTCCTAAGGCCTTCGCCAACCTTAATGTTGCATATGCGGCTGCACCCCTGTAATATCGCGCCGTTATTGAAAACAAATGGCCTTGGCTTCGTCTTCCATTCTCGCGACCCGCTTTTTGCCCATGCGACTACCACGGGTCTGTCTTGCGCTGGGCGGCGACACGGCCGAGGACATGCTCGATGCCGCCGAGTCCATGGCCCGCGACAACCCCTTCCTCGAGTTCCGTTTGGACTACCTGAAACAGCCGCTGGCGGCGCTTCCAAAGATCCATCGTTTTCTTGAAACCCATCAGTATGTCACCGCCATCGGAACCTGCCGCCGTGCCGACAATGGCGGCAAGTTCAAGGGATCGCTGGCTTCTCAAATGGAAGTGCTAATGAAGGCTCATGCCGCGGGCTTTCAGATTGTGGATCTGGAAATGCAAAGCGCACTGAAATCGAAGCCCGAAGCGATCGCGCGCCTTCGCAGCCGCGTCGGGCTTATCCTCTCGTTCCATGATTTCCGCGCCACACGCAACCTCGACGAGACCCTGGAGAAAATGCTGAAGGTCAAGGCCGACTTCTACAAGGTCGTCTCCACTGCGACCATGCTCTCCGACAACGTGGCCATGATGAAGTTTCTGCTGACCGAGAGCGACAAACACGCTCTGATCGGCCTGTGCATGGGAGAGCAAGGCATCATCAGCCGCGTGCTCGGCGTGCGCGCCGGCAGCGCCTTCACTTTTGGCGCGGTCGATCCCAGCGCCGGTCTCAAAACCGCGCCTGGTCAGGTCAGTGCGGCGGATCTGCGCAGTATCTACCGCATCGATCAGGTCGACGCCGCCACTCGCGTCTATGGAGTCGCCGGCGACCCCATCGAACATTCGCTCTCGCCCATCATCATGAACGCGGCGCTGCGCCGCGAGATCGTCAACGGCGTGTATCTCCCTCTCCACGCCAGAACGCTCAAGGATCTCATCCGCTGCGTGCGCGAGATTCCGCTTCACGGCCTCAGCATCACCATGCCCTACAAGCAAGCCATCCTCTCGTATCTCGACAACACCGACGCGCACACAGCCAAGATCGGCGCCTGCAATACCGTTGTCCGCGGACAGGATGGCAAGCTTTACGGTTTCAACACCGACATTGCCGGAGTGCTTCGTCCCGTCGAGCAACGCCTCGCCATCGAAAACGCGAAAGTTCTCGTGCTCGGCGCCGGGGGCGCTGCGCGAGCCGCGGTCTTCGGCCTCAAGGAACGCGGCGCGGAAGTCTGGATACTCAATCGCACTGCCGCGAAGGCCCAGAAGCTCGCGCGCCAGGCTAAAGCGCGCACCGTCAAACGTGCTGATCTCCGCAAGACCGCCTTTGACGTCATCATCAATGCCACTCCGGTGGGCATGGGGAACACGCGCGATTGCCCGCTCAAAGACGAGGAGATTCAGGCCCGCCTCGTCTTCGACATGGTCTACGACCCGGTCGAGACGCACCTGCTGCAGGTCGCGCGCGCCAAAGGGATCGCCGTAATCTCAGGCATTGAGATGTTCGTGCAGCAGGCCGCGCGGCAGTTCGAAATCTGGACCGGCAAACCTGCGCCTGCCAACGATATGCTGAGCGCGGTCACCATCGCCCTGCAAGCCCGGGCCGCTGACCAAAAGCAACAGAAATCCTGAGACCCTGCACGAGCCGAAATCCTGAGACCCTGCACGAGGGTCCAGCATTGACAATCCCACCCAGACTAGTCAGGACTGCAAAAGCAAAGCCTCCCGAAAGGGAGGCCTGCAAGAATCCGCCTTTCTGCGCGGAAATTACTTCTTCACGGCCTCGGCGGCCTTAGCGGCTTTGGCTTTTCCGGCATCGCTCTTGGCGTACTTCCGGCGGAAGCGTTCCACGCGGCCAGCCGTGTCCATGAGCTTCTGCTTGCCGGTAAAGAAGGGATGGCAGGCGGCGCAGATTTCTACGCTGATATCGCCCTTGTGCGTAGAGCGGGTGACGAATGCGTTGCCGCAAGCGCAATGCACGCGGATCTCGCTGTAGTGTGGATGAATGGCTGCTTTCATGTCAGTTCCTAATCCTCGATTCAGACATTTGATTCTACCGGAGTTAGGAAGGATTCAGCAAGGCAGGTGTCGGGTGCCTCGGGTGCCAGGTCTCAGGTGCCAGGAAAACCGCACCGGAGCGGTGATTAGATCGCAACGCCAATTTCTTTCTTCGCGGACCTTTTCCAATCGCGCACGCCGGACCAAACCCCGGCAACCGCGAAACCCAATATCGTTCCCACGCCGTATGTTGATGGCCAAATGTAACGGCCACAGAGCAAATCGTAGGCCGTCAGCCCCGCCCAGAAAGGACAGGCGAACAGTAAGAAACAAGAACATACGCTCCCAGGGACCTCCCCTTGGCGCAGCATGCAGTTCGCTCCCTCTCTGCGGGTGTAGAAATGAAAGGGGAACGAAAAGGGCGAATGCATGCTAAACAAACGCAAAGCAGCCACCATCGCCCAAATCCAGAGAATCGCTACACCTGGAAAAGAACCAACTATAGCGAGCCCAAGCAAGGCTTTCCTGTTCGTCGCCTCGGTCTCTTAAATTATAGCTCGGAGGGTATGCGATGGTCTCGCATACCATGCCCTCAACTCTCTAAATCCAGAACATGACACCTGAGACCTCAAACGCAAAACGGCAGGGCCGACCCCCTGCCGTCTCGCTCGTATCCAAGAATTCTGGGGCCCCTTACTTGCCTTTATTGACCACTTTCTTGAGTTCGTTTCCGGGAGTGAATTTGGCGACTCTACGGGCAGCGATCTTGATGGTGGCACCCGTCTGCGGGTTTCGGCCATTGCGGGCCTTGCGCTGCGAGACGGAGAACGTGCCAAATCCAATCAAGGCTACACGGTCCCCTTTTCTAAGGGCAGCAGTGACGCTGTCCACGGTGGTGTCGATCGCGGTCGTCGCCTGCGCCTTTGAAATACCGCAGGCTCCGGCGATCCGGTCAACCAGATCAGCTTTATTCATGCTCTCTCCTGACACTAGTCGTTTACGGTCCCCGCGCCTTCAGCCGGGGAGGAATGCTCAAAGCGCGAGCACCGGCGATGTCATTCTCCCCTATGCTACGGGATTGTCAATGGGAAACACGTGCCAGTAGCCGGTTTTGACACCCGAAGCGAACGGCTGTATCTGCGGTAAACGGGGAATGAGCCGAAAATGCACCGGTGTTTGCTCCCTCCTTGTCCGCGACTCTTCCGCAAACGCCAGCGGCGATCGGCGGTCTTCCTCGGTTCCTCACGGTTCTCCACAACCTGCCCCTGCTCTCCACAGGATGTGCACAGAGAGGAACCGGTTTCGAGTTGCGGCACAGGCGGCTTCGGGTGCAGAGTTGAAATATACAGAGTTTAAATACACAAATGAAAACAGCAGCGGAAGTTTGCCTCCTGTGCGCGGGCTCGGGATGGAAGCCGGTTCCCGGAGCGCCAGAGCGCGGCGTGACGCGCTGCGATTGCCAACTGCAGGCGCGCGGCGGCGCCTTGATCGCGGCGGCGCGCATTCCTAAGAGATATGAGCATTGCGAGCTCTCGAACTTTACGACCGATTTCCCGGGAGCCGATCGCTCGATTGCGCTGGCCCAGATCAGCGCATCGCGTTTCGTTCAGGAGTTTGATCCGCGAGATGGCAAGGGGTTGTTGCTGGTCGGCGGCATCGGCACCGGCAAGACCCATCTCGCGGTGGGCATTCTTAAGGAGCTCATTGCGGCTCGGGGAAGCTCCTGCCTTTTTTGCGACTATCGCGAGCTGCTGAAGCAGATTCAGAATTCCTACAACGATTCCGTCCAGGCGACCGAACTGCAGGTGCTGCGGCCGGTGTTTGACGCCGATGTGCTGTTGCTCGATGAGCTCGGCGCCGTCAAACCGAGCGAGTGGGTTTGGGACACGGTGAGCCTGATCCTCAACACGCGCTATAACGACAATCGAACCACCATCATCACCACGAATTTTGCAGACGAACCGGCCGCAAGTGTGACCCGGTCATCGTCGCTGTCGTCCGCGCGCGCGGCCGCTCGCGAAGAAACCCTGGGCGACCGCATCGGTGAGCGCATGCGTTCCCGTCTCCAGGAGATGTGCCGCATCGTAAAGATGGACGGACCCGACTTCCGCCAGAAGTTCAAAAGTGCCAGCTTCGGATAACCTGCCTTGTGTCCCCTGCCTTGTGTTCCCCGGTGCCTCCCTGTGTCCCCTGTGGTTAAGCACTTGCCGTTGAATCCGAATTAGAATCAGCAAGTGCAGACCGAGCGCAAAGAGTTCCGCCCGGAACGTGACGCCGAGATCTTCTCCACCGCAGCCGCCGCCCCCGCTGTGTTTCTTTTGCGCGGCGAAGACGCAAACTCCGAGCCCTACGTCAGTAAAACTGCCAACCTTCGGCGGCGGCTGCAGCGGCTACTTTCCCCTCCCGAAGAGCGGACGAAGCGACTCAACCTGCGCCATCATGTCCGCTGGATCGAATACACACTGACCGGGTCAGACTTCGAATCTGGATTCATGCTCTACCAGGTGCTTCGGTCGGCCTTCCCCAAGACTTACTCGAATCGCCTGCGGCTGCGCTTCGCTCCGCTGGTCAAACTGCATCTGGAAAACGAATTCCCCCGCGCCTCGATCACGACGCGGCTGGGACGAATTTCGGGAAAGAACACCTACTACGGGCCATTCGCGTCGCGGGTGGCTGCGGAAAAGTTCATGAACGACGCGCTCGACTTTTTCAAGATGCGCCGCTGCGTGGAAGATCTCCATCCCGATCCAAAATTTCCCGGCTGCGTTTATTCCGAGATGAAGATGTGTCTGGCGCCCTGCTTTCGCGGTTGCACCGATGACGAATACCGCGCCGAGGTGGTGCGGGTCGAAGATTTTCTGGACTCCCGCGGCGAATCACTGAAGCGGCAGATGGCCGCGGAACGCGATAGCGCCTCGGCAAAAATGGAGTTCGAGACGGCCGCCGCTATTCATGCGCGGCTCGACAAACTCGCTCCCGTATTGCAGCAACTGCCCGAATTCGTCCACCGGATCGACCAGTTGCACGCCGTGATTGTCCAAAAGGCGGCACAAAACGCGCGCCAGCCGGAGAGTGTCGCCCTGTTCCGGGTCGACGGAGGCGCGCTCGCGGGCCCGCTAAATTTTCCGATCTCCGGTGCCGAGCACGCCAAATCGCAATCGATGGAAGCGCGTATCCAGGCTGCGCTGGCAGAATTCCCCACGTCCAAACCAGCCAGCGCGATTGAGCGGATGGAACACTTGGCGATCCTCAAGCGCTGGTGCTATCGCGGAACGCGAGTCGGCGAAATCTTCTTTGCCGACGCCAAGGGGGAACTCCCGATGCGGCGCCTGGTGCGGGGTATCAGCCGTGTCTACAGAGGCGAAGCGCCGGAAAACGAAATGCACGCGAACCCGGCACTATGACTCGCCGACTTCTCCATTGACTTCTGTTCTCATAAAATGAAATCACCCATGGCAAAAAAGAAAACCAGAAAAACATCCACGAAATCTGCCAACGAAGCACCACCGCGGCCGGCATCTCACGATCAACTACTCCGCGACCACCTGCTCTATTTGCTGAAAGGTGGTGGGGCGCACCTCAGCTTCGACGATGCGTTGGGTGACTGGCCCGCGCAACTCCTCGCAGTCAAAGTTGCCAACTTCCCTCACACCGCATGGATGCTGCTCGAGCACATGCGCCTCGCGCTGTGGGACATCCTTGAGTTCAGCCGCAACTCGAAGCATGTCTCTCCAACGTGGCCCGTAGGATATTGGCCTGCATCGGAAGCGCCCCCTGATGAGAAGGAATGGACCGCGAGTATGGCCGCGTTCAAGAAAGATCTGCGTGCGATGGAGAAGCTCGTCGCCGATAAAAAAGTCGATCTGTACGCCCGCATCCCCTGGGGTGACGGGCAAACGATTTTGCGCGAGGCGCTGCTGGTGGCCGACCACAACGCGTATCACCTCGGACAACTGGTGATGCTTCGGAAGAGTATCGGGGTCTGAATCCGAGTGCCCTTAGTTTTTCAAGAGCCAAGAAAAGGTTTCTCGGCGCTCTCTGCGTCTCGGCGGTGATAAGTTCTACGCTGCCCGGACCGGCGCCCGCTGCGGTCTTTTCGGAAACACCACCCGTATATCTTCCCGCCAGCGCTCGTCGATCCCCAGCACTTCCCAATCGATCGCCGGTGAAAGATACCGCAGAATCGCGTCCGTCGTGGGATGCACGTGCAGAGCGGGCGCAACCAGCATGAGCAGAGGCCCGTTGTGAGATCTCCTGCCCCGGAAAATAACCGAATTGCACGAACTCTCCGCGGCTCTGGTGCCAGGCGACGCGCTGGTATTCGCCGGAAAGCGAATACTTCGACTCGGCCAGATCGAACGCGATGGCGCCGTCTTCCACCACAACCGCGGCGGGGGCGCCGTCGAGGAATTCGGAGAGCATCTGGCTGAGCGAGTCTGGGGCCACGAACTAGAATTATTTGCTCCGCCAGAGCCGGCGTCAGTGATCGCTGAGCCGAGAAATTGTTTGGTTTTGATCCGGCGCGGCGCGCCCTGACTTCCGTAATCTTGGCCTTGATCCTGCCTGTGTCCCGCTCATGGGATAATGAATTTAGCCACTGCGAGTCGTTTGCAAAGCCAAGGGCATCAAAATATGGTGACTGCCAACCAGCACCGCTTCTTCTTCGAGCACTACGGGCTCACGAATCAAGATCTCGAGACTAGCCTGGCCGCCGCGCTCTCGGCTGGCGGCGACTACGCCGACCTTTATTTCGAATACCTGACGTCGACTTCGCTAATGGTGGATGAATCGCTCGTTAAGTCCGCGTCGCAGGGAATCTCGGCGGGGTGCGGTGTGCGCGTCGTTTCCGGCGAGCGCACCGGCTATGCCTACACCGACGATCTTTCTCCGCAGCGGATTCTGCATGCTGCCCGCACCGCTGCGCTGATTGCAAGCGCGCCGGCCAAATCGACGGTCGCCGGATTCCAACAGAAGCCGGCGCGCAGCCTCTACCCCGTCGCGTTGCCTTCGGTGGACGCGGATATTTCCGCCAAAGTTGAACTGCTGATGCGCGCCGATCGCACCGCTCGCGGCTATGATCCGCGCATCAAGGAAGTACGCGCCAGCTATGCCGACGAACTGCGGACCATCCTGGTGGTCGGCTCCGACGGCACATTTGCGGAAGACTCGCAGCCGCTGGCGCGCATGAATGTTTCCTGCATTGCGAAAACCGACACAACTTCAGGCCGCGGGTCATCGGGCGGCGGTGGGCGGGTTGCACTCGACTTTTTTTTTGGCGACAAGACTCCAGAGTTCTTTGCCAAGGAGGCCGCGCGCCAGGCTATTCTGCAACTCGACGCGCGCGAAGCTCCCGCCGGCGACATGGAAGTCGTGCTCGGTCCGGGATGGCCCGGCGTACTGTTGCACGAGGCCGTGGGCCACGGCTTGGAGGCCGACTTCAATCGCAAGAAGACATCGGCATTCGCCGGTCTGATCGGCAAGCGCGTAGCCAGCGAAAAATGCACGGTGGTCGACAACGGCACCATGCCGTGGCGCCGCGGCTCCTTGAACGTGGACGACGAAGGCCAGCCCACGCAGGAAACTGTTCTGATCGAAAATGGAATTCTGAAGGGATATCTCAGCGACAAACTCTCCTCGAAGCTGATGGGCCTCGCCGATACCGGCAACGGACGCCGCGAGAGCTACGAGCATATTCCCATGCCCCGCATGACGAACACTTACATGCTCGCCGGGCAAGACGATCCAGGAGACATCATTCGTTCGGTAAAGAATGGCATTTACGCCGTAAACTTCGGCGGCGGACAGGTCGATATCACCAACGGCAAATTTGTGTTCTCGGCATCGGAAGCCTATCTCATCGAAAACGGACAGATCACGGCCCCGATCAAGGGCGCAACCCTGATCGGCAACGGCCCCGATGTGCTGACGCGGGTTTCGATGGTAGGGAACGATCTGAAACTGGATGAAGGTGTCGGCACCTGCGGCAAAGATGGACAGGCCGTTCCGGTTGGCGTCGGCATCCCGACCATCAAGATCGACCGGCTTACCGTCGGAGGGACTGCGAAACGCGAAACCGGCGGGTACATGCAGTAACCAGTATTCTCGCCACAGAGACACAGAGTCAGGGAAGGGCAAAAGGGAAGGTCTTGGTTTTCTGTGCGTTCCCTGTGTTCCCTGTGCCTCAGTGGTAGATCTTGACTTTGAAATGACAACAACCCTAGAACCCAGCGAAACGAAACTGGCAATCGATCTCAAAGAACTCGCCATCGACATGGTCAGCCGCGCGATGAAAGGCGGCGCGACCGCCGCCGAATGTGTCATCCGCGAAGGCGACGAATTTTCTACCGTAGTGCGCCTCGGCCAGGTCGAAACACTGAAGGAGTCAGGATCGCGCGCCATCGGCGTGCGCGTCTTCTTCGGGCAGCGCGCGGCCAGCACCTACTCCAGCGATTTTTCCGCTGCCGGCACAGAGCGCATGCTGAAGTCGGCGCTTGAACTGGCGAAGATCTGTTCCGAAGATCCGTACGCCGGAATTCCTGATGCCGCGAAGCTCGGATCGCTTCAGGGCAACCTCAATCTCTATCACGAAGACGTCTATTCGCTGCCCGGCTCCGAGCGCATCGAGTACGCTCGTCGCGCCGAAAAAGCCGCGCTCGACGCCGATCCCCGCATCAAGAACTCCGAAGGCGGATCGTTCGACGCTGCTACCGGAAGAAAAGTGCTGGCGAATTCTCACGGCTTTGTCGGCGAATACCGCCGATCATACTGTTCGGTCGCCGCAGTGCCCATCGCACAGGACGAGAACGGCCTCATGCAGCGCGATTACTGGTATTCAGTTGCGCGCAGCCTGGCAAAACTCGACGCTGCCGAGCAGGTAGGAAAAGAAGCGGCCCGCCGCACCCTGCGCCGTCTCGGCGCGCGCAAGGTAAAGACGGCGCACGCGCCGGTGGTGCTCGATCCCGTGGTCGCAAGCTCCATGCTGGAACACATTTTCGAGGGCGTAAACGGCGACTCGGTCTATCGCGGAGCCTCGTTCCTGGCGGGCAAACTCGGCGAGAAAATTGCCGGAGCAAACGTCACCATAGTCGACGATGGCACCATGCCCGGCGGCTTCGGCACCACTCCCTTCGATGGCGAAGGTATTCCCACGCGCCGCACGGTAGTGATTGAGAACGGAATGCTGAAGTCGTATCTGCTCAATACCTACACGGCTAAGAAGTTGAGCCTGGAGACGACCGCCAACGCCTCTCGCGGACTCGCCGGGACGCCCGGAATCGGCCCCGGAAATTATTTCCTCGAACCAGGAACAAAAACGCCGAACCAAATAATCGGCGAGATCAAAGACGGCCTCTATGTAACCGAGTTTCTCGGTCACGGTGCAAACTTAGTCACTGGCGATTACTCCCGTGGAGCCTCCGGCATGTGGATCGTCAACGGCGAACTCGCCTATCCGGTCGAAGAGATCACCGTAGCTGGCAATCTCAAAGACATGTTCTGCAATATCACCGAGATAGGCAGCGACCTGGAATTCCGCGGCAGCGTAGCCTCGCCCACCATCCGCATCGACGGCCTAATCGTCGGCGGCGAATAAAGCTTCCCGAAGTCCCCTGTGCTACCCTTGGTTGTGGTTAAAGCGCTTGATTTCGTGGACTGGAGATCTACCGCCCAATACCTGAATTAACCTGCTTTTAACATTTGCCCTGTCATTCGTCGTTAACATTTCTGGTATGCCTGAACCGCCGTTGCATATCGAGGATCTCGCCGGGTCCCGGGAAGGAATCCGCATCCTGCGCCTAACCGGGCCCCTGACGCTTCCCAATGTATTCGCCTTTCAATCGAAGGTGCGCGTCGACAAATCAAAGGCTCTCATTCTCGACTTCACGGACGTGCCGCTCGCGGATTCGGCGGGAATTGGGGCACTCGTCGGCGCCTATGTCACGCGGCAGAAAGATGGCCGCAGCCTGGGGTTGGTGGGCGTGAATCAGCGGATCCACCACACCCTGGAAGTCACAAGAGTGGAAAACTTCTTTCGTTTCTACGGCACAGTTGCCGAAGCCGAGCTTTCGGCGTGAGGTCGAGCGCTAGCCCGCTGACCCACAAGTCGCTCGTCCCTTCACTAATTCGGCCCTCCCCAAGAAGAAAGGCGGCCTGCGCGGGCCGCCCCTCTTTTTCCGAGTTTTGTTTGTGGTCTAGACGCCTTTGACGTTCTCTGCCTGCCACCCCTTGGGGCCTTTTACCACGTCGAACTGAACTTGTTGACCTTCTTGCAGACTGCGAAAGCCGTTTGCCTGGATGGCGGAGAAGTGAACGAAAACGTCCTCGCCATTCTGGCGGCTGATAAAACCATAGCCCTTGGCATCGTTAAACCACTTTACGGTTCCTGTTTCCATGATGTTGCTGTGTTCCTTTTGTGTTGAAGTATGCGCTGGAACTCGTGGGTTAGTGCAGGCAGATCGCGCTTCAGAGCGGGTGCTGCTGACGACCGCAAAGATCAAACGCACTTAAATTGTACATATTCGAGGGTAAATGGCTACAGTATTCTGTGTTTACCGAGGTAATCGGCTTTGGTACATATTTCCCTGACACGGTCCCGAAAATTCCCGGCTTCAGCCCTCCATTTTTCCGTATCAAGTTGAAAAATAAAGTCCATTGCCGGTTGGCAGGGTTCTTGCTTTCGAGATCCCGAGGCATAACTGAGTCAGTCTGGAGGCATGCCATGCTGTCAATACACGTCGAGAACCTGAGTGATCTGGCAGTCATTGAGTGCAAAGGCAGGATCATCCGCAGCGACGCGGTTTTCAAGCTTCGCGACGTCGTGCAGGCTCAGACAGCATCCAACGTCATCGCCCTGGATCTCTCCGAAGTGGAAGCGATCAGCGGTGGCGGCTTGGGGATGCTCGTGTTTCTCGAGCGCTGGACCCACGATCAGGACATTCGATTGAAACTGTTTTGTCCCTCCAAACCGGTCTTGGAAGGGCTGACGCAAACCCGCTCTATTCTGAACTTCGAAATTGCCTCTTTCCACGAAATGATGAACATCCTGGCCCATTCCGACAGCCAATACGCCATCGCTGCCTGAGGATCGCCTCTCTCTAGCAGCCCCGTGGCGCAGGGGATTCATATCAGAGCGCGCTTCAGTGCAAGTGTCGGATCTCGCAATTCAATACTTCACCACAGGATGCTCGCGATTCCCCCATTTGCAACTTCCCACCCCTTCATTCATCATCGAGTTATGCTCTTTCGAATAGGAAAATGGGGGCTCGTTTTCGGCGCGATTCTTCTCCGGGTCGCTCCCTTGCCTGCCCAAGCCGACCTCATCGGCGACGTGCGCGCCCAGTTAGCGCAGAACTCCTTCTCCGCCGCCGAGTCGGAACTTAGCAGCTATAAGGTTCAGCATGGCGTTACGTCGGAGTATCTAGAGGCCTTGTCGTGGATGGCGCGCGCTGCTGCTGCGACAAACCAGTGGGACCAAGCGACTGCCTTTGCCACCGAAACGCGCTCTCTCTCCGAGCAGCAACTAAGCAAACGCAAACTCGATGCCGAACCCCATCTGCCCATCGCCCTCGGCGCCGCTTACGAGGTTCTCGCTCAGGCTCTGGCGGAAAAGGGACAGCACGCGCAAGCCATCAGCCTGCTGCGCGCGGCTTTAACGCGCTATGGAAATACATCCATTAGAGCGAGGCTTCAGAAGAATCTCAACCTGATCGCTTTGGTCGGCCAACCCGCGCCGCCTTTGCAAGTCACTCAATATCTCGGATCGAAGCCGCCAACTCTGGCCTCGCTGAAAGGCTCGCCGGTTCTTTTGTTCTTCTGGGCGCATTGGTGTGTGGACTGTAAGGCCGAAGTCCCCATCATCGCCAGCCTGCGGCACGAGTTCGCTCCCGAAGGCCTGGTGGTCATCGGCCCAACTCAACTCTACGGCTACGCCGCCCAAGGAGCCGACGCCACTCCCGAGCAGGAGCGAGCGTACACCGAATCCGTTCGCGAGCGTTATTACGCCAGCCTGCAGGATATGCCGGTGCCGTTGAGCAAACAGAACTTCAATGCCTACGGAGCAAGTACGACGCCAACTCTGGTAGTCCTGAATCGCGCCGGCCAAGTAGCGATGTATCATCCCGGAGCGCTTTCGTATGACGAACTAAGATCCGCCGTGCAAAAAGCAGTCGCCCGCTAAATGGCTCGTGTGGTGACGGGGCTCTGCCCCGTCCATGTTGCGTAGGGACAGCCGCCCTCGGCTGCCCAAGCCGAGCAAAGCTCGGCGCCTGCTTTTGGGTGGCGCAGCGCTTCAGCGCTGCGATCATTGCCCCACACTGTCGGCTTTAGCCGCAGGAGCTACAGCGCCGCGGCCTGCTCCCGCCGCCGCCCTTGAATCTCAATATAGACATTGATCAGCGAAACCGCCGCCGGCGTGACCCCGGGAATGCGCGAGGCCTGACCTAGCGTCTGCGGAATCACTTTCCCAAGCTTCTCCTGCATTTCGCGCGACAACCCGCTGACCGCCCGGTAATCGAACCAATCCGGAATACGGCGCTGCTCAGCTTTTTTCAGCCGTTCGATCGCGCGCTGCTGCTGATCCAGGTATCCGGCGTACTTAATTTCAGTTTCGACCGACTTGAGCTCATTCCGAACTTCGGACGACAGCTTAACCCCAAAGGGAACGGAGGAATCTCTTTGGAAAAACTCGGGCAGCAAATCGTTTAGAATCGGCGCTAGCTGTTCGATAGTGATTTCAGGCCGCTTCAGCAGTTGCGCCAAAGGCTGCCCTACGGCGGAAGACAGATCGCTCCGGTTCGTGTGGGGACGGGCGCCCTCGCCCGTCCAAATTGAGCGTAGCTCGATCGCTTTCGTCGGCAGCGGAACAAGCTGTTGAGATCTGCTCCGCCATCGCCCCCGAGACCTTAGTCCGCTCCAGCACTAACCTCACCTCATCCAGCCGCCGCTGTTTTGCCTCGAATTCTGCCCAAGCATCATCCGAAATCAGCCCCACCCGGCGTCCATGCGGAGTAAGCCGCCGGTCGGCGTTGTCGATCCGCAGATGCAAGCGGAACTCCGCCCGCGAAGTGAACATCCGGTAAGGCTCGTTGGTCCCTTTCGAAATCAAATCGTCGATCAGAATGGCCGTGTACGCTTCCGTGCGGTCAAGCGCCAGCGGCGCCTCCTGCCTCACCTTCAGCGCCGCGTTAATCCCCGCCATGATTCCCTGGCACGCCGCTTCTTCGTATCCCGACGTCCCATTGATCTGTCCGGCAAGAAACAGCCCCGCAATCTTCTTCGTCTCCAGCGTGCGCCGAAGTTCCGTGGGATCGATCGAGTCGTACTCAATCGCGTAGCCCGGCCGCATCATCTCTGCGCTCTCAAGCCCCGGAATCGACTTGAGGATCGCCAACTGCACATCAATCGGCAGCGAAGTGCTCATCCCGTTGACGTAGATCTCGTGCGTGTTCAGTCCCTCCGGCTCCAGAAAAAGCTGGTGCGTAAGTTTGTCGGGAAACTTGACGATCTTGTCTTCAATCGACGGACAATACCGCGGCCCCGTCGATTGAATCTGTCCGCTGTACATCGGCGACCGATGCACGTTCTCGCGGATGATGCGATGCGTCTCCTCGGTGGTAAAAGCGATGTAGCACGGCACCTGCGAGTCGTGATGCGCCACCCGCCGCGTGCGAAAGCTGAACGGAGTTGGATCCAAATCGCCCGGCTGCCGCTCGAAGCGCGACCAGTCAATGGTGCGCCCATCAAGCCGCGGAGGCGTCCCGGTCTTCAGCCGGCATCCGCGCAGCCGAAGCCTCTTGAGTGCTTCACCCAGCAGAACCGCGGCCGGTTCTCCCGAACGTCCCGCAGGATACTGCTGTTCGCCGCAATGAATCAGCCCGTTAAGAAAAGTCCCTGTAGTAATGATGACCGCATCCGCCGAAACTCGCCGCCCATCGCGCAACAGGAGGCCGTGAACAATGCGAGGAGTGTCGTTGGTCGTTAGTCGTTGGTCGTTAGCGAACGCTGGCGCATCGCTTTGCTCGGAACAACAATACTCATCGGAACCCGCGAACGACGAGCGACCATCGACTGACGACTCCACCACCACATCCACCACTTCCGCCTGCTTGATCTTCAAATTCGCCTGCGACTCCAGCACCTCGCGCATCTTCAGGCGATAGGCCTGCTTGTCGCACTGCGCCCGCGGCGACCAGACGGCGGGTCCACGCGAAGTGTTGAGCAGGCGAAATTGAATTCCGACCGCGTCCGTGATTTCGCCCATGATGCCGCCCAGAGCATCCACTTCCCGCACCAGGTGCCCCTTCGCGATGCCGCCGATGGCCGGGTTACAAGACATCTGCGCAATCAGATCGACGTTCAACGTAAAAAGAGCAGTCTTCAGCCCCATGCGAGCCGTCGCCATTGCCGCTTCGCACCCGGCATGACCAGCGCCGACCACCACCACCTCGAAATGTTCGTCAAACGTCTGCATGTGCGCTTATTCAACCCACAATCACGGAGAGAATACCGCTGCCTTAATTGTAACAACGCGGTTCGTTCTGAGAGTCACTAGCCAAACAAAATAGGCATCGGCCTGGCGCTTTGGCCAGGATTATTGTCTCGGCGACACACCTAGCCGCAGCCGGCTAGCCACCGGGCGGCCGTCCTTAAACGCTGGGATGAACTTCCAAGTCAAGGCTGCGTTGATCAGATCCGGATCAACCCATTTCACCTTACCTCCGGGCTGGCCGATCTCACTTTTCCGGCCGCATCAATGACCAGATCCAAGAGCAGTTCCGACTCCGGCAGGCTTTGCTGCTGAATCTCCGATACGGGAGGGCGCCGAAGCAGAATCGCCCTAGGCGGGATAACCTCCAATTTGCTCCCCGGGTCCTGTCGTGCTCACAGCATCGAAAATCGGCGCATGTTTTTTCCTGCCCCGAGCAGCACCTGCCGACGTGCCGTCAGCCTGCCCGTAAATTCCCCGTGCCCGTGCGCTCACGAGCGCGGCACGAATCCGATCTATGTCCGCGACAGGCCACATTTCCGCGAGCGTACGCCAGGCATCCTGCTCGCGTCCGCTGTAAAGGTAAACCCAAACGATCTGCAACACTTTAATCTTCATCATCCGCAAGTGATGCATCCGCTCTGCAGTGCTCGGAGAAGGTATGGCCGTCAATCTACCATCGTTACCTTTGAAATCTTCCAGATCTTGCGGGTGAATCCCGGCCCGTATCCTCGCAATTTCATCGTCGAAATGGGGTTGGAACTCAGCACTCACATCGAGTAATTGACCGTGCGCAAAGCGAAAGACGACGCGGGGAGCCGAATCCAGTTCACCCAGCGTCAGATTCTCGAAGCCATTCACCGCAGCCGCATCGTTGGTCCATATTTCGATCCTGCCAACCAGATCCACATCGGAAGCGCTGAAGAATTCTCCACCCCTAATGGTGCGCAATAAACGTGGCGGTTTCTCCAGGGAGTAAATCCTATATTCCATGCAGCATTCGGTGTCTGACTTCTTTATCTGAAAAGCAGCCACCGGCACACCATCCCCGAAGTCCACGCCGAATGCGTCGACGTCAAGCTGCGAAACTCCAGTTGCAACCACCAGTTCTTGATTTTCCCACCCGAGCTTTGCCGCACAGGCTCTCGTCGCCAATTCTCCGTTTCGCGCCGCTCCCACGCGCACTTTTATCCCGGTGCTGAATTCCGCATCAAAAGTTCCATCTCCGCCATCGCAAAGCACACTGCGGGCCCCGCGTTTGGCACGTACTAAGCGTCGCCCAAAAGAGAAAGAAGGAGATCGACGCCCCCGCCAACCGCCTGCGCTGCCAGGCGTGACGCACGATCCGGCAGCAATCAGGTGAGAGAGAGACATCAACGCGCTCCGAGCGGACGAGTATAGAGCAGATTACTCTGGCCGTTGCCGCTCGACAGCGCAACGGAGAATGATCGGAACATAGTTTTTACGTCGCCGCTCGACCCTCATTGCTTCTACAATCCCTTTCTAAGCAAGAATGGCCCGGCCCATCCCCATCGGCGTGCGCGGCGAGGCGGCTGAAACCGTCGAGTTGAAGCACACGCTCGCCGGATATCACCCCGAGTTGCCACCCGTGTATTCGACTCCAGACATGATTCGGCTGATGGAAACCGCCTCCTTCCATGCGCTGCAACCGTATTGTGACGAGGGAGAAATCACGGTGGGCATCTCGATCCACGTCGAACACCGCGCGGCCAGCGGGATCGGAATGCGAATTCACGCCGAGGCGGAACTGGAATCGTTTGACGGCCGCTTCTACATCATGCGCGTCCGAGCCCACGACGGCACGCAGGAGATCGGGCAGCGGCACGGTGGGACGCGCCGTGGTGCACGTGCCCAGTTTCATCAAGCGCATGCGCGATAAAGCTCGCGGCAGCTGACCGCGCTGGAAGCAAGCTGCCGGGTATCGGCCCTAGACCATAGAAAAGCAAGAGAAGTTATGGATTCCCAAACCAACAAAGCGATCCAGTTCCGGCAGCTCCATCGCGGACCGGGCGTGCTCATCCTGCCGAACGCGTGGGATGTGGCCAGCGCCCGTATCTTCGAAGAAGCTGGCTTCCCCGCGATTGCAACCACCTCCGCGGGCATCGCTTTTTCGCTCGGCTATCCCGACGGCCAACGTATTCCACGTGAGGAAATGCTCGCTCGCATCGGCCGCATCGCTCGCGCCGTTCATGTGCCTGTGACCGCCGACGTCGAATCGGGATATGGTTCCAGTCCGGAAGATGCCGCCAAGACCACCCGCGAACTGATTCAGGCGGGAGTCGTCGGGATGAACCTGGAAGATGCGAGCGGCCGTCCGGACCAACCCTTGGCCGACTTGCAATTAGCGGTCGAAAAGATCAAGGCGGCGCGCGAGGCTGCCATGCAACTGCACGCGCAGATTGTGGTCAATGCTCGCACCGATGTGTACCTGCTGCCGGGAGGCAATCCGGACGCGGACTATTCCGAAGCGTTGCGGCGTCTGCTTGCGTTTCGCGATGCGGGCGCCGATTGCGTCTTCGCCCCCGGACTCAAGGATGCCGAAACGATTGGACGGCTGGTGAAAGCCGTCGAGTGTCCACTCAACATTCTCGCCGGAGTGGGAACGCCCTCGATTCCGGAACTCGCAAAGCTGGGCGTAGCTCGCGTGAGCGTGGGATCGGGCCCCATGCGCGCGACGCTCGGCCTGCTGCGCCGAATAGCGGAGGAACTCAAAACCTCCGGAACGTACAGCGCGATGGAGGGAGCCGTACATTACGCCGACGTCAACAAACTGCTCGCCGGTTAAGTCGCGCAGGATGCCGCGTCCGGCAAGGTTCGCGTAGGGACAGCCGCCCTCGGCTGTCCAGCGGAGCGAAGCTCCGCAACGTTCGCGCGCCACATAGTTCGAAACCTAGTTCGCATTACCCGTTGATCAGATTCATCATGTGTTCCGGATAGCGCAATCCCGAAGCCGCGCCCGAGGGAAAGACTTCGTTCAGGCGGCGCAAGTCATCCGGAGTCAGTTTCAAATCCACCGCCGCGGCGTTTTCCTCGAGATACTTGCGCCGCTTCGTGCCGGGGATCGGGACAATGTCGTCACCCTGCGCCAGCACCCATGCCAGCGCCAATTGTGAAGGCTGACATTTTTTTTCGCGCGCGATCTCTTCAACTTTCTTCACGAGATCCAGATTCTTCTGAAAGTTTTCGCCCTGGAAGCGCGGCGAGAAGCGGCGATAATCATCGGCCGCCAGGTCTTCGAACTTCTTGAATTGGCCGGTCAGAAATCCTCGTCCGAGCGGACTGTAGGCGACGAAGCCGATGCCCAGTTCGCGGCAAGTCGCCAGAATTTCCTCTTCCGGATCGCGCGTCCAAAGCGAATACTCCGTCTGCAGCGCCGCGATGGGATGCACCTTCACCGCGCGCCGCAGAGTGTTGGCGCTGGCTTCCGACAAGCCAATATGGCGAATCTTGCCTTCCTTGACCAGTTCCGCCAGCGCGCCGACCGTCTCCTCAATCGGCGTATTCGGATCGACGCGATGCTGGTAGTAGAGATCAATGTACTCGACGCCCAGCCGCTTCAAACTCGCTTCGCAGGACTTCTTCACATAGTCGGGCTTGCCGCTGACGCCGCGAATATTCGGGTTCGTGGGATCGCGGACAATGCCGAACTTCGTGGCCAGCACGAATCTGGCTCGCGCTTGCCCTTAATCGCGCGTCCGACGAGTTCTTCGTTCGTGTGCGGTCCGTAGACGTCAGCGGTGTCGAGAAAGTTGATGCCGAGTTCGAGCGCCCGATGAATGGTCGCGATCGATTCCGCGTCATCGCGTCCGGAGTAAAACTCCGACATCCCCATGCAGCCCAGGCCAAGGGCGGAAACTTTGAGACCGGAACGTCCAAGATGTGCGGGTTTTCATTCAAGGATTCCTTTCGCAGCAAAAAACCGAATTTGAAAACAATGGTCCACGATTTGGGGTATAGATGCAACAGCTGCGGGGAAGGTTCCGCCGGCCCGAGAAGTGTTTCACAAATTGCGTCGCTTCCGCCCGCTTTGGCATCTTGTAGGAAGACATGATTCGCCTGCAACCATGAATCGACCGCCAATCTGGTTTGAACGAAAGTTTGACTTCACCTTTCCGCGTGGAGCAGCATCCGAACCTGTGCGTGCGTTTGCGAGGCACGCCGGCCCGGCTGGAAGAAATCGTCCGCGGCGCTGATCGCAACGTCCTGGTTAGGAAACCGCGCGAAAACGAAAAGTGGTCGGCCCAGGAACATGCCGGCCATTTGCTCGACCTCGAACCTCTATGGATGGCGCGGGTCGATGACTATTTTACCAAGGCATCGCAGCTTACCGTGGCTGACCTGACCAATCGGAAGACCTCCGAAGCGCAGCACAACCAGCGCCCAATCGAAGAGATCCTGGCCGAATTCCGAAGCGCCCGCTCACGACTGGTGAGCAAAGTGGAGAAAATCGACCCCGCAATTTTCGCCCGCACCGCTGTCCATCCACGTCTGAAAACACCCATGCGGCTGGTGGACCATTTGTACTTTGTGGCGGAGCACGATGACCATCACCTGGCCCACATCCTCGCCATGGCAATGGAATGATCAAAGCAGGCCAGCCAAGAACGCACTCATCAAGCAGCGACCAGGGTTAAAGTGACTTGGATCAAAGGTTTCGTACGCGGTATCACCCGCCGATGTCGACAGCGGGAACCCCTGCATCCCGCAGCGCGCGCATGAGCGTGCCGGAGTCTTCGGCGGCAACCGAGATCAGCAGTCCTCCAGCGGTCTGCGGATCGAAGAGCAGCGTGCGGATGTCGTCGGGCACTGAAGGCTCGTAGCCGACCAGGCATTCGGCAAACTCCCGATTCGCTTTGAGTCCACCGGGAATGTACCCAGCGTCGATGCAATCGAGCGCGCCATCAAGCACAGGGATATTGGCGGCCTTGAGAATTAGGCTGACGTTCGAAGCCAGTGCCATTTCGCGAGCGTGCCCGATCAGGCCGAAGCCGGTGATGTCGGTGAGAGCGTGCACGGCCCACGGAGGGACAGCCGCCCTCGGCTGTCCAGCGGAGCTTCGCTCTGCCGGGTGCCCCACGTCTCGCGGTTTTTGAGATGTGGGAATCAGCGGAGTTCCCGAACCGCCGGTAATCACCTCGGCTGCGGTCTTATTCAGGGTAATCATCGACGTCACCGCTGCGTCAATCCACTCCTGCTTCGCAACGCCCTTCTTGATCGCCGTAGAAATCACTCCCGTGCCCAGCGCCTTGGTGAATAGCAGCTTGTCGCCCGGCTGCGCGCCGTGATTAGCAAGCACGCGTTTAGGATGAATCACTCCCGTAACCGAATATCCAAATTTAGTTTCCTCATCCCGGATGCTGTGCCCGCCCACCACCGTGCATCCCGCCTCGACCATCTTCGACAGCCCGCCGGCAAGAATGCGCTCCAGAATCTCAAGATCGCCTTTTTCCGGAAAACAAACGAGCGCCAGCGAAGTCAGCGGCTTTCCACCCATGGCATAAACATCGCTGAGCGCATTAGTAGCGGCGATCTGGCCAAAAGTATAAGGATCGTCCACGACAGGCGTAAAGAAATCCACCGTCTGCACCAGCGCGGTCTCGGGCGTAAGCAGATACACGCCGGCGTCGTCAGCATGATCGAAGCCGACTAGCACATTAGGGTCCTGTTGCCGGGCTAATTTCCCAAGCACCGTGTCCAGCGCCGCCGGACTCAGCTTGGACGCTCAACCCGCGGCTTTAACTGACTCCGTAAGACGGAATGGTTTGACGTCAGCCACGAGCCCATTGTAGCGGAGACAAAAAAAGCGGTCGCATCCCGGAGCACCAGGGCTTTGTGGAAGAGCAAAGCGTCACAGCTTTCGGAAAAACTCTGGGTTGCGCCTGATCTTGGGTGGCGCAGCGGTTCACCGCTGCGATAACTGGAGCATTTTCAGAGTCGGCTTTTAGCCGCTGAGGCCAACTGGCCAGGTATCGCCTCAGGGTAGAGACGGGGCTTGCCCCGTCTCGGGCCACCGATGCACTGTGTTCGAGCAAGGACGGAAGCGCACGGCGTCAGCGCTGCCGCGGAAGCCCTCCACCCAACCGGCTTCACCCCGACTACAATGCACTTGACAAATTTTCGTGCCGCCACTCTCCCCACCCGTCAATTCCCATTTCGAAACTGCGACGATTTTTTCATCGACAAACCAATCGAAAATATATTGACCTAAGACCCGTCGTGCGCGACCACAACTCTTGATTGGGGCAGTTTCGAGGCGCGTCCGTGAACCCAGACCGACCTCGAAGCTGCCCCAAAACCATTTTTACCGCTCTTTGACAACCTGACTCATTGATTTTGGAAGACTTTACCGGCAAGTCCTTTAAATCCAAAGATCTAGCGGGAATTTTCGTCCTAACCCCATGATTCCATTGCGCAGTGGGGGAGGGAGGTACCCCTCTTGGCAATTTTGCCAACCGCCCGGCTTCTTACTTCACGCTGACCTGAGTGATCTGCAGATCCGGATAAGCATGGTTCCACTGCGCCGAAATGTTCTCAAACGTCAGCCGGAAAGGTTTGCTCTGACCAGGCGCAAGCGGAGACAGGTTGAGGTCCACAGCCTCGTCGTACGGACCGCCAGTACGCAGCACGCGGATGGGAAGTTCTTCGCGCTGCGCCGTCTGTCCCAGATCGTCCTTGAACGTGACCTGCGCTACCGCGTGGATGACCGTCTGATCGCCGGTGTTGGTGATGGAGCCATCGAGATAGCTGACCGTGGCGCCCACAAAATTCTGCGCCGCACTTGTCTTGAGGTCCGAGAACCTCAGATTCGCCGCATACGCTGGAGGAGGAGCCGGTTTCTTCTGCTCAGCACGAAAAATCAGCGCGAGAATGCCGACCACGATTCCTACGATGACGATCCCGACAAGAATAGGCCGGAGGCTGGACTCTTCTCGCTCCGGTGTGCGGTTTGCGTTCGGCTCGAGCAGGCCATCCATGGCGGGATTGTACTACTGGTGGGATTCTTGCCGCTGTCGTCCCAAACTTGCTGGTGGAAGCCGGGCGTCGCTCCACTGCTCGTGAACCTGCGTTAGCGCGCGCCCGCTTTGGCAGACGATGCCGTCCGTACGTCGGTGACCCGGTAGTTGTCGTATTCAATGGTCAGCGTGGCGCACCCGCCGAGCCGGATGTAACTTATCGACTCGTTGCGCCGGGGAAGCCAGAAATCCTGCACCTTCATGTACTCGTGGTGAATTTCATTTTTCTTCGTCCAGAATGAGGGATTCTGGGCGGGCTCCGCTTCAATCCGGGTCACGGCAAAATCGGATCCATCGACCCACACCTTGCCGCGATAGAGGTACTTGCTTGTCGTTTTCGGATAGACGGCGAGTACATATTGGCTGTCATGGTTCAAGGAATTGACGCCTGAGGCCTCGTAGCCGATCAGCGCAATGTCGTAGTTGTCGCGATTCAGCAGCGTGCGGGCGTGCACTTCCGGTTCGGTGGCTTCTTTTTCACTCTCCAGCAACCGTTTGAACACCCGCTCGATAATCAGCTTCGATCCGGTTTGGGAGATGACTTTAAAGCTCTTGCTGGAAGGACTGTCAAAAGTGGCCTCCACGGTCATTTCGGCCTGGCGATCGCCCGGGAATCCGCGATACAAAAGGCGATAAACGCGGGTGGATTCGAAGTGGCGCAGAGCCTGTGCCCGCTCTAAATCTTTGCGGACGAGATTGTCCACGACCTGGTCAACCGAGAGTGGCGCCGTAGTGATGGAAGGCGGGAGCGGGATGGAATCAACCCCGGCTCCGAACACGCTAACCAGTGCAACCGCCAACAAACTGAAAAATCTGGCCGAGCTTTCCATTGAACTCTGGATCGAACTGAAGACTGTGCCCATGCATCATCCGTCGAAGCGCCTAGATTATCACCATCGAGCGTCCGAAGATGTCGGACGGGCCTGACAGCGGACCGGCACCTATGTGTCACGATTTCGGCACCGGCTTTTGCCGCGACCGCGCAAATCTCTCGGGTCCATGTTGATTTGACCCACTTTAGCAAGCAGGTCGCCATGCCAAGAGTATGTTTTCAACCACTTGCCGAAAAGGGAAAACGGTCAGATAATTGCTCCCACTCAAACAACACAACAACACGAGGAGCCCTCCCCCATGTGGATCCGCGAAAGTGAAAGGTATGTTCATTGGAACTGGATCGCGATCTTCTCATATACCGCGTCGCTGGCAGTCAGCCTGGCAATTTGGAGAGGTCTATTCCGGGCCGTGGAATATTTAGTGAAGTGAGACGAGAAGTTTTGAAGTGAAGTGAGAATTTGCCAGCGCGGCGCTCAGCCGAGTTTTGTGGGCGCGGCACCAAGCTGCGAATTGGCCGGCGTTTACCGGTCGTAGTGCAGCAGCGAAAACACGTCGTAGTTCGCCAGTTTCTCGCGGCCTCTCAGGAAGTCGAGTTCGACCACAAACCCCAGTCCAGCGATCTTTGCACCCAGGCCGCTGGCCAGTTCCGCCGTCGCGACGGCGGTTCCGCCCGTGGCCAGCAGATCGTCCACAATCAGAATGCGTTGGCCTTTCCTGATGGCATCTTTGTGGATCTCGAGCGCGTTGCTGCCGTATTCCAGCTCATAGCTGATCTTCAGGGTTTCGGCAGGCAGCTTTCCCGGTTTGCGGACCGGAACGAATCCCGCATTCAACCGGTAGGCGAGCGCTGGTCCAAAAATAAAGCCGCGCGCCTCCATGCCCAGCACCAGGTCAATCTCTTTGCCGATATAGTTTTCCGAGAGCGCATCAATGAGGCGCGCGAAGCCCACTTTGTCCTTGAGTAGTGTGGTGATGTCGTAAAACAGGATGCCTTTTCTCGGGAAGTCGGGGACCTCCCGGATCAGCTTTTTCAATCCGCCGCAATCGACTCGCTTGGCCGGCATCTTGGTCACCATCGTAAAGTTAAGCTCCTCGAACTTGAAAGGTATTGAGTCCTGCAATTGGCTCGGCGTCAGATTCCTCTACGTCATCCACCCGCGCCGCTCGTGGCCCTTCCTGCAGACGCGGCCGCAACCCACCCAACTGCTCGCGTGTTCCCATGGCCAGCACTTCGACGCTGCCATCGGGATTGTTACGCACCCATCCTGTAATCTGCAAAATGTGCGCCTCACGCTCGACGAACCAGCGAAAGCCCACGCCTTGGACACGCCCGCGCACGACAAAGCGACGAGCTTGAGCGTGAGATTGATCGTTTCTGGAAGCCATGGTTCGATTGAAGAGGTCAGAGGTTAGATTGCAGAGGTGAAAACCCAATCGGAAGGTTCTCACCTCTGCAATCTGACCTCTAACCTCTGACCTGTCCTACTGCGCCCGCGACAGATACGTCCCCTCCGCCGTGTCCACCTTAATCTTCTCGCCTTCGTTGATGAACGGCGGCACCTGAACAATGAGGCCAGTTTCTGTCTTCGCCGGTTTGGTTACACTCGATGCGGTTGCGCTCTTCAGGCCCGGCTCCACTTCCGTCACCGTCAGCACGACCGTCTGCGGCAATTCGATCCCCACGGCCTTGCCATCGAAAAACTCCACCTTGATCTGGAGATTCGAGGTCAGGTAATCCACCGCATCGCCTAGCGTGTCGCGGGTCAGGTGGGTCTGCTCGTAGTTCTCCGTGTCCATGAAGTAGTAGCTGTCGCCATCGGCGTACAGAAACTCCATGTTGACTTCATCGACGTTGACCTTCTCGATGGGATCGGGCGAGCGGAAACGGTGCTCGAACATGGCGCCAGTGCGGAGGTTGCGCAGCTTCGCCTGGATGAAGGCACGCAGGTTGCCCGGGGTTCGGTGCTCGACGCTGAACACAGAATGCAAGTCATTGTTATGCTTGATGATCATGCCGGGACGGAGTTGGGTCGCTGGAATCGACATTGCTGGTTTACATCTCCTTCACTCTGCTAGGAATTCTGGGCAGCGGGGCAGGTCCGGGGTCCCCGGCGGGCCCGCTTTTGGCCTGCTGGGGTGGAGAGTCGACCGGGCTTCCGCCGCACTTGGGATTAACATTTGATTTTACACAGGCGGAGAGGGTTATGGGAACACCCGGCAGTTCTTCGATATCGGTGTTGCATTCTGGCACCGAGGACCCGACGACGACGACTTAGGGTCTAAAATGTAGAGACGGGGCTTGCCCCGTCTGTGAGTATAGATGGTATAGGAGGTTCTTATGCGCATTGGAAAATACGAGAGTTCGGACAGTCCAGCGGGTACCGCAGTCACTTTTCTGTTGATCGGTCTTGGCGTGGGTGCTGCCCTCGGTCTGCTACTCGCCCCGAAGAGCGGGCGGCAGCTGCGGAAAGACCTGCGGCGGTCGTACGATGGCGTCCTCGAAACCGTCTCCGACTGGACCGACGAAGCGAAAGACCGCTTCGAGGACGCGGTCGAAAAAGGCACCGATTTCGCCGACGAGCTGCGGGCCAAAGCCGAGCCGCTGAGCGATCTGCTGCGCCGGTCGTAAGTTGCGGCCGGTCTTACGGTGCGGCCGGAGTTTCGTCCTCGAGCGAGCGCTTCTTTTTGTGCACCTTGTGGATGACTATACCCACTGAGAACCGGAAGTTGTCCTGCTTCTGCTTGGGTTGAAGGGGAAACGCAGTGCCGGTTTGCAAGTAATCGGCCTTGAGTCGCAATGAGAAACGCTCATTGATTTTGCGGTCGAGGCCACCGCCGGCCACTATTGCCCGCCCAGTGCCGACTTCCGTGACAAGAGGAGCTTCTCCTACCGGAGTCGCTACGCCGCGCGTGCCCTGATGTCCGTATAGTAGCTCGCCAAACGGCGTCCACATTTCATACTTGCGGCGGAAAAATTGCACGCCGAAAACAAAGTTGTATTCTCGCGTCGCTACGTTAAACGTAGGAGACGGTGACGGCTCGTAGAACTGACCGCTTGGAAACGGCGCCGGCGTGCCTGACGGAATCTTTGACGTTCCGAAGTATTGGCCGCCCTCCACCACGATCCCCACCCAACTGGCCGGGTTCAGGCCGAGCGAAGCATCCCAGCCGGGCAATCCCGCCCAGTGACCAGCGTTGAAAAGACCGGCCTCAGCGTATGAACCGCCGCCAAAAAACTCGACTCGCGGGTAGGGAACGGAGGCGGCAAGTTTCTCCGTTGAAGTTGGAATGGGAGTTGCCTCAGGCGTTGGAGCTTGGGCTGGTGTTTGAGCCGGAGCCGCGGTTTGAGTCGGAGCTGGAGCTTGAGCCGGGGCCGGGGTTTGATTCGGAGCTGGAGTTTGAGCGGGAGCCTGCGCCCACGACATAACACTCAGCGCAGCCACGCCCGCCAAAACACCCAGGTATTTCCTCACGATTCCTCCTTAGAAATGCGGTTGCCAGCGCCCAGTCCAGAAGCGGAGAAGTGAATCTACTCCGTGCGCGCCCACACATCCGCCGTCGACATTGGCTACCGAGTTACTGGTTTTCCGAAAATGGTATTGTAGTGAAGTCTGATATCACCGCATGTTCCCTGTTCCGCGGAATAGACCACGCAGGTGTCAAAGGGCCGCGAGTAGACATGCAGCGTCACCGCACGCTGGTTCGCTTCCCGCGGATTCACCACCCTGTGTACCGGTTCCCGCGGATCGACCGCGCACGGATTGGCCGACGTCAACTCCACCGTGTTAGATGCCATCAACCGGCACTTGCCCGTCTCGAGATCCTGAAATTCCACGTGAAAATTTTCCACCAGCATCTTTCCCGTCGGCGCTGCCATCCAGCAATTCTGGTCGCGATGATTGTGTACCGAACTGGCTTGCCCAACCTCCCAGCAGACGGCGATCAGTTCGTACAGGTCCGTTTTATCGATCAGGTTGCGCGTGTAGTGCTGCCGGTCCCAGGTCAAATAGGGCGCGAGACTGGCTTCTTCGATGGGCATTCGCTCCAGCAATAACCTGATCTCCTCAGTGTTATCGAAGGCTGATGCGGGTAGCGCACGGAGTTCTCGAGCCAGTTCGTCAATCGTGACCCGAGGTGTTGCTGCCTGTTCACTCATACGCGTATGCGACAAACTATTGAGTATACCAGCGCTGATATTGTAGACACGGCAGATAGCTGATTCTATTGCATGTATTTGGTGCGCCAGTTGGTCACTTGAGGGGTTGTAAGCACAAATTAGCACAGGAAAACTAGGTCTCTAGCCGGGCTTTGACCCTTAAGAGAACGTGACGGGGAATACGAATCATACGACGGCTGCGTTTGTGCATCGTCTCAGGATGTAGCCGGATGAGGACGCCCGGCTCATTCTCAAAGAGCCTGATCACCGTCCACCGGCTGCACCCTAGCAGTGTGCCGACCTCGGCCACGGTGAATACCGGCTTGTCCGGGTCCACTTCGATTTTCTTGGCCGTTCGCTTGGGATAGCGTGCAATTACCATAGGATTTTCTTGCCTCTCAGTGCCCCGCCCGCAAGCACCGCAAGCTCACAGCACATAGTTGCGGCGGGATGACCCTCCAGCATGGGCCTCTTGCACGTCATAGCTGCAGGCTACTTTTCTCAAATCGAAAATATCTTTGTGTATGTAAGTTTTTCGGTTGCGGCGGTCTATAAGCAAACACTGCCAGACATTTTTCACCCTCCCCCCTCTTTATCCCGGGCCGCCTGCCGATCCCGTGCCCTCAATGCCTCACGGTACTTGGTCCGAGCCTCGGCCGCTGTGGCAGCGACAACCACTAACGTCTCACCGTCGTATGCGGCAACCACTGTCCTCCCGTTGCGGCTGATGCTCTCGCCATAGGGCACGCTGTCAGCAGGGACCTTGCGGATCGTCGGCGGATGTGGGTCTGGCCTACGAGGAAAGATTCGGTTCGTAGGTTCTCTCATATTGTCCCCGTTGTCACCAGGTCAGCCGTGTCACCACGGGTGCCTACACACATCAACAAGCACCATCTAATAGAATCAATAACATACATACATAAAAAGTGGTTAGCTTATGTATAGGGACACCCCTGGCGACATGGCGACACGCGCGTCTACTCGGCTGCCAAGTAGTGCTCTCCGTTGTCCCGCTTGCCTACCCGTCCGTCATGTACCAGCCCCGCTAACGCGCGGTTCCACAGCTCGGTTCCATCCCGATGCGCATGGGTGAACCGCTGCAAGTCCCGCTTAGACGATGGTCCTTTCATTTTGAGCGCGCGCAGGATTCTGTCTTGCACGCGGGCATTCGGCGTGTCCAGTTTTTTGGTGCGGTAGTATTCGTGCGAATCAAGCTGGTACTGACCCAAGAGCACGGCGTCACACGCTGTCCTCTCAGAGATGGCTTCTTCCCGCCGCAGCCAAGCCAAGCGCAGCGCGTTCCGCCATGCGTGAACATTCATTCGCTCGGAACCTTCGGGCAAGCTGTCTGCCCACTCACCGATCACGCGGTCTGCTCCCTCCGTAGAGTGGATCTTGCAACCGGCATCAGCCAACATTCGGACGCGAGGGAGAAATGTTTCCTGAAGGTTAGAAAAATCCGGCGATGTCATTCGGCTAACGTTTTGAAATCCACCTTCGGTGCCAATGAGGTTGAAGCGTGACATCAGCCCGCCGCCTACAGCGTTTCCACGGCTGAGGAGGTCAAACCAGTCTTCCTCTGTTACGCCAGCCAAAAGGGAAAACTGCATCTCGCCGTATACGGCATTGCGTTTGTCCGTGCCGGGCGCTGCGAAACTGACATCGTCCCACAGTTGGCAAACAACACCATCCATCCCGGTTCCTGTGCCGCCATCAATGAACAGCGCAGAAAGAAACGTCTTAAATTCCTCGTGGACGGACAGGATACGCGGCAATGTGCCGCCCCAACACAGCTGCGGCGAGGTCTCCCGAGTTTTCTTGTCCTCCAGAGTCAGCCTAATCATTCCTGGGGCGCTAGACGCGCTTGCGTTTCGCGCGCCAATCCCTTGGGGTTTCCATATGAAGTCTGGCGTCCCTTGGAGGAAAGCCGGTGTCACCGATGTGAGCGTCCCGTGTGCAGCGGACGCAAGCGAGCCGTTCCATGTCGTACTGAAGAAATTGACGGCACGCCGAATGCTTGAACCTTTCCCCTTCCCTTTGGGCGCGATTATAACGGTGCTCCTAGTTCTGGTACTGTGACTTATTCATACCCCGTGACTTCCAGCACCACAGGACCGGGGTGTTCCAGTTCTAAGTGCGACGTCATCGTCACCTTCACAAATGAAACGTTAAAAACCAGTTTTGGTTGCAATGGTGTGACTGATTTTCCTGCCACGAGTGGATATTATTTCCCTACGAAGGTTACCTTGCCGGATGGCTCTAAATATCTGTTTACGTATGAGGCGAATGGCTCTGATACGACGGGGCGGTTGGCATCTATTACGTATCCCACAGGAGAGGAAGTTACATATACCTATTCAGGTGTGCGTTGCTACGACGGGACTCCGGGTGCCGTAACGAAAGTTGTTGCGAACGATACTACGTACACGTACACGAGAAACAGCGGAACCTGGACTACCGACACAGTGGTGAGCAACACAACTGGTGCTGCGAACACTACCGTATACACTTTCGTCGGTACTAATTCAAGCATATATCCGCTCCCGGGTGCACGACTTCGTTGGGGGAGTGGCCGATAGCGGCCAGTTTTTTGACTTGTCTTACGGCTTATACAGCCGTAAGATAATTTCATGACGACTCCTGCTGAGGTTCCATCTCGCATTCGCGAACTCGCCACCGGTCTTTCCCAGCCCAAACCCATGCGGCGGGGTTCCCTTTCCGAACGCAACGTCAAGTGCAGTAAGCCCAGCTGTCCCTGCGGGCAGGACCCCAAGGCACGGCACGGCCCTTACTACAGCCTGACCCGAGCCGTTTCGGGGAAGACTCATTCCCGTTTGCTCAGCCCGTCGCAGGCGGAACTGGCCCAGGAACAGATCGAAGCCGGCCGCAAGTTCCGCAGCCAGGTCGACGACTACTGGGAGGCCTGCGAGCAATGGGCCGATCGCCAACTGGAGGATTCCGCGGCGGCCGCGCCAGAGGCGGCCAAAAAAGGGGGCTCCAAGCGGACTTCCAGGCTGCGATTGCCCAAGAAATCGAAGCGCTTTTAGGCCGACAGGCCGTGCAAGGGTTAGATTTTGAGGCGCTGGAAACTGCCGCCCGGCAGCAGGCACTGCGCGTGGCGGCGCGTGCCCTGGAAGGTTGGCTCAATGCCGACACTTCCGATCACACCGGGTCGCACCTACCCTGCGCCTGCGGCGCTCCGGCTCAGTACCGAGGACGCCATGGGAAGAGTTTCGAAAGCGTTCTCGGCCCCCTGTATCTGGAGCGAGCTTATTACTACTGCCAGAACTGTCAGAGCGGCTTCTGCCCGCGGGACCGCGCGCTGAGCTTAGAAGACTTCTCTTTATCCCCTGCGGTTCTGCGCATGGTGGGCAGCGCCGCCACCCTGGTCAGCTTCGTGGAGAGCAGCACTTTACTGCGCGAATTAGCCGGGGTGGAGGTAAATGCCAAGCAAGTGGAACGTGCTGCCGAAGCTTTGGGCCAGGAGATCGCCCAAGACGAGCGGCAGTGCGTAGAACCGCTGTCCCAGACCCCGGTTCCTGCCACTCTCTATCTGGGCATGGACGGAACCGGAATTCCCATGCGCTCTTCCGAACTGGTCGGCCGCTCGGGCAAGCAAGCCGATGGTTCGGCCAAAACTCGCGAGGTCAAGCTGGTCACAGTCTGGAGTGCCGAATCGCAAGACGAGAACGGGATCCCCATTCGCGACCCAGGATCCGTGAGTTATTCGGCGGCCATTGAAAGCGCCGCGACTCTGGACACCGATTCCCTTCCGGCAGAGTTCACACAACGCGTCCTGCGCGAGGCGACTCGCCGCCGCTTCGAGCGAACGCCGCGACGAGTGGTGTTGGGGGATGGAGCCGCCTACATCTGGAATATTGCCCAGGAACTGTTTCCCGATGCACGGCAGATCATCGATCGCTATCACGTGAAGCAACACTTGAGTGATGTCGCGAAAGCCATCTACCGGCCCGACACCGAACAGTCCCGATTGTGGGCGAACAAGCGGCATCAGGAACTCGACGATGGCCGCTTGTCACCTCTCCTCCGAGCTCTCAATCGCCACGCTCCTCATTGCGAGCCGGCCCGCAAATGTGTCGACTACATCAAAAAGAATCAGCAGCGCATGCGCTACGCCGACTTTCACGCCCAGGGTCTCTGCACTTCCACCGGAGTGGTTGAGGCTGGCTGCAAAGTTGCCATCGGTACTCGCCTCAAGAGAACGGGAATGCACTGGAGCTTACCCGGAGCCAATTCCATCATCGCACTTCGCTGCTGCAAGCTCAGCGGTAGGTTCGAAGACTTTTGGGAGCGTCGATCCGCTCGGAGGGCTGCTTAGCCCTCAAATTTGGCGTGCA
>CAVSTM010000021.1:0-139187 GCA_963730845.1 uncultured Acidobacteriaceae bacterium | reverse complement strand
ATGTGGGTGCGGCGACCGTCAACGGCCAATCCCAAGCGATCCTCGTGGACGCCAACGGCCTGACGCTGTACTATCTGACCTCAGACACGGCCTCGGCAAGCGCCTGCACGGGGTCGTGCCTGACCGACCGGCCGCCCGTACTGAGCGGCACCGTTCCACCGACGCCGTCATCCGTCCCGAATGTCGGGTTTCTCGGAGTCGCGCAGAACGCCAACGGGTCGCAGGTCACGTACGATGGCCACTTCCTCTACCGATTCACGGGCGACGGCCGGACGAGCGACGCCAACGGCGAAGGCGTCAAGGGACCCCAAACGGGCGTTTGGCACGTGGCCACACCCGAGATGTAGCCGCGAACCGGGCCGGTGTGTGTCAGACCCGTGGCCCGGAACCTTCCACAACGCGCACGCGCTTGCGCATGCAGTAACTCGCGCACACGGGGGGGACGTCACGTGAAACGGTGGGCACTCGCGGTGGCTGCGGTGGTGCTTGGCGCGAGCGGTATCCTTCAGACTCCGGCGCACGCTCAATCATCTCCGGGATCATCGGCGGTCGCCTCGGCGGTGCTGGGTGGGTTCGAGGTCGTCCCGACGCCCGCGCAGACGCCATCCTCCCCGACGGCGTCGGAGGTTGTCGTCAGGGAGCGCGCGGAACAACCGCCGACACCGTGACGGTGAACGCGTCGACGGGCGTCGACCGCAGCTGCCGTCCCGGTGCCCGGTCTGGAGTTCGGGTACGACTCCGAGTCTGGGTGGGGATTCGCGGGCACGGTCTGGACGGGAAACGAGCAGACCAGACGACGGGATCGCGTCATCCGGAGTGACCGCCGACACGAGCGAGACGAGCGCGGCCGCGGATCGGAAGTACCCGGTCGACCCGGCGCCCGCCCAGCGAGCCCGGAGCCGTCGACGCGACCGCCCCATTGGCCGGCGTGGGCGAGGCGAGTCGACGCGACGATCGGCAGCTGACGGCGTTGCCTCCGCCAGCGCGCCGCTCGAAGCCCAGCGGTCCCCGACCACGAGCCCGCTCGAGGCGCAGTCGCTGCCCGTGGGGACGCCAATGCAGGCCCAAACGCCCCCGACGCGGCAGCAGGCCCAGTCCTCCCGAACCGCGACGGCGACGCCAGCGACGACCTTCACCAACACGGTGCAGGTCATCTACTGGATGCCCAGCGTGACCGCGTCGGTCGTGCAGGGCAGCGCGGGCTGGAGCGACAATCTGTTCGGCCTCGATTACCGCCTGGAAGCTCAGAGCCATTGGGGCATTCACCTCGTCGGGGTCACCGGCAACGAGAACGGCTACACCCTCAACGGCACGAGCCTGGCGTCGCTGCCGCTGAGCGGCAACGATGCGCTGTGGAGCGCGGATCTGTTCTACCGCTGGTACTTCGTCGACCCGACCGCCGACAAAACCTACATGTTTGGGCTGTTTACGGGCTACGGGGGCCGAAGCATCAACCTCAATACGAACGCGCTGGGGCTCGGTTCCGTCAGCGGCAGCAGCAACGGCATCCGGTTCGGGCTGGAAGGCGCGTTCCAGATCAGCAGACGGCTGGGCGATCAACGCCAGCGTAGCGTACGAGCCGTCCGACACCCTGGTGGGCAGCCTGTTCAACGCGTTCGGGGCCGGCGCGAACGGTCGGTCTCCGCCACGGGGCAGCGCTGGGATTACCTGGCGAGCGTCTCGTACCACCACCCCGAGCCAGTGGGTGTTCACGCTGGGGTACTGGTGGAGCCAGGACAACCTCGGTCCTGCGTCGGTGAACGGCGTCGGCGTGTGCCCGTGCTCGGTGACATGGCAGGGTCCCTATCTGACCGTCCCACGTCTCACGTAGCGCCCGCTTTCTGGAAAGAACGGGTGAAGAAGAGGCAGCTCGATCTGGAATCCGTCATGAACTATGGACTTGACGAGGTGGTGGACAAGATTATCCAGAAGGAGATCTGGAGCATTCGCCGGAACGAATCACTCATTAAGAAAGCCAATCTGCTGCTTGCTATATGCAAGCCATCAGCAACGGACCCGGACTACACTTTCGACGAAGAGCGAATGAAAGCCATAGACAAACTGCGGCAGGATGTCGTTCATGGTGATCTTCTCGGGAGTGAAATAGCAGATGTCGACATGAAGCTCACCTACTTGCGGGACACGTGGATGTACTTCTTCAAAATGATGCACAAGACCTTCGGGCTGCGCATAGATACGACGGTTTTTACGTCCCAGCCGGAGGCGAAGGACGCGTGATGAAAGTCCCACAGGCTCGATGCGTCAGAGATAAAGGCCCAATCGAGTTTGACCCCTAGTCCGGGGATTTTGAGTGTGATCGCCTGGTTTCGACAGTTGAGAATCGCTACAAATCGTCGAACCGCGAACTCAAAGGGCGTGTAAACTCTGCTGAAGAGGAGTGGAACACCCTATCCCTCTAGAGAGCCAAGGCCCAATGACGAGAACGCTTGCTGCGCCCACAAGGCTTCTGGTCGCCTTCGTCGTTAGCGCTCCGACACTTCTGGCGGTGTTTTGGCTTGTGCAAAACGGATCCCGCAGGACTGGACTAGCAGTATTCCTTGTGCTGTTGATAGCGGATTTTCTAATCCTGAAGCGGCGGCCAGCATCTCCGACTGGCTCGCCGAGAGTGAAGGTTGAAGTACCCGCCAGCGCAGTCTGGGTGGTCGGCGTCGCCGGTTTCCTGGGATCATTCTCGCTCCTAACGGGCGGTATCAGGGCGCATGAGACAAGCGAGATCGTCGGAGGTTGTCTCGGCATGCTAGCAAATGGTTTGTGGATCTCTTTCATGCGCAGGCGGACTTGAAGATTCGCGCATTGGGTCAAGGGCGGTCAGTTGTTGAAACATCCCGATTACGCTCATCGACCCGGTTCCGACGGTCACGGAACGGCATGATCTGCGTTCTCTTAGCTCAGGCCCTGGCCGCGGCCAGCCCGTCAAAGGCAACGATTGAGAAGTGATGCACTGGATTGGCAGTCCCACGCGCCGCGCAAAACACGTGCCTGGCGCTAGTTTGAGATGGTCTCTGCCCGAGTGCTGCCCGAAATTTCCGCTCGCTCGGAAAAATCTAAGGGCGCGAGCAACGCCCTTTTAAAGTGCCAGTATCATGGCGCGTCACGTGTTTTCAGTAGCATAGAACGATGCAAAGGGCCGGTAGTAGCGGCCCTTTCTTTTTTGTAGCCGGTAGTCTGCAATAGAGTCTGCAAAGAATTTCCGCGCCACTGGGGGTGGCGAACAACTCGTAGAATATAAGGGATCACAGTTGCATCGGAGGCATGAAGTGCAAGAGTTCATCAGCGAGGATGATCTGAAGACATTCGAAGGATGGCTGAGGTATCAAGGCATTGACGCCGCTACGACTGCGCCGGAGGAATTGCAGATGTGGCAGGCCTTTTTCGACGAGGCGCGGAAGCGCAGCGCGACCATGCCCAAGGTTAGCTTGATGAAGCTCCAACCAATCCCCGGTGAACATAAGTACGCGGTGGCTGTCCGAGAGGGCTCCGATCTCTGGCTGGTATTGTGGGTTCGGCGCTCGCGGAAGGGCGAGTTCTTCGTCATGCTCCCGCGCGGCGAGCGAGACTGGGACGTTCACGCAAGTTATCACCTCGACGGCGCTCTGCACATGAAGAGTGATGGACGCAAGGTCCTTCCGTCCACCCAGCATCAGCCCTTGACGGGCACGTTCCGGGGAACAGAGCCCCTCGTAGTTTTTTCTGGCTACGCGCCGAAAAGCGTCGGGGCGATCTGCGACCCGACCGCGTTCTCCGGAGTCGTCGAAATTGCGGCGGGTATTCTTGGGCCCAGCGACGGCCAGATCGCGGTCGATCTTGTAGATCCACATTCCCAGCCAGCAGCTATCCCTTGGACCAAGATCGCCAAGCAAGACGTCTTTCGTGACGTCCTTCCGTGGGTCGTGATCACAGTTGGATCGTGCGCCTGACCGCCAGACGCTCGGGATTACCTACCCGGCCCCTAAAAAAGTAGCCCGGAAAATTTGCGATTCGCGCTCTCCGACTGCTACGGTCCGAGCATGGGCGCAGATCCAACCGCGCAACCAAGAAAGGCAGGTGGCGGGAGTCAATGGTGACGTCATCCACCAATCCTCCTCCCGCCGCCTGGAACAAAAGTTGGGGCGCTGGGCGTGTTCGTTCTCCTTTAACGCCTGGCGCTGGGGGCGGAATGCCGCGCCGCTCCATTCTACTCAGATGGAAAAGAATTCCACTCCGCGAACCGAGGCGCAACTGCGCTTCGAATATCGCTCGTGGCGTGCTGCGGTGCTGGAGCGCTTGCGGTTTGAAGTGGAGCGGAAAACGAGTCAGCGCGGCTTGGTGGTTGTATCGCCGGTTCAAAAGATTGCTGCCGCAGGGCTGGTGAATGAGAGCTGGTATCTATTTTGCTGCGCCGAAGCGATCCAGGGCTGGCCGGTTTATGCGCGAGTGCCGAGTCTGCGGAAGTTGAGCGTCGCTCCCTTACGAGATCAAATATCCTCGCCTCTTTCTTTCGCGATTTTCTCCATCGCCCGCAAGAACGACTGTGTCTTTCTTGCGTTCTTAAACGTGCTCGCGGCTGCGTTCACGAAATTCTGAAGGAGTTTTTCGGAGTAGGTGATCGGGTGGTCAGGGTTGCTCCATGTGCAGAGCAACTTCCGGCCATCGTCTACAGTTCGGCCAACGTTGAGCATGAAAAGCAGGCCCGGAACGTAGCTGAAAAACACGCGCCAGCCCTCTCTCCGTGCCTCGTACGGCGGAAACATGCTGATCTGCGCGATCTCCGGAGGCGCGATGCAGATGACGAGATACATGTGAGCCGGAAACGGCGTTTCGCCCCGCAGCCAGGTCCGCAACGGTTCGGAGTATTTCCCCAGTTCGATACGAGGTTCCTTCTCTCCTCCTTTCCACGAATGGACAGCGGCTTTCCAAAAGATACCCATGCCGAAGTGAACGAGCTTATCAACACGGACGTCTGGGGCCTTGGCGGCGCAGTATATCAGGGTCTGTCCGACACGCACTGGAGGAACCGCGCTCAAAGCCTGATGCAACGGGAAGGTCTTGTCGTAGTGAGCGAGTTTTTCGGCCACCCACGTCTCGCCTCCGTTATTTAGAATCTGTTCGCACCCTTTACACAGGAGGGGATATTGGATTTGGCGGTCGCTAGGGATAAGACCATCTTCCGTGGCAAAGATAGGGCGGTGCGGACCCTGTCGGCAATAATCGTAGAGCAAACGCGGCATAAGATGGCTCTCCACGAGTCCCTTCTCTTCTTTGCACATTTTGCAGACTCCGACCATGCACCCCTCTCCACTCCCAAACCGAATCATAGCTAAGGGGTCTGCGCATGACAATTGACTGTCAACGCCGTGGTTACCTACCTGGCGCTCGGTGCGGGCACAGCGCCGCAACGCCGTCCCATCTGGGATGTTGCTCACGATTGCACCGAAACCGGGCATTGACGATCTTCTCCCCAGCGGCTTTACTCGATTGCGTTGGATGGATGCGCTTTAACTGCCTGCAACTGATCGGCCGCGTGAGTGGAGAACTGCCACAACAGCCAACCGCGGGAGAACTCCACTTACATCGGCATCAACACCAGCACTTACACCTAGCGTCGGAGACACAGAGCCCGCATGAGCTCGATCTCCAGATTGCAGAGCACGAGAGCACGTGCGCGAGGCGACGAATAACTTTGATCCTGGCGAGATCGAGCGACTCAAGGAACTGGTGGAAGGCGTAGTTACTCACGCCTAGGGCAAGCGTGGCTCTGCGCAATCACCTGATTCCACAGGGGCAAAAATCGCCTTTGCAGACTCTTTGCAGATATTCCCCTTTGAAGTGCGCCGCGTGCGTCGTTATGGTCCCTTTTTGCTTGCGTAATCTAAAAACTACGCACTGCGTAGTTTTCGCAAAGTGAGAATCCGGGTATCACGTTCAGCTCGCGCCGATCGCGTGTCGCCTCGATGAACACAGTCGCAAGCTGCCTTCGATCGACGACGAGTGGGTCATCGAAGAGGTCGTGCCTAGAACCAGCGTGCGAATCAAGAACACGCGAACGGGTCACCGGATCAGTTTGGCCAGAGACCACATATACAACTTCACCTCCAATCCTGAAAAGTCGCGAGCGGGCGAGCAGGACGGCTTTCTCACGCTCCACGTGCAGCTGTTCATGCGCGGAAGAGAAGTCTGGGTGCGACCGAACGCTCAACCTGGCGAGACGGTCGAACCGCAGTCTGTCGAGGTGGTGGAGCAGTGGGTCGATCTGGAATATCCGGGGCGCAGCAGTCTGAAGACAAAGCTGGAGGCGGACGGCTACCGTCTCAGTTGGGCTTGGGACACAAGAATTGCTCGCTTGGTCGATGTTGAAGGTTGGGAGATCGTCATCGAGCCTGACGCGCAAGGGGTGCTCACGAAGTTCCGAACCGAAGCAGGACCTAATCAGACGCTCATCAAGCGCAGAGAAGGCAGCAGTTGAAAAGTCGGGTAGTTAGGACTGGTGGGGCATCGAGGTGTCTGCAACTCTTGGCCGGCGGCAAGGCCACTCCGGCGACCAGCCACGGTAACTCCGGCTAATCTGAACGTCGTTCCGCCATTCAACTCGGGTCGAGTCCTGGGCAGTTCCCGCAACTTTACACGAATCGCATTGTTAGTCCTTTGGTACATTTGATGCGTGCCAGCTCCAACAAAGGGAAACGGACAGTTGTCCGAAATGGACGATGCTATTAGCTACGAAGAATGTTGGGCGAAGACGACCGAGGAAGGAAAGCCCGGCATCAGCGTCCGCGACCACTGCCTAAACGTCGGCTGCGTCGCCGAAGCGCTCCTAGCCTTGCTGACCGCCTCAACTCCAAAGGCTAATCCCGCCCGGTGCTGCCACCCTCGCCGCCCTGCACGACGTGGGCAAGGTTTCGCCGGGGTTTCAAGTGAAGAGCGAAGCGTGGTTGGTGCAGCATGCCTTGAGGGATCAGGCACTGAAGGAAGGCTGGCGTGAGCGGGAGTCTGACCACGCCAAGATCAGCCAATTCACTGTGCAGGAGTTGCTGCGCACTTCCCAACTCCACCGCTGGGCGGCGGTCGTCGGTGCCCACCACGGACGGATCAAAGGGGAACGAGTGCAGGTGCGCGAACCGTGGGAAGAGGAACGCGTCCGGTTGGCGGAGGAACTCATCAAGGAATTCGGACCGTTGCCGGATCAGCCGCCAAGCGACGCACAACTCTGGTTCGTGGCTGGGCTGATTACGATTGCCGATTGGATCGGTTCGGACGAGACGACATTTCCCACAGGATGCCCGCTGGGACATGCCGGAGCGGCGCAGGCGAGCACAGACGGCACTGGCGACGATCAATTGGAGATCTGTCAGGGCAAGACAACTGAACGGATTCGGCGACTTGTTCCCGGAAATCCCGCAGGCAAACAGCCTCCAGACCGCAACCGTGCAGGTGGTGCGTGAGCCGGCATCTACATCATCGAAGGGCCGATGGGCTGCGGCAAGACGGAGGCGGCGCTGGCGGCGGCGTATCAACTCATCGCAGCGGGGAAAGCGACCGGGCTGTATTTCGCGTTGCCGACACAAGTGACCAGCAACCGAATTCATCTGCGCGTGCAGCCATTCGTTGAACGGATTTCCGCTGACCCGGCAGCAGTGCGGCTGGCCCACAGCGCCTCATGGCTGGTCGAGACCGAGCCGCCGCCGAAGCTGTGCCCGGCCAGCCCGGATGCCGAAGCACGGGAGCATGTCCGCGCAGGGCGCTCCTGGTTTGCGTCAGCCAAGCGGGCGCTGCTTGCGCCGTTTGGCGTCGGCACGATTGACCAAGCGTTGCTGGGCATCGTGGCGGCCAAACATTTCTTCGTCCGGCAGTTCGGTCTTGCCGGCAAGGTCGTGATCCTCGACGAGGTGCACACCTACGACCTCTACACCAGCACGCTCATTGGCGCGCTGGTGAAACGGCTGCGCGAGTTGCAATGCACCGTCATCATCTTGTCGGCCACGCTCACGGAAAAGCGACGCCGCGAGTTGCTCGGATTGGCTGACGACCAACCGGTCAGCGCGGCGTATCCACTGGTTTCCGGTGTGGCCGGTTCACTGCATCGAGCGCGACGTGCGAGCCACCGCCATCGAAGACGATTCAGATACGGAACGTCTCCGGTGCCTTGCCGGTGGAAGAAGCGATGGATCGTGCCCGCCGCGGCGAATGTTTGCTGTGGATTCGCAACACAGTGGATGAGGCACAAGAGACCTACCGGGCGCTTCAGAGCGCCAATTTCCAAGGCGGCCCAAGCATCGCGCTGCTGCATTCTCGCTTCCCCTTTTTCCGCCGCGAACAACTCGAAGAACGACTGGATGAACCGACTCGGCAAAGACTCCACCAATCGGCCCAACGGCTGCGTCCTGGTTTCAACCCAGGTCGCCGAGCAGAGTGTGGACATCGATGCCGACCTGCTGATCACCGACCTCGCCCCCACCGACATGCTGCTGCAACGGCTCGGCCGTCTGTGGCGGCACGACCGGCGCACCGTCCCTGTCCGCAACCCGAAGTCTGGATTCAGATGCCACAATCGGATGACGCCGCACTGCGCAACGCGAGCGAGAAGGAACTTCGCAAGGCTCTGGGCAAGAGCGCCCGCGTCTATGCGCCCTACGTCCTGCTGCGTTCGCTCCAGCAGTGGCGCGGGAGGGCGACGATCACGTTGCCGAGCGACATCCGCCCGATTCTCGAAGCCACCTACGCCGACCCGCCGCCGCCGAGCCACCCGCATGGCAGGAACTGCGAGAACAGTTGGAGAAGCGAAAAGAAAAAATGGCCCGGCTGGCCCTCAACGCCACCACCATCTGGAACAACCCGGCCCTGCCGGACGAGGAAGGCGTCCAGACCCGTTTCAGCACGTACCCGATGGCCCAATTGCTTCTGGCGACTGAGATCACCCCGCTCGACGTCGCACTCCGCGCGTCTCCGCTTGCTCGACGGCGACGACGGTGACCGCCAGTGACTGCGACTGGAGCTTCGATGCTGCCAAAGCGATCCATCGCAATCTCGTCCGTGTGCCGCGCTGGGCAGTTGCGGCCGGTCTCGACAAGGCCGCCGGGCTGGCTGACCAATCACGTTGCGCAACCCACCGCGGTCGGACTGCTGCAACCGGATGGCGACATCCGCTGGTCCGGTGACGAACAACAGACGGGGCTTTCCTATCACGCCGATCAGGGTATCATCATCAACCGCGAACGCGTGCCGCGCGCGCCTGACGAGGAGTTCGATGAATCTTTCGACTGACGCTTGGATTCCGATTGTCTGGACTGACGGCAAACCGGGAACTGTCAGCCTGCGCGAAGCGTTCGAGCGCGGCGCAGAGATTCAAGACCTTGCCGTCCGCCCGCACGAACGCATCGCCCTGATGCGGCTGCTGATTTGCATCGCGCAGGCGGCGCTCGACGGCCCAGCGGATTATGACGACTGGAAAGCCTGCCGGCCGCGCATCGTGCCGTCAGCCGCTCGATTACCTCAATCGCTGGCGACACGCCTTCGAATTGTTCGGCAACGGTCAGCGCTTCTTGCAGGTTGCCAACTTGAAGAAGCCTGCGACCAAGTCCATTGATCGTGATGACGACGAAGGCAACTCGACCAGCAAGCTCGATCTCGCGCTGGCCACGGGCAACAACACGACGCTGTTCGACAACGCCGGCGGCTCGGAGCGGCCCTTTGCACCCGGAAAGCTCGCCTTGATGCTAACGACATTCCAGTGTTTTTCTCCCGGAGGCCGCATCGGAGTGGCGTTGTGGAACGGTCAGGAAACGGCCGGCAAAGGATCAAGCAATCATGCGCCGTGCCTGGCCGGCGGGATGTTACACGCATTGCTCCGAGGCGAAAATCTGCTCGCCACGCTGCACAAGAACCTCATGACCAAGCGGCAGGTCGAGCAATTCTTTGGGCAGAACTCCTGGGGCAGGCCGGTCTGGGAGTTGATGCCCAAGGAACTCGGCGACGTTGAAGCTGTGCGGAACGCCAACCGCACTTACCTGGGTCGCCTTGTCCCGCTGACTCGCGCGATTTGGCTTGCGGATGATTGCCGGTCTCTCATTCTTGCCAACGGGCTGGAATATGGATCCTATGCTGAAGATGGCTGGCGTGAGCCTTCCGCTACGATTGTCACGCGGACCGTCAAAGGCCAGCCCATGCGAGACGTGTTGCGGGCCTCAATCGAGAAGGCCGCATGGCGCGAGTTGCACGTCGTGACCGTCAAGAGCATCAGCCAGAACACTAACGGCGGCCCCGCCGCGTTGGAAAACATCTCCGACGAAGAAGCTTTCGATCTCTGGGTGGGAGGCCTTGGTGGCCAACAAAGCCAAGCCGGTGGACACCACCGAGTCCGTGTTCCATGTCCCCGCCGCGATGCTGACCGAAACGAGCCAGAAGGTTTACGAAAATGGCGTGCGGCTGGCGAGAGACCACGGAGTTTCGAGTGAGGCGGGCCGTCTCGGTTTACCACAGGGAACTCGGCGACAATCTGGACCGGCCCGAAATGAAGAACCGTCGCCGGCAAATCCAGAGCAACGCCGCCGCCCAGTTTTGGACCGACATCGAAAGCGCCGTGCCGCACCTGCTGGAAGTTGCCGCTGCACCCGAAAGTCTCGGGCTGAAATCCGAGTGGCACAAGACGGCGTGGGGACAATCCGTCTGGCGCGCCGCACGCACTGCGTACGAACGCGCCTGTCCGCACGAGACGCCGCGCCAGATTCGCGCATATGCGCTGGGCCTGAAAACGTTGTTTGATGCACCCGCTGAGCATGCCGAGGTTGAAACCGAAAAGGAGGCTGAAGCATGAGTGCCAATCAACCCGATCCCAAGGAAGCCGCCGCGCGCTTGTTGGCGTATCTGCGCCAGCTCAAGAACGACCGGGGCGCAATGGCCGATCTGCGCTGCGCGCTGAATCCCACCAAGCTTCCCCGCGCTTGGCCGTTGCTGGCGCGGCGTGGGCGGCATTGGCAATCCCCGCATCGAAGCCGTCGCCGGCCTGTTCGCTTACCATCCAGACGAAACCCACAGCTGGCAATCTCGGCACGACCTGTCGCCGCCTCGCCGCCGAGAACAACAGCTTCGATGCCCGGCTTCCGCCGGCTGCTCTCCTGCGACCGCGACGAGATTTGCGAGCGGTTGCGTCCTGTCGTTCTGGCCGCCAAGGCCAAAGGGATTCCGATCAACTACGAGGAGCTATACGCTGACCTTTGCTACTGGGGCGACAACGTGAAAGCGCGTTGGGCGCGTGAATACTGGGGCGCGACCGAAGGCGAGGAGACCGGCAGCCTCTCGCTCAGCGGAGGTCACGCCATGACCCATCTCACCCAAGTCACCCTCGATTTCGCCACCGCCGCCCGGCTGCGCTTACGCGATTGCTACGACTGGCATCAGGCAGTTTGGAAGGCATTCCCCGGCCGCGACGGTGAGCAGCGCGAGTTTCTGACGCGGCTCGACCAGCGCCGGGAGAGCTTTCGATTGCTGATCGTCTCGCCCGATGCAACCGGTGCGGCCCGATTGGTGTCCGCCCGACCCGGAGAGTTGGAAGACGAAACCGATTCCGGAAACGTACTTCACGCGCCGCCGGTATGCGTTCCAGCTCTGCGCGAACCCGACGAAGAAAGTCTCCAAGGAACGGCCCGATGGCTCGTTGACCAAAAACGGCCGGCGCGTCCCGTTGCGGAAGCGCGAAGAACTTGTGGAGTGGATCAAGCGCAAGGGAGAGCAGGGCGGCTTCACCGTGGACGAAGCCACGCTCCGCACATTCTCCCGCGGCCGGGAGTATTTTGAGAAGAACGGCCAGCCCGGCCTGCACAGTGCCGTGGAGTTTGAGGGCGTGCTGACCGTAACCGACCCGGCCAAGTTTCACGAAACCTTCACGCGCGGCATCGGCTCGGCCAAGGCGTTTGGCTTTGGCCTGCTAGTGATCGCGCCGGTCTCATGAACAGATCACAACGACCGAAAGGAGCAAACATGAAACTCATCGAACTGCACATCCTGCAATCGTTCCCCGTCTCGTGCCTGAACCGCGATGACGTGGGCGCGCCCAAGACCGCCATTTTCGGCGGCGCAACTCGCGCCCGCATCTCCAGCCAGTGCCTGAAACGGGCGATTCGCGAACAGGCGCAAGAGATGTCCCCGAAGCTGTACGCCGGCAACCGCAGCCGCCTGATCATCGCACCATTAGCCGATGCGCTGAAAAAGCGCGGCGTGGCAGAGGCGAAGGCCACCGAGATTGCCAAGACCGTTGGCGACGACCTAGCCACGGCGGACGAGGCGGCCGAGAAAAAGGGCGTACTTAAAGTGAAGACCCTCATGTTCCTCTCACCGGCCGAGGTGGATGCTGTCGCCACGGAACTTGCCGCGATTGTCAAGAAAGATCCCAACGCGAAAGAATTGCAGAAAGGCCTGGCCAAAGCCTGCAAGTCCGCCGCCCTCAAGGACGCCGCCGACATCGCCATCTTTGGGCGGATGGTCGCCAGCGACCACTCCCTGACCGTGGAGGGGGCGGGGCTGTTTAGCCATGCGTTGTCCACCCATAGAGCGGACAACGACATTGATTTCTTTTCGGCAGTGGACGACCTGCAAGACCACAGGAAGAAGCTGGCGCAGGCATGACCGGCACGCTGGAGTTCACCTCCGCTACTTACTACCGCTACGTCGGCCTGAATCTCGACCTGCTGTCCGATGCTGCTCATCTGGGTGCGCTGTCATCCGAGGAACGCAAGACGGTCGTGGACACATTCCTGCGCGCGGCTAGTCTTGGCGGTTCCGGGCGCGCGGAAAAACTCGATGAATGCCCACACCTTGCCGGGCTACGTGCTGGGTCTTGTGAAAGACAAAGGCCAGCCGCTGCAACTGGTCAATGCGTTTGAAAAGCCGGTTCGCCCTAAGAACGGACTTGATGGAAGCCTCTGTCGCCGTGCTCAAGGAGCATCACAAGCAGTTGAAGAAAACCTGGGGCATCAAGCCTTCACTGGAAGTCGCCATACCGGACAAGTCGCTCGACCAATTCTGCAAGGAGATCCTCAGCCATGTCTGACACGGCCTACCTCGCGCTACTGCTGGACGGCCCGCTGCAATCGTGGGGCTTTGCCAGCCGGTTTCAGCGCCGCACCACGGCATTGCACCCGACCAAGAGCGGCGTCATCGGCCTCATCTGCGCCGCGATGGGCTTGGCCAAAGGCTCGGCTGAAGAGCGCGCCATGCTTCCGGAACTGGCGAAGCTGAAGATGAGCAGCATCGCCATACCACGCGACAGCCTGGGAGCGGGCGGGCCGCGACCTGTCCTTCGTCTGGAGGACTATCACACCGTGCTCGACACTCGTCGCGCCAGCGGCGAGATGAACAAAGATGCCGTTGTCACGCGCCGCCAATACCTGCTCGACGCCCGCTTCGGCGTGATCCTGGTAGGCGACCGGCGCGTGTTGGAGCGCGCCGCGAGCCGCTCTGCAGAACCCGGTCTGGGGCGTGTGGCTCGGACGCAAGAGTTGCATCCCGGCCGAGCCAGTCTATCGCGGTTTGTTCGACACCGAACTTCGAAGCCCAACGCGAGCTCAGTGTGCGACAGATCAATCGAATCGTTCACTACCGTCTCGAGGTGAAAGACTTCGCTGAAGGCACCGACTCGATCAGCGACCAGCCGGTTAGCTTCGGCGACGGCAGAGTAGCGGCCCAGACAAGCGCCAATTCGCCGTCCGCCGCATCAGGGTGAAACCCGGCATTCCGTAGTCGTGATTTAACACTCGGTATTGCCATCATGCCCATCTTCGAAAAACCACCGTTGGAGACGCTGACGCCGGCGAAGGATCGGTGGACGCCGATTTACCTCGAACACGGTCGGCTGGAAGTGGATGACTCTAGCATCAAACGGAATGCCGCCAGCATCGGCTTGCTCATTGTCAGCAGTTACCCGAACTGCCAAGGCTTCAAAATCGAAACTACCGGCCCCACGGACCGTAGAGGGATCGAAGTTGCCGGCCTGTGGATGGTCGCCGAGAAATGGGAGGAGTCCCCGGATCCACCAACTCAGGCCAGCAATGTTTCTCCGGGAAATTTAAGCTAACTCGTTTGAAATTCAGAGTTCTCCCCACGTGCGTGGGGATGGTCCGACATAGACAGCGCGAGATCGCCGCCTGCTAGTCGTTCTCCCCACGTGCGTGGGGATGGTCCGTTCTGGCAATGCTGCAGGTTGAACAGCTTGACGTTCTCCCCACGTGCGTGGGGATGGTCCGACTGCGACTGACTGCCGCGTGACTTGCTTGACGTTCTCCCCACGTGCGTGGGGATGGTCCGGACACCGTAGACGATGTGACTTATGCACGCCGCGTTCTCCCCACGTGCGTGGGGATGGTCCGTTCGTGCTGCAGGCGCACCTGGCTGAAGCCGAGTTCTCCCCACGTGCGTGGGGATGGTCTCGTTGCTGTCATGTCGGGTAACGCGGCTGCCCTGTTAGTGAGCCGGTTGCCGGCACGTTAGGTCGGGCACCGAACGTGCCGCGCTGAGGCTTGTCGCTGCAGCGGCGACTACCGAAGTGAACGGGAACTCAAACGATGGAATGGAGCATAGACATACTCTTTTACGCCGCCGCCTTCGCCGACTACGCCACCCGGTTTCCCAAGGCCGCGGAAGACATTGCCTACCGACTCCAACTTATCGAAGACCTTGGCAAAGTCCTTTGGAGTAAGCAAAACACTCTGCCGCGAAACCGCTTCCTCGACGCCTCGCGCGTCACGGCGATTGTTGAGGGTCTGCGCTGCAAGCCTGAACCACGAACCATTCAGACGCTCAACAAAGAGATCGCCGGAGAAGTCCAACTCGCGAATGCGGGACAAATGGCTGGGGGCATCAGTTCGGTTAAAGATGGCAGTCACGCACGCGCCTCACGATTCTAACAGTCCATCCGAAGTCATCGGTTTATCACCTTGGACAGAGCATCGTTCTGTCTTTTCGGCCTCTCGTAAAGCGAGACGAGCCGATATTTGCTCTCTGCCCACCGCCGCACTTCAGGGCAAACCAGGCCATCCTCATCAACGCGCAGTTTTTCAAATGCAGCGTCCATTCGTTTCATTGTAATGGCGGCTCGCATGGTGGCCTTCATGGAGGCGGCAAACCCGCGCGATGCTCGCCTGTCGATCCTTCGGAAATGTTTTATTATCTGATTCCTGCTGATTTCCGTATTCCCTGCATCAATCGAAAGCCGGACAATTAGATATCTCAAGGGATTCAGCATGTCGAAGAATGATCAATTGCCAGCAGGCACTCACAACCAGAATGCAAGCAAAACGAGATCTAACGCCTTAAAACATGGGCTTACCTCTGAGGGGATCTGCGAAGTTGATGACCAGCGCAGCTACATGGCCCTGTGTCGGCAACTCAAGCGCCAATACCAGCCGTGGGGAGCAGTGGAAGAGTTCCTTATTCAGCGCATCGCACTTGGTATCGTCCGGGTTAAACGGGCGGCCAAGCTCGAGGCTGATGCATTGACGGAATACCTCCATCCCCCTTCACACAAACCAAGCCGGGAGGACCTGCAGCTCCGAGAGCTCATGAGGGATTCTGACCGCGAGCTGATTGACCCGGGACTCCCGGCGAAGTTCGGCAGCGAAATCGTCGAGATGCTATGTGACCGTTACGGAAGATATGAATCCGCAACCGAGAATCGGTTGTATCGCGCTTTGGCTCAGCTAGAACGGCTTCAGTTAGCACGAAAAGGGGCGATTTCCACCCCAATTGCTGGCGCATCTCGGCCCAGCAACGAAGCTGCAAAGCATAAGCAATCAATCTGATAGCCAGCAGTTGGGTGAACCTGAAATTTATTTCGTTTTGTAAATCAGCACTTCCGGGCCGAATCGAACGCATTGCGGACCATGCCTGAGTCTCGACCTCTCCCGTTTCCATTTAATGGAAACGGACCGGTGTGCGCTCGGCTTTGGAATCCCCCCACCCCTGGGCCGCGGAACTGCCTGTTCATTGCTAAGGGAAGCCGACACGGCCTCGCGTTTCCATTTAATGGAAACGGACCGGTCCAAATACCTGGGTCCTGCGGCCTCCCGGCAGAGGCAACCGGTCCGCACCGGCCTTCCAGTTGGCCGGATTGGGATGCAACAAAAGTAGTAGGAAAGTGGAAAAAACGGGGTGCCCTGAATTTTGCGCCTAGAATAGCCTCCCAAGGACATCTCTGCTGTTTCCATTTAGTGGAAACGGAAACGGACCCGTGTGGCGCTCCGCTTTGGAATCCCCCGCCCCTGGCAACCCAAGCTACTTCTTCACGGTCTCCCCAAGACATCTTGCTGCATCCAAGAACTCCCGCCGACGTGCAAACGTCTGCCCGATACTGCAATGGACGTGCCCGCACGAAAGCATGCAGTGACGATGTGAATACCCGACGAGCAGAAAGGCATCTACGGCAAATGCTCAGGACGGCCGTTTTGCGAGAGCGCCGGACCTTGCAGCGCAAGGCGATCACGACGGGGACTGTCGCATTTGAAACTTCGTCTTGACCTTTCCAGACCTGTGGAGCTCGTCGATTTGCTTCTGCTTGGCGGCATGTTCCGCTTTGAATGCCTTCGATGCATAATACTGATTCTTGCATTGTTCACTGCAAAAACGGTGATGCGGGAACCGCGCGTACAGCCAGCGCCGGCATTTTTTCCCGTCGCAACTTCGAACGTTAGACAGCAGGTCTCTTAGCGATAGCTCGAGGATCGCGTTAACCGCGGCCTGCTCCCGGAAAGTCTGGCCTCCGGAAGGTACCACCTGGGGAAAAAACCGGATTCGATCTAGCGCTTCGCGCTGCGGGCCGACCTCCTGGGTCCTCATCACGAAATACTGGGGACTTGTGGAGGGTAATTGCTTCTCGATACTCGTGGCGATTTTTTGTAGCCGTGTTTGATCGTCAGGTACGTTGGCTAACTGGAACACCTTCTTGAGAAGCCGGCGCATTCGTTGGTATACACTGCGGTTGCGTGGGCTTGAAGCCATTTCATTCAACCACGCGACAAGCACATCCCCGTATTCGTCGCCGCGGTATTGCCGCCGCTGCTTTGAACTCGCAATACACTCCTGCGACGTCCCCTGCACGTTGATTTCGTCAATCCATTTTGGACCCCAAGTCGTATCATCACGCACGCCGTACTCCAACCCTGGCTCATGCTTGGCTCCGGGATTCGAATGTGCCTTTTTCATTTGCTTGAAATGATTACTTCGAATATCGACTCTGCGCGGGTTCCAGCGGCTTTCGATTCATTTGGTCCAAAGCAAATCAGACCGCGACCCTCCACTTAATGATAAGTTCCCAGCTGCGACCTAGCAAATGAGGAGAAACAGAGAATGAAGAAAACGACGGCAGCTCGGACCCTCAAACCGGAACCGAGGCAACCTACCGACCTGGAGCCTTTGCTGACGATTGAGCAAGTCGCGCCGCTCTTGGGGTACACACATTGGAGTGTTCGACAACTCGTTAAGGCAGGCAAACTGCGCTGCATCCGCTTCGGGCAAAAAATTCTTCTCGAACCATCAGAAGTTCGCCGGTTTCTAAATGCTGCCCGCCAGCAGGGGTGTGACCGTTAAGCCTTGCGCGGGGGTTTGCGGAGTGCCGGCGAGACGTTTGCTGAAACGCTAGAGCAACTCGGCCAACCGCAGAGAGGAAATTTGCAAGAAACGGAACGACGCGCCCGGCACAAGACCGCGGCGTCCGCCGTACCCGCGCCGGATTAGGAATCCTGTGCGCCGCAGTAAGAGGCAGAGCCGTAACGAGAAAGCGAAGGATATGCCTAAAGTATGTCCATTGTGAGGGACAAACAGTTTCGGCGTCCGCAACCTTGAGAGAAGTCGGACGCCGAAAGGGACTCGCGAACAATGCAAAGACAACCTACAGATAGCACGAACCAGCCCGCCGAGCAAGTCACCCCTGTGATCCAGAAGCCCGAAATTTTCCGCCCGAATGAAAGCGACCGGCTCGTAAGGGCGAAGGGCAAGACGCACGGCTTCGACGCTGAACGCGCGGTGCGCATGGGAAAAGCCGTGCTTGGCTGCTTGTTGGAAGAACCCGGACTCTGGAGAGATGCAAACAGTCTGGATGCGGATCACTTCGTGCTGGCCGATCACCGCAAGATTTTTGGGGCGATTGCATTTCTAAACGAGCGCGGCTGTAGCGCTGACATCATTTCGGTTTCTAATCAGCTTGGCGAAACCGTCGCGCACGGTGATCTCGCTGTGCTGCTTGATGGCGTCGTGCCGGAAAACTTCAAGTTCTACGTTCGTCATCTCCGCGAATCTGTGCGCGACCGCCAGTTTCAACAACTTCTTGAACAGCTCGCAGGAGCTTCAACCGCAGAGGATCGCGGCGCGCTGCTAGACGCGATGCGAGAACTGAACATGGGGAAAAGCGACGATCAAAATTCGATTCGCGTCTATGGTGACATCGAGGAGGTTCTAAGCGTGGAGCTCGGCTACATTGAGCCAATCGTTTCCGGGCTGTTCGACCGCGGAACTGTGAACCTGCTGACCGGCGATCCCGGTATCGGCAAGAGTTTTCTCGCGCAGGCGCTCGGAGTGAGCTGCGCAATGGGTAGCGAGTTTCTAGGCCGGACTTGCCGCAAAACTAAGGTTTTGATGCTGGATCGGGAAAATCCCCTTGCCTTGGTGCAGAAGCGCTTGCGTCTGATCGCTGGCGGGCCTGTGCCGAATCTCAAAATTTGGGGCGGATGGTTGAATACGAAACGCCCCGCGATTCCGGCGCAGAGAACCGATCCTCCAGCGCTCATCGGAGATCCGCGGCTGCTACAGATGGCGCAAGCAGGGGAAGGCCCGCTGCTTTTCGTTTTCGACAGTTTTGTGAGGTTCCACGAAGCTGATGAAGATTCGGCGAGCGAGATGCGCACCGTTATGGCGCAAGTGCGCAGCCTGGCCGACGCCGGGAGCACAGTGATATTGCTCCACCACAGACCAAAGGCACAGCAGACTATGTATCGAGGTTCAAGTGACATTCTCGCTGGCGTCGATGTGGCCTTCAGTGTTGAGCATGACGATGGCGGATTGAAACTGGTGGGGTACAAAGCACGCGACTCGGAACTAAACACCATCGGTATCCGGGTCGATTTTGCAAAGGGCACGTTTCTCGCGACCGATGCTCAGACGGTGGTTGCCTACAGTGACAGTGTAGAACTCCTCACAGCCTTTATCCGGCGAAACCCGGGAGCAAGCAAGACCAGGATTGCCGAGCAGTCCAGATTGCGACGTGTTGATGTTTTGCGACTCCTCGAAAGCCAGGAAGGTATCGCTTGGAAGTCTGAAGAGGGTAAGCGCAAATCGCGCCTGTACTACCCGCTTGACCAGCCGGTTCCCGAGAAAACTACGGAATGCATAGCGGAACCGGTGCGGGAACCGGTTCCGAGCCGTAGTTCCCAAACTAGCGGAACCGGTTCCGCTATTCATTCCCACTGTACGGAACCGGTCGGAGACAGTCCGGTGGTTTCCAGCTTTCCCACCACCTCTAGTGGTGGGAAGCGGGAACCGGTCGCACTTGGAAGCAGCAAAACGCAGGTGCTTTGACGGAGCAGGATACTCGGCAAGACGCCTCGGTTTTGACGTGTCCCTTAACCAGAGGTGCTAGGGGTTATTCCTGAACGATGAACCATTCCGGGAACCTCCAGACGCCGATTCCCTTGGCAGGCTCACGGGGATCAGTCTCGTCTGGCGGTGGCGCAAAGAGCCGTGGCGCCGGGACCCATAGGACCTTGCCAGTGGGCGAGGGCGCGGCAGATTGACTGGAAGGCAAGAGCGGCGAATGACGAAGCGTGACAACTCGGCAAGACGGCTGCTGCGCTTGCGGCCAGCGAGCGAGTACCTGAGCGTCTCTCCCGCGAAGCTGCGCGAGATCGTGCAGCGCGAGGGATTGCCGGTGATCCGGCTTGCGGAAGGCGGTCACGCGCCGTGGTTGCTCGACGTGCGTGATCTTGACGCTTGGATTGAGCGCGTCAAAACGCGGTTGGAATGAAGCGAATGGGCATAAAAGAGGTACGCACTCTCTACTAGATCCCGCATGAACACTGGCGATTTGAGGGAACATTGGATGCTGTATCCGAGTAGCCCGGACGGAAGGGAAAGCAAATGAACTGTGAAAATTGCAGCGCGGTGCTTCGCCAGCGACCGGAGAACCTAAGCCGAAGGGTCAAGAGGCCCGAAACCATGAAGCAGGCTGCATTTCAACCGAGTCGCGGTCGAGTGAGCGAAGTTGTTAACCGAACTAACGGTCGAGACCGGAGCTGCGACATTGCTGTAACTCACGTTGTCCTTCACCCAAAACAGCGCCTTATCCCTAGGCTGGTTAAGAAATTCGCGCACCTTAGGATGGAGCTTCTTGTCGGAGGCTTTGGCTGCAAACTCCTTCGCGATGGTCGCGATCTCACCGAGCAGATCGTCGGTGAGCCATGCTTTGTCCGGCGGGCTTCCCGATTTTCGCGCCTGTGTGAGATGACTCATTTCCTTGTTTGCTCGTTCCCTTGCCTTCTCCAAAGTAGCTGGCACCATTGGCGACCAGGCATCGGGAGCGTCTAAGAAGTGCCGAGCCGTGACATCGTCATCCCGTCCTTCCAGGTAGAAGAAGTCAATAAGATTTCGCAGGTGGATTACCCACGACTCGAGCAGTGCAGAGGTGAAGAAGCCAGGAGGTCTGCGTGAAAGTTCATCGGCCAACTGCCAGAACATGCTCAGTTCGTGAATTAAGTGCTCGCCGGAGAAGTCTACAAGCTGCTGATTTTCGAGTGGCGTATTCATGTACCAAAGGTGGCGCAGTGAAGAAAGGAAGTCAAGGGCTTCGATGAGGGGCAAAAAGGGAATTGGGACTAGTTATCCCGAGAGCCCTTGGAAAGCCAGCGGGAGCGCGGGTTTAGAGATGACTATGACCGAATGCTGCCCAATTCTCGTCCTAAGTGCATTCGTGATATTCGGCGGGCGCAACGAGATTTACGCGAAATTCTTTCCATGCACGGGCAAAGTAGTAGCAAAATCTGCCTACGTGGACATCACCGAAGTCGTCCCTGTACCTTACGAATCCATACGCTATAAGGTCGTGCCCCTTTTCGACGATGTCTCTAACATCATCCACGGACAAGCCGCTCGACTTACCAACTTCTGTCTCGATGTAGCACCAGGCATCCAACATTTCATTCGGCGCAATAGGAACCCCATGGAAATCGATGCGAACATTGTATTCTGGTGGCACGGGCAATATCTTTTCGACTCCCTGAACCTTTCTGCATGTCAGCCCGACTTCAACAACCGCCGCCACCGTTCGCCCTCGATTGGATATTTTCCAATCTACGCGATTGGGTTGAGGTACTGGAAAGTAGTTTTTATCGGGAATCAAGAAAAGCCACGGACGTTCTGCATTTATAAAAGTCTCAGCGTTCCGCGATGTCGCATTAGATGCTTGCGCCTGAAATGGAAGACTGTCCCGCATCGCTTGCGTAGCTTCAGCGGTTTTCTTGGCCTGCCACCAAATCAAACCCAGGGTGAAGAACCCTACTATTACCAGCCACCACTCGGGCCGTTCGAAGGGTTCGTACCACTTTGGCGAATTGCCCTTGGAACGTTCAGCGTAGTTGCTGATTACGCCATTATTCTCAAGGGTCAGGCTCGGTGGATTCTTTGGTTCCGGGCTCTGGTCTCTCTTGGCTGGAGCAGGATTTGGTTGACCGACCATATTAACGGCAAGAGTACAGAACAGAGCGGCTACGATGATGGCTTGTTTCATATTCTGTCCAAGAAACACAGGTTCGGAGTAGACTTGAGTCGTGCCGGGCCGGTGCGGAAACACCGAGCCCGACACTGACCACAGCGTCCTGTAGAGAGGAAACGTGGCTCCCACCATTATCTCCGTTCCGGTGACAGTCTCAAATCTCCTTGCAGGCCGCGCTGTGCTCATGTTTTCCGATGAAGGAGAGAAGCACAATGGAGAACCAAGAGCAAGAGAGCACGGGGCAGTGGAAGCATCTATCAGAACGGCTCTAGCGTCTGGTGGGTGAAGTTCTATGTGCGCGGCATCGCAAGGCGAGAGAGCAGCCATTCGACCGACCGCAAGGTCGCCGAAAAGCTCCTCAAGCGCAGGCTTGCCGAAGTCGAGACAAAAACCTACATCCCACGAACCAACGTGAAAATCAGTGACGAGCGCGATGGCCTGATCGTCGATCTGCTCGCTGAATATCGACAGCAAGGTCGCAAGAGCATCGAAACCGCAAAGTGGAGATGGGAAAAGCATCTCAAACCGTTTTTCAACAAACTGCCCGCCGACGATCTCAATACCGATTTGGTGCAACGCTACTGCGCCAAACGGGAAGCGGAGAGGAGCGAGCGGCGCGTCAATCAACCGGGAGCTGGCCATTCTCAAGCGGGCTTTCCATCTCGCGATGAGACGCACGCCGCCGAAAGTCAGAGCGTGTCCTGAAATGCCGATGTACAAGGAAAGCGCGCCGCGCACGGGCTTTCTCGAAGACGCGCAGTACACGTTACTGGCAAGGGAATGCAGCAAGGTCGGGCTCTGGCTCCGCGCCCTGCTGACGACGGCCTACTGCTTCGCGTTCCGCAAAGGCGAATTGCTCTCGCTGCGCGTCAAGCAAATCGACTTGGCGAACGGCACGATTCGGCTGGAAGCGGGAACGACAAAGAACGGCGAAGGCCGCGTGGTCAGGATGACGCGCGAAGTCGCAACTCTGCTGACCGCGTGCGTCATCGGCAAAAAGCCGGATGACTTCGTGTTCACGCGGGAGAACGGCGCGCCAGTCAAAGGCTTCAGAAAAATCTGGGAGAGGGTCTGCTGCTCATCTGGAGTTGGGAAGCGTGTATGCCGTCTGTGCTATGCCGCAGCCAAGCAGGAAACGAAGGAATCCGGTGAGCAGATCGTGATTCCACCGCCTATCGACGCAAAGGGTCTGTGTCCTGGGTGTGGACGAACATGCAAAAAGGGAAGCCAAGTGAAGTACACCGGACTGATCGTTCACGATCTGCGACGGAGCGGGGTGCGAAACCTTCGCAGGCTTGGCGTTCAAGAGAGCATAGCCATGCGGATCAGCGGTCACAAGACGCGCGCCGTCTTCGAGCGCTACAACATCGTTGACGAAGCCGATCTCGCCGACGCTGCCAGCAAACTTGACGCGAAGCAAAACGCTGCAGCGGTGGAGGTTAATCAGGACTTCGGGCACGATTTGGGCACGATTGCGGCAAATTGCACCAAAACTGCAGCAGACGCGCAGACGCAGCGCCAAGCTGCTGTTCTGCCTAACTAGTTTTCCTGTGAATGGGTTGGGTTATAATGCTCTCATCTGCGGTGGGAGTAGCTCAACTGGTAGAGCATCGGACTGTGGCTCCGACGGTTGCGGGTTCAATTCCCGTCTCCCACCCCAATTTCTAAAGAACTTAACTCACACTTTTGGTCAGTAACTGACTGATAGCCCGCTCCGCAACTTTCGAGCTTGCGTCTCTGAGAGCATCGTTCACCGGGTCCCCGTACACATTCATCGTGACCCTGATGTCCCCGGGCGCATTGCCCGCTGCTGCACGCTGATAGGGGTTCCAAGCTCATCCAGCCAAGCGCGATAGCTGTGCCGGCTATTCCGGAGCCGGCGTAGACGCCACTATTCCGACTTCCGGAACTATCCCGGGTGAGACGGGAATACGCTCGGCAATCAATGTGACGACCTAGATTCACCCGGCATAGTTGGTGTTCTCCTGACACACTCCACTACCAGGAGGAAGCACCAAATGAAAATGATTTTCAAGAATCCCCGGATATTTCAGCGCATGCATGATGGCCCTCTCGGGTCATGCATTGAATCCTATGCAGCCGAGATGCGTGAGCAAGGCTACTGTGCAGGTGCGATGGAATCTCAGATTCGTCTGGTTGCTGACTTTAGCCGCTGGATGATGAAGACTCAGATCAGCCCACAAAAGCTCACGGCCGACCGCCAGATCGAATTTGGCGCCAGCGAGCATCGTCATTTCGACCACGGCTCTGCCGTCACCAGTCATAGCGCCCAAGGGCTCACCGCCGAACGCGTTCTCATTCACGCCGACACAGGCGTCCACCCGGACCTGCTCAACTCCCGCTTCGGCTACGTCTCCATCTCTCGCGCTAGCCACGAGGCCACGCTCTTCACTGACGACTTGGCAAAACTCGGGCCCCAATTGGGAGCCGAGGTCTCGAAGACATCGGCTCTGGAAATCAATCAAGCTTCATCGATCACCCAGGGAATTGGCATGCGTCTCTAATTGGCATTTTCCATCTATTCTTCCTTGCGTGATATGCTAAAGTATATCAGTTTCTTGCTGCGATATAGTTAAGGATATTTACTGTTTCCTGGTCTGATATGCTATATTATATCAACTGTGAATACAAATATAACAAAACATATCAGGCCTCTGCGCCTGGAAGGCCTTCCCGAGGACATGCGCCGGACCTTGAAGGAGGTGCGGGAAAAGCGCGGCTGGACCCAGAGGGACCTGGCCAGCCGCCTCGGGCTAACCCAGACGCACATCTCCGGCATCGAGTCCGGCAAGATCGTACCGCGCTACGACACTCTTCTTGAGCTGGTCCGCATCCTCGACCGAGATCTTCTCATGATCCCCCGCCCCCTCGTCCCCGTCGTGCAGTCGCTCATACGCGATCATCTGCAGCCGGACCAGAAGGGCGAAGGCGAGGAACGCTCCCTCTACGCCGACGGCGACGAAGACAGCACGCAGGAGCCGCGCGATGAAGTTTGATCCCAAGAAGCTCAACGCGCTTTCGGTGCGCCTGCATGGGAAGCAGATCGGCGTCATCAACCGCCTTGCGGGCGATCGGCAGATTTTTGCATTCGAGCAGGACTACATCGACGACCCGCACCGTCCGACTTTAAGCCTCTCGTTCAAGGGCCGCACCGGCGGGCTCGTTACGGCCCTGCGCCCGGTCCCGCGCCGCGTGCCGCCGTTCTTTTCGAACCTGCTTCCCGAAGGGCACCTGCGCGAGTATCTCGCAAAGCTTGCCGACGTGAATCCCGAGCGCGAATTCTTCCTCCTCGCGGTCCTCGGCGCCGATCTCCCCGGAGCGCTTGTCATCGCGCCGCTTGAGGGCGATGCCAAGGAGGACGATGCCCATCATGATGATGCTGATGCCGGCCATGATGATGATCGCCCGCGCGACGCCGTGCTGCGGTTCTCGCTCGCCGGCGTGCAGTTGAAGTTTTCCGCCATCATGGAAGCATCCGGCAGCCTGACCGTTCCCGCCGGCGGCATGGGCGGGTCATGGATCGTCAAGCTTCCCTCCGCCCGCTTCGCCGCCGTTCCCGAGAATGAATTCGCGATGCTGGAACTCGCGCGCCGCGCGGGCATCGTGGTGCCAGATAACCGCCTCGTCGAAGTGTCGGAGATCAAGGGACTCCCCGAAGAGGCGCGCGCGCCGGGAAGCAAGGCTCTCGCCGTGCAGCGCTTCGACCGCGTCCCCGGAGGCGATCCCGTTCACATGGAGGATTTCGCGCAAGTATTTGGGCAATTTCCAAATCAAAAGTACAACTTTCGCAGCTATGCCAACATCGCGTCCGTCCTATGGGCGGAGGCGGGTGAGGACGCCATCATGGAATTTGTCCGCCGCCTTGTGTTCTCCGTTGTCATCGGCAACGCCGATATGCATCTCAAGAACTGGTCGCTCCTCTATCCCGACCGGCGTAAGCCGGTCCTGTCGCCGGGGTACGACTTTGTGGCGACGCTTCCTTATATTCCCAACGACACGCTCGCCCTGAGCTTCGGAGGCAGCCGCAGCTTGTCCGAAATCACGCCAGGCCAGATGCGGCGCTTTGCCGACACGGCCCGGATTCCCGCAAGCCCGCTGTGGAAGATCGCGGTCGAGACGGCGGAGCGCGCCGCCGCCGCGTGGAAGGGCCTCGAACAGGCGGACCTTCTGCCAAAGGATCTGCGCGCCTCCATCGACAAGCAGATTCTCGCGGTCGCCGCCACGGTAAAGTGACATCGCCTCCGGCGGGATGGGTCTCGACTTACGGCCGATTAGCGGTGTGGTATCGGATCAATCGATGAATCCTGAATTGAACGCCCAGGCAGTGTGTCGGATGTGTGCGTTTTCTTGCTGCTTAATGAAAAAAACTCGTGTAAGCCGAGAGACATGCGCTCATGTGAAGGGCAGCCATTTCTGGCGCTTCCTTTGGATTCGGTCAGTCACGACGCGCCGATCCAGTTTCATAGAATGTCTTGTTCTATTCCCTTTGCCCATTGGTTCCGTTCTTCCTCCAGTTGATCCCAAATCTTGTCCATGTTTTTGAGCGATTCAGGCGAAGCGTATGGGTGCTCCAGTCCTTTGAACATACCTAGAGGCCGCATTGGGACAACCTGTCGGCCAATTCCAGCGCCGCATCGGGGCTGAGGGTACTCTGCGCGTGGACCGGTTCGGGAAAGCTCAACTCCCAGCCTGCCCTTGCTATCCAACTCATCAAGGTGCCTCCGGCGGCCAGTTGCAAGAAACGCCGCCTCGCGGGTTCGCGACGAAGGCCGTTCTGCTCGTTGACTTTGTGGTCGTCCGCAACGAAGACCTGGGGCGGAAGTTCCGGCGCTTGGTTCGTGGACATTGGTCCTCCGTGCTCTCACTGGATTGAAGAGAAAGCTACTCCACGGGCTTCCAGCCATCGTCAGGATTGAATGCGGTGATGGGCTTGGCTACATCCGTCGTATTTTCCCCGAGATTCTTTTCGAATACAACGCCATCCTGATTGATGAGAAACGACATCACTCCGGAATTGCCATAGTCGGCAGGATACGCCAATATGGCAAAGCCACCCGTCATGGCTCCGTTGACGACGTATTCTTTTGCTCCACCGTGGGCCCGTTCGCCTTGTTTTGTCAAGATCCGGTAAAAGTAGCCGTGGTAGGGTTGGGGCGCCTGCGTAGCGCCGGCGTAGCCCTCGGCACTCGCGTAAGCAGCAAGTGGTCCGAGAGGGCTCTCTGGTTGATTCTCATCGGCGGGCTTCCAGTACAAACCGTTCTGCTTACCGTCGTCGCTGACAAACTTCTGGGCATATTGCCGCACATGACTGGCGTCGTGAGTCTGGCTGAAGTATTCAGCCTGGGCATCCGCCATGGCGTTCAGAACCTCCACCGTCGACAGTTCGTTCCCACCGATCCGCCGAGCCAGTATCTCTTGCTTTGCCGAGCCAGTGTCGAAATACCACTGCCCAGAGGAGTTTGTCAGCAAGGCGAACGGGAAGGGATAGTTCTCGGCGCCAACGTCGAGGACCGCTCCGCCGTTTACCAACTTGCCCCAGCGGTGCATCTCGTCGTAACGGCTCGTGAACAAATCGAGCGCGGCTTTGTCCTGAACTGGATCGCCTGAAATAATCAGATCCTTCGCGTCGGGGCCGAGAATCACCATGAGCACATTGCTGTCTCCATTTCTTGCGGCGGCGTAAATCGCTTGCCCCGCGGCTTCCGGGGAAGCGAACGTTTGCGGTCCGCTGGGGGCCGGCTGCGATTTGTTACAGCCCGCCGAGAGGGCGGTGATCGCGATCAGAGTCACAAACAGCAGATTGCGCGAATTTATCTTCATAGGGCAAACCCCATTAGGGAAAACCTGATTAGGGAAAATCTGAGATGCGTCATACTCCTTAGTAGTTCGCACCACTAGCGGCCTCCTCTGCCGCCCTTGGCTGCCAGACTTTGGTTTCCCCGCGCGCTCTGCGCTCGTCCCCCTCCGGATCCAGAAAACGCATTCGGACGATCGGCTTGCAGGGCACCAGGGTTAGCGGTCTGTGGACGTTGATAACCGCGGGCTTCGTTGGTGCTGGGTCTTGTACTCGGGCTTGCATTCGGACGGCTCCCAGGAGTGGCCGGAAGAGTAGTCGGTCTGTCCCCGCTCGGCCTCGTACCGGGAGTCTTCGGGCGATTGCCCGCGCCTGCAGGAAGGGTTGTAGCGGGAGGACGATAGCCGGGGCGATTGCCCGGACTTGGAAGGGTTGTAGCGGGAGGACGATAGCCGGGAGGACGACCGTACCCGGGATAACCTGGACGGTACCCGGGATAGCCCGGACGATACCCGGGGTATCCGGGACGATAGCCGCCACCGTAATAGCCGCCGCGCCAGTAGCTGTTCCCAACGTAAATGTTGCGATTGTAGATTATGGTGTTGCCGTGCCAGTTGGTGCCCCAATAGCTCCAGCCCCACCCGCAGCAGCCCCCATACACCATGGCTCCGACCGCGATCCCGACGCCGAAAGAAATGATCGCCGCAGCCGCTAAGTCCGCCGAACTATATCCGGGGACTACAACCGGAGCTCCGTAAATTACAGTTGGGTTGTAAACCGGCACATACACAATCTGGGAATTCGCCGGCTGTATGACGATGGTCTGCGGGCTCTCCTGGACGACTTTAATTTGTGGGGTCGATTTCAGGTTACCGGCCGCTAGCGCTTTAGCGCGCATTCTCTGGACGGCAGCCATAACGTCGGGCTGCTGCGTGGCTGACGCTTCGCCAAGTGTGGAGGTCCAAGCGAGGTTCTTCGCCAGATTGTCGAGCACAGAAGGAAACTGGGTTAGCGCTTTCACCGCCGGGTCCCATGCTTGTTGATCGACCGCCTTGGCCAGCGCCTCGCCCTTAAGCTGGGAGTTGTCCTTAAGCCAGAGCGTGGCGTCGACTATTTCGTAAGGAAAAGTTGCTGCACCAAGAATCTGCGCGACCAAAGCGTCGGGATAAAGGGCGACGGGAGCAACGATCCCGTCGAGCTCCTCAGCAGTAAGAGGCTTATCCACCTCCGGGGCTCCCGTCGGGGACGCGTTCTGCGCGCCTGCTCCGACGGGAAACGTCGTCAGGACAAGAAGAAAACTCATCAATACAGCGACCGATTTCTGCATTCGAGGCATAGTGTCCCGATTTCTGTGAAGACCTTTCCTGAAGCGGTTCGCGGGCGAGCTGGCGTTAAAGTTCTCATACTTGGAAGCTGCCGCTACAACGAACATCCCCGAAGATGACAACCGCGGAAAACTCGCAGAACGAGAGTCCCCGTCGATTCCACAGGCAGTCCAGCCTGTTGGATCGGATGCGTTGACGGAGTCTTTCTAACACTTGGATAGAACAGGCACTACTGACAGAACTGACAGTCAACTCTCAGCGGTGATTCAGCCATGATAGGGATGCGCAAATGGTTGCTCGTGATCCAGGCAGAAGCAAAGCTCAGAGAATCGCCCCGCAGAGTACCACTTTTGCCAGCTACCTGGAGGCATGGTTGCTTATAGATTGCACCCATCTGCACCACTGCGTCTGGCTGGGTCTCTCGGCGGGACGGTTGGGCAGCATGTGGGTAATGAACATTCATACATAGAATAGAGACAATTAAAGTGGATGTATGGTCGCAGAATGTCACCTGATTGAGGGTACAAAAATCCCTATGGCGATCATCCCGAACGAAGTGAGGGATGAGCAAACAGAAAGAGAGCTACAAAGTGCATGTCGCTTGCCATGGGATACGTCTCGCGTGGAAAACCGCTCTTTTTGTCGTGTCCTTGGCATGTCTCAGCGTCGGGCAACTGAGGTGCCCCCGTTTGCTGTACCAATCCGAATGAGAGTTTCCGGTTAAGTTTTGTCGTTCGTTTGCAGCGGGGATGAGGTCTGGAGCAGGGGACGGCGCTTGAGTCCCCTGCTCCAGCAGCGCTGTACTAGCTTTCCTCATGCCTGCATCTCCGCTCGTGCGCGTGCAAATTCTGTGGGCGGCATGTAGTTCAGCGAACTGTGCGGGCGCTGCTGATTGTAATCTTGCCGCCAGGTTTCGATCTTTCGCCGCGCATCCCTCAAACTGGTGAACCAGTTCGCGTTCAAGCATTCATCGCGTAGTCTCCCGTTGAAGCTTTCCACATAGGCATTCTGCACCGGCTTGCCCGGCTGAATGAACTCCAGTCGTACTCCACGTTCCTCACTCCAGGCAGCCAACGCCCGACCGCGGAACTCCGGTCCGTTGTCCAGAACAATCGCTTCCGGCAGACCTCGCTCCGCCGCCACTCAGTCGAGCACACGACGGACTCGCCATCCGCCCAGCGAGGTATCGACTTCAATCGCCGGGCACTCCCGCGTGCAATCGTCCACCCGGGTCAACATACGAATTGCTTTCCCCGTGCTTACGCAATCACTTACAAAATCGATCGACCAGCGCTCATTCGGCCTCCCCGCGGCCGGGCTCACGGCCGTTCCATTCCAGCGGATCCGCTGGCGCTGCCGTATGCGCATCGCCAGGCCTTCCTCCCGATAGAGCCGCTACACCCGCTTATGATTCACCTCGACCCCTTCGCGCACCAACATCGCCCGCAACCGTCGATACCCAAACCGCATTCGCTTCCCGGCCAAATCCTTCAAGCGCGCTCGCAGCGTGCAGTCCCTCTCCGCTCCACGCCGCCCATACCGCTTCGTCGATCGTGCCAACCCCAGCAGCCTGCAGGCGTGTCGCTCGCTCGTCTGGTACTCGATCATGACGTAACTCGCGGCTGCCCGAAGTCCCGCAGGCCCTACCAGTTTTTTGCCAGCACATCCTTCAGCGCCCGGTTGTCCAACGTCAGGTCCGCTACCACGTGCTTCAGCTTGCGGTTCTCGTCTTCCAGTTGCTTCAGCTTTTTGGCGTCTCCGCTCTCCATCCCGCCGTACTTCGCCTTCCAGCGATAATAGGTTTGCTCGCTGATCCCATGCTGACGGCACAAATCCGCCGTCGCCAGCCCAGCCTCCCCTTGCTTCAAGATCGCAATGATCTGCTCTTCGCTGTGCCGCGTCCCTTTCATCCGCTTTTCTCCTCTCTCGCTGTGAGCCAGCCTCTCGCTCATTTCTTTGTTTTCCGCCTGTCGGTCGCTTTTTCTTCAAAAACTTTGCGCTAGGATCGCCTAGGAACGACGTTTCCCAACCTCCTCGACCCACAGCACCCCCCATTTGCTCTAAAAAATATACCTCCGCCATCACAACTTTCCTCGCATCTCTTCCTGGTTCCGGAGAACTCACATTGTAGGTGGTACAGCTTTTGGGGGCTGGGTCAGGGCCGGGAACCCTCGAAGTCGGTCAAAGAGTCAGTACCGAATAACAGTCAGTATTCGATGTGGATTTCTCGCCCTTCACGCCCCTACGGTACTGACTGTTTACTGACCGTTAGCGATTCCTACAGTGTCTTACAGCGTTTTTAGAGCGTCCCGACGCTCTGCAAGTTGTTGTATTCAACTTTTGGGGCGTTTTCAATTCCCGTCTCCCACCCCAATGTTTCAATCAGTTAGACAATCCTGTGATCTGCTAGCTTGCGGCAGTGCGAATTGCACGATTTTTTCATGTGCTTGCCGCATGTCCGCGGTCATCGCATCGCCGTAAATATTCATGGTTGTGCGAATGTCGGCATGACGCATGAGCTTCTGCTGTACTCCTACCGGAGTTCCAACCGAATCGAGCCAACGGCGGTGAGTATGCCGGAAGACGTGAGAACTGACGTGCCCGATTCCAGCTTGCTCCGCTGCCTTGCTCGGTGTCCTCCATACGTGCGTATAGCCGTATGGCAGGCGTCCTAATTGAACGGGCCGACGCGCTTTCCAACTCCGTCCGGAAGGCAGGCCGTGTCGAAATTGCAAGAAGTCGGCATGGCCGCTTACCAAGTGCACATCTTGCGGAGCCTGTAACCACAGGCTCCGCAATTTTTCTGTCCACCCGTGTTCGCTGCCCGCGACGGGCGTTAGGCTCCGACTTCCGCCAATGCGGCGACACTGAACAGGCGCGACCGCGGCTATTCCATCTTCAATGGCAGATGGAGATCAATACTATCGATCGGGAGAGGCGAGTATAGTCTTTACCGCTTCGGCGTGTGGCGCACTCATGTCAGGCACTGTCGGACCAGGCTGGACATTGTTGACAGTAATGCCCCGTGGCGCAAGATCGATAGCGGACCCTCGCACCAATCCGGTGAGTGCCGCTTTGGTCATGCTATAGACGCTAGCTCCGGGAAACGCTGTGCGGACGGCAGTGTTGCTGCCGATTAGGATGATCCTTCCTCCTCCCTTCATATGCTCTGAAGCCGCTTGTATACCGAACAAATGCTGCGCGGACATTAATGGCCAGCATGCGATTGATGTCTTCGAGACTGTAGCTATCGATGGTTCCCAGGATCATAATTCCGGCATTGTTGACGAAAATATCCAGTTCGCCCAACTCTCTTGCGACTTTATCAACTGCTGCGCGAACGTCCTCGGCGGAGGCGCTATCCGCTTTAATCGCGAGTGCCTTGACTCCCGCAGGTTCTATTTCGCCTGCGAGCCCCTTTGCTTTTTCTTCCGAACTGGAATAGGTAAAAGAGACGGCTGCGCCGTCCGAACCAAGCCGCCTCACGATTCCCTCGCCAATTCCTCGTGAGCCGCCTGTCACAAGAGCTACCTTGCCGGCAAATGATCGACCTTTTTTCCCTATCATGTCCATCTTCCTGACTGAGTGCACCCGGAGCGGTCAGGATTTCGACTCTGCACCTGGGCAGAACCACCGTCGACAAACAAGTCGATTCCAGTGATAAGGCTGCAATCAGCTGACGCCAGGAGCACGAGTCAGGCGTTGATCGAGCCGGAACTTTTTATGGATTAAGGCAGAAATCCATCGCTTCCCCACTGCCTGTAAAGGATCAACTGCTCATTGCTCCAGTAAGGGCCACCGGGAGGCATGGAGTGGTTTGTCAGAGTGTCCTCGACATCTTGAGCATTGCCGTGATCGTTTGAAGGATCCGACATATATGTGTAGTTGTCGAGCAGAACGTTATGTTTGTTCATGTGGTCGATATCAATCTGCCTAAACAGCGGTCGAATGTCCCTCTCGAAGGAAACCGGCATTTTCTCTCTCCCTTGTTAACAAACGCTTCATCCTGCTGTGCTGTGCGCCAGCGCCCGCGAGGCTGAGCATTTGGCGTGTGGAAACGTCTCGATCACCCGCTGTGAGCTCGAAGGCCAATGCCCACATTTTATCAGTCGCGATTAAGCCAGAAGTGGGTGAAGAATCTATTAGACGATGGTATCGACCGACACCTTCGCATCAGTCGGTGCAGCGACAAAAGAGTGGGTGGATCCGAAATTCCTAAGTCTTTTGGTAAGCCCGCGGCATCACAGCACTATGCTGCAAAGCAGGTCATCCTCCCAGGTGGCGAAATCTGAGTTGTCGGAGCACAGAATGGCTAGCACAACTCAAGTCTCGGCCGACATCCTGGCGCCGCTTACCCCCGAAGAGCTGCGAAAGATCGATGCTTACTGGCGTGCCTGCAATTACTTAGCGGCAGGAATGATCTATCTCCGTGCGAATCCTCTGCTTCGCGAGCCCTTGATGCCGGAGCACATCAAGAACCGACTTCTTGGTCATTGGGGGTCAGATCCGGGACAGTCTTTGATTTGGATTCACCTGAACCGTCTCATCAAGAAATATGACCTGAATGTCATGTACATCTCGGGCCCGGGTCACGGCGCGCCGGCCACGCTGGCGAACTGCTACCTTGAAGGCTACTATTCCGAGATCTATCCCGACAAGAGTCGTGACGAAACCGGCCTGCTCAAGTTCTTCCGGCAGTTTTCGTTTCCCGGCGGGATCGGCTCGCACTGCACGCCGGAAACACCCGGTTCGATTCACGAAGGCGGCGAGCTGGGCTATTCCATCTCCCATGCGTACGGAGCCGCTTTCGACAATCCTGATCTCATCGTTGCCGTCACTGTAGGAGACGGCGAAGCCGAGACCGGTCCGCTTGCCACCTCCTGGCATTCGAATAAGTTCCTAAATCCCATTCGCGATGGAGCTGTCCTTCCGGTTCTTCACCTCAACGGCTACAAGATCGCGAATCCCACGATCCTCGCGCGCATTCCGCACGAAGAATTGGAGGCGTTGCTGATCGGATACGGCCACAAACCTTATTTCGTCGAGGGCGATGACCCGTCTGCGATGCATCAACAAATGGCTTCGACCCTGGAGCGATGCATCCTCGAAATTCGCTCGCTCCAGCAGCAGGCCCGCTCAACCGGCGATGCCACGCGCCCCCGCTGGCCCATGATCGTACTTCGCTCCCCTAAGGGATGGACAGGACCGAAAGTGGTGGACGGCCACAAAGTCGAGGGTTCGTGGCGGGCGCACCAGGTCCCCGTGTCCGACCCAGCAACCAACGAGAAGGATCTGAAACTTGTCGAAGACTGGTTGCGCAGCTACAAGCCCGAAGAATTATTCGACGTCGACGGAAGGCTCATACCAGAACTGCAGGATCTTGCACCTTCCGGGCCGCGCCGTATCTCCGCCAATCCCCACGCAAACGGCGGACTGCTGCGAAAAGAGCTCGAACTGCCGGACTTTCGCGACTACGCCGTCGAGATCAAAGCGCCGGGTGCAGCCGACGCGCTGCCCACCGACGTGCTCGCACACTTTCTTGCCGAGGTGATGCGCCGTAACATGAGTTCCTTCCGCGTGTTTGGACCCGACGAGACTGCGTCCAACAAGCTCACAGCCATCTACGCCGCCTCAAAGAAAACGTGGTTGGCCGAATTCAAGCCGGAAGACGCCGACGGCGGCGAACTCGATGTCTCCGGGCGCGTGATGGAAATGTTGAGCGAGCACACGCTCGAAGGCTGGTTTGAAGGTTACGTTCTGACTGGCCGCCACGGGTTCTTCTCAAGTTATGAAGCCTTCATCCACATCATTGATTCCATGTTCAACCAGCACGCCAAATGGCTGGAGAAGTCCAAGAAAGAGCTCGATTGGCGAGCGCCTGTGCCGTCGATCAACCTCCTCATTACATCTCTGGTCTGGCGGCAGGATCATAACGGCTTTACGCACCAAGATCCCGGATTTCTCGACGTAGTCACCAACAAGAGTCCCGATGTCGTGCGAATCTATTTACCGCCGGACGCAAACTGCTTGCTCAGTGTGACGGATCACTGCCTTCGGTCGCGGGACTACGTCAACGTCATCGTCGCGGATAAGCAGGAGCATCTGCAGTACCTCACCATGGAAGATGCAGTCACCCACTGCACCAAGGGCATCGGCATCTGGGACTGGGCGTCCAGCGACAACGGTGAAGAACCCGACGCCGTGATGGCTTGTGCCGGCGACATCCCGACTATGGAGTCCCTTGCAGCGGTCGCAATCTTGAAGGAGCACTTCCCCGATTTGAAGATACGATTCGTCAACGTTGTGGATCTTTTCCGCCTCATGCCGGAGAGTGAACATCCGCATGGACTCTCCGATCGCGATTTCGATTCACTCTTCACCACCGACAAGCCGGTCATCTTCAACTTCCATTCCTATGCTTCGCTCATTCACAAACTTAGTTACCGGCGCAAGAATCACGACAACATACATGTGCGCGGGTACAAGGAAAAGGGCAGCATAAATACTCCGCTCGAACTTGCGATTCTCAATCAGATCGACCGCTTCAATTTGGCAATTGATGTCATCGATCGTGTCCCACGTCTGCGCTCCGTCGGCGCCCACGTCAAGGAATGGCTGAAGGGTCAGATCATCGAGAGCATTAACTGCGCTCACGCCGAAGGCATCGACAAAGAAGAAATTCGAAACTGGAAGTGGCCGGGATAGCCATGGCGAACGAGTTGGCGAGAAACGACGGACCCATCCTGGCGCTCAACAGTGGCTCGTCTTCACTGAAATTCGGCATCTACCAGCGCGGGGCGAGCCGCTGCTGACGGGGAGCACCGATGGCATTGGGCGCGACAACGGATCCTTACGCATTCGTTCATCGGATGGAGGACCGCTCCTGCAGCGCGACTGCATTCACGATTCCCAGAGCGCGTGGCTGTGGTCACCGCGTGGTGCACGGCGGCCCCAATCTCCGCAGACACAAATCATCACGCATTACCGGAAGCGTCATACCGATATTCCCTTCGGCCGCACGAATTGTGCGGCCGGGTGAACAACGAAAAGGGGTCATCAAGTTGCGCATTATTGGTTGTGCCGGAAATGTCTCACGTTCATGACGTTAGGGCGCAATCAGTCGGGATATCTCGCTGTTATGTTTTGATCGTTGGTTGGGTGCTTCCGCTGGAGCCGCGCTGCTCGCGGATCGGCCGCTCTTTGCGGACCAGGCTGGCTACGCAGAAGCTGGCCCACTGCACCGAAATAAAAGGATGCTAACCACACGCTGGACTTCGACGAGGTACGCATGCCCCGATTGCTCTCAGTAAATGTCGGTCTGCCGCGCGACGTGACATGGAACGGCAAAACTGTCCGAACCGCAGTCTGGAAATCTCCGGTGACGGGACGGCGAATGGTGCGCAAGCTCGATATCGATGGTGATGCGCAAGCCGATCTCGCCGGTCACGGCGGGGAGCAGCGCGCCGTTTTTGTTTATCAGATGGACGCCTATCACTACTGGGAACGCTTTCTCGGACGTAATGACTTCATCTACGGGCAGTTCGGAGAAAACTTCACCGTTGAGGGACTTCTTGATAACGAGGTCTGCATCGGCGATCGATACCGCATCGGTGGCGCGATATTTGAAGTAACGCAGCCACGCGTGACGTGCTACCGCGTCGGCATTCGCATGAATGAACCTCGGATGGCAGCCCTGCTCGTGGCACATCACAGACCAGGATTCTACATTCGCGTGTTGCAGGAAGGAGAAGTTGGGGCGGGCGATGACATTGTAAAAATTACTGACGGTCCAGAGCGAATCAGTGTGGCCGACGTTGACGCCCTCCTGTATTTGCCAGGACATTCCAGCGAGCAACTGCAACGCGCACTGCGGATTCCTGCACTTAGCAAGGGTTGGCAGAGTTCGTTCCAAGCAATGCTCCAACAAGACTTGAGCTCCAAAACTACGGCGGGGAATCCGGGACTCGCGAATGAGGAACAAGCGCCAGCATGGCCCGGATTTCGACAGATGCGAGTCGCGGAGATCCATAAGGAAAGCGATAATGTAACTTCCTTCGTTCTGGCGCCAATCGATGGGCAACCCCTTCCTGTCTTCCAGGCAGGTCAATTTGTCGTTTTGCGGTTGCTCGTCGATCCGGGCAAACCGCCGGTTCTTCGCAGCTATTCGTTGTCTGATCTGCCGGTAGCCGATCATTTCCGCATCAGCGTCAAGAGCGAATTGAATGGGGTTGGAAGTTCATTTCTGTGCAACCGTGCCCGAGAAGGCGATGTATTGGATGTTAGTGCACCGCGAGGAAGCTTCATTCTGCGTCCCAGCCAGGGTCCTGTCGTTCTGCTGAGCGCTGGAGTGGGCGCAACGCCCGTGATGTCGATGCTGCACACACTCGCTGCCGAAAGATCGCAACGAGAAGTCTGGTGGATCTATGGAGCCCGCAATCGCGTCGGCCATCCATTTGCAGAAGAATCGCGTTCTTTGCTGAAACAGCTCTCTCGCGGACGAGGATACATCGTGTACAGCAGGCCCGCTGCAATCGACCAAGTCGGGTCAGACTTCGATGCTCCCGGGCACATTGACACAGCTTTGCTAGAGAGAATTGGCGTGTCACAGGGTAGTGACTTCTATCTGTGTGGCCCCTCTTCATTCTTGCAGAATATGCGCGATGGGCTGCGAAACTGGGGTGTGCGCGCCGGGAATGTGCACACGGAAATTTTCGGTTCTGTCGAGGCTATTACCCCTGGTATGGCGCAGGTTGTCCACACTCCTCACCTACCACAAGGGCCGCCCGGATCTGGCCCCCCAGTCTCATTCGCGCGTAGCGGGATTACCGCCGCTTGGGATCCGAAATTCGGAAGTTTGCTTGAACTGGCGGAAGCGTGCGACGTTCCGGTCAGATGGTCGTGCCGGACTGGGGTCTGTCATACGTGCATGACCGGTTTGATTGGCGGATCGATTACTTATAACCCTGAGCCCCTGGAGAGGCCCGCTCCGGGGAACGTGCTCGTATGCTGTTCACAGCCAAACGCGGGTGTCACTCTGGATCTTTGAGAGAAACGGGAGGAGTCCAATCAGGCGTTCTGATATTGTGCCCGGAGGCATTTTCCCCAACTACGAACTGCCCGATCACACGGGCAAGTAATATATCGATGAACATCAATAACAGCCTTTTGGCGAAACTCCCTGTCTGGCAAGGCTTTTGAGACCAAAATCGATTCAAATTCCATAGAGTCCACCGCATCCACGGGCGGCTTCGTTCAAACAGCTGTATCGGTCGCGCCCCGCACCACTTCCCGAACCTACCTGCCCACCTATTATGGGGCGCATCCGATACAGCGTTTCTGGCCAATCAATAGACGTTGATAGTTTGGTGGCCACAAGCGCGTTTCCCAGTACCGGTATGGTGAAACTTCCTACAAGAGGACTTCTGGCCTGTGGAGGGTTTCAACATTCAAGTGAAGACTTGTCTTTCTCAAAAACGGATTACTTCCAGGTTGCTCGTCACCCAGCTAACAATAGCCAATACCGCCAAGTCAGTCTGCCGATTGGCAGCCGAAATGACCGAGGTCAGCACCTACCTATGGTGGGTACGGATTGTGGAAAATAATCGAATTCGTGCCACCGGACTCGCGGCGCTAACTAATGCGGTAATAAGGTCCTAAAAAAGTTCAAGACTGCAATTCCTGACTCCCGTATTGTCGGCAAACCTTACTTACAAGATTAGCAGCCCGGGGCGCAAGTAGCTAATTTTCGGCACGACCAGCCGCGCCGAGCTGCGAGTCGAGCTTCGTGATTCGATGACCGATTTCGTACAAGATATTGAGATTCGGCTTCCTGAGAGCCGATTTCGATTTTCCCGACGAGTAAGTAGTAAATAAACATCAAAAAAGGTGTCCCTCCGAGGTCTTTCCACTGCCGCGGCGTGCCCGCACCCAGCACTTGCCGCAGGATCAGGCTCAAGTTGAACGCCCCCACATGGACCAGTTGCCGCTTCAGAATATTCTCGTGTTCGCGTAGATGCGTGCGCCTCATGCCGCCCGTCTCGTAGCAGTGTGCAAAGCTGCGTTCCACCAGTTCGCCGCGCCGCCGCAGTAAGCTTTTGCCGTAGCCGCCGCGCACGCGCCGTCGATTCTGGTACACCGCCTGTTGCTCCTCGGTTTTGCCCTCCCAGTGGCGCTGCCCCGCTTGTTTCTTTTCCGAAATGTAGGTACGCACTTCGTAACTCTTCACCCGCTCCAAGACCGCGCCGCTGTGGTAACCCTTGTCCGCCACCACCTCCTCGATTCCCTCGACGTTGACCTTGGGGGGCTCCCCGGGCCGCTGCTCCACCTCGCGGCTCACTAACTCCGCCACCGCCATCCCCGCCTCGCTCAGCGTCTCGTCCAGCGTCGCGGTGTCGCCCAGGTCGGCCGCTTGCAGGGTTACCGCCACCACCGCACCCGTATCCAGATCGACCGCGTGCTCCGCCTTGTGCGCCAAGTGCGTGCGCCCGTCCTTCATCTTCGCAATCCGCGCATCCCCATCCGCCGGGCTCTCCCACTCCTTATTTGACATCCGCTTCTTCCGCTTGCGGTCCAACCGTGCCAAGTCTTCCCGGCTCGGTGTCTCTATGCCCGACGCCTTCGCCAGACCACGCAGAAACTCCTCATAGCTTTCTCCCGTGTCGCGGCGCACAATCGAGCGCATCGCCGCGTTCGCCTCCAACGTAGTCGCATCGATCGCGATCCGCTTCCCCTTCACCAACCCACGATCGGCCAGCACCCCCAGCACCCACCCGAACACTTCACGATGGGTTTCCAAATCGATCAAACGACGGGTCCGCGAAATCGTCGTGTGATCCGGTGTGTTCTCATCCAACCCAATCCCCACAAAGCGCCGCAACCCCAGCGAATCCGCCAATTGCCAGGCAATCCCGCGTTCACTGTCGATGCCCTCAAAGTAGCCCAGCAGCAGCGACCGGAAGTAGATCCCCGGGGTCAGTGACGGCCGGCCATACTTAGCCGCATAGAACTTCGCACACCGTCTCTCCACAAACTCATCGAACTTCTCCGCCTCCAGCAGTTCATTGAGCCGCTGATAGAACGGATGTCCTGGCGCCGAAGGCAGCTCCGTATGAGCAATCCAAATGTCTTCTTGCTTTTCCCGCTGCTTGCGCGTCCCCATCGCCATACGCGCATTCTACGAATCCTATCTGTGGATCCTTCAAACTCTTTTGCTTACGCATCCGGACTTACACCCCGGGCTGTTAGGGAAGAGTTGCCCGTGATCCGTCGGTAGCAGGTGCTCACGTCCACGCTGCGTCTAGGAGTAGGCTATTCCACAAGGAACTTACCGCTACCGATCCGGAATTCTGTGAGGGGTTTGAGATTCTTCGTGTAACCGCGGGTAACTGCGTATTCCTTCCCACCTTTAACGCGGAGACCATACTTTCCCGTCGGGTACGGCTTGATCTCTACAACAAACGAGGTATTCACGAGCGCAGATCGATGGATCCGAATGAATCCGTATGGCTTCAGCTTTTCTGCCACCACCGAGATTGACTCGCGGAGCAGATAGGAGTCCGATTCCCGCTGCAGCGACACATAATTGCCCTCAGCTTGAACTACGACCACATCGCCAGGATTGATGAGGAGAATCCTTCCTTTAGCTTTGATTGCTATCCTCGAGTACTGCGGACGAGACAGCTTCTGCAACTGCGGCAAAGCTTCGATCAATTTCGCGGCTCGCTCGCCCTTTGCTCTCCGAGAGGCCCGGTCCAAGGCTTCGCTGATGCTTTCGTTCGAGAAAGGCTTTAGCACGTAGTCTACGGTGTGCTTCTCGAAGGCTGCGATCGCGTGTTCAAGGTGTGCCGTTACAAACACGATGGACGGCAACGGAAAGTGTCGCTTTCTAAGCTGATCCACCAGTTCAGTGCGCGACAGGTCCAGCACATTGATGTCGAGAAGCAAAACATCGTAAGAGTCCGTCGCCAGTTTCTCGAGCGCTTCGACCGCGTCGTTGGCCGAATCGAAATGCTCCACGTCGCTCCTTGCCGACAGGACATTTGCCAAAGCCGCTTGGGTTTGGGCCAGGGGCTCATCATCCACGATCAACACGCGCATGGTTCCCTCATCCATCTCTGTTCCGTCCGGTGTACACGGCATGGCTGACCGTTCGGGACCCGAGCCTAAAGATTTCGACGATCTTCTTCGCATGGTCATGACTAAATGCACGTTGTGATCGGACGTCAGTGGACATTCGTGTGTGCAGCCGTTCCGTCCGACCACTTGGACGCTGAAATAACAAACTCGGTCATTGGCTGCGGAGAGTACTGATGTACGTCCACAGGCGAACCAGGAAAATCTGCGCCCCAATCCATGTGGTCTTTCTGGGGAAACCAAAACATCAGATGGGGATCGGCGTTCCCGTATTTAGGTCCGAAGTTCTGATGTTTCGACAGCATGTAGCACATCGATCCGGGCTCGGGAACCGGCAGTTCGCTCTTGTCGAACGCAGTCTTGGTCCTGTCGAACATCTGGGTTTTAAACATCCCGGAAAAAGCCAACTCTGTCTGGTTAAAGGTAAGGGGCAGATGAGACCGTGCGGCCGGCGGATTGAGACACAGCGGCAATCGCACCTTAGGGTTCCAGAACCCCGGGTCGTCGTAGGGCAGCATCCAGGAGTGTTCCACGACACATACGAAGCCGTTCTTTCCTTTGACTGCGGTTTCGTAGCCATGCCTTCCAAGGACGAGGACATCGGTATCGCGCGAGATTGCCTCCGGCGCCGCGCTACGAGCCATGGCAATCTCGGCGTCTCGATCCACCATTAGGTATTGATCAAGCGGAACCATGCTCGCATACGGTGCTCTTGGGTCCTGTGCTTGCTCTTGTCCCCACTCGCCCAGCACGATAACCAGCACAAAAACCCCCAATGCGATCATTTTGCCTACCTGACCCTGACTGGGTCCGCTGTTCCATCCGACCACCAGCCCGCGGGTACCATGAATACGTCGATTGGTTCCGGAGCGCCACTGAACTGTGGATTCAGCATGACGGGAGAGTGGGACAGATCTGCACCCCAAACGACACCGTCCATGAGTGGAGTGTAAAACATCAGGTGAGCGATCCAGCTGTGGTGGTCGTCATCGGTAAGGTACTGTTCTTTCGACATCATGTAGGACATGGCTCCAGGCTCCAGGGGCGGCAGCCCTTGCTTTATGAATGTCTTGATGCCGTCGATGATCTGAGCTTTGGATTGACCGGCCAATACCATCTCCGTTCTTTTGTACGTCATAGGCAGGATGGAGCGGGCAGCCGGCGGATTGAAGCAGATCGGACCTCGAATTTTAGGGTTCCAAAAATTAACAGCACCATCACCATCGAATGGGGACATCCACCCTCGCTCCACGACGCATACGAAACCATTCTTGCCTTTGACCGCGGTTTCATAGCCATGCCGTCCCAGAACCAAGACCTCGGCATCGCGCGAGATGGCCTCCGGGGCCGCGCTCCGCGCCATGGCAGTCTCGGCGTTGCGATCCGCCATCAGATACTGGTCAAGCGGGGCCATGCTCGGATATGGCGCTTTGGCGTCCTGTGCTTGCGCTTGCCACGCCGTGCTCAGCACGACCACCAGCGCGAAGCTTCCTACTGCGATCGTCCTGACTATCCTTCTGTTCATTGATTTTCCCCTTCGATACGGACTTAAATACGTCTTCAAACCTATAATGCGGCAATCACAGCTGATTGTTGTACCCTCTCATAATACATACCGGTATGTATGCTGGGGGAGAGCAACAGAACATGGGCATTAGGGCGAACCCACCATCTCTTGCTCGCGAAACGCCGCCGTGATTGCACTACGGTATTTACGAAGCATGTTGCAACCCTCACGAAAGCGGCGGGCTAGTCTCAGCCTGCCGCTCGCGCCCGGCCTCGTGCCGTGCGTAGCGAGTCGATGTGGCCGCTCACCCTTCTTTGGCCGGATTGCATCGTCCGGGGATCCTGCGAATTCTTCCCTAAAACGACGTACCCCTCCCACGCCGCGATCAGGAAAGTAGCCGTTTCATTCGCGTTTATATCACTCCGCACTACCCTGCGTTTCTGTCCCTCGCGCAGTGCCCCCGCCATGGCGTCGTGCCAGTCCTTATAAACTTTTGCCGTCCTTCTGCGGAATCCCTCATCAATACCTGACATCTCTTGAGACAAGTTAAGCAAGGGGCAGCCACGCTGAACGTCTTCTCTTTTCAGCGATTCGGACTGAACAATGCGGATAAGAACGTCGATCGGGTTCTTGGCGTTCCGTAAAGGCTGCACCCACTTCTGGTGAAGGTTACTTGCGATGACCTCGTCCACTACCGCATACCCGAGGGCTTCTTTGTTATCGAAGTGGTAGTACAACGCGCCCTTGGTCACGCCTGCTCTGGCCAGAATGGCATCCAGGTCAGCGTTTCGAAATCCTGAGCGGTGCATCTCTTGGAAGGCGGCCCGCAACAAGCGCCCTCGCGTGCGCTCTGGATCGCGCGGTGTGGCCCCGCTGCGTCTCGATCTGTTTCTACCTGCTAACATACCAACTAGTATGCATGTTACGACTGCAATTGTCGAGGCAAATGTTTCTTCCGGCGTCCCGAATCTCATAGCATCGCCGGCGATCTCTACTGATATCCGTATGAATTGATCAGTGAGCTTGTTTTACTTTGTTTCTAGAATTGGTCAATTCGTCACTCTCTAGTCCGGAAACACGCACCTGAGCATTGGAACCTCACGTATTTTCCTCCAAAGACGGCCCTCGGCCTGCATTGTTCCAAATCAGCACACGCGAACGCACCCGCAACGTTTGTCAGCCGGTGACAGGCGGTCGCCGGAGGGGTGAGCGCATGCCGCCAGTTTCCCTCGAAGGAGCTCACCGACATGGCTTCCCGTGTTCGCCATTGCGTTGAGTGCCCAAAATGCTTGACTCGATATTTGCCTGGCTTCAGCCCGTACCGTAACGGGTCGTACTTGATGCCGCTGGCTGAAGGATTCGCAGATGAATGGACGCTGTACTGTGCCTGCGGGAGACCACCCATTTCCAGTCGATGGAGTTGGAGCGACCTGAAGCTATATGCGGTCTCGAATCACGCACATGATCGCGGTTATGGTCCACCCGAGGAGATTGTGCCTGTAGACAAGAAGTCGCGTTTTTCGGGTTAAGATTGGCCGGGACTGAGATTGCTTGTCTGAACCAATTCAGTTCAGTATTTTCTTGGCTCCAGATTTGTCGGCATCGAGGAGATCATGAATCCAACGTCTGCGTTGTCCTCACTGCAGAATTCCAACCCGCTCCTCGCAATCCTGTGGGCTGGATTGACGTGCGGCACGCTGGACATTAGCGCCGCGCTCGTCGTCTACCGGCATTCGGATGCGGTTGCTGCAAGGGATCGCCGCCGGCGTGCTGGGCTCGCGCTCCTTCCAAGGCGGGCTTCCAACGGCGTTGCTCGGCCTTTTCTGTCATTTTTTCATCGCATTTTCTGCCGCCAACGTCTACCTTACGGCGAGCCGCTGGATACCTTTCCTTCTGGCGCACGCCGTAATCTCTGGTGTTTTCTATGGCGTGGCTGTTTACTTCTTCATGAATCGCGTCGTGGTGCCCCTTTCGGGTGCCATAAAATATCCGTTCTCTTTTACGGCTGTTGGTTGTCGGCGTCGTCATACACATCTTCTGTGTCGGATTGCCCTCGCCCTAGTAGTACTACTGTGTTATAAACTGAATACCTCTTGCTGAAAAATTTGTCGTTCTAGCATTCACTAATGATAAGTTGCGGGTCATGAGCGCCAACTCTGTAGCGCCAGGCGCCCAGCAAAAACGCTTCGCGGCTTACTTGGATCGCCTGGCGCATGCCGCGGGGCACTTGGATCGGGTAGTTCCTCTGAAGTCCTATTGCACCGGGTTGCTGCTTCCCGGCGAACGCAAGAGTGTGGAACCGATGGCGGCCCGCCTGTGCCCCGAGAACGTTCGCCAAACGCATCAATCGTTACACCACGTGGTAGCCCATGCTCCGTGGAGTGATGAAGACCTACTGGAAGCGGTGCGGCAGTACGCGTTGCCGGCCATGCAAAAGCAAGGAGCGATCGTAGCCTGGGTTGTGGATGACACAGGTTTCGTGAAGAAAGGCATCCATTCGGTAGGGGTCACACGACAGTACTGTGGACAGGTAGGCAAGCAAGAGAACTGTCGGATCGGTGTGAGTTTGTCAGTCAGCACGGCGGAAGCAAGTTTGCCCATCGCCTGGCGTCTGTACTTACCGGAAATGTGGGCCCAGAACAAGAAGAGGAGAAAGGCCACAGGTGTACCGCAGGAAATCCGTTTCCAGACCAAGCCGGAAATTGCTTTGCAGCAAATTCGTACGGCGGTGGATCGAGAGATGCCCATGGCTCCGGTGCTGGCCGACGCCGCCTACGGCAACGACACGAAATTCCGCGAGGGCATCACGGAGTTAGGGCTGCTCTATGTGGTGGGTATCCAGTCGTCGGTGAGCGTGTGGCCGCCCGGCCAGGCACCCTTGCCCAAGCGGAAATGGAAAGGAATCGGGCGCCCGACCAAGTTGCTCCGCCGGAATCGCCAGCACACCCCGACCGCCGTGCGCGAGTTGGCCATGAGCTTAGCCGCCTCCGCCTGGAAGACGGTGCGTTGGCGAGAAGGTACTCGGAAACCGCTGCGTTCCCGTTTTGCCGCTCTGCGAGTACGTCCCGCCCATCGAGATTACTGGAGCGGTGAACCCCATGCGGAGGAGTGGCTGCTGGTCGAGTGGCCGAGCCAGGAGGCAGAACCGATCAAGTACTGGCTCTCCACTCTGCCCCAGTCCACCCCACTTACCGATCTGGTGCGAATGGCGAAGCAGCGCTGGATCATCGAGCGCGACTACCAAGAGCTGAAGCAAGAACTCGGACTTGGTCATTACGAAGGACGAGGCTGGCGCGGTTTTCACCATCACGCTACCCTCTGCATCGCGGCCTATGGGTTCCTGGTAGCCGAACGGAGCCGTTTTTCCCCCTCCGCTCGCGCCGGTGAAGTGGACTTACCCGTCTCCAAAATGCCGCCCAAGTTCCGCCCTCGGGGCTCACCCGGTACGCGTGGTGCGGCATAATCCCCGGTCGATTGCCACACTCCGTCAAACCATCGCCCGCGCTCTGCTCCGACAACTCGCGGGTTGTCCTTTTTGTGGAACTCCTTTTTTCTAACACAGTAGTAGTAGTACGACGATGCTCAATGCGATGAAATAAGTCGATGGGCACGGCCTTGGCGAAGCCAGTCTTACCGATGTTCGAGAAGAGCGAGAGCACAATGATCGAGGTTGGCTGTTGTTTGAAGATCGCCGCTGTTCGCTACAACGCCAAGGGACGCTGCACCTCGGCGTACAAAAGTCATCGTCGTAATTCGAGTTCCAGAAATACGCAGCCGTGATCGAGCCCTACAATTCGTCGCGAACACTGGGCCAGCGAAGATCTATTTCCAGTGGGCGACGCACGACATGTTCATCTCGGCCGGCGGCGAAGTTGGAGATGGGTTGATGGGATTGTGATCGGATGGCCGGCAAACAGGAACCTCCTTAGAAACTTCATGGAGGGAAAGGGGTTAGAGTCACAGCGGAGCGCAAGCGCTTAGCCTTCACCTTAGACACTTGCCGCCAGTCTCTCCCCCGAGCGACGACCCGGACAGGGGCGTCAGGCGCTCCTCAGAAACTTCTCTTATGCGGCGGTGGTGAGAGTAACCAGGAGGCCGAGGTCCTTGGCTTTTTTCTGAATGCTGCGGATTTCGTGCTCTCGATATTTTTCTTCGTAGTACCTCATCCCCTTGTCGACGTATTTGTTCTCCGTAATGCAGCATGCGGTAGACGAGCAGGGCTAACATGTGGGCCATGACGGTGATGGCTTCCGGGGCACCCAGACGTGCTCGCAATCGGCGGAACTTGGCCCCCCAGGTAGGTCTTACTGCGCCACAGACTGGTGGCGGCCATGCGGAAGGCGGTGGCCGCACGGTTCTCGACATGCCGGGTGCCTCGGCGGAGCACCTTGCCTCCGGTAATCTGATTGTCCGGACACAAACCCAGGAAGGACGCAAAGTGGGCCTCGCTGGGAAACCGGCTCATATCGACACCCACCTCGGCGATGATGGTTTGTGCGTTCATGATATTGATGCCATCGATTTGAGTCAGGTCCGTGCCGCTGATGCGGTATAACTCCCCGCGCAGATCAAAACTGGTTGGGGCATTTCCGCCGGCTCGCTTGTGCGTTGTGTCACGGTGGACGCGGCTAGCTTCCTCTCGCGGAACAGATACGCTTGGTACTCGCGGATGTGCTCCGGGTGATCAGGCGGGCGCCGGAAATAGCGCGCGAAATCTTCGATCGTCTGGATGTAGCAGTCTATGGTAGTCTGAGCGTAATTACGACGCTCGAGTTCTTCGAGCATCATTTTGCGAAGGTGGGTCATAGGTTAGCTCCTTATGACCCAACCTTATCCTTTACACCCCTGCTGCCGACACCACACACGCGAAAGCATCTGCCGCGAAGCGGCTTCGTTGTGTGCTGGGCATGCTCAACAGCTTGGAGGTGATTGTGTCAAGAAGACGAGTGATCGTCATGCTGTACGAAAGATGAAGGTAGGTCCTACGGAGCCGCCTTGTAGGAGGAGGCTTCAAACAGCCATAAGCTGCTTCGGTCCAAAGATCGCGGTGGTGAACGTTATGGTTAAAAGGCGTGACAGAAGATCACGTCATGTGTGGATGAGAGAGATGAGTGCAAACGATCCGCTGATGAAGCATCGAAAAGCTGAAGGAAGCGTCCCGAGGTCAAGCGCGTTCTTGCGCCGAAGGCCTTGGACCGATTCAAGCGACGAATCCGGAAAATCACGCGACAAGCCAAGGGGGTCAGCATCAAGACGACGATCGCGGAACTAGCTTCCTATATGCGAGGCTGGCGAGGCTACTTCGGCTTCTGCGAAACCCCTGAGGTGCTGGTTTATCTCACTCGGTGGGTCCGGCTGCGATTGCGAGTCGCGCTCTGGCGGCAATGGAAAACCTTCCGTCGTCGTCGCGCCGCACTGATCGCACTGGGGGTGCGTCCGCGACTAGCGCGTGACACCGCCGGCAGCGGTCGCGGTCCGTGGTACTTGCCCCGGTCAAAAGCTCTCTCGGTCGGGCTGTCGAATGCCTACTTCCGGTCCCTCGGTCTTCCGTCGTTAGTCGAGGGCTGTTAGCGTAACCAATCGAACCGCCGTGTACGGATCCGTACGCACGGTGGTGTGGCAGGGGTCGGCGGGTGACCGCCGCCCCTATGCCGATCAAACGGACTCCGCGGAAGTTGACCGGATTAGTAACGACAAGTCCTAGTGTTGTATCAGAAGCGACCGGAGAGAAGTCCAGTAGCCGGCTCAGGTCTGCGGCGGTCGCTTTTGATACAACGACTTGAAGGAAGCCGCCCGGCGGTGCGATCAGGTGCCGATGGCTATGGGTTTTCAATAGGGTCGATGGGCGGCGGGAGGTAGGCGATGGAGCAGTGTGCTTGGTGGGAGAAGAGCAGGGTGGCTTGCACAGGTTGATGGAAGTAGAAAGTGATCGCGGTTGGAACAGATGCTGGGTCAGGGAGAGGAACTTTTTTCGGGGGCAAGGCGCACGAGGGCGGATCGAGCCGAAAGACGGATCGAGGTTTGCGGTTTTGGGAAATTGGTTTCATGCGGCGACTCCGGCGATAGAGGGCGGAGAACGGAGTTGGATCTGGGCAGCCGTAAGTCTCTCGATCACCACCATGCGGCCGCCACATTTGGGACAGCGACAAAGAGGGCTGGGTTGCTGGGCGGGGGAGGCTGCTGGTTCTATCTGCGGTTGTGATATGGGACCGAGTACTTGAAAGCAGAGGGGCAAGAGAGTAGGCCGCCGCCGGTGGGCGAGGAAGCCAAAGTGGCGAATGCGGACAAAGCCTTTGGGCAGCACATGCAAGAGGAAACGGCGCAGGAACTCATCGAGGGATAGGGGCATCAACTTGGGTTCATTGTGGTCAGCACGGTCGCGCCAGCGAAAGGTAACTTGGTCATCGACGAAAGAAACGAGTCGATGATTGGAGATGGCGACGCGATGGGTGTAGCGGCCTAAATAGCGTAGTGCTTGTTCGGCTCCTCCGAAGGGGCGTTTGGAGTAGACGTGCCAGTGGTGCCGGTATAGGGTTCGCAACCAGGCGGAGAAGGCTTTGGGGTGTGCCAGGGGTTTGAGGGTGCCATGGAAGCCAAGCTTGCCCTGACGGAAGTTGCGTTTTAGAGCGATGACAAACTTGCGGCGAAAAACCTTTCGGAGCACCGGGATGGGAAGAAAGAAGCGAGAGCGCGATGAAACCCAACGAGAGTGATCGAGCGACAATCCGCCGGCGGGCACTACACCATGGACATGCGGGTGATGTTCGAGCTTCTGATTCCAGGTGTGGAGCACACTGAAGAAGCCGATTTCGGCGCCGAGATGTTGGGGATCGCGGGCGACTTCGAGGAGAGTTTCGGCACTGGTCTGCAGCAACAGATGGTACAGGATTTTCTTGTTCTGCAAGGCGAGCGGGGCCAGCTCATGGGGTAGGGTGAAGACAACATGGACGTAGCGCGTGGGGAGAAGTTCCTGACGGCGCGCTTGGAGCCAACGGTCGCGAGCGGTGGCCTGACACTTTGGGCAGTGCCGGTCGCGGCAGCTGTTGTAGGAGATGGGCGGACGGTACGCGCAGTCGGTGCACTCATCGAGATGCCCGCCCAAGGCGGCGGTGCGACAGCGCGCGATGGCTCGCAACACCTTGAGGTGTTGCCAGGTGATCCATTTACGGCTGCGTTCGATGAAGCCGCGTCCCGCGGCGCGAACCAGATCGGCCACCTCGAGGGGTGGCCGGTTCATCATTCGCTCTGCGGTACCTTGCCTTTCAGCTGGAGCGAGTCCAGAGGACTCGGGGTGGCGTTGAGGTGCCGTTGGGAGAGATGGAGATAGATCGTCGTCTCTTCCAAATCACGATGGCCTAGCAGCACCTGAATAGTGCGCAGATCCGCACCCGCCTCCAACAGATGAGTTGCGAAGCAGTGGCGCAGGGTATGCGGATGGATTTCTTGTGGATCCCCGCCCGCTGGGCAGCCTTTTGGCAGGCATCCCACACTACCTTGGTGGTGATGGGATGATTGGCGGTGTGCCAGCGCCCGCCTGGGAATAACCAGTCTGTGGGTTTGCGCCTCAGCCCCCGCCAGTACTCTCGCAAGGCTTTCAACAACGTCGGGCTGAGCATAACGTCACGATCTTTGCGGCCCTTCCCACCTTGGATGTGGATGATCATTCGCCGACTGTCAATATCGGTGATCTTCAGTCGAGTCAGCTCCGCGCGCCGCACTCCGGTGGCATACAGCGTCATCAACACAATGTGATGAAAGGGAGTCAGAGCGGAGTCAATAAGCTGGGCGACTTCTTCCGTGCGCAGGATGCTGGGCAGACGTTGAACCTTCTTGGGGTACGGAGTCTCGGCGACACTCCACGGCTTCCTCAGCGTCTTGATGTAGAAGAATCGCAAGGCGGCGAGCTGCTGCGTCACAGTGCTGGGTGCCAACTTTCGCTGGACGAATAGGTAGGCCTGATACTGGCGGATGTGGTCCGATCCTAACTGGTTCGGAGGGCGGTGAAAGTGAAGGGAAAACTCAGCCACGGCACGCAGGTAGCTGTGTATGGTAGTCTGAGCGTAATTACGACGCTCGAGTTCCTCGAGCATCATTTTGCGAAGGTGGGTCATAGGTTAGCTCCTTATGACCCAACCTTATCCCTTCACACACACCGCTGACACCTGGCACGCGAAAGCGTCTGCCGCAACGCGGCTTCGTTCAAGTCGGCTAGTGTTTACCGATGGAGAGAGGTAGCGATTGTGATTGCTGCTTTTGCCTGAGTCGCGGCGGAGCGGATGCGACACTTGATCGCGGACTTTGACGCTGGCCAGAAGTCCGGCTCTGGGAAGTCAGCCGCGCACTCAGGCCACGTGTTCCTCGCGGATGACGGGCAATCTGGTAACCCAGGCGTAATCCAAAACGCGCTTGAAGATCTGGTCCAATTTAGGGTCCGTTAACAGTTCCTGAGAGTTCCTGACAACGCCAAAGGTGGCTGCCAGTGCCGTTGAATGTCAATCAGTTATTGTTGAAAAGGACCATGACACGGTAGAGGTCTGGGTTTTGGTCTCAAGTCCGCCTCCAGGTTACCTCCGCGATTTCTGGTTCTCCCAAAGCGGGTTGCCCGAGCTGACACTTATCCTTTAGCGTGGTGTTGGAGTTGCGCAGTGGACGTCTATCTCGTCGACGGCACCTACGAACTGTTCCGACACTACTATGCACTACCGCCCGCACGAGATGAGGACGGCCGGGAAGTCGCCGCTGTTCGAGGCGTGCTGTCGTCCGTGTTGGGGATGATCCGCGGCGGCGCCACACACATCGCAGTTGCGACCGATCACGTGATCGAGTCATTTCGCAATGAGTTGTGGTCCGGGTACAAGACCAGCGAAGGCGTTGAGTCTGATCTGCTGGAACAATTCCCGATCCTGGAGAGCGTGTTGTCAGCGGCTGGCATTGTTGTCTGGCCGATGGTTGAGTTCGAAGCCGACGATGCGCTGGCGGCCGCAGCCGTACTGGCTGCTCGCGATGGGCGAGTCGAACGAGTGATTCTGTGCACACCGGATAAGGACCTCGCTCAGTGCGTGCGAGGGACGCGGATCGTTCAACTGAATCGGCGGACGCGTCTCACGCTAGACGAGCGGGGTGTCGTCCAGAAGTTTGGTGTGTCGCCGGAATCGATACCGGACTACTTGGCGCTAGTGGGCGATTCCGCGGATGGCTATCCGGGCCTGCGTGGCTGGGGTGCAAAGTCGTCGGCAGCCGTCCTGGGCACGTATGGCCATCTCGAATCAATTCCTGCGGATTGGCGCGAATGGCACGTGAACGCCGCCAACGCCAGCGCTCTAGCAGATACTCTCAGCCGCGAGCGTGATCGTGCACTGCTCTTCCGTACGCTGGCGACACTACGAACTGATCTGCCACTGTTTGAGGACGTGGACCAATTGGGTTGGAAGGGCCCCACGCCTAGTTTCGACGAGGTCGCGGCACGATTGGACGCTGCAAGAACGGAAACGCGCCGACCATCCGTTCGACGCGGGCCGAGCGCACGCGCCATCAGGTCAAATACCGGTCGCCAATCCTAGCCGGTACGGTTTGCACCAGCTGAGGAATTGACCGTATGTCCCCGTGCCGTTTCCGTGCCAATCACCGGAATAGCCGCGTTAGAGTGCCAACTGCCGCGCTGTAAGTCGTTTAGATAACGTCTTGGGTGGGATTCAATTCCCGTCTCCCACCCCAATGTTTGGCGGGGAGTGCTGGCGGCTTCTGGTTAGACTTCCGTTCCGTGAAACAAAGAAGAGCCGCTTGCTCGACGGCCCCTCTCCCTCTTAACGACTACTTTGACAAGTTTGCGAACTGCGCCGCTACTTCGGGCAGCACCGGCGTGCCTTCCGCTTGCACCGCGTCCAGCGCCATCGGATCCAGCCCCAACGCCTGCACAATCGTCGGCGCGACCTGCCTGGTTGCGGTTACGGCGGAAACTGTCTGCGCGGTGAAGGATGGATTCGCTACCAGCAGCATGACATTCGTATCGTCGTGCGCGAACCCGCCGTGATCTCCAATCATCGTCGTGCTGCCCGAGTAGGTCACGCCTACGTTCGGTGTCACGATAATGTCGGGCGTCCGCGAATCCTCACCTGGCTCAAGGCCTCCCACGTTGTAATTCAGCGCCAGTGTCGGCCCGTAGTAGATCTCCCCCAACCCGATCGCGGTCGCACTGTTTTCGAGCAGACCCACAGCCTTGGTCACGCTCACGCCCTTTTTCAGCCAGAGCACTGACACATCGTCTTCGGTTGCACCAATGCCTGTCGTGTTCAGCGGCGATTCCGACCAGGGAATGAGATCTCCCAATAGCGTTGCCGGCGTATTGGTTCCGTCTGCCACGTAGCGAGTGGGGTCAATTGGCGACTCCCCATGCTTCGCCGTGATGATGAGCAGCGTGTTGTTATAGATGCCCGCAGCCTGAAGCGAGTTGACGATTTCGCCGATCGCGGTGTCCACGTACTCGATCTCCTCGAGCAATTTCGCGCTGGGCACGGCCGCCGTGTTCTTATAACCGCCGGCGCCCACGGGTGGCTCATTGACAGATTCTCCCACGTACACAGACTGGAAGTTCATGCCGAAGACCGCTGGTACGACCGCCGGCGCGCCGGAGTGCGTCTTGCCTGCAATCTGATTCAGCAAGGCATACACCTTTATCGCGTCATAGCACTGAATGTTGGCGAAACTGCTGTTCCAGGCAGACACGCCAAGGGTCGCGGATTGGGTCGCAGGCGGCGCCTTCCAAGGTCTTCACACCGGGCAGGGGCACGACAATCGAGTTGACCTCCGGTGAATAATAGTCATCCAGGCCCGTGCCGCCGGGCCCACCCACAAACGAGTACGACGGGTGCTTGTCAATCCACGCCGTGTATCCGCCCGCCGCATGGATCACACCAAAGAGCGTGTTGGTCCGGATGAAGTTCCACGGATACACCGGGGCACAACCCGCTGCCGGGTCGCGCTCCAGTTTCGTCGGGTCGATCGATGCGATGCCGCCCTCGGTCAGCCCAGCACCCGGCGCACCACCGTTCAGCTTGGTATCGTCAATATCAATGCCTTGGTCGTTGTCGGTCGTCGTCCCGGTAGGTGTCGCGTATGGTGTGCAGGGCCCCGCAGCCAAGCCAGTGCCCGTCGTCGTTGCCGGCGCATCGAGCGACCGGTCATACGCCACGTCGTAGTAAAGACCAGTCGTCTTCGGCGTACCGCCAGAAGCCAGCGCCGCCATGCCGGGAAAAGAGTCCGAAGGTTTCGACGATTCGGCGTTCACATAGTTGATCGCCGTCTGGCTCAACGCCGCCATGTTCGGGCAGTACGGATTTCCGCCGTTCACGCCCGCGATCCCGTGTGAGCAGTTATAGAAATCCACCGCATGCATACCGTCGATGCTTAATAGCAGCACATGCTTGACATTCCCCGAGCCTACTGAGTTCTTATCAGCTGCCATTCCAGACGCCGACAACGCCAGCGTTAACGCTAACGCCGCTCCAGCCAGGACCACCCTATTTGCTTTCATATACCCTCCACGAGAGTATCCGCACGAAATGTTACGCAGGCGTTAATTCCTGGTGAAATCTCAGATAATCTGGTCGTGGCGGGCTCGGCCCTGCAACTGAATCAGCGTAGAACTTTCCGATCTCCGGCATCCGCGTTTCTGGTTTCTTGTTGCCTGTCTTTTGGAAGGCGCGCGCAGTCATGAGAATTCGACCCGCGTCCGCACCGCTCCGCGTCTGCCGACACGCCGATGTATCGATAATATTCGCGCTGAGCGAGAGTGATCTTCACGCCGAGTTTTTGCGTTGAGTCCCTAGCGGATGAAAAGAGTATCTCAAGCGATTCTCGACGACCGCTCGAGTCTTAGACGACCGCTTCTTTTTCCCTTGCGGCGTAGTGGGACTCAACGTAGTCGTCAAGAATCTTGATGAACTCGGCTACGATCTTGTCGCCTTTGAGGGTGGTGAAGAGGCGGCCGTCTACGTAGACGGGGGCTTTCGGCTCTTCGGCTGTTCCGGGGAGAGAAATCCCCAGGCTCGCGTGCTTGGACTCTCCGGGGCCATTGACCACGCAGCCCATCACGGCGACTTTCATTTCTTCTACGCCGGTGTGTGTTTGTTTCCAGACCGGCATCTGATCGCGCAGGTAGGTTTGGATCTGCTCGGCCATTTCCTGAAAGAAAGTGCTGGTGGTGCGGCCGCAGCCGGGGCAGGCAGTGACTTGCGGGGTGAAGCTGCGAATGCCTAGCGACTGCAGAATTTGCTGCGCCACGCGAACTTCTTCGGTGCGATCTCCGCCGGGAGCAGGGGTGAGCGAAACTCGGATGGTGTCTCCGATGCCTTCCTGCAGCAGCACGGCCATCGCCGCGCTCGACGCTACGATGCCTTTGGCGCCCATGCCGGCCTCGGTTAGTCCGAGATGCAGCGGGTACTCGCATCGCGCGGCCAGGATGCGATAGACGTCGATCAGATCCTGCACGCCGCTGACTTTCGCGCTGAGGATGATCTGGTCGGGGCGCAGTCCGTGCTGCTCGGCCAGCTTTGCTGAAGTCAGCGCGCTTACTACTATTGCTTCCATGGTCACTTCGCGGGCGTCTTTCGGCTCGGGCAGAAGCGAGTTCTCATCCATCATTTTGGTTAGCAAGGCTTGATCGAGCGATCCCCAGTTCACGCCGATGCGCACCGGCTTTTGGCACTTCACGGCGACTTCGACCATGGTGCGGAAGTTGTCGTCATTCTTGCGTCCTATGCTGGCATTGCCGGGATTGATGCGGTACTTGGCCAGGCCTTCCGCGCAGGCGGGATACTTGGTGAGCAGGAGGTGTCCGTTGTAGTGGAAGTCGCCGACGATCGGTGTACGCAGGCCTTGCTTGGCTAGCCCCTCTACGATGTAGGGGATGGCTTTGGCGGCATCTTCGTTGTTGACGGTGACTCGGACTACCTCGCTGCCGGCGCGCGCCAGGGCGGCTACCTGCTTTATAGTGCCGGGGATGTCGGCGGTGTCGGTGTTGGTCATGGACTGCACCATAACTGGTGCATTACTGCCCACGCGGACGCCGCCTATCGTGGCGGCGAAGGTTTTTCTACGCTGGATTTCGGCCATGTTTAGATATCTATTTTAAACCAGGGAGGGGGAAAGCGCGAGGCGGGGCTGATTAGGGAGGGTTACCGTCAGCGGCTAACGCCGTCACCTGAAAACGAGCCACTTATCGCAGCGGTAAACTGCTGCGCCACCCGAGATCGAGTGCGGCAAGTCCCACGCGGGACGCTTTTGTGGAATCCCACCCTTGCGCAAGGAGGGGGCACCCGGCCGTTACCCAAAGAGTTCACTGTGCGAGCCCAGACGAACCAGTCGCGGAACATCAGCACCCGGCTTGCGGTAGATCAGCAGTAAATCCGGCTTGAGGTGGCATTCCCGGTGCTCGCGCCAGTCTGCTCCCAGTGCTTGGTCGCGATTTCGCTCAGATAGCGGTTTGTCATCTGCTAGCGGGGAAACGACGACCACCAGCACCGCATCCAGTTCCCGGCGATGTTGGGCCCGCTTTTCGCGCTTAAAGTCACTGCGGAAGGCGTTGGTTCTCTCAATCCTCCGCATTCAAGTCGGCCATCAATTCGGGGACACTGCGGAGCGGAGGCAGTCCACCAAGGCGTGCCTCGTGCATTGCTGCAGCCGTCGCGGCATTCGGCGTCTTTACCTCGAAGGGAAGGGATTTCTCGGCTGCCACGCGCGTCAGCAGGACGCGAACCGCGTCAGACACAGAAAGTCCCATGGCGGCGAGTGCCTTGGCCGCTCTTGCCTTGGTTCGCTTGTCAATGCGAACGTGAACCATCTCAGTCGTTTTCATATCACCCTGAGATACATTGTATCTCAGAGGGTGATATGGCAACATGGACCTAGAGCGGATTTACCGGCTGCCCAAGGCAGACCTACGGCATCCGCGTGAGGCCGGGCAGGGTCTTGACGAGGTCGTTATAGATCACCATTACGGCGAAGAGCACCAGGAAGACGAAGGCCGCCTGATAGATACGTTCTTTGATGGGCAGGCTGATTTCTTTCTGCATGAGACTCTCGATGAAAAGGAGCAGGATCACGCCACCGTCCAGGATCGGGATGGGCAGCAGGTTCATGATGCCGAGGTTCAAGCTGATGGCGGCTGAGATTAGGAACAGCGGAGACCAGCCCTTTTCGCGGGCGGCCGCGCCAACGGCGCTGCCGATTCCGATGGGGCCATCGACCTGACGCATGGATACTTTGCGCTGCACCATCTTTTGCAGCAACTCGAGGATCAAGAAGGAACTTCTCTTGTTATCCGAGAGAGACCGTTGGAGAGCTTCGTAGAAATTGAGCTTCACGATCTTGGTGGGACTATTGGCGATGCCGATGCGGTAGGCGGGGCCCTGCCCGGCTGCTCCGGGATCGAGGATCGGTTTCACGGTGAAGGCTAGTCTCTGGCCGCCGCGGAGAACTACAATTTGCAGAGGCTGGTCTTTGGTACGGTTCAACGTCTGGATGAGTGCGCCCAAGTGGGGAATGTTTTCGCCGTTGGCGCTGATGATCTCGTCTCCAACCTTAATCCCGGCATTGGCGGCGGGCATACCGGGTTCGACGAGCGTCAAAGTGTTGCTAGGCTCTTGCGGCGCCCAACCCATGTCTCCGTATTGATTGGGCCCGAACGGCACTGGGACCAAGATCTTCTCCATTACCTTGCCATTGCGTTCGATGCTGAATTTCAAAGGCTCATTGGGGCTGAGCGCGTCCTTGAGGCGCACTTGCTCCCAATTTGGATTCTTGACCTCGTCGACCTGGACAATCTTGTCGCCACGTTCGATTCCCGCTTTTTCGGCGGGGGTGTTGGGAATGACCCATCCCACAATGGCCGGCTCATCGAGATCGGCGAGGTACTCGTAATGCACCATGTAGACGCCGGTGAGGAGCGCAATGGCCAGCATAATGTTCATGGCCGGCCCGGCCAGGGCCACGATGAAGCGCTGCCAGCGGGGATGCGACAGAAATTCGCCCGGATCGCCGGTGCGGTCGTCCATGGGGTTTTCGCCCGACATCTTTACGTAACCGCCGAGCGGAATGGCGCTGATGCGATAGTCGGTATCGCCCTTGGTGAAACCCAGCAGACGCTTGCCGAAGCCGATGGAAAACACTTCCACCCGAACACCGAAATACTTGGCTGCGGCGTAGTGGCCGAACTCATGAATCAAGATCATGAATCCGAGCACGATCGCCATGATGAAAATGGTATGAAGGATAGACAGAAGCTGCGGCATCATTCTCAGATTACTCCAAAATTCCTATTCTGAAATGGCCCCGATGGGCGATCCCTTTCGGCGGCGCTGGTTCACGACTTCTCTTGCCAAAAGGCGGGCCTCGGTGTCCAGAGTGAGTACCTTCTGTATAGATTCCAAATGTCCGGCTGGCGTTGCCGCCATCACAGCCTCTATGATTCTCGGAATGTCCTCGAATCCGATTTGCTCCTCCAGAAACGCAGCCACCGCGACCTCGTCGGCGGCGTTCAGGGCGATTGTCTTCGCGCCGCCGCTTACCGCCGCTTCGTAAGCTAAAGCGAGACAAGGGAATTTTTCCATATCCGGGGGACAGAAATCTAGATGCCGTAAGTCACTTATGGAGAAGCGAAGGTCCGAAGGGATCCGCTCTGGATACGTCAGCGCATACAAAATGGGCAAACGCATATCGGTGACGGAGACTTGGGCAAGTATGCTGCCATCCACGAATTCGACCATGGAATGGATCGTAGACTGTGGATGCACAATGACTTGCACCCGCTCGGGCGGGATCTGGAACAATCGGCAGGCCTCGATCACCTCGAACCCCTTATTCATCAACGTGGCCGAATCGATGGTGATCCTCTTTCCCATTCTCCAGGTGGGATGATTGAGAGCCTGTTGCACCGTAATTGAGGCAAATTTGGACTTAGGCGTCTTCAGAAACGGACCCCCGGAAGCGGTCAGCCAGATGCGCTCAACTTCCTCCATCCGCCCGGCACGGAGGCATTGATGAATGGCGTTATGTTCGCTGTCGATCGGCAACAGCGCCTTGCCCTGCTTGCGTGCTTCGGCGGTGATTAATTCGCCCGCCACCACCAAGGACTCTTTGTTGGCGAGGCCGACGGTCTTCCCCGCGCGCACCGCTTCGTAGGTCGCCTCCAAGCCAGAGACGCCCACAATTGCGCTGACCACGAAATCTACTTCGGGATGAGTCGCCACCCGCGCCGTGCCCGCGGCGCCATGAACGACTTCGACTTCGTTCTTGCCTAAGCCTGCTTGCCGTAACTTGGATTGGAGCGCATGCGCGGCGGCTTCATCCGCCAGCGATACTACTCTGGGCTTCCAGCGCACGGCTTGCTCAAAGGCAAGTTCGGCGTTGTTACCTGCGGCCAGCGTGGCGACCTGAAAACGGTCGGGATAGCTCTCGACCACACTCAAGGTGCTGCGGCCGATCGAGCCGGTCGAGCCGAGAATAGCGATTCGTTTCATGTGCAGGTCAGGCAGGTCCTTCTATTGTACGGGATTGCGCGCGGTTGAATCTTGGGGGACGGAAAGGCCCATAACGGCTCAGTTTGAATCACACATTCCCCCAGCGGCTAAACAGGCTGCGGAAAAAGTCGGCGTGCATGAAAGGATACGAGGGTTTCCACAAGGCGATGAGGTATGTAAAGAGAATGCGTGGAAACGACGAGCAACAAGGAGCGGTGTTCAGCTATCTCAACCGGAAGAGCGGATTCCGGCGGAGCATCCGCTGCGGCGGATTCGGGCCATGGTGGAGGCAGGGCTGCGGGAGATGTCGGCGCACCTCGAGGCGGTGTACGCGCGGCGGGGGCGGCCTGCGATTCCTGCAGAGAAACTGCTGCGGGCGCGGTTGCTGCAGATTCTGTATGGGCTGCGCAGCGAGCGGCAACGGATGGAGCAGATGAACTACAACCTGCTGTTTCGCTGGTTTGTGGGTTTGAACCCGGACGATGCGGTGTGGGAGGTAACGGTGTTCACGAAGAACCGGGAGCGGCTGCTGCAAGGCGAGATGGCGCAGCGCTTGCTGGAGGCGGGGTTGGAGCAGGCGCGGGAACACGATCGGCGGAGCGGGAGGCGGCGCTGCCGATGTTGGACGAAATGGGCCGCAGCGGGAAGCGCGGGAACGAGCCCAGGCGGTGGATCACGGTGGGCGCGGACCGGCTCTATCCAGTGGAGAAGGTCTTTGGCTGGGGCCAGCAGGACAGTATTCTGCGGCAGCTGAAGTTGCGCGGCGTCCAAAAAGTGGATTGGCTGTTCCGTTTCGTCGCGGTCGCGGCGAACTTGGTGCGGATGGTGAAACTGATTCCCGCGGTGTAGGCGCGGGGAGGAGTGTGTTCGGAAGAGACAAACTCCACCGGGGAAACAGCCCCGGAGGATCAAAAATAAAGTACGCACCCAAAAAACAAGACCTGGGAACAACTCGCAAATGAAATCAGCGATTTTTTCCGCAGCCTGTGAAGCCGCTACCGATTGTGCGGCAATCGCGGCACGCCTAAACAGCTTGCGGAAAAAGTCGATGTGGAATCGCGTTTCGAAGGAGAGATGTACAGGGAAAGCTGATAAGAAGTAGGGATGGGAGGAAATGACGAGCAGCAGGGAGCGGTGTTCAGCTACGTGAGTGCGGAGCAGCGGATCGCGGCGGAGCATCCGTTGCGGCGGATTCGGGCGATGACGGGTACGGCGTTGCGCGAGTTGTCGGGCGAGTTGGAGGCGCTGTAGGCGGCGGGGGAGGGCCATCGATTGCTCCGGAGCGGCTGCTGCGAGCGCTGTGGTTGCAAGTGCTGTACTCGCGACGGAGCGAGCGGTGGTTGATGGAGGAGATGAACTACAACCTGCTGTTCCGCTGGTTTGTGGGTCTGGAGATGGACGACGAGGTGTGGGAGGTGACGGTGTTCAGCAAGAATCGGGAGCGACTGATTGGGGGGGCGAAGAGGCGCAGAAGTTTTTTGCGGCGGTGCTGAAGCAGGCGCGGAGTGCGGCTTGCTGAGTGACGAGCATTTCACGGTGGATGGAAGGCTGATCGAGGCCTGGGCCAGTGGGCGCAGTTTCGAGAAGAAGCCGGATCCGCCGCAGCGGGGCACGGGAGCGCGTGGACGAAAGTTGCTGCGCGACAGGCACGAGTCGAAAACGGACGCGGAGGCGCGGCGGTTCCGGCGAAGCCAGGCGGCGGAATCGCGGCCGAGTTATCTGGGACACGTGATCACCGAGAAGCGGAACGGGTTGGTGGTGGCGGCCTGTGTGACGCAGTCGGGACAGAGCGCGGAGCGGGAGGCGGGGTTGGCGATGCTGGAACAAGTGAGCGACGGAACACGGAAGATCACGCTGGGAGCGGACCAGGGGTATGAGGAAGAGCGGTTCATCGCCGGGTTACGGGCGCGGCAGGGGGTGCCGCATGGGGCCGAGTACGCGGTGACCAGCAAACATTGGCCGAACTGACGGCGGGCCGAGGAGCGGGACGATCCAGGGTTTCAGCAGAGTCAGAAGAAACGAAAACGAGTGGAGCCAGTATTTGGCTGGATCCAACACGTGGCGGGAATGCGGCAGACCAAGTTTCGCGGACGGCGGCGGGTGGAATGGATGTTCCCACCGGCAGTGGCGGCGTTGAACCTGCGACGCCTGCAGCGTCTGCTGCCGCAAACCGCGTAAGGCGCCGGGGTGGGTGTGCCCGGAGAGCGAAACAAAGGCCGGGGAACACGAAATCGGGGCGTGCTCGACGCCCGGAAAAACAGCTCCTCGGGAAGACACGAGGAGAGAAACATCTCGTTTTTCCGCAAGCTGTGAAGGCGTGCCCTTTCAAAACAAATTGAAACTGAGCCAATACCGATAAGGTTCCTCGATTAAAACTCGAACGCAATACCATCGTCATCCCGTCCGGAGCGTCGGCTACGCGAGAAACAAGTCAGGGTTTTTTGCGGTGCGCGTCGAACCAGTTTAGGGTGTAGACGACCTTGGCGACTTGATGGCTCGGGCGGCGGCTGAGGCCGTGGGGCTCGCCAGGGAAGCGGACGAGAGCGGATTCGACTTTGAGCAGTTTGAGTGCCGCGTAGTATTGCTCGGCTTCGGATATGGGAGTGCGGAAGTCTTCCTCGCCGGTCATGAGCAGAGTGGGCGTCTTCACGTTCTTCACCAGAGAGATAACCGATCGCTTCATGTAGTCGTCGGTGTAATCCCAGGGATTGCCTGAGAACCAGTATTGTGTACCGAAAGAAGGCAGGTCGGAGGTCAGGACCCAGCTATACCAGTTGATCACAGGATAGAGACTGGCGGCCGCGCGGAAACGATCGGTGTGATCGATCATCCAGCAGGTTAGAACTCCTCCGCCCGAGCCACCGGTGACGAAGAGGTTGTCCTCGTCGATGTAGCCCTTGGCGAGAATCGAGTCGACGCCGGAGTCGAGATCCTGGAAATCGTTGCCGGGATAGGCGTGGTGGATAAGATTGGCGAACTCTTCGCCGTAACTGGTGCTTCCCCGGGGGTTGGTGTAGAGAATGACGTAGCCCTTGGCGGCCCAGATTTGCGCGTTGAGGTCGAAACGATCGCCGTAGTTGGAGAACGGACCGCCGTGAATTTGCAGGATAAGAGGATACTTCCTGGAGGCATCAAAATCGGGCGGCTTGATGATCCAGCCTTCGATTTTTCGTTTATCGAAGGAAGAGTCGTACCAGAGTTGCTCGACGGCGCCGAGTTTCTTGGCGGCAAAGAGTTCGCGATTGAGAGAAGTGAGGGCATTGAGTTTGGGATTGGCAAGCGAGGCGACCGCGACGTCGCCGGGATCGGAGGGCGTGTCGTATTGAATCGCGAAGGAGCCGTTTTTGGCGATGCTGAAATTGGCGCCAAAGTTGAGATGCTCGGCGAGAACCTTGGGCGAACCGTCGAGGGGTAAGTAAGCGAGCTTGGTGTCGCCCTTATCGGGATAAGTGAAGAAGATGCCTTTGCCGTCTCCGGACCAGCGAGGATCGGCCGGGTCGCGATCGAGTTTGGAACTGACCGGGTGAGGATTGCTGCCATCGCGGTTGGCGACGTATAGGTAAGTGGTCTGGTGGCCCTGGTAACGGTCATCGAAGCCGATGTAGGCGATGAGTTTGCCGTCGGGTGAAATATCCGGGGACTCGTTGGGGCCGTTGCGATGCGTCAGTTGCGTAAGGGAGCCGTCAGCGACGCGGATTTCGAAGAGTTCGGTGTGGAGCGGTTCGTACTCGTAGTTCGTCGTGCCATTCATGGAAAAGATTAGCGATTTTCCGTCGGGAGCCCAGGCAGGCATACGAGCCACCAAAACCGCCTTCACCCGGGCCATGGGGGAAATTGCCGCTGGTGAGTTGACGCGGCGCACCGCCGTCGGCGGCAACGACGAAAACTTGCGAATAGCCGGGTTTCAGATATCCAGGGCCGTTGAAGCGGTAGATGAGGTCCTCATAGACCTTCGGTGCGTCGGCCCACTTCGCGCCCTCGGGTGCGGCAGGGAGCGTGGCGATTTTCGGAGGAGTGGCGGAGACCAACGAAGTGAAGGCGATCTGCGTTCCGTCAGGAGACCAGGAAATGCCGGTAGGAGCATTTTCGACGTCGGTGAGTTTGGCGGTTTGGCCCGAATCCATCCAGCGAACATAGAGTTGAGACTTGCCATCGCGGTCGGAAACGAAGGCAATGCGAGTACCATCGGGCGACCAGCGCGGGGAAGTGTCGCTATACGTGCCGGTGGTGAGGGGACGATGTTCGGAGCCATCGAAGTTGACGACCCAAAGGTTGGAGACCCGGCGATCCGAAGAAATCTCCGCGGACTGACGGACGTAGACGATGCGCTTGCCGTCGGGAGAGATCTGCGGATCAGAAGCAACCTGAACATGGAAAACATCCATGGGTTCCAGCCGATCAGCATTTTCCTGCGCGACGCCGGCGAGAAGGGAAGGCAAAAGAAAGATGACTACGAAGGTGAGAGAACGGAATCTTTGAGACAAGGCAGTCTCCTTTCGCGGATGCATGTTATCACCAAACGGAAATCATGTAGCCAGGTCCGGCGTGAGCAGCTGTTGGACAGCTCTCTGAGCTTCCAATATCGAATAGCGGTGGTCCATCGCCCCGGCGAGATCGGTGTTTGCAAATGCGATCCGGCCGAATGGAGCATTGCGCAGGACCTCTCGCGGCGAAGGCCGACCCTCCCGGCCGAAGAAAAAGCCCGGCTGCGGGCTTAGATAGGCATGACCCCAGCGGTTAAGGATGATTCCAGCTATGTCTCGCTGCGCATTGAATCCATAAGCTCCAAACATCTCGATGAATTGCTCGCGGATTCGTCTCTCATAGTCACGAAAAGAAGTCCCGAGCAACTCCGCACGGCCGAGATTACCCTGTTCCTCGGTGGAGTGACCCGGATAAGAATACAGAATTTTCATGGACAGAACGATCGGAGAGTCTGGACCAATCCTGGAAGTCCCCACACCAGTGAGCGCGAGTTTGCGCACTTCCATGTAGTTGCCGGTTCCTTCAAACCAGCGGCAGCCGCTCATTCCCATCTTGTATAGAAATCGCCAGTTCCTCAACGAGACATTGGCCATCAGGCACGGAGAGCGGTGGAATTCCGCATATGCCCTGCGATGTGATTCCGGAAGGTCTCGCACGATGTGCTTGGTGGTCCAGCTTCCTCCCGCCATGACGGCCGAGCGCGCCTTCACTCGGTATAGCTTGCCGTCCTTGAGGTAGGAGATAGTCACGGAACTGGATTTGCCTGGTTCGCCGTCATGATGAACAGAAATTGCGGTTGACGATAGCCGAACCCTGGCGTTTGTTTGAGGAGTGTCCAGTGCGGCAAAGTTAACGTCGTTGGCGGTAACCGCGGTCACCATGTCGGGACTTGCACTGGAACCGTTAATCGCTCCTGGGATTAGATTCTTGACCATCAATCTTGTAATCGTCGTGTTGCCACCCGGGAACATCTGGTCTCTGCTGCCTTCGCCGCTTAAGGGATGCAGCATTTCGAATGCATAATCCGAGTATGCCGACAGAGCGTCGGGGCCAAGGCCGGCGGCGCCGCCCTCCACGGGAGAGAGAAACGTCCGGATTGTTTCTTGGCTCAGGCCGAAGCGGTCCATGTAATGCTGTTCCAGCGTAATGGAATCAAGGTATCGAGAAGCCGCGTCCCCTTCCACTTTAGGGTGAACGAATCGGTCGCCTTGCACTGGCGTGCTCTTCAGCCAACGCAGCCACTCCGTCCGAGTTGCTTCGGAAATGGGAGCACCTTTCAGATTTTTTCCCAGCGGATCAATCAGCCACATGCCCGGCCTCTGCCCGAAGCGTGCCCCGAACCAGAAGCCGTATTGCCCGTGCTCAAGGCCGACAGCTTCATAGGGAGTTTGAGAAAGAGGCATCTCCGGCCCAGGCCCCTCCCATTCTTGATAGTCGAGCTTCTGCGCTTTCAAACCGATGCTGTCGTAGAACTGGGCGATGAAGCTATCTGGAGAATGAAGCTGATAAATAGCTGAGCCCTGATGCGCGATCAGCCGTTTGCCATCTACCAGAAACTCATTTTGCTTCGCCTCGCCACCGAAGATGGGATGGTTTTCAAGAACCAGGCACTTCATTCCCGCGCGCACTTGCCGCTGGAAAAACAGGGCGGCGGCAAGTCCGCTGATTCCACCGCCGACGATGACACAATCGTAAGACTCCCCAGTATCGATGACGTCCTTAGGGAGTGGGTCATAAACTCCATCGCGGATGGTATGGCCGGCCTCGATCACTGGCAGGGTGTTCCCGTTCGACGTGCTGTATTCGCCAACTCCTCCATAACCGGTAAAGTCGTCGTTAGACGCAAGGAGTTCCGCAGGCGTGATTGACTGGAGCAAGAGAGCCCCAGACGCCAGAAGCGCAGAACCGAGGAAATCACGACGGGTGACGGCATCGTTCATGCCGAGCGTCGTGTCGCTGGAAACAGTGGGTTTTAGAGTCATCGGTTTGTTTTCACTCTAGGCCCTGCGCAGTTTAATTCATTAAGGATTCGTTTTCCGAGCAAAGATGTACGCCCTGCGGCTCTGGTACTCCACTTCCAGGGTATAAGGGTCTCGCTCGATGATCTCTTCTATGGCAAATCCCGCAGCCTCTACGTAATCTCGGATCGCGGATGGCTGAAAGAGAAAGAAATCCATCGAGATAGGCTGACCCCACAACTCATTCTCGTGAAGGACTTCGTCGCCAATGTGAAATGCCAGCAACAGCAGTCCACCCGGTTGCAGCACTCTGTGCATTTCCCCAAAGACCGAGGGTAGCAATGCTTTGGGAATGTTGACGATGGCATAGAACGCGGTGATCCCAGCTAGGGCGTCGTCGGGAAGGTCCAGGGACATCATGTTCCCTTCCCGAAAGGAAATGTCTGGGTTGAGTTGTCGCGCCTGCTCTAACATTCGGGGGGAGAGATCCAAACCGAAAACGGTTGCGCCCGCATCGCGCAGGTAGCGGGCGACTTGACCGGGCCCACAGCCTATATCACACACTTCGCCACTTCTCGCGACCTTAGTGGCAAAGCGATCAAGCAGTTCCCGGTCAAGCGGCTTGTGCTGAAGTTCATTGAAGATTCGGCGTGCATACTCGTCCGCGAGCCGGTCATAACTTTCGCGAATCGGTTGTGCGATGGCGTCGTTCATATGCCTTGCCAGGCGCCCAAGCAGGGCCGGCCACTGTTGTGCCACCAGGTCTGGAGACGCATCGGTCGTGGACTGAACCCCTATTTTGAGACAGACGGAAATGGCACACTTGCAGGAAAGGAAACTGCGAGTGGCAAAGAGACGATATACGAAAGAGTTCCGTGAGTTTGCGGTGGAGCGACTGCGAGGCTGCGAAAACATCGTGGCACTGGCGAGAGAGCTGCAGGTCTCGCGCCGGCAACTTTACCGGTGGCGCGACGAACTGGATCCCGAGATACCCGGGATGGAGGCACGCGGGCAAGACGCACGCGCCTCCACGCTGCGCAAAGAGGTGAACCATTTGAAGCGGGTCTTGGCGGAAAAGACCCTGGAGGTGGATTTTTTCAGAAGTGCCTTGCAAAAAGTCGAGGCTCGACGCCAGCCGAGCAGCAGGTCTGGCGAGAAGGCATCTACAAGCAAATCCGGGAGATGATGCCGTTGCAAGGTGGCTTGAGCGTCGAGCGTATGTGCGAACTCGCGCCGGTGAGTCGGGCGGGCTTCTATCGCTGGTTACAGGAACCGGAGTCCGTGGAAGAGGAAATGGAAGTGCGGTCGGTGATTCAGCAGATCGCGATCGAACATCGGCGGCGTTATGGATATCGACGGATCTCTGCGGAACTGCGCCGCCGCGGCATAGCGGTGAACCACAAACGTGTAGCGCGGATCATGCGGGAGGATAACTTGCTAGCGGTGCAACCGCGACAGTTCGTGGCGACGACGAAGTCGGATCACAAGTTGGAGGTGTATTTGAACCTGGCCCGGCGTATGAAGTTAACGGGAGTGGATCAACTGTGGGTGGCCGACATCACCTACATTCGACTGAAAACCGAGTTCGTCTATTTGGCGGTGGTCCTCGACCGGTTTTCCCGCAAGGTGGTGGGTTGGTCGCTGGAGCGGACCCTGGCCAGTTGCTTGGCCGTGGGCGCATTGCAAGAGGCGATCGCAACGCGAAAACCTCCGCCCGGACTCGTCCATCATTCCGATCGTGGTGTGCAATATGCCAGCGAGGAATATGTGGCAGTTCTGGAAAAGCAGGGGATGATTCCAAGTATGAGCCGTCCGGCAAATCCGTACGACAATGCAAGTTGCGAAAGCTTTATGAAGACTTTGAAACGGGAGGAAATTTATGCAAACCAGTACCGCGACTTAGAACACCTGCGCACCCATATCGAAGAATTCATCGAAAACTACTACAATCGGCAGCGCTTGCACTCTGCGTTGGGCTACCGTTCTCCAGAAGAATTTGAACAGCAAGCGCAGCATGCAGATTCCATGACACAGTTGTGCAGTCCGAGCCTGGAATTTTTCCCAGGAGGCGAAGAGAAGACTTCTACGAGGATGCTGGAGCAGGGGACTCAAACGCCGTCCCCTGCTCCAGACCTCATCCCCGGCTAAGCTATGAACAACCCAAACCCAATTCAATGGCACGTGTGTCATTCAAAACTGTCTCACGTTGTGGGTTCAGCCCAGTCGTTAATCGGTAATTCGATGTGTCGCAGACGTGTAGCGGCCGTGTCCGACAGCTGCCTACTGCATCAGCCGCCAAGCCCCATACGCCCATACCACTGGCACCGCGAACAGCATGGCGTCGATGCGATCGAGCATACCTCCGTGGCCGGGGAGAATCGTGCCGGAGTCTTTCACTCCGGCGCCGCGCTTTATGAGGGACTCGACCAGATCACCCAACTGCGCCGCGATGTTGACCACCGCCGACAGCAGAACAATGGGCCACAGTTGTGGCTGCTCCAGACCAAACATGCCATCGCGGCGTTCAATCAATCCACTCCGCAGCAGCGCGGAACTGATTGCGGGGGCGTGCTGAAACCACAGCGTGCCGACGATTACGCTGGCCAGGATCGACGCCACTGCGCCCTCCCAGGTTTTTTTCGGGCTGATCTCGGGCGCCATGCGGTGGCGCCCCAGCGACTTGCCAATGAAGTACGCGAAGATATCTCCCGCCCAGATAGCGAGCAGCGTGTAGATGGTCCAGATCGCTCCCGCTGGTTGCTGCCGGATCGCGACCAGCAGCGCCATCGGGATCGCAATGTACGCGAAAGCAAACGTTGAAGCGGCCGCCGCGGGATAGCTTGTCTTCAAATCCGCGCGCCGCATGGCTACAGTCAGAAAAACAAAGGGAGCGAGCGCCGCCGCCAGCGCGATTCCGTAGAGCATGGCGGTGGTCTCAACCAGGGGCGTGCGATTGGCGGACGCTACGACTACGAATACAAAGAAGAGTGTGACGAAGGCATAAGTCGCCGGCGCCAGCGGCTGGACTGCGTAATGTGTTGCGAGCTTCAGGAACTCGGCGATGGCCAGCAGGGCGACTGCTCCGGTCACGATGGTCAGCAGGTAGAGCGGGGCTTTCAGCACGAGCAGCAGAACCAGGGGGATTAAGACTACGGCGGTTGCGATGCGCTTGATCATGGGATCACGCTTCGCAGGGCGACACTCCGACGATCACGAGTCCAGGGTTGCCGTGAGCGCGGGTGAGTGCCGAGCTGCTCCACCCCGTCAAGCCAACACCGTGCTTGTCGGGGGCCCCGGTGCGCTCGGCTTGGACGGGCGAGGTCGCCCGTCCCTCCACGAGCCGCGCTCATTAACGCTTGGCCCCTACGTGGGTCCGGGCCGGCGGGTGTTGCGGAGGATGGCCGTCGGGCCCCAGTCCGCCGTAGCGGCGATCGCGCTTCTGATATTCTTCAATCCCTTCGAGCAGTTGCAGGCCGCGGAAATCGGGCCACAACGTCTGCGTTACGTAGATCTCCGCGTAGGCCAATTGCCAGAGCAGAAAGTTACTCAGCCGCATCTCGCCGCTGGTGCGAATTACTAAGTCCGGATCGGGCAGACCGCGCGTGTAGAGATGATCACTGATCGATTGCTCGTCGACGGCCATGTGATCGAGTCCGCCATTGCGGGCGGCAGCCTCGGCCAGAGAGCGAAACGCGTCGACGATCTCGCTGCGGGCGCTGTAGTTCAGCGCCAGGGTCAGAAGCATTCCGGTATTTTTGGATGTGGCGTCGCTCGCTTCGGCCATCTCGCGCTGCACCGACTCGGGTAACTCATGCTGACGTCCGATGTATTTCAACCGGATATTATTTTCGTTGAGCGTTTTGATTTCCGCCTGGAGATAGCGGCAGAGAAGGCGCATCAGGAAGTCGACTTCTGTCTTCGGACGCTTTTTCCAGTTCTCTTCGGAAAAGGCGTAGAGGGTCAACGCGGGGATTCCGATGCGCGCAGCGGTTTCGACCGTGGAACGCACGGCGGCGACACCGGCGCGATGTCCGGCGACGCGCGGCATGTGCCGACGCCGGGCCCAACGCCCGTTTCCGTCCATGATGATGGCGATATGCTGGGGAAGACGCGCTGCATCGAGCCGCAGGTAAACCTCGAATTCTCTGCGGTCCATCCCAGCCGGAACCGTGTGTCGCAAGCGGACCTCTCGAAATCGAAGCTAACACACGAAATCCTGTGTGTGCAATGCGATAGGAGCTTCCGAGTTTGCAAGTGAAGCGCCGGGCGTCACCGCGCGGCTATTTACGCGCTGAGAGCATCGGCAGGACGGGCGAGGCGCCGGTCGCTCCACCATCACGTAGCCTCTTCGGGAAGGATCGGTAGAGTCAGCCTCTCGGTGTGGCGAATGATCGTCAAGGTGCACCGCGCACCTACTTGAGCATCGGTCAACAAGCGATGCAGGTCATCCACGCCCGCGATTGGCTTTTCATCGAGCGCCACGATCACGTCGCCTTCGCGCAAACCCGCGGTGCGCGTCGGGCTGCGGTCCTCGATGCCAACCACGAGCGCGCCGGTTTCCCGCGCCAGACCATAGAAGCGCACCACGCGACGATGGATCGGCACCGTCTGTGCCGAGACCCCGATGTAACTGCGTCGGATTCGTCCATCGCGCAGAAGGCGGCTGGCCACGAATTTTGCGGTATTGATGCCGATCGCGAAACAGATTCCCTGCGCAGGGAGAATTGTCGCGGTGTTGACTCCGATGACCTGGCCTCGGGCATCGACGAGCGGGCCTCCGGAATTCCCCGGGTTCAAGGCGGCGTCGGTTTGAATGACGTCCTCGATCAGGCGCCCTGAGTACGAACGCAACGAGCGCCCGAGCGCGCTGATCACGCCCGCGGTCACCGTTGATTGAAACCCGTATGGATTACCGATCGCAATCGCCATCTGGCCCGGCCGGAGTTGCTGGGAATCTCCCAGGGGAACGGCCAGCAATCCGGAAGCATCGATTCGAATGACTGCGAGATCGGTCGCCGGATCGTCGCCGATGGTCTGAGCCGGAGCATGCCGGCCGTCGGCCAGCGTCACCTCGATCCGCGTCGCGTCGTGCACAACATGACTATTGGTGAGAATCAATCCATCGGGCGTGAATACGAAACCGGAGCCGCCGCCACGGCGCTCACGTGGCTCGCCTGTTCGTTCGTCTGAACGAGTTCGGGCGCCAGAGGGGCGCCGCATCTGATGTACTTCAACGTTCACCACTGACGGACTGACTCTCTCCACCGCGGCGGTCACCGCCTGCGAGTACGAGTCAAGCAGGTCAGCATCTGCAGATTCGGTAGTCGCAACGCGCGCGGTTTCTTCCGACAAGCCTTTTTCCGGCAAACTTGCGCCCAGCGATTGGTACGAAGAGAGGGGTTCTACGAGAAGACTATCGACGTTCATGCTGGATAGATGAATGTCGATGCGGATTGGATTCTGCGAGGATCACGTGGAGACGGCCGCTTCGTCCGTTCGGCGGCTCGGCGGGGTGCCGAGATGCTCCACCCCGTCCAACCAACACCGGGCTTGACGGGGGCCCCGGTGCGCTCGGCTGGACAGCCGAGGGCGGCTCCCTACGCAAACCCTGGACAGCCGCGGGCGGCTGTCCCTACGCAAAGCTGCGCTCAGGCGCGGCTCACACCGTATGCATCCAAGACATCCCGCAGCGTGACCATCCCTTCCAACTTGTGCACATCCGCGCGGTTTACAACCGGCAATATTTCGATTTGGTTTGCCCCCATGCGCTCGAGCGCCAAATCAAGCCCCTGGTCGGGGTGAACGTGCGGGAAAGCCATCGCATCCACCAGTTCGCCAACCTTTTTATCCGCACCTTCTTTGTCCAGTCCTACCGCTAGCTCTTGATCGAGCGTCGCAAAGTTGATGACGCCTATCACACCTCGCCGATCCGTCACCAGCCAGGTGCGGAATTTACTCGATCGTACCCGTTCCAGCGCTTCCCGAACCGTGATCTCAGCCGGCAGCGACTCGGTCGCTGTCTGCATCACGTTTATCACCTGACGCCGACCATAGCGTTGACGAGTCTCTGCCGAAGGCAGGTGTATGCCGTCCTGCATGGCCAAGCCTTCGTAGATGGGCTCGTGCTGCAATCGCGAAGCAATGAACAGACTCACCAGATTCGCAATCATCAGCGGGACGATCACGGCATAGTCCTGCGTCATCTCGAAAATCATCAGCACCGAAGTCATGGGAGCGCGGACCACGCCCGCGAAAACCGCGCCCATCCCGACCAGGGCGTAGGCTCCCGGCGTTGCCGTGTGGGCGGGGAACCAATGGTGCGCCACGGTGCCCACCGTGCCTCCCAACATGGCGCCGATAAACAAGGACGGGCCGAATATTCCACCCGCGTTTCCCGTGGCATAGCTGGTGGTGACGGCGACGAGTTTCAGAACCACCAGCAGGGCCATCAACCGGAAAGCCATCCTTCCGTTTAGCGCTTCGCCCACAAATCCATAACCGACGCCCAGAACCTGCGGCACAAACCATCCCGTCACCCCGACCAGCAAGCCTCCTGCGACCGGTTGGAACCAGACCGTCTTTTGCGGGAAGCGCAGGAAGCGCGCTCGTATGCCCAGCAGGAGCTTGGTGAACGCCGCCGAAACCACGCCGCCGGCCACGCCGAGCACCGCATATACGGCAAACTCCGCGGGATGGATCAGATGGTATTGAGGAACGTTGAAGAGAGGATGATCACCGAGGAGCACGCGCAGAACCATCCACGCCGTCGCCGAGGCGAGCACCACCGCGCCCATGACCGGGGCGTAGAGGTCGCCCGTGATCTCCTCGAGCGAAAACAGTACCGCAGCCAGGGGCGTATTAAACGCGGCTGCAATGGCGGCCGCCGCTCCCACTGGGATCAACCTCTTTACTTGCTCGGTCGGCAATCCGAGGAGGCGTCCAAGCACGGAACCGATGCCCGCGCCCACTTGCACCGAAGGTCCTTCGCGGCCCAGCGGGATTCCGCTAGCGAGGGTTGCCGAGGTGCAGAAAAACTTGCCTAGCACGGTGCGTAGCGTGATGCGGCCTTCGCGCGCGAACAGCGCCGCTTTGGTCTGCGGCACGCCGCTGCCGCGCGCATTGGGGAAATAGCGATACAGCAGGTATCCGATGCCGAGCGACCCCACTACCGGGAACAGCAAACGCCGCCACGGAGCGCCGCCCACCGGGTAGAGGCGCATCCCCAGGCGCTCCGTCAGCACGATGAACACGACAACCGCCAGCCCTGTCAATGCTCCAGTGACCAGCGCCAAAACCAGAAATACCTGGCTCTCACGTTGCCGCACTTCGGCCACGCGACGTGAGAGCCAGGTTCTCCACCCATTTGTGCTCGTTGTCTGGACGACTTCGTTCATGGTTCAGAATTTCTTTCTAAGAAGGATAACGCACTGGATTGAAGGGCGGCTCTAGAGTGAGCCGCCCTCCTGAGCGACACCTCCTGGGCGCCTGGTTAGCGGTCGAACGCGAAGTGATCTACTCTGTTTTCTTGCCAGCATTGCTCGTTGTCCTGCGTGCAGAACGGTCGTTCCTTGTCGTAGCTGACGGTCCGGATGTTCCCGGGGGGGGAACTCCTTCCTGCACCAGCGCTCGCTTTACGGTTTCCGCACGGCTGGCGCCGCAGGCGATGTTGTATTCCTCGGATCCACGGTCGTCACAATGGCCTTCGATGAGAACCTTGATGCTCGGATGCTGCGCCAGGAAGGCTTTGTCGTTTTGGACGGTTGGCGCCTCATCGGAGCGGATGACGTACTTGTCGAAGTCGAAGGAAACGTCTTTGACGTTGCTGCTGAACAATTCCTCATCCGTGGGTGAAGGCGTGACGTTGGCGATTGGGGCATTAACCGTGATACGCGCGGAGGCTTCGTTCGTTCCTCCCGGGCCTTTGGCGACGAGCGTGCAGGTGGTGGATGCGCTGGGCATGACCGACCGGGACCAGACGCGTGCGGCGTGCCTAGGCCGGGAATCGCAATTTCATTGGCGTTGCTGGTTTGCCACGTCAGCAGAGACGGTTGTCCCTGCTGAATCACCCTGGGGTTGGCCGCCAGAGTGGCAGTCGGCGCGGGCGGGGTGGACGCGGGCGGAGGTGGTGGCGTCACTTTGGCTGCCTTCTTGGCACATCCTGCCAGTGCGAACGCGCAGGCCAACGCTGCGACCAGAGCAAATGTCTTTGTACTCTTCCGAGTCATTTCTTTAGTCCTCCTCAATTTGAAAAAACGATAAATTTGCTGTGGAGCGATGATTGACGACAACCTCAAGCCGCGAAGCACTACGCGACGAAAACACTTCTGGCTGCGACCGAGATGGAGAGGTTCTAGAGCGAAAGTTGGAAGAGCATCAGCAACGGAGGACGGTACCGCAACCTGCCAGGGGAAGCGAGGGGAATTCTGCCTCCGGACGCGTCATCCAAGAGAGAACGGTGAGAGGCGAAACGAGAAAAGTGCCAAGTAATCTACGTGCGGCCTGCACGATGGCGCTTCGAAGACCAGCCGCTGCTCGCGCGGCCAGAAGTGCAGTAGCGGGTCCGTGTACCACGGAATACGGCCCCTGCATGGCTGGAAAGAAAAAAACCGTCAGCACGCAGAGAACCGCCACCACAGCAAGATCGCATGCTATGCGGCCAGAGTTGATCAACTTACCCCATCATACCGTAGGGTCGGACGGCCTAGCGCATCGCCTCTTTTCAATCCTGGCGGCGGCGCTAATAATTTATAGGATGCACTGTATCCCCGCCTGGATGCGGGCTGTGGCTAGGACGCCGGGGTCAGTGGCAGAGGCAGAAATCCACGTTGTCCGTTGGGGGCTAGGCCAGCAGCGGATAATTTCCACGCGCGTCTTCAATCTCAACCATCTCCCTGAGTTCGGGGTAATGTTTCACTAGCGTCTCTGGAGCGCGGACCTTTTTCCCGTCCAGCAGATGCCTTAGCTCCAGCGCGTTTACGGCGGCTTTGGCCTGAAAGTGGTTGTTCGCGATCACGTAGGTTGACGCCTGGCGCGCGACGATTTCTATCTTTTCTTTCCACTTCTCTAACTCGGCTGGCTTGTAGAGGTAGTTGTAGCGGTCGTTGCGGTTGTCGCTGTCGGACCCGCTGTCGAACCAATGCTCGTAGTTGCGTCCGTGCAGGCGGACGTATCCGACGCCCGAGGTGACGTGCTCTGTCGGGGCGAGGGAACGGCCCAGGAGCGGCTGATCGATGTTGCAAAAGCCGACGTTGTGGCGCATGAATTCGGCGAGCGTTTCCGGATTATTCCAACTGTCGTGCCGCACTTCGACTACGCGCGGATACTCGATGAACTGACGCAACAGTTGTTCCAGGTATTCGCGGTTCAGGCTGGTGTTCTTGAACGAGACGGGGAACTGTATGAGCAGCGCGCCCAGCTTGCCTTCCGCGGCCAGCGAATCCAGGCCCTCGCGAGCCAGGCGTTCGTCCTGGTCATTCGGGCGGATGCTGGCTGCCGAGGTTGGTTCCATGACCGACAGTGGAGAATGCGTGAACGACCTGTGCAGCTTCGCGGTGAAAAGAAAATCTGGATTCACCGCAGCTGCCTTCCGCGACCATAGACGACCCAGTTCCGGCCGGATGTGTCCGTAGAACGACGTGTTGATTTCGATGACATCGAAGAATCTGGCGAGAAATTCGACGGGATGAATTTTCTTCCGCGTCACTTCCGGCGGATATAGAATCCCGTCCCAGTCTTTGTACGACCAGCCGGCAGTCCCGATGCGGATTCGCGGAGCAGGTTCCATACGGGCGAGCCAGAGTTGAAAATCAGGTCCTCGCAGGTTAGCACAGAGGCTGCTAGCCTGTGGCGCCATCGTCGAAGCGTGATGCCGACGCGGAAATTCAGAGAGCGCTTATCGATGTATATAAAGACGTATGAAGGATGGAGCGATGGTATGAAAATCGCGATTCTCGGCGGCACAGGCCAAGTTGGGACTCTGCTGGCGCGCTCGTTTCACAAGGACGGTCACGAGGTGATTGTCTTTGGCCGACAGCCGCCGAAACCCGCGACGTGGTGTCTGGAGCAGTGGAATCCTGCGAGAGTCGCCGACTGGTCCGACGAACTCGAGGGACTCGACGTCGTAATCAATCTCGCTGGCCGATCCGTTAACTGCCGGTACACACAGAGGAATCGTGAAGAAATTACCCGGTCCCGAGTTGAGTCCGTCCGTGCTGCGGGACAGGCAATCTCGAGCGCGAAGCGACCGCCACAGGTGTGGCTTCAAGCAATCACGGAAACTATCTATGCGCATACCTGTGGTGCGCCTAATGATGAAGTGTGGGGTGTGATTGGAGGCACCGAACTGGACGCTCCCGACACGTGGCGATTCAGCATTGACGTGGCCACGAGGTGGGAACGGGCTTTCGATGAGATTCCGGCACCGGGAACGAGGAAAGTGAAGCTTCGATCGGTAATGACCATGAGCCCCGATCGTGATGGGATCTTCGATACGCTGCTGTCCCTGGTCCGGAGAGGCCTGGGAGGAACTTCTGGAGATGGGCGTCAGTACGTTTCGTGGATCCACGAGGCAGACTTTATCCGTGCCATCTACTTCTTGATCGAACGTGACGATATCGATGGGGCGGTTAACCTGACAGCCCCGAATCCTTTGCCCAACCGCGAGTTCATGGCTGACCTGCGCCGAGCGTGGGGAACAAAGATCGGTCTGCCGTCTGCCAAGTGGATGCTCGAGATCGGCGCCGTCTTTCTACGAACTGAAACAGAGCTCATCTTGAAGAGCCGACGCGTTATCCCCGGCCGTTTGCTTCAGGAGGGATTCTCGTTCACCTATCCGGATTGGCAGAAGCAGCTCGCGAGCTGTGCGAACGGTGGAAGGCGGAGCATCACCGAGCGCTGCGGTGATGCGATGCGTCAGAGAAGCTCAGTAGAGAAGAATCGCGACCCAGTACGTACCGGTCGGATAGGCCGCATTGCGCGCGTAGCATGCGCCCACCGCAAACTGGTGGACGCCGGGGTCGCGCAGCATACTGATTGCGGCTTGAGGCAGCACTTCCGGACGGCTCTCTGTGTAGGTGATTATTTTTCGATTGTCGTAGGCGGTGGCGAGCAGATGGGCGTTTGGACGGCTTTCTTTCGCCAGCGAGCAGGCGGCCTCGTCAAGATTCGGCGGCGTCAACTGAACAAGCTCCGAGAGTCCTGCCTGTTGCCGTATTTCACCGACGGCGCGGCCAACCAATTTTGCGCTCTGCTCGGCGGAATACGACGGGATCTCGTGCGCGAAATCCTGGACCACATACAGTTTGCCTTGGCTCCAGATGGCCGCGATGCCGGCGACATTGAAGTCGCGATCGAGCAGGTTCTGGCGGTGTGGGGCCGAACGCATCAGGGCGTCATTCGCGTCCGGGGCGCAAGGGGCGTAGGCGACGTTCTCGCCGGCCCGATCGATTTTCAACGCGTCATTTTTCAGCGCGTCACTCAGAGGCAGCGGGCCGATTTGGGCAATTCTCTCCAGTAGCGGAGGCTCGCCGGAGAACTGATGGTCGAGACGACCGTTCGCAATCATCTGCCGGGCGTGTGCTCGCGCCGCTTCGCGCAGACTTTCGTCCATGCGCAACGGCGGAGCGCCAGCGCGTTCGCGGCTCTGGTTGGCCGCTGCCAACAGTTCGTTCTCGGCGGCGGAGTCCTCACCGGAGGATGATCCGGCCGCCGAGTTCGATTGGGGGGTGGGCTGCTTGTGGCTAGCGTCGTGGTTAGGAAATTCGATTACCTGCGGAGTTGCTTGCGCCGCGCACGGTCCGGAGATTACCGCCAACATCGCGAATGAAACTGCCATGGCCCGGTGCATAATTTATGTGGTCGGCGTTTCGGCGCAGGGATCGCCGGTAAAGTTGCGCTTTCCATCTCTGACGCTAACCTCTAGAATTCAGTACAACCACTTACTATGGAGACCATACTGCTGGTTACCGTGCTCGTTGGAACCCTTATCCTGCTTGGTTTTTCGGCCGTTCTGCTGCGCCGCGTTTCGGCCGTCGCGCAAGTGGATGCAAAGGCGGAAGTTGCGGGAGAGCTCGAAAGGCTTGGTACCAGCCTCGGCCAGAAGTTCAGTGCCGCGACTGCCGATATGGCCAGTCGGCTGGAGCAGACTAAAGGGGACCTGCGCCAGCAGGTCACAGACCGCATCCAGCAAGGGTTTTCAGAGATTCGGAATTCGGTCGAGCAGCAACTCGCGGCGGGCAGGGAAGAACAAAACCGGAGCTTGAGCGATGGCCGCAGCGAGATGACCAGTTCTCTTCTGCTTACTACGCAGCAACTCAAGGTCGAATTTCAAAGCCTGAATCAGCAGACCGCGCAGAGCCTCGACTCGATACGCGATCGCGTGGACTCGAAGCTGATGGCGATTACCGAGCAGGTGCAGCAGAAACTCGATCAGAACATCAAGGAAGGATTTGCGCAGTTCGAAAAAGTTCAGCAGCACCTGAAGGCCGCGGAGGAGCAGCTGCGCGAAGTGGGCGCGCTCGGTCACTCGATCAACGATCTCAACAACCTGCTTAAGCTGCCGCATCTGCGCGGCCAGTTCGGGGAAGCGAGCCTGGAGCGGCTGCTGGCGGACTTTCTACCCGCGCATATGTTTGCGCTGCAATCATCGCCTGGCGAGGGTGGGGGACGCGCCGACGCCGTCATCTATTTCCCCGATCGCAAGCTGCCCATCGACGCCAAGTTTCCACGCGAGCAGGTGATCGCGCTCTTTGAGAGCAACGACAAAGCCGAGATCGAGGAGGCGCGCGTGGCGCTGGTGCGCGTGATGAAGGCGGAAGCCAAGCGCATTCAGCAGTACATCCAGCCGGAAAATGGCACGACTGAAATCGCGCTGATGTATTTGCCCAGCGAGACTCTGTACATGGAAGTGATCCGCAACCGCGAACTGGGCGACTGGATGAATGAACAGCACGTGTTTCCCGTCTCCCCCAACACCTTGCTAATGACGCTGCATACGATTTCGCTGGTGCACAAGTGGTACGAAGTCGCCAAGGGCTTTGAGAAGAGCCGCGCCGAACTGGCCAAGGCGCAGAAGTCGTTCGACTTCTTCCAGAACCAGTTTGAAAACGTGGGCAAGAATCTGAACAAGGCGCAGGAAGCGTTCGAGACGGCACAGCGGCACCTGAAGAACTATCGTGGCAAAGTGTCCGCGCTCAGCGGGCAGGAGCAGTTGGAGCTGGAGACGTCCTCATCGGCGGATAAGTCGCTTCCGCTTCTCGACAAAGCCAGCGCGTAATCTTTCTTTGCAAAACGGCTGCCCGCTATGCGATCTCGCGGACGGCGGTAACTGACGGGGTCTGGGGCGACGCAGACTTCAAATGGTCCGCGCCCTTTACTTCCCAAATCCCGTCGAATTTTACGAAGTAGGGCTCGACCGAAATGTTGGGGAAGTTTGAGGTAAGCAGTTCTCCGGCGCGGAGAAGTTCGCCGCGATGATGCATGGCCTCGGCTTGTTGGTCGCCTTTGAAATGGGCGAGGCCGCCGTAGGTCGCGCAGTCGGAGTGGCTCATGACCAGGACGCGTTGGGTCTGGTGCAGCAGGATGGACATGCGGACTTGCTCGAGGATGAAGTCCCGTTCGAAGTCGTTGCGCGGGGACGCGAGGGTTTTGGCTCCTCCGGCGACGACGATCATGTCGGCGCGTTCGATTCCTTGCTTCTTCAGAAATTTTCGCACGGCCGTGCCGATGCGGTGGTCGAAGCAGCAGAGGACGGCAGCGTCGGCCACGTAAGGGCCGGCGGGCGAGTCGAAATGGAAGACCTTGCGCATGGGGAACCCCCGTTTAGATTCTAACTTCTGCGACCAATCGTGCCACTACTGATCTCCGGTCTCTGGTGGCTCCCTTCATCGTCGTCTTCGGTGTCGTCACGCCCACACTCCTCCACGATGTGCTCACGTCCAGGCAAGAAATTCGCTCCAAGACGCATCAAAGCGTTTCCGACTGAGACGTGATAGTTCTTGGCAGACGGGAAAAGGCGGTTGCGCAGCCAAATAGCAAAACCGATCAGGGCTACGCCACCCAGTACGACAAGATAGACCCAGACGGGATCCTGTCGACTAACTCCTGCAAGTAGAAACAGTTTCATGGCGCACTCCACCTGGTCAGGCACAAGAGGTCTCTTCGGCCTGGCGCGGGCATTATCTGAGACGTTTCACTAGCAACGCCACAATTAGGACAGCGATGCCGATGAGCATCCCAATCAAACGTGCCTGATTCGCATTTTCCGACATAAGTTTTCGGTTATGCTCCGCGTTTTGTTTTCAGCTCGGCTAACAACTGCTCGATGCGGTCTTCTTTTTCCAGGGCGGCGAGGCGATCTTCCACATCGTCGGCCAGGAGTTGGGCTTTGGCTCCGCCGATGGCTTCTTCGCGGGCTACTTTTTTCTTCATGCGATCGAAGGTGGCGGACTTGGTGTTGGCATTCATGCCGGAGTGGGCGTCGGTGGCTCGGTTGGCGGCACGGGCGCGTCGGTGCTGCGCAATCAGCAGATCGGCCTTGGCGTTGGCTTCGGCCAGCTTCTGATCGAGATTGCGCAGGGCTGATTTCAGATTTTCGACCTGAGCTTTCTGGTCTTCGAGTTGTTGCGCGAAGTTGGTACTCAGGTCGCGATAGCTTTCCACGCGGAGCAGAGCGGCGCGGGCGAGGTCGTCTTGTTTCTTGTCGACGGCGAGCTCCGCCTTGCGCATCCACTCTTTGATTTTGTCGTCGTTTTCCAGTTTTTTCTTCTCGAGCAGATGCTGGTCGGCGATAGCAATAGCGACCTGGGTTTTGACCTGCAAAAGCTGGTTATTCATGTCGAGGATAACTTGCTTGATCATCTTTTCGGGCTCCTCGGCTTTGTCGATCAGGTCGTTGAGATTTGCCCGGACTAAGGTGGAAACGCGTTCGAGTAATGCCATAAGGGACTCCTTTGCTTTAGTCGTTGGTCGTTGGTCGTTGGTCGTTCGGTCTTTTGTTCCAGACGCCGCCTGCCAGCGAAATTGCTATATAGGCTGCGATTCCGGCGGCTACCCAGACGCCTACGTGGCCGGTGGCGGCGCCAAGGGCCGCTCCCATGGCGGCTCCGAGGGCGACGGACAGGCCGAGTGATCGGGCGTGGTGAAGTTCTTCTTGCACGATTACCTCCTGAAATCTGTCGTTAGTCGATGGTCGTTGGTCGTTCGCGATTCGCTGTCGCATACGCATTTCCTAACGACCAGCGACTAACGACCGACGACCTTCTTGCTTACTACTTTTCTTCCTGCTTCGGTGCTTTGTCGCCGATTTGGCGGACCTTGCCTAATAGCTCTCGTAGCGGCATGCCGCTTAGTGTTTCGAACAGGGCCGGCACCTGCGCTGCCATTTTCGTGATGTCGCCGGTTATTTTGCTCATTCCGGCGGTGTCGCCGTTGCCGGTGGAAACGATGGTGATCTTGTCCACGTTGGCTAGGGGCGCGGCCAGAGCTTTCACGATTTCTGGCAATCCGGTGATCAGTTTGTCCACAACCGCGGCCTGGTTGTACTCCTGATAGGCGGCGGCTTTTACGTTCATCGCTTTCGCTTCGGCTTCACCTTTCTTGAAGATGATCTCGGCCTCAGCCTCTCCCTGGGCGCGAATCGCCGACGCGTGGCCTTCGGCTTCGGCAATCAGGCGCTGCTTCTCGGCGGCGGCTATGGTTTCGATACGCTGACGCTCGATCTCGGCCCCTTTCAACACGGTCGCAATCAGTTCTTTTTCGCGCCGGTTGATTTCGGCGTCCTGAACTTTGACCTGTCCTTCTTTTTCTACTTGCTGCACTCTCACGTTTTCAGTCGTGACCTGCTGCTGCATGATGTTGGTCTGAATGTCGTACGCCTTGTCGGCCTGCGCCTGCTGCTTTTTCGTGACTTCGAGGTACTGCGCTTTCTTGACCTCGAGGTCGCGCTGCGACTCGGCCTGCTTGGCCTGGGAGAGCGTTTCCGCCAGCACGCGCTCCTGGTCGGCTTGCGCTTTTGCGACGGCCGCTTCGCGGGTCGCCATGGCGCGCTTGATAGCGGTGTCACGCTCGGCTTCGGCGGTGGCTACGTCGGCGTCGCGCTTGATGCGGGCTACGTCGGGCTTGCCCATGTTGGTGATGTATTCGTTCTTGTCGCGCACCTCTTTGATGGTGAAGGAGATGACTTCGAGGCCCATCTTGTTCATGTCGTCGGCGCAGGTGGCGCGCATGCGGTCGCCGACCATCTCGGGCTGCTTGACGATTTCTTCGACCGTGAGCTGTCCGATGATGCCGCGCAGATGGCCTTCCATCACCAGCCGGATGAGGCCTTCGCGCTCCTGATCGCTTTTGGTGAGGAACTGCTCCGCGGCAGTGAGGATCGACTCTTTGTCGGACTTCACCTTGATTTGCGCTACGGCCTCTACGGTTACGGCTACGCCTTGCTTGGTGTAGAGATCCTGCTGCGGGGCCACATCGAACGACATGAGTTCGAGGGAAAGGTCCTTGCAGTTTTCGACCATCGGAAAGATGACGGTGCCGTGTCCCTGGACCACGCGGGTTCCGCGAAAGCCGTAAACGATCAGCGCTTCATGTGGTCCCGCTTTACGGTATAAGCGGGCCAGCATGCTCATCAGGAACAAGATGGCCAATACCATCAGCCCCGCGATGACCCAGATTTCAATTGCTATGCCGAAATACATATCGCCTCCTGAAAAATCGTCGCCCGACCCTAAAACGGGCGTCTGATTCTGAAACTCTTCGGCATCGCTGAAGCGATGCCCTGATACGAACCCGGTTCTGTCGAACCCTGGCTCTTGCTAGTGACTCATGACTCGGTCCAGATCCCGCACGATGCGTTCGGGATCGTCGTGGCCGAGAAAAATGTCTCCGTTCGAAGTCTTAATGTGAACTACCTTATTGCCCCACACGTAGGCGCGAGAGCTGCCAACGCCGCGAATGCCGTAGCCGCGCATCACGTTCCAGGACTCGGCCGCATAGCTTTGGATCTGCTGCCTGGGTATCGAACGCAAACGGAAGCCGAGGGTACGAATCTCGACGCCGTGGCGGAGAAAGCGATACTGGAATCCGTTCCAGGCGGCGGCGATGGCGGCGAGTCCGATAAGAGCGACGAGGGCCATCGAAAGGCGCAAGGCCGGCACTGGCACTAGGGACGCGGCAATCGCGGGCCCGATCAGGGCCGGCAGAATTAGCAGGGCCACGAATCGTCCGGAGTGCGTTTCTTCGACGAGAAGATCGGTTGCCGCATTTGCCGTTGAGGGAAGCGCAGGCTCGCGTCTGGATCCGATGTAAATCGCGATCAGGAAGATCGCTGCGATCGGGATTGCGATCAGCGCCGCTTCCAGTTGCAGCGGGGTGCCATGCAGATTGTAGTTCACGATACTGCGGTTTACCCCGACCATGACGCCAAGCACGAGGGCGCAGAAGCCGAGCATCGCCCAGGAAAATGCGTCGATCCGACGGTGGCCGATGTAGAGCAGAATGGCGGTGAAGATCGTCAGCAGAAATGCCATGAACCCGACGGCAAAGTTGACCGCTTCGCCACGCGACATCCAGCCGTTAGGTTGGCCGGCAGCGTTGAAATGGGTGGCCACGTGAGCTGGCAGTTGGTCCCACACCTGCCGGTACTGGAGCGCGACCAGCGGCAGCGACAGCCAGAGGAAAACGGTGGCGAGTGGATACATTCGACGATGCATAGATGGTTCCTGGAAAACTGCAGATCCCTCGCTTCGGTCGGGATGACAACTCATAAGCTACTTGCTACTCACCACTAACTTCCTCCCAGCGCTTGACGTACGCGATGCCTTTTTCGTAACGAGCCACCATAATCTCGGCGCCCTTTTCCAGCGCGATGCCGCTTTCACTTCGCGCGCCACAGGTTCGGCGTGTGCCGGCCTGCGAATAAATGATTTCGCCGGTGCCGTTTTCACGGATCGGCATCGAGATTCGTCCCAGCACGCCGACCATTTCGTAGTCGGCGGAGTCCATGTTCTCTTCGCACGAAATCAGGACGCGGGTGAGGAACAGGAAAACGACGGCAGCGCCGAAGAGTCCGGCTGCCATGGCGATCAGCAATCCGAGCGCAAACCAGATGCTCGAGAAACGCGTGATCAGAAAACCGGTTCCTCCGAACCAGGCGAGAAACGCCGTCAGCGTAACGAAGTTGAACGGCGACATCGGCGCCTGGCGTCCGGCATGCGGAGCCTCGCCGTTGCCCGCGCCGCCGTGTGCCACCGGTGCGTGTCCAACGCCAACTTGCCCGCCCGGGTGCGGAAAGTGCGGCAGATGCAGATGCCAGCGCAATCCGCCCGCGATGAATGAAATCGCGCTGAGCAGAAAACCGACGGCGAAACAGGTCAAATAAAAATCAGCCCAAGTCAGATTCCAAGTCATATGTTTCGCCTCCCGGGGGCGGCGCTGGCGCCGCGCGCTGGTTCCGGCCGCAGAGCTTCAAACAGGCGATCGGCGAGTCCGGGCGTATTCAGGATTTCGCCGAGCAGCAGCAGGCTGCGCCGCGTGTCCTTGTCGCGCGCCACCTTGATCAGGACGTCGCTCACCTCGGGGTCGCTGGCGAATCGCTCCGATCCCTGCAAGAGCCAGACGTCGAGCTGACCTTCGGTGGTGCGCAGGTCGCTGACGAGTTCCGTGTGATAGCCCTCGGGATCGTCGACCAGAAAGCCCGGATGCACCTTAAAAAAACGGGCCAGCAAAGTGCGCGACGATTGCGTCATATGGGGACGCTTGCCGCCTTCGATCTGCGAGAGGTACGACTGGCTGATGGTCTTGCCCGTCTCGGCCCGAATGCCCTTCATCAACTCCTGCTGGGTGAGGGGGCGATTCATGCCGCGGAGGGAACCTTCGACCTCGCGGAGGTAGCGGATTTTTTCTCCCAGCGTCATGGCCGTCCGACAAATATGACAGATCGCGATAATAATATCGCAATATGAAATATTGTCAAGAACTCGATTGCCTCCGTTGGCAAGGGCTTACGGGAGATCCCATGAATGCGTCGCAAAGAAAAGCCTCCGCCGGAGCGGAGGCTTGCCATCAAGGACGGGCCTTTAGTTCACGCGTAATGTCACTTGGGCGCTGTGCGACGCTCCCGCAGCGGCAGAGCCGACAACGGTGATGGTGTAGGTTCCCGCGGCGGTGCCGCCGGGCGTGGTAGCGCTGGTGCTGCCGGATCCACAGCTCGGCAACAGCAGGATTAGGCCTGCGATCAGGCCAAGGATGGCTCCGGCCAACCAGCGGCGACGTCTTCGACTGGCGCCGATACCCAGCCCGACCAGGCTAAGGCCGCCGATGGGGAGCCAGGTAGCATAGAACGAGCCGGGGCGGAACAGGCTGCTGGTGCTGACCGGGCGGGCCACGGTAGCGATGGTCAGCGCGGTGTTTGCGCAAGCGCTCCCCGCGAGCGTGACGCTGGTGGGAACGAAGGTGGGAGCGGGTGCGGTCACTATCGAAGGCGAAGTGCTCTGGCTTGGTGTGATGGTGCCACTATAGCCTCCAAGCGGAACACTCACGGTAGTGGGACAAAAATTGAGGGTGTATGTGGCCGGCTGGCCAGCGTTAACAACCTGGAATCCGGGTGCGGCCAAAATCCCGAAGTCGACGACGTTAGCAGACTGCGGGGTGGGGCTAACAAATGGACCGCCGTTGGCGCTGGCCATGCCGGTGACAACGACCGACGTGGGGGTGGGCGTCGGAGGCGTAGGGTTAATTAACGGTGTCACGTCGACTTCGACCTTGGCCACAGCATTCACCGCCAGAGTCGGAATAAAGCAGGAGATTATTCCTCCTGTTTGCACTGACGTGCAGTTTCCCGTGCCGCTGGTGACTTTGGCCGTAGGGCTGGTTGCATTTCCGGCGGTAGGTACCACGGCGTTAAAAATAACGAGGGTTGCCGGGTCGGTCCCGGGGCCGGTTACGGTGGAGTTGGTGATATCGAAGGTAAATGCGACCTGAGTTCCGGCCGCGACCGGGCTGGGCGATGGACTAGAATTATCTTGCGTCACGACCAGTGTGCTGACGGCGCCGATCTTGCTGACGAAGGCCGCCTGCGGCCCGGGCAATGTCGTCTGATATCCAGTTGGAGTAACGGGGAAATTCGACGATTGGGTGTTGCCGCCCACGTAGGCGGCTCCGTAGATGTCGAGTGCGATTCCAGTGCCCTGATCCTGCGTGCTGCCGCCCAGATAGGTCAGGTAATCGCCGGGAGCCCCCGAGGTAGAAATCAGCGCGACGAAAGCATTCTCCGCCGTGCTGGTCGGACACGGTGGTTGAATTCCGGGTTCGCCCAGACAGGGCTGGAGGGCATTTTGGGTCAAGGGCAGATCCGGAGATGCGGTATTGCCCGCCACATGAGCCGCCTGCGACGAATCCACCTGGATAGCATTGCCCACGTCGTTACCGCTGCCGCCCAAATAGGTGAAGTAGTTGAGCGGATAGACTGACCCGGTCTGGCCGCCGAGCTTGGCGATGAAGGCGTCACTATTGTTATTGTTATCCCCGCCATGCGTACCCTGAAATTCGGAGCAGCTACACACCCAGTCCAACGAGTAGGTCCCGCCGGTGATGTAGGCGTTGCTGCTGGAGTCCACAGCGATGGCTACGCCGGTATCGTTATTCTCCGCGCCTATATAGGTGGAGTAGACGAGCGAGTTCTGGCCCGAGTTCTGCGGGTTGATCTTGGCAACGTAAGCGTCCGTATCGGTCGAGGTCGTACAAGAGGTGATGTTGGGGGGCTGATTGAGACAGGCCTGCTGCGCATTGAGGAGCGGAAACGGTACCTCGCCGGGGTTCGGTCCCGGCACGGAAAGCATGTTGGTCGTGCCGGTGATGTACATGTTGCCGGAGGAGTCCACGGCAATGCCTCCGCCCTGGGCAATCGCTGTAGTAGGGTTTCCGCCACCGAAGTACGTGGAGTAGATCAGGCTGTAGACACCGCTGCCGGTTGTGTTGATCTTAGTGGCGAAAAACTGGGGGTTCCCGGGAGAGTTCGACACCAACTGATAGGCGTTATTGGGGTTCGCGGGGAAGGGGTTGCTGTTGCTGGCGACGTTGGAGGAAGTGGTGTTGCCGGTCACGTAGGCGTATTGATTGCTGGTGTCGATCGCAAGCCCGGTGACTTGATCGGCACCATTGCCGGCGAGATAGGTGGAATAGGAGAGATTGTAAACCAGCACCGGGGGGTTGGTGGTGGTCTGGGTCACGCCTATCACACTGAGGAATCCGTGAGTGCCAGTCTGGGGGCTTTGTTGGAAAGCGTTGCTGGTGGTGGGGAAGTTGGTAGAACTGGTCGTACCGGCAACGTAGATGTCGTTCTTCGCATCGACCGCGAGTCCTGCGAGGCTGTCAGTCCCCGAACCGCCTAGATAGGTGAAATACACCAGCTCAGGCGTGCCCGTACCAAAGTTTGCCGGTTGGATCTTGGCAATAAATATGTTTTGCGCGCCCCCGAGCGGCCCCGGCAGTGGCGGATTGATCGGGGGAAGGTTGGAAGGCACGGGAAAGTCCAATGAGTCAGTTGAGCCCGCGAGATAAATATTCAAGGCGCTATCGACCGCGACTTGCACCAAACTCTCGGTGCCGGTGCCGCCGAAGTAGGTGGAATAGCTCAGGATCGGGTCGATGACCAGTTCGCGGCTGTGGTCGTAGTCTCCGATGGTGAAGCCGATCTTGTTGCCGACGAGCGGGCGGAAAGCTCCCGCGATTGTTTTCTCGGCCTCGCCCGACGCATTTCCTGACGATTCTCCGGTTTGCAGTGCGGCGGGTTGATACACGCGAGGCGCGTGGAAACGTACTTCTCCATTGGCGGTCGAGAGGACGAGATCGCCGGAAGCCCCCACATCAATGCGGGCGGAAGCGCCCGTGAAGCTCAACGCAATCTGGCCCGGGTCCGCGGCCGGCGCGACGTGAAAGTCGTATTCGAGCTGTCCCTGGTTGCCGTAGTAAACCAGATCCACGCCGGGATAAACCGCTTGATATTCCGCGCGGGCAAACTGCGGAATGTCACGACGCCACTTGGAACGATCGCTCCCAATATAGTAGCTGCTCTTCCCCGGCAGAGGCGAAGTGCCCGAAACGCGAGCCGAGGAGCTGGCCCCTTCAAGCCGCATCCGAATCACCGCACTGGACGCAGGCTGAGAGCTAAGAGCCGAGGGCTGAGATCCAGGCGCTGAATGCTGAGTGCTGGTTGCTGCGTGCCGAAGTTGGAGCACCGCTTCGTCGGCGGTCAGAAACAGGCCGTAGCCGGCGCCGTGTGCGAGGAACTTGACCTGAGGTGCGGTTTGACCCTGGTTCGGCTCGAAGAACAGCGGCAGGAACAGCGCCTTCGAAGAAAGCGTGCTATGGGCGTCTGGCGGCAAGCCGCCAGCTTTGGCGGCATGTACTGCGCTTCCAAAATGGAACACGATGGCCGCGGCAACGAGCATTGCCGTCCCCAGAAACGACACCTTCACCCAACTTCCTGTCTGTCCCGTCTTTCTTGCTGTCACCGAACGTCTCACCGAACCTCCTACCGACACAAGGTAATTCCGATTCACGAAGCTCCTCCAATTTCCCAATTTCGTGGGGTGAGAACAAGAATGGCACACAAACGCCGCTGCCCTTCGACACCCCGAGGAAGCGGATGCGTACCTGTCACCAGAACTGGGTTTGAACCAAATAAATACTTTTACATCCAACAGATACGCTGTCAAGCGGGACAGACAGCACGGGCCGAATAGTGAGAAGCCGAAAGAGGGACAAATGGTTGCAAAGAAAAAGGTCTTAGGTCCAAGGTCTCAGGTTTCAGGAAAAACATTGGTGATGAAATCCCTGGTTAACCCTGAGGTCTGAGGCCTAATGCCTGACACCCGGTTTTTTCAATTCCTCAATCTCCCGCTGCAGGCGCGCGTAGCGGCGGACGATCGTCCCCAAATAGGTGATATGGATGATCCAGGTGACGGCGTAGGCTGCAAAAAGGTATGCGGTCCCGCTCATCGCACCCTCCCGCGAGGGTCCATCAACGATTCCATGGCGTGGGCCTGGTCGACGTCGCGCTGCAATCTTTCCAGGCGATAGCGCGACCAGCAGACCAGAAACGCAAAGCAGGAAAAAGCCAGCCAGTTGAGGAGCAGCACATGCAGCATGCGCGGATCAATCGATCCGCCTCCGCCCATTACCGGCTGCGGGTGCTGTGTGCGGAAAAACCAGATCGAAAAATAAACGAAGGGCACACATAGCGCGCCGAGAACGGCAAGGGCGGCGGCGAGCATGGGCGTCTCTCCACTGGAGGAGAAGCGGCGCAGAAAAAGATAGCTTACGTAAATGAGCCACAGCACCAGGGTCGAGGTCAGGCGCATGTCCCAGGTCCACCAGATCCCCCAGACCGGACGCGCCCAGATCGGACCCGTGACCAGATTGACGGTTAAGAAAACGACGCCGACTTCGGCACTGACCAGCGCGACGATATCGGCAGAAGGCTTGCGCTTGATCAGATAGAAGAGCGATGCTCCGAAGTTGACGAAGAAGAGCATGAATCCAATCAAGGCCGAAGGCACGTGGTAGTAAAAAATCCGTTGCACATTGCCCATGGTCCGTTCGGTGGGAGCACCGATCAGGGCCATGTACAACGCATAGCTCAACAGGATCGCGGTCAGGACGCCGAGGATGGGGAAGAGTTTCTTCATTCTGCGTTCAAGACGGTTTCAAACAAGAGCAGGCACACCGTAGTAAACACCAAATCGTAGGTTGCAAGCAACACGACCCAGAAGCGCGCGCCTTCGCCGTTCAGTATAGAGGTTGTCGCTTGCACCATGGCGAGGAGAGCGGGGATCGAAATCGGGAATAATAACAGCGGGAGCATGATCTCGCGGCTGCGCGTCCGCAGCGACATGGCGGCGAAAAAAGTTCCGTTCACGACCAGCGCCCAGGTCCCGAGCACTGCCACCAACAGCAATTGCCACACCGGGCCCAGCGCCCGCAGGCGGTAGAACACGATGAACAACGGAGTCATCAGCGCTTCCAGCACGCTCACGAAAATAAAATTGCCCAGCGTCTTGGCCATGAACAGCGAGTTCGCTGGGGCGGGTGAGACACGGTAGGCGTCGAGCACCTGGTTGCGAATCTCCCGCGCCCAGGTCTGGTTTAGTGCCACGACCGCAGCGAACAGGAACGCCACCCAGACCAGGCCTCCTGCGATCTGCCGCGATTCCTCGGCGCTCGGATCGAACGAAAAACTGAATACCACCACCACCAGCAAAGAAAAAAACAGCATGGAGTTGATGGCGTCCTTCGACCTCCACTCGAGGCGCAGGTCTTTGAGCAACGTGACCCGGGTGATGCCGGTGGGCGCGCTCCCAGTGGGTGGGATCATGGTGCGTTCTCCCGCGAACTTTCTCCCGAAATCTCCGGACGTTTCAGTTCCCGCGTGCGTCCGACAATCTTGCCGAATTCCATCCAGATGAACTCGTCGGCCGCGCCCTCAAGCAACGACGCCTGGTGAGTGACGATAAAGAGTGTCTTTCCCTGATCGCGAGTGCGTGCTAGCAGAAGGACCATTTCCGTCGCGGAATGAAGATCCACATTCGAGAAGGGCTCATCGAGCAAAAGGATTTTGGGGTCGTTCAGCAAAGCCCGCGCCAAGGACATTCGCTGCCGCATGCCTTGCGAATACTGGCCCACGGGGCGGACGAGATCGGGATCGAGTCCGACCGAACGGATGACCTCCGCGCAGCGTGTGCGGCTGGTGATTCCATACAGCCGGGCAAAGTATTCCAGGTTTTCCGTTCCACCCATTTCGTCATAGAGCAGGGAAGGATGCGCCATGTAGCCCACCTGTTGGCAGATGTCATGAAATTTGCTGGCGCCGAGGATCGAGACCTGGCCGCTCGAGGGCTGGTTGAGTCCCGCCAGAGTGCGCAGCAGTGTCGTCTTGCCGGCGCCGTTATCGCCGAGAATGGCATAGAGCTTGCCGCCGGAAAATTCCGCAGTCACGCCGCGCAGCGCGGCAAAACGGCCAAACTGCTTGATCAGGTTCGAGACGGTAATGACGGGGACGGGCGCGGGGGCGGTTTCAGTCAAAGGAATAAGAGGCTGATGCAATTGAGACTCGTACCAGGGCACGCCTTTAGGCGTGCCAAAACGCGAGCCCCTTAAGGGGCAACTGAATGTAAGGAACTTACGGCATCGCCAAAGCGATGCCGTAATACGAAACTTAATTCGCCATCCCGGTCTGCCCGGAATTCTGGTTCTGCGACATGCTCTTGCCGTGATCAGCCGCTGGAGTGGCCCCGGGCTGCGGCGCGTACTTTGACGCGCACTTGGCCTGCAACTGCTTGGCGTGGAAAACACCGTCGCGCCCGAAACTGCCATCGGCCAGGGCTTGCGAGTCGTCCTTAAAAGTGTCGGGAGGAGCTTCGGTCCCGGTATACGAAACGGGCAGCGTGAGATCATTTTCCTTCAGCATGAAATCCACACGGGTTCCGGAGCGCTTGATCGAACCCGGCACCACGTTTCCGGCCACGCGCAGACGCTTGGAATAAGCCTCGTTCCCCATGCCGTTCAATTCTTTGATGGTGACGTAGTAGCTCTTGCTGTCCTGCACGCCGGTGTAGGCAAGGTAGCCAAGCGATAGAAGTATTAATACCGTTACCGAACCAAATTTCAGATATTTGCTGGTTTCGCTCGACATTGGAAAACCCCATCCCTGTTTGAAAACTGTACGCGTCGGCTGAGTTCGGGTCAAGACTCACAGGTTCGCGGACAAGAGTTTCCGCGCCACACCCCCGTCGCACTGCATTTACAATCCTTTCAGCGGCATGTGCGAAACCACAGAGGCAGGTCTGATTCCATGATCCATCCCTGGCACGATGTAACTCCCGGCAGCAAGCTGCCGCAGGAGTTCAACACCGTTATCGAGATTCCCTTCGGCTCCAGCGTGAAGTACGAACTGGACAAGACCAGCGGCCTGATCAAGCTCGACCGTATCTTGTACTCGGCGGTTTACTATCCCGCGAACTATGGCTTCATTCCGCAGACGCTTGCCGAAGACGACGACCCGCTCGATGTTCTGGTGCTGTGCCAGGAAACCGTGGTTCCACTGACCATCATCCACGCGCGCGCCATTGGGCTTATGACCATGATCGACTCGGGGAAGAAGGATCACAAGATCATCGCCATCGCCACCGAAGACCCGGAGTTCAATGCCTACCGGGAAGCGGCGGAAATGCCGCCGCACCGGTTGATCATGCTGCGACGCTTTTTTCAGGACTACAAACAGCTGGAGGGCAAGTCGGTCGAAGTGGACGAAATCCAGCCGGCATCCAAGGCGTACCCCATCATCGAGGATGCTCTGCACCGGTACAGCGAGCAGCGGCGCAAGGGGTTTGATGGAGTGAAAGCCTGACCGGAGCGGTGCGGAGGTTAGCAAGTACGAGATGCTCAAGAAAATGCAGCTCTTAAATAAAGTCTATAAACTTACTTGACATTTCTAGAAATCTGCCTTATATTCTGAACCGTTCCCTCTTTGGCCCGTACCGCTATTCGCCTGGCGGTACGGGCCCCCTTTTTTTCCTGCTTAGGTTCCTTTTTCCCGCTCGTAAGGCTTTTGCATGTATTTGCGCGCTTCGTCGAGAGCGCCCTGGGTATTGTCGTTGGTCTGGATGGCTTGGCGGTATTCATTGACGGCGCGTTCGCGCTGGCCGGTTACATCAAAAATCTTCCCCAGCTGCAAGTGGCTCCAAACCTCGGTCCATCGCGGCTCTCCGTCGCCATTCAGCGATTCGCGGTAGGCGTTCGCGGACGCCTGATAATTCCTTTGCATGTAAAACACTTCGGCGATCCGGTAGTGAGCGTACGAGCTGTTCTTGTTGACCTCGAGCGCTTTGTTGAATTCGCTGAGCGCTCCTGCCAGGTCGCCTTGCTGGATCAGGCCCTGTCCGCGCACGATGGAGGAACGCAGTTTGATGTCCTTGGAATTGGTCAGTACACGGTTTTCGGGATCAACCGCGATCCGCCGCGGGCGTCCAAAGGTTTCAACTGAAAACGGGGAATCGGTGCCCACCACCTCAATGCGTTTTTCTTCCGTTTTTCCATCGGTATCGATTTTCAAATTTACCGGCATGCGGAACAGGTCGAGATCCTGCGAGATCGCCCCGACGATCCGGAAGCCTTTGTTGTTACCCAGTCGGTAGATTGTGTACTTGGCCTTGAACTCTGGGGCGCTGGTCGAATCCATCCATTGGGAGTAGAACCATGTTAGCTTTTGTCCCGACACCTGCTCGCTGAGTTCGCGGAAATCGTCGGTGCTGGCGGATTTGCCCGCATACTTGGTGGCGAAGTCGCGCATGATCTTCAAATAATCTTTCTCGCCGACCACCCAGCGCAGCATATGCAGGATCATGGCGCCCTTGTCGGTCACCAGCGACTGAAATTCGGGAGAAAAATAGTCCAGCTTATTGGCGCTCGAAAGCGGCACGCTGTCATACGCGAGCGCGCCCACAGACATTTCCTTCACCATTTCCTCGAGCCCCGCTTCGCCTGCCGCGCTCTCTACGTAGCGAGCTTCGGAGTAGCGCGAGAAGCCGTCGGTGATCCACCAGTCGTCTTTCGTAGCCGGACTCACCGAGACGCCCCACCACTGATGGGCAATCGTATTGGATAGCAACCGGTAGTTGGTCTTTTCCGTGATGGCGCGGCTCGAAAGCGCCGCGATTTCGGGCGCCCACGCCGAAGGCACCGTGTCATCGGGGATTTCCACGATCTTTAACCGTGTCGAAGGCGCGACTCCATACTGGGTGACGAAGTAGGTGTAGGCTTTGACCGCGGTCGATGCGTATTCCGTGCCCAGTTCCTGCTTGTTTGGCTTGAGAAACACGTGCAGGTCGAGGCCCGCTTCATCGCTCTTGAATTCCTGGAATGTGCCGGCAATGATCGTGCCCGGAAAGCTTGGCTTATCCCACGTAAATGTGAAGGTCCTGGAGTTCGCAATCGTAGTCGCGGGCTTTTTCGCGGCGGCTGCTGGCTCAGCCGAAGATTCCTTCCCGCTGCCGATCACCAACATGTGCGCCGGGACGGTAACGCTGATTGTCGAAGTGAAGCGGTTGATGCCGTATCCCGCAATCGGAAACCACAGTCCGGAATAGAGCAAGTAGCTGGTCTCCGGGCCGATGTGCGCGAGCTTCAATCCCTCTACCGGGCTCTCGTCGGCGCTTTCCAGCGTGCCTTCGTATTCGAAGGTGAAGGTGGTGGACGTATCTTTTGCGAGGTTGCTGTTGAGCGCGAAGCGCACGGTTGACTCTTGCGTATTGCGCTCGAGCGTGAGTGGCTTGTTGCTCGCGTCCGTGAGTTTGGTGATGCGCAGGGCGTTGTTCAACTGAAACGTCGCAACGTTGAGGTCTTCAAGCGCCGTGACCTTGACCGTGGCGCGCGCGGTGAGCTTGTGAGTCTGCGGCAGGAGTTCGACGTTGATCTGGTAGTCGTCCACGCGGAGGCGTGTCTTCTCGGCGGCCAGCGCCGACCGGTTCGCGACCAAGGCAAGAAACAAATCAAAGACCAGGAAAACGACAACCGTTGAACCGTGCGCCCGGCGCGCCGGTCGAGAGTGGCAGAGCTTCAAGTAGGGTCTCCTGGCAGGGCTACCATTTCTAAGATGTTAATTTTCACGCAAAAGATGCTGTGACCACAAGGGTCGGCAAAATTTGTTTAGTCACAACCGTGTCACAAGGCGCTGAGCTTGGACAGGTGGGCTGAACCCACAACGTGAGACAGTTTTGAATGACACACGTGCCATTGAATTGGGTTTGGGTTGTTCATAGCTTAGCCGGGGATGAGGTCTGGAGCAGGGGACGGCGTTTGAGTCCCCTGCTCCAGCATCCTCGTAGAAGTCTTCTCTTCGCCTCCTGGGAAAAATTCCAGGCTCGGACTGCACAACTGTGTCATGGAATCTGCATGCTGCGCTTGCTGTTCAAATTCTTCTGGAGAACGGTAGCCCAACGCAGAGTGCAAGCGCTGCCGATTGTAGTAGTTTTCGATGAATTCTTCGATATGGGTGCGCAGGTGTTCTAAGTCGCGGTACTGGTTTGCATAAATTTCCTCCCGTTTCAAAGTCTTCATAAAGCTTTCGCAACTTGCATTGTCGTACGGATTTGCCGGACGGCTCATACTTGGAATCATCCCCTGCTTTTCCAGAACTGCCACATATTCCTCGCTGGCATATTGCACACCACGATCGGAATGATGGACGAGTCCGGGCGGAGGTTTTCGCGTTGCGATCGCCTCTTGCAATGCGCCCACGGCCAAGCAACTGGCCAGGGTCCGCTCCAGCGACCAACCCACCACCTTGCGGGAAAACCGGTCGAGGACCACCGCCAAATAGACGAACTCGGTTTTCAGTCGAATGTAGGTGATGTCGGCCACCCACAGTTGATCCACTCCCGTTAACTTCATACGCCGGGCCAGGTTCAAATACACCTCCAACTTGTGATCCGACTTCGTCGTCGCCACGAACTGTCGCGGTTGCACCGCTAGCAAGTTATCCTCCCGCATGATCCGCGCTACACGTTTGTGGTTCACCGCTATGCCGCGGCGGCGCAGTTCCGCAGAGATCCGTCGATATCCATAACGCCGCCGATGTTCGATCGCGATCTGCTGAATCACCGACCGCACTTCCATTTCCTCTTCCACGGACTCCGGTTCCTGTAACCAGCGATAGAAGCCCGCCCGACTCACCGGCGCGAGTTCGCACATACGCTCGACGCTCAAGCCACCTTGCAACGGCATCATCTCCCGGATTTGCTTGTAGATGCCTTCTCGCCAGACCTGCTGCTCGGCTGGCGTCGAGCCTCGACTTTTTGCAAGGCACTTCTGAAAAAATCCACCTCCAGGGTCTTTTCCGCCAAGACCCGCTTCAAATGGTTCACCTCTTTGCGCAGCGTGGAGGCGCGTGCGTCTTGCCCGCGTGCCTCCATCCCGGGTATCTCGGGATCCAGTTCGTCGCGCCACCGGTAAAGTTGCCGGCGCGAGACCTGCAGCTCTCTCGCCAGTGCCACGATGTTTTCGCAGCCTCGCAGTCGCTCCACCGCAAACTCACGGAACTCTTTCGTATATCGTCTCTTTGCCACTCGCAGTTTCCTTTCCTGCAAGTGTGCCATTTCCGTCTGTCTCAAAATAGGGGTTCAGTCCACAGGCGAGGACGCTCATCGCTTCACAAATCGTCGCTCGGATTCGAAGGCAAATTAACGCAACATCTGCAAAATGATCTCCGCGGCGGTGTCCGAAGGGTGGGCGGCCGAATCGCTTCCTTGCTTCAATCTTGCTTTGACCGCCGCCAGGCGTTCGATCATACGCGTCCGCGGCTCGCCGTCGGGGATGATCTTGTTCAGCTCGGCGACGATGTTTTGCGCGGTGAATTTATGCTGCACCAGCTCGGGGACGATCTCCTGCTCGGCGATCAGGTTGACCATGGCAAAGTAAGGAACCCTCACGCGCGGCTTGCCTAGCGCGAAAGTCAGCCGGGACACGCGGTACACCATGACAAATGGAACGCCTATGATAGCGGCTTCGACCGTGGCCGTGCCGCTGGCCACGACCGCGGCGCGCGAGTGAAAGAGCGCTGGCAAAGCGTCAGGAACTAATTGAATGTTGGGTGGAGGCGCGGCTTGCCGCGTCTGTGTGTGCGGCGCTGCGATCAATTCCCGAAGAAATGAAGCGTCCAGTGTGCGTGCTACCGGGAGGAGAAATTCATAACCGCCGCGCGGCCGATCTTTTCCCAGCCGATCGTTCTCCAGACGATCCGCTGCCTCAAGAATCGCCGGCAGATTCATGCGCACTTCTTTCCGGCGGCTGCCGGGCATCAGCGTGATCCATTGCTTAGCAGCGTCGAGGCGATTCTGGGTCGCGTACGCTTCGCGAGTAATTGCGGGCTCGGGCAGATCGGCCAACGGATGGCCGACGAACGTCGCGTCGACTCCACGATCGCGATAGAACTCTTCTTCGAAGGGAAAAATCACCAGCGCCTTGTTGACGTACTTGCGCAGCAACTTCACGCGTCCCTGCCGCCACGCCCAGAACTGCGGGCAGACGTAGTAGACCACCGGAATGCCGCGCTTGCGCATTTGCCGCGCCACCCGCCAATTGAAAGCCGGCGAGTCGATGACAACGGCGAGCGCCGGGCGTTTTTCGTCGGCCGCGCGAATCAATTTCCGATAGAGTCCAAGAATCTTCGGCAGATGGCTGAGAATCTCGGTGATGCCGACCACCGCAAGTTCTTTGGCGTCGACCACGATGTCGCACCCGTCGGCCCGCATGCGCTCCCCGCCCGAACCAAAGAAATCAAATTGCAGGGCCTGTGTGGTGGCGGGGCTTTGCCCCGCCGGGACAGGGCGGAGCCCCGTCACCACACCAGCAGTATCTGCAAAGCGGCGGCGCAGCGCCTCCATCAATTGCGCGCCATACATTTCTCCCGAAGCTTCACCGGCCGAGATGAGAATTCGCACGCTGCAATTGTAAGGGAGCATCGACGTAACAACGCCACCCGGAAAGATATGCAGGCGGTTGACGGGGTCACTGCGGGGGCTGACCGGAGCTTTCTTTACTACGACTGCGGATAACGAGGTGCGGCGGACCGGAGTCGGTAACCCAAGCGAGGCGCGCTTTGCTGGGCTGCCTCGCGTACATGGGCCGATTGCCTCCACCCCTAGTCGTCCGCGTTAGCGGGCGAGGGCGCCCGCTCTACATTGGTCTCCTGATCCTTATACTGCAGTTGATAGAGCTTGTAGTAAATGCCGCGCTGGGCCAGCAGTTGCTGGTGCGATCCCATTTCGCGGACCTTGCCTTTGTGCATCACGATGATCTTGTCGGCGCGCTGGATGGTGGAGAGCCGGTGCGCGATGATCAGCGCCGTTCGGCCTTCCACCATGCGGTTGAGCGCGTCGCGCACGCGGAATTCGGTCTCCGTATCCACACTCGAAGTGGCTTCGTCGAGAATCAGAATCTTCGGATTGTGCGCCAGCGCGCGCGCGAAGCTGATCAGCTGCTTCTGTCCGGTCGAGAGCGTCGAGCCGCGCTCTCGCACTTCCTCTTTGAATCCTCCCGGCAAAGTTCGGATGAACTCGGCCAGGTTAACATCCTCGGCTGCCTGTTCCACGTCCTGGTCCTGGATGCGCGCCGTCCCCAGGCGGATGTTGCCCGCCACGGTGCCGCTGAATAGAAACGGATCTTGCAAGACCACGCCGAAGCGGCTGCGCAGGTTGTCGAGATTCATCTCCTTGATATCCACACCGTCGATGCGAATCGCTCCGCGCTGCACGTCGTAGAAGCGCATCAGCAGAGAGATCAGGGTAGTCTTGCCTGCTCCGGTATGGCCGACGACAGCGATCGTCTCGCCCGGCTCCAGCACAAAGTTAACGTCGCGCAAAACCCAGTCGGGATCGCTAGTTGGCTGAAGCATTGTTGGTGGAGAGACGGGCGTCCCCGCCCGTCCTGCAGCGCCCTCTGGACGGGCGAGGGCGCCCGTCGCTCCACCGGCTTGTCCGGGACCGTTGTACGCGAACCATACGTGGTCGAATTCAATCCGCCCCGACCCCTGCGGTTGCTTCGCGATCGCCGGTGAGGTCACCTCAATCTTCGTGTCGAGCAGCTTGAACACGCGCTCGCCTGCTGCCATCGCCGATTGCAGGATGTTGTATTTTTCGCTCAGATCCTGAATCGGACGGAAAAATCGCTGCGCGTACTGCATGAAGGCAACCAGCACGCCGAGCGTCATTACGCTGCTCACCATGTGAAAGGTGAGGAGGCTCTTCCTGGAGAATCCGATGGCCACGCTGGAGACGCTCACGTTTTGGAGGATTCCATTCCCACCGAACCAGATGATGCTGGCGACCGCAATCGACGCCAGTATTTCGACCACCGGGTAGTACACCGAGTAGGCCATGATGGCGTCTTTAAACGCCTCCATGTGGGAGGCGTTGATGTCGGAGAATTTGTTGAACGCGCGCTTCTCGCGATTGAAAAGCTGCAGCACCAGCATCCCTGAGACGGCTTCCTGCAAGAAGGAATTAATCCGGGCGATCGCCGTGCGGATGCGGCGGTAGGAATCGCGCACCTTGTCGCGAAAAATCTTGGTCGCGTAAATGATCAGCGGAAGCACGGCGAAAGTGATCAGTGCCAGCTTCCAGTTCATCTCCACCATGATGACGATAATGCCGGCCAGTACGAAGACATCTTCAAAAATGGAGACCACTCCCGCCGTAAACATTTCATTCAGCGCGTCGACATCGGTGGTCACGCGCGTCACCAGTCGCCCGACCGGATTCTTGTCGAAAAAGCCGACGTGAATATGCTGCAAGTGGCGGAAAATCTGCCGCCGCAAATCGAACATCACCTTCTGTCCCGTCCACTGCATCAGGTAGGTCTGGACGAACTCCAGTGCGAAGGTAAGGACGAGAATTCCGACATACAGGCCGCCAATCTGCGCGATGCCGGTCAGCGGAGCGCTGCTCAGCCGGTCGCCAATCCATGAGTGCGAGTTGGGCGACTTGGCCAGGTATTTATCGATGGCAATCTTGGTGAGGAACGGGCCCAGCACGTCGAGGCCCGACTTCAGGATGATCGCCCCGAGCGCGACCACCACGTGCCATTTGTAGGGACGCAGATAGGTAAGCAGCCGCCGCATCAGCCGGCCGTCGTACGCTTTGCCTAATACCTCTTCTTCCTGATTGGAGGCCATCGGTCGAGCAAGAGATCAAAATACGGAATCACACTAAATCGATCACCCTAAATCTAAAGACACCTTAATAAAGATTACCCCAACAACACTACTCCAGGTAGATGGCCGAACCGTCGCGCCGGATGGAAAAAGGTTCGGCTCTCCTCACTGTAGAGAGGGGATGGCTCAGAAAAAACTGCTGGGCGCCGCCGACCGCGCGACGCGCGAGGCCCGCAGCCTGATTGGGCCGCGGATTGACATTGAGATCGTCCGTTGTTGCAGCCCTGCTCGCGACCCTCACGCTCGTTGGTTGCGGCTCTAACTCCTCAAACTCCACTCCGCCGGCGCAGTCCGGCAGCGTGTTCGTGACTGGCGAAGATGCGCCCTCGGCCTCGGTTGTGGGTTTTGATGTCACCATCAACACCATCACCCTGACTGGCCATCACAATTCGCCACAGGTGCTGGCGGTTCCAACAGCGGTAGATTTCGCGCGCCTTATCGGCCTGTGTTCCCCGCTCGCGTTCAGCTCGGTTCCTGCCGATACTTACAGCAGCGCGACCTTCGTGTTGACGAACCCGGTCATTTCTTATGTCGACATGACCCAGAATCCACCGGCGCTGAATACCATCAATGGCACGCTGCCCCAGTCTACTTACTCAATGACGGTCAATTTCCCTACTCCCATGGTCGTCGGGAGTAATGGTCTCGCCGGCCTGAAGGTTACGGACCTGACCGGCGGACTGGCCTCGGTGGATCAAACCAATAGCCCATTTGTCATGCAAGGGCCTTATGGCCGCCAATTAACCGTCTACGTCAACGACAGCACGCAGTTCAACAGTGGCTGGAGCATGAGCGATCTCGCGGTTCCAGCGATTGTCGGGGTCGAAGGGGCATTTCAGGCGGACGGCAGCTTAAATGGCCACCAGTGTTGAGGTCATCACCGCCGCCCAAACGTTTGTCTCCGGGCGCGTTCTGCAGGTGACGCCCGCCTCTGGCGCCGCGCAGTCCGTGACCATGTGGGTGGGAGAAACGGGCGCAGACCTTGCCAGCGACGTGGACACCATCATGACGTTCAACATCAGCGCGGCGACCAATTACGAAATCTGTTTCTTCGACGGCCCGATTACCAACTATCTGTTCAATGACACATCGATTGAAGTCGGCCAGAGAATCTTTATCGGCGGCAGCTACGTGAACCCCACGTTTGCGGCGCAGATGATTTCTCTGCGTCGTCAGGGCGTTTACGGCACACTTGTGCCCGAGAGCGTCACCATAACCAGCGACAACGCCGGTCACTTCCAGCTTTCAAACAACGGCTTGGTTGGCTACGCGGCCGGCGGACCAGTGACCGTTTATACGGGCAACAGCACCGTGTTCTTTAATCTGAGCGGCCTCAGGGACTGTCCGCCGATGCTATAGCGGTACCGCTGATCACGCGCGGTCTCCTGCTCCAGGATCCCAACAACCCCGGCAATCTTGCGTTCTTCGCCGGTTTTGTGGCTGAACCGCCGCAGGGGAACTAACTCGGCAGGCTAACTACGAACGGGCGGCCGGGCCGCCTGTATTTTTTGGCCATGGTGAACCGGAGACCACAAAAGCAGATAGAAGACTGAAGATTGCGGGGAAAGCAAGCAACACCCTAAACCGTCTTCTTGGTGGACCGCACTCCCGCAACGGTCTTGGCGGCCGACGCCGGCTTGCAGTCAGGACTCTTGCGGCAATCAGGGCATACAACCTTGGCATTCTGGTCGGCCATTTCGTGGAGGAAGGCGGAAAAAGTCTTGCCGCAGGAGTTGCATAAACGTTCAATCGAGTCGTTGGTTACGCTGGCGTTATTCATGTTTGCGCTGTTCATAGTCCACCTCTGATCCGCTGCGCCTATCTTAGCGGGCACCCGATTCTCTATTTTAAGCCACCGTCCGGCCGGGCGCATCTCATAGAATGAACAACAGCAGAATCAATAGCATGCCGCTTGGCCTTTACATCTCCGTCCCCTTCTGCCGGACCAAGTGCAGCTACTGCAATTTCGCCTCCGATGTGTTTTCGAAGTCCGCGTACGAAAACTACCTTGTCCGCCTGCTCGAAGATATCGCCAACTCGCGCCAGCTTGCGGCGGACCTAGGCTGTGTGCTCGAAGAAAATGCCGATTCCATCTATCTCGGTGGGGGAACTCCATCCCTCCTCGAGGCCGCGCAGTTGCTGCGCCTCTTTGCCGCCTTGCGCGATCACTTTGCGACAACGCCCGATGCCGAGATCACGGTCGAATGTGCTCCGGGCACGCTTACACCCGCTCTGATCGAAACCTTGTTGCAGTGCGGCGTGAACCGGATGAGCCTGGGCGTGCAGTCCTTCGTCGATCAGGAGGCGCAGTCTGTCGGGCGGCTGCACAAACGCAGCACCGTTCTCGAGGAGATCGGCCGTCTGCGGAAGTCTGGCCTCGACAACATCAACATCGACATGATCGCCGGGTTGCCGCACCAGACAGCCGACAGCTGGGCCTATTCGGTGTCGGAGACGATTGCGACGGGTGTTCCGCACGCCAGCGTTTACATGCTCGAAGTGGATGAGGGTTCGCGCCTGGGCAGGGAACTGATCGCCGGAGGCGCACGTTACCACGCCCACTTTGTTCCAAACGAGGACACGACCGCAGATTTCTACCAGCAGGCATGCGAAATGTTAGCTGCCGCCGGCATCGTGCAGTACGAAATTTCCAATTTTGCGCGCGCCGTCGCGCCCTTGTGCGTCAGCTGGTTGAGAAGTAACGAGTCGCGCCATAACTTGAAGTATTGGACGCGTCAGCCCTACATGGGCTTCGGCGTCGATGCGCACTCCATGCTTGTCGCGGAATGTCACCATGAAGATCATCAACAGGGTGATGACTGCCAGGCCGTCCGCTTCGCAACTCCCGACTCACTCGAGGCCTACATGAATCGCGCGCCGCGCACCGTGACGCCGGTCAGCGCGCGGGCAGCAATAGAAGAGGGCTTTTTCCTCGGTCTGCGCCTCAACCGTGGCATCGATATTGAAGGGCTTCCTCAAGAACCCGACCCCGAGATGGCTGCCGTCCGGGAAGCGGCGATCGAGCAAAGCGTGGAGGAAGGTCTGCTCGAACGGCACGGCGCAACCTTGCGGCTCACCGCCCGAGGACGTCTCGTATCCAATGAAGTGTTTGCCAGATTTCTTGCTGAAGAAAAAGTGGGAACCGGCCACGTGAATCCACGTTAGTTGGCCGATGGAGTGCCGTTCGGCGTAGGCCTATCCGGTCCCCACCATTTCATAAACTTTGGGGAGGCCGATCCCCAAGATGGGAGGATCAGATGCCAGAGCCTGTATGCCGGCCTCGCCCGAAAGATTGATCCAAACAATGCGAAACTGCGCCCGCGACTCGCCGAGTTGCACGTCCAGCAATTCTCCGGTCTGGACCTTCGAGCGTACGCCGATTAGAACTGCTCCGCCGTTGCTGACGTTCCGGACCCGGACCAGTTCGGCGAAAGGGCGCGCCATCCTGTCCACTCCCCAGATGCGTACCGGCAACTCCAGGTTCAAACGTCGCTCGCTGCGCCGATCCATTTACCTTCCGAGTACCGCTCTCACGATTTCAAACGGGATCATAACCACGAATGCTTCTAAGCGAAACGTCACATCAGTTACATGACAAAGAGTTCCCGAAGTTACGTTGCATTAGCGCGGAAATAGGCGAAGGAAAGGTCGTGGTCGTTGAATCGCTGATAGATACTATAAAAGGCGCTTGTGTTCGTGTGAAACACTTTCGTACGCAAACAAAGGACTTAGTCGAGGTCTTTCAGCGAGCAGGCTCCCGGTCCGCGAGCGTCGCCACACGATCCGCAGGGCCCCGGCGAGCCCGCCGAGAACGACGGCTGGGTCCCTGCTCCACTTTTCGCCGCGACGGCGAATACCGAAAGCTGCGGCTCCAGTTTCTTGCTCTGGCACTCCGGACACTCGGCTTTTTGTTGACCGAAGACAATAGCCTCGAATTCGTGCTGGCATTCCTTGCAGACGTACTCAAAGATGGGCATGAAGAAAACTCCACGAAGAAAATTGCTGGCTTCTATTTAAAATCAAAGTGTGGGTACTTCGCAAACACCCGGTGAAACGCTTCCCTTCAGACCACGTCGCTGGTTGCGCGGCGGACACGTGCAGACGGTTGCCAGCTTTTTGATTCCGCGACACCTTGATCTGCCTGCGTCCGAGGAGCGGTTGATCGAAGTGGAGCCCGGCGTCGAGGTGCTTTGTCACTGCCACTGGCAGGCGGATCGAACACGCGCACTGACCATCATTATCGTTCACGGACTCGAAGGGTCGAGCGAGTCGCAGTACATGCTCGGCATCACCAAGAAGGCGCTGGCCGCGGGAATGAATGTGGTCCGCTACAACCAGCGCAACTGTGGCGGCATGGACGCGCTCGCACCGGTGCTCTATCACTCTGGATTGTCGAATGACGTCGCGGTGGTGGCACGCGAGGTCATCGCGCGCGACGGCGTTTCACGGCTGGCGCTGGTTGGATTCTCGATGGGCGGCAACATCGTGCTGAAGTTGGCCGGGGAGTGGGGATCGCAAGCGCCGCCGCAATTTTGCGCGGTTGCGACGTGTTGCCCGGCGATTGATCTGGCGAAGTCGGCGGACACGCTGCACCAACCGGCGAATCGAATTTACGAAACCTACTTTTTGTGGGCGCTACACCGGCGAATGTTGCAGAAGGCGCGGCTCTTTCCTGACCACTTCGACGTCAGCCGCCTGCGTGGCCTCCGAAGCTTGCGCGAGTTTGATGACAAGGTGACGGCTTACTATTGCGGCTTCGCGGGCGTGGACGATTACTATGACCGTGCTTCGGCGGCGCACGTGGTCGAGCGGATCGCGGTGCCGACACTGATCTTGTACGCGGCGAATGATCCGTTCATTCGCATTACGGCGGAGACGCGGCGGAGAATATCGTCAAACCACAACATCAGCTTTGTCGAGACGGAGGATGGCGGACATTGCGCGTTTATCGGACAACCTGTGGGTCCGCCCGCGAAATCGTCCGCTGGGGCGGAGAAGGACGGAGATGGTAGTTCTGACGACGGTTATTGGGCGGAACACGAGATTGTGAACTTCCTGCGCCGGTTCTAATGGATACCTTCTGATGGACGCTGATTTCTCGATCGAACTGGGGCGGGACGATCCGGTGCTGGATTTTCCGTGGAAAGATCCGGCGGGAAAGTTTGCTTACGTTGACCTTAAGCGGCATCCGGAGTTGATGGCGCAAATCGAGGCGGCAGACAAGTTTCCCGAGCTGGGAGAGTTTCTTCGGGCAATGAACTCGGCGCGGAGCATGGTGGCGACGGCGAAGTGCGATGTGTGGTCGACTAAGGAGCTGAGTCCGGAGGAAGAAATCTACGGGTTGCCGCACAAGTTCGCGAGTTATGTGGATCTAGTGTTCTCTGACATTGATGCGTGGTTATCTTTACCCGCTCACGAACAGTTCGTCAGGAAGCTGATTGAGTTACTGCGGCGGACGCCGGAGACTCCCTCGGCCGCAGAAGTGTGCGTGCGGCGGTGTTACTACGAGGGGGACGGCGGCATACGGGAAGGTTGTTACTTTACTCTGTATGTGAGCGGCTACGGAAACGACGATGCCAGCGCGCGTCTGAATTGGGGAGTCGGGCTGAAGCTGGTGGGGAACGCGATCTTGCAGATGTCGGCGCGTGGGGTGGGGTGAACCTATGCGGGCTGAACGCCGAACTGGACGGGGGCAAAGCCCCGTGACCACACGACCTGACCCTACGCGGGTTGAACCCGGCCGGTCATCTTCTTCTTCTTCCAGTTGATCTTCTCGCAGTCAAACCTGTTCCAGTCGATTCTTGTGCGGACTAGGGAAAGAAGTAACATGAACAGCGTAATTTCCAGCAATCCTCGCGATGCCGTGGGGATAGATTCGGCTCGTTTGGGGAGAATGGAGAAACGTCCGTAGACGAATTCTATGTGGACCCAGTAAACGAGTAAGGACGTCTGGCCTAGCTGGATAAGTGGGCTGAAGCCTAGGGTTGCCAGTCCCCAGCGGCACCAGGCGTAAGTCAGGAAGCAGATTACTAACAACATACCTATGCGCATCAATAGAAAGTTCGGGCTGGTGTGCCAGTAATCGTAGGTCGAGTAGAGCCGGAAGGAAGAGTGGTCGAGTTGACGGGCCGCAAGGATCGCTACGGCACCGACGGCGGCGAACATAGCCAAGGTTTCGGCGGTGTAGGTGCGAGCCTGGTCGCTGAAGAGAATGAATCCGGCGGCCAAACCGGCGGAGGCGAAGGCAGCCCAGGGGAAGAGCGGAAAGAGCCAGGACTGGGGTGTTCCCAGGTTGTGGCACCCGTCGATGTAGGACTCGAGTGGCCAGGGCAGCCAGGTTAGGCGCCAGGTGGTGTAGAGGGGCGGGGTTAGCAGGGCGATTAGAGCGGTGGTGGCGATGGCAGCGGCTACGATCGCAGAACCACAGCGGCTAAAGCCGGAATCATTTTTGGCTGCTTGCGGTATGCCTGAAAGCATACCCTGATACGAATCGCTTTGAGGTATACCCTGATACGAATCTTTTCGCGGCATACCCTGATACGAATCGCTTCTGGGCATGCCCTGACGCACGTCCCTTGAAAGCAGAGCCGGATGCGCATCGCGCTTTTCTCCGCAGGCTGCTAGCGTGATGCCGCAGAGTAGCGCCATCAGCATCATGGATAGGCCGATGATGTTCAGTACGTCCACGCGGAGTAAGTCGGACCACGGTGCCCATCCCCAGGCTATGAGGAATTCCTGCAGGCGGAAGAGGAGTCCGAAGGCGAAGATTTCGGCGCCGCGGCGGAACATGGTGCGGGTGATTTCTACGGGGCTGAGGTTCTTGCGTATGAGTTTATCGGTAACCAGGGCGAAGGAAATTCCGGCTAGAAACAGAAAGAGTGGGGCGGGCAGCGTGCCGAGGATTTGCGATCCCTTGAGAAAGCTGGTGTTGCGGGCATCGCCGCCTAGCCACGCGTCGTAACAGTGCGTCTGAAACATCAGGACGCAGGCCAGGCCGCGCATCCAGTCGATCCAGGCGAGACGGGAGGAGGGGGCCGCGGTCACGGACGAGAGTGTAACGTGCGAGCGGGGGCGGGACCAAGATAAAAGGTGGCGGGCGGAGCGCCCGTCTCCCCGCCGGTTGGTCATTTCAGGAAGCGTAAAAGATGGAAACAATGAAGCGGGCACGCCACTCTGGTACTGGCCGTCGGGCGACCCCACTTCTCGAGCGCGAGAAGTGGGGCACCCCGATTGTTCCACCACTAACCCTTACGAGCGATATCCTCGCCTGCGTGCCGAACGGAGGCGTGCTAGCATTTTTGGGGAAGGAATCCACGTGAAGCGCTGGTTTGGTATCGGCACCACTGTTTTGAGTCTGCTGATCGGGGGTGGTTTCTCGCCTCCTGCATTCGCTAAGGATGAGCCTAAGTGGATCGATGTGCATACCACGCATTTTTCGGTGATTACGGATGCGGGCGAGAAGCGCGGGCGGGAAGTCGCTTTGCGGATGGAGCAGCTGCGGGCGGTTTTTGGACAACTGCTCCTGAAAAACAAACTGACAATGGCGGTGCCTATTACCGTCATTGCGCTCAAGAGCGACAAACAATATGGCATGGTCGCTCCCGCGAAACAGAGCACTGCCGCTGGTTTTTATGTGCCGGGAACGGATCGGGTTTATATCGTCCTGAATCTTTTTGAGGCCGATCCATGGCGGGCGGTGGCGCATCCGCTGGCGCATTATCTTTTGAATTTCAACTATCCCCCGACGCAGGGGTGGTTTGACGAGGGCCTGGCAGAATACTTTGGGTCGATCTACATCGGCAAACAGGTGGAGTTGGGGGGCGATCCGGAGCTGTTGCCGGAATGGCACGAGGACGCTTTCGATGACTTGGCTGGAATGCGGCGCGACCCGAATGTTCCGCAGTCGCTCACGCAGTTGGTGAGTTCACCGGTATGGCTGTCGATGGTGGACCTGTTCACGATGAAGCATGACGGGTCGGGGACGCGCGAGGGGACACATAACACTATTTACTACGCTCAGTCGTGGATAGTGGTCCACTATCTGGTGAACAAGAACAAGATGCCGGAGGCGGGGACCTACTTCGATCTGGTGGTGAATCAGAAGGTACCGGTGGATAAGGCGATGGTGCAGGCTTTTGATATGACGCCGGCGCAGATGGAAGAGGCAGTGAAGACTTATTTCAAGACACTGAGCGGGTTGGGCATTGCGCTCGATCAAGCGAAGAAGCCGGTGGCAGAGCCTATGGACAGCCAGCAGCCGGATCACTTTCCTCTTCCATTTAACTTGGACGACATCGGAATGGCGGTTACTCCAGTTCAAGATGAGGAAGCACGAGCGGTGATTGCCGACGTGATGGCGCGCATTCCGGAGCATCGCGATCAGGCGCTGCATGATTTGCAGCGGTTAATCTTGGATCCAAAAGACAATGAGGCGGCGCACCGCGGGTTGGCTTGGGACGATATTCGCCAGAAGAAGTTCGACGCAGCGGCGGATGAACTGGAGAAGGCGACGGAGTTGAATCCGCGAGATCCGTGGATTTGGTATTACCGTTCGGTGCTCAAGTATCGGAGGGCGCAGGCGACGCGACAAGATATGCAAGGGCTGGCGAACATGATGCAAGATCTGCGGGCGGTCGCGGATTGGTATCCGGAGTTGGCTGACGCTTACAACATGCTGGGCATGGCGCGAGTGGAGGGGGGCGGAATCAACTCGGCGCTGGAGGCGCAGCGGCAGGCGATTGCTTTGGCGCCGCGGAATGTGGAGTATCAGTTCAACCTGGGGCAGATTTATGTGGCGGGGAAAAAGTGGGATCTGGCGCGGGAAGTGTTTACGCGGCTGAAGGCGGGACCGGATCGGGTGGCGGCGTCCGCGGCCAAGCAGCAGTTGGACGATTTGGAGACACTGCAGAAGTATGGAGTGCGTCCGCAGCACGCGGGGGAAAGCGCGTCGCCGGCGGGGGCGGCGAGCACTCCTTCAGCAGGGACTAGCGCGGCTTCGGGAACCGCGAAGGCGGTGCAAGATCAGGACGAGGATGCGGATGCGGCGCCGAAGCCGGCGGCTCCCAAGCCGGGTACGACTGGGCCGGTGCAATTTTTGAAAGGCAAGATCGTTAGCAGCGACTGCTCAAAGTCTCCCGAAGCTACGGTTACTATCTTGAGCGGCATGACGACTTATAAGATGCATGCTTCGGATTACAAATCGCTGGTGGTGATTGGGGAAGATCAGTTTTCGTGCGAGTGGAAGAATCGTCTGGTGTCGGTGAATTATCGCGCGGTGGGGAAAAACCAAGGGGAATTGGTTTCGGTTGAAGTACGATAGGTGTCCGCCTCTACTGGGCCGACGAAGTCCTCTCGCTGATGGTGGCGATGGGATCAAATCCTCTTCAAGGACTCGCTATTCCGAAGTGTTTGAATGTTCCTCCTGGGCCTACTGCCCATCCGGTTCCGCTCGGTGTGAGTGCGGCTGCATTGAGGTTTAGAGTATCCACAGACCTCCAAGTTATGCCGTAGTCGAGGCTGGTATCTTCTCCGTTCGGCCCCACTGTAAAAGTGGTTCCGGCCGCGATGCGGACGCATGAACGATAGCCTGATGGCGGACGATCCGCTAAATGCCACGTCTTTCCACGGTCGTTGGAGTAGGCAGCAACGCCGTCAGCGCGGTTGGGGTTCTTGTAATCGCCACCGACTGCCACGACGTAGCGGCCACGGCAGTCGAGGCTGAAGATTCCGCTGGAAGTGTTGCCGCTGGCTATGGGTGTTTCAACCGCGGTCCAGGAGCGTCCGCGATCGGCGGAGTGGAAGACTCGCGCTGCCGGGCCACCGCTGCCGAAGTAGATGTCGTTATTATTATTGTTGCAAAGGGCGATGGCGGTTCCGCTGGCGGCGAATGCGCCTTCGGCCGGAAGCGCTGCGGGCATCTTGTTGCGCGGCAGTTGCCTCCAGTGTTGGCCGTCGTCGGTGGTCAGGATCAGGAATTTGCCATCGACGGGATCGCTGAGCGCATAACAGTGGTTCCGGGAAGGGCACGCGAGCGAGTCGAGAAAAAAGCCGGAGCGTTTATTGGTGTATTGAAGCATCCAGGACTTCCCGCCGTCTGTGGTCTTGTAGATGCGCGACTTCTCGCCGTCGCCGCTCGACATCACGTAGACAGTATTTGCTCCGAATGCTTCGATGTCGCGGAAGTCGAGGTCAGGCCCGCCATCGACCTTGAGTTGCTCCCATGATTTGCCTTCGTCGAAGGAGCGCAAGACTATTCCTTTTGTGCCGGAAGCCCACACGACATCTTTTCCAGAGTTCGTCTGACTCACGCCGACGCCGCGCAAATTGCTGTCGAAGCCGGTGGTCTGCATGGGCGACGCCTGCGCGGAAGTGAAGACACCGAGGGCAAGTATGACGACGAAGATGATGGCGAGCGCGCGCATGGGGAAATTGTAGAGCCGGTTGCGAATCGAGCGAAGTCACTTCTTTCGGGCGCTGGGGGCGCGGCCTGTGCGCATGAATGATCGGCTCCTGACTAGAGTCGAGAGCACGATGGAAGTCGACGTGGTGCCGAAGGGGGTCAGTTTGTCGATCAGGCGTTCGAGATGCTGCACCGATTCGACGGCCACTTTCAGGGTAAACGAATCGGCGCCGGTGCCGCGGTGGCATTCGAGAACTTCAGGCATGTCGCGAACGGCTTTCGCGATGCGCGAAAAGACGTCGCCTACAACGCTGATGCGGATGAATGCGGCGATGGGCAGGCCGATCTTGGCGGGATTCACCTCGGCGCGGAAGCCGGTGATAATGCCGACGTCTTCCATCTTACGGACGCGTTCGGCAACGGCGGGAAGGGTCAGGCCGACACGACGGCCGAGTTCGGCGAATGACAAGCGGCCGTTCTGCTGCAGGTCCTCGAGAATATGCCAGCCGGTGTCGTCAAGTATCGAATTATCGGAAACCATTAAGAGCATTGTACTTTATAAAGCATAGTACAAATGCCATATTGCTTAACGTGTTGTATTTACCAATCCTTCGCTTCCTCCAACAATAGTTCCAAGGGCAGTTTCATTTAGGGGGCACAGAATGGCATTTGAAAACATCCAGTGGACGTGGATGAACGGGGAATTTGTGCCTTGGGCGGAGAGCACCGTGCCGCTTTCCACTCACGCTTTGCATTACGGGACGGGAGTGTTCGAGGGCATTCGCAGCTATGCGGTGGACGGCGAACCGGCGATCTTTCGCCTGGACGCTCACCTGGTGCGCTTCTACCAATCGGCGGCGGTGTACGGCATGCGGATTCCTTTCCGGCGGGAGCAGTTGGCGGAAGCGATCTGCGGATTGATTCGGCGCAACGGACTGACCGAGGCTTACATCCGGCCGATTGCGTATATGGGGGCGGAAACACTGGGCATTCGCGCGCAGTGCTCGACCGAAACGGCGATTCTGGCGTGGCCGCACATGGTGCACATCCGGGAAGAGAGCCGGCGGCATGGCGCGAGGCTGACCGTGTCTCCATACCGAAAATTCGATGCGCGCATGATGCCGACCACGGCCAAGGCTTGCGGGCAGTATTTGAATTCGCGTTTGGCAACGACGGAGGCGACGAGCCGCGGCTATGATGAGGCGTTGCTGCTCAACATCGACGGAAACGTGGCGGAAGCCGCAGTCGCTAACGTCTTTTTGGTTAGCGGACGCACACTGCGCACCAACGACGAAAAATCGTCGATACTGATGGGAATTACCCGGGACTCGATTCTTCAGTTGGCAGTGGCGGAAGGGTTCGACGTCGAGGTAGGTACGATCACGGTGGAGGATCTGCGAAAGGCGGACGAAGCATTTTTGTGCGGCACGGCTTGCGAGATTGTGCCGGTGGCGGAACTGGATGGTAACCGGATCGGACGAGTCTCGCCGGGGCCGGTGACCGAGCAGATTCGTAACGCGTTTGATCGCGCCAAGACGGGAGCTTCTCGCGAGTGGGCTCATTGGCTGCATCGTGTGGCGGCGGAAGAAATAACGGTGGGGACTGTGGCTTCAAGGAAAGCTGGGAAATAGCGCTCAAGCTGGCGATAAAATATCAGTGTGGGGGACTCGGATGGAAAATCCGCTCAAGCTGAAACGCATTCACCACGTCGAATTCTGGGTGGGCAACGCGCGGCAGGCGGCCTACTTCTATCGCAAGGGATTCGGCTTTTCCCAGGTGGCTTACAGCGGCCTGGAGACAGGCCAGCGCCAGCGAGCCTCTTATGCGATGAGCCAAGGTAAGGCGAACTTCATTCTGACTACGCCGATGACGCCGGACGATTTGGCGGCGGAGCACATCCGCAAACACGGCGATGGCGTGCGCGACATCGCGTTGGAAGTAGAGGACGCGGATCAGGCATTTGCCGAAGCGGTCAGTCGAGGGGCGCAGCCGGCCAAAGAACCGCATGACATTAAGGATGAACATGGCGTCATTCGCCGAGCCGCCGTCCACACTTATGGCGACACGATCCATTCGCTGATTTCATATAAGGATTACAAAGGGCCGTTTCTGCCGGGGTACATGGCGGCGCCGATCGCGGGCGACGACTGCGGTATTTTGCGCATTGACCACATCGTGGGGAATGTGGAACTGGGCAAAATGCAGTATTGGGCAGATTACTACACGCGTGTTTTCGGTTTCCACCGCTACCTCACGTTTGACGACAAGGATATTTCGACCGAGTACAGCGCGTTGATGAGCATTGTGATGTCGGACGATTCGCATTCGGTGAAGTTTCCGATTAATGAACCGGCCGCGGCGCGCAACAAGAGCCAGATTCAGGAATACATCGAAGCGTACGGAGGAGCGGGAGCGCAACACATCGCGCTGCAGTGCAAGGACGTGGTGTACACGGTGGGGAAACTGCAACGCAATGGGCTTGATTTTCTGCGCGTCCCCGATGCTTATTATGCGGCGCTGCCGGCGCGGGTGGGGCCGGTGGAGGAATCGCTTGGAGAATTGCGCTCGCTGGGTATACTTGTGGACCGCGACGACGAAGGCTACCTGTTGCAGATTTTTTCGAAGCCGGTGGAGGATCGGCCGACCGTGTTCTTCGAAGTGATCCAGCGTAAGGGCAGTCGCGGATTTGGCAAGGGGAATTTTAAGGCGTTGTTTGAATCGATCGAGTTAGAGCAAGGGCGACGAGGAAATCTGTAGGCATGCCTAACGCAAGAACGACCAACGGAAGAAGAAATAGCGTTAAAGCGAAGACGCCGGGGAAGACCGAGTTGCGCTATCAATGTAAGTATCAATCGGGATTCGGCAACGAGTTTGCGAGCGAGGCGGTGGAAGGGGTGTTGCCGCGCGGGCAGAATTCTCCGCAGAGAGTAGTGCATGGATTGTACGCGGAACAGCTGAGTGGCACGGCTTTCACCGCGCCGCGTGGCGCCAATCGCCGAACGTGGCTTTATCGGATGCGTCCTTCAGTGGCGCACAAGCCTTTTGAACCGATTAGCGCTGGAAGGCTGCGCAGCGCGCCGTTTGACGAGGTGCCGACACCGCCGAACCAGTTGCGCTGGACGCCCATTCCGATTCCGGCTGCTTCACAGCACACCGACTTCATCGACGGCCTGATCACCATGGCGGGCAACGGCAATACTCATACGCATGCGGGCGTTGCGATTCACATCTACGTTGCCAACGCCTCGATGACGGATCGGTTTTTCTACAACGCCGACGGAGAGATGTTGATCTTGCCGCAAACGGGACGGCTCCTGCTGCGCACGGAGATGGGAATTCTTGAAGCCGGTCCCGGCGAGATTGCGGTGATTCAGCGGGGAATTCGTTTTCGCGTCGAACTTCTGGAGAAAGAAGCCCGCGGTTACATCTGCGAGAACTACGGCGCGCTGCTTCGTCTGCCGGATCTGGGACCGATTGGCGCGAATGGGCTGGCGAATCCACGCGACTTTCTGGCTCCCGTGGCGGCGTTTGAAGATCGCGAAGGCGATTATCGGATTGTGACCAAGTTTCAGGGGCGACTCTGGGCGGCGGCGATCGATCACTCGCCGCTGAACGTGGTCGCTTGGCACGGGAACTACGTGCCCTACAAATATGATCTGGCGAACTTCAATTGCATTAACACGGTGAGTTTCGATCATCCCGATCCGTCGATTTACACGGTGCTGACTTCGCCTTCGGAAATTCCGGGGACCGCCAATGTTGACTTCGTAATTTTTCCGCCGCGATGGATGGTCTCCGAGCATACGTTTCGTCCGCCGTGGTTTCATCGCAATTTCATGAACGAGTTCATGGGACTGATCCGCGGCGAATATGACGCCAAGGTGGAAGGGTTCGTGCCGGGCGGCGCCAGTTTGCACAATTGCATGGCGGGCCACGGGCCCGACGCTGAAACATTTGAGAAGGCGAGCCAGGCGGAGCTGAAGCCGGTTTTTCTGGGCGATACCATGGCGTTTATGTTCGAGACTCGCTTTGTGTGCCAGCCGACGAAGTTTGCGTTGGAGACTTCTCAGCTTGATCATCAGTACTTTGAGTGCTGGCAGGGATTGCGGAAAAAGTTCACTCCACGCTCTTGAGTGCTGGGATGAATGCGTGAAACTTCGGCGAGCTGCGCTCGCCTGGACAGCCGAGGGCGGCCGTCCCTACGTAGGGTTTGAAGGTAGGCGATGAATTTGCAGGCTGCACACTCAGTGCGGAGTTCCGCGGACGCGGTGGATGCCGCCAGCGTTTTGCTGCGCGACTTGATCGATTATGCGGGATTATTTCCTCCGGCGTCGCTGGCAATGGCTGCGTCGGTGGCTAACTACAATGCTTATTCGCGGTCGGAATGGAACTGGGTTCTCGGGCGATTTATCGTTCCGGTTGCGCGGCTCGATGAAATCGAGGAAGCGTTTGCCGCATTGCCAACTGCGGCGCGCGGGACAGGCTTCACGCACTGGCGGCTCTCTGTTCTTCTGGGTTCTGATCCCTTGGCAGATGTCGCTAGCATTCGCGAGTTCAATGCTCGAATGGCGAGCTCCAGTTCCGGCAGGAGGGCAGTCGTCGAGTCGGTTGAGGTGATGGTTACGAGCGCCGGAGAGGTCAGGGGGCTGTCCGGAATTTTCCCCGCAGAGCTCGCGGCCTATTTCGAAGTTCCGCTGTCGAGTTGCAACGAGTGCATTGCCGCAGTGGCGGGATGCGGACGCCGCGCCAAGATACGGACAGGCGGCGAGACGGCCGACAAGTTTCCTGCTCCTGAGAGCGTGATCGAATTCATTCGCCTGTGTGCGGCGGCCAATGTTCCCTTCAAGGCGACGGCGGGACTGCACCATCCGCTGCGCTCCGTTCATCGGCTTACCTACGAACCCAACAGTCCATTGGGAATGATGCATGGTTTTGTGAATGTTTTTCTGGCAGCTGCGTTTTTGCGGGCGGGAATCGAAACCAGGGTTGCCGCTCAGTTACTCGATGAGCAATCGGTGCAGGCGTTCCACTTTGATTTGGATGGAGTCGGCTGGCGTCAGTATCGTCTCAATCGGCATGAAATTGTCGCAGCGCGCCAGGGGTTTGCGGTTTCGTTTGGGTCGTGCTCATTCATGGAGCCCATTGACGACTTACGATCTCTACATCTCCTATGAAACCTTTTCTGGACGAGACCCACGATCCGAAGGTGCAGAGTTGGGTTGAGTCCTCCAACGTTGCCAGCTCGGATTTTCCCATCCAGAATTTGCCCTTCGGAGTTTTTCGGCGACGCGACGCCGGCGCCACGGCGAGAGTGGGGATTGCAATCGGAGATCGCGTTCTTGACCTCGCCGGAATGCAGGGTGAGGGTTTGCTTGCGGACGAGAGTGTGCGGCTCGCGGCGGATGCCTGCGCATCCGATTCGCTGAATGTGCTGATGACGCTCGGAGCTGGTCCGCGGCGTGCTTTGCGCCGGCGTCTTCATGCCATTTTGCGTCAGGACGCGCCTGCCTCCGAGCGGCAGGCCGCTTCGCGCCGTCTCGTCGCGCCGTCTGATGTGGAGATGCTTCTGCCCGCGGTGGTCGGCGACTATACGGATTTTTACGCATCGATTTTCCACGCCACCAATGTCGGAAGGCTATTCCGGCCCGACAATCCGCTGCTGCCGAATTACAAGTACGTTCCCATTGGCTATCACGGGCGTGCGTCGTCTCTGGTTCCAACGGGAACGTCGGTCCGGCGCCCGTCCGGCCAGAGGCGCGATGGCGACGACAATCCGGGTAATGCTCCGAAATTCGGACCGACGAAGGCGTTGGATTACGAATTGGAACTTGGCTTCTTTGTGAGCGCTGGAAATTCGTTGGGAGAAACCATTCCCATCCGCGAAGCGGAAGAACATATTTTCGGAATCTGCCTGCTGAATGATTGGTCGGCGCGGGACATTCAGGCGTGGGAGTATCAGCCGCTGGGACCTTTCCTGGCAAAGAGTTTTGCGACTTCGGTTTCGCCATGGGTGGTGACGATGGAGGCGCTGGCTCCGTTTCGCACGGCTGCTTTTGTGCGCGAGGAAGGCGACCCGGCGCCGTTGCCTTACCTTTTCGACCAGAGCGATCAGGCGCAGGGTGGTCTTGACTTGTGGCTGGAAGTTTCTCTTTTGTCGGTCCGGATGCGGGAAGCCGGCATCGCGCCTGTGGTTTTGGGCCGAAGCAATTTTCGCGACATGTATTGGACTATGGCGCAGATGCTGGCCCATCACGCGAGCAATGGCTGTAATCTGCGCCCCGGCGATTTGCTGGCGAGCGGGACAGTGTCGGGCGCGGACAAGAGCGCGCGCGGCTGCCTGTTGGAGCTAACCGCGCGCGGCAAGGATCCGATTGCGCTGCCGACAGGTGAGCAGAGGAAATTTCTGGAAGATGGGGATGAAGTCATCCTCCGCGGATCCTGCGAGCGGGACGGATTCCGCGGCATCGGACTGGGCAGTTGCCGTGGAACGATTCTGCCCGCGTCCGCGAGCTTGGCTCGATGTGGCTCGATGTGGCTCGATTGGCTCGATTGGCTCGATACGCATCCTTGACAGCACAGCAGTAGGACGGCTAGAGTCGCACCGGAGCCTGTCCTCGGCTTCTGGTGACACCGGTCACAACCAGCGGTGACCCCGGTCGCAAGCTTCTTTTTTTCAGGCGTGATACATCTAGCGGACGGCGGGTTCTATCTCGCTCTTCTATCTCGCTACCAGGAGTTCCCATGCCGGAACAACGAACATTGTCCAAAGATGCAAAGATGGCCATGATCTCCCAGTTTCTGGGGTTCATGTTGGATGCCTATGACATGGCGCTAGTTCTGGTCATGGCTCCAATTCTGGTCAAAGTGTTCGTCTCCCCTAAAGGCAGCGCAGCCTGGCAGTACATCGTCATTGTGTTCACCTACTCGATTACCATGGCTTCGCGCCCCATCGGCTCAGCGATCTTTGGGCGCTATGCCGATAAGATCGGCCGCAAGTTCCTCCTGTTTTTCACTATCGGAGGAGTGGGAGTAATGTCGCTGCTCGGAGGTTTTCTGCCCACGTATGCGCAGATCGGCGTCTGGTCGTACGTTCTGTTCTGTTTTCTCCGCTTATTGATGGGCGTTTTCTTCGGCGGGGAATATGCGGTGGGTCACACTTTTGCCATTGAATATGCTCCGCAAAAGCGGCGTGGAGCCATCGGCGGCTTTATCCAATCCGGCTTCCCCCTCGGCTATGTCTTCGGCTCGCTGGCTTTCGCTCTCGTTTCTTATCTGACGACCAAAGAAACAATGTACGCCTATGGCTGGCGCATCGTTTTCATGACCGGCATCGTTCCGGTGTTTGTGGCGCTGTATATTCGAACAAACCTCCACGAGTCTCCCGAATTCGAAAAGACCAAGGCGCTGGGCAAAATTGAAAAGTCTCCGTTCTTGAGTCTGTTCAAACCTCCCCAACTCTGGGACTTCCTCCAGGTCTTCTTCTTCATGACCGGCCTGTTCCTGACCGACTACTCGGTCTACGGATTCCTTCCCAACATCCTGACCCTCAAAGGCCGTGGCTTCGACACCACGACTTACAGCTTGATTTACGGTTTCGCGCTTTTCATGGCATTCCTGGGTTACAACTTCTACGGCTGGCTCTCGGATCGAACCGGCAGAAAGATTCTCACGCAGTGGTATTGCGCTTTTCTGGTCGTTTTCGGAATCCCGGTGTTCTACGTTCTCTATCATGCCGCGATTGCTCGCAATCTGTGGATGGCGGTGCTTGGTACGGTGATGGCAGCCATGCTCAAACTGGCGTGGGGAGTTGTTCCCGCCTATCTCTGCGAGCGCTTCCCGACGAGACGCCGCGCCGCCGGTGTGGGCTTTGGCTACTCCTCCGGCGCGCTGCTGGGCGCGTGGTTCAGCGCCTACGTGTGGTGGGCCCACAAGATTCCGTTTATCGCTGCCGTTGAGAAACAGGACTTGTGGTTATCGCCAGCCGTGATTCTGACGATCGGCTCGGTCATGACCTTCGTCAGCCTGCTTTATTCTCCAGAGACTAAGGATCTGCAGCTCGACGAAGTAGGAGAAAAAGAACGCGCATCCGATGCGGCGAAGGCAGCAAGAAGCAAAATAGCCTTAGCAAGCTAGCCGAACTAGCCGAACCCGCGGCCTTTACATCGGCGAATTGGTTGTATAGTATTTGCCGACGTAAAAGAGGAAGACTTGAGCGTTCCCGCGGATGCGCCCGTATCCACAAACTACAAGGGTTCACCGACTATCTCGCCGACTAAAGATGGCCACGGTGCCGCGGTTTTCGCCGGCTTTCTCGGATGGACGCTTGACGCCTTCGACTTTTTCCTGGTCGTCTTCGCGCTGACGGCGATCGCTCACGAGTTTCACCGGCCTGACCGAGACATCGCTTTCTCGATTACGCTGACGCTGGCGTTCCGTCCGGTGGGCGCGTTCATCTTTGGGTTGATGGCCGATCGTTACGGGCGGCGCATTCCCTTGATGATCGACCTTGTGTTCTACTCCGCAGTTGAAGTGGCTACTGGTTTCGCGCATAGTTTCACTACCTTCCTGGTGCTGCGCGCGTTGTTCGGCATCGGCATGGGCGGAGAATGGGGCGTAGGCGCCTCGCTCGCCATGGAAAAAGTTCCGCCGCGACTGCGCGGGTTTCTTTCCGGGATTCTGCAGCAGGGGTATGCTCTGGGCAACCTGCTGGCGGCAGGGTGTTTCTTCTTTGTCTTCCCCCGCTGGGGCTGGCGGCCGATGTTTTTTATCGGAGGACTACCTGCGCTACTGGGGCTCTTCGTTCGCTTCCAAGTGAAGGAATCAGAGGTGTGGCAGAAAACTCGTCATTCGAACTGGAGCGGTCTGGGACGCGCGATATTCTCCAACTGGAAGTTGTTTCTTTATTTGACCCTCTTGATGATGATGATGAACTTTTCCTCGCATGGCACGCAGGATATGTTCCCAACCTTTCTGAAACGCTATTGGAGCATGAAGCCGACCCAGGTCGCAGCCATTGCTGCCATCTCCATGGTGGGAGCGATTTGCGGAGGCACGCTGGTTGGCTTTTTGTCCGACCGCTTCGGACGCCGCCGATCGATGATTACGGCACTGGTCTGTGCGATCCTTCTGGTTCCGCTGTGGGCCTACGCCCCGTCTCTGACATTGCTGGTGATTGGAGCTTTCCTGATCCAGTTCATGGTGCAAGGAGCGTGGGGCATCATTCCGGCGCACCTCTCGGAATTGTCGCCGGACTCGGTGCGCGGATTCCTTCCCGGATTCGCTTACCAGTGTGGCGTGCTTCTGGCCAGTTCGGTCCCTACGGTGGAGGCGATTCTCGCCGAGCATATCAGCTACGCAAACGCCATGGCTCTAACGGCATTTGTAGTGTTCACATTAGCGGCGATCGTGGTGGCGGTGGGGCGCGAACAGAAAGGCATTGAGTTCGGCGCGTGAGAGTTCGCCAACTGCGCAATGAAGGTCTCACCCACTCCTTCACCAGCACCTCTCGTGCCTCTGCACAAACTGGATGGGCTCCACTCCTACCCAGGAACGTTGACACCACTCAGGAAACCGCCGAGGTGAGCGGTAAGAGCAACGATCACTGAGGTGAGGAGTTCGAGCAGCAGGTAGCCGGCTGGAAGCGTGGAACCCGGGGCTCGACGCTGGCGAGGGTTTATCCACGCAACTATACAGATGAGAAGACTGGAGGCCGATCCCATCGCGAGGTGGAGAAATAATAGTCCCTTCAATTTCTGCCCCGCGAGTTGCCACTGCCATGCTGCGATGCCGGTTGCGAGCGTCGGTAACACAAAAGCTGCTGCGGCGATCAGGTTGAGACGTGCCGCAGTCGCTACAGTGGCTCTCTTCGTGGTGCTTTTCGTCCACCGCGACGCGAAATTGCAAGCGGCTCCCATCAGAAAGAGCGCAATCGGAAAGTGGACCAGGACGACATGTTGTGCATGTTTCGCGAGCAAGGCCGACTTGGGATCAAAGGGGTTCACGATGCCGCCTACTCGACGACCAGTTTTCCGGTCATCTTCGGGTGAATCGAACAGAAGTACGAGTACGTGCCGGGTTTGCTGGCCGTGAACGTGAACTTCTCGTCAGTGTCGAGCACTTTGGACTTAAAGCTCTGGCTGTCGCTGACCACGGTGTGGGGAATGTCATCTGCATTCGTCCAGGTGATCTGTGTTCCCGCTTTCACGGTGAGCGTTGCCGGCGCGAAGCTGAAGTTATCAATTTTGAGTCGATGGTTGGCGGGCCCGCGGCCACCGACTTCTGTATCGCTGTGAGTGCGGCCAAGGCCAATACCATTGACGTGGCGGCACAAAGAATCCAGTGCTTTCTCATTCTCATTTTCATTTTCATTGCTTACTCCTTGTAAGTCTCGCAATGTTCCTCGCGGGCTCAAGCCCGCATGTTCAGCTGAAGGCGTGGCTCGCTTGACTTGCTCGAACTGAAATTTGTGGCCCGGCTGAGACGGGGCTAGCCCCGTCTCTACTCGATTGTTTTGTGATTTACTCCAGCGTGGAATCGATCAACGCCAGGGCATCCCCACTCTGGATAGATGTTCCACAGCCGCATGTGCGCGAACACAATGACGGGCGTGCTTCTGGAGAGATGTCTAACGTCGTCTTCCAGCGACTCCAGTTGCTCCGCTCCGAGCGAACCCATGCCTCCAGTCTTCAGGTTCATCACGTTGACGAGTCCAATGAGGTGCACGCCCTTGTGATCAAAGCTGTACCAACCGACACCCTTTGTGTTCTTGCCGTAACGCTCGAGGTACTGCTCGCCGTCATCCTCGAGAACGTCGTGCTCGACCGGGAACGAAAAACTCATCCTTGGTCAACGCGGATTGAAGAATCTGGTCGACGGTGTCGAACTCCACCGGTTTGGGGAGATGGCTGATGTCGCCGGTGTGCAGAATGAATTCAGGAGGCACGGGCAGCGCATTGATTTTGGCGACCGCGGCCTTCAGCGTCGCGAGCACATCGGAGTTCGCAGGCTTGTTGAATCCCATGTGGCTATCGCTGATCTGGACAAAACTGCGTTCGCCCTTGGCGGCTTTTGCGATGTGCGCGGGATCGTCAAGGCCGTAGGACTTCAGCACTCCACCTTCAATCACGTAGAGGGCTCCGGTGCCGCCCCAGGCCATGCATTTCAGGAGTCCCGGCGGTCGATTCCGTCGCGGTTGTGGTCGAACAAAATTGCGTCGCGGTTATTGTGCTGGGGCATGATTTCCTCCTCATTTCACCGTGCAGAACTGGCGGCACATGCTTTTATTCAATGAACATTTATTTTGGCGATGTGGGAATAAAACGATCGTTCGCTGGTTTACTCTTGTGTGCGTGGCGGAAGAACGGTTGTTATCGGGGTCGTTCGAGGAGCTGGCCCTGCCGCTCTTTGACCGGCTTTATAACTTTGCTCACTGGCTGACACAGGATCGGCAAGAAGCCGAGGATCTCGTGCAGGAGACATACGTGAAGGCGCTCAAGGGATTCTCGTCGTTCCGGCCGGGTACAAATTTCCGCGCCTGGATCTACCAGATTCTGCGTAATACTTTTTTGACCTCGCGCACCGGGCTGAAGTCGACCGCGACCGTGCCGCTGGATATGGAAAGCGACCAGGAAAATCTTCCCGCGGTCAACGACACGCCGGAGAGCATTCTGTTGCAGCGTTCGGATCGGCAGCTGGTGCAGGAGGCTCTGGGCCGGTTGCCCTTGCCTTATCGCGAGGTGCTGCTGCTTTGTGAATTTGAAGAGATGTCGTATCAGGAAATCTCTGCAACTCTTGCCATCCCGATAGGCACGGTGATGTCGCGTTTGTCCCGCGCGCGCCGGGCCTTGCGGGAGGCCGGGCGAGAATTGCAAGGGGACTGAACAAGGTCACTGAATCATGGTTAGGTAAGTATGGCCTGCGAGCCTTGGACTGAAAAACTCGATGCCTACCTCGACGGAGAGATCCCAGCCAGCGAGGCGCGTGCGCTGCAGCAACATCTGCGTGAATGCGCCACCTGCGCCGCGGAGGCGCTGGCGAAAGTTCAGCAGAAGCTGGCGGTCAAGGCCGCCGCGCTAAGGTTCGTGCCAGACCCGGTTTTTCGCGCTCGTGTTGAGAAGAGCATTGCAGCACGCCGGCCGTCGGCAACCTTGTTCTCGTGGAGGCGGAGCTGGCTTCGCGTCTTCGAAATTGCTACAGTTGCCGCCGTGCTGCTGATTGGCTCCGCACTATTCTTGACCCTTCATCGTGGCCGTGGCGAGGAGCGGCTGATCAGTGAACTGGTGGATCAGCACGTGGCAACTCTCGCCAGCGCCAACCCAGTTGATGTTATTTCCACCGACCGGCACACCGTGAAACCCTGGTTTGCGGGCAAGATCCCGTTCACCTTCAACCTGCCTGAGTTACAGGATTCACCTTTCGTCCTGGTGGGTGGAAGGGTCAGCTATCTAAGCCAATCGCCTGGCGCGGAACTGATTTTTCGCGTCCGGCAGCACCAGATTTCGGTCTTTATTTTCCAAGAAGGGGAACTGACAGAGGCGCGCGAGAAAGAGACTTTGCGCACGGCTCTTTCCTTTGAAGTGCGGACCTGGCGTCACAACGGCCTTCGCTATTTCATGATCGGCGACGCCGGCCCCCAGGACTTGGACAGACTGAGCGAACTGCTTAAGGCGGCTGGATGAGATCGTCTGCTCCGAGAACCCGCGGCTTGCTGGGGATTGACACGATTTCCTCCGGAGGACCATAGCCGCGGTCGTGAGCTCGATTGGAGACCGCATACATCTTTAACTCAGTGCAGCTCCATCGGGTCGAAATGGGCGGCCTACCGCACGAACAATACAGGGTCCATGCCTCGCAGGTTCCTTCCAGAAGAGGCATCAAGTACGATCCGTTGCGGTATGGACTGAAGCCAACCAGATATCGAGTAAGGCACTTCGGGCACTCGATGCAATGGCGAATACGTAGTGTCATTACACCCCTCAATCCTGCAAGCTGCGGTCGCTGCTGAAACAGGACCGTCCGCCAATCAGGATCACATGCGATTCGTTGCCAGAGCCGTGGGGAGTCCTCGGCAGCACGGCGGCCGGAAGAAATCTTGGGTTAAGCTTGAGAAATAAAGTGGTCGGTGGCAATACCCACTTGACTGAATTTGGACATGACCATTATGATCCGCCGAAATGAACAGGGCAGCCTCAGGGATTCTCCCGATGATTGCGGTCGACCGGAAGACGCCGAAAGCTCTCCATCGACAGATCTATGACGCCTACCGCGGGGCCATTGTCGAGGGACACCTGCGCTCTGGGCAGCGCATTCCGTCAACCCGAGTGCTGGCATCCGAAATTGGCGTTTCGCGTTTCCCCGTGCTGAATGCGTACGCCCAGCTTTTGGCGGAAGGTTACTTTGAGAGTCGGGTCGGCGCGGGCACTGTAGTTTCCAGTCTGCTCCCGGACCAGCTCACATCAAGCGAGGCAACGGGTGCGCGACACGCGGCAACCAGCTCCGAACCTCGACCGGTCTCACGCCGCTCTTCGACCCTTCCCCGGTTTAAGGTTGACCCATGGCTGCAGGGGTGGGGAGCATTTGGAGTGGGGCAAGTGGCTTTTGATCAATTTCCACTTCAGATTTGGTCGAGCCTGGTCGCGCGCCGTTGCCGAAATATGGACGCCAACTCATCTCACTACGGCGGCCAGATGGGTTCCAAGGCTTTCCGGGAGACCATCGCGAGCTACCTGAGAACCGCGCGATCGTTGCGCTGCGAAGCAGGACAAATCATGATCGTCAGCGGTTCTCAGCAGGCGCTTGAAATTTCGGCACGTGTGCTCCTCGACCCTGGGAGTCGCGTTTGGGTCGAAGAGCCCGGCTATCGCCTGGCTAAAACTGTCTTCACGCTGGCTGGCTGCCACATCATTCCCGTTCCTGTTGACGAGGAAGGTCTGGATGTTGCCGCCGGCATCAAGCGAAGCCCCAGGGCTCGCGCCGCATTCGTTACGCCCTCTCATCAATTTCCGCTCGGCGTGACCATGAGCGCTTCGCGACGCTTCCAATTACTGGACTGGGCCCAAGACACGGGGTCTTGGATCATCGAGGATGACTACGATAGCGAATACCGGTACGAGAGCTTGCCCATCGCATCCTTACAGGGGCTCGATGCCAACGCTCGTGTGATCTACATCGGGACGTTCAGCAAAATCTTGTTTCCTTCATTGCGCCTCGGCTACATCGTTATTCCATCGGATCTGGTCGACCGGTTTATGTCAGTTCGCCGTGCCATGGATATTGGTCCGCCAAGCTTTTATCAGGACGTGATCGCGGACTTTATGAGTGAAGGGCATTTTGCGCGCCACATTCGAAGGATGCGGATTCTTTACCGCGAGCGAAGAAGTGCGCTGGTAGACAGCATTCGCAAGCAACTCGGTTCCAGGTTAGTGGTACTCGGGGGCGAGGCCGGTATGCATCTCGTCGTGACCCTGCCCAGCGGGATCCGGGATCTGGAGATTGCCCAGCGAGCCGCCCGACAGAACCTTTGGATTTGGCCGCTCTCTCCCTTTTACCGAGGCGAGGTGCCGCGCTCCGGCTTCGTCTTGGGGTTTGGCAGTACGACCGCAGCAGAGATTCCAATCGCCGTTCGCAAGCTCCGCAACCTGGTTGCTGTGAAATGAAACCTCCACCGACCGCAAACGGCCGCGATTCACGAGAGCGATCTTCTCTCTAGAGCGAGCGCAGGAAATCGATGATTTCCTGCTGCTCCTGAGTGCGCAGTTTATTGAAAAGTTCGACGACCTTATTTGCTTCGCTGCCAGGACTCTTGTGGTCTCTGATGGCGTCTACCAGGTTGCTGGTTCGTCCGTCATGGAGGAAGAAGACGCGTTGTCCTACGCCCCAGAGGGGAGCGGTTCGGAACTCGTCGGGACCGGCGGCGCCTTGCGTGATGCCGTCGGCGAGGCCTTTGCCCATGTGGTGGACGAGAAGGTCAGAGAAAAGATTCGCCGTCTGATGGGAAAGCGCAGCACTCGGGCTGGTCGAGGAGCCGCTCGCAATCATTGCGCCGGTGGTAAACAAGGGTGTATGGCAGTGGACACAGCCTATCTTGGCGAAAGTGGCGCGGCCATTTTCGGTCGACGGCGTTGCGGGAGCGGGAGTGGGCGGAGCCAGCATCCGCATGAAGTTGGCGAACGCTTCAATGTCAGAAATGACCGCGGGATTCGAAATGCCGCTCGAGGTGCCGGAGGTCGCGGGAGTCGTCGTGAAGTTGAGTGTGTCGTTCGGAGTGGGGGTGAAGAGGCAGCCCGGCGTTTCGTCGCGCTCTTGCGGGAAAAGCTGGTTCGAGATTCCAATCTCGACGTTGTAGGCCTCGCCCGCGAACATGAGCAGGGATTTGTTCTGCGCCTTCCACCCGAAACGGGTGATGGTCCCGTCGTTCGCACTGCGGTTCACGTTTCCGCTTAGGTGCGCGTTCGCGTGCCCGGATATACCCAAGCCCTTCTTCTGGGATGCGTCGGCCTTCATGTTGGCAAGGATGGCGGAGTCGGGAATCGCTTCGATCAGCCCCGCGCCAAAGACAGGCGTCGGAATGCGGAAAATAATGTTCGAATTCCCGCCTTGGCCCGTGAGCGGATCTCCGGCGGGCAGAAAGTCGTATTGGGCGATGTTGCAACCTGGGGCGTCACCGCGCCCGGTGATCACGAAAAGGTCGTGAACCGATCCGTCGGCAACTCCATTGCTCTCTTTGAACCGCGCTTCGCGGACAGGGCCATTTTGGGTGATGAACCATGGCACTGTGTTCTTCGCCCCATTCAAGCTGGCGACCGCGGGCATGGGATTTTTCGCGGGACTCGATCCGCCCGCATCGGGCTGCGAGTGACACGAGAAACATTGGTTGGAGTTGAAACGGGGACCGAGGCCGTTATTCGCGCCTTTGGTCACGACTTCGACTTCAGCGAACCTGGCCTGCCCATCCAGGAAGAACAAAGTTTCGTCCGCCGTAAGACCCTTCAGCGGAGTGCCGGCGCCTGCCGGGCCGCCGCGCACGCCCGGGTCTATCGGGCCTGACCTACTTTGACCCAAGGTGTAGACGCATGTTGCCAAAGCCACAGCAACGATTCCACTGAAACTCTTGAGTGCAATTCCCTGGAGCATCATCATCACGATTACCTCCGTTGAACCAGGAATGCGGGTATTGTACACCGGGTCTAAGGTGCAGCCGCCGAATGACCGGTAAAAGTGTATTTGGACAAAGGAAATATGCCGTGCCTGCAACAACGCTGGATGGCCAGGATTACGAATCGAAGAACAGCAACGTTCACTTGGATAAGAGTTATGTGCAGCAGGATCCGCAGCCGAATAAATTCTCCAGCGAGGGCCATGAGTATCTGACGCGCGCGCCAAAAACATTCAGCAATAACAACACCGCGCGGTGGGATGCTTCGCAGCTCTATGGCTACGATGAGACTTCGCAAAGGCGGCTGAAGCGCGATCCGGGAGATCCGGCAAGATGCTGCTTGAACCAGTGTCAGGAATGCCGGGCGGCGGATACTTGCCTGTGCTGGAGGCAAGCGATTCGGTCCAGCCCCAGTGGGCAGGACAGGAGGCGACAGCATTTCCAGACAACTGGTCGATCGGACTGAGCTTCTATCATAACCTGTTTGCGCGGGAGCATAACTCATTCGTCAATGAGTTTCGAAAAAACCAGTTGCAAAATCCCAACGCGGACAGCGGGCTGCGCAATCCATCCGACGCGAAGCGCGTGATCCGCAACCAGGACGTCACGCCTGACGAACTCTTCGAAATAGCGCGGCTCGTAGTCTCGGCCGAGATCGCCAAGATCCATACAACGGAGTGGACGCCGCAACTGCTCTGCCACGAGCCGCTTTATAAAGGCATGAACGCGAACTGGAGCGGCTTGCTCGGTTCAGGTGACCCCGACGTTTCGAAGGCACTCTCCGATATTGTTGTGCACGGCTTCGGCAAGTCGAAAAACGCCACAAAAGATTCGCAGTTGTATTCGGTGTTCGCTTCCGGACCGGGTATATTCGGGCTCGGCAGCAAGGTTCCGCATTACGATATTACAAACGCCAGCGATGTAAATGGCGGCGTGAATCACTTCGGGTCGCCATTCAACTTTCCCGAAGAGTTCGTCACCGTTTACCGCCTCCATCCCCTGGTTCCAGACCTGATCGAATACCGTGACCTTAGCAAGGATCCGAATCAGATCGTACAGAAGGTCGCTGTGATCAACACTTTCGAAGGCAAGGCGACTGCTGCGATGCCTCTGGCGGTCTCGCCAATTGGGGGCTTAGCATGGGCCGGCAACGCCTTGGATTGCTCACCCTGCACAACCGTCCCCAGTTCCTGCAAAACATTCGCCTGACGCGACTGGACAGTCCGACGCAGCAACTTGATATTGCGGCGCTCGATCTGATTCGCGATCGCGAGCATGGCGTGCCGCGATTCAACGAGTTTCGTCGGCAATATGGGCTGCGGCAATTGACGAGCTATGACGACTTCATCGATAAGAGCGCTGTCGGGGGTGCCCTCAAACAGCAGCAAGACACGGTGGCGCAATTGCGCGAAGTGTATGGTACGCACATGTGTGATTCAGCGAAAGTAATTACGGATGCGCAAGTCAACGAAGACGGTACTCCGATCAACGACTGTCTGGGCCACACGAATGGATCTGTAGTCGACAACATTGAAGATGTGGACACGGTTGTTGGATTTCTTGCCGAGTCGACCAGACCGCACGGCTTTGCAATTTCCGAAACGCAGTTTGTCGTATTCATTTTGAATGCTTCGCGAAGGTTGTTTAGCGACCGTTTCTTCACTTCAAGTTTCAGACCAGAGTTTTATACGAATGCAGGGGTTGATTGGGTGAATAACAACGGACCTGGACCGGAAATGATCGAAGAGGGGATGCCGAACGGTCACAAGCAGCCGGTTTCACCGCTGAAGCGCGTGTTGATGCGTAATATTCCTGAACTCACACCGGAATTGCAGCACGTGGTCAATGCGTTTGACCCCTGGGCGCGTTCCCGAGGCGAATACTACTCGATCGAGTGGAAAGCGCGACCCGGAGCAGAATCTGATCCCGCATTCCAGCGGCCATGATTTGGGTTCGGAACAAATCATCGAACTCCACGTCGCACCTCAGATTTGACAATCAATAACCGTATGGTTCCTCGACATCCACGAAGGCGACAAGATCGATGAGCGGCCTTGAAGGATCTCATCCGCGCCGCAGTGGCGCTCAATCTCAAGGGCAAGAACAAGCCGAAGCCCAAGCTGAAGCCCCGGCGAGCCACCAGCAAGCGGGCCGACTAGCTTCCTCGCAGGTCCGGGAGAGAGCTCCTCCCATAGCTGCCGCATTGTGGGCCGTTCGACCGAAAAGCCGTACCATCGGCATCCTCATTCCAGCGCCAAACGGCAGTCCGGCATACACGAAAGCAGCGAACATTGACTACGCTCGGCACCGGCGGTTGCGGTGCGGGCAATGGCTGCGCAGTTCAGGCCTCCCAGACGGCCCTGAACTAGATCGAAGCCTGTTTGAATTTGATCTAGAGGGCTCGCCCAGACCTTTCCACTGCAATCAACGTGACCTCTACCGTGTCAAGGTCCCGTTCAACGGTAACTGATTGACATTCAACGGCACTGGCAGCCACCCTTGGCGTTGTTTCGCGACCACGCGGCCCCTACCCGCTCAGTTCGCACCGGGATGTACCGCGGCCCAATTCCGGCAAGGTTGACAATCGGCTTGCGGACGCCCGGTCCGCGATCACGGCGCGTCGCATAGAAGCTCACATTTATTGACGGAGTTCCAAGGCACAGCCTAACATGGGGCGGGAAAAGGAGCGACTTGTGATCGGTCAGGTTCTCGGTCATTGCCCTGTGGTGGCAAAGATCGGGGAAGGAGGAATGGGGGTCGTCTATCGCGCTTATGACGAAGTATTACAGCGCGATGTGGCTGTGAAAGTTGTTAACAAGGATGCTCGTCTTGATTCATCATCAAGCCAGCGTCTGCTCCACGAGGCGCGCGCTTCTTCTTCTCTCGCTCACCCCAACATCTGCACCATCCACGATGTTGGCGAGACTAACGGTGAGCTCTACATCGTGATGGAATTGGTCGAAGGCAAGTCTCTGCACTCCCTGAGCTCAGATGCGGGACTGCCGCCGGAGTCAGTCCTGCGATATGGCGTTCAGATTGCAAGCGCACTTGCCCGCGCTCACGACCGCGGCATCGTTCATCGAGATCTCAAGACGGCGAATATCGTCGTCACTTCTGACGGTCTGGTTAAAGTCCTCGATTTCGGTTTGGCCAAACAGGTGGGTACCGGAGTATTCGAGGCCACTACTCGCTCGTTTGCAACCATACAGGACGCATCCATCCTAAGCGGCACTTTGTCGTACATGGCGCCCGAAATCCTGCGTGGCGACGCCGCCGCCTCTCGGAGCGATCTATGGGCGCTGGGAGTTGTGCTCTATGAAGCCGCTTCGGGACGTCTGCCATTTGGGGGACGCACTGGCTTCGAGATCAGCTCGGCTATCATGCGCGAAATCCCGAACCCGCTCGGCCCTCCCGTGCCGCCTGGGCTATGGGCCATTATTCAACGCTGCCTGACCAAGGAACCGATACAGCGTTATCAACGCGCGGGCGAAGTTCAGGCCGCTCTGGAAGCGGTCCAGTCTGCTGGAATTGTTTCCGCCAGTCCCGGACCCGATCCAGGCGCGCCTAGGACTACTGTCTTGCATAGTGTGCGCCACGCTCATGTCAGGAAGGGAGACTTTCTTCTGTTGCTGGGAACGACCAAGGGAGCATTTATCCTTCGCTCGAATGCTCAGAGTTTGTGACTTTTTTCGTGCGTTTTATGGTCGCACAAAGTTATAAGTGAGCATGAGCCATGATACCGAAAAGCTAACGCGAGCAGAGGCCCAAGGGGCGGTGCGGTTACGAGTGCCGGAGCGGCGGCAGATGGCGATGGTGGTGCAGTGTCCGGAGGATTGGGTGGCGGCCCAGCATCCGGTGCGGATGGTAATGGCGCTGGTAGAGAGGTTGGATCTGTCGCGCTTCTCTGAGCCCATCAAGGCGCGGGCGGGAGTGGCAGGTCGCGATGCGACCGATCCGCGGTTGCTGGTGGGTTTGTGGTTGTATGCGTGTATACGGGGGATTGGATCGGCGCGGGAGTTGGCGCGGCGGTGCGAGGAGAGCGCGGCGTTCCGCTGGATGTGCGGCGGGGTGACGGTGAATCACCGCTTGTTGTCGGATTTCCGCGGCGACCACGGGGCGGCGCTGGATGAGTTGTTCACGCAGGTGGTGGCGTCGCTGGTGGACAAGGAAGTGGTGTCGGTGAGCCGCGTCAGCCAGGACGGAGTGCGGGTGCGGGTGAGCGCGGGGGCGGGCAGTTTCCGCCGCGAAGAGCGTTTGCAAAAGTTGCTGGAAGATGCGCGGCGGCACGTCGAGGAACTGCGGCGGCAACTGGAGAATCCAGAATATTCGGCAGTGCTGTCGTCTCGGCAAAGGGCGGCGCGGCGGCGGGCGGCACAAGAGAAGCAGCAACGGCTGGAACAGGCGATCGCGCAGTTGCCGGAGTTGAAACAGAAGCAGGCGGAAGCGGCGCGCAAGGCGGGCGGTGGAAAGCGCGGGCAAAAGATCCGCGACACGGAGCCGCGAGTGAGCACGAGCGATGCAGAAGCGCGGCGGATGAAGATGCCCAACGGAGGCTTCAACCCGGCGTGCAATGTACAGTTGGCGACCGACACGGCGAGTCGCGCCATCGTGGGGGTTGCGGTCAGCCACGAAGGATCGGACTCGGCGGGGTTGAGCCAGTCGATGCGCGAGCAGGTGGAACAGCGCAGCGGAGGCAAGGTGGAGCAGCACCTGCTCGATGGCGGCTATCTGCGAATCCGTGATATCGAGCACGCACACGAGCAGGGCGTGGAACTGTTCGTGCCGCCCAAACCAGCAAGAAATTTGCGCCGTCGGGGACGCGAACTGGAGCTGAAGCCGAGCGACTGCGAGGCGGTATTGGCCTGGAAGCGGCGCATGGCGAGCGCGGAAGGCAAAGAGATATACCGGCAAAGGGCAGCGACGAGCGAAACTGTCAACGCCGACCTGCGCAGTTATCGGGGGTTAACGCAACTCACGGTACGCGGCTTGGCCAAGGCCAAGTGTGTGGCGCTGTGGTGCGCGCTGGCGTATAACGTGATGCACTTCGGCGCGGCGCTGCTGCCATAAGCGAGCGACGAGAATCAAAACGCTCTGCCGCTGGCGAAGGTCGGTCTAGAAACCCGGCCCTCGCCCTGCACAGGCGACTGATCGACAGTACGATCGACCGCGCAAGACTAAGAAATCTTGACGGCTGGGAACGAAAACTAATTTAGTCACAGCCTCTCAGCGCAGCCGGTGGGAAGTCGGAGGGCCCTATTTCCACGGGCACAGTGTTTACGCGATGGCCTATGACAATCGCGCAGGCCAACACCGCATATGGGCTTCGACGGCGAGTTATTGGGGCACGCTCCTGCGATCGACCGACGACTTCGGGAAGAGCTGGACCAATCCGCAGCAGGCCCCCATTCGATTTCCCTCCGATACTGGTGTTTCCTTAAGGAACATTTGGCAGATCGCGCTCGGCCGGCTCCAAGAGCCGAACGCTCTCTATTGTGGAGTAGAGCCGGCCGCGCTTTTCGAGACCCGCGACGCCGGCGAAACCTGGTCGCTGGTGCGCGGGCTGTTCGACCATCCGCATCGTCCCCGCTGGATGCCGGGAAACGGCGGACTCGCTTTGCATACCATTCTGGTCGACCCCACCGACAACCAGCGAATGTACATTGCCATCTCAGCGGGCGGTGTTTACCGGACCAATGATGGCGGACGTACCTGGACGGCGCAAAACCAAGGCATCCGGGCTATGACCATGCCCGACAAGTATCCCGAGTTCGGGCAATGCGTGCATAAAATTGTTATGCATCCCGATCGCCCGGGGCGCCTGTTTCTGCAAAGTCATTGGGGATTGTACCGCTCTGACAACGGTGCTGAAAACTGGCTCGACATTGCCAACGGAGTACCATCGGATTTTGGTTTTGCAATGCTCACGCACCCCAGAAATCCCGACTGCGTGTATATCATTCCGGTTGAATCTGATGAGTTTCGCTGCGCGTGCGACGGTCGGCTGCGCGTCTATCGAACCCGAAACGCTGGCGCATCGTGGGAGCCTCTTTTTCGAGGCCTGCCACAAAAGCGCGCTTACGAAACTGTTCTGCGCGATGCCATCACCGCGGACACATTCGACCCCGTCGGAATTTACTTCGGTACACGGAGCGGACAGCTGTTTAGCTCGCGCGATGAAGGTAGGACGTGGCAAAAGATACTCGAAGGCTTACCGTCAGTGGTCTGCGTACGCAATGCAGTCGTCGAGGACGCCTCTGGTGGTTTAGGGCTAATGTCGCCTAAGCCTGCACCAGCGCCTTCACGTCAAGGGAAATTTCGGTCGAAGAACAAGACGCGACGACCGTAGAGTGATCCATGCCCCTCACGTTTCACATTCCTGGCGCTTTGCGCGAATTTACCGGTGAACGCAGCAGCGTCGAGATCGAGGCCTCGCCTGCAACTTTGGCCGACGCCCTGTCGGCTCTCTGGACGCTCTATCCGGGCGTTCGAGATCGCATCGCGACGGAGCAAGGGCAAGTGCGGGAACATATTAATATTTTCATCGGGGACGAAAACGTTCGATATACGGGCGGACTTGCGAGTCCCGTCTCCGCTGGATGCGAGATTTCGATCGTCCCTGCTGTCAGTGGTGGCTGAGAGAATTTCCCGCGATGTGCAGTTACGGTCGGAGCCGAGCTTGTCTACGGGATGAATGCTAGCAATCACTAACGCATGGAAAGCCGCCTTGGGCCCACTTTCTGCTCGGCATCCAGTTTTAATCGCGGGCGTGCGTGCGAGGTAATGCTCCGGCCAGGGAGTCGGCGACAAGGGACTTATCACCGGGAGCGGCAGTCTGGTGCGTGGGAATCTATGGTAGGTCCAATGCCTCAACGGTGATTATCGCGTCGGGACCGGAAATTTTCTTTGCCCAAATTTTGCAAGTGTTGACAAAAGGTGTCTACAGCTACTGGCGGAGCCGGTTTTGCGTATTGTGTGCGCTACGCCCCACGCGCGAAAACGAAATCACCAGGAGCGAGACGGGGGAGTTGAACGAGCGACGACTGGGGCACCGCGAGGAAGCGGAGAAGTTCTACCGCGCTGGGAGCAAATCAGTTCACCCGCCACTTTCACAAGGTTCTGCCGCACAGTCACCCACAGCGGAGTATGATCGGGGTCTATGGCGATGCCGGTTGCTCTCCCCACTGCGAAGCGCAAACGCGGAAACCCCAATTGGGGGCGTCCCATTGCGCCGTCGCTCGCTCTGCCCACTGAATTTGAAATGCGGGTCAGACAACTGCAACTCACCACAGAGACGTATACCTGCTCGCGTGACCTCCGCGGCTGGTGTGAGCAAAACAGGAATCGGCTCTATGTTCCAGAATGGTTACTTGAAGAGTGGGGCATCACCGTAGATCTAAACTTCGGCGCCATTGCACGACCCAACCACGCAAACAATTCGTGACCTAGTCCACGATTGAACCTGACCGACCCGAGGTCTAGAATTCATCTAATGACTATTCCGTTGGGAGGTGGTCTATGCCCGACTACGAGTTCTACTGCCACGCCTGCAAGAAAACATTCTCAAAGGTGCTGACGCTGGCCGAATACGAGGAAGGCGAAGTCCTCTGTCCGCATTGCAGCAGCGATAACGTAGAACAGAGTTGGTCTGTGTTCTACCCCATCACTTCCAAGAAGAGCGCCTGAGAACCAGGTCCCCAGCACTGCACCAAAAAGTGGTCATTGACAGGGACCCCTCGGGAGCTTAGCTTCGAGATGTCTCCATTGGCCAGAGCCAAAACTCCGTCGCACCCAGCGGCCCAGCAACCTTTGCTAGCGAACATGGTATGACTGCCCACTCCAGCCACGATCCCGGATCCTTCCAGAGGCTTTTGTCCAACGCATTCGCAGTGCAGGAGAGTGGGATGGATGATGAGTCGCTCACTGCCATTGTCGAACTCCAACGGGCGATTGCGACGGGCGAGGCGGACGTGGATCGGGCCATGGATCTGATCGCTGTGCGTGCGCGAAGCGTCGCCAATGCCACGGGAATCGCTATCGGTCTGTTGAAAGGAGATCAACTGGTTTACCGGGCTGGAAGTGGCAGCGGGGTGACTTATGTAGGGCAACATGTCATGGCCACACTGTGTGTCTCCGGGCACAACCCGGCGAGAGGCGAGATTCTGCGTGTCGAGAATGCCCAGACCGATAGGCGGATTGAAGCGGCAATTTGCCGGCAGTTCGGAGCACAATCCCTGCTCATCTTGCCGATTTATCACGACGGCACGATGGCGGGAGTGTTGGATGTGCTCTTTGATGAGGCGCACGCCTTCCAGCATCGAGAGGTGCTCACCTATCGGTTGATGGCGGCCCTAGTCGGGGAGGCGATGTCCTACGCCGCACGGCCAGAACAGAAAAAAGCGTGGGCAGCGGATCTGTCGACCATGCGGCAAAGTATTCGGCTGACTGGACCTCCAAGAGAAGAGGCTCTCAACGACCGTGTATCGGTGCCGGCTGCAGCAACAAACCGTGCGATATACCGGGCTTTCGGAACCTTCGTTGCACGGGCCGGGAAGTTGCCGGCGCTCATGCACTCGGCCTGGTCCGTGTTCAAGCGCGCAAAATGCGTTCCGTGGTACAAGGGCCGATGGGAAACGGCTGTGGGTGTGGCCGCAGTGCTGGTAATAGCTTGCTGGATTGGTTTCAGAGATCGCCGCCCTGCGTCGCCCTTGGGGGTTTCAGGGCTACAGGGATCAAATGCCCCTCAGGGGCAGATGCCCTTCGCACCTGCGAAACGAGTTTTGGCGAACAGTACCTCCAAGCCGCAAACCGCGCTGGGTCTAGAGCCGGGGGAGAGGAAGACTTCCAGATCCATGCCGCAGCCGCGGGTGCTGGACAGGAACATCCGAGTCCGGTACATCTCAGACGACGTGACGGTGCGCTATTTCACTCCCAAGCCTCCACCGCAGCAGGTGCTGAACGGGAACATCCGAGTCCGGTACATCTCAGACGATGTGACGGTGCGCTATTTCACTCCCAACCCCGCAGTGTCGCCGCCGCCGAGTCCAGCTGGAAGCCCCGCGCGGCCTGTGAGCCGCTAGTCCCAGTGCCTGGGAAGGCCGGTTCAGAGTTCCCGCGCAGTGTCGCCTAAGCATAGCTGCGTTGCAAGTTCATAGTTCACTTCTAACTATATGCCGTCTTTCACCACTAGCTTCCGCCCGGCAAACCTCGCACGGAGCGCATGCCGATGCCGTCCACGTCCGCGCGCTCGCCGCCTACAAAGATTTCCTCACGCTCTGGAAAGACGCCGACCCCGACATCCCCATCCTGACTGCAGCAAAAGCGGAATACGCGAAGGTGCAGTAGCAGGGGAGAGCCCTTCCTTCAAACCAAGTCGCACCCCGCCAAGACCTGTTTCCACGAACTCTGGGGGGCTATTTGCGGCTGTTGAGCTTGGCCAACAGGCGCAAAATTTCCAGATAAAGCCAGACCAACGTTACGATCAGGCCAAATGCCCCATACCACTCCATGTATTTCGGAGCGCCGGCGCTAACGCCACTTTCGATGAAGTCAAAATCGAGGACGAGATTCAAGGCAGCGACAATTACCACCACCACACTGAATCCGATTCCGAGCAGCCCAGAACCATTGATGGCAGCGAAGCGGACTCCAAAGAACCCGAGAACAAATTGAACCAGATAGAAAACGGCAATGCCGCCGGTCGCCGCCACCACGCCGAGCTTAAACTTCTCGGTTACTCGAATCACTCCCGAGTGGTACGCCATCAGAAGAACGAACAGAGTCCCGAAGGTCAGGCCGACCGCCTGCATTGCGATTCCCGGATAGCGCAGTTCGAACACTGCGGAAATGCCGCCCAGGGCTAGCCCTTCCAGCAAGGCATAAATCGGCGCGGTAATGGGTGACCATTCTTTCTTGAAGATCGTCACCATTGCGACAATAAATCCACCGATCCCCCCAATCGCCACCAGCGGCAACAACGTATCTGAAGCAGGAGCGTGGAAAAACCGACTCCAGGTCCAAGCTGCGGTCGCGACCACGCAGATCAGCAGAATACCGGTCCTGTTGACGGTCCCTGTCAACGTCATGGCTTCGCCAGATACCGCCTGCTCTACACGAAAACTATTTACGTTCAAGGCTGGGTTCGAGGTCTTCATCAGGGACATTCGATTTCTCCTCATTTACCTGCGGCCGCCGCCGCTTAGTGTCAGGATGTATTCTGCTCATGCTCAAATGGTACACGCGATAATTGAAGCGGTACCACAATGGCATCTCGTACCGCGGAGTGGCGGATTTCGCGCTGCGTAAATGACTATGATCAAACTTGTTTATTGCATCACCAAGAAAGCAGCCTTGACGGATGAGGAATTCTTTCGTTACTGGGAAAATATCCACGGATCCATCGGTGCTCGAATTCCGCGACTCCGCAAGTTGGTACAGAGCCACCGCCTAACCCTCCCCGGAGACAAACGCCCACCTGATTACGACGGCATGGCGGAACTCTGGTTTGACGACTGGGACGCCTTGCTCGCGGCTCGTCAATCGCCCGAATGGAAAGCCTCCAGCGAGGACGAAACGAACTTCATTGACCACAGCAAGGTTGCTTACTTTGTATCAGAGGAATACATCATCTTGGACAAAACGGAGCCACAGCCTGCAAAGGGAACTAGTCCGGCTTCCGAGTGAAGATCAGAAAATAATCCATGCCGTCGGCTTTCACGAAATCCTGCGAGTCGCGCAGTTCGTATCCGGCTTCGGCGGCTTCGCGAAGGACCACGTCTTTACTCACGCCATGATTTTCGCCGTTGCCATTGCGATCAATGATGCCAATCCTGGCTCCGGGTCTGAGCGATGAGCGAAGGTTCCTGAGTAGCACAACCGGATGGGCTACCTCGTGGTAGGTCTTGAGCAAGAGCACGGCGTCGATGCTGTCGGCTGGGACCTGTGGATCGTCGGGTTTGCTGAGGATCGTCTTTATGTTCAGGAGTTGCTCTTTTTTCGCGCGCTGGTCAATGTAATGAATGGCCTCCGGGTTGATGTCCACCGCATAAACCGCGCCCGAGCCGGTGACGCGGCGAGCGGCGCGCACCGTGAACCAGCCCGATCCGGCACCGATGTCGGCAACGTTTTTCCCGGGCTCGATGCCAAGCATATCCATGACGCGGTTGATCTGCAGGCGCTCATCGCGCCCCGGGGCATCGAAAATAGAGAGATCGCCCGTGTAAGGGCTGCTAGTCTTGCGTTGTGTCGACGGTGCTCCGGAACCGGCCTGGGCACGAACCAAGCCTGGCTCCCACAGACCGGCCAACAGCACCGAGATCGGCCCGATCCATCTCAGCGCTCTGCCAAGAGATTTCCAGTCCATTGTTTCCCCGAGTGCATGCGCCGAACGATTAGTAATATGGGGATTCTACTCCGACTATCCGATTAGGGTTTCGGGGCTAGCTGGTATTCGGCAGATGGGGACAAGTGAACTGAGCTCCTTCGCCGGTTAAACTCGGACGCTTGCCGTACTCCGATACGGGGTATTGGCGAGCACTGCAAACGGCAACGGCGCGGGCGGGGCTGGGCAGAATGGGGACCCACACTTTCAGGCATCGCTACCGCTCATGGCTTGACAGCGTGGGGACTGCAATCACTGTGCAACAGAAGCTCATGCGCCACAGTGATATTCAAACCACGCTCAACCTTTACGGGGACGTTGTAACCGATGAGATGGAGCGTGCAGGCTCGAGAGTAGCTGCACTGGCGCTCAATCGTGATTCCAAAGTGATTCCAGCGGCGGCAAGCCATTGAGAGAAATGGCTCCTCAGGTAGGACTCGAATCCTCGCGTCAACGTAGTTTCATGTAGTTAGATCGCGGCGGATAGCATTTATCGCGGCTAATTCCGTGCAATCCCGTGTTAATTAACGGCACGGAAACGGCACGGGGACGGACGCGCAATTTCCTTGCACCGCGCCTGGCACGTAGGCGGAGTGTTCCACGTGGAACGACAGTCGGCTTTGTCCTCACCAAGCAGTACCCATAATCATTTAGTAACTCTTGACACGCAATTTCTCTGGGGCATAAAGTTAGCCCGATTCTTAAGGAGCTGCCCACAGCCACTCGCTTCGCCGCGGAGTTGCACACAGCCCCAAGCCTCTTCAGGCCGGTTTCATTCCTTCCCAGGTAGTCAGGCTCGGTTGCTTCTCGGAATGCGACGTCATCAGTTCAGGTGGAAGCCCCCCTGACACCCCACGCGGCGATTAAGTGGGTCGACATCGCGACTGGACGGCGGAGCGAACTCCGCCCTGGAGCCGTTCAGCGGTCAAGTGGTGATTTTTGGAGGGGCATCCGACTGGAACACCGACGCGAGACACCGGGCGAATTTTCGGAAGGCTACTTGCTCAGGCACGTCATCGCCCTCTACATGAGTCCTCTAATCTCCCGCGAGATGTACGGGCTTGGACAAGGCTGGAAGCCGCAGTGCATCGCACCCTGGAGCATGCAGATCTTCCCGGCGCGGGTGCCATTCGCTCTTCGCTGGAAGGGACGGGGGGAGATCCTGACGCTGGACTTCGCGCCTGAATTCGTGGCCGCGATCGTGAGCAGGGAGTCGCCGCCCAAGCACCTCGAACTTCGCCCGTTTGTTACGGCGGAGGACTCGTTCATCACCCAAGCGATGCTAGCTCTTGAAGATGATATGCGCGCTGGGAGTCCCGCTGGTCGGCTCTACGGAGAGAGCCTGGGGATAGCGCTCGCCGCACACCTAGTCCGAAGGTACAGCGATATCACGCAGGATTCACACAAAGGTGCAGCGCTTTCGCGTGCGATGCTGAGAGCCGTGTTGCAGTACATCCGGGACAACCTCGAGACCGACCTCTCGCTTCAGAATCTTGCAGATTTCGCACAAATGGACGTGTATTGCTTCCTGCGTTCATTTAAGCAGAGCACGGGCCTGCCCCCGCACCAATACATCCTCCGCGAGCGCATCGAGCGGGCGAAATCGCTCCTCAGCAACCTGGCACTGTCGCTGGCGGAGGTTGCCCTGCGCTCCGGCTTCGCCAGCCAGTCCCACTTCGCAACCGCGTTCCGGCGCATGACCAACGTCACCCCACGGACGTATCGGAACGCAGCGGCGTGAAGTTGCCGCGCGCCTTAGCTCCTTGAACGGTGCTGCGGCTGAGGCGCGGATCAAGAAATCGCAACTTTGCAAGAACGCGGAAGACACCGCGATCGGTGCTGTTGCTGAATTCTGAGATGAATTCCTAAGGAGAAGCCGCGATGCTTAGAGGACTTGAAGAAAAGGATGAGCTGACTAGTTCTGTCGCAATTGGACAGAAGCCTGGATGGTTATTTCTGACCCTTGTTGTGGCCACGGTGGTGATGACCGTTGCTGTTTTCCCGCCCGGTCGAGCTGCTTGAG
>CAVSTM010000020.1:0-111607 GCA_963730845.1 uncultured Acidobacteriaceae bacterium | reverse complement strand
AGGAATTTCGCTCAAGTTTGTTACATCCCCCATTCTCAATTCCATTGATTTGGATTTGGGTAGGGCACCGACTTAGTCGTGCCGCCGACTCACCCACCTGCGGCTTTAGCCGCTGAGGGAATGCCTCCGAGCGAGGAGGAGTGGACATTTCTGCCACTCTCTGCATGTCGCCATGCAGTTCGGACTCTATCTTTTCCAACCCAGGTCAGAGTTGGAATCTGGCTTGTAGTCTCTGAGGATTTCAGCAGCAGCTTTGGACGTGGCGACCTCGGGGCTAAAGCCCTTCGAGATTTTGCCGCTTTACGGCACGGCTGAAGCCGTGCGCTACCCAAACCATTCATGGCTTCGCAGCCATGATGCTCCTGATCTTTCCTGCTGATTATCTGCACCCGTCACGTTGTCACACGGAGCATCTTTCGATACGTCGCGTAGTGCGGGATACTCAGACCTTCCAGCATATAGCCAGATTTTACTAAGGCTAGCGAATACTAACCTTAGGACCGTTATAGTTACGGCCGCCGTTCACTGGGGCTTCAGTTCAAAGCTTCGCCTTGCGGCTAACCTCTCCCTTTAACCTTCCAGCACCGGGCAGGCGTCAGCCCCTATACGTCGTTTTCGACTTAGCAGAGACCTGTGTTTTTGTTAAACAGTCGCAATGCGCATTTCTCTGCGGCCTCTTCGGACTTGCATCCTAGTGAGGCACCCCTTTTCCCGAAGTTACGGGGTTAATTTGCCGAGTTCCTTACCAACTGTTCTCACGAGCGCCTTAGAATATTCATCTCGTCTACCTGTGTCGGTTTGAGGTACGGATCCCATATGTTCTCCTTAGAGGATTTTCTCGGCAGTGTGGAATCAGCAGCTTTCCTCCATACGGAGTACTGCTTTGCGTCTCAGTGATAACTTCCCGGCGGATTTGCCTACCGGAAACACCTTACACGCATCGACCGTCATAGCCATAGGACGGCCTGCTTATCCTTCTGCGTCTCCCCATCGTGATAACGACCACACGGGAGGTCCGGAATATTAACCGGATGTCCATCAGTTACGCCTTTCGGCCTCACCTTAGGAACCGCCTGACCCTGAGCGGATTAACCTTTCTCAGGAAACCTTAGACTTTCGGCGCGGAGGGTTCTCACCTCCGTTATCGCTACTTATGCCGGCAGGGTCTCTTCTCAACAATCCACCAGTCTTTTCAGTCTGGCTTCAAATCGTTGGGAATGCTCTCCTACCACGCACCACAGTTAAGTGATGCATTCGCTGCTTCGGTAACAAGCTTAAGCCCCGTTAAATTGTCGGCACCGGACCGCTTGACCAGTGAGCTATTACGCTTTCTTTAAAGGATGGCTGCTTCTAAGCCAACCTCCTGGCTGTCTGGGCGTTCCGACTTCCTTTCCCACTTAGCTTGTATTTTGGGACCTTAGCAGGCGATCTGGACTGTTTTCCTCTCGACAACGAAGCTTAGCCCCCGCTGTCTGACTCCCGTACTGGTTGTTCAATGGCATTCGAAGTTTGATTGGATTCTGTAAGCTGGAAAGCCCCATAGTCCATTCAGATCTCTACCACCACGACAAATCATACGAGGCTAGCCCTAAAGCTATTTCGGAGAGAACGAGCAATCACGGAATTTGATTAGCCTTTCACCCCTACCCTCAGCTCATCGGAGCTTTTTTCAACAAACAGCCGTTCGGCCCTCCAGTAGGTTTTACCCTACTTTCAGCCTGGCCAAGGGTAGATCATCCCGCTTCGCGTCTATTCCTGCCAACTTTGTCGCCCTATTCGGACTCGCTTTCGCTACGGCTCGCTTTCGCTTAACCTTGCTGACAAGAATAACTAGCCGGCTCATTATGCAATAGGCACGCGGTCAGACTTTCGGCTTGCGCCGCATAGTCCTCCCACCGTTTGTAGGCACACGGTTTCAGGTACTATTTCACTCCCCTCGAAGGGGTTCTTTTCACCTTTCCCTCACGGTACTGGTTCACTATCGGTCAGAAGAACGTATTTAGCCTTACGGGATGGTCCCCGTAGCTTCTCGCAGGGTTTCTCGTGCCCCGCGATACTCAGGTACCAGCTTCGAGTCCGGATGATTTTCGCCTACGTGGCTATCACACTCTATGGCCCCTCTTTCCAGAGGGCTTCGACTAACCACCGGATTGGTAACTCTACTGTTGCTGGCCCTACAACCCCTGTGTCACCCGAAGGTGAAGCAGGTTTAGGCTGATGCGATTTCGCTCGCCACTACTATCGCAATCGAGGTTTCTTTCTTTTCCTCCAGGTACTGAGATGGTTCACTTCCCTGGGTTCGCTCGCACCCGACTATGGATTCGTCAGGCCGTATGGGGGTTTTACCCCCGTGGGTTTCCCCATTCAGAGATCTCCGGATCAAAGCCTGCTTGCGGCTCCCCGAAGCTTATCGCAGCTTGCCACGTCTTTCTTCGCCGTCTTCTGCCAAGGCATCCACCATGCGCCCTTAGTAGCTTGACCACAAAATTTACTCAGCAGCACTGCGGCGTGCTGGTAGCTGTCGCTTTCAGCTCGTTAGGCGTACCAGCTCTCAGCTTAGACACCACTCACACCGAACAAACTTTATAGCGCCACCCTGCTCCTCGCACGCTTAGACATGTTCACTGTAGCGCCAACTACAGATCCCTCGCTTCGCTCGGGATGACAATCTGGGTAAGAGTGTCAACCGATTGAAGAAGTCTTACGTACACCAGCAGGTACTGCGGCACTCATAAAAATTTACTTCGCCTTGTATTTGCCCAATCTATTCAGTTGTCAAAGTTCGTCCTCGCTGGTCGATGGGGCAAGCCCCGTCTCTACAGCTGACCCGCCTGAGCGGGTTTGGGTTTAATCCAACCCAATGTTCGGCGTCAAAGCGACTTTCTTTGGACCGTGAACTGATTCACGGTTGTCGCGTTTGACGCCCAACATCAGGTTGATTTGGTGGAGCTGACCGGGATCGAACCGGTGGCCTCCTGGTTGCAAACCAGGCGCTCTCCCAGCTGAGCTACAGCCCCTTAAAACCGTCGTCAGTTTTCAGTTGTCAGTTATCAGTAGAAACCTAAGAACTGACAACTGAGAACCGATGACTGACAACTGATTCTGGTGGGCCTGGGTAGAGTTGAACTACCGACCTCACCCTTATCAGGGGTGCGCTCTAGCCACCTGAGCTACAGGCCCGGTTTGCTCAGAATAAACCAAAAACGTCCCGGAGCCCAGAAAACAGCTCGTGAGCTTTTAGTCGCTCAGCTCGTCAGCAAGAACCCGGAACGACTAGCGACAAAGCGACCGGCGACCGATTTATTTTCGAGGAAAAGGTTGAACGCGCGACCAGGCTAAGCCCAGTCTGACGGTTGTGGACAAATGTTCGAGCAAGAGAGGTCTGACCGTAAGCTCCCTCTGGTCTCTTCAGGTTAGTTTAGAGATTTCGAGGGGTACATAGCAACATTTCTTGCCGAAGCAAGAATGCTATGACGTTCTCTCTTAGAAAGGAGGTGATCCAGCCGCAGGTTCTCCTACGGCTACCTTGTTACGACTTCACCCCAATCATGAGCCATACCTTGGACGGCTGCTTCCCTTGCGGGTTGGCACACCGGCTTCTAGTGCAGCCCACTTTCGTGATGTGACGGGCGGTGTGTACAAGGCCCGGGAACGTATTCACCGCAGCGTTCTGATCTGCGATTACTAGCGATTCCAGCTTCATGGAGTCGAGTTGCAGACTCCAATCCGAACTGAGGCCGGCTTTTTCCGATTAGCTCCACTTTGCAGCTTTGCGACGGTTTGTACCGACCATTGTAGCACGTGTGTAGCCCTGGACATAAAGGCCATGAGGACTTGACGTCATCCCCACCTTCCTCCCCGTTATCCGGGGCGGTTTCACTAGAGTGCTCGGCTTGACCCGGTGGCAACTAGGGATGAGGGTTGCGCTCGTTGCGGGACTTAACCCAACATCTCACGACACGAGCTGACGACAGCCATGCAGCACCTATACAGCAGTCTCTTGCGAGAAAAGGATATTTCTACCCCGGTCTCCTGCATTTCGAGCCCAGGTAAGGTTCTTCGCGTTGCGTCGAATTGAACCACATGCTCCACCGCTTGTGCGGGCCCCCGTCAATTCCTTTGAGTTTCAGCCTTGCGACCGTACTCCCCAGGCGGATTGCTTATCGCGTTAGCTGCGGCACGATCGGATTGGGTACCGATCACACCAAGCAATCATCGTTTAGGGCTAGGACTACCAGGGTATCTAATCCTGTTTGCTCCCCTAGCTTTCGCGCATCAGCGTCAGTAGTGGTCCAGTGCGCCGCTTTCGCCACAGGTGTTCCTCCCGATATCTACGCATTTCACCGCTACACCGGGAATTCCACGCACCTCTCCCACCCTCCAGCACGGCAGTTTCGCCTGCAGGCCCCGAGTTAAGCCCGGGGATTTCACAGGTGACTTACCGCACCGCCTACGCGCCCTTTACGCCCAATAATTCCGAACAACGCTCGCACCCTCTGTATTACCGCGGCTGCTGGCACAGAGTTAGCCGGTGCTTCTTCCACCGGTACCGTCATAATTTTCCCGGTCGAAAGGAGTTTACGCCCCAAGGGGCTTCATCCTCCACGCGGCGTTGCTGCGTCAGGGTTTCCCCCATTGCGCAAAATTCCCCACTGCTGCCTCCCGTAGGAGTCTGGACCGTGTTTCAGTTCCAGTGTGTCCGTGCGCCCTCTCAGGCCGGATACCGATCGTCGCCTTGGTAAGCCATTACCTTACCAACTAGCTAATCAGCCGCGACCCCCTCCAAAAGCGGATTGCTCCTTTGATCTTGCGATATTATGCGGTATTAGCCTCGGTTTCCCGAGGTTATCCCCCACTCAAGGGCAGGTAGTCACGTGTTACTCACCCGGTCGCCACTTTACTCATCCTTGCTCACTTTCTCGTTCGACTTGCATGTGTTAGGCACGCCGCCAGCGTTGATTCTGAGCCAGGATCAAACTCTCATTTGAAACCTGAGTCGGTCTGGGTAGACCGACAACCTCCCGCCAGCTGAGGCGAGAAGTCCATCTTGTGAGTACGTTCAGACTTGAGCCCGAACATTTGTTTCTCACGACTGGCACGTTCAACCTTTTGTCAAAGACCGATCCGCATTTCCGCCTGAGCGGTGCGTTTTCAGTCCGCCTCGATCCCTTGAAGAGATTTTGGCGTCCTCGAAACTCTTTTAAAGCTATAGCGCCCGGTACTGGCTGTCAACCCGCTGAGATCACAGGATTTCCACCTGATTTCAACAGGACGGGGAGCCTACAGAATTCTTTGCTGCGCGTCCGAAAACGCTCTTCCGCGTGGGCTCGCTCGAAAATCCGGCGCAGGCCGAAGCGGAAGACTGCTCAAAAATTAAAGATCGCTTGGAGGCTCTGCTATTCGCGGAAACCCTTCAGGGAACCTTGTCCCCGAATTCGAACCCCGAAAGGGGTCAGTTGGAGGCTTACTGAATTTGATGCCGCGAGCCACCGCGAGGATTCAGCGGAAAGCTCAGACACTGGTTCACTTGTCCTCGACTCGATCTGTTATACCAAACCGTTCGACATTGTGCAAGCGGAGAATCAAGAAAGTTAATTGGTCGATTTGGAGGGTCTCAAACTCGAGGTTTAGTTCCGACTTCGGTGCACTCGGTCCCTTTTCGAGCCGCTTTTTGTTTTGAGATCGCGACCGTAAAATGAAATGCGAAAAGAGCAATCCCAGGGCGCAATCAATTCTCTAACGAAGGCGGGGCCCAATTTGAGTCGGATTCTGGCAATCTTGCTGTTGATGTTTGGAGTCCCGACCCTAGTCGCGGACGAATGTAAACTAGATCCGATTTCGGGGCCACATGCGACGCTGGTCGTTTACCGATACCGCCTATTTGTAGGATCGGGCCGACGCGCCAGCGTTTATTTAGACGATCGTCAAGTTTGCAGTCTCGACAATGGTCGTTATCTCATTATCGAAGTTCCCGAAGGGAAGCATAAGTTGCGTAGCTCGGACGATAAGCATGGCGGCGTTGAGCAAAGCTTCCTGCCTGGCGAGGTTTTCTACTATCGTGTACATGTCGAAGCAACAAGCTCTTTTCAGCTGAAAAACTTCTGGGTTCTAGACTCCGTCCCTGACAATCGTGCTCAGGATGAACTGCGAGTTCTCCATGCCCAAGAAGGAGAGGCGAAGAGTCTGCCGACAGTTGCCGAGCCGGGGCACTAAAGTCTGAAGGTTCCATCGCGGGCCTATAGTTTCAAACAACAGAATGATTTCTGTAATCCAACTCGGGGCGCTCGACTTTGCTGAAGGGCGGGGGCCGGCCCACCCTTTCCCGAGGCTTGACAATCACTGTCCGTCGTTTATACTAAGTATTACTTAGTAATATAGTTACCCATGCGAACCACCCAGATCATGAGCATCTCGCTGCCTCCCGCTATGCTACGGCAGTTCGAGGAGGTACGAAAGAAAGAGTCTCGCACCCGGTCAGAATTGGTGAGAGAAGCGCTGCGCGCCTATTTCGAAGAGCGCTATCCTGCCGTCACGCCTACTCCAGGCGAGCTCGCCGCTCTACGCCGTGGACGAGCCGCCTTCTGGCGGGGCAATTCGGTATCATTGGCGCAATTCCTCGATGACTTGAAACCCAATGGCCTGGAACCTCCAAATCACGGGCCCCGCGCAAAAAGAGTTTCAAAAACTGCCGGCAAGAGACCAGACGCGCGTTAAGGACGCCCTGCTCGGGATGCAGCAAGACCCGTTCAGCGGCGACGTCAGACGTCTCAAAGGACAGGCCTCGGCGTGGCATATTACCGCATCGTCTACGATCTCCACGTCGAAGAGCAGAGGATTGTTGTGGCCGGAATTCTGCGTCGAACCTCGACTAAGTACTAGATGCATCCACCGCGAGCTTATAATTTCAATAGCAACGTGATCTCTGTCGTCCAACTCGGTCAGCTTAATTATGGTGAAGGGCTGCGACTGCAGCAGAATCTGGTCGGTCTGCGCAAGGCGGGGCAGATCGGCGACCTGCTGCTTCTGCTCGAACACACACCCGCCATTACTTTGGGACGTAACGCTAAGGCCGCGAATGTGTTGGCATCGACCGAAGCACTGGCGGCTCGTGGAGTCGAGGTGTTTGAGTGCGATCGCGGCGGGGATGTTACGTTTCACGGGCCGGGACAGTTGGTCGCCTATCCGATCTTCGATCTAAGACAGCACGAACCGCGCACGTGTGGCGCGGACACTCCTGTCCGCGAAACTGTCGGCGCGAGAAAAACCTTCGGCGTCGTCGATTACGTTCGCCGTCTGGAGGAGGTGCTGATCCGCACCTGCGGTGATTTCAGAATTCCGGCGCGGCGCGTGGCCGGGCTTACGGGGGCTTGGACAGAGACGGAGCCAGCGGCGAAAATCGCTGCGATCGGTGTGCACATTTCGCGGTCGGTTACTTCGCACGGTTTCGCTCTAAATGTGAATACGGATCTCAGCTATTTCAATCTGATCGTGCCCTGCGGGATTACGGTGAAGCCGGTGACCTCGATGCAGAAGGAACTGGGGCACGAACTCGATTTGAATGAGGTGGCGCAGGTGGTGTCGCGAAACTTCGGCGGTGTATTTGGAAGTCAGATGCTTTGGGTCGAGACGATCGATGCGCTGCTGGGGAACATCTTAGGAGTGCCGATGAGTGTGCCGGAAAAGCTGCGTCGGCTTCATGGCGAGGACGATTTGTTTCTTGCCTGATTTCTCCCGGCGGGGGTTGCCTCACTTCCGAGACGGGGCGAGCCCCGTCTCTACGGAGGAACCTTGTGAGACGGCGGCGCTCTTTCTGCGCTAGGATGTTTGCCGGACTGGTATTCGCGAACTGATCATGGCGAAAAAGAAAATTGTTTTTACCGCAAAGTCGGGCCGTGCAAAAGCCAGCTCGCGTTTCCAAACCAAGAACCCAAAACCAAAAACTAAAAGCGCAGAGACGAATGGGGACCTGCGCAGCTACACCATCCGCGACTACCGGCTCGAAAAACCTTGCTTCACTTTGCGTCAGGTGCGCGTGGTGGATGAGGTTCGCTACGAAGTGGAGAGCGGCGACCTTTCTCAGCCCGCACCGCCGATCCGCGAGTCGAAATACCTTCGCCGCGAACAGCTCGTCGAAATCTATCGCTGGATGCTGCTCAACCGGCGCATGGAAACGGCGCTCGAAAATCTCTACAAGCAAGGGCAGGTGGTCGGCGGCGTTTACTTTGGGCTGGGGCAGGAGGCTTGCTCCTGCGCCTCGGCTTTCGCTCTGCATAAAGACGACTGGCTGGGGCCCATGATTCGCAACCAGGGAGCGTTGCTGGTGCGCGGCTTCTCGCCGGCCGACATCATGATGCAGTACATGGCCAAGGCGGGATCGCCGACCGGTGGACGCGATGCGACATCGCACTTTGGCGACATCGACAAACGCAATGTGGTTTCTCCGATTTCTACTCTGGGCGATTTGATTCCGGTGTTGGCGGGCGTGGCGCTGGGGGCGCGACTGCAGGGTCGGCACATTGCTTGCATGACTTATATCGGAGACGGTGGGCAGTCTACCGGCGTGACTTACGAAGGGCTGAATTTCGCGGCGGTGCAGAATCTGGGGCTGGTGCTGATTGTCGAGAATAATCTTTGGGGATATTCGACGCCAGCCGACATGCAGTTCCGCGTCAAGGATCTGGCGGAACGGGCGATTGCCTATGGGATCCCAGGCGTGATCGTCGACGGCACCGACGCTTGCCAGGCGTATGACGCCTGCCATGAAGCTTGTGAGCGGGCGCGGCGCGGCGAAGGTCCAACTTTGATCGAAGCGAAGATGATGCGCATGAAGGGGCACGCGATTCACGATGCGGCGGAGTATGTTCCTAAGCCGTTGTTCGAATATTGGAAGCGGCGCGACCCGATTTTGCGGCTGGAGGATTATCTGGTGTCGAAGAAGAAGTGGCTTACTCCCGCGGAAAATGAAACATTGATTGCCGGCGTGGAGCGGCAGTTGGAGGGTGATCGGGAGATGGCGGTGAATTCTCCGATGCCGTCGCCGGAGTCGGCCGCGGGCGGCGTGTATTGCGAGGCTGGATGCCACGAGATCAAACCTAAATACGCTATGCCTGACTCGGCGACGATGGCTCGCGGCGGGAAGTTAGCGAGGCCGAAGCGCTCAGAAGCGGCGGTGCATCTGAAGTAGATGACTCCTTTCATTTTTCACGCGGAGCAATTGGTTCCGCGACCTCTCGCTGAGGTATTCGAGTTCTTCTCAAGAGCAGAGAACCTGGAACAACTGACTCCGAAGTGGCTCAACTTTCGCATCTTGAGCGTTGAGCCGGTTCCGGTGCGCAAAGGCACGTTAATGCGATACTCGCTGCGCTGGAGAATCTTCCCGATTCGCTGGACTAGCGAAGTTATCGAATGGGAACCACCTTATCGCTTTGTCGATGTGCAACGGAAAGGTCCTTATAAACTGTGGCATCACGAGCATCGTTTTGTTGCCGAGAGCAACGGCACGGGTATCACGGATGAGGTGCGATACTTGCTGCCGCTTGGCGTCTTCGGCTCGATGGCGCACAAATTGAAGGTAAAGAAAGATGTGGAAACCATCTTCGCTTACCGGACGGAAGTTGTGAATCGGCTGTTTGGGGAGAAAGGTCAGTTGCCCCACAGCTGAACCTGCGCGGCAGTTCCATTGCGGTGGCGTGGAGACTCATTCATACTGGGGAGCGTGGGAATAGAAAGCCTTGTGCTCTCAGGCGAGCACGTTCGTCTCGAACCGCTTGACCACCGCCATGTTGACGGCTTGGTCGCTGCCGCAGCAGTTGATAGCTCGCTTTATCAGTGGAGTCCCGTCCCGCGGGACAAGGCCGAAGCCGCCCGTTACATCGACACCGCTCTCGCGTGCCGAGACGCGGGCACGGCGGTGCCGTTTGCTATCGTCCGGATTGAGGACGGTGTCGTCATTGGGTCGACTCGGTTTTTCGACATGGAGCGATGGGCTTGGCCAGCGGGCCATGCTCGGCACGGGCGGGAAGCCGCCGATGCTTGTGAGATCGGCTACACGTGGCTGACACGATCGGCAATCCGCACGGCAGCCAACACCGAGGCCAAGCTGCTGATGCTGACGCATGCTTTTGAAAGTTGGCAGATGCTCCGGGTCTGCCTGCATACTGACGCACGCAACCAGCGTTCGCGGGCGGCGATCGAACGCATCGGCGGACGGTTTGAAGGGATTCTCCGCTCGCATCGGATGGCCGCTGACTTCATCGCTCGCGACTCGGCACGCTTTTCGATCGTGGCGGCGGAGTGGCCAGAGGTCAAGCTACGGCTGCGGCAGATGTTGGATCGAGGGTAGTGGCACAGTTTGAGTTTTAGAAAGGCTCTTGAACGTCAGTCCACTCTTCAGGCAGTACCCCAAACTCCCACTCAGCTTGATTGAGAGCATCTTCGAGAGTCTCGTGCCAGTTATCGGTTCCTAAATTGTTGTCGCAGATATGCATCAGGTAGTAGCCCGACTCCTCGCCATACCGGGTGATAGCCAGCGACGTGAAGGGAGGGAAAGGTCTCACGCCATTGCTATCAGAAAAGGTGTGCTTGGTGCGGCCCGGGCCTAAATGATGCTCCTTCAGCGTGAGCTTCGTAATCGCCACCATTCCCATGCCAGCCATGCTCTCACGCCGCCAGCAAGCTCACAAGTTCCTCTATTCCTCTATCGTGCAGACGTGATGTTCGGGTCCAGCTTCCATCGCCGGCGTGATGCGCAAAATCTGACGCACGCGGCAGAAATTGTAGTACATGAACCACGGGGCCACAGCCATTTCAAATTGAGTCACTACCGGATCGGGCGACCGGCGATCCGCAGCTGTCGAACTGGTAAAATCGAGCTTCGCTATGGCCGCAACTTCGCAGCTCATCCAGATTGACCTTGGACCCAAGGTCCACAGCCCCAAGCCTCCGTGGCTCAAGGCTAAGGCTCCGGTGGGCGACAACTTTCACAATCTCAAAAAGCTGGCGCGCGGGCTGGGGCTGCATACGGTTTGCGAGTCGGCGCAGTGTCCGAATATCGGAGAATGTTGGGACCACCACACTGCGACTTTCATGCTGCTGGGCGATATCTGCACGCGGCGCTGCGGATTTTGCGCGGTGCCTAAGGGGCGTCCGGAGGCGATCGATTGGGACGAACCGCGGCGCGTGGCCGAAGCGGTCGCCACGCTTGGACTGCGGCATGCGGTCGTGACCAGCGTGAATCGCGACGATGACAACGTCGGCGGCGCTCGGATTTTTGCCGAGACTATCCGGCAGATTCGCGAACTGGTGCCGGAGTGCCGGGTCGAGGTGCTGATTCCCGACTTCCAGGGCCTGGAAGAACCGCTGCGCATCGTGCTCGATGCGAAGCCTAACGTGCTTAATCACAATACAGAGACTGTTCCGAGGCTCTACCGCGCGGTGCGCTCGGGGGCGCGCTATCAGAGGACGCTTGATCTGCTGGCGAATGCCAAGCAGTGGGACCCGGCGACGGTTACGAAGAGCGGCGTGATGGTTGGGATTGGCGAAGAGACTGGCGAACTGATCGAAGTCTTTCGCGACCTAGGTGAGCACGGTGTGGATATTTTGACGATCGGGCAATATCTGCGTCCTTCGAAGGATCATCTTCCCATGACGCGCTACTACACTCCTGCCGAGTTCGTTTCGCTTAAAGAAGAGGCGCTGAAGTTCGGGTTCAAGCATGTTGAGTCGGGACCGCTGGTGCGGTCGAGTTATCACGCGCATGAACAGGCGGAAGTAGCCAGTCGCTAGTCGCGGGTCGTTAGTCGTTCGCGCCCTTCCTTACATATGGGCGGTCACATCTCCTCCGCCTGGGAATCATCACAATTTTAGCGTTCGACGGTCATAGGCTCGGCTTGGCGCTGAGAGTTACCTTGTGCTCGGAGGTGGCGCGATGACCACCAATTCGTCATTTCAGGACTTGCGGATCTGGCAGGAAGCAACGGACCTCACAATGGAGATTTACCGTGCGACAAATGGTTCTCCAAGATGTGGGATTTATGGCCTGACATCACAGATGCGGCGCGCCGCGGTTTCGGTACCGAGCAATATCGCCGAAGGAAAGGGACATCGATCGGATCCAGAATTCGTGCGCTTTCTTTTTCACGCCAGGGGATCTCTTTTGGAGCTCCAGACCCAGGTTTGATAGCTCGGCGTCTACATTACCTGTCCGAGGAGAGGGCGGACGAGCTTTGTCGCAGCGGCGACGGCATCGCGCGCGGATTGAACGCTCTCATCAACAGATTCCTCCCAAACGCCGCCTAACCACCAGCGACCGCTTTCATAACGACTAGCGACTAGCGACCAACGACTGCCTCACCACACCCTGCATGCGTTCTGATTCACCATCGGTGCGGTGGCCGGGCAGTGGTAGGCTTCGCGGAACTCCGGCATATTGGAAAGCGGTCCGTTCACGCGGTACTTCGACGGTGAATGCGGATCGATGGTGACCAGCATGCGCGTCAAGGCAGGCGTCTGGTTCTGGCACCACACGTTGGCCCATCCTAGAAAAAAGCGCTGCTCGGCGGAGAGACCGTCGATGGGCGCTGGCTCCTTGCCGGCAAATTTATTCAGCAGGGCCATGTAGGCGATGCGCAGGCCGCCATTATCGGCCGTGTTCTCACCCAGGGTGAGTTTGCCGTTCAGCTTGAGGTCGTCGACGGCAACGAAGTTTGCATACTGGTCTTTTATGCAGCCGGTACGTTCTTCGAATTGCTTCTTGTCGTTCGCGGTCCACCAGTCGCGAAGATTGCCGTCGGCGTCGAACTGGCTGCCCTCGTCGTCGAAGCCGTGGGTTAGTTCGTGACCGATCACAGCGCCGATTCCGCCAAAGTTCATCGCGTCGTCGGCGTGGTTGTCATAGAACGGCGGCTGCAGGATTCCGGCGGGGAAGGTGATGTTATTTTGTGTCGGATCGTAGTTCGCGTTCACCGTCATCGGCGGATACTCCCAATCCCTTTTATCGAGCGGCGTGCCAATCTTGTTCAACCTGCGCCGCATGTCATTTTGATTTGCGCGTTGCGAGTTGCCGACGGCCTCGCCACGCACGATCTCGAGCGTGGAGTAGTCGCGCCACTTATCGGTGTAGCCGATGCGGTTGGTGACGGCCTGCAATTTCACCAGCGCCTGCGCCTTCGTTTCCGCGCCCATCCAGGGCGAGTTCTTGATGTCTTCGCCCAGCGCTTTTTCTAGGGCTCCGACCATGGCCAGCGCGCGCTCCTTACCTTCGGCGCCAAAGGTCTGCTGGACATAAATCTGGCCGACCAAATCGCCGAGGTCATTGTCCGTGTAACTCACGCAACGCTTCCAGCGCGGACGCAACTCCTTAGTGCCCGTCAGCGTCTTGCTGAAGAAATCGTAATTCTCGTTCACGAACGCTGCCGGCAGCAACGGCGCGTTGGCATGCACGGTGTGCCAGCGCAGGTACGTCTTCCACTCGTCGAGCGAGTGACCATTGATTACTTCCTGCATGTTCTTGATGAAGTCGGGCTCAATCACGTTGAGAGAATCGAACCGGGGCGCACTGACGCCTTCGAAGTATGTGGTCCAACTGAACGCCGGACTCAGAGCCGTCAACTCCTGATTGGTCAGCTTGTGGTAAACCTTCTGCGGGTCACGGCGGCTGGTCATGTCGAACGCGCCTTTGGCTAGGCCGGTCTCAATCTCCATTACGACTCTTGCTTCCGCCGCGGCTTTTGCTTCGTCGTCGCCTAGCAGCACGAACATCTTCGCCACGTGCGCGAGGTATTTCTTTCTCAACTCCACGGACTTCTCGTCGTCTTTGAAATAGTAATCACGGTCGGGGAGGCCCAGACCGCCCTGGTCCACTTGGGCTATGATCTGGCTCGCATTCTTGAAGTCGGATCCGGAATCGAAGCCGAATAACACATCGGCGCCTTCGCGGTGCAGCCGGACGATCTCTGTCGGAAGGTCCCCTTTCGACTGGATCGCTGCAATGTTATTGAAGTCCTTCTCCAGTGGCTTTGTGCCCGCTTTCTCTACGGCAGCTTCGTCCATGCAGCTGGCGTAGTAATCGCCGATCTTCTGCTCGGCGGCGCTCCGGCCCGGCCGGTCAACCGAGGCCTTCTCGAGGATGTCGCGCACGATGTATTCTCCGCGATCCTGCAATTCATTGAAGCGCCCCCAAGCTGCGTGGTCGGTGGGAACCGGGTTTTGCGCCAGCCACTTGCTGCAGGCGTACGCGTAAAAATCGTTGCAGGGATCGATGCTCTTGTCGAGCATGGCGGCGGAGAAACGGACGTCGGCAGCCGGCCTTGCGACTTCAGGGTTATTCTGAGCCGGCTTTTCCTGGGCAAACAAGACGGGTACGAGCATGAGGCAGACGGTCAACAGTTTCAAGAAATTGCGCATGAGATCCTCGAATCGAAATGTGGTACGGCCAGCGGTTGAGCGCCGACACACTTAGCCATCATAGTTGGACGAAAGCCACTGGAAATGGTCAACGGTATAACTCCCTCGAGCGCTGCCGAGCTTCGCTCGGCCGGACAGCCGAGGGCGGCTGTCCCTACGTGATTCGTTTAGAGATCAGAATACTTTTACGTGGAACGTCAGATATTTCTTGGGGTTTTCCCGGATCGCCTTCACCAGTTCGCGCGTCTCCACCAGCATCTGGTTGCTGTTGTTGTAAAGGGCGGGATCCTTGAACAGCATTCCCGCTGTGCCCTCGCCTTTTTCCAATCGCTCGGAGAGTGCGGACAGGTTGTTCATCAGGGTCTGCAGCTTGGCGGCGAATTCCTGATCATGCGTCATCTTGCCAAGCGCGCCCTTGCCGGCATTGATGTCGTCGGTCAGCTCGCGTACATTCGCGATCGTCTTGTTCGCGTTGTTGTAGAGCTCGGGATCTTTCAGCAGCTTGCCAGCGGTGCCTTTACCCTGCTGAATCTCATCGACAATCACATTGAGCTTGTCGATGGCGGCAATCACTTTCTTGTACGCCTCATCGCTGGTGAGCAGGGGGCCGATCGAGCCTTTTCCCTGCTGAATGTCATCCATCAATCCCTTGAATTCGGCCACCGTGGCGTTGAGCTGGTCGTACAAGGCAGGACTATAAATCACCTTGCCGATCGAGCCCTGGCCGCTTTCGATAAACGCCACGATGCGATCCACCCGCTTCAGCAGCGAGTCCATGTTTTGCAGGGTGCCCTGGCTGGCGCGCACCACGTCCTCGATCTGGGGCTGGTCGCGGCCCGGCAGCGTGTCTCCGTCTACTGCCAGCGGGCCCTTGGCCGCCGAACTGTCAACGTCCACAAAGGTTTCACCGAGGACCCCAGCCGTGCTCAACAAGGTCACCGAGTCTTTCCGCAGATTGAACTTGTACTTGGTGTTGACCCTCATCGTAATTTCGACGGGGGTGGTGGGCTTGCCTTCCACAATCCGGATGCCCTTCACGTTGCCGATGTCCACACCCGCCAAACGCACGGGCGCGCCCTCGCGCAGGCCGCCTGCGTTATCGAGGTAGGATCGCAATGTGATCTTGCTGGTGAACCATCCGCCCGTACCGCTCATCACGAAGATGAGGACGCTGAGTGTGGCCAGGGCGAACACAACGGTGGCCCCTACGCGCAGTTGCGACCATTTCAGCTGCTTCTGGCTAGGCAAGGTGGTCAGTTAACGACAGAAGCATAATAGCAAACACTGTGTAATTTCAGGGTCTGAGATTTCTTGAGGCCGGAAAGGGGGATCGGGCGCCAAAACTAAGGCTCCCACTTCTCGCGCCTGGCGTGGGGAGTGGGAGCCATTTTCTTAGGCGAAGAGCGGTGGGTTAGCGATGTTCCTCGCGTTCCGCTTTGGCCTGTTTCTCCGCTTTCTTTTGAGCCGGCTTGCTTGGCTTGGGGTTGTCCCGGTTCGCTGCTTCGTGGTTTACGGGACGTGCTTCTTGCCCAGCCACGCTGGCTCTCTCTACGTGCGCTCCGTTGAACTCGCCCGGCCTGGCGGTGGCCGCAATCGCCGGACGTCCATGATTCTCCGATGCGAATAGCTGCCGGTTCTGGCTGGCGGCATGTTCGTGTTCGGTTTGCGCTGCGAGCGCCGGGGTATGCGGTTCGCGTCCGTAGGCTTCCTCTTGCGGAGTCGGCCGCGCTTCGATGCCGCCGGGGCCGTTGAAGGCCACATGCGTATTGTTCACGATTACGGTGCGGCTGTAGACGTTGGTCACATTGGTGACGTTCACGTTCATCACCTCGCGATTGTAGAAGAAGCCGCCGCCTCTCCACTCGCCGCCGGCGAAGCCTACGCCGCCGTAGCCGAAGCCATAGTTAATTCCGCCGTAGAAGCCGACGTGCGGTCCCCAATAGCCGGCGTGCCAGCCATAGAAGCCGCCGGCGAAGCCCCAGTAACCGGGGGTCCAGAGCATGCCGACCGGAGCAACCACCCATGTCCCGGGGACCCAGTAGTAGCCGCCGGCGTCATTCCACGCCCAATAGCCGGGGGTCCAGAGATATCCCGGACCGGGACAGATGGGCTGCGCGTAGACTGGCAGCGCCGGCGGACCGATTCGCACCGAGATCCCAATCCCAATTTGCGCCGACGATGCCGTCGAGAGCGACAGCACCGAAACCGACGACATCAAAACTCCCAAAACCAAGCCGGATAGCAACTTACGAATGGAGCGTTTCATTTTTGGTGCCCTTTCTTTAGTTTTAGTGCCCTTGCTTTAGTCTCGCCATTTTGGTCCAAAACCGGTAACTCGGCCTCATTACGTTCGCCGGTATAAACCCTGAACCTTTGCGCATGTTGCGAAGGGGTGGGAAGTTATTTTGAATCAGCAGGATGGGATATTCCAAAACACGTGGTGGCGGACGGATTCGTCCGCCGGCCGAGCGCAACTCGGCATGGGTCGCAGAACCACGATTGCAGGAATCGGATTCCCAGCCGGGGGCGGACGAATGCGTCCGCCCCCACGTGGCCTGTGCTGATGGCTAATTTTCGAGAATGACGTGGGCCAGGGCTTGCTCGGAGGTGTGGGTGAGCGAGAGAGCGATGTTTTTGGTGCCGAGCTTGGCTGCAATGGCCGCCGCTTCACCGTGAAATTGAATGGTCGGACGCTGGCCTTTTGGCCGCACCACTTCGATATCGCGCCAGCGGACGCCGTGACTCCATCCCGTGCCGAGCGCCTTCATCCCGGCTTCCTTGGCGGCGAAGCGCGCGGCATAGCTTTCAAAGCGGCTGGCTTTTCTTTCGCAGTAACTCATTTCGCCCTCGGTGAAGATGCGGCGGAGAAAGCGATCGCCAAAGCGCTCGATGCTTTCGCGGATACGAGGAACTTCGGCGATGTCAACTCCGGTGCCGAGAATCATAGAAACATTGTTAATCGGTAATTTGTAATTGGCAATTCCGAATTCGTTAAGGCCACGCTCGTGCGGGGACGGGCGCCCTCGCTCGTCCAAGCCGAACGCAGCTCGGCGCCGGCTCGGGTCACAGCGCTATAGGGAGCTCAGCGCCTGTGCCAGCACGGTGTCCTGCTCCGGAAAAACCGTGCGGAGGTCGAGCAACACACGGCCGTCCTCGACGCGCCCGATGACGGGCGGAGTCGAGGCGCGGAGACTGGCGCTCACTTCGTCAGCGCTGTGACCGCCGAGGGTGAGAGCGATCAGGCGCGTGGACAAAACCGCCGACGGGGCCGCGCCGCCTCCGATGACCGATTCGCCATCGAGGAGTTCCAGCTTGAGGCGCGCGGACTTGACCTGAGAGACGATTTTTTCCGCGCGGCGCGTGATCTCATCTTTCGATAAGCGCATCATTCGCAGGACGGGCACAGCATCATGGTCGCCTTTGACGTAGGCGAGCAGCGTGGCTTCGAGCGCGCCGTAGATGAGCTTGTCGACGCGCAGCGCGCGGAACAGCGAGTTCGAGCGCATACGCGCAACCAGATCGGCGCGGCCGCTGATCAATCCAGCTTGCGGACCGCCGAGAAGTTTGTCGCCGCTGTAGGTGACGACGTCGACGCCGGCGCGCAGGCTGTCGAGCACTCCCGGCTCGCCGGTGATTCCAACCGAACGCAGATCGAACAGAGCGCCGCTGCCCAGGTCTTCCATCAGCGGAAGATTGCGGCGACGGGCCAGAGCGACTAGCTCGTCGAGCGCGGGCTGCTCGGTGAAGCCGGTGATTTCGAAGTTGGAACGATGCACGCGGAGCAGGAGGCGCGTGCGGTCGTTGATGGCGCTTTCGTAATCGGCGAGGCGCGTGCGGTTGGTCGCGCCGACTTCGCGTAGGGTGGCGTTCGACTTCGACATCACGTCGGGAATGCGGAACGAACCGCCGATTTCGACCAGCTCTCCGCGCGAGACGATAGCTTCGCCACCCTCGGCCAGCGAGTTCAACGCCAGCAGAACGGCGGCGGCATTGTTGTTGACTACTATCGTTGAGATGGCGGCCGAGCTTTGCTCGGCTGGACAGCCGAGGGCGGCTGTCCCTACGTGTTCGTTCAGGAGCTTTTGGAACAGGCGATCTACATGGACGTCGCGTTTGCCGCGCTCGCCTGTGGCCAGATCGAATTCGAGATTGGAATAGGCGCTCGCGGTTGCGCGGACATGATCGAGCGCTGCGGCGGCCAGGGGCGCGCGCCCGAGATTGGTGTGGAGGATCACGCCGGTGGCGTTGATAAGCGGCAGCAGGGAGAAACTCAGGGCCCGACGGAGTTGACGCTCGATGGCTGCGGACAGGCCGCCGAGAGCGACGTCCAGCGATTCCTCGTCCAGTTGGTGGTTGCTGATTTCCCGACGGAGACGCGCGAGCACAACGCGCACCGCATCGGTCACGGCGGCAGATCCGTGGCTGGTTAAGAGCGGAGCCACGGATGGAGCACGCATCAATGCGTCCACCGATGGCAGTTTAGGTAAAAGGTCTGATTTCGCTGCGCTCTTCATCAAGAACCCGCGTTAACCACGATTAGCATCTCCAACATTTATTCACAGATACAGAGTGGATGTCTCTGGCGGTATTTCACGGTGAACTGACCCTCTAGATGTTGCCCGTTGAAATCGGCCAAGTATCTCCCCGAGACATGCCTCTTGGTGACTCTCTCCATCTTAAAATCGGCTTTGATCGCCTCCTCACAATTCCCGGCAGAGTCGCACCGCCGGCCTGTGACTTTCCAGTGAGCTCCTAACCACTCATCCGGCATCGCATCCAGAGGCAGACGCGTCCCTGTAGACAAACGCACTCGAAGCTCCTTTCCAGCGGCGTTCTCTGGAAGTTGACTGAAGTGGAATTCCGTCGCATCGCAGCAAACGTCATACCAGCCCTTGGCATCCGCGGCGAGCATAATGGCAGACCCCGCGAGCAGAACCACGGCGACAGCAATGACCTTTCGACAAACGGGCACTTCTCCTCCTCACAGCGTGTGCAGGTAGGCTAACAAATCTTTGATCTGCTGGTCGGTCATGACCTGATTGAAACCTTCCATTTTGGCCCGGCCAAACTTGATGATGTCGGTAACGCGATCGTCGTTGGCGGGCAGTCCACTGAGGGACAGGTATTGCTGCTTGAATACACCCTTCAGTCCCGGGCCTTTCTTGCCGCGAGATGAGTAGGGTTCATGGCAGCGGTCGCAATAGTTGTCGTAGAGTCTTCTGCCTTCGGCTTGCTGCGGGTTGAGGCCGAGTTCGGCGTCGGATTTGCGGCGCTCCACATCGCAGCTGGATAGCGCGAGAAGTGTGACGATGGCTACGGAGACGCGAAGGCAGGGAGAAATCTGTTGCCAGAAGTTCATGATGATTGCGGCGCGGCTGCAAGGCGGCGCCCGAGGTAGGATAATACCGGAAGGCATGGGCGTTGTGGTCAAACGCGTTTACGAGGCTACGTCCTCTTCAGACGGAGTGCGGGTGCTGGTGGATCGTTTGTGGCCGCGCGGGCTGACGAAAGAAGCCGCGGCGCTCAAGCTCTGGCTGCGCGAAGTGGCGCCTTCGGACGAGTTGCGGAAGTGGTTCCATGCGAATCCGGAGGGGTGGAGCATTTTCCGGAAACGCTATCTTAAAGAGTTGGCAAGCGCGGATGGTTCCGCAGCGGTGGAGAAACTGCACCATCTTGCGGAAGGCAAACGCAAGGTCACGCTGTTGTATGCGTCGCGAAACGTTGAGCGCAACAACGCGACCGTGCTGAAGGATCTGCTGGAGGGGATGAAAAAGCCCCCGTCGAGCGTGGGCCGCGGCGCACTGGGGCGGGGGCGGATTCGGAAAGCTAAGAAACAGTAGCCAGGTCTCATGTCTCAGGTCTCAGTTGTCATCCCGAGCGAAGCGAGGGATCTGCATATTGCGGCGAACTACAGATCCCTCGCTTCGCTCGGGATGACAAACTCCAACAAATTATCGCAACTCCCCGCACTATAATTCCCCAGTCATGTCCAGTTCTGCTCTCGAGAAGAAAATCAAAGCTCTGCGTGAGAAGATTCGGCACCACGAGTACCTCTATTACGTGCTGGATGCTCCGGAGATAAAAGACTCCGAGTTCGACGCGCTGATGAACGAACTTAAGCGGATCGAGGCGGAGCATCCGGAACTCCTCGCGCCGGACTCGCCTACGCAGCGCGTAGGCGGCAAGCCTCGCGAGGGATTCGTTAAGGCGAAACATTCCTCGCCGATGCTTTCGCTTGACAACGCTTACTCCGAAGAAGAGCTGCGCGATTGGGAGCGGCGGGTGCATGAGCTTAGCGGGCAGACTGACCTCGAATACATGTGCGAATTGAAACTGGATGGCATGTCGTTGGCGCTCGTCTACAGCGACGGGCGCCTCGAACGCGGCATCACGCGCGGCGATGGCAGCGTGGGTGAAGACGTGACATTGAATGTTCGGACGGTGCGTTCCATTCCTCTGTCAATCTCAAAGGACAAGCTGAAGAAGGCCGGAATACCCGCCGATTTCGAAGTGCGCGGCGAAATGCTGATGCCGCTTGCCGCCTTCCGCAAGTTGAATGAAGAGCGCGAGCGGCAGGGACTCGCGACTTTTGCGAATCCGCGCAACTTTACGGCGGGAACGGTGCGGCAACTCGAACCTTCGATTACAGCGCAACGCCGCATGGACTACTTCGCCTACTTCCTGTTGAAGGACGGACAAACTTTTTTCGACCGGCAATCCAAGGCGATGGATGCTATGGAACTGGCGGGGTTCAAGGTGAATCCGAACCGGAAGCTGGCGAACAATCTGGAAGACGTCTGGAAATTTATTCAGAGCTGGGAGGCGAAGCGCGATTCGCTGCCTTACGAGATTGACGGGATCGTCGTTAAAGTGGACCGGACGGCTTGGCAGCGGGAACTGGGCTTCACCGGGAAGGCTCCGCGGTGGGCGATTGCTTACAAGTTCGCGGCTCGCGGAGCGGTGACGCAGATCGAAGACATCGTCCCCAACGTTGGACGCACCGGCAAACTGACGCCCGTCGCCTGGCTCAAGCCGGTTCCGATCGGCGGAACGACCGTGTCGCGGGCTACTTTGCACAACATGGATGAGATCGAGCGACTGGGCGTGAACATCGGCGACTGGGTCGAGGTGGAACGCGGCGGCGATGTGATTCCGAAGGTGGTGAGGGTGGTTGAAGATAAAGATCACCCGCGCGGTCACAAGCCGTTCGAGATGCCCGAGCATTGTCCGGTGTGCGGCGGCAATGTAGTGCGCACGCCGGGTGAGGCCGACCACCGCTGTGTGAATGCGAATTGTCCGGCGAAGCTGCAGGGGACGGTTCTGCATTTTGCTTCGCGTCACGTGATGAATATCGACGGACTGGGCGAGGCGCTGGTGAATCAGCTTACCGAACGCGGCTTGGTGAAGAATGTTGCCGATCTCTACAAATTGAGGAAAGACGATCTGCTCGAGCTCGAGCGCATGGGCGAGAAGTCGGCGGAGAACGTGCTGGCGGAGATCGAGGCTTCAAAGCAGCTGCCGCTGGAACGTGTGATTTATGGCCTCGGAATACGGTTTGTGGGCGAGCGCACAGCGCAATTTCTGGCAGAGCACTTCGGCTCGCTGGACGCAATCATGAAGGCGAGTGCGGAGGAACTTGAGGAAGTGAACGAAGTGGGGCCAAGGATCGCGGAGAGCATCGTGGAGTTCTTCGGCGATGAACACAATCGCAAGCTGGTGAGCGATCTGCGCAAGGCGGGACTGACGTTCACCGGACAAAAGAAGGAAAAAGGCACGAAGCTGGCGGGGAAGACTTTTGTGCTGACGGGCACGCTGGCGCGCCACACGCGCGACGAGGCGAAGAGCATGATTGAAGATGCGGGTGGACGAGTCTCCGGGTCGGTGAGTAAGAAGACGGATTACGTGGTGGCGGGGAGCGATGCGGGATCGAAGCTGGACAAGGCGCGGGAGTTGGGGGTTAGCGTGATTGGCGAAGAGGAGTTGGAAGGGCTGCTTTGATAGGGTCGCGAGGATTGTTGGAAAGTGCAACCTAAGGGTTGCTTTTTGTTTCACGCTTTTGCTAATATGCAACCTAGAGATTGCACAATATGAATGACCGTATTGAGAAGAGTATTGAATTCAAAGCGCCGGTTTCTCGGGTCTGGCGTGCGTTGACGGATTACCGTGAGTTTGGCGAGTGGTTTCGCGTGAAACTGGATGGACCCTTTGTACCGGGTCAAGTCTCGCGCGGCCAGATTACTTATCCCGGCTATGAGCACGTCAAATGGGAAGCGGTGGTGCAGAAAATGGAGAACGAACGGCTCTTTTCGTTCACATGGCCCCATCCCAAGTCCCTTGGCAAAGGAAACTACCCGCAGGATACCTCGCCGGAACCGACCACGCTCGTCGAATTCAGACTAGAAAAGACCGGCAGTGGTACGTTACTGGTGCTCACCGAGTCCGGCTTCGATAAGCTACCTGGGGACCGCCGTCTTGAGGCGTTCCGAAGAAACGATGGCGGTTGGACCGAACAGATGAAGAACATCGAGAAGCATGTCGCACAAACGTCATAGCAGCATCGCCGCCAAACGTCAGGCGCGCGCTCCGGTTTTTGCCGCGCTCGGCGACGAGACACGGCTGTCGCTGGTGGCGAAGCTCTGTAACAGACAGCCTTGTTCAATCTCTCAGCTAACGCATGGTTCCAGGCTGACGCGGCAGGCGATCACCAAGCATCTTCGAGTATTGGAGAGTGTAGGTATCGTGCACAGCGTCCGTGCGGGTCGCGAGAGTCGATTCGAATTCGATCCGGAGCCGATTGAAGGGATCAGAGAATATCTCGATTTCGTCTCCGAGCAGTGGGATCAGGCTCTGTTCAGGCTAAAGTCGTTTGTCGAAGATTGTGCAGACTGAAATAATCCGTTGATAGCGGCAGTGGACGGACGAGGGCGCCCGTCCCTCCACCGGATAAATTCCCTACTTCTTCGCGGTCGGCGGCAATATTCCGTTCTGCCGCAGATACATGGCGGCTTCGGCGTAGTGATCGGCCCAATTGCCCGCGATGCCCAGGGCGTATCTGGCGCGTGAGACTTGCTGGCCTCCCATGCCGGCTGTCATTTCTCCCAGTTTCGAATCGTCCATCTTCGAGAGTGCGTCGCCGCAGAAATCGAACGATGCCTTGAGCGCGGCGGCCAGTTTGTCTTTCGAGTCTGTTTCGGTTACTGGTTCAACCTTTGGAGCCGGGACAGCAGCGGTTCCGCTGCACAGTCCATAGTTCGCTTCGATCATGTGGGCGACGAGGTGGCCAAACGTCATCTGGTCGGCGGAGGGTTTGTAGCTGAATTTGTCAGCGGGCATGGCTTCGACGGCGGCGATGGTGTTTTTCTGACGGTTGGGCAGGATGTCTCTTAGGGCGGCGCTGATTGGGTTCTTGACGGGTGCTGGCGCTGTTTGGGCGGGCATGGTTTGGGCGGGCGTGGTTTGCGCAATCGCCGACGCGGCTAGTAACAGCAAAGCTGGAATCAAAAGAGTCTTCTTCACGTTGTCCTCCGGGTGCGCTGAGAAGGATAGCGCGAGCGGGTGGGTCTGCGCCACCTTTGACCCAGGCAGCAGTGTCTCTGGCGCACGCACGCGGACAAGAGTGTCCGCGTCGCACGGGCTTGCGCTATGCTAATACCATGCACTCGCACGCGGGACACGGACATGCTCATGGGACGGGGCGGGTGCTGCGCATCTCGCTGGCTGTCACCATGCTTTACGTTGTCCTGCTGGTGGTTGCCGGCATCCGCTCACACTCGCTGGCGTTGCTTTCCGAGGCGGGACATAACCTGTCTGACTTTCTGGCGCTCCTGTTGTCGCTGGTGGCGGTTTTTCTGGAAGGGCGGCCACCGAGCGCGACCAAGACCTATGGATACCGGCGCGCGGGAGTGCTGGCAGCGCTGGTGAACGCGCTGTCGCTGGTGGTGGTGTCATTTTTTATTTTCTACGAGGCATTGCAGCGGATCCAGCATCCCGAGCATGTGCGGGCCGGGGTTATGATCGGCGTGGCGGCGGCAGGCGTGGTGATGAATGGCGTGATCGCACTGCTGCTGTGGCGTTCGGGGCGGGATGTGAATGTTAGGAGCGCCTTGCTCCACGAAGTGGGTGACACGCTATCGACCGCGGCAGTGATTGTCGGTGGTTTGGCGATCCTGTGGACGGGACAATACTGGATCGACGCGGCATTGTCATTCGGGATCGGCGCGCTGATTTTGTGGTCAAGTATCGGCATCGTGCGCGAGACGCTGAATATTCTGTTGGAGGGCACGCCGCGCGGCATGAGTCTGGAGGCGGTGGAAGCTACCATGCGGACGATCGCCGGTGTGAGCGATGTGCACGATCTGCATCTGTGGAGCATAGGCTCGGAAAACCACGCGCTCTCGGCGCACGTGAAAATCGCGGACATGGCGACTTCGGAGAGCGACGCGATTCTGCGCGAAATCAACGAGAAACTTGGTCAGGGCTTTGGCATCCACCATACGACGATCCAGTTGGAACACGTGGTGTGCGAGACGGCGCATAGTTGCGTGATCGCGGTGCGGGAGGAAGAACACGAGCAGGATCATTCCCAGCACGACCACGCTCACTGAGTCTGCTTCCGCTATCCGATTGAAAAAAAACTGGTTACTGGATTTTAGAGCAAACTGATCCGCGCTTCTGTGATATCCTGTGGGTTGGAGTCGTTCCTGCCTGGGTACCATCCAAATAGATATGCGACGTTGGCGGCAAATTTTGCGTTTCTTGGCGGCGGTGCAGCTGCTACCTGCTCTGGAGAGCGGCGAGGAAACGCTCGTCGGCGGGCAGGCGGTGCTGGAGGGCGTGATGATGCGTTCGCCGCATGCCTGGGGCATTGCCGTGCGCAAGCCTTCGGGCGAGATTGTGACGCACAGCGAGCCGTTGGAGCGGCCTTCCGAGCAGCATAAGTGGATGGGCTGGCCGGTGGTGCGTGGGGTGGTGACGCTGGGGCACGCGATGACGCTGGGCTTCCGCGCGCTGAACTTTTCGGCCAATGCGGCGCTGGAAGGATTATCCGCCGGCGATGCCGAGAATACCGGGAATAAAAATCAGACCAAGAAGTTTGAAATTACTGGCTGGATGGCGGGATTGAATATCGCTTTCTCCGTCGCCTTTTTCATCTTTATGTATAAGTATCTGCCGCTGCTGGCTACGACGGAACTGAAGAAAGTGGATCCGGTTTTCGGGCAGCAGATTGTGTTTAACCTGGTGGATGGGCTGATCCGGATTGCGATGTTTCTGCTCTTTGTGTGGGGCGTTTCGCTCTGGAAAGACATCCGGCGCGTATACGAGTACCACGGTGCCGAGCACAAGACGGTGTTTGCGTTCGAGAATAGCGATCCGCTCGAAACCGCGGCGGTGCAGAAATATTCGACGTATCATCCGCGCTGCGGGACGAGCTTTTTGATGACGGTGATGATTATCTCGATGCTGGTGTACATGGCGATTCCGGTGCACACCTTCTGGACACGGTTCGCCATTCGCATTGCGTTGCTGCCGTTGATTGCGGGAGTTTCCTACGAGATCATTCGTTTTGCGGCCAAGCGTTTTTCAGCCAAGCGAGGCGCCTCGCTGTTTACGCTGATGACGGCGCCAGGATTGTGGCTGCAGCGGATTACGACCCAGCCTCCGGACGACCGGCAAGTCGAGTGCGCGATTGTTGCGCTGGATGAGGCCATGAAGTTGGAAAAGCAGCACGGTGGCGAGTTGGTGATTGCCTAGCGGTGCCCGCCGCGAACTCTTGTTTTCTTTCTGATTCCACCTAAAATCAGGGTAGAGACGCGGCTTGCCGCGTCTCCTGCCGCAGAGCGAGACGGGGCAAGCCCCGTCTCTACGGATGAAAATCATGTTCGAGAGACTTGACCAAATCGAAGTTCGCTACGAGGAACTTACGCAAGCGCTGCTATCGCCGGAGATCACGAACGATTCGGCGAAATACCAGAAGACTGCCAGGGCGCATAGCGAAGTCGCGGGGATCGTCGAGAAGTATCGCGAGTACAAGGATCTGAAGCGTGGCATCGCCGAGAGCAAGGCTGTACTGGCGGATGAAACCGATCCCGAAATGCGCGGATACGCCGAGGAGGAACTGGCGAAGCTCGACGCGCGCATCGTCACCGTGGAGGAAGAACTCAAGGTGCTGTTGCTGCCGAAGGATCCAAACGACGAGAAGAACGTCGTTCTCGAAATTCGCGCCGGGACAGGCGGCGATGAGGCCACGCTGTTCGTGGCGGAGGTCTTCCGCATGTACAACCGCTATGCCGAGACGCAGAAGTGGAAGGTGGAGGTGCTCTCCACTTCGGAGTCGGGCGTCGGCGGCCTGAAGGAAGTGATCGCGCTGATCGAGGGCGATCGTGTCTATTCGCGCCTGAAATATGAGAGCGGCGTGCATCGCGTGCAACGCGTGCCGGCCACCGAGCAGCAAGGGCGAGTGCATACCTCGGCAATCACCGTGGCGGTGCTGCCGGAAGCGGAAGAAGTGGATGTCAAGATCGAAGCCAAAGACCTGCGCATCGATACATTCTGTTCCTCGGGACCGGGCGGACAGTCGGTGAACACGACTTATTCGGCGGTGCGGATCACGCACATTCCGACCGGCACGGTGGTGAGCTGTCAGGATGAAAAATCGCAGATCAAGAACCGCGAGAAAGGCATGCGCGTGCTGCGCTCGCGGCTGTATGAAGTCGAAATGCAGAAGCAGCAGGACGCGCTGGCCAAAGAACGCAAGCAGATGGTGGGGTCAGGCGACCGCTCGGAGAAGATCCGCACCTACAATTTTCCCCAAAACCGGCTTACGGATCATCGCATCGGCTTCACCATTCACCAGCTCGAGCAGGTGATGGACGGCAAGCTGCAACCGGTGATCGATGCCCTAACCACGCACTATCAGGCCGAGAAGCTCAAGCAGGAAACGACGGGCGTGGTGTGAGACGGTCGCTGGTTGTTCGTCGTTGGTCGTTCGCGGGGCAGCGGTCGACTCCGGACCGGTGTGGCGCTCTAATTCTCTTTTCGTTTGTCTCTTTGTTTTTCTCTGCGCCTCTGTGTCTCTGTGGTGAAATAAGGTTGTGCAACTTCGCCAGGCTCTGAACGAGGCAGTCGAGCGGCTGACTTCCGCGCGTGTTCCTTCTCCGCGCATGAACGCCGAACTCCTCATCATGTTTACGCTCGGCTGCGATCGGGCGTATCTCTATGCGCACCCCGAACGGGAACTCACTGCTGACGAAACGCAGCGTTATGACGAAGCTCTCGCTCGCCGCGCCAGTGGCGTTCCGGCGCAGTACATCACTGGGCATCAGGAGTTCTGGGGGCTGGATCTTATCGTGTCGTCGGCGGTGCTGATTCCACGTCCGGAGACGGAGCATGTGGTCGAGGCGGTGCTGGAGATCGCCTCCTCTGCTGATTCAAAGCTGAGTCAAGATCAAAAGCCGCGGACAGGAGTGTCCGCGCCACACGGGCTGCGGATCGTCGATGTGGGCACCGGCTCTGGAGCGATTGCGCTTGCTCTGGCTTCGGAACTGCCCGCCGCGGAAATCCACGCCACTGACATTTCTCCTGACGCGCTGGATATTGCTCGGGCCAATGCGGCTCGGCTCGAGCTTGCTTCGCGCATCGAGTTTCATCGGGCCGATTTGCTCGGCGGATTCTCCCCGACTTCTTTCGACGTAGTGGTTTCGAATCCTCCTTATGTCGGCGAAGCAGAGGAAGATTCGGTGCAGCTGGAAGTCCGCAAGTCCGAGCCGCGCAATGCGGTGTTCGCTGGACCAACTGGCCTAGAAGTCATCGAGCGTCTGATTCTGCAGGCGCAGGTTGTGCTCAAGCCTGGTGGCTGGCTGATATTCGAAATCAGCGGGACGATTGCCGCATGCGTTCGGCTTCTTTTGGCGGGCTGGACTTACGTTCGACTTACTAACGATCTCCAGGGAATCGCTCGCGTCGCCATCGCTCAGCGCGAATAGTGACGCATCGAAAGCGCTATCGGCAGGACCGACGATGAACCAGTGCTCGACGAACTCCGTGGCCTGGTGGATGAACGATGGGTGTCTGTGTGGCGACGCCGAAAGTGGCACCACAACAAAATGCATGAAGAGGTAAACCAGCGCTCCATAAATGAGCCCGCGAAGCACCGCGCGACTGACAAGAAATGGAAGCTTGCGGCTGGCCAGATAGTAGACCGTAGCCGCGCCCAGCGCGATCACGAATTGCAGGACAACCCCCAGCGCGACGGTCCCCAACCCCCCGCTATACGAACTCATGCCCAGCAGGCCGCTGGCAATCGTCTGCGGAATCAGAATCGGCTTTTGCGGAGTCTAAACCAGGATCGCATAAGCCAAATCCAATACGCCCACAATCAATCCCCCGACGACAATGGCCGGAAAAGGGCGAGGACGCGAGAAGGATGAGGAACTGCCACTGATTGAGTCTGCCATCCCGAATCTCCCATCATGATTTCTCGGCGTTAGTGGCGTGCATTCTACAACCGTCGCCACGCACCGCGCCTTGCGAAAGCCGCGAAAAGCAGGGCCCCGTGGCCAACTCCGGTATATCATTCCGACGACTATGGACGATCCCGCAGCCATAGAATTTCTTCGCCTCGCCGAGCGCTATCGGCGGATGAGTGACGGCGAACTCCTTGTCCTCATCCCGCAAATCTCCGAATTGACGCCTATGGCTCAGGAAGCTCTGGCGAACGAGATCCAGTCACGCGGGCTGAAGGCTGAAACGGAGAACGAGGAGACATCGGCGACGTCGCGCTTCAAAGCATCGCAGTTCAAGACGCCGCATTTTGAGCCATCGCCAGCTTTCCTCGAGCACGAATCTCCGAAATTCGGCGATTCGGCGGATTACGATTCTTCCGGCCTCGCTGCTTCAGAAGAAGAAAAAGAAGAAGACGAGTACGACGAAGATCGCAAACTGGTTGCGCTCTGCACCGTATGGAGCGAGCGCGACGCGCTTAAGCTGCAGACCATTCTTGATGGGGCCGGGATTCCTTTTTTCATGGGAAAAGAGAAGGCTACCGGCGTGGACAGGGTAACCTCAAATTTCTCCGTTGGGATCAGCGTGCAAATCATGCAAATCGGTATGCCCTGGGCGATGACGGCAATGCAACACTACGAGCCCGAAGACAATCCGACTCCAAAAGAGATTGCGGAGCTCGACGATCTTTCGGTCCGCTGCCCCAAGTGCCAATCCTCGGAAGTCATCTTTGAGGGTAGAACCTCGGGGCTGACAGATGCTAAGGATGAGTCCTCGCAAAAATTCGAATGGTCCTGCGATTCGTGCGGCCATCACTGGGTTGATGACGGGGTTGAGAAAGAGGAGTGAGGCCGCACCCCCTTGCCCCATTTTTTCACGGATGTTAACCAGTTAGTGCTTTTCGATCGGTACCCGGATAAAACCCGCCACACGGCGGTGTCGAAGCTGGCCATGACCTAATTCCTCCGGCAAAACAAAATGGGGCATAGCGTTCGCCATGCCCTCCTCACAGCGGGACGTCTTAACTGCTAACGACTGGTTGACCTCAGCGGCTAAAGCCGTCGAGGTTTGGTTCTTGTTTGGGCACCGCTGAAGCCCTGCCCCACACAAAAGCCCTGCGGAGCTTTGCTCCGCGGACAGCCGATGGCGGCTGTCCCTACGCGAGCTTGGGCGGACGAATGCGTCCGCGCCTACGTGAACTGACTCAGCTGCAGCCGCTGGTTGTGCCGCATTCGCCGCAGCGATAACAACTACCGTTTCTGGTCATGATCGAACCGCAGAAGCTGCAACTGGGAGCGTCTCCCATGTCGATCATGTTGGCCAGAGCGTCGGCGGCGTGGATGGGGCCGGTTCTGGGATCGGCGGTGGGGTTGAGATCGCTGATCGCGTCTCCGGCGGGCGAGGACGCCCGCCCTCCATCGACTTGCGGCTTGGGACGCAGGTTCTCGAAGAGGAATTGCTGCTGTCCGCTTAGGAAGCGCATTTGCAGCCAGCGGAAGATGTAATCCATGATCGACTTGGCGAAGCCGATGTCGGGATTGCTTGACCATCCGCTGGGCTCGAAGCGGGTGTGGGCGAATTTCTCGCAGAAAAGTTTCAGCGGCACGCCGTGCTGCAGGGAGATGGAGACGGCCAGGGCAAAGCTGTCCATGAGGCCGGAAACGGTCGAGCCTTCTTTCGCCATCTTGATGAAGATCTCGCCGGGTTGGCCGTCGGGGTAGAGGCCGACGATGATGTAGCCTTCGTGGCCTCCGACGTTGAACTTGTGGGTGATCGACATGCGTTCTTCTTGCAGCTTGTGACGGACGGCGCGGGGCGGGGCGTTCAGGTCGTCGTCAAGTTCAAGGGCAGCGGGCGAGGGCGCCCGCTCTACACCACTGCTTAGCGCGGTTTTGGTTCCGGCGGCGGAGAGTGGCTGCGATTGCTTGCATCCGTCGCGATAGACGGCTACGGCTTTCAGGCCCAGCTTCCAGGCCTGGATGAAGGCTTCGGAGATGTCGTCTACGGTGGCGGCGTTGGGCAGGTTGACGGTCTTTGAGATCGCTCCCGAGATGAAGGGCTGGGCGGCGGCCATCATCTTGAGATGTCCCATGTAATGGATGGAGCGCGTGCCTTTGGCGGGCTTGAAGGAGCAATCGAACACGGCGAGGTGCTCGTCTTTTACGTGCGGCGCGCCTTCGATGGTGCCGGTTGCGTCTATGTAGCTCACGATGGCGTCGGTTTGCTCGTGAGTGTAGCCTAGCTTGAAGAGAGCTCCGGGGACGGTATTGTTTACGATCTTGATCATGCCGCCGCCTACGAGCTTTTTGTACTTGATAAGAGCAAGGTCGGGCTCGATGCCGGTGGTGTCGCAATCCATCATGAAGCCTATGGTGCCGGTTGGGGCTAGTACGGTTACCTGGGAGTTACGGTAGCCGTACTTTTCTCCGTGGGATAGGGCTTCGTCCCAGCAGGCTTTCGAGGCTTCTATTAACTCTGGCAATTGGGTGGCGGCGGAGCTTCGTTCCGCGGGGCGGACGAATGCGTCCGCCCCTACGCGGGCGCTGCCTATGTTGTTTACGCTGGCTCGGTGCATTCTTATCACATCTAAGAACGGCTCGCGATTGATGTACCAGCCGGGGCAGGCGGCTCCGGGCATGGCTTCGGCGGTCGTTACTCCGAGTCTTGTTTGTACTGTGTCGGTTATGGGAGTTAGGGGCTCGCATTGCTCGGCTATTCTTGATGACTGGAGATACGCCTCACCGCACATGATGGCGGTTACACAGGCGGCGTAATCTCTTCCGGCGTCTGAGTCGTAGGGGAGGCCTGCGGCCATCAGTAAGGCTCCGAGGTTAGCGTAGCCTAGGCCGAGCGGGCGATAGTCGTGCGAGTTCTTGCCTATGATTTCGGTGGGGTAGCCGGCGTTGTCTACCAGAATTTCCTGCGCGGTGATTACTACGTCCACGGCTTGGCGGTAGGCTTCGACGTCGAAGGTGCCGTTGGGCGCGAACTTCAGCAGGTTCAGGCTGGCGAGGTTGCAGGCGGAGTCATCGAGGAACATGTACTCGCTGCAGGGATTGCTGGCGTTGATGCGGGCGGTGTTCTTGCTCGTGTGCCAGCGGTTGACGGTGGAATCGTATTGCATTCCGGGATCGCCGCATTGCCAGGTGGCTTCGGAAATTTTCTCCATCAGGTGTTTGGCTTTGTAAGTGTTGACCACTCGGCCGTCGACTATGGCACGGGTGGAGAAATCGGTGTCGCGCATTACGGCTACCATGAAGTCGTCGGTAACACGGACGGAGTTATTCGCGTTCTGGAAGAAGATGGAACTGTAGGCATCGGAATCGGGATGGGATCCGTCGTAGCCTTGTGCTACCAGCGCGTGGGCCTTAGCTTCTTCTTTGCTCTTGCAGTCGATGAAGTCGACTATGTCGGGATGGTCGATGTTCAGGATTACCATCTTGGCGGCGCGGCGGGTCTTGCCTCCGGACTTGATGACTCCGGCGAAGGCATCGAAACCTTTCATGAAGCTTAGCGGACCGCTAGCGGTGCCGCCTCCGCTTAGAACTTCGGTGGAGGAACGCAGCGGGGAAAGATTAGTGCCGGTGCCGGATCCCCACTTGAAGAGCATGCCTTCGGTCTTGGCCAGGGTGAGGATGGAATCGAGCGAGTCTTTTATTGAATTGATGAAGCAGGCGGAGCATTGCGGGCGGGTGTATCCGGTGACTCCGAATTCTACTTGTTGCTTGGTGAAATTCCAGTGCCAGTTGGTGGCATCGGATTTGGGCTCTACGCGTTCGCAGCCTACGTTGAACCAGACGGGCGAATTGAAGGCCACGTGCTGGCGGACTAGCAGGTGTACAAGTTCGTCGTGAAAGGTGGCGGCGTCTTCGGAGCTGCGGAAGTATCCGTCCTTCATGCCCCAGTCGCGAATGGTTTCGGCTACTCTCGCTACTAGTTGGCGCACGCCGGTTTCGCGCTCATCGGTGCCGATCTGTCCGTGAAGATATTTTGAGGCCACTATGTTGGTCGCGGTCATGGACCAGTCTTTGGGGACCTCGACGTTTTTCTGCTCAAAGATCATGCCTCCCTGGGAGTCGGTGATCTGGGCGTCGCGGAGTTCCCATTCGACCTCGTTGTATGGAGAGACACCGGGCTTGGTGAAAAGACGGCGGAAGGTTAAGCCCTGGGCCTTCTTTCCATTTGCGTTGCTGGCAGCGGTTTGAGTCTTGATCTGGTCGCGCACTTCGGGCATATCCTTCTCCTCAATTAGATGATGGCAAAAAGCAGTCGATCTTGCATTGGGCGCCTATTCTAAAATGCCAAGGCGGCGCGGCCAAACAGGTTGCTTGCGCCTCGTCGCCCGGCCCCTCAAGGGGCATTTGATTTCGAAGAACTTTCGGCATCGCTGAAGCGATGCCCTGATACGAAGCGAGCCAAGCTTGTTATGGAGCTGGATCGCCCTGCGAGCTTTTTCGGTAATCGTGCTCCGGGAGCGCGGAGGGGAGGGTTGGCTCAGCGGGGCGGTTCGCCGGGTCTGAGTTCGGTTGGGCCAGCTGAAAATCGCCAGGGCATTGGATGCCGTGACGAGCAAGCGAGGCGGCCACGAGTTCTATCAAATCTTCCACCATCGGGGGCTCCTATATCGCACACGGGGAAGCTGCGCCGGTCGGGTAACAGCTTCAGCCGCGAAATTCGTATTTCCTCGATGAATCCTCCGGGGGGATGCCTGGCTATGCCGGACCGGGGGGAATCACCGCTAATTTTCATCCACTATGGAGGGATGATTTTCCGTGAAGGGGAAGACGCGAAGTCACCTCAACTTTGAGTCTCGCCCGTTGTTTTTGGTCGTTGCCCCCTAACGAGGAGGTCTGCAAAAAGTGCTCTGGGATGCTTAACGTACTCCCGTATATGGTGTCTGTCAAGAGGGAAACGCAACATCTAGTGGCCCGAAAGTGGTAAGGGTACCGATTTGGGAAAGAAGCGCTGGGTTTCAAGGTTTCAGGGTTTCGAGGTTGAATGTCATTGGGAGCTTCCGAAACCTTGAAACCTAGTCGTATGCCGTGGCGCGGGAGCGATGTTCTGACGAGGCGCGAGTCACGGGGCGGCTGGCGAGTACGGCGGATGGTCCGTCGGTCGGCACTCCTTTGGGAGCTCCGATTTCAACTTCGATTTGAACTCTTGGAGCCGATGAACTGAGCGACGGGGATGCGACAGGCACGTAGATGTCCTCGAAGATGGCTTGGGTGGTGATTCGTCTTATGCCGTCAGAAGACTCCACGAGGTAGTCTCCTGGACGGCCGGATTGTTCGCGGCCGAGAGCGTCGCTAAAGACGAGTGGTTCAGTGAGTTGATGAGCGCGCACGAGAAAACGGGTGCGGTAGACGGTCCAGTGGCATTCAGGATTCATAGCTGTTTTCTTTCACCCTTCGCAGGGCGGGTGTTGGTTGCACGCTTTCCGGTTTCATGTTTCCGCTGAGCGGGGTAGCCGCCTGGCGGAATGCTCGTTCCAAGTGGAGTGACTGTACGCGCACAATGAGAGCGGGTCAATTACACAAGAATTGTGCAACGGTGGAATTCGCGGTCGCGAATTGGAGGTAATGAAGCCCGGTGAAGCATGGGTCGAGGGCGACTTCGCCTGGCGCACAAACGGCGGGGTTTGGGCGACGCGCAGAAAATTGGGTTGGACTCGGTATCGCCGGGCGACCGGAATTTGCACAAGGGGCGCACAGGTTAGGAACAGGTGCCAGTGACCGGTTGCCAGTCGGGAGAACTGGCAACCGGGTACTGGGGGGGTACTGTTCTTCAGTTGCAGCCTTGGCCGTTGGTGATAGTGGCCAGGACATTGGCGGCGGCGGTCAGGTCGCGGCTGTAGCAGTATCCGGTGGAGTTGGAGCCGAAATAGTTTTGCGCACTGGACTGGTTGGAGTTGCCGGTGAAGGCGCCGCTGGAGTTGAAGTTGAGGGTATCGGTAGTGGAGACGCGGTTTTGGACCAGGCTGAAGTTGACGGCCTGTCCATTGTGTTTCGCCGCCTCGTCCTCTTCGAAGTACTGGTTGCTGGTGGTGGTCTGGGTTTGGGTGCCGTCGGGAGCAACCAGGACTGTGATGTTCAGCAGCAGCGGCCAGTCATGGTGGACAGTGTAGACAGTAGTGCCGCTGTCGTTCTTCGTGGTCACTACGGAATGGAGGGTGGAGGTCTGGTTGATATTCTGCTCGTACTCCACGTCCGTTAGTTTGAAGTACTGCAGGTTGCCGAAGTTGATATCTTGAGCGACCGTGGTGGTGACTGTGCCGTGCGAGGTATTGGCGTAACCGGTGATTTCGAAGTTGTGGCTTGACTTGGTGTTGATGGAGCCGTGGATGTTGCCGTTTTTGTCGGTGTTGATGTTTTCAACGACGGTGGGCACGGGGACGGCGAGGGTGTTGGTGGTGGTCGCTCCTGTAATCTGAGTGGCATTTTTATCGAGATAGAGCCGGAGCGCGGCGGTGGCGGAAAAATAGTTGTCGGCGTTGAAGACGCTGAGGGCTATGGTGTGGGGCTGACCGTCGCTTAACAATGCCGCGAAGGGCGTGAGGTTGACTTGGTAGGGTTTGAAGTTCATGGTCTGGACACCGGGGATGGGAATCCAGAGAAAGGGATCGATGCCACCGGTGAAGATCCAGGGATAGACGGGGGCAACGCCGGCGGGCGTGCCGTCGATGGTGACCTCGGCCTCACGGAAGGCGGTGCCGGAGCAGCTTTCGAGTTCGTTGGCGAGATTGTTGGGGACGCAGGCGTACCAGAATTCATCGTCGTTCTGGCTTTGGGCGAAGACATCGACGAAGACGCTCTGGATGTTGGTGGGAAGCGTTAGCGTCTCCTCCAGAAGACTGGTTGTGGAACTGAGGCCGACGGTGCCGCCGGTGGGGCCGGCGGAGAAGCCGATGACCTGGTCGGCGGCGGCGGGCGGCGGCTGGTTCTGGGCCAGCGGGTAGAAGAGGACCTCGGCAGTGCCGTAAAGGACACCGGTATAGGATTTGTTCACTGTGTTGCCGAGATCGACGGCGCCATCTTGGGCTACGGTAAAGATGGAACTGTAGTCGGTGAGATCGCGCTGGACTTGCCAGTGGCGGCCCTCGTTGGGCTGATCCTCGGCGGTGGTGCCGAAGTAGATGTTGGTTGGGCCGATCCAGATGTTCGCGGTGCGATCGTACTGGACGCCTTTGGAGATGGAGAAATCGGCGGAGAGAATTACAGTGGCCCAGGGGCCGGGACACTCGGCGGGCGGCGTGTAGGTGAAGGTCTGGGCATTGTAGTTGTCGAATTTGTAATCCTTAAAGAGCGTGACTTTGCAGGGTGTGGTGTTTGGATGCGGCACGGGTGGATCGGCGAAGGCGGTATTGCCGGAGCCGATCTGGAACTGAGCGGCGGCGATGGTGGAGAGCAACACGAGCAAGGATAGGAGGGTGGCGGCGAATTTCGAACGCTGGGAAGTGGTCACTGGAGCCTCCAAATGGCTGGTGCAAGAAGTCGCAAGGTCTGGTGTGGTGCGCACGGCGAAAAGCCGCGGTGGTAGAGGAGTTTAGTCAGGGAGCGGAGTGGGTGTCAAGGCGGGGAAGGCGGTGTCGGAATGCAGATCGGGAAGCAGAAGTGTCGGGAGGCAGAAGTAGTGATGAGTGGGATTCGCGGACACGGAGGTTTCCGGTGACGAGACTCTTTCTGGTGGTGGTAAGCGTGGCTGTCTCTTGGGTAGGTGGATGGGCAGAGCCAAATACTGAGGAACAGTCGGCGCCGCCTACTCGCGTGGTGGTGCTGGGGACGGGGAATCCGAGCGCGGATCCGGAGCGGTGGGGGCCGGCGGTGGCAGTGGTGGTGAATGATCGGGCTTATCTGGTCGACTGCGGGCCGGGAGTGGTGCGGCGAGCGACAGCCGCGGAGAAAAATGGGATTGCGGCTCTGAAGGCTACGGAGTTGAAGATTGTTTTTATTACTCATCTGCATTCGGATCACACGCTCGGGTATCCGGACCTGATTTTTTCGCCTTGGGTGCTGGGGCGAACCGAGCCGCTGGAGGCTTATGGTCCGCATGGGTTAAAGAATATGACTTCGCATGTCGAGAAGGCGTGGACGGAGGATGTGCGGGTTCGGCGGCGGGGACTGGAGCAGGCTAACGCTACGGGATACAAGGTGAATGTGCATGAGATTCAGGCGGGAGTGGTGTATCGCGACGCGAACGTTACGGTTACTGCGTTTCAGGTGAAGCATGGGATATGGAAAGAGGCTTATGGGTATACGTTGCAGACTCACGACCGGAAGATTGTTCTTTCGGGTGATACTTCGCCTACGGATGAGGTGGTGAAGGCTTGCGATGGGTGCGATGTGTTGCTGCATGAAGTTTTCAATCCGCATGGGGAAGAGTTGAAGGACGCACACTGGAAGGAATATTTTCGGACGTTTCATACTTCTCCGGTGGAGTTGGGAGAGATTGCCCGGCGGGCTCGGCCTAAGCTGCTGGTCGTTTATCACCAGTCGTTGGAGAAATTGCCGGAGGCGGATCTGGTGGAGCAGATTCAGAAGGAGTATTCGGGGGAGTGGGTGTCGGCTCGGGATTTGGGGGTGTATTAGCAATCTGCGGAGCGTGGCGAAAGGTCTGAATCTGGCGGCAAGAAGCAGGTCCTTCGCTTCGCTCGGGATGACAATACCATAGAAGGGGACTGCAAAACCTATATGTTCAGGACACGATTCGCACGCGATATTGTTACGGAATTCTTGCCGCCGGCTCGCGCTGGGAAGGTTCGACGGGCGATTATTCTTTGTGATGGGATGCCTTCGATTCCTCGCAAGCAGCCACTGGCTGAATTTCTTTCCTCGAAGGGATATTGGGTGTTTTATCCGCGGTATCGAGGAGCCTGGGAGAGTGGCGGGGAGTTTCTGGGACGATCGCCTCACTTGGACGTTCTGGACGTCATTAGCGGACTTTCGAAAGAGTTTCGAGAGCTGGCGTTTGGACGGCGATTTCGCGTTTCTTTGGATAAAGTGCTTGTGATTGGGGGGAGTTTTGGCGGGGCGGCGGCTATTCTTTCTTCGCTTGATCCTCGCGTTAAGAAGGTGATTGCTAATTGTCCGGTGGTGGATTGGGGGATTCTTGCTCGCTCGGAGAAGAAAGAGACTTCGAATGCCAGCTACGCTGATTATATTCGGACGGCGTTTGGGAATGGATATCGGCTGTCGGACAAGAGCTGGAAGAAGCTGCGGGGTGGACGATTTTATAACCCTATCTATCACGCTTCGGAAATTATTCCGTCGAAGATCATGATGTTTCATGCGCAGGATGATCCTTATGTGCCTTATCAGTCGGTTGCGAAATTTGCGCGGCTTACGGGCGTGAGGCTGAAGTCATTGCGGCGGGGCGGGCATCTGAGCACGGACTTGATTGTTCGAAAATATTGGGCACTGATCAGTGAGTTTTCTGAAGATAGCTGAATTCCATTCTGATAGGCGGGCGCTCTACTCGCCGCAGTCTCACCGCAGCGGCTAAAAGCCGACTCTGAAACTAATCTGGTCATCGCAGCGCTGAACCGCTGCGCCACCCAAAGGCAAGTGCAACACTGACTTCTTCCGTAGCCGCTAATTGGAGGTCTTCTGGTCGGCTGGCGGCTTCTGGTCGGCTGGCGGTTGCTTTCTGGCCAGGGACCGGATGTAGTTGACCAGATCCCAGAGTTGTTCGGGCTTGGCGCGACCGCCTTCGAGAAGCATGTTGCCGTGGCCATTCTTGAGAATGTAGAAGAGTTCTCCGTCGGTGCGATCTTTTTGAAGTGCGGGATCGGTGAGGTCGGGGATCTTCAGATCTTTGGCAACATCGGTTTTGCCGTCGCCGGTGGCGCCATGACATTGAGCGCAGTCGTAGCTGTAGATCTTCTTACCCTCGGCGACGGACTCGGGAGTGGGTTTCACCGGGTTGGGTTCTCGGGCGGCTTTTACGGGAACGGGGCTGATGGCCGTCTTGGGAGCTGGCTTGGTTTCCTGCGCCGGGGAAAAGGATGCGATCATCAGGATCAGGGTTAGAGCTGGCGCGGGGTTGCGCATGGCGGCCTCCGAACAGATAGACGACGCACGATCTGCAATCGATCTTACTCTGCGGGGCAAGCGGGGCGGTGGGGGCCGAGCTGCGCTCGGCTGGACGGACGGGGGCGGCTGTCCCTACGCGAGCACGGGGGCGGACGAATGCGTCCGCCCCTACCCGAGCATTGGGACGGGGCGGAGCCCGTCACCACACGAGCTACTTCTTTGTTGATGCTTGGTAGCGCTTGTTGATTTCTTCCCAGTTGACTACCTGCCACCAGGCTTGCAGATATTCGGGACGGCGGTTGTTGTATTTGAGATAGTAGGCGTGCTCCCAGACGTCGTTGCCGAAGATGGGATGCAGGCCTTGGGAGATCGGGCTGTCCTGGTTGGGAGTGCTGAGGATTTTTACTTCGCCTTTCGCGTCTCCGGCTAGCCAGACCCATCCGCTGCCGAATTGGCCTACACCGGCGGCGTTGAATTTTTCCTGGAAAGCCTTGAAGTCGCCGAAGGTCTTTTTGATTACTTCGGCTATGGGACCGGTGGGATCGCCTCCGCCTTTGGGCTTCATGATTTGCCAGAACATGGTGTGGTTGACGTGGCCTCCGCCGTTGTTGCGGACGGCGCCTCGGATGTCTTCGGGGACGGCGTTCAGGTCGCGGAGGAGATCTTCCGCGGTCTTCTTGTGCAGTTCGGGATGCTTGTCGAGGGCCGCGTTCAGGTTCTTGACGTAGGCGGCGTGATGCATGTCGTGATGCAGGTGCATCGTCTTTTCGTCGATGGTGGGTTCGAGCGCCGTGTAATCGTACGGCAGGGGGGGTAGTTCGTGCGCCATTTTTATTTCCTCCAAAACTTGGGCCATTTTCTTTTCCTCCTAAGCATTAATGATGACGGAGTGCGGTTGGAGGATTCATGCGGGGTCGGTTGTTCCGGCGGCCCCTTATATTTGTAACATTTTGGAGGAAAGAATGAAGTGCCAAGGCGGAAGGTGTGAGCTCAGCGGCTAGAGCCGCATTCAAGTAAGCGCTGCGCCACCCAAAAACAGACTGCTGGCCCTTCGAACTCGTCCCCTAAAGGGGCGTTCGCTCTGAGGGAGTTGCGGTATCGCTAAAGCGATACCCTGATACGAAACTCTCACCCTTATAATTCTCGTTGATCATTTTGCGGTTGAAATCCGGGAGGGTCTTTGAAGGTTCTTTTGCTGGAGAATATTAGCGGGGTGGCGGCTTCTCAGTTTGAAGAGGCGGGGTTTGTGGTCGAGTCGCTTAAGGGGGCGCTGGATGAGGGCGAACTGATTGAGAAGGTGCGCGGGACTTCGATCTTAGGCGTCCGGTCGAAGACTCGCATTACGGCGGCGGTTCTGGATGCGGCTCCGGAGCTGGTTTCGGTGGGGGCGTTTTGTATTGGGGTGGACAAGATCGATCGGGCGGCTTCGAGCGAGCGGGGGATTGGAGTGTTTAATGATCCGCACTCGAACTCGCGGTCGGTGGCTGAGCTGGCTATGGGGGAGATTGTCCTGCTGCTGCGGCGGACTTTTGAGGCTAGCACTCGACTTCACAGCGGGGTTTGGAATAAATCTTCGGAGGGGTCGCATGAAGTGCGCGGACTGACTTTGGGGATTGTGGGTTATGGAAAGATTGGGTCGCAGGTATCGGATCTGGCCGAGGCTATGGGCATGCGGGTCGTGTTTCATGATGTGGCGCATGTTTTGGCCCGCGGAAATGCGCGGCCGGTCAGCTTTCGCGAATTGCTGGAGACCGCCGACGTGATCACTTTGCATGTCGATGGGAAGGCGCAGAACAAAGATTTGTTTGGCGAAGATGAGATCCGCGGAATGAAGGATGGGGCTTGCCTGATTAATCTTAGCCGCGGGTTTGTGGTGGATCATGAGGCACTGGCTCGGCATTTGAAGAGCGGGAAGCTGGCGGGAGCGGCGGTGGATGTGTTTCCTTCCGAACCGGAGACGGGTGGGGCGTTTTCGAGTCCGCTGCGGGGGCTGGCTAACGTGATTCTGACTCCTCATATTGGCGGCAGTACGGAGGAGGCGCAGCAGAATATTGGGCAGTTTGTTTCGGCGCGGATGATCGATTATTTTGCCAGCGGGAATTCTCAGCTGAGCGTGAACCTGCCACATTGTCATCTGGACTTTGATCCGAACTCGGAGCCGAGATCGTACCGGTTGATGCATATCCACCATAATGTGCCGGGAATTTTGCGGGCGATTAACGATATTCTGGCGGATCGGGCGATCAATATCGATCGGCAGGTGCTGGATACTCGCGGGTCGCTGGGGTATGCGATTTACGATATCAATCGGGATTGCGACGAGGCGTTGCTGACTAAGCTGCGGGCGGTTCCGCAGACGATTCGGGTGCGGGTGCCGGGGATCGCTCGCGGGTAGACCGGCGGCTGCGGGGGGATTACAGCCTCGAGCTTCACCACGGGGGACACAGGGGCTCACAGGGAAACACAGGGGAACGCCTGTAACTGGCGGCAAAACGCAGTTAATCGGTGGCGGAGGCAGAGGCGGTCTTCGGGGGAGTTATGGGTTGGTCAGGCACGGAGAACGTCTCGAACTGGGGGCCCGGAGTCGTTATCGGAGAGGCTGGGATTCCGTTGATGTAGATGGCGGGGGCGACGGTTCCGCCGCGTACGGTTTCACCGGCGGGCAGGAGACCGACCGCCAGATTTTTCCCTGCACCCTTGGCCTGGTAGAGCGCGTAATCGGCTAACACGAGCACCTGCTCGTGAGATACCTGCTTCGGCTCCTTCTCCAACCAGGGAAAAGCCGCCCAACCGATCGAACAGGTGACGCGGAGATCCGCGCTGCTACTTTCGATCCGATAAGGTCTGGATCCAACTGAATCGAGAATGCGATTGGCGAGAATGTTGGCTTCTCTACGGTCGGTGTAGCGGGACAGGAGGAGAAATTCCTCGCCGCCCCAGCGGATGACCGCATCGGAAAGGCGGGCGGCAGAGTTGATTCGCCGCGCTACCTCGGCCAGTACCTGATCTCCAATGGCGTGACCGAACTGGTCGTTGACGTTTTTGAAGTGGTCGATATCGATCAGATAGAAAACGAGATCACGATTGCGAACCTCAGCGGATGGATAGCTCCCAAACGAACGCAGGATCTGCTGCACGTCGGAGTCGATTGAATTGGCGAAGAACCGCCGGTTGCGCACGCCGGTGAGCAGGTCGGTCAAGGAAGCGTCGAGCAACTCATGATTGGCATTGGCCAGCTCTTTTTCAAGGCGGGCCTGTTTGACGATGCCGACGAAAGCGAAGACTACGACGGCGGCCAGTGAAAGCACAATGCGGAAGGTCCACACCGGGATGGGCAGGCTGCGGTCGAGGAATGACCACACCACCAGCATGGGCAGGATCAGGGTAACGGGAGCGGCCAGGCGAGAAGCCCACCGCCAGTATCGTTCGCTATCGAGATTGCCGTGTTCCGACACGGGTTCCAGATCGCGTGCCATGAGCGCGGCAAATGTCATGCCAGCGAGACAGGCTGCCGTGGTGGAATCGTACCAACCGCCGGTAAAGTAGACTCCGGAATCGGAGAGCGTATCTACGACGTATTCCATGACGGTGTCGCAGGCGATGATGGCAATGAGCAGGGCGTAGAAATGCCGCCATCGGCCGGAGCTATGCCGCCAGCCGAGTATGACGATGGCCAACAGGATCACGTCCTGGGACAAGGACAGGAACTTGTAGGCGGCACCGTAGGATTGAATGTCGGGTGCCAGGTACTGCCATGGGATAACGAGGAACAAATACAAGTACAGCCCGGTCAACAAAAGTAAGAACAGATCAAGCATGCCCAGGCGCTGATGTTGAGGGGTTGGCTCCACATGAGGACGTAGAGCGAAGGCTAGAATAAGGACGGTCCAGGCGAGAAAAACCAAGGCGTCGCCCAGACTCAGGGTGGGCGTTTGTCTCCGCACCAGCTCCCAGTACATCCCCATGATCTGGCTGCCGACTTCGATGGCGTAGCCGCCAGCCAGAAGGACCCACACCAGGCGTTGCTGGCGGTTGCTGCCGAGTGCGTTTCTGGCAAAGGCAACTGAGACGGAGACCATCAGGACAAAGGTGATCCAATCGGTAATCGCACTGAGGAGATAGGATTTCGGGAGGAGCAGGGACGTGACCGCCTGTGCGACGACGAGGCAGACAACGGCCAATGCCCAGATCTTCGAGCTCAATCGAAGACGCAATGTACCCCCCTATTATAAAAATTAGAGCCTCTTAACCCGTAAAACCCAAGTGACAAAGGTAACGTCGAGGAAAGCTTCTCAGGAATTCGAGCCGGCTCGGCGGAGACGATCGTGGATGGCTTCCCATTCGGGCGCGCTGGGCGGGAGGTCGACGGCAATCCAGTTGTAGTGTTCGGCGTCCGCCTGGTGGAGAACGTCGTAGAGCACGGCCGCGTAGTCGGCGGCGGATTCGGGCATCTGGCGGGTGGTGACGTTGGTGCGCGTGGGCGGATGTTGGTAGCGCAGATATAGTCCTTTTTCTTGTTCCTGATCGGGCAGTCTTCCATCGGCCGCCAGATATAAGGTGGTGCGCGGGCTGTAGTGACGCGGGTGCATGCCGGGAGAGGGATGGGCTCCGGATTCTAGCTCTTGCGCTATGGCGACCGGGCCGATGATCGCTTCCAGCGCCATCCGCGGGATGCCGCCGGGACGAAGGAGCGTCGGCTTGGATTCGGCGAGCGAGAGCACGGTGGATTCGATGCCTACCTGACAGGGTCCACCGTCGAGGACTAGATCCACATCACGACCTAGGCTGTGGCGGACGTGCTCGGCGGTGGTGGGAGAAAGTTCGGTGAAGCGGTTGGCGCTGGGGGCGGCGAGTGGAACGCGGGCGGCGCGGATCAGGGCCTGCGCGATGGGATGCGCGGGCATGCGCACGGCGACGGTGGACAAGCCGGCGGTGACGATGTCGGGAATGACAGGTTGCTTTCTGACAACCAACGTTAGCGGGCCGGGCCAGAAGTGGCGGGCGAGGCGTTCAGCGGTTTCGGGCCAGTCCGCAACCAAGGCCTGCGTCATTTCTGTCGAAGATACGTGGACTATCAGCGGGCTGGTCAGGGGTCGCCGCTTCACGGTGTAGATGCGGGCTACAGCCTCGGCGTCGAGGGCGTTGGCTCCGAGACCGTAGACGGTTTCGGTGGGGAAAGCTACGAGGCGACCGGCGCGGAGGAGCCGGGAGGCATGGTCGATTTCTGCGGGACCGGCGGTTTGCCCAGTCTGCGGCATAGGTAATTGTAGATTGCAGAAGTCAAAGGCCCAACCACAGGGGTCACAGAGGATCACAGAGGAATGCAGGGGCGGGTGGGGGTTGAGGCGAGCGAAGCCTCATCGCGGATTCCGATGCATGGGTCCTTCGCTTCGCTCTCAGGATGACAATTCCTGGGGCTGGCGCGGACGCGATAAGAAATGCCGGGCGGGGCGCCCGGTGCTCCACTGAAATTGCGACTACTTCTTCTTTTCTGGCTCCTCGACTACGAGGTTGTTTGTTACGGAGAATGCGCCTTGAACGGTGTTGGCCTGAATGCCGGCGATTTGCTTATCCATCTGGCGGGCGACTACGCCTTCGAGCGTGATGTTTCCGTTCTTCACGATGATGTGAATGGGCGGAACGGCACGCATCTGGTACTGGCTTAGGACACTGTTGCCGTAAATGGCGCGGTAGGTGGCGCGACGGATTCGGTCGTCGTTGGTCGAGAGAGGCAGAACCTCGATGTTGTTGACTACTTTTTCTACGCCTTCAATGCGCTTGACCACGTTTCCGGCGTCGGATTTGAGCGTCGGACGGGCTACCTGGCCGAGCAGGGTCACGGTACCATCTAGGTCGACTTTGTAGGAGAGGTTGTCGAACACGCCGTAGTACGGAAGCATCACGAGTTCGTGACGGACTTCTTTGACGATGCGATCGAGGGTCTTCTGAGGGAGCAGGCCGGTTGGTTGGTTGTCCTGGATGGCGGGACGGGCGAGGGCTACCATCGAGAAAATCGTCATTGAGAGAATCAATGGGGGCGCCAGAACTGCAAGGAGTGATCTTTTCATTCGTGTGACCTCACGCTAGATATCCTATGGCACGGTGAGAGGCCCTGAAACTCTTCGCACTTTTCTGACGCTGGAAGGCGGGGAGAAGTTGCTTTTTCTTGTGCCACCTGGGTGCCCGTACCTGCCTAGCTGCGCTCGGCTGGGGGCGGACGAATGCGTCCGCCCCTACCCGAAACTGGACGGGGCAGAGGCCCGTCACCACACGAGGATGTCACATTGCTTCGGCGGGTTTGGGTTTGCGGCGGCGCTCTCTGAAGCCTTCTATTAATAGATAGAGGACGGGAATGAAGAACAAATTGAGGATCGTGCTCATGATCATGCCGCCGAAGACGGTGGTGCCTACGGAGTGGCGTCCGTTTTCTCCGGCTCCGGTTGCGACGACCAGAGGAACGACGCCCATGATGAAGGCCAACGACGTCATGAGGATGGGACGCAAACGGATGCGGGTTGCTGCAACGGCCGATTCAAGAATGGTCATGCCGCGCTCGCGGAGCTGCTCGGCGAATTCGACGATCAGGATGGCGTTCTTGGAGGCGAGGCCAACGAGCATGACGAGGCCCACCTGGCAGAAGACGTCGTTTTGCAACCCGCGCATCCATTGCGCGCCGAGCGCACCGAGCAAGGCCATGGGAACTGCGAGCAGGATGATGAAGGGGAGCACAAAGGTTTCGTATAGTGCCGAAAGCGTGAGATAGACGACGAGGGTTCCAAGACCGAAGAGAATGAGCGTGGTCGAGCCCGAGGCTAACTCTTCGAGCGAAATGCCCGACCATTCATAGGTGTAGCCCTGCGGCAAGGTCTTGGCGGAGAGCTGCTGCATGGCGTCGATGGCTTGTCCAGAGCTGAAGCCGGGCGCGGCGGAGCCGTTAATTTCAGATGAGCGGAACAGGTTGTAGTGATTGATGACCTGCGGAGCGGGAGTCTGGGTGATGGCGACGAGATTCTGTAGCGGGATCATCGCGCCGGAATCGGAGCGCACGTAGTACTGGCCGATATCCTGCGGATGCGAGCGGAATTGTTTGTCGGCCTGGACGTAGACGCGATAGGAACGGTTATTGAAATCAAAATCGTTGACGTAGGACGAACCCATGTAGACGCTGAGGGTGTCGGTGATCTGGCTGAGCGGGATGTGCAGGCTCTTGGCCTTTTCGCGGTCGATGCTGACGACGTATTGGGGATCGTTCGCGGTGTAAGTGCTGAAGAGTCCTGTGAGGTCTTTTTCGGGACGCTGGGCGGCGGCACGAATCAGGTCGTGAGTAGTTTTGTCGATGTCCTGCAAGGTGTGATTGCCCTGATCGAGCAGTTCGTATTGGAAGCCGCCGAACTCGCCGAGACCCTGGACGGCAGGCGGCTCGAAGGGGATCACGATGGCGCCGGAGATTCCGAAGAGCGGGCCGCGGAGGCGGTTCAAGACGGCAGCGGCGGTATGCTCTTCACCGTGGCGCTTCCCGTAAGGACGAAGAGGCAGGAAGACGAGTCCGGCGTTGGGAGTGGCGCCGCCGAAGCTGAAGCCGGCGACCGAGAAGGTGCCTTGAATTTCAGGGATGTTTTTTGTGATAGCCGAAACCTGGCGGCCGATGTCGCGGGTGTATTCGAGCGAAGCTCCGGTTGGAGCCTGGATGGCAACGATGAGGTAACCCTGATCTTCGGTAGGCACGAAGCCTTGCGGGACGTGGCGGAGTGTGTAGTAGGCGAGGCCGAGGCCGAGGACGAAGAGAATGAGCGCGACGGCTTCATAGCGGAGAAAGGCGCGAAGAGCGTGTTCGTAGCCGTTGGTTACGGCGTTGAGCACACGATCGACTAGCTTGGAGAACCGGTTCTTTTCTCCGTGTAGGCGGCCAAGCAGCAGCGCCGCGAGAGCAGGCGCAAGGGTCAGAGCGTTAAAGGCAGAAATAGATATAGAAAAGGCAATCGTCAAAGCAAACTGCCGGAACAGGATGCCCGTCGTGCCCGGGAAGAATGCAACCGGCACAAAGACGGCCACCAGCACCAGCGAGGTGGCGATGACCGCGCCGGTGACTTCTCGCATGGCGTCGGAGGCGGCTTTGGCCGCACTGGGCGCGCCCTCTTGTAAGTGGCGCTCGATGTTTTCAATCACGACGATGACGTCGTCGACCACCAGGCCGGTGGCGAGCGTAATGCCGAAGAGCGTCAGTGTGTTGATGGAAAAGCCAAGTAGCTTAATGAAAGTAAACGTCCCGATAAGCGAAACTGGAGTGGCGATGAAGTGAATTATCGTGGTCCTCCAGTCGCCGAGGAAAACGAAGATCACTAGGATGACCAGCAGGATCGCAGAACCCACCGTAATAACGACGTCGCGTATGGATTCGCCCACGGCGTCGGTGGTGTCGAAGGCGATTTCATACTTCATGCCGGGCGGAAAGCGCTTGGAAAGTCGATCAAGTTCGGCAACGCACTTTTGATGGACGTCGAGGGCGTTGGCGGTGGAGAGCTGGGTGACGGCGATGCCAACGGCGTCGCGGCCGTTGTAATCGAGGTCGGTGCTATAGTCTTCGGCGCCGAGTTCGGCGTGACCTACGTCTTTGAGGCGGACCAAGGTGCCGTCCGCATTGCTCTTGAGGATGATTTCGTCGAACTGAGCGGCTTCGGAAAGTCGGCCAACGACGCGGACGCTGATCTGGAAATTCTGCCCGGGAACGGCGGGCTGGGAGCCGACTTGTCCGGCGGCGATTTCGACGTTTTGCTCCGTTAGGGCGTTGACCACATCGTCGGCGGTAAGGGAGCGGCCGGCCAGGCGCACGGGATCGAGCCAGAGCCGCATGGAATATTTGCGCTCTCCAAAGATAAGGACATCGGCGACGCCGGGGACGCGTTTGAGACTGTCGCGGACGTAAACATCCAGATAATTGCTGATGAAGAGCGTGGACAAGCGATCGCCGGGCGAGAAGACGGCGCCGCCAAAGACGAAGTTCTGCGAGGTCTTGGCGACGGTGATGCCGATCTGCTTGACGGCGGCGGGGAGACGTCCAGAAGCGGTGTTGACACGGTTCTCGATGTCGACCGTGGCGAGATCGGGATCGCGAGTGATATCGAACGTCGCGGTAACCGTACTGACGCCGTCGTTGGTGCTGGAGGAGGTGATGTACTTCATCCCCTCGGCGCCGTTGATCTGCTGCTCGAGAGGGGTGGTAACGGCCGATTCGACGGTCTGCGAACTGGCTCCGGTGTACACGGCAGTGACACCGACTTGGGGAGGAGCGAGGTCGGGAAATTGCGCGATGGGCAGCGTGGGAATGCAGACGGCCCCGGCGAGAATAATCAGCAGGGCGCAGACGGTCGAGAATACGGGGCGATGAATAAAGAAGTCGACCATTGAAAAAAGTTCTCAGTTCTCAGTTCTCAGTTCTCAGTCTCGAGCACTTGCTGCTCGGCATTTGTCTGAGCTGGTTTTGAGAACGTTTCTTTGGATCTGGGCTTTTAACTGCTGCTGCTTTCTTGCGGGACTACGGGTATGCCATCGATTAGAAACTGGGTGCCGGAGACGACTACCTTGTCTCCCGGTTTTACGCCGTCGAGGACTACATAGTCGTTGCCTACGATTTGGCCGATCTGGAGCGGCTTTTGGTGGACAACGTATCCACCTTTCTGGTCAGGCTCAGCGACAAAAGCGAAGTAGACGCCGCCGATTCGCGATACGGCTATGACCGGAACCACTGGTTTCTCCTGGCTGCCCCAGACTACGCGGGCGCGAATGAACTGGGCGTTGCGCAGGCTGTCATTCGCGTTTGCGATGGTCGCTTTGGCGAGCACGGTTTGAGTCGTCGTGTCCACCTGCGGGGAAATAAACGTGATGCGGCTGGCGGCCAGCGAATTCCCTGAACCGTCAACGATCTTGACAGGGAGATTGAGCTTCAGCTGGGCGGATTTCTCGATGGGCACATAGATGTAAGCTTCGAGGCTGCCGGGACGGTCGACGGTGGTGAGTGAAGTGGTGGTGACCACGCGGTCGCCAACACGGACGGGAATATCACCGACGATGCCGGCGCGCGGTGCGACCACCTGGTAGTAATGCAACTGAACCTGCTGCTCGCTGACCTGAGCGTCGAGCGAGTGCAGTTGCGCCCGAGCAGCGTCGAGAGTTGCGCGCGCCTGGTCGAGATCCTGCTTACTGACTACGCCGGCATTGGCAAGACCGCTGACGCGGTCGAAATTTTGCTGCGCCCATTTGAGTTGCGCGTCCTGGGCGGCGCGGGCGTGCTCCTGGCTGTTGACCGTGGCCTGCTGCTTGGCGGGATCGATCTGCATCATGGGAGCGCCGTCGGCGACGCGTTCGCCGGAGTGGACGAATATCTGCGTAACGATGCCTTCGACCTGGGGCATGACCACGGCGGTGTCGCGGGATTTCAAGGTAGCGACATAGTCGGTGGTGTCATCGACTTTTTGGGCCTTTGCGGTTTGGACTTTGACCGGCATGGCTTGCGGAGCGTCAGCCTTGGCTGCTTTGCTGTTGCCGCAGGCGGTCGTGAAAAGGAGTGCGGCCAGAAGGCTGGCGGACAGTATGAGAGGTGCCGTTTTTGTGAAGAATCGAGACATATCGTTGGTCTTAGCTCTTGGTGAACCATCCGCCCGATCGAGACGCAGCGGCTGCCCTCAGCGGCTGAAGCCGGCGGAATTGGGCGGCTATATCGCAGCGGTAAACCGCTGCGCCCCCCAAATCTCATCTTTGGCGCGGTAACCCGGTCGCAGCAATATTAGCAATAATTAATGGATTCATGTTGATGGCAGGAAGCTCCGAAGAATTTTTGGTTCTGTTAAATTGTCTTGTTATGAAACCGAGTCGAAGCTTTGCGAGCGACAACAATGCGGTGGTGCATCCCGAAGTACTGGAGGCGATACGACGTGCCAACGAGGGGCATGTGGTGGGGTATGGGAGTGATCCGCACACGGAATCGGCGATGATAAAATTCCGGGAACAGTTTGGAGCCGAGGTGTCGGTTTTTTTTGTGTTTAATGGGACGGCGGCTAACGTATTGAGTTTGCAGGCGCTAACGCGGCCGTTTCACGCGGTGCTGTGTCCGGAGCTGTCTCATATATATACGGATGAATGCGGCGCGCCGGAGAAGTTTACGGGCTGCAAACTGGTGCCACTGGCGGCGCCTGGGGGGAAGTTGACGGTGGAAACGGTGACGCAGGCGTATCACGGAATTGGGGACCAGCATCATGTACAACCGCGAGTGATTTCGATTACGCAGTCGACGGAGATGGGGACGGTGTACACGCCGGCGGAAATCGAGGCGCTGGCGCGGTTTGCGCACGAGCGGAAAATGTTCTTGCACATGGATGGGGCGCGGATCTCAAACGCTGTAGCGGCACAGCGACCATTTCTCTCCCTGCGGCAGGCGACACGGGATTTGGGAGTGGATGTGCTTTCGTTCGGCGGGACCAAAAATGGTTTGATGGGGGTGGAGGGGGTGGTGTTCTTTCGCCCGGAGCTTGCCGAGGATTTTTTGTTTCTGCGCAAGCAAGGGATGCAGTTGGCATCGAAGATGCGTTACATGGCGGTGCAGATGGAGGCGCTGCTGACGAACGATCTCTGGCGACGGAATGCGGAGCACGCGAACCGGATGGCGCGACTGCTGGAAGAGGAAGTGAAGAAGATTCCGCGAGTCAAGATTGTGTATCCAGTGGAGGCGAACGGCGTGTTCGCGCAAGTTCCCCGGGCGGCAATCAAGAAGATACAGGAGCGGTACTTCTTCTATGTGTGGAGCGAGGAGGAGTCGGTGGTGCGATGGATGTGCTCGTTCGACACCACGGAAGAGGACGTCCGGGAGTTTGCGAAATTTGTGGGGGGAGTGGTGGGAGACATCCCGAACTGACGCCTTAAGAGTGCAGCCCTCACGGTGTCTATGCGGGGCACCCGATTTTCCGGCTGGTGGGCGGAAAATCGGCGTGCTTATTTCTTTTTCTTGCCTGCCCTAACCTTTGCCCATCGCGCTCTCTGCGCGGCGGCGATTCTTCTGAGTCCTGCCGCCGAAATCGTTCGTTTCTTGCGAGTGAAGGCCGAACCACTCTTGCGCCCCTGCAGGAAAACTTTCCCGAAGGCAGTTAGGGCAGCGGTTACGCGGTGGAGTTCATTCTCGAGTCGCGCACGTTCCTGCTCAAGTTGTTTAACGAGGGACTGAACTAATGCTGTCGGCATGAAGAGATCTTATCATTTACAGTTGGATATCAAGGCCGTCCCTACGGCGTGGATGTCGTTAGGCGCGGCACAATTCCCGTTTCTGGATGAAATCCCGCTCTGGTACTATCCCCTACTGATAACATGACGAAGCTTGGTTTGCCGCCGTCGTTAAATCGCACCGCAAGTCGCACCGCGCTGGTGTTTTTGACGACGGTCACAGGGGTTTTTCTGATTTTGGTCGGGCTGCCTCGAAATCGGGCGTTTGCCCAAGCCCAGACGGGAACGCCAGCCAAAGGATACCGGCCACTCCCTACCCTTCCGCTGACGAGCTTTTACGACGTGCCGCATCCGCTGCCCCCGGGCAAACCTGGAGAACTAATACGCTCGGAACCTTTCGAGCAATACAACCTTCCGTATGAGTTGTCTGCGGTGCGGATTCTTTATCATTCCCGGACCGCGGGAGGAGAAGACGTGGCCGTCTCGGCTGTGGTGCTGGTTCCGGATGGCAAGGCTCCGGCAAGCGGATGGCCGGTGATTGCATGGGCGCACGAGTTCAGAGGTGCGGCGCGCCAGTGCGCACCCTCACTAATGAAGAGTCTGGGCGCTGGGCCGCTGCTCGCGATGTACGCTAATCTCGGCTATGCCGTGGTAGCGACGGACTATTCCGGGTTGGGGGCCGATTCCGGCAAGCCGGTGCTGGACATGCAGTCGAATGCGCTGGACATTATCTATTCGGTTCCGGCGGCGCGAGCGGCGGTGACACAGATAGGAGATAAGTGGATCGCCGTGGGACCTTTCCAGGGAGGTCTGGCCGCCGTTGCGGCGGCGGAGAGCGAAGTGCGCGATCCCAACTATCTGGGCAGCGTCGTTACTTCGGGCGTGGCGGATGCGCAGCGGGCCTACGAGCACTTCGCGCAGAGTCCTTCTTCCAATCGCCTTCTGTTAGTCCTGGCATCCACCGTCAAAGCACGCTATCCCGAGTTCCAAGTGAGCGACATACTGCAAGACAAGGCGCTTCCTGCGTATCAGCGCGTCGCGCAGACGTGTGGAGGAGAAACAGAGCCGGAGTTCACGAGCGAAATGCTCAAACCGGGCTGGGAGAACAATCAGTTCGTGAAGGAATTTTTCAGCAGAAACACTCCCGGTGAAAGGCGGGCGCACAGTCCGCTGCTTGTGATCAGTGGCGAGGCGGACCTTGCTGTGCCGGTGGAAATGTCGGAAAAGACTGTGGCGCGTATGTGCAAACTTGGGGATCGAATTCTTTTTTTGAAGTATCCGAGTCTCGATGCTAGCGGCGTGATGGGAGCGTCGGTGGCAGACCAAATCAGTTGGATCAAGGCGCGGTTTGCCGGCTATGCTGCGCCTGGCAACTGTCGCTGAGTGGCCCCGGCGCTTCAGCTACCAATTGCGCTCAGATTCGGGGGCGTCATCGTCCTGTCTGAACTGATTGCGTTTGCGATAGACAATGAAAATCATGCAAACCGACATGAATGTGGGAGGAACGATAAGAATCAGAATCCCACTGCGCAGGGCCTGAATCATTCGAGCACCGGCGGAGGCGGCCTGCGTGTAGCAGAGCGCGCAACTCTGGGAGAAAGCCGGGAGCGGGGCGGCGAGCATGACGAGCGCAACCAGAGCGATGCCGGCAAGCAGGAACGGCTTCTGGACCCGCATCTTTTCTCTTAACCTTCTTCGTAACTCTCTGCCCGACATCGTTATCTCCGCGCGCCGTTCTCTATGTAAATTTTGAAAATGGCGCGGAGCCAACCAACATCCGGAAACTGTCGGTCCAGCCATATTGCATCCCCAGCAGAACAGAAACGGTAAAGATCACGACAAACCACAGAAAGGCCCGCTTTTCTGACCAAAGGTGCATGAAAAACAGCATTGCCAGTCCGGCCTCGACGCATGCGACGACCAGCATGCGTGTGAACATTTGCGTAGCGTCGATGTTCTGATAGGCAATGATGAATTGCACGCCTGCAAGCGCGAGCAGGCAAACATAGACGAGCAAATCTTTCCCGATTCCGCCGCTCTTGTGCTCTTCCGCTGTTGTCATAGGTATTCGGCTCCCGAGCTTTTTTGCTCTAGTGGGTGAGGTTCAAGAGATAGACCAACGGTACGACAAACATCCAAACCAGATCCACAAAGTGCCAGTAAAGGCCCAAAACCTCAATGTCATCGGCGTTGTAGCGACCGCCCTTGTAGCGCACACCCACAGCTAGCAGAGCGATTACGCCACACGAAACGTGGGTGAGGTGCAAGCCTGTGATGCTGAAAAATGACGCCCCGAACAGACCGGTTCCCCAGGGATTCTTAAAGAGCGTCATGCCCCGGTCAATCAGTTCCAGCCATTCACGAATGTGCAGCAGGGCGAACACAATACCGAGAGCCGCGGTGATCATGATCCAGCGGAAAGCTCCGGCTTTGTCTCCCGCCCGCGCTGAGCGCAGTCCGATCAGCATGGTCAAACTGCTGGTCAGAAGAATAAAGGTCATCAGCGCGACATTGGTGATGTTGTGAAACGGTCGGGGCCAGTTCGGAGTCCCATTGCGCAGGAATCCATACGCGACCAGGCACGCGGCAAACGTCATGGTGTCGGCGATAATGAACAGCCACATCGCCAGCTTTTTTGTAGGAATCGAAAACACTGGTCCTGCAGTAAGGCCTGCCGCGTGTCCTTCCATGGTCAAATCCGCTTGGCTCACAGCGCCTCCTAATTGTCGTCGGTTAAAGTTTCATCCACAGCAGCATAAGCAGGTACAGCCAAAGAATGCCCATGAAATGCCAGTAGCGCGCGGTGGCAACCAACTGGTACCGGCGCAGCACCGACTTATTCAACTTGCGAATGACATAGATCAGGCCGCCCAACCCGCCTAACACGTGCAGCGCATGCACAGCCGTCAGCAAGTAAAAAAAGGAGCTACTGGGATTGGTGGCCAGGTAGAGTCCCTCGGCCCTTAACTGTAACCAGGCGACATACTGACCGGCCACAAAAAGCAGACCGAGAAACAGGGTTACGTAGAGCCAGCGCGCCGGGTTCTCAACCTGACTCTTCAGACCGCCCATGAAAGTTGCGACCTGACGACGCGCGACTTCCAGCGTAACGCTGCTGGCGATGAGTATTAGTGCATTAAAGTAGAGGATCGACGGCAAAGTGAAGCCCTGCCAGTCGAGTGATGACCCTTTGCGAACGATGAGAGCGCTGGTTAACGCAGCAAACATCATCGTAATCGCGAAAAGCACTACCCAGATGCCAGTCGAAGAGGGAGGGGGCGAGTAGTCCAGCGCCACCCGCAGCTCGCCATCCGCCGGAACCAAGTTTCTCCAGCCGCCGTTTCCCGAGTGTTTTTGATCGGGCGAACGGCGCCGGTCGATTTGCGGTGGTTCATGTACCGTGGTTGCCATGACGAACTACACTCCCCTCGCCAGTTAGTCTCGCGAGTTACTTCTCTTCGTCCTCGGTTTTGACTTGCTCGGGCGAAGCCTGCATGACGTAGTCACCCACCGAACTCTGTACGCCGTATTGATAGGGATCGTGGTACACCACCGGATGCTTGCCGCCAAAATTGTCGAAAGGCGGGGGCGTCGCCGTGCTCCACTCCAGCGAAGTGGCTTGCCACGGGTTATCGGGTGCGGGCGCGCCATAGAACCGGCTGTGAATCAAGTTGTAGAGAAAAACCAACTGGGCCGCACCGGTGACGAGGGCAGCTACCGTGATGAAGCGGTGCACAGGGATCAGCGGCTGCAGGTAGTCGTCGACGAAGCTGGAGTAGCGACGCACATTACCGGCCATCCCCAGGTAATGGAATGGCATGAAGATGCAATAGGCGCCCACGAAACTGAACCAGAAATGAACTTTGCCGAGAGTTTCGTTCATCATTCGTCCTACCATCTTGGGGAACCAGAAGTAAGTTCCGCCGAAGATGCCGAACATGGCCGCGACTCCCATCACCAGGTGGAAATGGCCCACCACGAAGTAAGTGGCATGGAGCATGATATCGATCGACGGTTGGGCCAGGAAGAAGCCGCTCACGCCGCCGCTGACGAACATCGAAATAAAGCCCAGGGCAAACAGCGAAGCCGAGTTGATCCGCAACTTGGAACCATACAGACTGAAGGTCCACATCAGTACGACGATGGTGGATGGGATAGTGATAACCAGCGTCGGGAAAGAGAACACCAGCGAGGAAAAGGGATTCATCCCGCTGACAAACATGTGGTGCCCATAGACCATGTAGCTAAGAAGGGCGAGCGCGCCCATGGAATAGATAAGCACTCGGTGGCTAAGCATGGGTCGGCGCATGTTCGTGATCAGGATGTGGGAAACAATACCGATGCCGGGCACGATCGCGATGTAGACCTCCGGGTGCCCAAAGAACCAGAACAGGTGCTGCCAGAGGAGAGTCGAACCTCCAGAGTGGGGCACCAATTGGTCGCTGACGACGAGACCGGACGGGACGAAAAAGCTGGTTCCGGCGACGTGATCGAGAATCGCGAGGATACATGCGGGCATTAGCACCGCAAATGCTGTCAGGCCCATGCACGAGGTGATGAACCACGCCCAGGCGCTGAGCGGCAGACGCATGAGACTCATACCCTTGACGCGCAGATCGAGCGTGGTGGTGATGAAGTTCAAGGAGCCCAACAACTGGCCAACGCAAAATAGCCCAATGGAAGTCATCCAAAGGACCACACCCGTACCTTGGCCAGGACCCGCGATCGAACCCACCGCATTGAGCGGCGCGTATTGAGTCCAGCCTCCCAAGGTCGGTCCATCGCTCACGAAGAATGACGCTATCAGGACCAAGAAGGCGGAGAACGTCACCCAGAACGACATCATGTTGAAACGGGGGAAGGGCATATCCTCGGCGCCGACCTGGATCGGCAGGAAGAAATTACCGAAGGCCGCGAAAGGCGCGGTCGTGAGCACGAAAAAGACCATGATCGTGCCATGCATGGTCATCAACTGCAGGTAGTACTCGGGGGTTATCACTCCGCCGGGAGCACCATTCTTCGAAAGCAATTGCAGGCCGGGGATGGCGGCGTTGGTCCAGGCCAAGTGGATGCGCATCATCCAGGACAGAGCCATTCCGACATAGGCGGCGATCAGGGCTAGCCCGTAATACTGCTTGCCGATTACCTTATGGTCGAGACTGAAGACGTGCTTCCGAATGAAACTTGTCGGAGCGTGGTGCGCTGCGTGCGCTGCTACGTCGTGCATATCCTCACCTCAGAAAATCGTGTCGTCCCACTCGCGCTTGAAACGCGGACGGGAAAAGCTACTGCAGTGCCGCTTCCTTCTTCAGCCAGTCATCGAAATCCTGCTGAGACATCACCTCGAGGTAAGCCTTCATGTTGTAATGTCCCAGGCCACAAAGCTGGGTGCAAACAATTTCGTATTTGCCGACCTTGGTGGCGGTGAAGTGCACAGAAACATCCAAGCCGGGAACAAAATCCTGCTGCACGCGCAACTCCCGCACATAGAAAGAGTGTCCGAGGTCTTTCGAATGCATGAGCAGATGGATTTCCTTGTTGACCGGAATCGCCATCTCGGCGGTCACGATGTCATCTTTGGAATCCTGATCATGATCGAGGTCGAGACCAAAGAAATTCTGGGTGCTCTCGTTAATGAGTTCCGGGTGAAGTGGGCCGAACGTTCCATCCGGACCGGGGTAGCGGAAATAGAAAGCGAACTGCCCGGCTTGGACCTGGATCGGCATGGCGCTGGGCGATGGCGGTGTGAGGTAGACATTGGCCCATGCCTTCACCCCGAAGATTCCAAGGGCCAAAACTTCGAGGCCTACCACGAGAAAGGCAGCAATCACTAAACCCTTGGCGCCGCCGGGGAATTTCTTGATTTTTGCATCGGGGCCAGGGTTGGAAAACTTCCAGATGAAAAACGCCAAAACGAACTGTGCGGCGAGAAAGGAGATTCCAGCCTCGGCCATCGTCTCTGACATCTGTTCGTCAATCAGAGCGCCATGCGTCGAGATGTCCTCGGGCGCCTCCCAGGTATGTAGCAGGATGGGAATCGCGGAAAGGATCGCGATTACGATGATGGTGATCGCAAAGAATTTCGCCATGGTGCCTCGCTTCCCGCCGGCTTCCAGATCCGGCCCGTCGCATTCCTCAAAACCAGCCGTTTTGATGCCGACTAACGAGTGCGGTCTGCGTATCGTAACTGAACAACCTGAACGTTATCTGACCGGTTCATGAAGATTTGTTCATCTTGCCCTGAAATATCTTGCCCTGAACTATGAAGATCTCCGGCTCCCGACCGGTCCCTGCAGAGAGTCGGAAACAAGCGGATGGGGAAGCTCCCAGATTGATTCTTTATCCGAGAACTACTCACTTCCCCTTAAAAGTAAAGTCAGCCGTTGCCGGCTTGCCCGCCGCAACCGTCACCTTCTGGGTCTGAGCAGGCAAAGTTTCCTGCCACGCGGTCACCGTGTAATTCCCCGGCGGCACATTCTCGATGGTGTAGGAACCATTCTCGTCGGTGGTAGCGTACGGACCCTTTACCACCGCGAAATATCCACTCATCCAGGGATGGATATTGCACTTGACGTGGATCATTTCCGGAGCTTTCCAACTTTGAACGATGGGCGGAGCGCCTGGCGGTTGCGAGCGGTTCCACGGAATATTGCCTGTCATCGGGTTAGGTTCCGGGTGAATGTTGTGGGCGGTCTGATCGCTGGTGATGACTTTGAAATCCTGGGTTGCGTCCATTGCCAGCACGTGGGGCGTGTACATGCAGTTCTTCTGGTCGAACACAGGAACCTGAGTGGATTTCGCGTTGGCCGCGTCGGCACTCAAACCTTCAGAGATGTAGAGGACAACATTCTCCAATCCCCCACTCTTGCCGACGACGACCGTCTGCATTAGCGCCGGGTCGTTTGCATGCGCCTTGGAGCAGTAGGGATCCTTTGACATGTCGATACCGCGCATGTGCGGGGGCGTGCCGTCGAATTTGACGGTGCCGGTGATTTTGCCTTCACCAGCCGCACTCGCCCTCTGGTTCGTCACTCGCGTTAAGACACCGACCAACACCAGAGTGGCTAGAATCGCGGCCAGCCCACGGTTGAACTTATGCTTCATGGCTTTTCTCCTAAGCTCGGAAGGGTTACCCTCCCAATCACTGTGCTGGTGCATTTGGATTCACCGGTTTCAACCCCAGTTGGTGGGCGATCTCCCGCTCTTTGGCGTTGAAGGCGTTGTGGGGTTGCAGGGTGCGCAGATAAAACACCAAGTCCCACGCCTCCTCCGGTTTAATGTTGTCTGCGAACGATGGCATCGGCGTGCCGTCCAAGCCGGTCATAAAGATCCGGTATAGATCCGTGTCGGTGCTTCCGCACTTCGGTCTGGAACCGTCGGTGAAGTTGAAGGCCGAAATGGGCTGACTGAGATCGTCGGTAAGCGTGGAGGCCGAGGGGCCATTGGCCATACCTTGCACGCCGTGGCACTTGTAGCACTGCATCTTGGCGAACACTGCTTGCCCGGCCTTGACCCGCTCTGGCGTGATTTCCGGCTCGGGAGGGATCTGGATGGGCGTTCCAGCTTTCTCAGTCTGCCAGCGCGGCGAGTAGTGTTTGATCCAAGCAACCAGGTCGGCCCGGTCCTGCCTGCTCAATGGATTCCACGACGGCATGTTGGAGCGATCCAATCCACGGCCGATGGTGTCATACAAATCCTGATCCGTGGGCAGAGTCCCGGTGGGAGTGGAGCGGCACTTGAAAATCGCCAACTGGAAATTGCGCGGCTGAACGTACATAGGGGTAACGAACCACACCGCATTCTCGCCGTTACCATCTCCCAGTTCACCGTGACAGCCGACGCAGAACCGGCGGTACGGCAATGCGGCGGCGTGGGCATCGCCGGTCAGATTGCCAACGTGACTGGACGCAGCCGGCGTATTCAACCAGTCGTGCAGTTGATACGTAGTGAGTTGCGCGTACGCGGCAGTGGACAAACAGAGAGCGACAACCACGCTCAACAACAGCGACCACTTGAGTAAGTTAGTATTCACAGTCATCCCCCTCTTTAGAAGTCGAAGTCGAGTCCGAACAGCAATTCACTGGTGTTTATGCTGGTGGTGTTGCCGAGCGCGTTAATAGGCCCGGTACCATCCTGGTGGAACAAGTTGAATTCGCCGTGATACGCAAAGCCTGCGCGGCTGGTCATGAACGGGTTGTATCGGTAGCCGATTACATAGTTGGTGACGTTTCCCAGGTTGGTCGGGGTCCCGGGGGTCGCTTGTGTCGACATCCGTTCCGCCTCAAACCGGCCGAGCAAAATCAGCTGCGGACTGTATACGTAGCGAGCTTCGACGGTGTAGCCGTTCCATGTGGGCGCTCGCGATCCCGCCGGAAGAACAGTTCCCGGGGTGTTGTTAGGCAGGGGAGGGCCTTGAGATCCATTGCTTGGATTGACTGCGTTTCCATAACCCTGCCCAAACCACGCGTTATCCTCGCCGTGCTGAGTGACTAGGTTTACGTCAAAGTGAGGGCCAAAGTAGAACTGTCCGGTGAAGCCCACACGACTGAATCCCTTATTGCCGATTCCCGAACCCGGGATGGGCACACCGCCGGAAGTCAGATAGTAGGTTGCCGCCTCTCCTACAAAGGCGTACATCCCGAAACGGCTCACGCCCAGCTTGCCAAAATCGACACCTTGGTCGAAGGTAAAGAATCCGCTATACGAGTTGGCTCCGGTAACCAAGCCCGGGTTCCCATCGTTCGTACTGAGCAGGGAGGCGGAAACACGCGTCCGGTCGTCCAGCGAGTGTCCCAAGTACTCCATGCCGAACTGATTGTCTCCCATTTGCCCGAAGATGTTCCCATCATTCACGGGGCTGAAGTGATAGGTCTGATAGATGCCGCCGTTACCGGTCAGCGTCAGGATACGCTTTTCAGAAAGCAGGTTGTTGAGTTCGAACTTACCCACCTTGATGTTGAGCCAGGAACTGTTCGCGATGTTATCGATACGCGCCATGGCAGTTTCAAAATGAAACGATGCCGTTGGGTCCGACGATGGGAGCACATAGAACGAGAAGTTCTTCTCCAGAGTTCCACCGGTGTGGAAGTCGAGGCCGCTCAGGTCGAAGCCGGTCGACGTGATGCGATAGGCCGTCGAACCGGTAATCGCTCCGGTCGCAGGATTGTAGACGTCTACCTGGTTAAGGCTGCTCACCCGGTGCCAAATCGGAGTGATACGGAAAGTCACGGGCCAGTAGCCGGGATTCTGCCAGATGGGAGCATCCCGATCGTTCATCAACTGATAGCCGTTGTCCTTGAACTTGAGACCGAAGTTGTTCAATGCGGGCCACGACTCGTGGCAGGCCGAGCACCGAAGCCCATACTTCCTGGCAAAGGCCGGCAACGCGCTGGCCGACTGGCTGGCGCCCAAGAGCAAAAAGATTAACGCGAAAGCAGCGGCGAGGACGGAACTTGCCCGCGGCAGCTTCTGACAGAGATGAGACTGCGCCCACATACGCATGCTGCACTCCTCAGACGAAGGTGACAAATTTTTGCAATTTCCCAAAACACGCAAACAAAAGCACGCGGGCAGCGATTAAGCGCAGACACAGCAGACACAAATGCTTAATTGCTGCAGCGCACGACCCAAAAGTTTGCGGTTAAGTGGTCCTACCACCCCACAGCCGCCGGATACTATCCAAGTGGAGGGGGGGTTGTCAACTTGTTTTTACAAATTGTTTACATCTCACCCCAACTTCGAGATGGCGCTGGCAGGGGCAAGTGGCGGAGTTGACAGCGATCATGCCAGCGTAAGAGACTCTTGCAACAGGAGCACCGGAGCCGGTCGTGATGTGGGAGAAGAGTTCTCGCGGTAAGGGCCTGAATGGTTGGGTTGCGTGTCATGGAACTGAACTTTATCTCAATCTCAGAGTAACGGCAGCATTTCCTCTATTCGTTCTCATTCTCATTCTCATTCTGATTCTCATTGCGGCGGCAAACCCTTCACATGGCCGCGAAAAAAATGTTCTTTCGTATGGCGAGGCCCTGATCGTCAATATTCCGCTACCGGAGCACGAGGTGGCGAGGGTGGTGGAAGAGGTGGCGGGGAATACGATTATCCGGGGAACCAAGGAATACGACAAGGACCAGTACGTCATGGGAGCGGTCGCGGCCACGTCGACGCCGGTTTTTCCGGCGTGGACGGAGGGCGGAAAGGTTTTCTACAAGCTGCGGATGCACGCGCTCGATCCGCGAAACTTCAAAGACGGCGGCGATCTTGGGACGCTGGCCGTACGCTATGTGGTGCAGCCGCAGGGCGTCGCAAATACCGTTCTGCGCATTGACGCTCTGTTTGTGGAGGATATACGGCACACCGTCCACCTATCGAATGGCTCGGTGGAAAGCAGCGAGTACAAGAACATCCAGGACCACCTGGATGCGGTCGAGCTGGTGAAAAAGGAAACCGCCGAGGCTTTAGAAGTGAAACGGGAGCGCCTGGCGAAGGAAAACTTCGGCATGGGCAGTGACACGGTTATGCTGAGCACTCCGCCATCGGAGACGTCCATCGAAAACACGGATGGCGAGAGCACGAGCGACCAGGCGGCGCAGGAGCAGCCTGCTGAATCGCTGGAGCAACACGTCGCTAATCTGCGCCGTCAGGTGGAACGTGTGGTCAAGAAGCCAGGGGCTCCGCTGCAGTCCGCTCCGTTCCACACCGCGAGCAAACTGAAATCTCTGGAGCCTGGGGACGAAGTCCTGATTCAGATTGCAACACCTTACTGGTACGGAGTCGAAACCCACGACGGGCAGCACGGATGGATTCGACGCGACCAACTGGAGCAGGCGCCATGACGGGGCGGAGTTGGCCTGTCGTTAGTTCGCCCGTCCTTAGTTCGCCGTTGGTTAGTTGGCCGTTCTGTACTTTGCGATTCTCTACTTTGCCATGCGCCCGGCGATTCCTCCGGGCTGCGTTGTCCGCGTTTCTCGGGGTCGTGCTTCTAGGGGCTGCGTCGCAGAACGGAAGGGCGCAAGCGAGTCCGCAAGCCGGGTCGAACGAGCGCACCTACCGCCAGTCGAAAAGCGCGGTGGAGAAAGCGCTGAAGGAGTTGCAACCCTCGATGCGTGGACGGCTGCCGGTGCTGGACGGATTCGCAGTGCCGGGAAATCATCCTTTGGACCAGTACCAGCGGGCTTATTACCAATCTGCCGTGCAGGTGAGTGCGACTGCGGCGGGCGCAGTGGTGGTGCGGGTGAACACAAAGCTGACGGCCTGGTATACGGATTCAAATCCCTCTCATTCGGGATATCAACTGCTGACCTCGAATGGCCGGCTCGAGTCCGACCTCCTGGACCAGCTGACCGATCTGCTTGCGAGCGGCTCTGGTGCGACAAATTCGGGCGTCAGTTCCAGCGGAAGTTCAAGCGCAAGCATTCCGGCGCCCGCACCACCTTCGACAGCAGTGGCCAAGCAGTCAGCAGCCGGGGAAAAGGGAGTTGCGAATCCGGGCGACGCGGAACCTATCATTTCGGCGCCGATGCCCCAGTCGGCGGACACCGGGCACACTTTATCGTCATCACTGAAACCGGGCTTGTCGGGTCAGCAGCTGGCGGAGACGAAGAATTCTCAGAGCAAAGCGGCCGATCAGGCCAGCGCCAATTTGCAGGCGGAGGCGGCGAGTTTGGAGGAGGTGCTCAAGAATCAGGCGCATCCGAAGAATCTGGTCGCGATCAAGAAAACCGGAACGCCGGTAGTCGCGTCTCCGAGTTTGAATGCGCAGACTTTGTTTCTGGCGACGGCGCACGATGAGTTTGAGATGTTGGATTTCAATGCGGACTGGGTTCACGTGCGGATTTCGGGACTGTCGCGGGGATGGATCTGGCGCACGAGCCTGGAGATGCCAGAGGGTTTTTCGGACGTTCCGCTGGTTGGCGCAAAGGGCACAGCGGTTGCGGCCGATCTGTTTCTGGTAAAACGCGAGGAGACTGCACCTTTCCCGGGGGATTGGGAGCCACTGCGGGGCAAGAATGTGAAAATCGTTTCGGTGCAAAAGGTTCAGGAAGACGAAAAGAACAGCGGCGCTTCAGCAAAGCTGGAATACGCCAAGTCTTTGCTAGACAGGAACTACGCGGAGCTGGCGGCGAAATCGCAGGAGCTCGCCGGAGTAGTGCTGATTTTCGATTCCGTAGATGGCGGCATGATCGCCATAACGCTGCCCACGGTGCAGCAATGGAAGGCGGGCAAGCTTACGGACGCGGCGCTATGGCATCGGTGTTATTTTGATCCACCCGAGACCTTCAATATTTCCAGTCCTGCAGGCAATGGTTCCAGTCCTGCTGGCGTTCACTAGTTGTCGTCGCTGGTTGTCAACATCGTTGGTTGTCAAACCTCGGTTTTGGTGCGAACCTCTCAGGGCAAGATGCGGGGTCGCCTAAATTTTGGCTTGACATTGAACAGATTGCGCGATACCAATGCTGTCTTTTGGGGTTGGTGTGTTCCGTGGGGATTGGTTGAGTGACTGCCGGTTTGATCTAAACCGCCGGATGGGGGCGGAAGGGACAAACGGGCGAGTGTGGGAGCCATGTTGCACAAATTTGCTTCTCTGCTGCGCGATTACGCCGAACTGACCAAGGCGCGAATTACGACTCTGATTGTCCTTACGGCGTGGTGCGGCTACTTCTTCGGCGCGCGCCGCTTGGGCGTTTCGTCGTGGTCACCGGGGTTGTTCCATGCTCTGTTTGGGATAGCGCTGGTTTCGAGCGGAACGGCGGCGCTGAACGAAGTGCTCGAATCGAGCGTGGATGCCAGGATGCGGCGCACTGCGATGCGGCCCTTGCCTTCGGGACGCATGACCCGCGCCCACGCGGCCACGCTTGGATTGGCGCTGACTCTGGGTGGTTCGATATATCTTGCGATCTATGCCAACTTACTAACTGGGTTCTTGGTATTCTTGACCTCATTGGTGTATCTGGCGGCATACACTCCATTGAAGAAAGTATCTCCAGTGTGCACATTTGTGGGCGCGTTTCCGGGAGCGATGCCGGTAGTGCTGGGTTGGACGGCGGCGCGCGGAAAACTGGAAGTCGAGACTCTGATTCTTTTTGCCATTATGTTCGTCTGGCAGTTTCCGCATTTTCTCTCGATCGCATGGCTCTATCGCGAAGACTATGCGCAGGGCGAAATTCGCATGTTGCCGGTGGTGGATTCCGATGGGAAATCAACGGTGTGGCGAATTCTGGCCTATTCCGGAGCATTGATTCCGGTGAGTGTTCTGCCGGTTGCGATGGGAATGGCGGGACGCGTCTATCTGGTTGGCGCCATCCTGATGGGCGCGGCACTGTTCCGTGTGTCGATGGGAATGGCGTATCCTCAACTGCCCGCGACGGCGGCGGCGTCGAAACCGTCGGCCCGCCGCTTGCTGCAGGCTACGATCATTTATCTGCCCGCGCTGTTCGCGCTTATGATGGCTAACTCGGGGAGTTAGTGGTTAGTAACTCGATCTCTAGCATTGAATCCCCATAAAATCGTGGTCCGGGCGAAGTGTGCGGTCTGCAGGTTGCGGCGAACAGCAGGTCCTTCGCTTCGCTCAGGATGACAATTTTATGGAGGGTTGTTCACTCTGGCGCAAGCCCAGGGTTACTGTCGACGGCTACTCCAACTCCAAGTCAATTTTCTTTGTGGTCGGTTCGAGCTTTACGATCCGAAACTTGTGGATCTGCCCTGCTCGCAAGGCTTCCGGCTTCGCCTCGGCGGCGGGAGCGCCGCTTTTCCAACGTGCCTGAAGCATGGAACCCAGCGACGACAGATCGGGCTTTGATGAATATGAAGATGACATCGAATCCGCGCGCTTGTCCGGCTGTGCATGACGCTCCTCGGGGATCCGGCATGTCGCCACGACGCCTTCGCCAAGCTCCACGCGGGCGCGTCCTTCGGAAACTTCTATCATGCGTCCCGTGACGATGTCGCCTTCTTTGTGTTCGGCGAGGTATTCATCCAAACCGGTTGGCACCAGGTGTTTCATGCTCAGGCGTATGAGCCGCTTTTCGGTGTCGAGCGCCAGCACCTGGGCCTTGACCACTTGCCCCGTCCTCAGCACTTCTTGCGGGTGATTGATACGCTTTTCCGCGCTGATTTCGCTGACGTGAATCATGCCCTCGACGCCCTCGGTCAGTTGCACGAAGGCACCGAATTTCGTGAGGCTCGTCACCGGCCCCTCGATCACCGTGCCTGGCGCAAATTTTTGTGCCGCCCCCGCCCACGGGTCACCCAGCGCCTGCTTCAGTCCGAGAGAGATGCGGCGTTCTGCCGGATTCACTCCGAGGATCACGGCTTCGACGGTCTCGCCCGGCTTGACTACGTCGCTCGGAGTCCGCACGCGCTTGGCCCATGACATTTCGGAAATATGTATCAGACCTTCAATGCCAGGCTCGATTTCGACAAATGCGCCGAAATCCATCAGCCGGGTAACCGTACCTCTTACCCGCTCGCCTGCTTTATATTTTTCGGCGACGGCATCCCACGGATGCGGCTGAAGCTGCTTCATGCTGATCGCGATGCGACGCTTGTCCGAATCGATCTTGATGATCCTGGCTTCGATCCGCTGACCGGTGGAAAGCACGTCAGATGGCTTGTTCACACGATGCCAGGAAATTTCGCCGACGTGAAGCAGCGCGTCCGCGCCTCCGATATCGACGAAGGCGCCGTAATCGGTGAGGCTGCGCACCTCGCCCTGCACGGTATCGCCTTCCTTGAGTTCCGAGAAACGGCGCTGCTTGCCGGCGCGTTCTTCGTCTTCCGCAATGGCGCGGCGATCGACCACCACGTCTTCATCTTCCACGTCGAGCTTAATGATGCGGCAGCGGATTTCCTGCTCGACCAGCTTCTCGAGTTCTGAGGCGTCGTGGGTGCCGCTGCGCGACGCGGGCATGAAGGCCCGCACTCCGATATCCACGCTCAAGCCGCCTTTGACCACGCCGGTCACGGTACCGATGATGGTCGACTTCTCGGCGAAGGCTTTTTCCAGAGAGGACCAGTCGGTTGGGCGCTCGACCTTGCCGCGGGTCAGTTCGTAGTAGCCTTCCGGATCGCGCCCTTTGATGGTGACTTGGACTTTGTCGCCGGGCTTCGGGGCCTTGTCGGCGGGAAATGCCGAGAGCGGCAGAACGCCTTCCGTCTTGAAACCGATATCGAGAATGATGGAATCGGCGGTCACGGCAATCACCGTTCCTTCGCGGCCCTGGGTGCCTGCTTCCTTCTTGTGGGAACGGCTCTTCTCGTACTCGGAAAAAATGTTTTTGAATGATTCGACGGGCTCGGCGGGCGAGGTCGATTCCGAAGGGGCCGGGTTGGATGCGTTTGGGTCGGGCGAGCTTGAATCGGAGGTCATTGAATTGGACATGAAGGGATAAAGCCCCTGCGGCGTGATCTTGGTTAGGATAACATCGCGGAGGGTTGATCCGGAGGCTGAGACGACGCGGGAGCTCTGGTGGTTTGTTCGCGGGAGTCTTCAGAAAGACTCTATGGAGTGCACGCATGGGTCGTCTCTTCGGGACTTGCAACATTTGTCTAGTTTCCCCAGCGCTGCAGCGGCGGGCTAAGCTGGTTCGCCCCTCCGGGTCTGGAATCCGTCGTGTGTAAACTCAGGGTGTAAACTACTTTGCGTTTCCGAAGTCCAAAGAGCTTGGACAGAGATTCGTGGGGAGGAAGAAGCCCCCGATTTTAAGCGGCTCGAAACGGCGCGGCTGAAGGCGCGCCCCTTCAAACAAAACACTGATGAACGCGCTCTAGAGAACTGGGGCTCGGAGGTTTTAAGAATGCGGATGGAATTTGTAGTTTTGCTTCTGGTGCTCGCAGTAGTGACGAGCGGCTCGGCACAGACCTCAGCACAGACGAAGACAAAAGAGATTGATATTCCGTATGAGCGATTTGTGCTCGACAACGGCTTGACCGTGATCGTACACGAGGACCACAAGGCCCCGATCGTGGCGATCAATACCTGGTACCACGTGGGGTCGAAGAATGAAAAGCCGGGGAAGACCGGGTTCGCACATCTGTTCGAACATTTGATGTTCGGCGGCAGCGAGCATGCTTCGGGGCGGTACATCGACGCCATGGAAAGAATTGGCGCGACGGATTTGAACGGCACCACCAATCCGGATCGGACAAATTATTTCCAGAATGTTCCCACTTCAGCGGTGGATTTCACGTTGTGGATGGAATCAGATCGCATGGGGCACCTGCTGGGGTCACTGGATCAGAAGACACTCGACTTGCAACGGGGCGTGGTGCAGAACGAGAAACGCCAGGGCGAGAATCAGCCTTACGGGGTGACCCGACAACTGCTCACACAAAATACTTATCCCGCGGGGCATCCGTATTCCTGGACGACGATCGGAGACATGGCGGACCTGGATGCGGCGTCGATGAAAGACGTGCAGGAGTGGTTCAAGACGTACTACGGGCCGTCGAATGTGGTGCTGGTGTTAGCGGGCGACATCGACGTTAAGACGGCGCGAGAGAAAGTCACGAAGTATTACGGGGACATTCCATCGGGGCCGCCAGTGGCGCACCAACAAGTGTGGATTGCGAAGATGACCGGCACGCATCGGCAGGTGGTGCAGGACCGCGTGCCGCAGGCGCGTATCTACAAAGTGTGGAACATTCCGGAATATGGCAGCGCAGACGCGGACTATCTCGATCTGGTGAGCGATTGTTTGAGTAGCGGAAAATCGTCGCGATTCTACAAGCGTCTGGTGTATGAGGACCAGATCGCGACCGATGCTGTGGCCTCCGCCAATTTGCGTGAAATTGGCGGCCAGTTCTACGTACAGGCAACGGCACGGCCGGGGCAGAGTATTGCGCAGGTGGAGAAGGAACTGGATGAGGAACTGGCGCGCTTTCTGAAAAATGGACCGACGGCCGAGGAGATGCAGCGGGTGAAGGCGCAGTACGAGGCGGAATTCATCCGCGGGATCGAGCGGATCGGAGGATTCGGAGGAAAATCGGACCGGCTGGCACAGAGCCAGGTGTTTCGAGGGAGTCCGGACGCTTACAAGATCTCGCTCAAACGCGTCCAAGATGCGACGGCGGAGGATTTGAGAGCGGCCGCTCAGCAGTGGCTTTCGGACGGCGTGTACATTCTCGAGGTGGATCCTTTCCCCGACTACAAACCCGCATCGACAGGAGCGGATCGCAGCAAAGCGCCGGATACAGGCACGCCACCCGAGTTGAAATTACCGAACCTGCAGCGGGCCACGCTGTCGAATGGATTGAAAGTAATTCTGGCGGAGCGTCACGAAGTTCCGCTGGTGAATTTCACGCTGGCCAGCGACGCCGGATTCGCGTCCGACGCATTGACGACGCCGGGAACTGCGAACCTGGCGATGCAGGTGCTGACTGACGGGACGCGCACGCGCAATGCGCTGCAGATCAGCGACGAAGTGGAATTACTGGGAGCGACGTTACGCGGATATTCGAACCTCGATCTATCGTTCGTTTCTCTGTCGGCGCTGACCTCGAAGCTCGACCCGTCGCTCGACCTATTTGCCGACGTGATTTTGCATCCGTCGTATCCGGAAGCTGAAGTGAAGCGCGAGCAGAAACTGGTGATCGCGGGAATCGAGCGCGAACAAAACACTCCCGCGACGCTGGCGTTGCGAGTATTGCCTGGGCTTTTGTACGGGGCGGGACATCCGTATGGGAATCCACTGACGGGCTCCGGGACAAAGCAGAGCGTGGCGAAACTAACGAGAGAGGATCTCGTGAAGTTCCACGATACCTGGCTCAGGCCCAACAACTCGACGCTGATCGTGGTGGGCGACACGACGCTGAAGGACGTTACTCCGAAGCTGGAGGCGCTTTTTGCGGGATGGAAGAGCGGAAGCACGCCGGCCAAGAACGTCAAGACCGTTGCGGTTGCGGCTAGGTCCGCCGTGTACTTGATCGACAAACCTGGGGCGCTGCAATCGGTGATCATAGCGGGAGTGGTGGCGCCGCCTCGCGCGAATCCACAGGAAATCGCGATTGAGGCGATGAACGACAGTCTGGGCGGTACCTTTGGCGCACGGCTAAATATGAATCTGCGGGAAGACAAGCACTGGTCGTACGGGGCGGGGACCCGTATTCGGGATGCGCGGGCGCAGCGCCCGTTCTACGCGGTCGCGCCCGTACAGACCGACAAGACCAAGGAATCGCTGGTGGAGATGAACAAGGAGTTCCGCGGAATCGTAGGCGACAATCCCATCGGCAACGACGAGCTGGCTAAGGTTCAGGCGAACGAAACGCTGAAACTTCCGGGGTCGCGCGAGACGCTGGACGCGCTGGGACAGTCAATTGTGGACCTGGTGCAATTCGGACTCCCCGACGATTACTACGACACATACGCCGGCAAAGTTCGCGCGCTTAAGACGAGTGACGTAAACCAGGCCGCAAAAGAAGTGGTGCTTCCGGACAACCTGATCTGGATCGTAGTGGGCGATCGGGCGAAGATCGAAGCTGGTGTACGCGAGGTGAATCTCGGCGAGTTCCGCCTGATGGACACGGACGGGAAGGTGCAGTGACGCGGCCCTGAAGGGCCGCTCTTCCACGATGATTCGCGAGTTTGTGATTTCCTGGAGGCTGCGGGAGCCGCGTCTCTACGAATCCGTTGATTTGGAAGTATTCTGCTGCTCTGTCTGCTTCTAAGCGACAGCGAGATAGATATAACGCAGAATAAAAAGAGCCGTGAGGATCCAGATCAGCGCGGTAACTTCACGAAATTTCCCAATAGCGATTTTGACCACTGTATAGGAGATCAGCCCCAAGCTAAGACCGGTGGCGATGCTAAAGGTCAAGGGAGTGGCGAGCATGGTGATAAAGGACGGAACCGCCTCGCTGAACTCGCTCCATTTGATGTGCGAAATGGATTGCGTCATGAGCGCGCCCACCAGGATCAGCGCGGGCGCTGTTGCATAAGCAGGAATCGCGGTGGCCAGAGGCGCGCAGAAAGTGGCCATCAGGAAGAGACCGGCGACGGCAACATTGCTGAGGCCGGTACGCGCTCCCGCCGCGACGCCGGCCACGCTTTCGATATAGCTGGTAACGGTGGACGTGCCGGTCAAGGAGCCGAATAGTGTGCCCACGGCATCGGCCACCAGAGCCCTGCCCACGCGGGGAATCTTGCCGTCTTTGATGAAACCGCCCTGCTCACACACGCCGACCAGTGTGCCCACATTGTCGAAAAGGTCGACGAACAGGAATGCGAACAAGATTTCGAGAAATCCAAGATGGATGGCCCCTCGAAAGTCGAGCTTCAGAAATGTAGAGGAAGGGTGCGGAAAAGAAAAAATCGCGATGGGCCAATGAGAAAGGCCGCGCAGAATTCCCAACAGCGTAGTACCGAAGATTCCGATCAGAATTCCACCGTTGACTTTCCTCGCCATCAGGGTGAGAGTCAAGGCCAGTCCGAAGCAAGCCGTTTGCACCTCCTTATCGGAGAAGCGGCCCAGGCCGACGAAGGTAGCAGGGTTCGCGACCACGAGTTTCGCGTTGCGCAGCCCGATGAAGGCAATAAACATTCCGATACCCGTAGCGGTGGAGTGCTTAAGGCAGTCGGGCATACCGTTGACAATTTGTTCGCGCACGCGCGACACGGTCAACAACAGAAAGACGCAGCCTGAAATAAAAACCACCGCTAGCGCTGTCTGCCACGGAACATGCATGCCGATGCAGACCACATAAGTAAAGTAGGCGTTCAGCGACATCCCAGGCGCAAGAGCGATGGGGTAGTTGGCGTAGAGGCCCATCACCAGCGTGGCTGCTGCGGCTGAAATACACGTCGCAAATAGAACGCCTTCGGGCGGCATTCCCGCTTGCGCGAGGAGCTGCGGGTTCACGACGATAATGTAGGCCATGGTTACAAATGTCGTAAGGCCGCCCAGCATTTCCTGTTTAACGGTGGTGTGGTTCTCGGCGAGTTTGAAGTAGCGATCGATCAATTGTCTTCCTTGAGTGGAAGTGTTTCCGACAGCGCCCGGAAGGTGCGGCACTGCTTGCTTCTAATACTGGTTTCAGTAACGGATCTTGCCTGGATGTTGCTCCCACGCTCGAAATGCCTCGAGTGCTTCCTCGCGCATCATCTGAATCATGGGAATCTCGCGCTCGGCGTGCGGCTGTTTGATCTCTGCATAGATCGCGGAATCATCAAAGCCGATTTTCGCGGCGTCTGCCGCGAGATTGCCAAAGTAAACTTTGTCGATACGGGCCCAATAGATCGCGCCGAGGCACATAGGGCAGGGTTCGCAGGAAGTGTAAAGATTGCAGCCCTTAAGTTCGAAGAATCCAAGTTTCTGGCAGGCTTGCCGGATGGCTAGCACTTCAGCGTGCGCCGTAGGATCGTTCGTCGCCGTGACTTGATTTGCAGCTTCCGCTACGCCTTTGCCATCTTTCACCACGACGGCGCCGAACGGGCCGCCGCGTCCGGAGCGTACATTCTCGAGCGAGAGTTGAATGGCGCGGGCCATGAAAGCTTTGTCCATGTGGGTTGGTTCCGTCATCCGTCATTGCGTAATCGTCAAGGGCGTGCTGACCCCAGCCACCCGTGCATCTGCGCGCAAATCGGTCGTCATGGACTCTTTCGCAGCCGAGGTTGAGAGAGTAAGTATAAGCGGGGTGCGGAAATACTCAAAGTTTTTCTAATCCTCGGTCTGACAATCGGGAAAAGTTGAAAAAGGCGGGCCGGCACGATAGGCTCGGGCATGGACGGGCACGCATTTGTTTCGCGTCGTGTCGCGACGCCGGAAGGAATTCGTCGGGCAGCGATCATAGTGCGCGATGAGGTCCGCGATGGCGTCCGCGATGGAAAGATTAGCAGCATCGTGCCCGCCGATCAGCTACCCGCTGTCGCCGAGGTGCAAGACTTCGGCGATGCCATCATTCTCCCGGGACTTGTCGATTCTCATCTCCACATCAACGATCCGGGACGAGACGAGTGGGAAGGATTTGAGACGGCTACGCGAGCGGCGGCGGCTGGCGGCTACACGACGCTGGTAGACATGCCGCTCAACTGTCTGCCGCCCACCGCTACGGTCGCCGCGCTTGCTGCCAAGCGCCAGGCGGCCGCGGGACGATGCTGGGTCGATTGGCTGGCGTGGGGAGGCGTGGTCAGCGACAATCGGTCGGAGATTGAAGCGCTTGCGGCCGCGGGCGTGCCCGGATTCAAATGCTTTCTGATCCATCCCGGAATCGACGGGTTCACCATGGTCACCGAGGCCGAGCTTCGCGCCGCGTTGTCGGAGGTGGCTCGGACCCGCCTGCCGCTGCTGGTCCATGCCGAACTTCCTGGCCCAATCGATGAGGCCACGCGGCGTCTGCAAAGTAATGATGAAGATGCGGATTGGCACCGCTACTCGACCTATCTGCAATCGCGGCCGGAGGAAGCCGAACTCGCGGCGATCCGGTTACTGCTATCGCTCTGCCGCGAGTACAAGTTCCGCCTGCACATTGTTCATCTTTCGGCAAGCTCGGCGCTTGCGGAATTGTGCACGGCGCGGGCGGAGGGGCTTCCGGTCAGTGTTGAAACTTGTCCACACTATTTGCATTTCTGCGCCGAAGAAATTCCGGACGGGGCCACATTGTGTAAGTGCGCTCCGCCGATTCGCTCTCGCCAAAACCGGGAACGGTTGTGGCAGGGTCTAAAAGACGGAGTCATCGACCTGGTCGCGACCGATCACTCGCCTTGTCCGCCGGCAATGAAGCGGCTCGAAGAAGGAAGCTTCAAAACTGCGTGGGGAGGAATAGCGAGTCTTTCGCTGGCGCTTCCTTTGATGTGGACCGAGGCCCGGCAGCGCGGATTCACATTGACGGATCTCACGCGCTGGATGGCGGAAGCACCGGCTCGACTCGCCGGATGCAGCGCTCACAAGGGCCGAATTAAGGAAGGATATGATGCCGACTTCGTGATCTTCGAACCGGAAGCGGAGTTCGTCGTGTCCGAGGACCGGCTGTATTATCGGCATCCTGTGTCTCCTTACTTGGGGAAGAAACTGCGGGGCTTGGTGAAAGCAACGTATCTGCGCGGGCAGGTCGTGTTCGGCGATGGACAGTTTTCGAGAGAGCCACGGGGACGGGAAGTTCGTTGCTAAACCGAAGTTTGTCATCCATATGGTTAACGCATGACGCAAGAGCACATCATCGGCAAGTCGGTGCCACGCAAGGAAGGCCGCGACAAAGTGACGGGCGCGGCGCGCTACATCGACGACATGACCATGCCGGGAATGCTCTACGGCGCGACGGTTCGCAGTCAGATTCCTCGCGGTGTAATCAAAAGGATTTCGTTTGACCCGCAGTTCGATTGGCCCGACTTTGTCACCGTTACCGCGCAAGATATTCCGGGCAAGAATTGCATCGCCCTGATCGGAGACGATCAACCGTGCCTGGCGGATGGGAAGGTCAATCATCCCGAGGAACCGATCCTGCTCCTGGCGCATGCGGATCCGCATCTCCTGCGGAAGGCTGTGGATGCCGTCTCGATCGAATACGAATCTTTGCCGGCGGTTTTCACCATTGAAGACAGCGAGCGGCCTTCGCAAATCATTTGGGGGACGGACAATACGCTCAAGACTTTCCTGATCTCGAAGGGCGATGTCGATGGCGTTTGGGCCAATGCCGACTACATCGTTGAAGGCGAGTACACCACAGGAGCGCAGGAACAGCTCTACATCGAAAATAACGGGGTGATTGCGGCCTTCGATCGCGAACACGGAATCACCGTGTGGGGTTCGCTGCAATGTCCTTATTATGTGCACAAGGCGCTGATGGCGTTGTGCGATCTGCCGGCAGAGAAGATTCGTGTGGTGCAGGCTGAGACCGGGGGCGCTTTTGGCGGCAAGGAAGATTATCCCTCGATCATTGCGGGCCACGCGGCGCTTCTGGCCATGAAGTCTGGACGGCCTGTAAAAATCGTCTATGACCGACTCGAAGACATGGCGGCGACTACGAAGCGTCACCCTTCGCGCACGCGTCACCGTACTGCGCTCAGCAAAGACGGGAAAATTCTGGGTGGAGAGATCGACTTCACGATTGATGGCGGCGCCTACGCGACGTTGTCGTCCGTAGTTCTCTCGCGGGGCACCATCCATGCGGGTGGTCCTTATTACTGGCCGAGCGTCCGCATTCGCGGAAAAGCCGTGGCGACAAACGCTCCGCCGCACGGGGCGTTTCGCGGTTTTGGCGCGCCGCAGAGTCTGTTTGCGATGGAGCGGCACATGGATCGTATCGCGCAGGCGGTGAGACTTTCTCCGGTCGAAATCCGCCGCCGTAATTTCCTCAAGCCGGGTGAAACCACTACCACAGAACAAACCATCCGCGAAGCAATTGATCTGGGAAAACTTCTTGATCGAGCACTCGAACTTTCGGACTACACGGCAAAGAGGGCGCGCTTCGCGCAGCAGAACAAGGTGGGGCACATAAAAAAAGGAATGGGGATCGCCGCCTTTCTGCATGGCGCAGGCTTTACGGGTTCGGGCGAGCGTTATCTCGCTTCCGTGGTGGCGGTGGAGGGCTGTGCGGATGGGGGCGTGCGCGTGCTGGTTTCAAGCACCGAGTTCGGGCAGGGGACAAACACCGTGCTCTGCCAGATCGCGGCCGAAGCTTTGGGTCTGCCCTACGAGGATGTTCGAATTGCGCAGCCGGATACGAATCAAGTGCCGAACAGCGGACCGACGGTTGCGTCGCGCACGGCCATGGTCGTCGGAAATCTCGTGCGGTCGGCCGCTCTGGGAGTCAAGCAAACATTGATTGCGAGTGGCATGATCGGCGGTTCCTATTCGCCAGAGGAATTTCGCACCGCTTGCCGTGAGTATATTGCCGCGCACGGCGAACTGCGCTCCTTCGCGCGCTACGAAGCTCCGGAGGGCGTTTTCTGGGACGATCAGAAATATCGCGGCGAAGCCTATGCTTCTTTTGCCTGGGCGATTTATGTTGCACAAGTCGCGGTGGATCTTTCGACCTACAGCGCGAGAGTCGAGGATTTCGTGGCTCTGCAGGAAGTCGGCAAAGTTCTTCACCCCATTCTGGCGAAGGGCCAAATTGCCGGTGGCGTGGCGCAAGGCATCGGATTTGCGCTTTATGAAAAAGTCGTCTGGCAAAATGGACACATGCAGAATGGGCAGATGACAAACTACATCATGCCGACCTCTGCCGACTTGCCGCCGATTCGGGTGTTCTTCGAAGAAATGGGCAATGTTCACGGGGCCTACGGGGCAAAAGGAATTGGCGAACTTCCGATGGATGGCCCGGCTCCGGCGATCGTCAACGCGATCGGGGATGCGCTCGAAGATGCGATCGGGGATGCGGTCGGCACCGGCTTCGATTCCGTCCCACTCTTGCCGGAAGATATTTTTGAAGCAGTTGGCGCCGGCGGAGAACGATGAGCCACTTCTCCGAAGGGCGCAGCAAAGATCGCGGCAAAGACAGCCGCGGTAAATGCGAGCTTTCTCTTACGGTAAACGGCAAGCCGGAAACCGTTCGCGTCTTTCCCATGGAGCGGCTGTTGGATGTCCTGCGAAACGAACTTGGTCTGACAGGCACAAAGGAAGGTTGCGGCGAGGGCGAGTGTGGTTCTTGCTCCGTTTTGATGGACGGCAAGTTGGTGAATAGCTGTCTCGTCCCCGCGCTTCAGGCGGCGGGCGCGAATCTTACTACGATCGAAGGCGTCGCTGAGGGCTCGCATTTAAACGCGATGCAGGCAGCTTTCCTCGAATGCGGCGGCGCACAGTGCGGCATCTGCACTCCCGGAATGATTCTGAGCGCCAGTCATCTGCTGAACAACAACGCCGATCCGACTCTGGATGACATTCGCGAGGCGCTGGCGGGAAATCTTTGCCGTTGCACGGGCTACATGCAGATTTTTGAGGCCGTGGTGCAGGCGGCGCGCCGCAGGACTGACGCATGAGATCCGATCCCGCCGATTACGAATTGATCGCGCCGGGCACGCTGCAGGCGGTAGTCGCGCTCCTGGCTGATGAGCGGGGCAAGTGGGTCCCTATCGCTGGCGGCACCGATTTGATGGTGCTGTATGCGGCCGGCAAACTTCCAGCGCGGAAGCTGGTGAGTATCTGGAATTTGACGGAGCTGCGAGGCATCGAGGTTTCGCCTGACGAAGTCACGATTGGCGCGGGATGCACTTACACCGAACTGCGTGAGCACGATGTGATCGCGCGGGAATTTCCGTTGCTGGCGAGAGCTGCCCGTTGGACGGGAGGGATCGCGAATCAGAATCGCGGAACGCTGGGAGGCAACATCGTCAATGCCTCGCCCGCCGCCGACTCCCTGCCGGCGCTGTTGGCTTACGAGGCAGAATTGATTCTGGTATCGGTGCGCGGCGAGCGGCGAGTGCCTTACGTCGGCTTCCACACCGGCTATAAAAAAATGAGCTTGGCGCCGGATGAGCTGATTCGGGCTATCTGTCTTCGACGAGGCTTTTCGGGGCATCTTCATTACTCGCGGAAGGTGGGAGCTCGCAATGCTCAGGCCATTTCGAAAGTCTGTATAGCCGCGTTGGGACGACTTGGCGGTGTGACTGGAGGTGTGATCGAGGATGTCCGCATTGCGCTTGGCAGCGTGGCGCCGGTTCCACTTCGTTTGACGGAGGTGGAACGGATTGTGTCGGGAAAGTCTGTTGATGGGGAGCTTGTGCAGCTGGCAAAAAAGGCGGTCGCCGCTGCGATCCAGCCCATCGATGACATTCGATCCACGGCGAGATACCGCGCCGCAGTGACGGGCAATCTGGTTGCGGAATTTCTTGAGCAGCTGGGCGGCAGCGGGAAGCCCGCATGAACAATGTGCTGGCGCGCTGGAATTTTCTTTCCGTTGCAGCAGCCGTCGATGAGATACTGCCGTGCTGTGGCTCACGAGCGTGGGCGGGCGGAATGGTGGCGCGAAGACCGCTGCCCGACGACGCGACGCTGTTCGCCGCGTCGGACGAAACTTGGCGCAGTTTGGCGGAATCGGACTGGCTGGAGGCATTTCGCAGCCATCCTCGAATCGGTGAATCGCGGATCGGTGAGTCGCGGGCGCCGGAAGCGGCTTTGCCTCGGTCGGCCGCGTGGTCAGAGCAGGAGCAGCGAGACGTCACGGCAGCTGGGGATTCAACGAAGAGTGCGCTAGCGGAAGGAAATCGGGAATACGAGCGACGATTCAACCGAATTTTCATCGTATGCGCGACCGGCAAGTCCACGGTAGAGATTCTGAAGAGTTTACAGCGGCGGTTGAAAAATGACGAACGAACCGAACTTCAGGAAGCGGCAGAACAACTGCGGCAGATCACGCAGATTCGTCTGAGAAAGTGGCTTCAATGATGATGCACGTTTCTACGCACGTTCTGGACATTGCTCAAGGGCAGCCGGCAAAGGATGTGCCCGTCCGCTTAGAGCGGCGAGATGCATCCGGCGCCTGGCGCCTGCTGGCAGCGGCGCGCACTGATCAGGACGGCCGGTGCGCTCAGTTGTGGCCCGAGAAGGAAACGCTGACTCCGGGGTTTTATCGCCTGGGTTTCGAGACTGCCACTTATTTTGCGGCGCGCAAACTCGAGGGCTTGTATCCGCTGGTGGAGATTACTTTTCAAGTTCGAGAGGGCGAAGAGCGTTTTCACATTCCTTTGTTGCTGAGTCCGAATGGATACACGACTTATCGGGGAAGCTGAAATCATCAGGGAAGAGTCCGAGGGGGCCGACCAACGTGACCTTTTCAATCCGAGAATGGATCCACCTAGCGGTTCGGTGGTTCCATGTTTTTGCGGGAATCATGTGGATCGGGCAAACCTATTACTTCACCTGGCTGGACGGTCAATTCGGAAAACTCGAAAAGGAAGCAGCCGCCGCAAAGACACCTCCGGCGGTGTGGATGGTTCACAGCGGCGGGTTCTATTCCGTCGAAAAACAGAAGTCCCTTGCGGTATTGCCCGATCTGGTTCATTGGTTTCGTTGGGAAGCTTTAATGACGTGGGTCAGCGGAATGGTGCTGCTCGTCCTCGTCTATTACTTCACCGGCGGACTCGTCGATCCCGACGTAGCCAACATTTCGCAAGGTGCGGGCGTTGTCATCGGCCTGGCTGTTCTGGCCGCTGGTTGGCACATCTACGATCTGGCAGTCCGGTCGGCTCTCGGCAAATCTGAATGGGCGTTCGCGGCATTTTCGCTGGGGATGACTGCCGCGACCTCCTGCGGACTGGTGCATATTCTCAGTGGGCGCGCCGCCTTTATCCATGTCGGGGCGATGTTCGGGACCATTATGACGGCCAATGTTTGGTTCCGGATTCTTCCTGCTCAGCGCAAGATGATCGCGGTCGCTGCTGCCGGCGCCAAGTTTGATCCGGCACTGGGTGCTCAGGCCAAGTTGCGCTCCAAGCACAATACTTTCATGGCAGTGCCCGTAGTCTTTCTGATGATCAGCAATCATTTCCCGGTGGGAACCTACGGAAACAGATATGGCTGGGAGATCCTGACCGCTCTCGTCCTGATTGGCTGGGTAGCGGCGAAAGTCGTTCGCGAAGCCTAGACGCAGCGGAACGCTTACAGTCGTCGATGGTCGGCAAGGGTGAATCGAGTGCAGGCAAGCCGTGACAATACAGATCGCGCCAGCGAGGTCATTGCCCGCTGTCAGACTCTCGCGCGGTTCAGTGAAGATGCGGACGGCATCCGCCGCACATTTCTCTCTCCGCCGATGCGGGAGTGCCACCGCGAAATCGTCCGATGGGTTGCTCCTTTTGGAGCCACATCAAGAGTCGATGCCGCAGGGAATTTGCGCATGGGTTACCCGGCAGCGCAGCTGGATGCACCGCGCTTGCTGATGGGCTCGCATCTTGACACCGTACCCAACGCCGGAGCGTACGACGGCGTTCTCGGAGTCGTTCTTCCCATTGCACTGCTTGGCGCATTGAACGGCCGCAGGCTTCCCTTTGCAATCGAAGTGGTCGGTTTCTCCGAAGAGGAGGGCGTTCGCTTCAGCACGCCGTTTATCGGCAGCCGCGCGCTCGTGGGCAGAGTGGATGAGGGTTTGCTCAGCCGCCAGGATGGGCAAGGAATTTCGATAGGCAAGGCAATTGAGGATTTTGGTTTGAATCCGGCAGAAATTGCGCAGGCTGCAATGCAAGACAATGTCTTGGGATATGTGGAATTCCACATCGAGCAGGGGCCGGTGCTCGAGAACGTCGACCATCCGCTCGGAGTCGTCGAAGCGATAGCCGGCCAGAGCCGGTTGGAGTTTACATTTATAGGGCACGCCAATCACGCGGGAACGACGCCGATGAATCTCCGCCATGATGCGCTTGCCGCCGCTGCCGAGTGGATCGGTGCAGTTGAGCAGCGAGGGCTGAATACTTCCGGACTGGCGGCTACCGTAGGCGCGATTCAAGCCAAGCCCGGCGCGACGAACGCCATCGCAGGGGAAACGCGAGTGACTCTGGATGTGCGTCACCGGCATGACGAAGCGCGAAACCGGGCGGTGGACTATTTGGTTCAGCAGGCGGAAGATGTTGCCACGCGTCGTGGGCTAAGGATGCGATGGAATGTGCTGATGGATCAGCCGGCCGTGCCCATGGATCCATTTCTGGTGAGCCAGGTAGAACAAGCCGTCAGCAGCGCGGGATGCGAGCCCTACCGCATGGTAAGCGGCGCCGGCCACGACGCCATGATATTGGCGGAAAAAGTTCCCGCCGCCATGATTTTTCTGCGCACGCCGGGCGGCATCAGCCACGATCCAGCCGAATCGGTGGAAGTCGGCGACGTGACGAAGGCTATCGATTGCGGATTGCACCTGCTTGATCAGCTGGCGTCGTCATCTCAGTTTCAAAGAAAGACACAGCATGCATAACCTCGGCCGCACACGAAGCTCACAACAACCGAACCATCTTCTTCTGACGCCGGACACGTTTGTGCGCACCACGCTACCGGGCATGAAGGGGTGCGCGGCGATTGTGTATGCGGGGTCGGCACTGGGCGCGCATTTTACGCAGTACACAGCGGAATTTGAGCCCGGCGGCGAACTGGGCGGCGAGTTCGGCGGAATGACGGCGCAGCGCTTCGTCTTTGTCACGGAAGGCGCCGTCAAACTGGATGTGAACAACCGGCAAAACCAACTCAGGACGCGCGGTTATGCCTATGTGCCGGCAGGTCTGGTGCATCGGATTACGGCGACCGAGAAGAGCCGCGTGGCGGTCATTGAAAAGAATTATGAGACCTTGCAGACGATCCCACCACCGCATTTAATTGTGTCGCATGAAGACAAAGTTGCGTCGCATCCGCTCGGAGATGATCCCGGTTTGCAGGTCAAGTGCCTTTTGCCGGACGAGATGAGCTTCGATTTTGCAGTCAACACCATGGTCTACCAGCCGGGTGCCGCGCTCAGCATGGTGGAAATGCATGTGATGGAGCACGGGCTCATGATGCTAGAAGGCGGAGGAATCTACCGACTCGGGGATTCGTGGTATCCGGTCACGGCCGGGGATTTCATCTGGATGGGACCATGGTGTCCGCAGTGGTTCGGGGCGATCGGAAAAGTCCCGGCCAAGTATCTCATCTACAAAGATTCAAACCGGCATCCGCTGGCTGGCGTGCGAACATGAAAATCGAAATTGACGGGCCCCGGCTGATATCTGAGATTGAAGCGCTCGCTGCGATCTCTGACGCGGAAGCGCCGGCCGTCACGAGAATTGTTTTTAGCTCGGCTGATCTGAGGGCCCGCGCGTGGCTCAAAGCCCGCTGCGAAGAGGCCGGTCTTGCGGTGCGCCAGGATCCGATTGGAAACACGTTTGTGCGCTGGACCGGTTCCGGTCCTATGCTGCCGGCCGTCGGCACCGGTTCTCACATTGACGCGATTCCGAACGCAGGCAAGTACGACGGTGTGGTTGGAGTGCTTGGAGGTCTCGAAGCGATTCGAGCTTTGCAGCGCGGCGGTTTCCGCCCCAGGCATTCCATCGAATTGCTGGTGTTCACCTCGGAGGAACCAACACGCTTTGGGATCGGGTGCATCGGGAGCCGCATGCTTTCGGGAACTCTTTCCGCCGACGCTGCGCGACAGTTCAAGGACAGCGAGGGTGCGTCGCTCGATGAAGTTCGCGAAAGAGCGAACGTGCGGGGAGAACTCGAAGCCGTCAAGCTGACGCGCGACTATTACAAGGCGTTTGTCGAACTACACATTGAGCAGGGTCCCGTGCTCGAGCGCGAGCGAATTCCGCTGGGAGTGGTGACCAGCATTGCGGCGCCGGCCAGCTTGATTATCTCCATCGAAGGCTCAGGCGGGCACGCGGGCGGAGTGCTGATGCCAGCTCGCCACGATGCGCTCTGCGCCGCGGCGGAATTGATCCTCGCAATAGAGAACGCCGCGCTCACCAGCGGAGCGATCGATACCGTGGCTACGGTCGGCATCTGCGAGGTTTTTCCCGGAGCAGTGAATAGCATTCCCAGCCGGGTTCGCCTTAGCGCTGACATTCGTGACACCGATCCTGTGCGGCGTGGCCGCGTGATGCAGAAGATGGAAAGCGCCGACAAGGTCATCGCCGAGAAGCGGCAAGTGTCGGTTCGCACCGAGTTAGTGAACGCGGACGCGCCGGTCGTTTGCGCGCCCCTGGTGGTCGAGGCCCTTTCTGAGTCGTGCCGGAGACATAATCTGAATTTTCTTCCCATGGTGAGCCGCGCCTACCATGACTCGCTTTTCATGTCACGTATTGCTCCTACCGCAATGCTGTTTATTCCCTGTCGCCACGGGTACAGTCATCGTCCCGACGAATATGCGTCGCCGGAAGATATCGCGCGGGGAACGCTGGTGCTCACAGAAACTCTAGCGGCGCTTTCCCGGTAACGTCATTCTACGGGGCGTGAGGAATGGTGGACTCGCGCTCGGCCCAATGTTCAACAATGTTCCGCACAACCTTGTCGCCGACGGTTTCGGCTGCATCAAGAGCAGGCAGATAAGCAGAGTAATTGCCGGAGACCATTTCTTTCAGGCTTTCCGCAGCTGATATCCCCGGAGGCTCTCGATCGTAATTGCTAATGGTTCGCAGCACTAGAACACGTTGCAAGTCCACGCGCCCGGCCTGGCTCAAGAATGTAAGAGCTTGTAGCGTACCGGAGTCTTCCATGGCCGCGACCATGTAATTGCCTTTGCCGCCGGTGTAATAGCGAGTCCAGGCATTGGCCCACTCATCCATCTTGGAGCCATGCCAAAACGTGCTAGCCGATAAGGTGTCGCCCCGCGTCACAAACGGCGGCTTCAGCGCATTGGGGAAGCCGGGAAACCGTGCACGGGACTTGCGCAAGTCGTCGGAGTCGGCCAGCGGCACATCTTGCGTGAGCTGAAACGCCCAATCGACGAGCGGCGGGTTGAGGGTATAGACTTCGCCGTAGTCGTTACTGGCGGGGAGTTCGTACGGAGTGCCTTTCCGCAACGGAAGGTATCCGGTTGACCAGTTATCAGGAATCTGACGCGCGTCGATCTCGAAAGCCAGGTCGCCATCAACGACATGGTCAGCCCAAACGGCCGAGCCCACAGATACGTCCGCCGGGTCGCCACCACCAATGCCCGCGACAATCCAATATGCCTTCGAGAGATCGAAGCGCGGGTCGAGGCCGAGCGCCATCACCGAGGCGGCTGCCTTCGCCGTTCCGACTCCGGTGACCATGCCGAGGACTCCGTCCTTGTTCAGTCGCACATGATGATAGCCGGCAGACAACGACAGAATCTGGTCGAGATGCTCACGCTCCACCCAGAGTTGGAACTCGCCCGGAGTGTCTCCAGTATCTTCTCCGCGTTCAAACATCGCGACTACTACGACCTTAACCTTTATGACGGTTGGCGGCGTCGGCGGCGTTGTCGTAGTCTGTGCGCCAAGGATGCCGGAGATATACCCAGCGAATATCAGCGCCACAACAGATCTTATAACTACATTACGCATGGCAGTTATCGACATCTTTCAGGCGTCCCGGCATCCCATCCTACCCAATCAATGTTGCGAGTAGGTCGAGGAGTTCTTGGACTTACGAACTCTTGCATAACCAGGCTTGATGATCGAATAGATGAGATCACAGCGCTGGTCGTAAGGCAAAAATGCGCTCTTCATCGCGTTGATGGTGATCTTCTCGAAGTCGTCCAGAGACAGGCCAAAAGTACCTGCCGCGGCCTCGAACTCCTGGGTCATGCTGGTGCCGCTCATCAACCGGTTGTCGGTATTGAGGGTGACGCGAAACTTCTCCTGATAAAGAATCTTGAAGGGATGCTCAGCCAGGCTGGGCGCGGCGCCGGTATGGACGTTGCTGATGAGGCAAATTTCCAGCGGAATTCTTTTATCTAACACGTACTGAGCAAGATCGCCTAATTTCACGGCCTTGCCATCCACGACGGCGATATCGTCGATTAATCGCGTCCCGTGACCGATCCGGTGTGCTCCGCAGTACTGAATCGCCTGCCAAATCGATTCCTTTCCGTAACCTTCCCCGGCGTGAACCGTAATGTTGAAATTCTCCCGCTGAATGTAGTGAAAGGCTGCCACGTGTTTCTTTGGGGGATAGCCGCCTTCTTCCCCCGCAAGATCGAAGCCGACCACTCCGCGTGCACGAAAGTCGACAGCGAGTTCCGCCATTTCTAACGACACGTCCATGTTGCGCATGGCGCAGATGATCAATCCCGAAGAAATTCCGAAATCCTTACGACCTCGCTCCAGCCCCTTCAAGACGGCCGAGACTATCTGCTGATGGGTCAATCCTTTCTTAGTATGAAAAATTGGCGCGAAGCGAGTTTCGAAGTAAACCACGCCGTCCTTGCTCAGATCCTCGGCTTGTTCATAAGCGACGCATTCCAAAGCCTCTTCGGTTTGCATAACTGCAATGGTGTGGGTGAAACCCTCCAGATACTTGGCGAGACTCCCCTGGTTTGCGCCGCGAAAAAACCATTGTGCCAATGCTTCGGGGTCCGAGGTTGGAAGCTCCCCGTATCCTGCGTCTCTCGCCAACTCAATCACAGTTTGCGGTCGCAGTACTCCATCCAAATGCTCGTGCAAAAGGACTTTGGGAAGACTCCGTAATAACTCTTTTTCAAATTTCATCGAATGCTCTCTTTTTGTCCCGGCAGTTTGTCTCGAACGACGCCCGTAATTCGTTGGAAGATAATACACCGCTTCTCAGAACAAATTCTCTCTCCGACGGGTGCGCAGCCGGTGTTGTACAATCCCACCCCAATGCAATCGAGGGAAAATCGCCGCGCATGAAGCAAGCCGCCGCACAGAAATCCCCGGCCACGGATTATGGTTTGCGTCGCGAGATTCTCTCTCCGATGGAAACGTTGGCCCAGTCCGTTTCCACGATGGCTCCCACGACTTCGCCCGCCGCCACGATCCCGCTGGTCTGCGCTCTTGGCGGCAATGGAACATGGCTGGCGTATGCGCTGGCGACCGCGGCCGTACTGCTCGTTGGCTGGTGCATTAGCCGCTATGCCCGCCACTCCGCGTCGCCGGGTTCGTTGTACACCTACGCTACGATGACTCTGACTCCATGGCTGAGCGCGACCGTCGCATGGAGTCTGTTACTGGCTTACGTGACGACGGGATCGAGCGTCATTGGCGGCTTCTACCACTACGCCAATTTGTTGCTGCACGACGCGACCGGCCATGTCTACTCAGCCGTTTTGCTGGCCACACTGGTCACGGGCGTTTCGGTTTGGATAGCCTATCGCGACGTGAAGATCTCGGCGGAACTGATGCTCTGGATCGAGGCCGCATCCGTCACGGTGATTGTGATCGTGGTCGCGCTGCTCCTGGTGCGCCATGGCTGGCAGCTGGATTGGGAACAAGTCCATCTCCACGGTATGACTGGCAGCGGGTTGCGGCTCGGACTGGTGCTCGCGCTCTTTAGTTTCGTTGGATTCGAGAGCGCCACGACGTTGGGATCGGAGGCGCGCGACCCGCTGAAGACGATTCCGCGCGCGGTCATCCAAAGCGCGATTCTCGCCGGAGCATTCTTCATCATCTGCGCCTACGCGGAGGTGTTGGGCTTCCACCTTGCGGGCCAGGACTTGGGCACGAGTCAGGATCCAATGCATGTCGTGGCCCGAGAGGGCGGCGTCCCCGTGCTGGGGCTGCTGATCGATATCGGCGCACTCGTGAGCTTGTTTGCCTGCACTCTGGGATGCATTACGGCGGCAGCACGTGTGTTGCTGCTGATGGCGCACAATGGGCTTGCCCACGACTCTCTGGGCACCACGCATGCTCGGAATCAAACACCAAGTCGTGCCGTCGTGATCACCGGAGCCGCCGCGCTGCTGCCGGTAGCGGTGCTGGCTGCCCGCGGTGCCAGCGGTTTGGATGTCTACGGCTGGCTGGGCTCGCTGGCGACATACGGGTTTATCGTCGCCTATGCGTTGGTTTGCGTCGCCCTGCCACGCTACCTGCGCGACCACAAGGTTTACCGCCCTGGAGCCCAAATCGTGCCATGGCTGGCCGGCGCCGCCATGCTGCTCGCGCTGGTTGGCAATTTATACCCGGTGCCCGAAGGACCGTATGGCAAGCTTCCCTACGTTTACCTTGCCTATCTGGTCGCCGGTCTGCTGTGGTTCGTAATTCGACGACGCAGCAAGACAGGGGCGCTCGCCGGGAGCTAAGGCCGCTCCGTCACCCGCCGCCATAAAAATATCTAATCTGTGCCAAAGAAATTATCACTAAGGGAAAGCTTTCATTCCGGTCCCGACTCGCGTAGATTTAGTCCGTCTTTTTTTGGGTGCAAACGCGAGCAACCCAGCCTTGCCGCGAATACCGGTCTAACAACACCGCGGTAGTTCAACCGCAGGCAAGCGGCGGCGGATGTATGAGTGCGTTCAGAATCTCCACGAGGCCATTGATGACTAAAATGTTGACGACCAAATCGACGACTAAGAAAGTTGCGCTGCTGGTTCTTCTCGCCGGGCTTTTCTTAGGAATGCCGCCTGCCTTTGCCCCTTACGCTCAGGCACAGCAGACGCTCGGCGGCATCACCGGCTCGGTCGCCGACAAAACCGGCGGCGTTCTGCCGGATACTGACGTGACGGTTGTGGGTGACCAGACCAAACTCACCCGCACGCAGAAAACCAACGCGAATGGCATGTACGACTTCGTCAACCTGCCCATCGGCACCTACATGCTAACCTTCACGCACGAGGGCTTCGAGACGCGGCAGATCCCTTCGATTACGGTTCAGGCGAATCGCACGGCAACGATCAACGTGGCACTGCCGGTCGGCAAGGTGGGAACGATTGTCGAAGTGCAGGCCGATCCGATGATGAATTCGGTCGACACCACGAACGGATACATCCTCGAACAAAAACAGATTGAGTCCGTCCCGCTGCCGACGGGCAGCTTCACCGGACTCGCCATTCTTTCTGCCGGAGTAAATGCCGAACTGCCCTCCGGCACCGGCGCCAACGCAGGCCTCGGCAATCAGCCGATCTGGGCCAACGGTCAGCGCGATACCAGCAACACCTTCCTGCTGAACGGCGTCGATGCCAGCAACCTATTCAACGGCAAGACTACAAGCACGGTGGCTTCCGCCCGCATCGTCAACAATACCGGCGTTGCCGGCGCCGGCAGCACCACTGCGGAAGTAATTCAGACGACGGCGTCTCCCTATCTGTCCATTGGTCAGGCGTTGCCGACGCCCGCACCGGAGACCATTCAGGAATTTCGCGTAAACACCTCCATGTACGACGCGCAACAGGGATCCACCAGCGGCGCACACATAGACATGAGTACCGCGTCTGGAACCAATGCAATTCACGGCGAGACTTACTTCGCACCGCGAAACCGACTGGCTCAATGCCGCTCCGTTCTTTCTACAACCAGGATGCCAACATCCCCAGCAACGAAAAGGTGCCGGAGATACATCGTTACATCGCAGGTGGAGCGGTCGGCTTCCCGCTGATCAAGGACAAACTTTTTGGTTTTCTGAGCTACCAGCACACGCACGTTTCCGATCTGGAGATTGGAACCTCACGCACGGCGGTGCCGTTCGGGCTGACCAACGATCGCAGCCCGCAGGCATTGGCTGCCGTCGCCAACAGCAACTGGCCTTGCGGCGGAATCAACCAGCCAGCTTGCGTAATCCGCCACGATTGGCTATGCAACCAACAACATCGATCCCGTCGCCTACGCCATGTTGAACTACACGCTGCCCAACGGCCAGTACATGATCCCGTCGGCGAATCCTAATTTCACGCCAACCCTTAACTTTCCGGAAAATGTTTTCGTCACGCAGCCGGCGTATTTCATCACCGACCAAGCCGTAGCCGATCTGGATTACCTGGTGACTACCAAAGATACGTTGGCATTGAAGTATTACTACCAGCACGATCCGACGACGGCGCCTTTCGCGTATTCCGCTGTCGAAGGGTTTCCGCAACATTTAGACGCCGGCAGTCAGGTTGCCAGTATTACGAACACGCAGTCCCTTCGACCGAACTTCAGCCTCACCGAAGTATTCGGGTTCATTCGCGAGAAGGACTACAGCACAATTGGCCAGCCCTTCAACCCTCAACAAATAGGCCCGGGCATCAATAATTTTGGATCGTCAGTTTTCCCCGGGATTACAATTTATGACGATTTAGGAAATTCCTCCCCAGCCAATATAAATGGCGTTTTCAACGCCGCGACCACGATCGGATCGACGGCGGCTTCGCAGGGCGCCTTCACCGGACTTTTTCAAAACCGCTGGATGCCTTCCGCCAGTGCCATTTGGAATCACGGCAAACATACAATTACTTTCGGCGGAAGCTTCTCCTATACCCAGATGAATGCGCGCGATCGAAGAACGAACTCGGGGATGATCGGCTTCACCAATTTTGCCAATTTCCTCACGGGCAGCCCCATCACCTACACTGCGAACGGATACATCACTACCACCTTCTTGCAGGGCGACGCCAACCGTTACTACCGCTCCAAGGAAGATGGCCTATACCTCCAGGATAAGTTTCAGCTCCGACCCAATCTCAGTGTAAGCGTCGGCTTGCGCTTCGACGATCACGGGGGGCTGACGGAAAAGTCCGGAAAAATCTTCAATTTCGATCCGTCGGCTTACAACTACAACGCGGCCACCGACACCATCGTTTCGAACGGCTTCATTGTCGCTGGGAACAACCCTCTCTTCCCGACTAAAGGCGTCAGCGATTCGACTCTCACCGGACGTCAATGGGGCCTGGGGCCGCGCATCGGAGTCGCGTGGAGTCCGAAGAAGTTCAACGACAAAGTTGTGGTGCGCGCGGGCTGGGGCATGTACTACGATCGCGGAGAGCTCTTCACTTACCTGTCTCCGGGTTTTGCCTCGGGCGTCATCGCGGGCGGTCCCTTCGGCGTGAACCAGACCCCGCCGTGGGTCAATCAGACGTCTTGCAGCGTGTACGGATATACCTATTGCAGTACTTTCGAAAACCCCTGGGGGCCGACGCTTGGTCCCCCTCCCAGCGGCAATCCCGCGGACCTGTCTCTCCCCAACGCCGGCCTCATCTCAACCGGGATTCCGCTCTTCTCCTTCGCCGATTACAACCGCGCAAACAAACTCCCCTACACTCTCAACCAGACGCTCAACATACAATGGCAGCCGCGCCGGGATCTCGCTATCGAGATCGGGTACGTGGGCAATCTCGGTCGTCATGAAATCGTTCCCCTGCCTTTCAACCAGGCGCAGATTGCCTCGCCGAGCCATCCCATCCGGCCGGGCACGCCGTATGAGCAGGACTACACCTACGGATATACGATTGTTACTCAGCCCAACGGCTTCACGCCCATCAACCTCCCTCCCGGCAACCTCCCCACCAGCAACCAGCCATACCAGTCAAACTTTGAAGGTGGAAATGTCGACCTTCGCGTTCCCTACATCGGCTATTCCTCCGAGTCGGAGTCCTACACTGCGGCAGGCATCTCGGCTTACAACGCCCTGCAGGCCCATGTGGAAAAGCGCATGAGTCACGGATTCCAGGTTGGCTTCTCGTATACCTACTCGCACTCGACCGACGAACAAAGCGCGATGGGGCTGTTTTACAACGGCAACAACCCTCTGAATCTGCGCTCCGGGTACGGTCTGTCGGACTTCGATCGCAAGCACGTAATCAATTTCACGTATCGCTACGAACTGCCGAAGTTCTACTCGCAATCCACACTCAAAGGCAAGATTGCCGACGGGTGGGCTATCTCTGGTTTGACCGTTATCCAGAGTGGTCAGCCGTACAGCGTTATCGATTACTCCGGCGCGGTGGGCAGCATATTCTATGGCGTGAACGACGGCATCACGAATCCTGTCGTTCCGCTCTCCGGTTGCACGCCCAAGCAGGCGCTCACCGGGGCCTCGGGTGTGTACTCTGGGGCTCCCGCGCTGAAACCGAGCTGTTTTGGTATTCCTTTGCTGGCTGAAGGTGCCTTGAATGGCGCCATTCCTTCCAATGACCCGTACGAGACGAACTTCATCGATGAGGGGCAGCGCAACATCTTCCGGCAACCGTGGCAGAGACGCGCGGACATGGAGTTGGTGAAGACCACTCCGATCACCGAGCGCTACACCCTCCAGTACAAATTCGACGTCTACAACCTGACCAACACGGCGAGCTTCGATATCCCCATCGACGACGTGAGCCAGAACATCAATTTCAACGGTTTTCCATACGCCGGTCAGCCTTCGGTGTCGAATCCGTGCGACACCAGCTACACGGACCTGTACGTCTGCCCGACCCTGAGCGGCTTGGGCATAACCAACAAGACCATCGGCAGTCCGCGGCAGATTCAAATGTCATTGAGTCTCACCTTCTAGTCGAGCACAACCCTGAGACACGAACGGCGGCCATCATGGTCGCCGTTTTTATTTGTCCGCTAAAGAGCCGGCCTAGAGAGTGGAATCTGGAGTAGTAAGAAAGCAACGAGAATCACTCTTCACCGATGTCCTCGTTCCACACTTCAGGATTCCTGCGGATGTAATCGGCTAACAACGAGGCGCACTCCGAAGAATCGAGGTCAAAGACGCGCACACCCAGCGAGCGCAGCCAGTCCAATCCACCCTGAAAATTGCGGCTCTCTCCGACGACTAGCGAACCGAAGCCAAACTGGCGGACCAATCCACTGCAATACCAACACGGCGCAAGCGTGGTAACCATGGTCAGGCTTCGATAGCTGCGTTGGCGTCCCGCATTGCGGAAGGCATCGGTTTCGCCATGCATGGACGGGTCATTGTTCTGCACGCGACGGTTATGACCAGAGCCGACGAGCTTGCCCGCAGCATCAAAGATCGCAGCTCCGATCGGGATGCCGCCTTCGGCCAGTCCCTTATGAGCTTCCGCCAGCGCCACCGCCAACATCGCAGGATGGTCAAGCTCAAACACGATCTTGATTATATAGAGGACGCCGCAGGTCAAGCGCCGACCGAAATGGAGGAGCACCAGGGCGATTTTGTGCGAGTGGTCGCTAGGCGCCCTAATCGGAAGCGCCTCGGGGCAGGATAATCATCTTGCCTGGGCTGCGACTTTGATTCGAATAACCCAAACTTCTCAGCTGCCATATTGCACCATCGTCATGAAGCCGTCGTCCATGTGCAATTGCTGGTGACAGTGAAAGAGCGTCGGGCCGGGATTGTCGGCCGTAAAATCTACCTCAACTTGCTTCCTGGCGGGCACGAGGACTACGTCTTTCACGACACCCGACGTTGCTCTGCCGGCGAACCTGGTTAGCTCGAAGCTGTGCCGGTGCAAGTGAACCGGATGTGCTTCATCGCTTTGGTTATCGAAGCGAAGGCGGTACCGGGAATTGGCGCGGACGCGGATAGGATCGGCCTTGGGAAAAGATTTACCGTTGATAGTCCAGTGATCCACCCAGCGGTTGCCAGCAAACTTCTTGCGGAAGACGAGCGGCACGACGCCGCCGGTCGGCACTGGGGTTTCCGCTTCGCGTCCGAAGATCGTGTAATCCCACAGAGTATTTGCCGGCGGATTCCACTGCGGCGCTTCGGTGCGGTTCGCATATTCCACCACGATGCCCAGCCCGGCATTTCGTGTTTGATCATTGATTTCCCCGAGAATCCACACGCCAGGCCGATTCATCCTGACGACAGCGTCCACTCGCTCTCCCGGACCCATCTCGATCACATCCAGCTCGCGCGGTAAAGGGACAGCATTCCCGTCCAGGCTGACGACTCTGAACTTGTGGCCGGACAGTGCGATGCGGTGCGGATCGGTGGCGCTGGCATTCAAGATGCGAAAAAGCACGTTCTGACCCTGTTTCACCCGCACCGGATCGCCCGAACCAAGCGCGTGGCCGTTGATGGAATAGACGGAATATGTGACTTCCAGATTGCCTTCGTCGCCTTGGCTGTCCAGATGGGGGTCCCAGCCGTGCAGAGCGAGAAAAACCTCCGCGTCGTAGTTACCCGGCTCTTCTTTCGGCTCAACGTAGAGGAATCCGAATTGTCCCGTGTAGGTGGCTCGTTTCAGATCCCGGCCGGCATGAACGTGGCTGTGATACCAGCGGGTGCCCGAGGGACGCGGGACGAATGAATAGCGCCGGATTCCACCTGGGGGCGCCATCGGAGTCCCTTCCTCTTCGGAACCATCCACCTCAGAGGGAACAAATAAGCCGTGCCAATGAACCACCTCAGAATTCCTGGTTTGGTTGAATACGTCCACCGTGATGGACTGGCCCTCGCGCAATCGCAAGACCGGACCTGGAGCCGAGCCATTGTATCCGGTTGTCTTGATGATTCTCCGCGGGGCCACCTCGATCTCGATGGGCGAGATGTGAATCGTTATGTCGGCTTTGGGATTGTCCGGTGGAGTTCGCAGACCCATGCGCCGTGCCAACTCAGCGAAGGCTGCGGTTCCCATCAGAGCCAAAAAGTTTCTGCGTTCCATGTTGTTCCTAGGGCGAAGCCGACGGCCTCGGCGATGCCGGCGTGGGCGGATGTACAGCAATGCGATACCCTTTATCACTTGTCACTCGCGTGCTCCTGTCGTTGATCAGAAATTAAAGCGATACCCCAGAATCATCTTGGCAATCAAGTGGTCGGTCGCGCCCGTGAGTCCCACGCCGAGGCCGAGATTGATCTCCCACTGCGGAGCAATATTCAAATCAATTGCAGGGAAAACCTGGTGCTGCTGTTGTGAAACGGCATCGAATCCGGTCACCGGGCCGACCGAACCGTAATATTCCAGACCTCCAGCAACCTTCGGGGTGAAATCGTAGCTGAATTTGAAGTTTGGCGAAAAGACAACGCCTTGGTTGACACTCTCGCCGTGAAACGACCGGTCGAGCGTCGGATTTAGGGCCCAATACCATCGGCCGATTTTTTGGTCCACTATGGGGCGGATTTCCCACGTCCAGGTGTCCACGGAATATTGCCGCCTCTGGTAGCCGATTTCATTCGAGAGGCTCACACCTACGGGCCAGTGCCACTTCTTCGGTATGGCAACGCGGGGACGGATGTGATCACCCACCCATTGCCAACTCTGGCCCCCAGTTATTGACGTGAAGATGTAAAAGCCGCACTCGAACCAGTCATTGAAGCCGTGCGTGATCTCCACAGTCTCGTGCTCGGCGTGATTGGTGGGGTAAACACCGTTGATGATTGTCTTCGAGCCGTCGATCGTGAAGTTGCTGTGGAGTTCAACCATAGTGTGTTGGGGATCGACCAGGTCGGACCCGTACACCTGGATTTCGTAGTTGTCCTGAGCTCGACTGGGAGGTGCAGCAAAGATGAGAATTAGAAATACGAGCGCGAGTTGTCGGTAACGCATCGCTCTATCGCAGTCACAACATCCCATGAGGAAGATTATCAGCTACGGAATGAAATCATCGTGGCAAACAAATGACAAGTTGTTCATATTCCCTCGCCATCGCGGCCAAGATTCTGCCAGTCCGAGCGTCGACGCTCATGCCGCTTGGAGGACGCTGACTGGCAGTAACAAGGTTATAGCCGCGCCTCCTCCCGCACGATCAGAGATGCTGGCTGCGCCACCGTGCGCCTGGACCACAGCATCCACAAAGGCAAGTCCGAGACCGTGCCCGGGAGAGTGTTTCCCTTTTACGAAGCGTTCGAAAGCCCGACTCCCGATATCAGCCGGGAATCCTGGACCATTATCTTCGATTACCAGTTCTGCTGACCCTTCATGCAAATGTAGCCGAATGTTCACTCGGCACCCCACTGGCAGGTGAGTCAATTCGTTTTCAAGCAAATTGCTCACTACACGATTCAGCAGGGTCGAGTCAGCATCTACAACCACATGCTTGTCCAGGTCAATCGTCACTTCGTGATGGCGCTCAGCCATAGCTGGTTGGTAAATATCGACCAGTTGTTTAACGACATCGGAGAAATCGACTGGGCCACGATCCATGTGAAGCGCACCGGCTTCGGCCTCGGCAAGATCGAGCGTAGTGTTTAGCAATTGCAGGAGTCTATCAAGGTCTTCGATCGCTTCCCCAACCGAGTCACGCCACTTCTCATTTCCTTCGTTGCACAGCGCGGATTCGAGCGTCCCACGAATCAACGTAACCGGGCTTTTGAGATCGTGCGCGATGCTGCCAGTAACGGTGCGAAGCTGATTCACCGAAGACTGAAGCCGATCCAGCATGTGATTAAAAGTCTTCGCCAATCGCGAGATTTCATCCGAATTCACAGGTTCAGGCAGGCGTTCCTCTAAATCTTCGGTGCCAATTCGCGCTACAGTTTCTGTAATTCGTTCAACACGATGCAGAGTACGACGTGCGCTCCAGTAGGAGATGACAAAACCGAGCAAGAACATGCCGCCCCAGACCGTGAGAAAACGACGGGCCAATGTGTGCAGCAGATGCTTGGCGCCGCGATCCGAGAGTCCCAGATAAACACTTCTTCCGTTTTGCGACTTCACAACGACGCGAAAAGTTTGTTGATATCCGCCCACTGGTATGGACTTCGGCGGTCCCGGAACCAACTTCGCCCGTTGAATTGCGGTGACAAAATCCTCCTTGGAGCTTGGGCCCACCCATAACGGACCTTCAGTGTTAGCGGGATTTGTTGCCAGGAAGAAAACGGAATTCATCCTTTCGCCGCGGGCATTGCGCTCGTCAGGCACTTCCTGAGTAGCAAGCTCGGCCACCTCGCGAACAATCCGCTTGTATAGGTGATCGCTCGGAGTATCGGCCGAGACCTGAGCGAGAACCTCAGCTTCACCGGTAAGCCAAGTGTCGCTGCGCTCTCGGATGCCCTGAGCGACAAGGAAATAAACTATGGAGAAAGCCAGGGCGGTTCCGAGCGCGAACGCCAGAGTGGTCCAAATCGAAATTCGCCACGCGGCGGTTGCGCGCAAATTCTTAGGCATTCTTGAGAACATAGCCAACTCCACGAATGGTGTGAATCAGCGGTCGCGGTGTATCGTGGTCCACCTTGCTACGCAGACGGTAAATGTGGACATCCACGACGTTGGTTGCGGGATCGATCCGCATCCGCCAGACGTGGTCCAGGATCATCGTGCGAGTTACCACGCGCCCTTCATTCCGGCAAAGATATTCCAGCAGGGAAAACTCCTGCGGCGTCAATTGCAGAAGATGATCGCCCCGTCGTGCCTCACGACGCACCAGGTCTAGATGCAGGTCAGCAGCTTGCAGGCGCACCGATTCATTCTGTGGAGCCGCGGATCTGCGCAGGAGATTTCTCAGCCTTGCCAGCAGTTCCGGGAGGGCGAAAGGCTTCGTGAGGTAATCGTCTCCGCCTCTCTCCAGTCCCCGGACCCGCTCATCCACGGATCGCCGGGCAGATAAGATTAACACTGGCGCCGAACTACCTTGGGCGCGACAGTGGGCGATCAAGTCCAATCCATCCTTGTCTGGAAGGCCAAGATCGATGATGAAAGCATCGTGAATGCCTTCCAACGCCATGGCTTCGCCGGCCGTCGCGTTACTGGCCGCATCCACCTGGTATCCGGCCTCCCCCAGCGCCCGTTTCAGGAACTGCTGAATGGATACGTCGTCTTCTACCAACAGCAATCTCATAGGAGCTTCCCCGCCAGTCCAAGACTTTACACCTCGAAGTGGGGTGCAGGAAAGCACCGTAAATCTGCGGGGCGGAATAAGGCTTATTCGTCGGCTCACTGCTGATGCCAGGTCATTTCCACGCGCACTGGGATGTCGCTCTTGATTGCCATCGTCAAGAGGGATGGCGGATCAATCTTGAAATCAGCGAGGGTGGCCGGAATTGTCCCCGTGATGTGAGTTTCGCCGCCTTGCGTCTCCACCTTGAAAGGAACCTGTTTGTACTGGGCAGTCTGGCCGGCAAATTGAATCTCCAGATCAGCATTGATGGTCGCCGATGCGGCCGCCGATTCGGGCAGGCGAGTGCGCACGGTTACGAGCGGAAACTCAGCGCCGCGCGTGACCTGCAACATGTGAAGGTCGCGATTGCTATCTCCGGAATCAAATGACTTCACTGGCGCCGCGATCAGAAACTCGCATTGGCCTGCATGGCAAATGCCCTTTCCTTTCGCCGCATGGCTTACACCCTCGGTTTGATGGAGAGGATGAGATACGTGGTATGTGAGAGTGCTCTGTTGCAGGACCCATTGGCTGTCGGCTCCAGCAAAAGCGAGGAGGGTCACAAGCAACAACGCGACCAGTATTTTCTTATCCATAAACCATGCTTAGAAGTTGACCGAGACCGACAGAAGAGCTGCTCCAAACGCGCCGGCGGTTACGATAGCGACCGGTCCATGCGCGGAGGCGATGCCGTGAACCTTTTCCCCTTTACTCTTTTGGTCGAAAGCCATGATGCCTAGAATCGGCGTCATGATCATTCCGGGACCATGAATCCAAGCCATTGCCTTATGGAAACGAATCGGACCGCGTGTTTCGGTCCCCGGCACTCTCGGCGCGCGGATCGCATAGTAGGCGGTAATGCCGTATAGATCTCCGGTCAGTCCACCTAGAGCCGTGTGCAGATCACGGGAGGCCGTGCTGGTGCTCTTGCCCCCGGCACCGATAGAGGCGATCACGGTGGCGATTAAGGGACCCGTTGTGATCAAACCCATCCGTTGATGGATCTTCAGCATGTGTGTCCGTTTGTCCAGCAACGCTTGCTCTCGGGGATTTCCCTGAGTCTGCTCCGGAGAAAGACCTAGATCTGAAAGCGAAGGCTCCGTCTTGCTGCTGGATGGCGCGTTGGGCAAATTGTCCTGTGGTGATGGCGTTGGTTTGGCAGCGATGGTTTCGCCAGCCTCCAGTTTCGCGTCCGGAACCGCCGTCTCGGTCCCATTGACTGTCGCGGAAGGAATCTCCAACTTTTTCAAACCGTCAGCTTCAAACGTCAGCCGGTACTCGCCCGGCGGCAGACCTTCAAACCTATAAGAGCCATCAGGGCCCGTGCTCGCACTTCGCACCTGGCCCTGGTCGATACTTGTCGCCGTCACGGTGGCATTCGCAATCGGGTTACCGGACGCATCGACCACCTTGCCCGTTAGCGCTCCGGTACCAGCTGTCTGAGCAACTAGAGATGGAGCGAACGCAACACAGAAACACACAAGAAAAACGAGGCCAGGGATACCATTGCGTCGGTTGCGAAAGATCTTCCTCAACCTCCTCCACCTCACCCTTTCCTGTGGCGTGACGACCCCACGGTCGCTACAGGGCTACCAGAACACGATATGTAAGCAACATTACGGTGGTTTTTCGGGAAGATGACAGTTTGTTCATCCACAAGCTAAAAGAGCTCATCATTTGGTTATGGTGATGGTCAAGAGCGCCGAGTGACTATTCGAACCGCTGGCGGCTGCACCGACAGTGACAGAGTACCGCCCTGGCGGAGTCGCTTTGGACGAACTGACGCCGCCGCAAGCTGTCATTCCGCGCTGACGACCCTTCCCGCCGCGGATTCTTCCTGTTGACGATTCTTTCTACCGATCGTACAGTCGATCCCGGAATTGTCGTCGAAGTTGAGATAGGCGCGAGCGAATTCGTGCTCTTTGCGGACGTCTTCGGGAGTGCGTGTGCTGTCGCCCGCACCCGAACTCGACCACCAGCCCACCGTCGTGTCATTATCGTGTCCGCCAGTATATGCGACCAGATCGCGACTGTAATTATGCGGACGAAATGAGGGGCCCTACGGGTCGGTGCCGAACGCGAATTGCAAGAGACTCATACCAGGCAGACCGAACTGCTGCCGAAGTTTCTCCTGGCGGAGTAATGACGCCGAGGTTCTCCGCCACAATCGGTAGCCCGCCAAAAGCGTCCCCACCAACGACCAGTAGGTGTGATCCTTACCGTCCTTGTTGCGTTGATGCGGCCGTAAAAACATCTGGGCCGAGTGTGTCATCAACCCACGTCGGCTTCAAGGGGGTTGGTCTGCACTACATCGCGTTTTCTAAATTCTCGATGGCAAAGACAAGACTTGTGTCACTTCCGCCATCAAAAATCGTAGATCTCGGCACTTCCGCGACGAACTTCGGCTAACGTACGCTGAACACGGCGAGCGTCTGGGCCGGCAGGGAGACGCGCACTCCGCCGTTCGCAAGTTCAGCGGAAGTATTCCCAAACACTGTCTGCAACTGGTGACCAGTTTCCAGCGGCGTACCTTCGACGGGGATGTTGAGTGTGGCCGTTTTTGGGGCGTTGTTGTAAACAACCAGCAGCTTATCGTCACCTTGCGGCGATTCGCGCAGGAAAGCGTAGTAAGTATCGTCCCATCCGATGTGCCACTGCTTTCCGGTGCGAAGAGCGGCGTGGTTCTTGCGCAGCGCCAGCAGTGACTGCACATGTGCGAGGACATCCTGCTGTTCGGCGGTGCGGCCGCTGGCGGTGAAGGCGGTGCGCGGATCGCCGGGGAAACCTCCCGGGAAGTCGCGCCGGTTGTCGGGGTCGTTGCCGCCCGGCATCGCGATTTCGTCGCCGGCATAAATTTGTGGAATCCCGCGCAAGGTCAGCAGCAGTGACAATGCGGCTTTGAGTTTGGCGGGGTTGCTGCCTTTTTCACTTACAAAGCGCGGCTTATCGTGATTCCCGATAAACGTGACCAGCATCTCCGGATGCGGATAGAGTTCGTCGTGCCGAAGAACCTCAACGATTTTCTCCATCGGTGCACCCTTGATGACCACGTCGCGCAAGGCATAGTAGAGAGGGAAGTCGAAGACGGTGGCGAGGCCGGAGTCGAGCCCATCGAATTGCTTTCGTCCGCCTTCGAAAAATGAGGTGATGGTTGAATCGCCGTCCGCCACCTCGCCGATGTCGTTGATCTGCGGATAGACCTGGCGTATTCGCTCGTGCCATCCGCTCCAGAACTGGCGCGTGGAATAGGGGAAGGTGTCCAGACGGAAGCCATCCAGCCGCGCGGTCTCCGTCCACCACATCGCATTTTGCGCAAGGTAGAGAGCGAGCGCGGGATCGTCCGGGTTCAGATCGGGCAATTTGCCGGCAAACCAACCGTCGAGCGTGTTGAGATACTCGCGCGGCGAAGCATGGGGATCAACCAGCCCCGCGAACGTATACGAGGGTTCCAGATGATGTGCGGGTGTACCATGAAACCAAGCAGTCGTTGGTGGGTCGTTGGCCCAAGGATGGTGTGGCCCCGTGTGATTGACGACGTAATCGATGAGCACCTTCATGCCGAGGCGGTGAGCGTCAGCAACGAGTGCCTGGTATTCCGCCATGGATCCCATGTGGTCGTCGAGGGCGTAGAAATCGACGACGTGATAGCCGTGGTAGTCGGAGTCGGTGTTCTTCCAGACGGGAGTGAGCCACAGCGTGGTCACGCCGAGATCGTGGAGATATCCAAGATGTTCGCGAATGCCGCGCAGATCGCCGCCGTGATACGCCATCGGGTTGGCGCGGTCATAGAAGGGCGGATCATTCAGCGGATCGCCGTCGGCGAAACGGTCGGGCATGATCAGGTAAATGACGTCGTCGCGAGAGAAACCTTCGAAGCGGCCGCGGGAGTCCGCACGAGCCAGGAGTGGCAACGGAACGGTTGTGGATCCCGCCGAAGTGATCAGGCGCAAGGGAACGGTTCCCGACGGCAGGTCGGAACTGAGCCGCAAGCGGACGAAGAGATAATGTCCGTTGGCAGAAGCTTCCGAATTGAGCGGAGTCACATCTTTCGTCGGGCTCTCCACGCCAGCGCCGCTTAGATTTTCACCGGTGAGCAGCAGCGTGAGTTCGGGCGTGTAGTTTACCCACCAGTTGGGCGGCTCGATTTTTTGAACCACCGGTGATCCAGCCGCCCTGACAGTCGGCTGCGACACTGCCGGAGCGAGCAGGCAGGCCAAGATCAGCGACAGCGCAATGGTGCGTTTGTTTTTCATGGCAGCCACCGGCAGCCCGGCTAACGCGGATCAAACCAGCAACCCAGAGGGAACGGTTCCGGGATAACCCAGGTTTTAAGGAGGGGACGAGCGACCGTCCCCCTCCTCAATGCCATGGATCAGAAGGTAATGCGCACCGCCAACTGCAGCTCGCGCTCGGATGACAGGCGCGTCACTGCCGGGTTGGTAGTCGTCGTGATGCCATTCACCGGTGGCGGTGCACTATTTAGGTTCCCTTGGAAGCTGCCGTTTTGGAACTGCGGATGGTTCAGCAGATTAAAGACGTCCGCGCGGAACTCCAGCTTGAAGCGTTCCTTCATGGTGATGCCCTTCATCATGCCCGTATCCCAGCTATGGAAGCCGGGACCAAACAGGGCATTCCGCCCCAGAGTACCCGGACGAGCGAAGTCTCCGTTGACTAACGGAGGTGGGGAGAAGTCCCCGCTGATAATGCCTTGTCCGGTGGCGTGGTTGATGCTCACCGAAACTGGCCCTGTAATGTCCGGACGGTCCTGGGGCGACGCGGAGGTATAGTAGAGATCGAAAGGAGTGCCAGATTGTAACGTGATGATGTTGTTCCACTGCCACCCGCCGAGAACGTAATTGACGGCCGGCGCCCAATCCCCGCCGTACTGTTTCCCCTTCCCGAAAGGAAGTTCGTACAGAGACCCAAACACGAAATTGTTGCGGATGTCCTGATTCGCATTTCCTCGGTTCAGGTTCAGTTGCGGGTTCCCATTCGCATCCACGAAAATTGGATTATTGGGGCTGTTGTTCTGAAAGGCTCCAGTCGAGTTGTCGATAGTGTGGGACCAGGTATAGGCGCTCGTGAACAACAGTCCCTTGCTCAGACGCCGATTGAAGCTGGCTTGTAACCCGTTATAGGTGCCGCTCCCAATGAAAGCGTACTCGTCGACGCTCCCTCCCAGGCTATACCAGCGCTGATTATTATGGCCAACCTGCAGATTGCCAAGTTGCACAGCGTTGGCGTTGAAAGCCGTCGCCAAGTTGCCCATATTGGTGCCCACGTAGGCGAGATCGAAAACCATACTTGCCCCGAGTTGTTGTTCGAACTGGACGTTCCATTGCTGCACGCGCGAGTTCTTGCTGTTACTCGGCCAGTAGATCACATTTGCGTTCGCAGGGTTGCTAACTACCACCGTGCTGACGGCGGGGGGTAGCGGGCCGGTGGCTTGGGTCCAGTCATTGTTAATAGAGCTATAAGGAGGGCCGTTCGGGATCTGGCCGCTCAAAGTGATGCGATAGCCGTTTGCACTTTGCGTCGAGCAGTTATTGTTCACACCCGGGCAAGCCTCGTAGCTTGAGGTTCCGTTGAAATCCGGATTGTTGCTCAGTTGTTCGCCTACGCCACCTCGATCAAGGTAGTAGAAGATCCCATATCCACCGCGGAGTACGGTTTTGCCAGTGCCAAACAGATCATAGGCAAACCCAATGCGCGGCGCCCAATCGTTCTTGTCATTGTTAATCAGGCTCCTCGGCAGTCCGGCCGCCCCAGAACTGCCGGGCGTGATCAGAAGTCCAGTTCCAGGAAACGCCGAGTTGTTCGGAACCCAGTTGGACATTCGGTTGTTGATCTCGTAAGGCCACGTGTAATAGTCGTAGCGGATGCCCAGGTTCAGCGTCAGCCGGCGGCTCACCTTCCAGTCGTCCTGCGCAAAATAACCGGTCTCCCAGCTATGTGTCTCGTAGAGGCCATTGAATTGCCCCACCTCGTAGTCCGGGAAGCCCGCCACTATCTCGGAAGCCTCGTAGCCGGTGAACCTTCCGGTGCCGGGGTACGTGTTGCCGCCAAGAATAAAGGAACCTTTGGCGTCGTTGCCCTGCACGTAACCAAGCTGTCTCTGACCAACCGTAGTTCCAAACTTGAAAACATGGCGGCCATGGACGTAAGACAGCGCGTCCTCGAACTGGTAGAGCTTTTGGTTCACGTTGTAAGGACCACCGTCGCCTTGGTAGGTAATCTCTTGCGCGTTGCCACCGATCAGAACTTGGCCTCCAAGCAACGGGGTTGGGTTCGCTCCCGGAATTCCGATGGCCGCTCCCAGCCTTTGGTTGATGTTCGGCGGATTGTAGCCATATACCGAACTGATATAACCAAAGCGGAATTCGTTCACCATATTCGGACCGATGGTGCGCGTATAGCCTGCCGCGATTCCTCGTGGATGGTTGATGTTGTCGCCGGAGCCGAATCCGGAAGGACAGCACGGTCCAAGACTATTCGTTACTGTGAAATTGTCTTCCCCGTAGCTGTAGCGGAAGAAAATCTGGTCTTTTTGGGTCGCATTAAAGTCAGCACGAATATCGAAGTCGTCGAAATTGCGGGTTTGCTGGCGGTTGGTGACATAGTTGTTGATCAGCGTCCCAGGCGACGGTGTAGCGTTAGGCTCGGGAAAGGTCTGCAGGTATTTCAAGCCTACCGGATTCGGGTTGGTGATCATGTTCGTTGCGGTTGTGCCGTTCCAGCCGAATGGAGTGCAGTCGGTCGGATTAAAGATGAAGCCCTTTGAAATCGGATTCCCCTTGGAGTCAAAGCCATTGAAGTAGGCCGGCGTCGACAACGCGCATTGCGGAACACTCGGCGTGGTCAAGCCGATCAGTTGCGAAAAGTCGGAGATCCCTGTCTCTCCGGTTGCCGTGCCCTTCATCTGATCGGTGGGGACCGTATCGAATTCGGTTCCGTTCGGTTGGAACTGGCGGCGACCCTGGTAGTCGCCGAATGCAAACAGCTTGCTCTTCCAGATGGCCCCACCGAGGGTGCCACCGAACTGAGCTTGCCGGAACACGATCGGTCCGGTTGAGCCGTAGTCATGAGCGTCAGCAAAGCCGCTGCGACGGAAGAGAAAAGCCGATCCGTGCAACTCGTTAGTGCCCGACTTAATGCTGGTTTGCACGATGGCCCCACCGCCTTTTCCGAACTCGGCTGGCGCCACGTTGGTATTCACGCGGAATTCCTGGATCGCTTCCGCTGGTGGAAAGAAGATAATGCCGTTGACGAAGGCGTCGTTGTTGTCAACGCCATCGAGAATGAAATTATCGGCTTGCGGACGCAGGCCGTTCGCTGACAGCGCCGCGCCGCCGGTTTCGGAGTTACGGAAGGTCTCGGCGTTTGTTCCCGAGCTGCCACCGGAGGCGATGTCACCATATGCGCCGCGGGTCACGCCCGGAGTCAACAGCGCGAGTTGCGTAAAATTGCGGCCGTTCAGGGGAAGCTCAGTCACCTGCCGTCCCTGAATCACTTCGCCCATACTTGATGTCGCGGTGTCGACCAGCGGCACACCAGCCGTCACGTCAACGGTCGTACCGGTCCCGCCTGGCGCCAGCTTCAGGCTGATCTCCTGGACCTGAGAGACCTGCAGAGTAAAATCAGCACTCTCAGTCGTGAAGCCACTCGCCGTTACGTTGATGTGGTATTTCCCCGCAGTCAGCGCGTTTATGGCGTACTCGCCTGAACCGCCGGTTTCGGCTGTCACGGTCCGGCCGGTCCCTGTATTGGTTACCGTAACGGCTGCATTCGGTACGACCGCGCCGGTAGGGTCGGTGATGGTTCCGATGAGACGGGCTGTATCCGTCTGGGCCAGCGTCAGACCGGCCAGACACAGCACAAGAGTGAAAATCAGAAAGAATTTACTGCTCATGTTTCCTCCGAAAAAGGGGGACATCGGCTGACGTTTTCTTCAAATTGAGAAGTGCAACTTGTAGTGCAAAGCGAGCCAATGGGCACGTTTCACTAGGTTTTTAAACGGTTACAGGAGTAAAATGCCGTTGTTGCACCAGGATACGATCCACCGTTACACCGGTGTTAAATGGCTGTGACACGCACTTTCGCCGCTGGGCACGAACAACTCTTCCAACAAATAGATAACATTATTAAAAGTCATAGCTTGCGGGGCTCCGACTCGCTCTGCAAGCTGCTTCAATACCTCGCAAAACAGTCTCTTGATCATCCGGACGCGCCGCTAAAGGAATATCAGATTGCCACCGAAGTGTACGGGCGGCCGCCAGACTTTGATCCGCAATCGGACTCGACGATTAGAGTACAAGCTGGGCGTCTTCGCCTGAAGCTAGCGGAGTACTACGCTGGGGAGGGAGCCGCGGATCCGATTCTGGTCAAGATCCCGAAAGGCAGTTATCACCTCATCTTCGAGGAGAGACCGGTCGAACCCCACGCGCCTCAAGGCGTACCTCTGCACGAGGCGCCGAGCGCCCTAATCGAAACGGTCCCGGCGCATTGGCGGGCTTTTGCCGTCTTGCTCATGATCAGCCTCATGGTCTCGCTGATCGTTTTGGGGGGCTTGCTTTGGGATCGAAAACGGCCCGAGGCCGCGATGGCGGCGCCCAGCGCAGCGCGGAGTGCGAGTCCTCTGGCTGCGTTTTGGAGACCTTTTACCTCCGGAGTGGAGGAGCCTTGGGTGATTTTCAGCAATGCTGCCTTCGTCGGACGACCGGAGACGGGCATGCGTTACTACGACTCGCGTCAAGATTCGAAGAGCGCGGTCTACGACCATTACACGGGTGTGGGAGAGGTATTGGCCATCCATGCACTCGACGATGCGTTCGGCACGCTGGGGCGGAGGATCCTGGTGAAGCGTGGCAGTTTGTTCACGCTCGACGACGTGAAGAATAACAACCTGATCTTTGTCGGCTCTCCGTCAGAAAATCTTTCGCTGCTCGATATTCCGGGTACGCAGGAGTTCGTTTTTCAGAGGGTGGTGTCGGGGCCGCGCCAGGGCGATCTTTCGATCGTCAACAAACATCCGAAGCCGGGAGAGGCCAGCAGCTATCTAGCCAGTCCTTCCCATGCCCCACTGACGGAAGATTATTCGGTCGTCGGACTGGTGCCGGGAATAGGATCTGGGCTGTACGTGATGATTTTGGCGGGAACGACTACGTTCGGGACCCAAGGCGCAGTGGAGTTTGTTTGCCGCCAGGAGTCAGTGGAAACATTGCTGCATGAGATGCCCGGTTCTAGCGCCGGGCCGATCAGGCCCTTCGAGGCGCTGGTCCGAGTGAAGATCGCTCGCGGCGTGCCGGTAGGAACCGAACTCATCAGCGTGCGCGCCCGGTGAGTGGGGGCCGGCGGAGAGCCGGGCGAAGTTCAAGGCTTGGCCGCGACGGCGTTGCCTGCCAGCGAACTGCTGGGATGGCGCAGGTCGTAGAGATCCTCGACGCGCTGCGTCAACATGGCCGCAAGGATGAAAAAGATTCCGCCCGCCACTACCGCGGCAATGCGGTTGTTGTGCAGCAGATGGCCCATCACCCATCCGAATCCAAGTGAGGCCGTGATCTCCGGGAGCACGATGAAGAAGTTGAAGATCCCCATGTAGACTCCTGTCTTTCCGTGGGGCAGCGATCCGGCGAGAATGGAGTAGGGCATGGAGAGCGTGCTGGCCCATGCAATCCCGACTCCGGCCATGGAGAACAACAGCAGATATTTGTTGTGAATCACGGCCACGGAAAGCAGTCCCAATCCGCCGCATATCAGGCAGAGACTGTGAGTTGCCTTGCGTCCGTATTGCCGGGCGAGCGCGGGCAGCAGGAATGAAAATCCGAAACACACAAGCGAGTACCCTCCGAAACAAACGCCCGCCCACTCCGCTCCCGTGGAATAGAGCGGAGAATTCGTGTCGGCAGCACCGAAGACATTGCGCGCAACCGCTACCGGAAAATAAAGCCACATGCAGAACAACCCCAGCCAGGTGCAGATCTGCACCCAGGCGAGTTGGCGCATCGTGCAAGGCATTTCGCGGATTGACGCCAGGATTTCGCGCGCACCCGCGCCGAAGCCCTTGTGCTCGGTTTTTTCTTTCTGAAACTCCGCCAGATTGTCGGGTGGATATTCCTTGGTTGTAAAAATCGTCCACAGCACAGCGCCCAGAAACGCCGCCGCGCCAATGTAAAACGAAAGACGCACGGTGAAAGGAATCGTCCCCGCAGCCCTGGCACCCGTTACGTGCAAAACATTGGTCAGCAGGTACGGCAGTGCCGAGGCAATTACCGCACCCAGCCCTATGAAAAGGCTCTGCATGGCAAAGCCGCGCGTGCGCTGAAATTCAGGCAGCATGTCGGCCACAAACGCACGAAACGGCTCCATGCTGATATTGATACAGGCGTCGAGAACCCATAGCAGGCCGGCAGCCATCCAGAGGGCGGAGCTGCGGGGCATCAGGATGAGCGCCATTGAACTCAGGATCGCGCCGGCCAAGAAATACGGACGGCGCCTCCCGAGCGGGCCCCAGGTGCGGTCACTGGCATGGCCGATAATCGGCTGCACGATCAACCCGGTTAGCGGCGCCGCCAGCCAGAGAATCGGGATCTGATCGGGCTTTGCACCCAGGTATTCGTAGATCGCACTCATGTTTGCCATCTGCAATCCCCAGCCAAACTGGATGCCCAAGAAACCGAAGCTCATGTTCCAGATTTGCCAGAAGGTGCGTGGTGGCTTGTCCATAACTTCTCTTGCTGACGACCTTTCCCGCCGCGGATTCTTTCTGTTGACGATTCTTTCTACCGATCGTACAGCGTGACCGACAGGAACGTGTAGAGATGCAATCAATCTGCTGGATCAATTGCGAACCGTCAAGACCGAGCCGTCCAGAGTATCGAATCCGAAGCTATCGAAGGGCCCCGCGAGAATGCTCCAACCCCAGTAAACTAAAAGACTTATCCCATCACAATTATGTTTTCATTACGATTTTCAATTACAGTCACCGGAATTGGAGACTCAGCATCGTGGGGAGTACCTCTATCCGATTAAAAACAAACCTTAAAATTTGGTGGCGGCGGTAGGACTCGAACCTACGACCTACGGATTATGAGACCGTCGCTCTAACCACCTGAGCTACACCGCCACTGTATAAACAAAAGACTTAGTCGATTGCGATCCGCGGGTAATCTGCTTTTCATCTGCTATTTGGTATGCTGAGACCTGTCGGAGGTTCACAGATGAGCCGCTACCAGCGTGGTCACGTCTACGAAGCATTCTCAGCCTTCCACGTTCAATACTATCAAAGTGAAATCAAGGACGGGAAAACTATCCGCGTCCGTCGCAGTCACCGGTTGTGCGCCAGGGATCGAGTACACTACTCCGCCACATCGAAGGCTGTCCAGAAGCTCTGCGCTGATTTCATGAGCACCGTCAATGAGGACGTGGTGGTTGGCGAGGACATGCCCATCACGGACTTCTGGACAAAGTACCTCCACTACTGTGAGCACGAATACAAAGGCCGCGGCATGAAGCCTTCCACCGTCCGAGGCTTCAAACAGATCTGGAATCAGTTCTTAGATGGACACTTCGGCAATCGCACGCTCCAGGAGTACCAGGCGGATCAGGCGCGCGCTTTCCTTGCGAGCCTCAAGACGACGCAGGTGAGTAGCACGCTGAAGCATATTCGCGGTCTTGCCGGTGCCATGTTTAGCGAAGGGATCGAGCGCGGACTGAGGAGGGACGCGAACCCTTGGCGCGTAAAGATTCCGAAGGATTGCAAGGAGTCGGAACAAACCCAGCACTATACGCTCGAAGAAGTTGAGAACATCATCTCCGCGCTAGTCGATCACGTCGATGCTCAGCTCGTGATGGCTCTTTCCTGTTTCCTTGGCCTGCGTCCTGGCGAGATCGCAGCTCTCCGCTGGGAGGACTTTGACAAGGATAGCGTTCACGTCCGTAGATCGGTTGTCCGGGGAAACGTCGGCACACCGAAGACGCCGGAGTCGACCGCGACGCTTCCGATCATCGACCAGGTGAGGATCCCGCTGGAACTATGGCGCAAGCGATCAAAGAGTCCGAAGGAAGGATGGGTTTTCCCGTCAAGGAACGACACCCGGTCGATCTCCATAACCTGATCGCGCGCGTGATCCGGCCGCACCTCGAAGGCTTGGAGCGGTGCGCGGAGTGCGATCGCATCCCGAAGAAGTCCGGGGTTGTCTGGAAGTCGCTGTACGCTGGCAGGAGATGTGCGGCGACCGCGGTCATCGAGGCTACGGGCGGAAACTACGCGGTCGCGCAAGCGTTGCTCCCTCACAAGTCGATGACGACGACGCTGAACGTCTACAAGAAGGCCATCACGTCGGAGGCGTTCCGGAGCGGCATGAAGTTGCTCCAGGAGGCCGCTACGACGAAGAAGTGACCGGCTAGAATGGAAAGCCGACGATTGCCTCTCGACGCGAGACCTTCACCTCGTCCATGTACGACCGGCCGTCGCCCGGAGGGACCGATGAAATGCTGAAGTTGGTTGTCCAGATGAGGAAGGAGAACGAGGCGTTTGAGGCGCTCGGTGCGGGTCAGACGGAAGCCCCTGAAGGCGCTGCAAAAAATAACTCAGACGCCGCTGCGCCAGGCCTCTTAATGGCTCAACCCGATAGTGCCAAGACGAGCCATTGCGGCAACTATCGAGAGAAAGCAGAGTAGACAGAAACTTACACTAGACTAGCCTAGTACTACTGTGTTAGAAAAAAGGAGTTCCACAAAAAGGACAACCCGCGAGTTGTCGGAGCAGAGCGCGGGCGATGGTTTGACGGAGTGTGGCAATCGACCAGGGATTATGCCGCACCACGCGTACCGGGTGAGCCCCGAGGGCGGAACTTGGGCGGCATTTTGGAGACGGGTAAGTCCACTTCACCGGCGCGAGCGGAGGGGGAAAAACGGCTCCGTTCGGCTACCAGGAACCCATAGGCCGCGATGCAGAGGGTAGCGTGATGGTGAAAACCGCGCCAGCCTCGTCCTTCGTAATGACCAAGTCCGAGTTCTTGCTTCAGCTCTTGGTAGTCGCGCTCGATGATCCAGCGCTGCTTCGCCATTCGCACCAGATCGGTAAGTGGGGTGGACTGGGGCAGAGTGGAGAGCCAGTACTTGATCGGTTCTGCCTCCTGGCTCGGCCACTCGACCAGCAGCCACTCCTCCGCATGGGGTTCACCGCTCCAGTAATCTCGATGGGCGGGACGTACTCGCAGAGCGGCAAAACGGGAACGCAGCGGTTTCCGAGTACCTTCTCGCCAACGCACCGTCTTCCAGGCGGAGGCGGCTAAGCTCATGGCCAACTCGCGCACGGCGGTCGGGGTGTGCTGGCGATTCCGGCGGAGCAACTTGGTCGGGCGCCCGATTCCTTTCCATTTCCGCTTGGGCAAGGGTGCCTGGCCGGGCGGCCACACGCTCACCGACGACTGGATACCCACCACATAGAGCAGCCCTAACTCCGTGATGCCCTCGCGGAATTTCGTGTCGTTGCCGTAGGCGGCGTCGGCCAGCACCGGAGCCATGGGCATCTCTCGATCCACCGCCGTACGAATTTGCTGCAAAGCAATTTCCGGCTTGGTCTGGAAACGGATTTCCTGCGGTACACCTGTGGCCTTTCTCCTCTTCTTGTTCTGGGCCCACATTTCCGGTAAGTACAGACGCCAGGCGATGGGCAAACTTGCTTCCGCCGTGCTGACTGACAAACTCACACCGATCCGACAGTTCTCTTGCTTGCCTACCTGTCCACAGTACTGTCGTGTGACCCCTACCGAATGGATGCCTTTCTTCACGAAACCTGTGTCATCCACAACCCAGGCTACGATCGCTCCTTGCTTTTGCATGGCCGGCAACGCGTACTGCCGCACCGCTTCCAGTAGGTCTTCATCACTCCACGGAGCATGGGCTACCACGTGGTGTAACGATTGATGCGTTTGGCGAACGTTCTCGGGGCACAGGCGGGCCGCCATCGGTTCCACACTCTTGCGTTCGCCGGGAAGCAGCAACCCGGTGCAATAGGACTTCAGAGGAACTACCCGATCCAAGTGCCCCGCGGCATGCGCCAGGCGATCCAAGTAAGCCGCGAAGCGTTTTTGCTGGGCGCCTGGCGCTACAGAGTTGGCGCTCATGACCCGCAACTTATCATTAGTGAAGGCTAGAACGACAAATTTTTCAGCAAGAGGTATTCAGTTTATAACACAGTAGTACTAGCAGGTTGCGGAAAAACTCGATTTGAAGCGGACGGAGTACCCCGAAACTCTCTTGTTTCCACAGCACAATCTGATAAGAAGAAAGCATGCGTGGAAAAGACGAGCAGCAGTTAGATGTGTTTAGCTACGTAAGCCCAGAGCAGTGAGTGCCCCAAGACCACCCGCTGCGTCCTCTTCGGGTCATGACCGATGGGGCATTAAGAGAACTGCAACCACCATTCCACAAGCTGCATGCGAAAACCGGGCGGCCGTCGATCGCGCCTGAGAAGTTGTTGCGAGCGCTCCTGCTGCAAGCGCTGTACTCGGTGCGCAGCGAACGGCTGTTGATGGAACAACTCGACTATAAGCTGCTGTTCCGCTGGTTCGTGGGCTTGAACATGGACCACGCCATCTGGGATGTGACCGTGTTCACCAGGAACCGCGAGCGGCTGCTCGATGGAGACATTGCCGAAGCCTTCTTGCAAGCCGTGCTGCAGCAGGCACGCGAGCGGAGTCTGCTCTCGGATGAGCACTTCACGGTGGATGGAACGCTACTGGAAGCGTGGGCGAGTGTGAAGAGTTATCAACGCAAAGATGCCAAGAACGCCCTTCCGCCGGACGATCCTGGCAATGCGACGGTGGACTTCCACGGGGAGAAGCGGTCGAACCAGACGCACGCATCGCAGACAGACCCGGATGCGAAGATGGCACGCAAGGGCAAAGGCAAAGAAGCGAAGCTGAGTTACAACGGGAATCTGCTGGTGGAGAACCGCCACGGACTGATCGATTTATCGCCAACTATCGTCGCTCGGTTACAATCGCTGCGGATTTCGATTGCCTTCCTGAGCAACTGCTTAACCTCGTTCGGCCGCTTATACTCCGCAACCCGGGCCTGCACTCGACAGGTCAACCTCAGCGACTGAAGTCGTGCTCTGCCCAGTGTCTAGGGGGCCTCACGGGCCGATGATGCTGGACAACTTGTTGGTGGTGCCCACGACCACGCAGATGACCTGGCCGGTGCCGAGCGGTGCGCACGAAGAAGATCCGATGCCGACTGTTTTCGTGCCCCCTTCCTGAATCCAACCCGTCCAGGAGGTGCCATTGAAAACGTTGGCATAGAAGTGCGTATCGAGAGCGCCGATGCCACCGCAGACCAGATCTCCGGAGGTCTGACTGCTGCAGCTGATGATGTTGTTCGTCGCGCCGCCGAGACCCTCGTAGCCGGACCAATCGGTTGTCTTCCAGGTTCCGCCATTGAAGACGTTGACATAGAGTCCCGAGTTGTAGGCTTTCGCGAAACAGGTCACTTTGCCGGCCGAGTTGAGGGAGGTACAGTCCGGGGTCCCGCCCGCTGTTCCTGACAGGTTGAGGAAGCTAGTCCACTTGCCGGAGAAGAAGCGATTCACCAGCGTGGCATTGGCCGTGGTGTAGACGGCACAGACCACACCACTGTTGTTATCAGTGGTGCAACTGGGTGCGGAGATGGCGGTCGTGGCGAGGTTGGCGAATGCGCTCCACGTGGTGCCATTGAAAACCGACCAGGCCAGGCCACCAGCGGAGTTTCGCGCCACACAGAGTACTTCGTCGGAAGGCAGTTCAGCACAACTGGGAGCGGAGAACAAGGCAGCGGTAACAGTTGTTGGAGTGCTCCAGGTAGTGCCGTTGTAGGTTGTGACCTCTAGGCTGCCGGAGGCTGCGGTTGCGCCGCAGATCACTTTGCCGTCGCCGTTGCTGCTGCAGGATGGGTCAGAGCTAACCGTGCCGGTCAGAGTCATCCAGGTTCCCCATTTCGTTCCATTGAATACATTCACCATAAGTTCAGAGGCGACACTGCGAACCGCACAGGCCACGTGATCGGTCGAAACGAATGCGCAGGACGGGTTGCCTATCGCGGTGGCGGTTCCGGTGGAGACGAAACTTCCCCAAGTGGCCGAAGCCAAAGGAACCGAGCCGAGAAATACGGTCAGAAGAAACAGACACACGAAAGAGCGTTTCACGGGGATCCTCCCTGCTTGAAATCGGATTGGGCCGAGCCGGGGAAAAAACCGAGTAATTATACCTCGCTTGGGACGGGGAATTGTCAACTGCAGGGGAAGGCCAGAAGTTTTTCCTAAGTTCAGGAGAGCGCTCTTCGCCAAACAGAACGTGCCGTGCAAGCAACAAATGCACTCCTATTATGGGCATGTGGCCAGATGGTTGACAAAAACAGGCGATAGCGCTTATCGACCGGGCTTTTGTGTGCGTCAGTGTTTCCTGCGGCATAGTCGTCGGTTAACTTC
>CAVSTM010000019.1:0-78307 GCA_963730845.1 uncultured Acidobacteriaceae bacterium | reverse complement strand
CCCACGACACTTGCAAGATTTCCAAACCGATCACGCCGCATTCGTTGCGACACGCATTTGCTGTCCACCTCCTCGAGCAAGGCACCGATGTCCGCACCATTCAATTGCTCCTTGGACATCGCAGCCTAGCCACCACCGCAAAATATTTCCGCATCGCGACCAGCAAAGTGTGCTCTACGTCAAGCCCGCTCGATTTGTTACCGCACCCCCGTTCCCACGGTGACCAAACCGGTGCTCCTCAGTAACTTCTGAGTGCTGGCCCATGGATCGTCCCAAGCTGGAAGTCGCCGACGTGTTGCGTCGCTACGGTGAAGCCTATCGTGAACAGCATGCTGCTTCTCTGTCCACCGGGCAGCGCCGGGTCATGAGTGCGATCGAACTGTGCCGGACTGCCGCTCTCGGCAGTCACCGGGAACACTGCGATCAATGCCCCTACGAACGCACCTGCTACGACTCGTGTCGCAACCGGCATTGCACAAAGTGCCAGTGCCTGGCCCGCGCCCAAGGGATCGAGGACCGTCAATCCGAACTCCTCGATACTGGATACTTCCATGTCGTCTTTACCCTGCCGGAAGAGATTGCCGCCATCGCTTACCAGAACAAGAAAGTGGTGTACGACATTCTCTTTCGGGCCACTTCTGAAACCCTGCGCACCATTGCCGTCGACCCCAAACATCTCGGCGCCAGATCGGCTTCTTCGCCGTATTGCACAGTTGGGGGCAGAACCTGCTTTTTCATCCCCATCTCCATTGTGTCGTTCCTGGCGGCGGGCTCTCCCCCGACGGCGACCGTTGGGTGTCCTGCCGCCCGCGCTTCTTCCTGCCTGTGCGCGTGCTCTCCAGTTTTCCGCCGCTTATTTCTGGAGCTGTTGCAAAAGGCCTTCGACGCCGGTCAACTGCATTTCTTTTCCTCGCTCCTTCAACTTCACGACCCAGCTGCCTTCGCTGCCTATCTCGATCCTCTCCGGAAAGCTAAATGGGTTGTCTATGCCAAACCACCCTTTGCCGGGCCCCAGCAAGTACTCAGCTACGTCGGACGCTACACTCATCGCGTCGCCATTTCCAACAATCTTCTTCTGGACATCGAAAATGGTCAGGTGCAATTCCGCTACAAGGACTATCGCAACCGCAGCCAGCAGAAGGTGATGCCCCTCTCCGCCGATGAGTTCATTCGGCGCTTTCTGCTCCACGTGCTACCCGATGGCTTCCAGCGCATCCGCTACTACGGCTTCCTCAGCAATCGCCACCGCGAAGAAAAACTCGAACGCTGCCGTCAACTCCTGGGCATGGCATCTGCCCATCCCACCACTCCAGCCACTGAACCACCGAAGGACTATCGCGACCGCTATGAAGACTCAAGCTGGCGTTTCCTCCGACTTTGCCCCAGTCTCTGCCGCTGGTCAGTGATTTCTTGTCCCCTCTGCCCTCCGTCGCTTGCACATCCTCAACCTTAGAGGACACTTCATGAGACCGCCCGGCTCGCAACTACGATCGCCCGCACATGCCCCGGTCAGGTCCGAGGAGAAGTGTCTCCCGAGGCTCCTCTCACCACCCAGAACTCACTCATTCCACTTCAATGCCCAACGAATCCGCGCCCTTTGCTCATGCCACACCCCCGCCATCACTCCTCTTGCACCAGGCCACCACTCTCCGGCGACCATTCGCACGATTCAATGCCCATAGCGCCGGCGCCATCGAGGCGGTTTAGTCCAATACATTTTTAGCTCACCGGCGCGGCTTCCAGGTTTCTTTCCGACCATGCTCCTTCGTAGGCCGCGCCGCTGACCTAAAAATGCTCTGCATTCTTTTGTAGATACCGAGACCGGGGAACTGCAAGAGCGGCGACTGCAGCACCGCGAGGAGGCGGAGAAGTTTTACCGTGATCTGGCGGCACAGGGAATGAAGGTTCGTGTGGGGATGGAAGCGAGCGGGCATGCACGCTGGTTTGAACGACTGCTGGCGGAACTGCAACTGGAGTTGTGGATTGGGGACGCCACTGTGATCCGCGCCAAGCGAGGGCGCAAGCCCAAGACCGATCGGCAGGATGCCCAGCACATTCTGAAGCTGATGCTGAAGGATGATTTTCCCAAGATCTGGGTACCGAGCTGGGAGAATCGCGATCTGCGGCAACTGCTGTGGCATCGGCACCGGATGGTGCAGGCGCGCACGCGGATGATGAATCAGTTGCAAGCGGTGGCGCTGAACGAAGGCCTACGCTGCAAGAAGATTTTACGTCAACTATCAGAAGTCAGACGGGGGGCGGTATTGCACCGGGACAATTTCCAAATTGCCAACAATCCCCCCGCGCCGCTTCTATGCTGTGCGAACCAGTCAAAGCCATTCTGATGCCGACGGAGGACAAGACCATGCTCCCACGAAGGTAATTGGGAAGGTCGCTAGTGCTTCTGGAATCCAGTGATTTCCTCAACCAGTGCGGCCTGCGGATCTTGGACCGCAAGCAGTCGCTCTTTCGTTAGCTCGTCTGACTCTATGCTGGGCTTAGCATCTTTGAGAGCCAGCTTATAGACCACGATCAACGCGTCACTGGCGTTCGTGACAACGTCGGGTTCGACGCCCGCCCCTTCCCAGTTGGTGTGGGTTATCGGGCTTCTCGTCTGACCGTTGGGAATCAACGCAGCAAAGCCGTAGCCCAATGCGATCTCGCCCGTGCTTGAATTTGCGTCCCCCGCAGTGCGCTCACCGACGATGGTAGCGCGATGCGTGTTTTTGAGATCATAAGCACACGCCTCAGCGGCAGAGTGGGTGCGACGGCTGGTCAGGACAAATACGGGTTTGCCGAGGTAACGCGGTCCTGCGACGTACGGCATCGTCCACTTTTGCCGCTCCAGGTGTTGACCATCCTTGCGTTCCACAATAGACGATAGTTGAGTCGGTTCCTCGAAGAAGTAGCTCAATAATGCCGTAGCCGTGTCACCGCTGCCACCGCCGTTGCGACGCAAATCCAAGATGAGGGCCTCGGTACCGCTGACAAGTTGCATGGCGCCAGCAAGCGCCGTTCCGGCATCTGAATCAGGCGAGAAAAACGCCAGATCAACATAACCAATGTTTCCCGGCAAACGGCGGCCGCTCCGAATGCCGTGCCCATTGGCGAGATCAAAAGCACGCGCGTGCTGCTTCTCCGCTGGAGTGGGCTCCCTTTGCACGCCGAGTTCCTCACCAAATGCGACTTCAAGATGATGGTCGCGCCCTATTGCACGCAAGTCCTCGGTCAGTCTCGCGGCAAGAGCGTTGGAGTCACTTATGGCACGATACTCGGATCGATGTGCTCGTATTTGGCTCTGCAGTTTCTCCGCGACTTCTGGGAATACATAATCTCCGAGACCGCTTAAGAGATGGTCCACGATCTCGTCAATTTGTTGCGGAGTAACCGAAGCGGGACGCTGCTCCGCTCGGCAGTGCAGCGCCAAGAGCAAAACAAATACGCACTTGTAGAGTTTAGTCATGTGTATTCCTTACGTACAAAATATACCTGTCTGGGTGACTATTCCGGTCCAGAAGTCGGCTTGGGTGAGGTTGAAAAAGCGGCAATGGCACATTCCGCCGACTCGGAGCGAGTGCCGGCAAACCAGAACTAATCGGCTAGATAGAGCTTTTGAGATTATCGCGAGCTCCATTTTGGAAGCTGGGCGGTGAGTATGCGCGTGGCTCATAAGGCAGCCGCCGCCCTACGACCGCAACACTTGCGTCCATCGACTTCTGGTCGATGCTTTACGCGGCCCGGCGAACCTCTGAAGGCGCGCGTTTGGCAAGGAAAGGGACAACATGTTCGGGACGGAATCCTACGCCAACGAGCAGGGCCGGAAACCTGCGGAGATACGGAAACCATTGAAGCAGCTTCAACTGCCACAGAAGGCTGAGTGGCGCGGTGCCTCCTAAAACGCGACGAATGACCCGGTTTTGAATTGCGAGCTGCAACCATTGTGTTGCCACGGTCGGGAAGTTGCGTCGTTTCTGGACAACCTGCAGGTCCTCGGAAGAGGGGGTCCCGACAAGCAGCTTTGGGCTCAGGATGTTCGCCGCCGCGACTGCATCCTGAATGGCCAGATTGATGCCAACTCCTCCGATCGGCGACATCGCGTGGGCGGCATCACCAATACAGATGAGTCCCGCACGGGACCACTTCGTCAGCCGATCAACCTTCACCGTCAAAAGGCTGACCTGGTTCCAATCGCGCAGTTCCTGTACGCGATCACGCAAGAACGGTTCCATTTCGGCGATTTCACGCTGAAAAGAGGCCAGACCGCGCTGCCGCACTTCCGCTGCCGTGTCCTTCGGGATCACAAACGCAGCTTGCCAGTACGAATCACGATTGATGAGCACGAACATTTTGCCGGGTTCCGCGTGGCCGAACGTCTGGGCAGGGTCGCCCTCGCGGCGGCTTAAACGCATCCACATCACATCCATCGGCGCACCCATGTCTCTGACGTCCAATTTGGCGCGCTGCCGAATCATGGAATGGCGGCCGTCGGCGCCGACAGTGAGATTGGACCGAACATCCATTTCGCCCTCTTTCGTCTTGGCGCGCAAACCAACAATCGCGCCATTCTCCTCGATAAGGTCGGTTGCCTCCGCCTCCATAAATCAAGTGGAAGCTCGATTGCTCGCGAGCCTGCTCGACAACAAAAGTGAGAAAATCCCACTGCGGCATGAGAGCAAGGAATTTGCAATGAGTGGGCAGGTGAGTGAAATCACCTAACGTAACCGTCTGGCGGCCGACCTGCGCTGAGATGGTTGTCAATTCCTCATGAGGGCGTTTGAGAAATTCGTCGAGAATTCCCAACTCGTAAATCAGCTCGAGAGTGGAGGGATGAATCGTGTCACCGCGAAAATCGCGGAGAAAGTCTTTGTGCTTTTCAAGGACGAGCACATCGACGCCCGCGCGGGCGAGAAGGAAGCCTAGCATCATCCCGGCAGGACCGCCGCCAGCAATGCAACAGCGAGTGCGAAGGGCTTCGCGTCCAAGACCTCATGCGCCGTGTCGGTTTACCACGATGAACCTCCGGTTCTGACAATTTCGCCATCCCTATCCCGAAGCAAGCCAAAGTCGAGTACGCGAAGTTGCAATGAATGCGCTCAGGCTTTTGCCTTTGTCTCGACACATGCGTGCGGCGTTGTTTCCCAGCGCATATTCTTGTCATCCCATGTAACGTGCTTGCGAGCGACCCTTAATCGGCATTTGTTCCAAACCCCAATCGAAGCCATTTGCTCTCGACGTGCTCGACCACCGCGATCCCGCGACCAAGAACCGCCACGCGGTCTCCCCTCTTCAAGGTGCGCTCCTGTTGGCGTCGGTCGTGATCCTGTTTGCTCCTCTCGATCAGGTAATCGAGCCCAACCGGGCTGCACCCAGACTCCTTCGCCCATAGCGGGATGTTCCCCTTGGGATCGGCAACGAAGATATCAATGCGGTAGGTGGTGAGCATTTCCAAGCGGGATCGGATTTCCGCCAGCGTGAACGGCAGAGCGCCCGGCGACAGAAAGAAATTCTTCGGGTATGCAAGCTGGGCACGCCATCCTAGCTCGTGCTCGACGACCGTGCCCCACAAAGATACCTCGCCGAGGATGCCGTACCTGTCGTATCCAGTTGCCAGGCGCGAGTGATGGACGGAGGCGCTCCTTTGCAGCCGTGGAACGAATGAATAAGAACCTCGCAGGACCGATGTTTGCGCTCGTGGGCCCCCACTTCAGTATGTCGTAGAGCTGCCGCAGCAGCTCCTCGGGCACTGGCGTGGGAAGCCATGCGTTGTAGGTACGGGCTTTCCGGAACACCAGGTCAAGGGCGTCATCACTCACTCTCATTTTCTCGATCCTCTCCATCATTGTCACGGTTCCCTCCTATTCATTCGGTTTCACAAAATCCGATTGACATGCTCGAACTCCGCTGCCAACAGAGGCAATTCGGAGATTCATTCGCTCGACGAACCGGCAGCACAACGATCAGGGACACGACGGCAGAACGTCTTTCCATATCACTCCGGAAGGCAGGCAAGCGCCGCCCTCCACTGTAGGTGTTGTTCTTCTGGCTGGGGGTGCCCTCGCCTTGGTTCTCGGATCGCGAAAGACCTAGAAGGAATCGTAGGACGCCGCCCGACTTCAGTGACTCTTTCCGGCAATCTGAAGAGACCTTTTTGTGTTCGCAGTTATAATCACGATGGAGCCGAGTCGGAATTTTGCCAGCCAAGATACATATTTTCTGGAGGACTGGTCTTGCAGTGGTTTGCGTTCTCGTGCAGCTTTTATCCTGGCCGGCACGCTGCGCCGCCTACTCCGTGCTCTCTCATGAAGCCATCATCGACTCTGCTTGGGGTACCAACATCAAGCCCGTCTTGCTCCAGCGTTTCCCACATGCCACACCGGACGAACTGCGCCAGGCACACGGGTACGCCTACGGCGGCGCGATTATTCAAGACTTGGGCTATTACCCGCATGGCAGCATCTTTTTCAGCGATCTCACCCACTATGTGAAAAGCGGTGATTTTGTTCTTGCGCTCCTCCGCGACGCACGGGAATCGAACGATTTGAATGATTATGCTTTTGCGCTGGGCGCACTCTCCCACTATGCCGCAGATATCGCAGGTCATCCCATGGCGACCAACCGCGCCGTGCCCCTCCTCTATCCCAAGCTTAAGAAAAAATATGGCGACAGCATAACGTACGAGGATGACCCACTCGCGCATGTCAAAACGGAATTTGGCTTCGATGTCCTAGAAATAGGCCAACAGCGCTATGCTTCGGACAGCTATCACGATTTTATTGGCTTTCAGGTGGCGACCCCTCTGCTGGAGCGAGCGTTCCAGGAAACCTACGGCCTGCCACTGAAGGCTGTCCTTTCCGATGAAGACAAGGTCCTGAGTTCCTACCGCCGTGCCGTCAGCAAACAGATTCCAGAAGCCACGCGCATTGCCTGGACGCTGAAGAAGGACGAAATCCAGAAAGATGCGCCCGGGATCACAAGAAAGAAATTTCTTTACAACCTTTCTCGCGCAAGCTACGAGAAGCAGTGGGGCAAGAATTATCAACAGCCGACTTTTGGCGAGAAGTTTCTGGCGTTCCTCTACAAACTGATACCCAAATTTGGACCGCTGAGAGTGCTGCAATTCCGCACGCCCACCCCGCAGACGGAGAAAATGTTTGAGCAAAGCTTCAATGCCGCACTGGATCGTTACCGGGCCTTTTTGTCCGACGAGGCAGCTGATCATCTTGAGTTGATCAACAACAATTTTGATACTGGTGGGATGACCGGACCCGGCACATATCGCATGAATGACGACGCCCACGCCAAGCTCCTCGGCATGTTGGCAGAGCAAAAATTTGCCGGGGCCTCACCCGCGCTGCGCGAGGAGTTGCTCCACTTCTTTTCCGAACCTGACGCTCCCTATGCTACAAAGCGCAACGTCAAGGCCTGGGCCGCAGTGCAGTCGCAGCTCGAGCAACTGAAGGCCGCAACCCCGCCAGAGGTTTTGCCAACGCTCCAACCGGCTGCGGTACCTCCCCCTAAATAGGCGTTACGCCCAATTACGGAAACGAGTTTCGCTTTGACCGGATAATTGCCGGAACAAACTGCAAAGCCGGCGAAACTGAAACTGACAACCTGATTGAATTTTGGTCTTGAGCGCTACGGCTAGGTCGCAGGGCAGTGCCTTGGAGCAGATCGCCTGCTACAAGCGCTCAGGACGAGCCACGATGACTCCCGAGTGTGAAGAATCCGGCGAGAAGTAGCGCCCAGGCCGCTCCCAGTGAGATGCCGCTCACAACGTCAGTCGCATAATGAACGCCGAGGTACACGCGTGAGGCACCAACCATGATAAGCACCACCGCCACGGCCAGAAAAATTGCGGCTCTTGCGCCCGAGTGTTGTACATAATGGCCTGCGACGATCGCGATTGTCAGGCAAAGAGCGGAGGTCGAAACCGAATGTCCGCTTGGGTATGAGAAGCCTGACACTACGATCAACTGCTGAACCTCCTCTGGACGAACTCTTTCGATGATGTTCCTAGTCACGAGTGTCAATACTCCTGCTCCTGCTGAAGCCGCGAGCAACTGGAGGGCGCCTAGTCGATCGCGCAACACCAGCAACACCACGAGATGAAGGCGGAGAACAATACCACCAGGGTGATCGATCCCAGCGCTGTCACATCCACGGCCGTGGTCGTAAGCCAGGGAGTCCGCTTTTTGGCCACAGCAAGTAGGATCGCGCTGTCCATGGCACCAACCTCTCCTTCGATCAACTCCCTTGTAATGCGGACGAACATCCCGAATGCGAGCGCGGCACCGCCCAACCACAGAGAGAGGCGCCCGGCACGGGCCGAGAACAGAGTGCGACTCATGAATTCAACCTCAGGAACAACTCGCGACTCATCAAGCTACTTGCGATCGGCGTATCTGTGAGCAAAGCTGCAAGAGCTACAAACTCTTGCCTTCATCGCGCCGCCGGCGGCTCCTGGTCGGTGGGAATTCCGACTAGGTAGCGATAGAACGCAACAGCCCGGTTGACCGCGGAAGACTCATTTCCCGCGATCAGCCGGTTTGCGTTCTTTCCTGTGCGCACGATGCTGTAGTATCGCCAGACGTTTTCCGATTCGCGATCCAGAAAGTAGATCGACTGCATCTCACCCGGGTGGAAGAGAGTTATGAAGAGATAGTGCATCGTGCTGACGTTCTCGACATCGAAGACGAGCCGGTCCGCCGAAGCTTCTACAATGTGCATTCGGTAGGTGGCCTTGCCAGAAAGGTTATCGACCTGCACATAGTAGAGTACCTTGCCTTCCTTCATCTCTTCGGGCGTGAAGTCTTCGCGGCGTTGACTAGGCTGCAAGCCGGTCAGAGCGTAGGCGTCCACAATTAATGTTTGCCACTGCTTGTGAGTGGTCGACCAGTAGCGCATGCCCGCGAGCTCTGAAATGGCCCCGATGTGGCGAAGCAAGCCTTCAGCTCCCGAGGTTTGACGAAATCGCGCGACCGTGGTTACCAACGTTGTAAAGCCCACCGCAGCCCAACCGGTGCACGCGGGCGGTTTCCAGTCGCGGCCGAATTCAGACCTGCTCCACGACTTCGCGATGGCCAAATCATCCAGACCAGGATAGGGCGGAACGGGTTCCTTTCCGCACGGCGGCTGCGGTCCTAATTGTGAATAGCCGCGCGCCTGGCAGACCAGCATTGCAGACAATAAAAACCAAACGCGGTGCCGGGTCCAAGTCCGGATAAGCGTCTGATGACGCGGATTTACGCTCATCTGATCAGTATAGTTGTTGCTCGGGCGCTCCACTTGGTGCCTACATCCCGGTGACAGAGGTGGGAGCTCAAATGTATCGTCGATGCACTCTTGCAGTAGAGGTAGGCGGGAACTCGGTGGAGCGTCACCGGTGCGGACTTAGTTCCTAGCCTCGACAGCGTACTGATCCTCCCCTTCCGGCGCTGCGAATATCACGCTCCTCTATATTGACTTGGAAGGTTAGAGAAGGGTTACCGTATGCGACTGCATACCTTAGCCCATCCGCTCCCATAATGAAGTACACGTCCTGCTGGTAAAACCACGGCGGATACGCCCCACGCCCACGTCTCCCCGGAGAAGTACGGCTTGCGCCCGAAGCCGATGCGCAGCTATGCCAGCGGCTGGGTTCCCGGAACAAGCGGGAATTGCCACCCCGTGGAAGGAGTTCATGGCTACACTTTAAGAGTCCCGTTGAGCGATGCACATGCCACTGGCTGTGGCAAGGAAGTTGGGAATCGACTTATCCTCGCGGAGGGAAGGAGAGCTGGTTCAAGTGCCTCTTGCGCTTGCCTGCTCTTTGGCAAGCCGATCCAGCAGCAGATTGCCGGACGCGCTTATACCCGATTCGTGTCTGCGGGTCTGCGGAACCCATGCCGGTCTATTCAAGGCGTTGATCGCCGAGATAAACCGCAAGGGAACCAGGAACAGATGTGTCCCCGCGTCCTTCATTGCTCGCGGCGTTCCCGCACCAATCGTGATAGAACTTCCGGCAGCGCGCTTCGCAGAACTCGTCAAAGCCTGCCTGATCCAGCACTTCGTTAAAACGCCGTTAGCGTACAATGCCACATGCTTAGCCCTTGCCCGGATTAAGGATCTTGCCCCATGTTTGCGCTGCAAGACGACAGCTCTGCCCCACAGATGGCCGCGACACAACCAACGCTCTCCTCACTGCCGCCTCTGAAGCTCTGGCCGATCATCGCCGCGGTCGGCCTGCTCGTCTTTGCTCTCATGGTCGACGCTGCCGTCAATGTCGTGGCTGTCCACTTCATCGGTCGACCCACGTTCACGGCCATGCCGTGGACTGTCCTTTACTTCGGACATACTGGCATGCTCCTGGCTGCGCTGCTTTGCATCGCGCTCCTCGGCCACGGCCGTTTCCGCGAGTTCGGCTTCAAAGTTATGCTGCGCGCTGTCAGATCACCAACGAATTGGTTGGACTTGTCTTAGACTGGAACAACTACCAACAGGCAGACGCACCCCCTGAGCGAATGCCGTCCCGAAGAGTTCGATTGCGTTTGTCAGAATGGAAGGTTGCAGCAGATTCAGACCATTACCTACTTTATAGGACAGCCAGTCAAGGCTGGAAGGTGATGAGCACCACTTCTTCGGTCTGTTGCGGACCTGCTTCAAAGCGCCACTGCCGAACTGCATCGATAGAAACTTGCGCCAAAAGGGGATGCCCGCTGAGCACCTCAGCGGACACTACGTTGCCGTTAGGTGCGACTTTGACCACCAGTCTCACCGTTCCGCTGAGCTTCATTGCCTTGGCCATTTCAGGATAACGGGGTGCGAATTTTTGCACCGCCTTCCGGGGTGTTTCCGGTTGAGCCTGCTGCCCTAACAAGGGAGTTCCGGAGATGGGTTGGCCGCCCGAAACCCCTTGCGACACCAGCGCAGAGAGCCCTGGCAACGAAACTTTCGCGGAGAGAACTCCGTTGAGAGCGGCCTGATTCGTCGAGCCGGCGGAGATCGACGGTGGCTCGGTCGAGACGGTCTCATCCGCGGGCGAATCGATGGAGCGCGAGGCGTTGTGCGATCCAATCTGCGAGCGGGGAACCTCGTGCGTGATGGTGAAAACGGCGGCACCGTCTGTCGGAGTTTTCTTTCCCGCGACCACATCCACTTTTGATGCGAACTTCACGGGAGTTCCGGCTGAAGTCTTTCCGCTGGATGGAAACAGGGATTCGCCACCAGGATTCGCCTTCCAGAGTGGGTCATTATCGGGCGGATGTTTGTCGGGAGAATGTGCGGTCACGGCGTTGACGGTTGTGGTGCCGACAGAAGACGGTTTCGCCGCATGCGCCTTGCCATCCGCTTTATCCGGACCTCGCCACCCAAGCCAGATCACCAGGGCAAGCAACGAGATCGCCACGAGGCCGATGGCGCCCAAAGCAAACGGTCGCGATCGAGTTCCCAGGGAAGCGAGAGCCACGTCCCCGACACGATCCGACGCCGGTAGCAGGCGGGAGGGTTGCGGCGTCTCCACCGGAAGCTTCGGCAAGGCGGACGATGCGCCATGCGGTTGCGATGCGCGTGCGCGTTCCGCGAGCTCCGCCAGTTGCTGAAGAAGAGCAAGATGCTGTTCAGTGAAGGCGACGGGGTGGGTGGAAAAAACTTCGAGAATTCCGTTGATCCCGCGCCGGCCCTGAATCGGCAAGACGGCAATCGAGCGCAAACCGAGGCTGCGGCAGACTTCCACATCGACAAGCGGATCATTCTCGGTATCTGAGCAATGCTGAATTTTACCGGTGCGCAAACACTCCCCCGAGATTCCAGTCTCCGCACCCAACTGCGCACCGAGCGCGGGAGCCGTGTCGCCACTGCGCGCGCGGCACACCATCGCGCCTTCCTTCCACATCGCAAGTGCGGCTCCGGAGGCGCCCGTCAGTTGTCGGGCGGCGTCTGTGATGGTCGCCAGTATCGGGTCCAGGCGGTGGTCCCCGGCTGCGATCAGCTCCTTCAGGGACGACAGGGCTACGCTCTCGTCAAGGTTGCCGGACCGACTGGAGGAAGTCTCCGGCGAAGAATCGCGCCCAAAAGCACCGAGTATTTTCCAGGAGCGAAACGGCTTTGATTGAGGCACAACCACAGGTCTTTCTTGGTCGGTAAATTGACGCACATAACCAGTAGAACACAAGCGGAGCGCGCGATTTAGCCGAAGTATGAGCCAACTCCGCGCGCCCGTCAAGACAAAGGCAATAGCGTACGCGATGCCGGGTTCTTGAGCTGATGTCCTGCCAATTACCGGCTCGGCGAGACTGCTCGTCGGTAGTCGTCTGCGGTTGTCAGATAACAGGGCAGCACATCGTTGCTGTGGGTGGAAGACGACGTACGGGCGTCGCCCAAGGGGTGCAAGCCGGTTGGGCCGTTTTCGTCTTCACGCCACATCATCTGCATAAGGCTTTCGTCGCATGTTGAATCTCTCGTGACGCGGAGCCTACGGATCTTCAAGGCATCGGAACCGTACTCCGACAACCGTCTTTGATACGGCAGAAACACGTAAACCAGCTTGATGAACTGCAACTCTTCCTTGTTAAGCCACTTTTCTGCAATGAAAACCTCAAAGTTGGAGAAGTAGGAAGAACGCGGAGGCGCCCATGCCAAACCAATCACGCGGAGTTGCACATCTTGATAAATCGGGTGCGATCGGTCGACGCCAGGCTCCGGTACAGACGAGGTGGATATATCCTTTCCGACTCTAGCACCGCCTATTTTAGAGTTACCCTCGGTCGACGGGGGGGGCAATGCACCTTCCGCGCCAGCGCGAGCCAGCGAGCCGACCCGTCCTCGGGTGCCGTAGTTGCCTCCTGCCAAGGCCGGGACTGATGGCGGAGGAGGTACAACTTGTGATGTGACGTGATCCAGAGAGCTAATCCCTCTGCGTTGCCTCAAGTTCCCTCCGTCCTGCATTGATGGAGGAGGAGGCACAGGCTGGGAACCGCCAGCGGCTGCGGCTAGGGAATCACTCCGTCCCGCTCCAAGTGAGTTGCCTGCGCCAGCGAGCGACGGCGGAGGCGGCACGACCTGTGAACCTCCGTCCCCCAGCGAAATAGCCCTTGCAGTTGCATCCAGCCTAGGCCCGGTCTGAATTGGTGTCGGAGGAGCGACCACCTGTACGCCAGTTGCTGGAACGACGCCTGCTGCCCTGTAGGTGAGGGCCGCACGATCATTTAGAGATGGCGGTGGCGGCACGATCGAAATTTCAGCGGCTCCTGCATAACCACCTCCGACTTGACCGCGATCGATGAATGTGGAATTCGTCACCAACTCACGTATGTCAGGGGACGGCGGGACGACTGTCGCTTTAGGTGCGTTGATTGTCCGTAATCCAGAACCGCCGCTGAGCTTTGGAGGAGGTGCAACGACGGAAGAATTAGGCAGAGGAGGCTGGCGAAACTGAGCTTCGAAAATATCGGGCGGCGGCGATACGGCAGGATCAAGTGCCGGTTTTCGGAAACGGCGGATCGCAAACACTGGTATAGCGGGGGAGGGCATAGTCAATTCGTGTATCTTTTGTCCATCAACTGCGCCGCGATTGCCCGGGGTCCCGCGTGGCTCAGGGTCGCGAGCAGTGCCGATGACTCCCTGATGTGCAGATGTGTGCTGACGCTTCGGATATGGTGCCGGACGACTACTTTCGTACGCGGGGAAAGACTGAGAAAAAGGATAGTACGTGACGCGTGCTTCGCGAAGTGGTTGCGGGGAAGCCAGTGGTCCTCGCGGCCAAATTTTTGAGAGGCCTAACAACATCCCTACTACGATGATATGCAAGAAGATTGACTCGATGAACCGTTTCCATGGAACACGAGTTTCGATGAAGATGTCGTTCCAGCCATGCATCTGCCTCGATGACTCAGTCAACAGAGCCCGGGAGCGCAGCGATACCACGTCGGCAAGATTTCGAAAGAAGACGCGGTACGCGGGTTCCCACGCGATCAGCAATGTGATATCAGGACTGATATCGAAGTGAACATCTGCATTCGAACCGCAAATTGGTTCCTCGCTCGGCATGCTTTCAGCTGAGCCGACCCAGTTGGCCAGTTGCTGCAACCACTTGAGATGCAGATCAGTGAAAACGCCGGGAACGCTGGAAAAGACTCCTAAAATTCCCGAGATATCATCGCCGCGATAAATAGGGACGACGGCTACCGCGCGGATTCCGACCGCCTGCGAAATCTCAGGGTCAACACGGCAATCGGTTGCAACGTCCTCACACCATAGTGGTGTTCCCGAATCCAGACATTGCTTAGATACTCCGGAAGTGATGTCGACCGAAGCACCGAGCGGTGGCGCTCCCTCGCCTGATCTTGCCGAGCAAATTGTTCCTTGCTCTCCACTGAACGCGATCGCAGATCCACTCGCCCCTGTCAGTATCCTTGCCAGCTCCACAACTTGATTGACAAAACTCTGGAAGTCGGAGCCGCACGTCGGAAAGTATTGCCGCCCGCACGGCCGCAACTTGGCAACAAGTCCGTCGTCGACCACGCCCCCGGTCAACGCCAGTGAACTACTCGGGACCATGGCATCGCGAACTGGGAGCGCGGGAGGGCATTGACGGACCATAGCATGTACTCACTGTTTCATCGGAGCGGCACGCCGTGTGCGGCCCATACTGGGAGAGCTCAAATTAACCAATTCTAATCCAGAAGTTGGCGCTCAGGGCTCGCTTGTTGCACTCGTCAGCGTATATGGGCCAGTGATGGGGCTGGCCGTTTGATCGTGGTCTGTGGCGAAGAGTGCCGCAGTAGGAGTTGCGAAGCTTGCGTGTCGCCGGTGAGGGACCACAGAAGGCTGGCCGCAGAGTTTTATCCCACTACTTCTTATAGAGGTCTGGAAGTTGCTGGCGCAGATGCTCGACCTTGGGCGCATCATTAATTGCGACGTATGGGTTGTCAGGATGAAGTGTAGCGTAATTTTGGTGATAGGCCTCGGCTGCGTAGAACGCTTTCAGCGGAACGACTTGCGTCACGATCAGAGTACGAAACGATCTTGCCTGTTCGAGTTGCGAGATGTAGGCCTCCGCGATGTGCTCTTGTTCGTCATTGGCGTAGAAAATCACCGAGCGATATTGGCTGCCGGTATCCGGCCCCTGGCGATCGAGTTGCGTGGGGTCGTGAGCCACTGAGAAGAACACCTTGAGCAGCTGACCGTATGAAATCTGCGACGGCTCGAAGGTAATCTTCACGGACTCAGCGTGGCCAGTATTTCCGGTACTCACTTCTTCGTATCCTGGTGACGCAACCGATCCCCCGGAATACCCCGAGGTGGCGTCCTTTACGCCTTTAACATGCTGGAAAACGGCTTGGATTCCCCAAAAGCAACCGCCAGCGACAACCGCGGTTTGCTGGCCTGACTTCGCGGCCAGAGGGGTATCAACAGCCGGATCGGGAAGAGCAATGCTGCCTCCGGTGGCCTGGACCCGGTTCCAGATCACAGTAGCGGCAAGAATAATAATAATAATAAGGACCGCAATCAGAGTCCCGATCTTGCCAACCACTGGAGAATTCTTAACTTCACCCCTCACCGCAGCACCTCACCCTCCATTGGATTCTTACGCACCGTGAAAGTTACAGTTTCGAACCGTCTTGGTGGGCACACAATAGAGAATCAAGCGCCGGCAACAATTAAGGTTCGATGGCAAGTCGCGTCTTCTGGCGCCGTCCATCGCACCGAGGCTGAAGCTGCTGACCCTCCGCATGCCGATGTCGCCGCCCAGAGGCCGCGTTTTTCCTCGCCGCGCATTAATATGGGAAATGGAGGCGTTGTCCCCGTATGTTTACCTCGCGGCCGATTGGATTTGTGAGTAGTCCCTTTAAGGACGCAAGCGAGATTCCCAAGGGTCTGGGCGCTAAACACCAAGCAGATGGTGTGCTCAGAATCCTACCCGATTTTGAGCCGGGGCTCACCGACATCGAGGGCTTCTCGCATCTCATCGTCATCTGGGAGTTCGATCGCTCCCACGGGTTCGAATTGCTCGGTACACCACCCTGCGACAATCGGCCGCATGGAGTGTTTGCGACCCGATCTCCTCGGCGCCCGAACCCGATTGGCCTGACAACCGTCGAGCTGTGTCGCTGCGAAGGCATCGAGCTGCATGTTCGGGGCGTCGATATGCTAGATGGGACAACCATTCTCGATATCAAACCCTACCTCTCTAGTATCCCCTCCGAAAGCCTACGCCGTGGGTGGCTAGCCGAAGCTGAAGCACGACAGAGGTGAGTACTACTTTACGCGTTCGGGGCAGTCTGGGCGGCGGGGTGCATCGCGTTGTTGCTTTTGCGTTCTTCTCGATGCCCGAGACAACCGCTCAGGTCACAGAGCCGATCAATTACAATCCCTTGCCGAGGGGGATTCATGGCAAATCTAAGCGGGCTGGCGTCTTTTGTGTCGGAGTTGAGGGTAGAACGAACGAATCTGGTAGATCGGCTTAGGCACGTTGATGCGCCTCTTTCAGTTCTTGGCAAGTTGAACAGCGGTAATTCCTACACGAAACTGAGGCACGCTGTGTCAGCGTCGCTCGCAGGCGGATGAGCCTCGCGCAGAAAGCGCGCTGGGCAAAGAGAGCCTCGAAAAACCAATCGGCTACGATGAAACCCAAGCGCTCAATATCAGCCAGCAGGCAGAAAGAGAATCGCGGCGCACAGCGGGCAAGGTGGGCGAAGGTGAAGACGCAGCAGACTTCTTAAGGCCGGACGAGGGTCTAGCATCTAACTGAGAGCATGAATCTCCAACACTGGATTGACCAACACCCCTCCGTGTTTGCGGCGATCTTCCCGATCTCCTTTCTCTGTTTGCGCTAGCTCTCGTACTTGATTTGTCGGGTCGATGAGTTTCGAAGGTAAAGAAAAACCACAGAGGGCACCGAGGACTTAGAGGAAATTTAGCGGACCTCGGCGAGCCGGCTGCGCAATTTGTGGTTGGCGCGGAACAAGGTGTTCTTGATTGTGCCCTCAGTCGTATTCAGGAGGTCGGCACCGTTCGCAGTTTGAGGCCATGGTAGTGCTTCAATTCAAAAACCAAGCGCTCGCGGGGCGAGAGTCTTCCCAGCGCACGAAGGATGCATCGGCGCAGTTCACGGCCAACCAGGCGGCGCTCGGGGCTGGCGCCTGGGTTGTGGTCAGGCCCCGACCTTCTCTGCAGAATTCCTGTCCTACGCTATATCCTTTGGGACCTCCGACGCCGTTTGCTGCGCGACAACGCCAGGCACTGGGAGGGAGCCGTACCAGTCGATCCTGCGAGTGAAGTACATGGCAGCCGCAACCGCCAGGAAACTAGTGATCGCGCCTACGAGCAGTGCATTATCCTCGAGTCGCAGCAATAGGTAGATCAGTGCATGCAGCAAAGAGAAGATGGCCAAGGCCCTTACTCCCTGCACGCGACTGGAGAACACCCATGCCGCATTCGCTGAAAGCAGCGCCACCGTGGCCGCACCAGCGAGCAGAAAGCCAGCATCGAAACCGACTCTCTCGGCGATTGACAGCAGAAGCAGGTAGAAGATGATCTGGGCGATGCCTACGAGAACGTATTGAGCAGGGTGAACCCGCTTGCCGGTAGTAACTTCGAATACGAAGTAGGAAAGGAACAGCAGTCCCAGGAAGAGAAGTGCGTATTTAAGGGATCGGTTGACGGATTGATATGGATCTGCCACTTCGATGAACGAAACGCCAAGCGCTGTCGCATCGAGACCGGTAATTGTGTCGCCCTGTCCTTCAGCGCGCACTCCGCGTGCGATGAAGGGCACGGACCACTCCGCAGTGAAACCATTGCTGGACACGGTTCGATTGACCGGCAAGAAGCCTCCATCAAATCCCGGACTTGGCCAATCGCCTTGAACCGAGAGATGAGTCGTCTTGCCATAGGCCAGCACCGCGATCCTTTGAGCGCCAGAAAATCGCAGGGCGGACGTCACATTGAATTGGGCGTTTGGATTCGCGAGGCCTTCGACTCTGGTGCCGAAGAGTTTGAGCTTGATGTGCTCGCTCTGGTCCCCGCCGATCGAGATGGTGGTTGTGTTTTCCGCAGGAACTAGCGTCGAAGTCTTTCCGTCCGTCGTCAAGATGGCATCGGCCAGCGCTCCGCGGGCATCACTGACTCCAACTATGATCTCGGCACGGCTCCAGTCGAGTTCGGCGCCTTGCGGAGCCGTCGCGGGCACTCCCGTTAGATCGAATGCTGCGTCGAGTTTCAGATCCGCCTGAAACACCAGCACCTTAAAGAGCGAACGGCGACGCTCTTCCGTTGCCGTTTTGATAGTGGCCGAAGCTCGTGCCGGAAACACCAGGTACATGCCGTGCTTGGCATGATCAGCCGGAGATTGTGGTGGAATGTTGTACGGAATGACAAGTGTGGGTCCGAGGAAGGTCTGCTGGCCGCCCACGTGACTGCTTATTTCTCGGATGACGTCCGCGGCTCGCTGGGTCCTGTCTTCAACCAGTGCTCCAACAAAGAAAGCCGGAATTGTCATGAGTAGTGCTAGTCCGCAAACTACGATGAGTTTCACGCCCATTGACCGGGATTTCATCCTTAAGCTGGATTGCAACATCGACAAATCGCTCACTAAGTGCCTCCATTCTTCAGGTAGCTTTGCGTTGCAAAGTTACCTGGCAAAAAAAAAGTTCAGGCCCGCGACGGCGCCAGGCTGTGTACCAGGCCCGCCGCGGGCCGTTTTTCCGGTCACTTTTGCCGCATCCCGAACCACCTGCTCGAGAGTGGACAGATATTCAACGTAGCGCGCACGGCCGGAAGCCGTGATTCGGCAGACCGTCTGCGGACGGTTGCGGTCATATTTCTTCACACTCTCGACGATTTTCCGCTTCTCCAGAACGCGCAGATGCCGGTTCAAATTGCCGTCCGTTAGAGCGCAAAGTTGTTTGAGCTCGCCGAACGTCAATCCTTTCGGATGCGTGATCAGAGACGTCAGCACACTGAGGCGCGCGCGCTCGTGAATCACGCGATCCAAGCCTTCATAGGCGAAGCGCCCTTCGAGGCGCGGAGCCTTAACTTTCATTCCTTTTCCTCCTTCCCGGTAAAAAGCAGTATCCCCGCGACCAGCATCTGCCCGACTCCATACGGGATACCCATGGCCCACGGAGAGAGTGCCCGGCCGTCCCCCAGCGCGATACAGGTCAGACCCGTCAGCAAGTACCACGCGCCTACGGCGGCCACTGGACGCGGCAGAAAACGGCACGACGAAAACACGCCCAGGCTGAAAACAATCTGCCAGAGGCCGGGAAGCATCCACAAAACCGCGGGAACGTAGCGTACGAGCGCAAGAGTAATCAGCGCGCCCGCGCCGACCGACGGCAGGAATTGCTCCAAGGCCATGCGGATCATCTCATCCGCCATGCCCGAATGAATGCGCCACGTGCGCGCGTACATCTCAATCCCAATCACGGCCGCCGACAGCGCGGCAGCGACAATCCAGATGCTTAAATAGGTCGGCATGTGATTCGCCGGATCTGGCAGCCGCAGCGCCTGGGCCCCGGCGGCTGCAAACGCCAGAATGCCAGTACTGGCCAGAGTGGCAGGACCGTAACCACGAAACTCAGTACTATGAGCCACCTGCCTGCGAATGCTGCTGATGTCGCTCAGCGCTTTGTTGAGGGAATTCATACGGTCAAGCTTTGCATTGCAAAGTAACCTAATTGGAGGCGCTTGTCAACTGTGCCGGAAGACGGTTTTTGTGGGTAGCGTCAGAGGTGTCCTGGGTGTGTAGTCGGCAACTCTTACCTTGGGATTACTACCGTCACTCGAGCACAACCGTTTAGGGCGAGGGTCGGACTCGCTCTGCTTCACCAACGTCCAGAACCCTACCCACACTGGAGAGCATCCATAGCGCTCATGAGACCACCTTGCGATGAAGCCGTAATCCGAACGGGGGATGTCGAGGTTCCATGCGGAATAAAGGCGAGACCCTGGATACTCGCTGCGACCATACTCGGGTCCAGCATGGCTTTCATCGACAGCACAGTTGTCAACGTCGCTCTGCCTGCGATCCAGGCGAGCTTTCATGCAACGGTGGTGGATGTGCAATGGGTGATCGAGTCCTACGGACTGTTCCTGGGCGCCCTGATTCTGGTCGGCGGCTCGCTGGGCGACCTGTTTGGCCGCCGTCTGATCTTTGTAGCGGGTGTGTCAATCTTCGCAGGGGCTTCCTTGGCCTGCGGAATTGTCTCAAACATTCATCAGTTGATCATCGCCAGGAGCATTCAAGGTGTCGGGGCTGCACTGCTCGTGCCCGGTAGCCTAGCGATTATCAGTACGTCTTTCGACGAGAAAAGCCGTGGCCATGCGATCGGCACCTGGTCTGGCTTTACCGCCATAACCACTGCGGTTGGACCTGTTTTAGGCGGCTGGCTGATTGAGCATGCCTCCTGGCGCTGGGCATTTTTCATTAATCTCCCGATTGCAGCGACCGTATTGGCGATTTCGCTCTGGCGAATTCCGGAAAGCCGGAGCACTATTACAGCGCGCATCGATTGGCTCGGAGCGCTTCTTGCCACGCTAGGGCTCGGCGGCTTGGTAAATGGCTTCCTGGAATCTGTCAATCTAGGTTGGAGTAATCCCCTGGTCTTCGGAAGTTTGATCGTTGGTTTCGGGTGCCTTACCGCGTGTGTTTTCGTCGAAGCTCGCGTTACCTCGCCGATGGTACCGCTCACGCTATTCGAATCTCGTTTTTTCACTGGCGCGAACCTGCTCACGCTCTTTCTATACGCGGCGATTGGAATTTTCTTTTTCCTGTTCCCGTTGAACCTGATCCAAGTCCAGGGTTATTCGGCAACCGCAGCCGGAGCTGCCGTCCTCCCTCTGATCCTACTGATGTTCCTTCTTTCTGGTCGGGCTGGCGAACTCGTTGCCCGCTTTGGGCCAAGGGGTCCGCTGACCATCGGCCCGCTCATTGCCGCAGTGGGTTTCGTTCTGTTCGCTTTGCCGTCCGTTGGAAGCAGCTATTGGAAGTCGTTCTTCCCAGCGTTGGTTGTCCTGGGATTCGGAATGACGGTCACCGTGGCTCCTCTCACCATCGTCGTAATGAATTCAGTGGATCAAGACCGGGTCGGTAGTGCGTCTGGAATCAACAATGCAGTTGCCCGAGTCGCGGGTGTACTTGCCATTGCAGTGTTTGGGATTGTGATGGTGAAGACCTTTGGTTCTCACCTAGACTACAGCCTCGGTCAGTTGTCACTGCCGCCCGGCATGCTACAAAAGCTTCGATCGGACGAAATCAGGCTCGCCGGCCTGCAGGTGCCGGCTGCCCTCGATCCCAATGCCAGAACTGCCATTAGAGAAATGATTGGGGATGCATTTGTATTCGGATTCAGAATCGTCATCCTGATTTGCGCAGGCCTGTCCACTACAAGTGCCGTGATCGCCTGGCACATGATTCCGATGGATCGTGGTCGCTCTAGGTCGGCCGCAAAGCTGCTGATTTAGGTCAGACATCTTACGATTGTTCCCAGACGGTCGGCCACCCTTACCTTACCGGATTATGTCAGAGTGGCTCGTTGACCACCCGGTGGAAATTTTCAGAATTTGATACGGCAGACGCCGGGCGTCCAAGCTCATTTCTTCAGTTCCGCCGGCCAATTCGTCAACAGGGTAATCGACGACGACTTCGTGCCGTCCGCGCCCGCCGTACCGGGTAGCGTCGGTTTCGCCAGGCCGAAGTCCATCAGTTTGGCGCCGGACTTGGTCAGCATAATGTTGCCCGGCTTGAGATCTCGGTGCACAATGCGGGTGCGAGGCGCTACCTCGAACGCCTCCGCGACTTCGATTCCCACCTTGAGCAACTCATTAAGAGGCACCACACCTTTTCGTAGCCGTTCAGCCAGCGTCTCACCATCCAAGAAATCCATCACCAGAAAATCGGTGCCTTCCTGCGAACCGATGTCATAGAGATGACAGATGTGAGGATGGTTCGCAACTCGCAGTTGAATTGGCGTCTAAGAATCGCGATCGATTGTGTGGTCGGCATTTGTTAACACGTCCAACGCGGTAAGGAAATCTGATATTCGCACGCCGGAGTCCAACATTTGAATAAAATCAGCGCCGGTGATGCCCTGCCGCTGGGCGATCTCCAACACTTCAACGATGGCGCATTCTACAACCTCCCGGCCCGGCTCTGTGGGTGGGTTGTACTCTCCAATATTCATTGCCACCTTTTACAAAGGTCTGGATTTTTCGTAAAAGAACTGTCGCATGGGTCCAAAGTGCTGGCTCAGGGCGCTTTCAACTGCTTCGCAATTGCATCTCCGAATTTCGGTCCATCCGGCTCTGCCAATCGGGCGTGCACAAAGATCGGCACTTTGGAATCGTCCTGTATCCTGCCAAAACACAACGCTCCCTGTCTGTTCAAAAGTGCACACCTGACTAGCCTAGTTCCTGATGGGCAGGGATGAGGACCCATGGCCACCGCAAGGCACCGCTCTTTTAGGGCTTGCAATCGCCGAGCCGAGGGTTAGACTTTAAGAGTCCTTTTACACATCTCTCCGCCGTGCCCAAGTCGGGCGTCGGTCTCTTGTGCAATCTGATTATTCGCATCGGAGGCCGCTCCATGCTGCTCAACAGCACGCAGGTTGTCCCTAGGTCGCAACATGAAGAAGAGTCCGCCTTGTTGCGATGCAAGATTGTGGAACTGAACTGGAATACTGTTCGCTTGATCGGCGAAGCTGAGAAATTAATCCAAGAATCGAAACAGCTGTCGGCACGGATCAAGTCTTTCGAAAACTCCAGCACGAAGCCAAACCGGGCCCCATCGCGTCGGAGCTCTATCCCAACCAATGACCAGCGGTCAAAATGTGAAATGGCCTGATTTCGCCACTCTGAAGCCGGTTGTGAGGTTCTGGAATGCGACTCCCCAGCCTCGGTGGCGACGCGAGAGCGCTGGGCCGCAATCGCTTCGGGATCTGCGTCGGTGAGGTCGCGCATGACCTGCCAGCGAATCGATGGATCGGAATCGAGGAGCCATTTGACGTGGGCGGGCCGGGGTGCGTAATCGGGTGGTGGCATTTGATTGTTATAGCAAAGGGTGTGTGATTTTCATCCAGCGAGCGATGGGAAGCGCGCGAAAGGAATCATATACATCTCAGGTTCCAGAATTTTCTCTGCGCTTGAGGTTGCTGGTGACGTCTTTTCCCGCGCGGATGTCGGACAGCATCTGGTCGAGCCTCGCCGCCGCGTTCTTTAATGCTTGCTGATCGGCGTTCGCAGCAGCTTTCAACATCTGATCGAGGCGCCTGGCTGCGCTCTTCAGTTTCTGCAGTTCCTCAGCTGGGATCTGCTTCTTTGGCCCTTTCCCGATCGACTGCATCAGGTTCACGATCCTTTCGCGCACATCGCGATCCGGACCCTGGTTGTCCCTACTATTCATGTCCACCTGCACGAAGAAACATGGACGGTATCAGAGTCCGTCAACTCCATAAGGGCAACGATCTCGCTCAATTCCGATATTTCGATTAGCGAACCACGGGGAATGTCAAAGCATGGATCGATACGGCAAAGGCTGAAGAGAGATTGCTCGGTGTCCTGTGGATGCCGGAACGCACGGGCATCCCCCTAAAGCGGCTTTGCGGTGCCCAAGCGCGCGCCGACCTTAAGCGGGCACTCCAGTAGTTCGCTTGCGATGTGCTTGCATCCCATCGGCATCATGACAGATGTTTGTGCAATTCCCGCATCGAAATTCCGGGAACACAGGTCGCCGCCGAGTCATGCGGTGCGTGCCTTCGCAGAGAACAGGCACGCCGCAACCTCACGGAGGACCTGCTCGTAGTCAGCGGCTGTCGCCCGCTCCACGTGAATACGAGCGCCCTTTACGCCTGCTTCTTGCGCCAACCTCTTGAACTCACTCTGAAGAAAGACTTCCAATTGCTTCGGTGTCAAGACGGCAATGGGAACAGTAGAGGACTGGCCGGTCTCGGTCTCAATCCTCACGCAGTATGGGGATTCGGACTGTTGTGTTTCCGGAGTCATGCGACACCCCCCTTTTCTGGAGTGACGAAAGTGGCAGGCAAGATCCTTAGCATTCTAGCGCGTCCCGCCGCTCCGTGCGCGATTCGATGGGTCGGGGTCGCGGAGTTCGAGTATAACCGCACCTGGTCCGCCTACCCTTGGTCTGTCAAATGGTGAAACACCCCATTTCACTCACAACCAAAGTCAAAGACTGAAATGGCCTGTTTTCGATAGGTTGGACACATTAAACTGATGAATGTCAGATTTCCGTTCTATTGCATTGACCTCGGGACCCTGGTTTTGAGTGCAATCGGCCTGGTTTCAATAGTTACCGCTCGGCAGCAAGCCACGAGGAAGGACCTTTTCCCGGCTATTGCAACTTCGCATACTCTGCCTTGGTTTCTTTCAGGATGGGGATGTCGGGGTCGGCGTCTTTCCAGAGCGTGAGGAAATCTTTGTAGGTGGCGAGCGCCCGGACGCGGGCGGCATCGGCATCCGCTCCCTGCGAAGTTCTCGACTGCAAAGCATTGACGCGAGCCACTCCCAGATGCGCCAACGCTCCCGTCCAGCAGTTCCAGACGATGCCGCTGTGGTCGATGATCTTCTGGAACTCGGAAGCGGCAGCCGTGCCCTGTCCGGCTGCCAGGTATGCTTCTCCGCGAACATATACGTGATAGAGGCAGGAAATATTGGTGACGAACTGAATTTGCCCCAACTCAATGGGCGCAGCGGTTTGAAGAGCATTCAAGGCCGAAGCCGGATTCTTTCTGTCCAGCGCCAATTGCGCCTGAATGGCTGGTAGCCAGAGCGACTGCATCTGCGTGTCCAGCGGGAAGCGTTTCCCCAAGTCTTGTGCCAGGGACTCGGCTCGCCCTGTGTCACCCGCCATGGCAAACGCAAGCGCGGCTTCAACCTCCACGCCCTGACTCGCGGGAGCCAACTTCAAAGCGTCTGCCGCTAACTGCCGCGCTTCCGTCGTGTTGCCGTAAGCGGCTTGTTGGAGAGCAGCATTGGCCTTCCATATCGCCCCATTTTCCTTGCTGTCAGCGCGGATGGAGGATTCCCCAGCCCGCCTGGTCAGTTCCCGCGCCTTGCCCAGGTGACCAGCGTAGGCTTCGGTGTCGGATGCCAGCGCCAGTCCGAAGTTCTCGTAATCGGGCCGACCCGCAAACCACTGTTGCTGTTCCGCCATTGCGCCAGAATCCGAACTCAGAAAGGCAAGAGCGTAGAGCGCATTGTGAACCGCGAAGTCATCCACTTTTCGTGCCTGCGCTTCGCGAATGATCTGCCACGTTTCGTCGAAGCGTTGTAAAGCAAGAGTGCCGTTGGCGAGATTCACGTAATTAGCCAACTGACCCGGTGCAAGGCGCAAGGCTTGCTTTGTGATCTCCACGGCTTTCTCATACTGTCCCTGTCCGGCGTGCACGTTGCCCAAGTTTACATACCCTGGGAAGTCCCGGGGGTAGCTCTCAATCGCCTCCTGAAAGGTCTGAGACGCTTTGTCCAGTTCCCCGGTGACAACCTGATAGTAGGTAGCGGTGATCGCCAGCTTTTCCCGTTCGCTAGCATGTTCCCGCAACTGGAATGCCTTTGTGAAGTATTCGCTGGCCCGTCCTAGTTCGCCGAGACTGAAGTAGTCGTTGCCCACCACCTCGTAGCCCATGGCAAAATTCGGATCAAGCTCGATGGCACGTTGATGGTACGGCAGGGCTGCGGCGGAGCCTTTCTCGTTGCCAGCCTTTCGTCCAAGGCTGTACGCTTTCAGCGCTTCGAGCGAAGACGTGGTGGCCTCAGCCAGCGGAACATCAAACTTCTGCACTGTCGCCAACGATTCGCCTAGCTCGCCGCGCAGCTTGGATGCCGCCTCGCCCAGCACCTCCAGCACCCTCTCCTTGGACGCCGCCGTCACCTGGTCCTCGGCCAGCGGATCTCCACTCTGGCAATTCACCGCCTTCAATCCCAGCACGTATTGGCTGCCCAGGCTGGCAATCGACCCGGCAAGGTAAGCCTTGCTGCCCGCCCGCTGGCAAAGCTCGCGGGCGACTTCGGGCGTGAGTTTCGTGCCCGCCGGACGGGACATCAATTTCAAGGTCGCCGCGACCTTGTTCTCCGGGAGCACGTTCAGAAACGGCGACTGGTTCAGAGCAACGCTGAGCGCTGTCTTCAGCGTGTCGTCGAACACAGCATCGCCCGTGCCGTTGGCAAAATCGGCCAGAACGATGGTGTCTTTCTCGGTGAGGCGGTGTGCGGTCTGGCGCGAGCGGAAGTAGAACACTCCCGCGATTGCAACCACGATAAGTACAACGGCAGCGGGAACCAGAACCTTCCAGAGTTTCCTGCCCGCGACGGGAACTTCGGCAACCTTCACCGCGCTCGATGACGGGGACGGAGCGAGCGCACGGGAGGAAGCGGACGCTGGCAATGGCGATTGGGCTGCAACCTGAGAGCCGCTTTCCTGTGCCACCGGCGTCGCGCCGGAACTCGCAGCTATGGCTCGTCCTATCTCTGTATCCCGCTTCAGGCGTTGCAACTCGGAACGTATTTCGGAGGCGTGTTGATAACGGAGTTCCCGATCCTTCTCCAGCGCCCGGTTGATGATGTGTTCCATTTCCGCGGGTACGTCGGGATTCAGCCGCACGGCAGGAACAGGTGCACGGTTCAGGATCGCCTCGAAGATGGTTGCTGTACTGTCCCCACGGAAGGGTAACTGCCCGGTAGCCATCTCATAGAGAACGGCTCCAAACGAGAAGAGGTCGCTTCGGGCGTCCAGTTCTTTCGCCCGCGCCTGCTCTGGCGACATGTAAGCAACCGTGCCGAGTGTGTAACCGGGGCTGGTGAGATGATCCGCGTCCACCGAACCAGTCGCCGTGTTAAGTGACGCAATCTTGCTCGAAGAGCCGCCCGCCAGACTGACCTTCGCCAATCCGAAGTCCAGAATCTTGGCGTGTCCGCGCTTAGTGACAAAGATGTTGGCGGGCTTGATGTCTCGGTGGACGATGCCTTCTGCGTGGGCTGCGTCGAGCGCGTCGGCAATCTCGATGGCCACCGACAGAATCAACTCGGTTTCCATCGGTCGCCCCGCGATGCGATGCTTCAACGTCAGCCCGTCCAGAAACTCCATGGCGATGAAAGCTTCGCCGTGCTGGTCATCAATTTCGTAGATGGTGCAGATGTTGGGGTGATTCAGTGCAGACGCCGCCTTAGCTTCGCGCTGAAAACGGCTGAGTGCCTGCGGATCTTTGGCCACGTCGTCGGGCAGGAACTTGAGAGCCACAAAGCGACTGAGCTTCACATCCTCAGCCTTGTATACAACACCCATGCCGCCGCCGCCCAGCTTCTCGACAATGCGGTAGTGCGAGATGGCCCGGCCGATCACTGACGCGAAATCTTACGTCGGTGAAACTGGCAAGTCAATGAAAGCCGTGGAGTTGGCTGTATCTCAAAGGGGTTGTTGGCGAAACAGTGCGCCGTGAAAGGCGCTGGACTCCAGCGGGTGCAACTCCCGCCCGGGAACTGGTTCGTTCCACCCGGAAGCAATCGACGCGGCAGCGGAGGCAACAAAGCTGTCGGAGCCTTCGGTGTAAAGGGTCGCTTGGCTAATGAAATCCAACGGGTGCGAGTCCCTTCCGGCCAAAGCTAGCGAGCGGGCCGGTAGCGAGTGTTGCCATTCACCGGATGACTGGTGGGTGCGAAGCGTACACAGCAAGGAAGCAGGCCGTGAAGGTTCAGCTCCGAAATCTTACAACGTTGCGATGCCGACGCCGTCTCAGCAGCGGAAGGCAGCATTCGGAACGACCGCAATTGCGAAGGGCGGCGCGGAATCGCCGGAGTCGCTAGCTCAGGGCATGTTTCCAAAGGGATTTTCCATGAACCCAGGAGAGCTCCCCCATCTCCTCTCGACAAGGGAGGTAAGACGGCCGCCAAGGGAGACCGGAGGCGACCGGGGACGGATGGGAGGAGCAGTCTTATGACCCCATAGTACCTATGAAGGTGGGGAACCGCAGGGCTTCCGAAAGGAGCGGCCACGGAAACCACCGGAGGGAAGGGGGAAACAAGGTGACGCATCTGTCGAAGGGCAATGGCCGAATGGTGCCAGGCGAATCGACACGAACCGGTGGACGAGCAACAGAAAACCCTCAACTCCAAGCTCCGGGGCCACTACCAGTATTACGGACGACCGACAAACTACCGAAGTATCCGGCAGTTCTATCGGGAGGTCTGTCATATCTGGTGGAAGTGGCTCATCCGCCGCACTCGTGGAAGAGGGATGACCTGGGAGAAATTTACAGCAATCCTACGGCGACACCCGCTGTTGCGACCACGGCTCTTCCATACTTGGCGCGGTGCAGCGAGCCACGCTTGAGGAACCCGCTGCGGTAATCCCGCACGGTGGGGTCTGCGAGGGGGGAGAGCCGACGATGCCATGGTGAACCTAAACGGGCACGAAGCTGGAAAGGGCGGATACAGCCAACGAACACCTACAGCCCGTCGTGCTTTCCTCCACTCGGACAGGCCTCGAAAAAAGCAATTGCAGGAGCCGACCTTACTGTTTCACGGGGAAGGCTGCTGGCAATGGAGATCGATGAGCGAACAAGCTCCATTGACATCATTACTGAATGCTAGACCGGCAAATCTTTCAGCAGGAGGTATCCAGTTTGTAACACAGTAGTACGAGAAGGTAATAAATCCCGGTGCGTTTCAAGTGGTGAAAAGTCACGCTTTCACCAGCGAGGCACCGACATCTGTCAGATCGACAAAGATGTCCCGTCAACAAGCGGAGGACTGCACTAAGAATAATCGCGATCGATTGTGTAGTCGGCGTTTGTAAACACGTCCATCGCGGTCAGGAAATCTGATATTCGCATTCCGGAGTCCAACATGTGAATAAAGTCAGCAGCGGTGATGCCGTGGCGCTGGGCGATCTCCAACACCTTCATGATGGCGCATTCTACAAACTCCCGATCCGGCTCAGCGGGTGGGTTGTACTGTCGAATATTATTCATAGCCACCTTTCATAAAACAACCGCCGGATGGGTCCGAAGTGCGGTCTCGGGGCGTTTTTCGAAGCTTCGCAATTGCATCCTAAATTTGAGACCAGCGCTCTGCGAATCGTGTCTGCACAAAGATCGCCGCTTTGGAAGTTCCCGAGTATTCTGCCGGGACATCCAGCCCCTTTCTGTTCAAAAGTGCACAGTTTTGCTTGTTCCTGATTGACGCGGGTGAGATCCGTGAGTGGCGGCAAAATACCATTTTCACCAACAATGGGGCCGGGAGTGGTGAACGCTTCTTCCGGGACCACACATTGTCATCACTCTGACGATTCTCTTCCTGCATGTTGTGTCCGCGAATCTCTTGATTCCGAAATTTATTGCCAATCGCGTGAGTATCGGGCCGGTGGCGGCGACGGTTGGGATTCTATTCTGGGGCTGGTTGTGGGGTGTGATGGGCTTGCTGCTTGCGGTGCCGCTCACAGCATTCATTAAGCTGGTCGCGGATTTGCATCCGTCCTTATGTCACTTGTCCAACATGCTGGCGCTGACGCCGCGTCCGACTCCACGTTGGGTGCGCTACGGCGAAACGGCTTTGGAACGGGCAATCCCTTACTTGTGCCCTCGTGCGGAAAAAGTTGCAAGAGGGCGTTAACCGCAGGTGAGCGGGACCTGAGGGGTCAATTCCCGCCATTGCCACCGCATTTTTGGGCGGTGACCCGGTCTGCAATCTTGTCCAACCCGGTCGACACGAACCCATGCCGGCCCCTCAGGGTCCGCGCTGAGCAAGCGTGCACACTAGTGGCTGTACAAAATTGCTCATTTCCTCAGATTGTCTTGAGAAGCTATACAGCCGATCGGAGCGTTACTGCACGCGGAGCCAGAGGCATCACCCAACTTCCACCAAGCCACTTCCTTCGGACCGTCAAACTCTTCCCCAGCGCCCTTTCTTATGGTGGCGGCCCGTAAATTGTCGCCAAGTGGCCAAAATTGTACAGCTTGGCAGGAGCTAGTTCTGGCACGCTCAGTCATGACAACGAAAACGATTCCGGCATACCTTGAAGACGAGCGCCAAAAAGGTAGAGACGCTCAGCTGCGGATGGAACAAGAAGCCGCGCGCATTGAGCCGCTAAACCATGGCCACCACCGCACTGCGAAACAGCCCAAGATGGAATTGCCATCTCTGCTCGAAGCCGTGCCCAAAGCGAGAAGAACTGTGGCGGCAGCTCGTAAACAGCCACGCACCGCGCGAAAGAAGGCCACGAAAGCCCGCAAGGCGGCGTGACTCCGCGGCTGCGCTGGCGGGCAGGATATGGCGGGAGCTATGGGCTCGCCGATTGCCTCGTCTCTTCTGAGCGGGCGGGTGTGTTGAGCCAGAAATGTCCCGTCGGTCGTTGCGTGAAGTTTGGGTCAGAGCCTAGAGCAGAGCAGTCACGCGACGAGCGGCAACGCGCTGGACCGATTAGTAGCGAGGCTGAACGTGAGTATCTCTGCGCTGAAGACAACGTGGTTCATCGTGAGTCTCGTATTTTGCGTGGGAATAGCCACACCTTCGTATGCACAGGCCATCAAACCAGCCCCGCCCACCCCTATCGACGTGAAAAAGGTCGAGCTCGGTGGGACGCCCTGGAATCCGCAATGGGACCCGATCATCGAGAAGGCGCTGCCGCCGGAAATGCTTTCTTCACAGGTCCCCCAGGGCGTGCGCCGATTCTGCCCGCGATTTTACGAGGTGGGCGAAGCAGACAAGCGCACATTTTGGGCGTACTTCTTCCAGGCGCTTGCGGGTGCGGAAGCCGGACTGAATCCCAATAGCAGCGTCCGTCATAGCGAGCCGGAAGGCGCCAAATCCATGCGCAGTGAAGGATTGCTGCAGCTTGCATATGCGGACCACAAGCGTTACGGCTGCGATTTCAATTGGGAAGTGGACCGTACGCTAAAGGCGAACGATCCAGCCAAAACCATTCTCCAGCCGAAGAACAATCTCGAATGTGGGGTGAAGATCCTGGTCAACCAGATCATCATCCAGCACAAACCCTTGCTGAGCCGGTCGGGATACTGGTCGACGTTGCAGCCGGACGGACCGAGCTACCGTGTATTCGCCAAGCAGATGACCAATCCCCCAGCTGCATGTGGTCTGTCCACCAAGTCGACGATCGACAAGTCGGCTACGACGAAGTCCGTGCAGGACGACGCGAACCGCGGTGTAACTCCCAAATAGTTTCGCACCGACTGTCCTGCGAGCCATCCACGAGCCGCAGCCGTGCCAGGTCGTTGGCAGACGCTTAGCCGCTGGGGAACGGACTGAGGACGTGCGGGTACGCTAAGCAGGATCGCCAGTGCAAGGCGCGCGGGGCTGTCTATCAATCTCACAACCGATGGCGATAAATCCGCATTGTTGCGAATCGATTCATCTAAAGCACAAGACTTGCGTTGCTCGCCATCACGACTGCGCTCTATGGAACACGAGAAAGAACACGCCCACGGTAAAGCAGCCAAATGTGTAGATGAAAGACGAGATGAGTACTACCGGAGGGGCCACGCCCCGCAGAACATTAAGGACGTTGAAGATGAACGTCCACACTAGGAATGCCGTTATCAGAACCGTTCCGATGAACGCCAGCAATGCCGCACCTTTGAGTGTCATGGTGGAAAGTATGAACGTTTGCCAGTGTCATTCGCAACTTTACTATGTCGACGGGCAGACTTTCTCGCAGACACGCTCTTTTGTCGATTTGACCAATTGAGAATTGGTGGCGCAATCGCATCTTTATGCCAACCCGCGCGGACCACCGACGCTTTAATCCCGAATTCTGCCGTGAGACAAACCAAGAACTTGTTTTCCGCTTGCTAATCACAGTGACTTTTTCAACACCCAACGCCTGATTGCGCCAACATCGGTGTCCTCGGCGAATGCAGCGCCAAAAGAAACAGGATTTTGGCCCTTGACTCCCACATTCGTAGCGATATGATGCCTTACGCAACACTGGCCGAGCCTCCAGCCAGAATTGTGTCTCGGGGGGGCATGATTCGTCCGATCCTGCGCTCGGCTTTTCGTCCTAAGTATGAATCCTTGGCACGCCGTTGCATTCTTTGATCCGTAATTGGTGAGAACGCCTTTGGGTGTTGAAAAAGGGACCAAACCAGTAATTTCCGCGAATTTCAGCGTCTGCTGCGAACGAACATTCAATAACTTATGAACGAATTTTGCTATTGAAATTCCGTGAAAAGAGTTTTTCAACACCCATGACTATTAACAACAGTTGACTTCCGGTTTGCCCGTCAACGGGAGGCAATCGCGATCACTTCCCATAAGCCTTCCCAGGTCGTGATAACCGCCGTGCTGGTTGTGATCACGGCGCCCGTAAGCATAATAGGATTCTGGCCCAGAAAATAGATTGGCTGCGACCAGTCTCGGATACGTTCTCGAAACGGTTACCCCCTTCTTCGGGACGGAACGCTTGAAAAAACTAGAGCATCAGAATGTGTAACGCACGGACTCGGTCAGCGAGTTGGCGTGAAAATAGCGTGGCGCGGTCGGGCCGACAAAAGAACCTTCACCGTACTGGTAATAATTCCAGCCGATGTTGTAGGCCAGCTTGTGGCCAATATCGACGCTCAGGTTGGCCACCGGCTGCTGGTACGTGTACTGCAACGACCCGAGCGGCTGCAGAATGTTGAACTGCGGTGCGCTGCCGTCAACACTTGATGCTGTAGCCGATGTTGGCCGTCACTCGCTTCGCCGGCTTGAACCTGACAGCAGCCAATCCGAAATTAGTGTGGTTGGTGTAGTACGAGTAGGCCATCAGGTTGTTGGCCGTATCGCTCCCTCCACAATTGTTGTTGTTGGCATTGGTCACGAAGGGAAGGCTCACCCCGGGTGGCGGCGTGTCGTTGAAGCAGATCAGGGCATTCTGGATCACGCTGTTGAAGTTGTAGGCCAGATCCAGCCCGAAGCGTTCGCGCGGCGCGAGCGACGCGGTCACCCCGTAGTTTTGGTTGTGGCCCACGTACTGGACCTGTGCGCCGTCGTTGATTGTTGCACAAGCGGCAGACAACTCCTCTGCTCCTCGCCAATATCTCCGGAAGCACAGCCTGAGGCTAGCACTCCATTTGACGAACGTCTGAGCAAGAGTGCACACCTCGAAAGTGGCCGTCGAATTGAATGTGAGCGGTTTTGATCAGACACCGCAGTTCACGACTAATAGAGTGTCTGCTATCCCACTCTGGATGCTTCAGGTTCTTAGGCCGGAAGCTCGATCGGTGCACAACGCGCGAGAGGTCTGCGTAAGGATTCGGAAGCAAAATCAAATCCTAAGTGACATTCCAAAACCGCCACACGCGAGAATCTTAGGAGGATTCTATGAAAAATGTATTTCTGATGATCACTGTACCGGTTCTGTTAGTAACGTTGGGGTTTGCACAGACTCCCGCGCCCATCATGGGATGCCTTGGTGGCTCCGACGGCAATTACACCGTGGCGGAGGATGGCACAACGCAAATTTACAAAATCACCAGCAGCACGGTGGACCTGAAACCACATGTCGGCCATGACATCGCAGTCACGGGGCAAAAAACGACTGCTACGAGTTCCGGTCCCTCCGATAACAGCTTTGCCGTCACCGGAGTGAATATGATCTCCGACCACTGCGCCACGCCGACTGCTAGCACTTCCACCGTGGTCGACACCACCACCACTACGGCGGCTGCCAGCACTCCCGCGGCGGCTGATCCAACGCCTACGCAGACTGCAAGTGAGCCTATGACGCAGACTGCCAGCGCACCCGAGAGTACCCAGCCGCTGCCCAACACGGCCACTTCGCTCCCGCTGCTCGGTTTGCTTGGTCTGGGCCTAGTAGGTCTTGGCCTGCTGAGCCGGAGGTCGCGGACAAACCAACAGTGAAGCCTTGAGGGACGGTGTACGAGTATGGAAAGAGCATTCCCGGTAGCGGGCGAGCTGAACGAGTCGAAGTTTTCTCTTGCGGCATCATCGAAGCATCAAGGCCGCATGCGACAACGGCTCGCCCTTTTCTTATCTGGTATTGGGCTGTTGTTGCTGCTTTACGTGTCCTGCCAGTACTGGCAGATGTACGCCGGTCAAAAAAAGCTGGCACTGGAGTGGCAACAGCAGAACGCACGGCCGGCAAACATCCTGGGCAGCGATAGTGACGATCTTGTCCGGCTCACTATCGCCAGGATAAAGCTGGATGCCGTGATCGTGGAAGGCACGTCACGCAAATCACTCAAGCTTGGTCCGGGCCACTTGCAGAACTCGGCTCTTCTCGGATCTTCCGGAAACTCGGTTATCGTCGCCCACCGGGACACCTTCTTTCGACATCTCGACGAGTTAAGGCCGGGGGATGAGATTAACCTCCGACGACAGGGCGAAGTTCACCGATTCGAGGTTACAGAACGTCGTATCGTTGATCCTACAGATCTTTCGGCCTTACGGAAGTCGCCTACGGCGCAGCTCACGCTGATCACCTGCTATCCGACACACTATGTTGGACCGGCACCGAAGAGGTTAGTGGTTGTGGCGCGTTGGACGTCAACGAGTAAAGGCACCGGTGAATAGAATCCGAAATCGGTTGGCCAATCCAGGCCCTGCCAAGAATCTACAACGCGCGGAGCGCTCAAATCGAAGTCTCTGTCTCCCCGAGATGAGCACTCTTGCTCAGACGTATGACTCGTGGATTGTTAACGTCGCGATGTGCTTACGCCCGAATCGCCGAGGAGTCTCGATGGCCGTTTTGCGGGGCTGAGTTATGGTAGAGCGAACTACACCAATCCGCGTCATTTCTTTTCTTCTCTTCTCTTGGCTGCTTGCCAGAAACGTCCTTCAGCCGACTTGTTTCAGGGATTACAGCTTAGCGGCTCAAACTCACCCGAAATGCAGCGTCGTGAGCGGCCACATCGTCGGTGCTTGGCGAGTCAAACGGACTATAGATATAACCGAAGTATCGGAATGCTAAAGACGATGTGAATCCAGCGACAAATCGAATGTTTGGTGGCATCTTTCATGATTAATCTGTGCTCCATTTATCCGAGGGAGAGGCCATGTGCGCTTCCTCCCTCGATTCACGACTTGTGAGCCGCCTAAGGCGGCCAGCTGGGCTTTTCGATACCGAACTGCTTTGCCGTACTCGGCGTTCAATCGCTGCCAGCCGCCGAACTTCATGGCCTCGCCGCCAGCGATGCGGCCGATGGGAGTTCCGCTGAGAAGACGATCCAGAACGTCGAAACAAATGTGCCACCCGGTACCATTCCGCCGCTTCGCTGGAGACCGCACCAACAGTTTTGGCTGTCGTCATCTGCTTTGTCCCCTATGCCGATTAATCAAGTTCTCTCGTGTGCAGCACCACGGGGAAGTCTGCCCGCTTTCACGGTCGGTGATGTAGTCGATAAAACAGACGCTACCGATATCTGCCCCATTACAGAGCAGCATTCGCTTTCTCTCCGATCTCTTGCCCGCACCGCCATCGATCCTCCTTGCGGTTGATCTTTCCCCTTTTGCTTTCGGGGAACGATGCGGGTTTATCCTGTTCCATTGAGGTGACATGACAATAGGTTAGGTGCTCTCTTTACGCCGGCAGCGTTGTTTGCCCATGACGGAGGAGCATGGAGCCTACCGTACCCGCTGCAAAGGAGCGCCAAGCATCTTCCGCTCCCCGCTGATGACGACGCTTAAGAGAATTTGCATATGCTCACCATACTATTCACCCTTGCCCTTTGCCGCCGCGATGCTAGCAGCTACACCGTTCCCTCGCGGTTCGGGTGCCAACCTTGCGGTTGCAGGATTCTTTGTCGGAACGCACTCTGACCAGTCGTTGCCTTCCGGCCATAGCTCGTAGGGTACCCGCCATGGGAGGCGAGATTCGTTCGAGAGAGGACTTCTCTCGATGAATAATCACTTCAACAGCTTTCAGTTCGCAGCCTTGCTATCAAGCCTAAGGCCCTCTCCACATTGTGCTAGTAGATGCACCGCCGCCTCGCGGTTCCGATGCTACCCTTGCGGGTATGGGTACATTGTCCGAGGGCTTCGAACGGTTTGTTGCCGCCCCGCTCCTACCTCGTAGGCTACATGCGATGGTACGCATGGTCTGATAGTGGTTTTATTCCTCCTTCAGACAATCATTCCAACAGCTTTCAGTTCGCAGGTCGGCAACCCTTACCTGATCGCGTTACGTCAGAGTTGTCCGTGATCCGGGCGCAAACAGGAACCATGGCATCAGAGCCGAAATCCATCGGCTTTGAAAGATTACGCTTTAGCTCTGCTGTTCCGAGAAGATGACGCAACTACGTAACGGATCATTTGTGCTGCCTGGCCTCGGGTCAACTCGGGCGGCACAATGATTCCGTTCCGCTCAAGGACTCCGATCTGTTTATCGGTTGGTAGCCCATCCCGCCAGCGCGCGTCACGTGATACAAGTCGTTCTGAATCGGGTCGATTGGAACCTACGAAATTGTCGGCGAAATGGATAGCGGATTCCAGCTCGGCGATGCGTTCGAGGGGCGCCGACCCGGTGCGGGGAGACTTGAGTTGCACGCTCCATGTATCGAGCAGGTCGGATTCAACCAAGAGTGACTCGCCGTCTGACAAGAACAATTGATAACCTCCGGGAACAGCATGCCAGGTATTCGGAGTCAAATGGGCTAATTCGGCAGGTGGATCGAAGTTCCAGAAGTCGATACGCTCGGCGGCGACCTTTACGTCATCAGGCGTGTGAATACGCGACACATCGATCCAGGGATAGCGATCGGTGAGATCCCTGATCAGCCGCTCCGTTTTCAGTGCGTCGCTTCCTTTGAGGTCCAACCGAGACGGGAGATTGAATAAGTCGTTCAGTCCAGACAATTGGTGCGTTTTTGAGTTGTCAGCGATGTCGATGATTTCAAGGTTCGCCTTGTCCGGATGACGACGCGTTCCGCGCCCTACCATCTGCGCGTAGAGAAGCTTCGACCGCGTGGGACGCGCCATAATAATCGCGTCCACGCGCGGCTCATCGAAGCCTTCGGTTAAGACATTGCAGTTCGTGACCACGTCGATGTCGCCCTGGGAGAACAGAGCAAGTTTTATCCGGCGATCCTCGCGCGGCATGTCCCCCCAAACAGCGGACGTGCGTATACCGACAACCATGAATGCGTGGCACACATCCATCGCGTGCGCGACATTCACACAGAATACAATCGCGCGACGACCTGAGGCGTACTTCCGGTAGGCAGTAACAAGCAAGTTGTTTCGCTCGCTTGTATTTACAACCTGAGACAATTGGCTTTCCACGAAATCACCGTGACGAATCCGGACCTTGTCGAGCGATGTATCGCTGTGAACGCGCCAGCCGGCGATTGGGCACAGGTATTGCTCAGCGATCATCTCGCGAAGATCCCGGGCATAACATACTTCCTCGAATACGTCGCCGAGACCCTGCTTGTCGCCGCGTCGAGGCGTTGCCGTGAAGCCCACCAAGTACCGAGGTGTGTTCGGGTCAAAGAGGCCGAAGTGTTCAAAGATTCGGCGATACGTGAGCGCCACGGCGTGGTGGGCCTCATCAACGACAATGAGGAAGAATTCCTCCGGGCTGAGCTGGCGGAGCCGAGTTCCTCCGGCCCGGCCGAGCGTTGGGACGGAGGCTATGACGACCTTAGCGTCAGCAGGTGCTCGTGACCCAGATTGCTCAATGCCGACCTTCAGCTGGGGGTCCACGTGAAGGAACTTTTCACGCGCTTGTAAAAGGAGTTCCTCCCTATGCGCAAGCACCAGCAGCCGCTTCTTCATCTGAAAGAAGCGCGGAAAATGCGCGAACACCACCGTTTTGCCTGTGCCGGTTGGCAGGGACACAATTACACGACGTTTACCGTCCTTGTACGCTTGGAGAACCCTCTCTAGAGCTTCGCTTTGATATGAACGTAAGTGGAGCATGAGAAGATCGGGCCCATCCGACGATCGAAGAGCAAATGATCCGTCGTCCTGACGCCATGATAGAAATTGCTCAGCAACCTGTAAAGGTTGTGGCCCCCAAGTGAAATACGGAATCTTTGAATTTGCCGGTGGGCCTGAGCGCTCTGCCCAACTCGGGCTACCCAGGAATCGTCCATTAGAGTGGATAGGCGGCAACCCTTCCTCTATGGATAAGGGAAGGGTCGGCAAACCTTACCTTACCGGGTTAGGTAAGAGTAGCCCGTGACTCGCCAACAATCCACCGTGCCATACGCACTCAGCGGAGGGGAACCGTTGTATGCTCTTGTCATCCGAGATGTTTGGAGGTGAGGTGATGCCCTCTATTTCTCTGAAGGTAAACGGTCACCTTCACACGTTGAACGTCGATCCGCAAACTCCGCTGCTGTATGTACTCAGCGACGATCTGCAGTTGCGTGGACCCAAGTTCGGCTGCGGCCTCGGACAGTGCGGAGCCTGCACGGTGATCATACGAGGACAGGCAGTGCGCTCCTGCGTGATGCCAGTCAGCGCAGTGAAACAGCAAGAGGTCACAACGCTGGAAGGCTTGGGATCTCAGGAAAAACCGCATGCGATTCAGCAAGCGTTTATCGATGAGGGGGCGGCCCAGTGCGGCTTTTGCCTGAGCGGCGTGATGCTTACGGCAAAGGCGCTGCTCGATGAACATCCGAAGGCCACAGATGAGCAAATTCGCGAGGTCATGTCGAATGTGTTGTGCCGGTGTTTTGCCCATACACGGATGATGCGCGCAATCCAGCGCTACCAGAAGGAGCGCGCATGAAAAAAGAAATCTCTCGTCGCGACTTTGTTAAAGCTTCTGGCGCGCTGGTCGTTTGCTTCAGCACGGCGGCGTTAATTGAGCCATTCGCCATGGGGCAGGGCCCTTTCGACACACATCAATCCCATATTGATCCGGAAAAGCTGGACTCATGGCTCGCGGTCGCCTCCGATGGTATGGTGACCGCGTATACCGGAAAATGCGACTTCGGGCAAGGCATGTCTACCGTGCAAACACAGTTGGTCGCCGAAGAACTGTGTGTATCGATCAATAAGGTAAAGCTGATTCAGTGCGATACATCAGAGACGCCGGATCAGGGAACAACCTCTGGAAGTCAGTCCACGCCGACCAATTTCAACACACAGAATCTGGCGCTAGCGGCGGCAACCGCCCGCGGGGCTCTCGTCGGAATGGCGGCGCAAAGACTAGGGGTGTCGGTTGATCAACTTACGATCGAGAATGGTGTCGTCAGTGCGAAGAGCGGACGACATGTCAGCTATGACGAACTGGTTGCTGGTAAGCATTTTGATATCTCTGTGAGTTCTATGGCCAAACGTCGATCACCAAGCGAATGGAAAGTGCTCGGGAAACCTGTACCGTCGATGGATCTAGGTGCGCTGATGGCCGGCACGTTCGAATTCGTTCACAACGTGCACGTGCCGGGCATGGTTCACGGTCGGGTCGTGCGTCCGCCGGAGGTCGGAGCAACGGTTGCGAACGTGGACGAGAAATCGGTGCAGCATGTTCCCGGAGTGATTAAGGTGGTTGTTCGAAACAACTTCGTCGGAGTGGTCGCGGAGAAGCAGTGGCAGGCAGCGCAAGCGGCCACGGATCTGAAGGTCGCCTGGAAGCCGGGTCCTGGGCTGCCGGCGCAAAAGGACTTCTACGCCTACATGCTGAAGCAGCCGTCACGGGAGGTGATGCTCGTCAATTCGAATGACGTGGATAACAAATTGAAGTCGGCCTCGCGAGTGTTGAAAGCGACATATTTGCATCCCTATCAGGCACACGGTTCGATTGGTTCCTCGTGCGCCGTGGCCGATGTACAGGAGTTCAAGGCTACCGTCTGGTCGGCAACGCAGTCGGTTTATCCAACGCGGCACGGAGTGTCAGTACTCACCGGTCTGCCGCTCGACAACGTCCGCGTCATCTTTGTTCGCGGTTCGGGCTGCTACGGATTGAACGCCGCAGACACCGTCTCCTACGACGCCGCGCTGCTGTCGCAGGCCATACACAAACCGGTTCGCGTGCAACTCACGCGCCATGACGAGTTCATTTCCGAGAACTATGGCGCCGCCTGTGTAATCGAGCAACAGGCTGGGCTCGATGCAAGCGGCGCAATCGAAGCCTGGGATTGCCAGACATGGTCGGCGTCGCTTGGTGGAAGGCCCGGATATGAAAAACCAGGCAACGTAATCACGGGCATGTTGGCCGGCTTTGCTCCTGACACGATTACTCCGCGGGCAGCCGCCGAGCCTACCGGAGATCTGCGCAACGGCAGCAACGCGGTCCCTTCATATGTGGCGGGATGCGTCAACGGCAAGTGCAGCGGAACAGGCGCGATCCGCAGTGAACGAGTACTGACGCACGCTGTGAAATCTCCTTTCTTTACCGGGCCGCTGCGATCGCCGTTGCGCTTGCAAAACACCTTCGCCCACGAGTGCTTTATGGACGAGATCAGTGCGTACGTCAAGACCGACCCAGTCGCCTACCGGTTACAGCACCTGAAGGAGACGCGGATCATTGACGTCGTGAAAGCTGCGGCTAGAACCGCGAACTGGGATGCCCGCCCCTCACCCAAACCTGGTGGTGCGCGCACCGGTACCGTCGCCGGACGCGGTGTCGCTTGCGTCGCTTACGAGGGCGACAACGGGTACGCTGCGCTTGTCGGCGAAGTGGAAGTGGATCAGGAAAGCGGGCGGGTGCAGGTGAATCGATTTGTCGTTGCACACGATTGTGGACCGATTTCCAACCCCGAGGGCTTGCGTAATCAGATCGAGGGGGGGCTATTGCAAGGGACAAGCCGTGCTCTCGGAGAGGAAATCACGTGGGACGAACACAAGGTGACTTCTATCGACTGGCAGAGTTACAACACACTGCCGCTTGGAATCCAGGTGCCAGTCATCGAGAGTGTTCTCATCGACCGCCCAGCAGCGGAGGCGACTGGCGCGGGAGAGACGGCGATCACACTCGCTGCCGCAGCGATCGGCAATGCAATTTTCGATGCGACCGGCGCACGAATTCGGGAAGTGCCATTCACGCCCGATCGAGTGAAAGCGGCGTTATCTTCCCGCGGATGAGAAGGCTGGGCTGCAGTCCGTTAACCAATCCGACCGTCGATGTTATTTCTGACTGGAGCACATCGAAGTCATGCCGTCGCGCCGCGAAAAGGAGGATAGCGCAGTTCGCGGGACCCGATTTAGCGGAACCGCGCAAGAGCTATAACTCCCGGATTGTCGGCTAACCTTACTCGGGATTACTTCCCATTTGCCCGTCACTAGCCCCGAACCGTTAGCAAGACCAATGGAAACTCCAACTCTTAGCAGGGGATTTATCCACTCGAACTGGACGTGGTTGTCACCCACATCTGGTCTTGCATTCGTGATTCGGATTTGTCGTATTGGCTTGCTAGCCAGTCTTTCAGTCTTCCCTCAGATGGAGGTGCTGCCGGATGCGAGGGTGGTCAACGGTTTGGCGACGACCGCTGGGCCAAACAACTTCGATGCGATCGACCGTTGTGGAGGAACCCAGGCCGAAATGAAGGGGCGTGGCGTGTTGGGACAGGTATGATCCCTGGCTACCCACGCTTTGCAGGTAGGCGTTCCCACCAGAGAAAACGCGTACCAGCGAGCCGATTCCCTGGCGATTGCTCTTCCTGCCCTGGAGGCTGACCTTGATCCAATTGCATCCCTCGGCGCCATCGGCCCGCAGCAAAATCAGGGAACCGCGATTGCAGGAAATTGCCAGATCGACGTCGCCGTCATTGTCGAAATCGGCCGCGGCCAGTCCGCGCGCGTTCAGCGGCCGGTCAAGGTCGGGGGCGACGCTCGCCAAGACATTTTCGTACTGCGCGCCGTCGTAGTGAAACAGAAAAGGCTTTTGCGGGACCAGCAAGTTAGGCGCGCGTGCGTTTTCCAGCGTGTTGCCATTGACCACGATCAAATCCAAGAGGCCGTCATTGTCGTAATCGAGGAACGCACAACCCCATGCGACCATGGGCAGGGAAATGTAGGCGAGGTTGGTGGACTCGGCGGCGTCGGCGAAACTCAATTGGTGCAATTCCAAGAAGAGGTTTTGATAGAGCGAATTTCCCAACGAAAGCCAATGGGCAACGAAGAAGTCGAGGGCGCCATCGCGGTCAAAATCGCCGACCGCCAGGCCCATTGTACCCTTGTTCTCAGAGGTAAGAGTTTGAGTGCTGCGATCGGCGAAGCGGCCGTTTTTTTCATTTAGAAAGAATCGGTTCATGCTGAGGTCGTTGCCAACGTAGAGCTCGGGCCAACCGTCGAGATTGAAGTCGGCGGCGCTAACGGTAAGGCTGCGGCCCTCCGGGTCCGCAACTCCTGCGCGCTGGGTCACGTCGGTGAACGTTCCGTCACGATTGTTGTGCAGAAGCCGGTTGGGTTGGGGACGGAACGAGCGGGGATTCAGGGTAGCCGGAATAACGACGCCGTACTGACTTTCCTTTGCAAAATGCAGTCGGGAGGCGTCTGTTGGATAATCCACGTAGTGCACCACGTAGAGATCTAGCCAGCCGTCGTTATCGAAATCCACCCACACCGCGCCGGTGCTCCATAGTGGATCGTAAACGCCGCTTTGTTTCGTAATGTCACGGAACCGGCCGTTGCCTTCGTTGTGGTAGAGGTAGCACCCGCCTACGCCGGTGACGAACAAGTCGAGCAGCCCGTCGTTGTCATAATCTCCCCAATAGGCGCCCATGCCGAAGTGATGCAGTTCGAGCCGCGCATGCTCGGTGACGTCGGTGAATGTGCCGTTCCCGTTGTTGTGAAACAGGCGGTTTCCGGGACCGTCTTTGTCCCCGGAACCGAATTTCGAGGGTTGATTAACGACGTAGAGGTCGGAAAATCCGTCGTTGTCGTAATCACCCCATGCGAGGCCCGAGCCCATATCCTCCGGGAGCAGGCTATTGCGCGTGCCGCCGGAGTGGACAAAGTGCAAGCCAGCCTGTGCGGTTACGTCGCGAAAACAAAAGCCGGCTGGTGTCGCGCGTGCAGGCGAACCCGCCGTGTTTGCTAGCGCTTCGCATCGCAGCGCGGCGCCGGCCAAGGGTGCTGTTGCCAGCCAGCGCAAGAATTCCCGGCGAATCACCTGGCGATTCCTACCACTGGGCTCGTGGGAAGCCGGCGCGCAGAAAGATCGCGTTGCGGCTGCCGGAGAACAGCGGTCCGCCTGGCAGGTTGCACGGGAAGATCAACGCTGAACGAGGAGATTTCTGTAATCGGCACAGGGGGCGGAGTGGTGTTCGGGAAGATGGCCGCCAGCGAATCCGGGTTGAACTTGCGATAGAGCAGCCGCAGCTTACAGTGCAGCGGTCCGGCGACGCCGCGCGGCACATGAAACTGAAACTCTGCGGAATCGCTGGCGCCGGGAAGGATGATCCGCTTGTCGCGCGCGCCCACGGCGTCCCACAGCGCGTGGTTGTAAAGCACCTGGGCCTGGCGGTCGAGCAGGAACGAACGGTATTCCACAGTTTTCCCCTGCAGCCTTCCAGTGGCGTCCAGAGTTCCGGCGGAGAATACTAGCCGACCCGTGTCATCCGTGGCGGTGAATTCGAGCCAGGATTGAATTACGTCCAGCGGACCGGTGGGAAACGCATGGCCTACCTTGGTGTTGATGACGAGCGCCTGGATGTCGGCCATCTGATCCTCGGCCAGCGGATTCTCCGGCGCCAGCTCCAGGGCAATGATCGGGCCCGCAGGCCAGACTTTCGCAATTTCCGGAATGACGGCCTTGCCGGTGAGCCACTGCTGCACGAGTTCGATCTGCTCGCCGGCTCCGGGAAGGTGCAGCATCTCAGGCACGAAGGCATTGGAGGCCAGGATGCGATGCTCGTGGATTACGCCTCGCGCATCGCGAGCAGGATCTTCGGCCGCCACTTCGCGCATGTGACAGCTCTGACAGCGCAGCCGCCTGGATTCATCGGTGTGCCACGGCCCGTTCTTCAAATCGTCATACTGGTTTTGCAGTTGCACGAATCCCCAGCCATTCACCCGTTTGTCCAGATATTGCTTGTGACATGTGCCACAGAATTCAATCGATTGGGCATGTTGTGCGTCGTAATCCAGCTTGTGCTGTTCCGGATGCAACCGAATCAGCGCTTGCGATACCCTGCGCAGCGCGGGCGAGGACGAGAATTCGAACAAATAAGGATTTGGAGCAGTGGCAACATAGTTTGCATTTCCTTTAACGTCGGGATTGCGCAGCGCGTGGCAAAAAACGCAGGAACTGCCGGCCTGCGACGTCGGGGAGATTTGCGCGGGGATGTTTTCCCCGGACATTAGCGAAATCGGCTCGTGGCAGCCAGCGCAATACTTGCCCGCGCCAACGCCCTGCGCCTTGATGTAGTTGGCCTTGATGATTGCGTAGAATGGATCAGCTCCAGAAAAATGATGCGCGCTTGGGGCCCACTCCTCGTAGATCGTGCTGTGGCACCCGGAGGCACCGCAGGAGTCGGAACTGAGAAGCAGTTTGACTGGGATCACCCGGCCTGTATTGGTTCGAGCGTTGGAGGGAATGAAATTTGCGATGGCGAGAGTTCCCTGCCTGCGGGTGATCTCGATCGTCGCGGCACCGACCGCAAGAGTCAGGATGCACATTGCCAACGGGCGCGCCAGTTGGGCATAGCGCTCTTGCGGGAATTTGCTTCGTGCAAGACCGTAAACGATGTGGATGAGCCCTGCGGCTCCGAAGGCGATTCCGGCCAAGAGATGAATGGAATGCATCCGATAGGGAACGAAGACTCCCCAGATTCCCTTGCCCACCAGCCACAAGCCGCTGAGGCCCAGAGCCGCCCAGCCTATTCCCGACCACAGTCCGGCGCTCCACCAGCGCGTGAGCGTGTCGCGATTGGCCTCGCGCCCGTGCTTGATGAAAATCACCGTGAGCGGGCCGATGGCTGCAAGGCCGACGATGATGTGGAGCAACAGGATCCACTGCGATATCACGCCATAGCGTCCTATCCACGGAATCAATCCGCTGAGCGCGAGAAAAATAAAGATGGCCGAGGCTCGCCGCAAGTTTGGAAGACTTGCCGAGGCATTATTCACATTGTCCTCTCGTGCTGGCTGTACAGACTGGCAGCCGCTACTAATTCGTTGGAAGCGCAAGAGAGAGTATCTTGCTCTGATATCACCTGGCTGTGACGGTGCTCACGCTTGGCTGTGACAGGCAAGACAAACCGACTCGGCGGTACCGTCAAATCTGCCGAGTCTAAGAGCATCCCTTTAGAGCTGGCTCAGCACTCAGACGAGTCTGGGCGAGTGGTCGGCTACTGTTACCTTGAGATTACTTCCCGCTTGCCCGTGACTCGACCAGAATTCAGACCAAGCAGCCCCGACCATGAGTGCAAAAAGGCCGATTACATCCGCTATGCTAGCGGAGCAGTGGGCAGCCCCGCCTCTCATCTCCGAATGCGGAGGAATGTTGGATGAAACGTTCTCACTTAGCTGTCATGCGCTTTATCATGCTCACCACGGCAGTTGATCAGAAGCAGTCGGGTACTCCAGATGTGAAATCGTCCGTGCAGACCACAGGCGCAGCGGCTCAGATTCCAGAGCCAAAGCCGGGGCCGCGGATAGAAAGATTGCGGCAAGCCCTGGAAGGGACCTGGTCGATCAAGGAAAGACTTGCCTCCGATACAGCTTCGCCGAGCGGCGCCACGGGCGAGGGGAGGATCGTGTGCGCCCCGGGCCAGGAGGGTTCTCCGTCGTCGAGGATTACTGGTCGAGACAAGGCCGCCGAAAAATTGCCGGATTCGGGGTGTTCTGGTGGGATGAAGCCGAGCATGGGTACCGCACGATCTGGTGCGACAGCACGAATCCCGGAGGCTGTATTAACTTCAAGAATGTCGCTCGATGGGACGGCTCGCGGCTCGTGCTGATCGAAGACTACGAGATCAACCGGAAGAAGTTCACCTTCAAGGAGGTGTTTAGCGATATATCACCTTGTCTGGATTCACGCCGACGTTATATGGAGGCGAAGTGGGCAGCGAACTGAAAGTCGACCAGACCATCCAGGCGACGAAGATGACGCGCCGCGTAGTAGGAACTACGCAAAACAAGTAAGGGCCCTGCGCATGACTGGCGCACAAGTATTGCCCTAGCATTCAAAGCCCACATTGATGCGTTTGCCAACACGGGCATAGCGATTTCGGGCGTGTGGTCGGCCAACCGGAAGCTCCTTAGAAACTTGATGGAGAGAAAGGGGTTAGAGTCACAGCGGAGCGCAATCGCTTAGCCTTCACCTTAGACACTTGCCGCCAGTTTCTCCCCCGAGCGACGACCCGGACAGGGGCGTCAGGCGCTCCTCAGAAACGGACTTCGGGGAGATCCTCCGGATCCTCCAGTGATCTCCTCGAGAGTTTCCGGCCCGCTTGTGGCGGGTCCATAGTGTGGGAACCTTGCGCGAGCGGCACGGAGCATTGCAAACTCAGCGGAGCCAAGCTCGACAGCTATGGTCGCAATCGTCTTGGTGCCTTCGTGCCCGTCTCGAAGTCTGACTTCGGTTGCTGCGGTCGATTGTTTGGTGGCGAGTTGGCCTTGCAAAAGACCAAGCTCGACCCCGCCGGAGAGCTTGTGTGGTGATCGCCAACCGAGCCGAGCTTGGCCAATTTCAATGATGGAAGGAGTATGCCATGGCCAAGCACAAGCAATCCACCTTCGAGCGACTACGCAATGGAAAGTTGCAATGGAATCGTAAGGAACGCAGAGAAGTGGAGCGTCGTTTGAACTCCACGGATCCGGGACTGGAGATTGTCAATCCCCATGCCGCCGGTATTGATGTGGGCAACGAAGCCACTACGTGGCGGTGCCGCCAGGACGCGATGCGCAACCGGTGCGAGAGTTCGGATCCTGGACGGCAGCCCTGGAAGAGATGGCGCAGTGGTTGAAAAGCTGTGGTGTGAAAACCGTAGTGTTGCAATCCACTGGGGTGTATTGGATCGCCGTGCATGACGTACTGCAAAGCCACGGTTTGGAAGTCAACCTAGTCGATGCCCGTGGAACCAAGAGTGTAGCTGGGCGCAAGAGTGACGTACAAGAATGTCAGTGGCTGCTGAAATTGCACACCTATGGTCTGCTGCGGAGTTGTTTTCTGCCGGCGCCGGCGATCCACGGGGTGCGTACCGTGTGGCGGCTGCGGGATCAGCACATCAAGGACGCGGGGCGCTGCATCCAGCATATGCAGAAGGCGCTGATCGCGATGAACGTGCAATTGCACAATGCCATCAGCGATCTCAGCGGGCAAACCGGACAGGCCATTATTCGCGCCATTCTGCGTGGCCAGCGCGACCCGCGAAAATTAGCGGCCTTGCGCCACTGGCGCATTCAAGCCAGAGAAGAAGAGATCATCCACAGCCTGCAGGGGAACTGGAAACAGGACGTCTTGTTCGAATTGCAGCAAGCCGTCGACGGCTATGATTTTTACCGTCAGCAAATCGCCCAATGCGACAGCCAGCTGAAACAGTACATGGTCGCACTGCCTGCCCGGGAAGCACTTCCCACGACACCGACGGCCAGCGAATCGGTAGCGGCCACGGATACGGGCAAAAAACGCCGTCCGCGCAAACCGAAAGGCAACCAGCCGGACTTTGCTCGGGCGGAGGAATTAGAGCGCATTCTAGGAGTCAACGCCACGCTGATCGACGGCATCGATGTGATGACGATACAGACGGTGCTGGCCGAAGTAGGCCCTGATCTGAGCGCGTGGAAGACCGAACCGCAATGGAGTTCCTGGCTGAACTTAGCGCCGAAGCGGGACATCAGCGGGGGCAAAGTCATTCGTCATAGGCGGGAATACCGCACCAATCGATGGAGCTTTTCACTTTCCGTAAGAAAATCTCGCTCAAAACGACGCATTCACGTTCCGCGGGTTGTCTTTTATCCGTCCACAGGGACGTTCCTATAGGACGCCTGTATAATCCGACCACTCGAATTTCGGGACAGACTCTGATGACAAAACATCAACTATCTTCTTCCATTGCCCTCATTGGGTTGCTGTTCACCGGCGTGACGGGTCGCGCACAACGAACCAGCTACGATTTTATGATCACGGGCGCCCGTATCGTTGATGGCACGGGTGCTCCCTGGTTTATCGGCGATATCGGAATTGTCGGCGACCACATTGCTGCGATAGGCGATCTCCACAATGCCGCAGCCAAGCAGCGGATCGATGCAACGGGGCTGGTGGCCTCGCCCGGTTTCGTTGATGTTCAGGGCCAGTCGGAATTCAATGTGCTGGTGGACAATCGCGCCGCCAGCAAAATTACACAAGGCGTGACTACTGAAATTACGGGCGAGGGGACTTCCATCGCGCCCGTTAACAATCGGCTGCTGGAGGACATGCAGGATGGTGCCAAGAAATATAGCGTGGCGCTGGATTGGCGCTCACTGGACGAATATCTGCGCCGCTATGATCGAGCCCGACCAGCCATCAACCTGGGTACGTTTGTAGGCGCGGGCGGTTTGCGGGAGTATGTAATGGGCAAAGACGACCGTCCAGCAACACCAGCAGAACTCGAACAGATGCGCCAATTAGTCGCGCGAACCATGGAGCAGGGCGCATTCGGTCTAAGTTCAGCGTTGCAGTATGTGCCCGATTCCTTTGCCTCTACCGACGAAATTGTTGAGCTGGCCAAAGTCGCACGGCGCTACGGCGGAGTTTACTTCACGCACCAGCGTTCAGAAGCCGACCAGATTTATCAGTCTCTGGATGAAGTCTTTGCGATCGCGCAACGGGCGGGCATTTCCGCTACGATCTGGCACTTGAAGACCGCGTATTCCGAGAACTGGGGGAAGATGCCCGAAGTTCTGGGCAGGATCGAAGCCGCACGGACCCGCGGGATTGATGTGGCGGCGAGTGTCTATCCTTATACTCGTGGCTCTAATGGATTGATCGCATGTTTTCCAAGCTGGATATCGGAAGGCGGCACAGACAAAATGATCCAGAGGTTGAGGGATCCCGCGCAGCGGGCACGCGCTCAGAAGGAGATGGACGAGTCGAGCACTACGTGGCAGAACCAGTGGCGTGGATCGGGAGGAGCTCAGGGAGTGACGTTGATTCAAGTGCTGAACCCTGAGCTGCACAAGTATGAAGGCATGAACTTCGAAGAAATCGGCCGGCAGATGAACAAAGATCCGAGGGACGCGGCCATGGACATTGCCATCGCCGATCGGGGCGAGAGCGCGGTCGTCATTGCCATTATGGAAGAGGCGGATGTCCGCGCCGCCGTCTCGAATCCGTTGGTGACTTACGGTTCGGATTCTCCCGCGCAGGCAGAAGATGGACCATTGAGTACGTCGAAAGCTCATCCCCGAGCATTCGGAACTTTTTCTCGTGTCGTGGCTGAGTATGTGCGAACCGAGCACACCATGCGCCTAGAAGAAGCCGTGCGCAAGATGACCTCGCTGGCGGCCAGCAGAGTTGGAATCATGGATCGCGGAATTCTGCGGCCGGGAATGATGGCTGATATTGTGCTCTTCGACCCCGCGACGATTCAAGACGTTGCCACTTACCAGGATTCGCTCCGTTACTCGGTGGGGATTAAAGATGTTTTCGTCAATGGCCGGCCGGTTGTGCTCGACGGCAAGATCACCGAGGAGCGTCCCGGAAGAGCGTTGCGCGGGCCGGGATACAAGCTGGCTCAATAGTTTCGACGCACATAGCGGACGATTGGTCGTCCGCATGTAACGGCCTGAATCATTTCCGGTTTGCCCGTCATCCGCCCGGAATCCGCGCGGCAGGCGGCTGCGCACCTTTACGACCATCCTGTCGTGACCAGACGGTTGGGAGGTTCCCCGATGGCAAGGCCGCCGCAAACTATATAGAGACTTATGGTGGTGAGATGCTTCTTCGACAAATAAACGGTGGACGAGCCTAGACTTGGGTGCCCAAGAGGCCATTGCAGTACCAGATTCCTACGTCCGGAGGCAGTAAGATGCCAAGCTACTGGTCTGGGCCGGATGAACCGCTCTGGGAGAAGACGATTGGGCAGGTGCTTGATCAGACTGTAGAAGATTCGGGCGACTGTCTGGCTCTAGTGTCCCGTCATCAATCGAAGCGGTACAACTGGCACGAATTGCGCGATTTGGCGGATTGTGTTGCGCGCGGGTTGTGGTCGCTCGGGATCAAGCCCGGAGACCGCGTGGGCCTGTGGTCCACAAACTGCGTGGAATGGGTGATGGTCCATCTGGGTTGCGCCCGGGCGGGGGCGATCCTGGTGAATGTGAATCCGGCTTATCGTGCACATGAACTTGCATTCACGCTGCGCAAGTCGCGAATGAAGGCGCTATTTCTGTGGGAACGCGACGGCCGTGCGGAGTATGCGCAGATCCTCGAAGAGGCGCGACACGGTCAAGCGCTCCCGCTCGAACACGTGGTTCGATTCGGGACGGCGGTGTGGAACGACTTTCTGCGATCTAAGTTCGAAGTACCAGTATCGATCCAACCAGAGGACGTCGCCAATATCCAGTACACCTCCGGGACCACCGGCATGCCCAAGGGAGTGATGCTGACGCATCGCAATCAGACCAACAACGGCAAGTTGCTAGCACAAGGTATGCGTTACACGAAGCACGATCGCATTTGCGTTCCCGTTCCCATGTACCACTGCTTCGGGTGCGTAATCGGGACGATGTCGGCTCTAGCGAGCGGGGCGGCGATCATCCTCCCTAATTGGACCTTCGATGCGCACGCCACTCTCGAGGCAGTACAGGCGGAGAGTGCCACATCGCTTTATGGCGTACCCGCCATGTTCATCTCCGAATTGGGTCTCCCCGAATTCAAGAACTTCAATCTGACGAGTCTGCGCACAGGGATGATGGCAGGCGCACCATGCCCCGTAGAGGTGATGAAGCGGGTGATGATAGAGATGCACTGCCCGGAGTTGATCATCGGCTACGGTCAGACGGAGAGCACTCCTGTGGTAACGATGTCGGCAGTGGATGATCCGGTGGAGATCCGAGTCTCGACGGTTGGTAAGGCGCTGCCGTGCACGGAAATGAAGATCGTGTCACCACTGGATGACAGCACGGTGCCGACCGGCGAGCGTGGCGAGGTCTGCGCACGCGGATACATGGTGATGAAGGGTTATGACGGCGAGCCTGAGGCGACGGCGCGGACAGTGGATCGCGAGGGTTGGCTGCATACGGGAGATATCGGTGTGATGCGCGAGGACGGATACATTCATCTCACAGGCCGAGCGAAAGACATGATCATCCGCGGCGGAGAGAATGTTTATCCGCGGGAGGTGGAAGAGTTCTTGTACACGCATCCAAAAGTGGCCGAAGTACAGGTGGTCGGGATCCCAGACGAGCGGCTGGGTGAAGTCGTGCTCGCATGGAGACGATTGAAAACAGGCGAGAGTGCCACGGAGGACGAGGTACGCGAGTTCTGTGAAGGCCAGATTGCCTATTTCAAGATTCCTCAGCACGTCCGGTTTGTAGATGCATTCCCGATGACGGTGACGGGAAAAATCCAGAAGTTCAAGATCCGGGAACTTGAGACCAAAGAGCGTGGACTCGAACGCTTAGCAAAGCGGGAGACGGCGTAACTGATCGAGCCGGACATGTCTGCGGGGCCACCCGCAACAAAGATCTCGCAAGCGAAATCCGAGAACGTCGTGGGGGTTCTCCCTGGCAGCGATCCAGACCTCAAGAACGAGTATGTCGTGGTTAGCGCGCACCTCGATCATCTCGGGTTCGGTGAGCCCGTGAACGGCGACCGCATTTACAATGGCGCGATGGACGACGCCTCGGGCGACGCATCGCTGATTGAAATCGCCCGGGCGATGAGAGATTCAGGAACAAAGCCAAATCGCTCGATTCTGTTCCTTTCCGTCACGGGCGAAGAAAAGGGTTTGCTCGGCTCCCAGTATTTCGCCGGGCATCCCACCATGTCCGTCACCATCGTCGCCGATATCAATATGGATATGTACCTCCCGCTCTTTCCGCTGAGTTACCGTTGGGTTCGCCTATCGCGCATAATCCATCACGGAGACAAAACGATGTGGAAAACACTCCGCTAAATGACTAAATGGGGCAGGACTAAGAGGACTGTAATCGTTTACAATGGCATGCATTAATTTTGAAAGTCCTAAGATTTGGAAGGTCGTCTAGGCGATGATCATGTGTGGTAAAGGGAGGCTCATGCGAGATTCTTACCGCCGTCTTCTTCCCCTGGTCACTGTTTCTTTGGTCTTCGTCGCTATCGTTCAGCCGGCTTTGTCCAAGCCAACTTCGAACTCAAGTAGCGTGATTGTGATTGACGCGAGCGGCGCAGCTCTTCCTCCCGAAAGCGGCTATCTGAAGATGGGCGGACGATCGTCCAGCGGCCATGAAATCCAGGTCAACAGCCGGTATTTGACGCTTGATGGGAAGCCTTGGCTCCCGGTGATGGGGGAATTTCATTTTTCCCGATATCCAGAAAAATATTGGGAAGAAGAGATTCTGAAGATGAAGGCGGGCGGGATCCAGATCATCTCGACCTACATATTTTGGATTCATCATGAGGAAGTTGAAGGCCACTTTGATTGGACCGGGCAGCGCGATCTGCGCCGTTTTGTGGAGCTTTGCGGGAAGCATGGAATGTATGTGTTTGGCAGGGTCGGGCCTTGGGCACATGGGGAGGTGCGAAACGGAGGTTTTCCGGATTGGCTTCTGCAAAAGGGGCCGACGCGGCGAAACGACCCTGCTTATCTTTCCCACGTGCAGCGCTTTTACGGAGAAATAGGCAAGCAGCTTAAGGGGCTGCTGTGGAAGGACGGTGGCCCGGTTATCGGTGTGCAACTTGAAAACGAATACGGTGAGCAGGGTCCCGGCACGGGAGCGGCGCATATCGCAGCACTAAAGAAAATTGCGCTTGAGGCCGGACTGGACGTTCCAATATTTACGGTCACTGGCTGGCCCACTCTCGACTTTCCGCCGGCGGAAGTGATACCTGCGTTCGGCGGCTATCCTGATGGTTTCTGGTTCGGCAGTCTGAAAGAATTGCCTGCGAATGACATTTACTTGTTCAACCTCAGTCGCGAGAGCTTCAGCGATTCGCCGCGCTATGACAAATTCAATATGCCTGACGACAGGCTCTTGCACTATCCATACATCGTTGCCGAGGGTGGCGGCGGCATGGCATCGGCCTATCATCGAAGGCCAGTCATTAGCGCTGACGATATCGCCGCCAGTACGCTGACACATCTCGGTTCCGGGACCAACCTGTACGGGTACCATATGTTTCACGGCGGAGCAAACCCCGAAGGAAAGCTCTCGACGTTGCAAGAATCAAGCGCCACCGATTATCCCAACGATCTACCAGTAGTTTCCTACGACTTTCAGGCTCCGCTGGGAGAATTTGGGCAGATGCGGCCCTCATTCCGGCAGTTGAAACTCTTTCATCTTTTCTTGCGTGATTTCGGAGAGTCTCTGGCACCGATGGTGGCAGCTGTGCCTGCCGTAATTCCCAGCACGCCGGCAGACGCAGGGCCAGCGCGCGTCGCGGTTCGTTCCGACGGACAGCATGCATTCGTATTCTTCAATAACTATTTGCGGAACTATCCAGCTGCCAGCCAGAAATGGGCTGCAGGTTTCAGTGAAGCTCGCCTCGGAGACCGTCCTGGTTCCCGACAAACCCGTCGACATACCTTCCGGCGCATATTTTGTTTGGCCCGTAAACATGGATCTGCAGGGAGCGAAGCTTAGGTACTCCACGTCCCAACCGTTATGTAAGTTGAAGCACGCAGGCGCGACCTATTATTTCTTCTATGACGTGCCAGGTGTGGCCCCCGAGTTCGCCTTCGATAGCAATAACATTAAGTCCATTGACGCAGGGAGAGCGGTCGTATCACGGGAGAGCGACAGGATCTACGTCCGTGGTATCGAAGTCGGCAAGAAGGTCGCAATCAGCGTGCAAACTCGCAAATCGTGCGCCGTACACATCATCCTTCTGTCCCAGGAACAAGCGCGCAATATCTGGAAGGCTTCTTACGGGGGCCAGGACTATGTCTTATTTTCGCCAGCGGACATGTTTTTTGATGAGGCGTCCCTCCATCTGCGGGCGCGCGACGTGGGTGAATTGCATTTCGGCGTTTTTCCAAATCTAGAGATTCGGCATAGTCCTGAGATGCCGGTGAGAAAGGCGGCCAATGACGGATTGTTCTTCGAATACGGCGCATCAATCAAGCCAAAGAAGCTGACGGTGCAACTGCAAGCAGTGCGCACAAATCAGCCGCCCAACCCCGTGAAGACGGGAAAGCCAGTAGATTGGCGCAACCATACCGCTGTGGCCGTACCTCCTGAGGATTTCGATCACGCTGATCTGTGGCGGGTAGTCGTGCCCAAAGACGCGCTGGATGGCCTAAGCGACGCATTTCTGCGGATCGCGTACGTGGGAGACACGGCCCGGCTCTACCAGGGCACGCGGCTGCTCGACGATGATTTTTACAAAGGAACTATTTGGGAAATTGGGCTGAAGCGTTTTGCGCCGAGCATCACAGACGCTCCTCTAGAAGTCAAGATCGTGCCATTGCTAAAAGCGGCGCCGATCTACCTTCCGCGGGCTGCGTGGCCCAGTCCGTGGCCGGACGACGCGGTCGGCGAAATTCGTCAGATCGACCTTGCACCGGAATACGAAGTCAGGGTGCAAGTTCGGTGAGCGCGGAGGAATTGGCGGCAAGATCAAAACGGAAGGGAACTTTATCCAAACGAGATAGATTCTGCCAGTTGGGCGAGGCCCGCACCAACACAATCGCGGATCAGGTCCGGGGGAAGAGCAAACCACCATGGAAAGAAGAGATTTCATTAAGAAGACCGGAACTCTGGTTGCCGGGATACTAGCGGAGAGCGCTTTGGCAGAAACGCCCAGTTCGTCTCCGCTGCCGTGTGCGGGTGGAAGGCTTGTGCTTCCGATGAACCGGAACTGGAGGTTCAGCCGTTCGGCGGTTGCCGACGCGTGCATGAAAGACTTTGACGACTCCAAGTTCGAGCGGGTGGTCGTTCCTCACACCAATATTCGCCTGCCCTGGCACAGCTTTGACGATAAGGACTACGAATTCGTGTCGGTCTATCGCCGTCATTTCAAGCTTCCGTCCTCGGCACGCGGCCGGCATGTCTTCGTCGATTTCGAAGGGGTAATGACGGCTTCCACGGTTTGGCTTAATGGAATTCGCCTCGGCGAATACAAGGGAGGGTACACACCGTTTTCCTTTGAACTGACGCCTCATCTCGACTTTGACTCCGACAACGTGCTGACGGTTGAGGTTGACTCTACCGAACGCGCGGACATACCTCCGTTCGGGCATCAGATTGACTACCTCACCTTCGGCGGCATCTACCGCGACGTCGCGCTGCGTATCGTTCCGTCCACTTTTGTCGAAAACATTTTCGCCAAGCCGCAAGATGTGCTCACTCCGAATCCTAGCCTTGAGGTGGATTGTTTCCTGCAGCATCTGGAGCCGTTACGCCAAGCGCCGTCGCTCGAAGTCACGCTGCGCGACGGAGATCGTGTGCTCGCTACGGGTACCCAACGAGTCGCGCCCGCGCCTGCGGCAAATGATCCGGCGCCGCATACCGTGCGGTTGGAGAAACTGGGGCCTGTGGTGCTCTGGGACTTGGCGCGGCCAAAGCTCTATTCTGTCCACGTTCGGCTGCTGAATGGGCCGCGTTTAGTCGACGAGGATTCCCGCTTCATCGGTTTCCGCGAGGCCCGCTTTACCGACCATGGTTTCGAGCTGAACGGCAAGGTGGTCAAGTTGCGCGGGCTCGACCGTCACCAGACGTTCCCCTTTGCGGGCCAAGCCATGCCGGGACGCGTGCAGCGGCGTGACGCGCAAGTCCTGCGCACTAACTTCAAGTGCAATATCGTGCGGACCTCGCATTATCCTCAATCGCGCCACTTCCTCGATGCATGCGACGAACTCGGCCTTTTGGTCCTGGAAGAGATTCCGGGCTGGCAGCACATCGGCGATGCAGCCTGGAAAGATATTTCCGTGGACAACGTTCGCCGCATGATTCGCCGCGACTGGAATCACCCTTCGATCATTCTCTGGGGAGTCCGCATCAACGAATCTCCGGACGATCACGACTTCTACACTCGCACCAACGCCCTGGCCCATCAACTCGACTCGACGCGGCAAACGGGAGGCATTCGCAACCACTTCGACTCGGAGCTTCTTGAAGATGTGTTTACCATGAACGATTTCGGCTTTCCGCTGAAACCACCGAACCATCCTCTGTACTTGAACACGGAATTCATGGGCCACACCTATCCCACCAAGACCATCGACAATACGGAACGGCTCTCCGAGCACACTCTGCGTCATGCTCGAGTCCACAACCAGCTGGCTTCGAACCAGCAGTACGCAGGCGGCATAGGCTGGTGCGCCTTTGACTACAACACCCATTCTGATTTCGGCTCGGGCGACCGGATTTGCTACCACGGTGTGGCCGACATTTTCCGCGAGCCCAAGCCCGCTGCAGGCTTCTACAAATCGCAGTGTGACCCGGAGGAAGAAATTGTGCTGGAAACTGCCTTCCGCTGGGCGCGTGGAGACGAATCAACCGCATTCACCAAGGGCGTGGTTTGTTCCAACTGCGACCATCTTAAGTTTTATATCGATGGCCAGCTGATCGCAGAACTTGGTCCCGACCGCAGCGAGTTTGGCAACCTTCGCTATCCACCATTCGTCCTCCATTTGGAGCCTTTCCGCAATGCGTGGGGAGACCTGCGAATCGAGGGCTACATTCAGGGCAAGCAGGTGATCGCGAAGAAGTACTCGGGCAAAGGGATTGACCAGAGGTTCTCCGTTTTGCCCGACGACACAGAGCTCGTTGCCGACGGCGCCGATACCACCCGTGTCGTCTTGCGCGTCACCGACGAATTCGGCGCGATACGTTCCTTGGCCAACGACGCCATCCAGTTGGAGGTTGAGGGCCCGGCCGAAATTATGGGCGACAACCCTTTCGCACTGGTGGGTGGGACCGGAGCGGTATGGCTGCGAGCAAAAGAGCAGGCAGGAAGGGTAAGGCTGACGGCGTCCCACCCAGCGCTGGGCAAGCGCCAGGTTGACTTCGAGATCATGACCGCGTCCCCGGAAGCTGTGTGAACGCTGACCGGCAGTTACCTATTTTTTCACGAACCGGCCCCGGCGCATTCCGAGCAGTAGCATACTGATTCCGAAGGCCAGCAGCGCAAACCCCCAAACGAGATTGACATTGATTCCAAGCGACCGGCCATAAATGGCGGGGTTACTCAGAAAACCATAAATCGTCAGAATGACGCCGAACACAGAAAACATAAGGCCGATCGGCGTCCGGATATCCAAACCCATAGACAAACTCCGTTTACCAGAAAATCAGATTGAGCAGCAAAGCAACCCCTATAACAATCGCGCCCAGCACGGTAGGGCGCATGTACCATGCGACATGCTCCTGACTCGGCCTTTCGGTCAGGGAATACACCAATCCGACCAAGTCTTTCTCCTCGCGCGCGCGTGTGCTGAGGCTGGTGACAATCGTAACGATGAAGCATGCGGACCAGGCCCAAATTGCGGTCCAGAAGTTCTGCGCCATTTCGCTAGGATAGGTGTGAACCGTGCCCAGCCAGCCCCCTTTAATGCCGACGGCGGCGCCCTGCGGCAAGGTCAGTCCTTGATGAATGGCCGCCGCCGCCGTCCCGGAAAGCAATCCGAAGAAGGCCCCGTGTCCGGTAGTTCGCTTCCAGAACATGCCCAGGAGGAAAGTGGCAAACAGCGGCGCGTTTACGAATGCAAAAACCAACTGGAGGAAATCCATGATGTTGTTGAACCGCGACGCCGCATAAGCCGCGACTACCGACAGCGCGATGCCAAACACCGTGGCCACGCGCCCCATCCAGAGGTAGTGTGCATCGTTCGCGTTGGGGTTGATGTAGGACTGATAAATGTCATAAGTCCAGACTGTGTTGAACGCGGTTACATTACCAGCCATGCCCGACATAAAACTGGCCAGGAGGGCGGTTATCCCCAGGCCAAGAATTCCTGTCGGAAAGTAATGCAGCAACATGTTCGGAATTGCCAGATCGTAGTCGAGGATGGGCTTGCCGCTGGAATCCAGTATCGGAGCGCCCGTGGTTTCGTCCACCTTCGCGGGGATCAGTCCCTTGCCGCCCGGGTTGGAAACCTGCATTTGGCCAATGCTCGGGTTGATAGCCGTTGCAACCGGATTCGGCAACGCGATTGCGATCATGCCTGGCAGGATCACCAAAAGCGGAAACACCATTTTCGGCAATGCCGCGATGAGCGGCGTGCGGCGTGCGGCGCTCATGGAGTCGGCAGCCATGGCACGCTGGATCACCAGAAAATCCGTACACCAATAACCAAACGAGAGCACGAACCCAAGTCCCATGACCAAGCCAAATGCATCCACCCCCAACGGATTGGTGTGAGCGTTGGACATACCCTGCCAGGAATGAGTAAAGGCGGAGGGAAGTTGGTGTTTCAGTCCGTTCCAACCGCCAATGTTCTTCAGCCCGAGAAAGACCAAAGGAAGAAAACCGGCGACGATCAGAAAAAACTGCAGCACCTCGTTGTAAATTGCGCTGGTGAGCCCGCCCAGGAGGATGTATCCCAGCACGATGAGTGCGGAGACGGCGATACTGACATGGAAGGTCCAGACGGTCGAAACCCCGAGCTTCGCGAACGGGCCGTCCAGAAGGTGCATCGTTTGAATAAGCTTCGCCATGGCATACATCGAGATACCGGACGAGAAAACGGTCATTACGGCAAAGGTGACGGCGTTCACCGCACGGGTCTTCTCGTCGAAGCGCAGACGCAGATACTCCGGAACGGACCGCGCGCGCGAGCCGTAGTAGAACGGCATCATGAACACTCCCACGAACACCATGGCGGGAATGGCACCGATCCAATAGAAGTGGCTGGTTGCGATCCCGTACTTGGCTCCGGAAGCGGCCATGCCTATTACTTCCTGAGCTCCCAGGTTCGCGGAAAGAAATGCCAGGCCACAAATCCACGCCGGAAGCGAACGTCCGGCCTGAAAGAAATCCGAACTGTTCTTCACATAACGCTTCAGGACGACGCCAATGCCCAGCACAAAGGCGAAGTAAACCGCCATAAGCAGCCAGTCGACTGGGGTGAGATTCACGCTTGAGTCCTGTCCACTAAATTCTCGGGCACTCCCGTTTGTAGCTGAACGCGGAGTTCCCAACCATTCCATGCCCCGGGTTGGATCTGAGCACACTCGCCGCGGCCAATGGCTTCGGCCAACGAGTCCTCGGGGCTCGTACATGGCTCCAGAGCAGCCGTGTAGTGGCTGTCCTCTGGATTCGGCCATCCGCCCTCACAAATCCAGATTCCAACGTAAGGTACGATGGCGGAATTGAAATGAAATGAAATGGATTCGCTCGATTCCGGATAATACAAAGCACAAGCTCCGTTCGAAAGTCGTGGCGTAAAAAGTTTGTCCGCGGTTTGGCGCGACCGAGCTCCTAGAACGCCCAGATCTGTTTCGGCGCCGTCGGCGAAGCGAGTCCGCGGCCATCGGCAGCTGTGACCGGACTCTCCGAGGCGTTGATTGCGAGACGATTGGACAAGCACGTTTGTGACTTCCTTTGGCAGCACAATCCGGCAGCCGGGATCAACTTTAAGCAGGGGATGAGCGGACCAAAGACAATAAAATGGCGCGTCGGCCACGCTTTCCAATTTATATCGCAATATGACCGCTTCATTTTCGAGACGGATGCGCTTGCGGAATATATAGGGTAACCGCCGCCCGGCAGTTGCCAGCCATAACTCTTCCCCGTGCACTTCGAACTGCCAGCGAGACGACCAAAGTTCGCCATGATCGGGCAGCGCGAAACCGTCAAAAGATCCGCCTGGGTATTGGCACGCGGCGACGGTGGGAAAGCATTCGTCGAACCCGCTCGCGTCATAATTCTCAAATGCCGCGCCATAGACGGCGGGTTTCAGCTGGCGAGTCGCTGGTTGCCGCAAGAATTCGCGGCCCGTGTCGGTCCGGATCAGAGATGACATTTTTCCGCCAAGTTCCGGCAACACGGTGGCCCGGATCCGGCCGTTGTCGAGGACGACTTGTGTCATCCCGGAGCACCCTCGGGTTGTGATAATCGTTCGCCGCTTGTCTTGCAGTTGCACCGCGGTTCGTTGATCCCCGCCAACATCTGGTAGCGCCACAGCTTCCTCCCCACCAATCGTGAATTGTAATCGATTACAATAGACTAACAACCTATATATTTTCTGACGGAAAGTGGTGGTACTCTGAGCCAGCATGAACATCAAGGAAGTTGCTGCCCGCGCCCGCCTTTCGACTGCCACCGTTTCACGCACCATCAATGACAGCGAACTGGTGCGGCCGCGGACCGCTGAGAAGGTGCGGCGCGCCATCCGCGAACTTGGTTACTATCCGAATACGCAGGCGCGGGCGCTGGTTTCAGGACGCAGCCAGATGTTCGGCTTGATCATCTCGGATATCGTCAACCCATTCTTTCCCGAACTAGTGAAGAGTTTTGAGTTTGCCGCTATTCACCGCGGGTACGAAGTGATCATTGCCAATACGGATTACAACTCCGAGCGTATGGGTGGGTGTGTGCGCCGGATGATTGAGCGCAAGGTGGATGGCGTTGCCATCATGACGTCGGAAATCGACCGCCATCTTCTGGATGAGCTTTCGCTTCGCCGGCTACCCATTGTGTTTCTGGATGTGGGCAAAATAAAACCGCTGATCAGTAATATCAAGGTCGATTATTCCAGGGGAATCGGAGAAGCGGTGCAGCATATTGTTGCGCTCGGGCACCAGCGCATCGGGTTCATCAGCGGCCCGCTTACACTGAAGTCGGCGCGGACACGCCGATCGGCGTTCTTGAAGTGTATCGATGCTTGCGGAATTGGTGAACGCCAACGGAGCGTGGTTGAAGGAAACCACAAGATCGACGGGGGAGAAGTGGCGATGGTGCAGCTACTCTCGCTGCCCAAGCCGCCCACCGCTGTGCTCACCTCCAACGACCTGACTGCAATCGGGGCGCTCGGTGCCATCACCCGCGCTGGTCTGCGCGTCCCCGACGACATTTCCGTCGTTGGCTTTGATGACATTGAGCTTAGCCAGTTCACTCAGCCGCCGCTCACCACCATTCGCCTTTCTCGGGACGAACTGGGACGAAAAGCTTTCGATGCGTTGTACGAAACGGTTGAGGGGCAGCAGCGCTCGGGACATGAAATCAAAGTCAGCACCAGTCTGGTACTGCGGAAATCCACGGCGCCGGTCAAGGCTCTACCATCGGCGCTGGCGACTTGACAGCGGTTTGTAAGTGAGAGGTTCGGTGCGTCAGGCAGGACTTAGCATTGCACTTGAGCTACGCCGCGGGGTTGGGCTCAGCCCTCGCGCCATCGGCCGCCGAACAGATGTAGACAGCCGGCTTAATCCCAGTCGCCTTTTGGTAGCGACTCGAAATTTGATCGCCGAAGGCTCGGCATCCGTTGCCTCTACCAAATTTATCGTGGATCCACCAAATCCGCCTCCGGTCATGCGGCCGCCGTAGTAGCCCGGGAGGCCTTCGGCGACCTCGACCATGATGTCCAGTTCGCGGCAACTGACTTCGTAGAGGTCGCGAAGACTGCGGTGCGATTCTCGCATATGCTCTCCAAATCCATTCAAATCGCCGGCGCGGAGACGGCGAGCGCCATCGCGCACCCGCTATTTTCCTCCACCACATGACGGCATCTCTTATAGATTGTCTCGGGAAGATCGTTCGAGTGCTTGATCAATTGGTCGAAAGAAAGATCGCGGAGAGCGCGAATATTGGGATACGCCTTTGCCAGGATTCTCACGCCCTCCTCGCACTCCTCGCGCCGTCGGTTGTACTCCCCGCTGGCGTGCTGGTGTTTGACCATGGTGTTACAAACCACCATCCGAACTCGATCGGGGATGGGGATGAATTCGAACTCGAGCGAACGACAGTCGAGCAAGAGCGCGTGTCCCGCCCTCCCCAGGCATGAGACAAACTGATCCATGATGCCGACACGTGCGCCGATGAAGGCGTTTTCGGTACGCTGGCAAAGCTTCGCCACCTCCGGCAACGGCAAGACGGCGCCGTTTAGGCTCATGAGTGCGAGCGCGCTGGCGACCTCAATCGCCGCCGAAGAACTGAGACCCGCACCGATCGGGACCTCGCTCTGCACCAGCAGATTCGCGCCCTGTAGAGCATGGCCCGCTTGCTCTAACGCGACCGCGATCCCCAACACATAGTCAGACCAGGCTCCGGTTGCATGCTGCGGCAGGTCGTCCAAATCAAATTCGAAGAACTGGGGAAACTCCTGGGACTGAATCAGCAGCTTGCGGTGGACACGAGGAGAGATAGACACGCGAGTACGCAGACCGATGGCACACGGCATAACAAAGCCATCGTTGTAGTCGGTATGCTCCCCGATTAAGTTCACACGACCCGGGGCGCTGAAGACAGTGGGTCGCACACCGGACGAGCCCGCAAACTGCGGGACCAATTGTGTAGAATCCATGGATAAGTCTCGACCAAGCAATTAGAACTCGACTGAAAACCGCATCGAAAACACCTCAAAATGCAAGCGATTACATTCGCAAGCAAAACCATATGCTGCAACCCGCGGCATGTCAACCGTTATCCGTGTCAATCGGGAACCGGAGCGATGGCCGCCCGTGTCATGGGCGAGCCCAGCTTTGGAAGCGGACCGATGCCCCTGCAACCGAACCTTCCCGGATGATGACAAGCTGGTTCGTCGCGACGCTCTTCAGGGTGTCGATTCCGCCGAGCGGCCAGCGCACTTCAATGTCGGCTGTCTTCTCAGCACCGAGGCCAAAATGTAAGCGCGGATCGTTGGCCGAAAGATAGCTGGATTGGCTCATCACCTCCTGCGCCTGCACCTTGCCGCCATAGCGGACCATGACGCGCCCGCCAATGGCGCTCCGGTTGCTCTTCGTGCCTTCCAGTCGCACCTTCAACCAGTGGTTGTTTGCCGGAGCGTCGTTGCGCAGCAATGACGGCGCTTCGTTCTGGTTCATGATGACCACATCCAAGTCTCCGTCGTTGTCAAAATCGCCAAAGGCACAACCACGGCTGACGTGCCGCGCTGAAATGCCAGGGCCAGCTTCTTCGCCGAGCTCCGTAAATCTTCCATTTCCCTGGTTACGAAACACCAGGCGCGGTCCGCGCCTCGGGTACTTGGGATAGACGGGTTCCAACTCCGGATAGACGGTTCCGGCGACTGACAGGATGTCGGGGTATCCGTCGTTGTCCAAATCCACCAGGCCCGTGCCCCAGTTGATGAACCGGCGTTCTGCGGCCAGGCCAGCCTGAGCGGTCACATCCTCAAAGTTCCCTTTGCCTAGGTTGTGGTAGAGTCCGGTGGCTTGGTTCTGAAAGTGTGTCTTGACTACATCCAGGCGACCGTCCAGATCGTAGTCTCCCACCCCCACTCCCATGCCGGCCATCTCCTGTCCGTCGCTGCTCAGGGCCAATCCGCGTATCAGTGCTTCCTCTCGAAAGGTACCGTCACGGTTGTTCATCAACAGCAGGCTCGGTGTGGAATCGCAGGCGACGAGAATATCCGGCCAGCCGTCTTCGTCCACGTCAAAAGCGGCTGCGGTCAGCCCATAGGAACCGCGAAGAGCCGCGATGCCCGACTGTTTGGAGACATCCGTAAAGGTTCCATCGCCGTTGTTGCGATAGAGAAAAAATGCTGGCAACGGCAATCCGCTTGGCCCACAGTTGACCGGCACTCCTTCATATTGGCAGTTGGGCATCTGCAAATTCGGCCTGGGAGCGTGCGCGAGATCGATGTCGCAGTAATTCGAAACAAACAGGTCGAGCAACCCGTCTCGGTTGTAATCCACGAAAGTGCAGCCTGAGCCGAAACGAGTGCTTGGATAGAGGAGGCCAGCCTTAGCAGTAACATCGACGAAGGTTCCGTCGCCGTTGTTACGGTAGAGTCGATTCTGACCGAAGTAAGTGACGAAGAGATCCTCAGAACCCGTCGTTGTTATAGTCGCCGACGCAGACACCAACGGCCCAGCCGGCATCGAGCAGTCCAGCTTTCTCGGTGACGTCAGTGAAGGTACCATCGCGATTGTTCTTGTAAAGGCGATTGCTGGCTCCGGGCGGGATGCTTTCCAGGCGGCGGCCACCAAGGATGAAGATGTCCATCCAGCCATCGTTGTCGTAATCGAAGAAGGCACAACCGCCGCCCATGATTTCTGTAACATAGGTTGCACTGGTGCCTTCTCCATAGAACATCGTCTGCGTGAGTCCCGCACTTGCAGCTACATCCACAAAGCGGGAAAACGGTGGCGGGTTCTTGGCGGTGGTGGGGATGGCGCACCAGCCCTCGCGGACAAAAGCCGCAGCGAGCGCCGCCGGAATAGCTTGTAACAGACGGCGCCGGGTCCACGGAACGAGCATCCGGGAAATCATTGCGGCCAGTGTAGCACCGGCGATTTCCACCGAGACGCGGCTCGAGTTGCCATTGCTCCAACGCCATCAGTACACTTACTCGCTAGCGGAACCAGTTGTGGGGCTGAGTGTTCGGGATGTCCATACCTCTTGTGAATCCATCTGCAAGACTCTCGATTCGTTCTCTTCATACTGCCGTGAATGGGGTCGTGCCATTGCTCTTCCTCGGGCTGGTCGTCTTCGGACAGACCCAGACACCCGCTGAAAGCCCGAGGGCGACAAAAGATCGATTGATCGACCAGTACTGGTGGCCGACGAAAGGCACGCCCCCTTTTAGCGCGTATGCGGGTGAGAGCGCTTGTCGACAATGTCATTCTGAAGAAGCTTCCTCACAAGTCCTTACGCCCATGGCAGAGGCATCGTTTCGGATCGTAGAGCGCACTCCGTCTCCGAAACTCGATTCAGGGATTCTGCAGAGTGGATCTTATCTGTACCGGATTTCTTCGGATCGTCTCGGTTCGCGGTTAGTGGTTAGCTCGGGCAACCAGTCAATTGCAGCCAACATTAGTTGGGTTTTTGGCGCGGGGGTGCATGGCAAGACTTATATTCTCGAAAGTAAAGGTGATTTCTACGAGAGCCAGGTGAGCAGCTTTGCCAATTTGCACGGAATGGATTTAACCCCCGGGCATTCGCAAATAGAGGCGGGTGACCTTAAGAATGCGTTAGGGGAACGTCTTTCGCTGTCCACGGCAAAGCTGTGTTTTGGCTGCCACACCACGTATTCGTCCACCAATTCCAAGTTCGACGCTTCACGCGCGACATCGGGAGTCCGCTGCGAAGCATGTCACGGGCCCGGTGCGGATCACGTCAGCGCGATGAAAGCCGGCCAGATCGACGAGGCACTGAAGGCCATTTTGAATCCGGCGCATTTCAGCCCTGTGGATTTGGTTGATTTCTGCGGGGCTTGCCACAGGACCGGGGTAGACGTTGTCGTATCCGAAGGAGCCTATGGCCCGCTCAATGTTCGCTTCCAGCCGTACCGCCTGGAAAAAAGCCGTTGCTGGGGAACTCAGGGTGATGAGCGTCTCACTTGCATTGCGTGTCACAATCCACACAAGCCCTTGGTTCAAAATGAGAGCTCCTATGACCCTCGATGCTTGAGTTGTCACAGCGCCCAGGGAAAAGAGTCGCATGAGGCCAGCCCGTCCCGTGCAGTTTGTCCAAAGGCGACGGCGAACTGCACTGGCTGCCATATGCCCAAGTACGATGTCCCTGGAATGCATGCCAAGTTTACAGATCATTTCATAAGGGTTGTTCGTGCCGGCGAATCGTATCCGAACTAAGTTACGACTGCATCAGTGCGCAGCGCTCTTACCGTTAAGGTTGCGCCGAATCCAACGCGCTACTTAATTCTTGAGCCTTCCGATTACCCGGTTCCACTTGCAAGGCACGCTGAACCGCTTCCTTCGCCTCGGGCAACTTGGACTCAAGATATAAAGTCGCCGCCAGATTCACCCAGGCCTTAGCGAATCCTGGAGAAGCGCGCACCGCCAGCCGGAAATGCTCCTCAGCTGAAGCTGTCTCTCCCGCACGCGATGCCAGGTATCCCAACTGGTTATGCGCTTCGGCCATGTTCGGATCGATCTGGATTGCCTGTTCAAGTGCGATTCGCTCGTTTGCCTGATCCCCCGCTTTATCGAGTGCCATCGCCAGTTTGTAGGCCAGCGTAGCTTCTTTGGGCGCCGCGGCGAGCGCCTCGCGATAGAGATCGACGGCTTGCGGCACCTCCCCCGCGGCTAATTTCTGATCCGCAAACGCGGCTTTTGCAGCAGCCTGGGTTAGGTCGGACTTCGCCTGTGCTTCCTGCTGGTAGAGCTTGAATTGCTCCTGGGCTTGCTCATTCTCGCCTAACGCCCGAAGCACGCCGGCCAATTCAAAACGGACCTGCGGATCATGGCCTCCCCGCGCGGTAGCCTTTTCCAGTTGTTCTCGTGCCCCTTGGTTGTCGTTGAGTTTAGCCAGTACGCTCCCCAGGGTGCGGCGGGATTCGTAGTGGTCCGGATTTAAGGCCACCGCCTGCTGCAGATGATCGCGGGCCGCCGCGTATTCTCCCGCGCGCTGTTCGAGGACGCCGTTCAGATACAGCACCTCCCAGTTATGGGGAGTCGCCTTAAGTAGCTTGCTTCCCAATTGATGTGCTTTCGCGGCCTCGTCCTGTATCACCAGCAGCCGCAGATAGAGCAACTGCACGCTCAAGTCCGCAGGGTGCTGCTTCATCGCCGTTTCTAGAATCAAGGCAGCCTCTTCCCTTCGAGCTTGTAAGACGAGCGTCGCCGCCAACGCCTTGGCGAGTAGCAGGGAAGCGGGATGCGCGCGCAGCGCGCTGCGCAATAATGAATTGGCGTCCTGGAGCATTCCGATTTGGCCGTAGGCCAGCGCCAGATCCAGAGTCAACTCCGGCGTCAACTGCCCGGAAGCGAGGGCTGTGCGGAGCAGGGTGATCTCTGAAACGTAGTCCTTCTCGGCGAGCAGATCCTTGCTCAATGCGGCGCGAGCGGTTGTCGATTTTGGATCAAGCGTGAGGGCTGCCCTCCATTCAGTTTCGGCGTTCGTTGTGTCATGCACGTCGTCAAGCGCCACGCCCAGCAGCAAATGGGGCTGCAGAAATTTGGGATCGAGACGCACCGACTGGTGCAACGAATCGATTGCCTCTTTCACACTCCCAGCGGAATACAGGCTCTCGCCCAGAAGATACGCGAAGCGCGCCGAGCCTGGATTCATTTCCAATGCCTTTTCAAAGGCATCTGTCGCGCAAGAAAATTGCCGGTGGTTGCGAAACCAAGTCCCGAGATCTGCGTACGCATTCGCGCTGGGATGGCTTCGCAGTACAGCCTCGAGCTGTTGAGGACCGCTGCAAGACGCGCTGAGGTAAGTCGCCGCGGTGAGCCAGACTACCGCCAATATCAGAGCTTTTCGGCTTCCGACGTATCGCGCAAAAAGTTTAGCTAGCTCCAAAATAACTCCAGCAGCCGTTGGTCCGGGGCTTCCCTCCGAGGCACGATTCCAATTTGCACCAAACCGCGTATACAAAAACAGCACGGGGTCAAGCGTGCAATCGGTTCGTATCGCGCACAGTATACGTCAGAGATTCGCAGTTCATGCTCGGGGCCTCGGCAACCATGCATGTTGGTTCGCGTTTCAGTCGGCCGATATCAAGTCCCAGGGTCCGCTGCGGGAAAGGGTAGGTATCCGGATTTTCGTCGAAAAAATGTGTCCGATTGTATGTTTCATTCTCGGAAAGCACGGAAGGGCACGGTCCCACCATTTGCCACGACGCTGACGCAAAAAAGCGCTTGACAAATGCTCTGCTAAGTAATAAACCAGTTAACGATCTTCTGTTGTAAACGATTACATTGCTGGGGACGTTCCTGAATCGTTTATCGAGGCAGGAAAGAGTCTTGACGATTGGATGTTCACCAGTAAATTCGACAGCTCCGAAAATGTAAGCGATTGCAGGACCATGACGTCCTGCCGAGCGACGCTAAGAATGCGGCGGTTAGTTCCGCGGAGGATTATCCATGAGATTTTCCATCAATAGACTCACGCTGGTTTCAACCCTGATCATGTTGTTTTTTGCGGGAACCCTGGCACGTGGCCAGGGCACCAGCGCTAGTCTCACCGGCCAAATCACCGACGCCAGCGGAGCGGCAGTGACCGGTGCGACCGTGACCGCGAAGAATACCGCCACGAACCTGACCCAGACTACGACCTCGAACACAGTTGGGATTTACACGATTGCGCCCCTGTCGCCCGGCAACTACACACTGACGGTAGAAGCGAAGGGTTTTGCACGCTACGTGCAGCAAGGCATTGTGATGGGCGTGGACATTTCGGCGACGCAAAATGTCTCCCTGAAAACCGGAAGCGCTCTGGAGACGGTCACAGTCACCGAAGAGGCCGAACTGATCAACACCACCACGGCTGAACTGGGTACGACGGTCAACCAGGCCGCGATTACCCAGTTGCCTCTGAACGGCCGCGATCCATCGTCGTTGGTCCTTCTGGCCCCTGGAACGACGAGTGTCACCGCACCGGGAGGCGGAGGAGGAGGGATGGGAGGCCAACCCGGCGTACAGACTGGCTTCAGTTTTCCCACCGAGACCGGGGCTTCGGCGAGCGGGGGGCGTCAAGGCAGCACGTACTACCTTTTGGACGGCGTGCCGCACATGGATAATTACACGCTCTTAGACGCGCCTTTCCCCAACGCCGACGCGATCCAGGAATTCCGCGTCATTAGCAACAATTTCAATGCCCTATACGGATTCGCACCCGGCGCCGTGGTGAGCATCGCAACCAAGTCTGGCAGCAACAGTTGGCACGGCGGAGCCTTTGAATTCCTCCGCAACAAGGACTTGAACGCCAGCAACAGTTACTTCGATCCCACAACGAGTTCCCCAGATCCGCTGAGACGGAACCAGTTTGGTGGTTATGTAGGTGGGCCCATCCTAAAGAACAAGCTCTTCGGCTTCTTCAATTATCAGGGAACACGATCCAACGCAGCCGCATTGTCCAACCGCACCCAGACGCCGACTGCGGCGATGCTGGCGGGTGACTTCAGTGGCCTGGATACCGGCCCGAACCCGGTTGTTCTTTGTACCGGCAGTAACACGCCTACAAACTGTCCTTTTGGCACGGTGGGCGGCAAGCCGAACCAGTTGTTGCCTGGGTTTTCGTATGACCCGGCCTCAGTCACCATCGCCACGACTGGCCTCCCGCTTGGGCAGCAGCCCAATGGCACCGTTTTCTACCCGGGAGGCGCTACGATCCAAAGTTTCAACGAGTACACCGGCAGGGTCGACTACAACATCTCGAACAGCCAGCGTCTTATGCTGCGCTCCTTTGTCAACTATTTGACTGAGCCCTCCGGGGATGTTCCCGGCAATATCCTCTCCGTGCTCAACCTCAATCCCTGGTCGCAGACGTTCGCGGAACGGATGGAGTTTTACAACGAAGCGATTACCCACACCTGGGAGATCAGCCCTACGGCAGTGAACACGGTGTCGGTCTTCTGGATGCAGATGCAAGCGCACAACTCCGCTGCCGTGAAGGACAACAAGGGACAGAATATGTGCTGGTCGCGCTACATCAACGTGACCGAACTTCCTGGCCAGTGCTACATGGAGGGATTTTCTGTAAACAATGGCGGATTCAACGGCGGATGGACCGAACCTTCGCAGGAGGGTCGCACGACCTACGGTGTTTATGAGAATTTCAGCAAAACTATGGGCAGCCACCTCCTTTCATTCGGGGCAAACTTGCAGCATCAGTACGCCCAGGAAGCGACGCAATATCCGACGACACCGATCCTCACTTTCAACGGGAGTTATACCGGCAACGGACTGGCAGACTTTCTGATGGGCTATTTGTACTCGTATGAACAGGGAGCGGGCGAAATTGCCAGCCTTGCCGGCTGGCAGCTAGGCTTGTATGGCCAGGATCAATACCGTGTGCGTCCGAACCTGAGCATTACTGCCGGCCTGCGCTGGGATCCAAATATTGCTCCCGGGGTGACGAGTGGACGCGGCGGCGCTTTCGTTCCAGGGCAGCAGAGCACGCTTTACCCCAACGCTCCGCTGGGTCTGGTGTTTCCGGGTGACAGGGGGATAAGCGACGGATTGATGCCCAACACCTACGGCTATTGGGAACCGCGCCTGGGAGTGGCTTGGCAGCCTCACTCCTTACCGCGGACGTCGCTACGGGCCGGATTCGGTCTGTTCACTGCGCCCTTGCAGTACTCCATGTACAACCACACGGCCGACATCAGCCCATTCAGTCCGACGTATAGTTTCAACGGAACTCTTACCGGCGTTCCTGGAACCAGCTTACCCCTCTCCCTGGACTCCCCCTGGTCCCAGTTCGCGGGCACGGGCGGCGTCAGCCCATTTCCGCCATTCGCCCCGTTCAAGCCTTCGCCGAATGCCGCCTTCACGACGCCATTCTTCATTGGCGCTATCTTCGCCCAAAACTTCCGTCTCGGCATCACGCAAAGTTGGAACCTCTCGGTCGAACATGAAATCGCGCAGAACACGGTTGTGCGACTGGCTTACGTGGGCGCCGAATCCTATCACCAGGCGGTTGTCGTCGATCAGAATCCTGGAATTTATGCCACTGGCGCGACGCGCAGCACATATCCCAACTTCCAGGCGATTCTCACCGACATCAGCCTGGGCACGTCCAGCTATAACGCATTGCAAGTTGGAGTGGAGCGGCATTTGACCAGGGGTCTTCAATTCCAATCGAACTTCACATGGTCGAAAACGCTGGACACGACCTCTTCGGGGAACGTTTCCTTCGGAACCCAGAACCTTCCCGATCCGTTCAACATAGGCTACAACCGGGGCATTTCGTACTTGAACATTCCGTTTATCTGGGTGAGCAACATGGTTTATGTCACCCCAACTCTTTCTGGAAGCAACCAGTTCATGCGGCAGGCGCTGGGGGGCTGGGAACTCAGCGGAATCGCCACGTGGCAGTCCGGTTACCCGTTCACCATTGCCGGCGGCTACGGGGACAACTCTGGGAGCCTGCAGGGCGGGGACCGGGCCGACGTTGTCCCCGGCCAGAGCTTCAACGTCCGCCAGGGAAGCAAGTCTCAGTGGATCGGTGAATACTTCAACAGAAACGCATTCACTGTAAATGCTCCAGGAACCTTCGGCGACAGCGGAAAGAACTTATTCCAGGGTCCACCTATCAAGACCATCGACGTGGCCTTCGCAAAAAACTGGACGATTATCGAAGGTTACCGCCTGCAGTTCCGTTGGGAGATGTTCAACGCCCTCAACCATCCCAGTTTTGGCAATCCGGATAGCAACGTCCAAGACGGAACTTATGGGCAGATCACTAGTCAAGGCCCGATTCCTGCGCGCGTCATGCAAGCGGCGCTGAAGTTTACATTTTGATGTTTGTCTTCTCGACGTGGCCCGGGCTGAACCGCTGCCCGGGCTATTTATTGACTGCTACCCGAGCTGCATTTCTTCGTACCGGCCGTGAGCACTACTATGTTTGGCATAAGAGAGCCCGCAGGACGTTAAGCAAAATTTTGTCGTCAGCGCCGCTTGATCCTGGGTTACTGCGTACCCTTAAGGGTCATCGCTGGGATGGCGAAGCTCAGCGGTGTGCAGATTGAACGCGCAGGGAGGTATTGGGGAACCAATGACGAATCGACGCGCGTTCACTCAGAGGTTTGCAGCTGCGTTCCTGAGTGCTGCTGCTCTGAAGAACAGATTCCCACTGAATCTGGGAGGAGGCGAAATGGCTAGCGAGGCAGCACCGCAAGATGCACCCTTCAAACTTTCTGTGATGCTCTGGACCGTTTTTACAGATTTGCCGTTCGAGCAACGCCTAGAGAAGGTAGCGGAAGCTGGCTACAAATATGTGGAACTCGTCGGGGAGTACGAGAAGTGGTCCAAGGATGATTTCAACCGGGCCAACGAAAAACGCAAGCAGCTCGGGATCAGCTTCGATGCTACTGCCGGATTGAGGCACGGCCTAAGCAATCCGGCCGAGCGCGATGCGCTACTCGCTGACCTCCGCGGGGCACTCGGTTCGATGGAGAAGGTCGACTGCCCAAGCATTATTCTTCTGTCCGGGGATGCTGTGCCAGGCTTGGCTCGTGAGGCCCAACACCAGAGCTGCATCGACGGACTGAAAGCAGCCGCCCGATTGATCGAAGGAAAGAAGATCGCTGGAACTCCTGTGCAGCTTCTGCTTGAAACTATCGATCCCGAGGAGAACCCCAAGTACTACCTGACTTCCGCAGCCGAGGCATTCGAAGTAGTCAAAGCAGTAAACCATCCGCAGGTTAAGTTTCTCTACGATTTCTTTCACGAGCAGATTGCGGAGGGTAACTTGATCGAAAAGCTGTCGAAGAACATCCAGCACATTGGCGTAGTGCACATTGCAGATGTCCCCGGTCGCCACGAACCTGGCACCGGCGAAATCAATTACCAGAATATATTTCGCAAGCTGGGCGAACTCAAGTACAACGCCGTGGTTGCCATGGAGTTTCATCCCACGGGCGATCCCGTCACGAAATTGCGTGCTGCCCGTGAGATGGCCCTGCAGTTCAGCCGCGCGGCTGCATGATCGTGAATTCTAAGTTGGTGGCTTTCTTAGAGCCTCGCTGGCTCTGTATTTGTTGCGAAGGCGCAGAGATATAAATTCGGCTGCAGCCCTGGGCAACGGACCAGCAACGATCGGACTCTAAAAGCTCCCGCCGAACGGATCAGGAGACGACTATGGCAGACCAGGAAAAGCCGCAAGGAGTGGTCATTGTGCCGGTCGAGAAGCGGGCCATCACCAACCACAGCGTCCTTAATGAAGCCTACAGCTACCCCAGGCCAAGTTCGTTCTCCCGTGGCATGCGCATCGATGCGAATGGCCTCGTCATCCTGCTGATCTCCGGTACGGCCAGCATCGATGAGCACGGCGCTTCCATCCATATCGGAGACTTCCGCGCACAATGCCGCCGCGTGTTCCAGAACATTACCGCGCTCCTTGCAGCCGAGAGCGTCACATGGAAAGATGTTGTGCGAACAAGTTGCTACCTCCGCGACATTGATCGCGACTACGCGCTGTTCAACGAGGAGCGCACGGCATTTTACAAGGAGCAGGGATTGAATCCGTTGCCAGCGTCCACGGGCATCCAAGCTAAGCTCTGCCGTCCGGAACTGTTGGTCGAGATCGAAGCCATCGCGATGTTCCGCGAGTTGCCCAAAGAATCGTGTGACGCGACGACGGGGTTTCCTGAGTGAGAGAGAAACAGATGCCTGAGCACGCGATGCTGGGCCAGAGCACCGAACGTCGCGCAAAATTTGGTGTTCTTTTCCTTGGAACAGCTTTCCTGCTCGCGCTCATCGGGGCGCAATCTTGGTCATCTCATCGGTACAGCCTGGGTGTTGCCCTGGCAGCCGAACCGCTTCGGAGCGCAGATACACGCCTGGCGAACTCCGGCAACGAGTTCATCACCATCGACTATCCCGAAGACGAATCCATCTTCCCGCCTGAGATCACGCCGCCAACCTTCCTCTGGCGCGACGCGGAAGCCTCCGCCAAGAGCTGGAGCATTGACATCACCTTCACCGATGGCTCGGAACCAATGCACGTCATCTCCCATGGCGACCCCATGCGCATTGGTGAAATTGATCCGCGTTGCGTTTCCGACACCAACGAGCCACCGTCGCTGACCAAGGAACAGGCTGCCGCGCACACCTGGATACCTGACGCGGCCACGTGGGCCACCATCAAGCGACACTCCGTAGAGCGTCCTGCTGCGGTAACGATTGCTGGCCTCAGCGACCGCGCTCCGGCCAGCCCGGTTTCGCATGGGCGCGTCACACTCTCCACTTCGAAAGATCCGGTCGGTGCACCCATCTTTTATCGGGATGTCCCCCTGATGCCCTCGGAAGGCGCGAAGAATTTCATCCAGCCGCTGGCCCCATCGTCGATCTACCTCATCAACTGGCGTCTTCGCGATGTCAGTCAGCCCGAGAGTCGAATCGTTATGCACGACCTGCATTCCTGTGCCAACTGCCACTCGTTCTCCGCCGACGGAAAAACGATGGGCATCGACGTGGACGGCCCCAAGAACGACAAAGGCCTGTATGCTGTCGTTCCGATCAGGAAGCAGATGTCGATCCGCAACGAAGACATGGTCTCCTGGAACACGGATATGCGCGTCGGACAATCGCGCGTCGGGTTCATGTCGCAGGTCTCGCCCGACGGGCGCTATGTGCTATCTACTTTTGCTGGGCGGGACCAGAGCATCCCCAGTTCCTACTACGTTACCAATTTCAAGGACTATCACTTTCTCCAGGTTTTCTATCCGACCCGCGGCATTCTTGCCTGGTACAACCGCGCGACTAGCCGTCGGCAGCCGCTTCCCGGCGCCGATGATCCGCGCTATGTTCAAACCGACGGGGTTTGGAGCCCGGACGGAAAATACGTCGTCTTTGCCCGCGCCGAGGCGAGAGACCCTTACCCGCAGAAGCCCGCCCTCCACGCCAACGACCCCAACGAAGTCCAGATTCAATACGACCTCTACCGAATTCCCTTCAATGACGGGAAGGGCGGTCAAGCCGAGCCCATCGCCGGAGCTTCAGACAATGGCATGAGCAACAACTTTCCCAAGGTTTCTCCAGACGGTCGCTGGATCGTCTTCGTCAAGTGCCGCAACGGCCAGTTGATGCGCCCGGACAGCCAGCTCTACATCGTGCCGGCAAACGGCGGGATTGCGCGTCTGCATGCGAGCCAACACGAAGCTGATGAACTCCTGGCACAGCTTCTCGCCGAATGGACACTGGCTGGTCTTCTCGTCCAAAAGCCGTTCTCCCTACACCCAAATGTTTCTTACTCACATCGACGACCAAGGCAAAGACAGCCCAGCCATCTACATTGACAACTCCACGGCTGCCAACCGCGCCGTCAACCTCCCCGAATTCGTGAATATCCCGCCCGATGAAATGCAGCAAATCGATGTGCCCGCGTCCGATCTTTATCGCATCATCGATGACGCGCTGGACCTGCAGAAGAAGGGCGAAAACGTCGCCGCACTTGCCGAATGGAAAAAAGCTCTGGAGTTGGATCCCAATGACGCTCGGGCGAACAATGGGATCGCCGTTGCCCTGTCCGTAGCTGGGAATTCCGACGATGCCATTGCTTACTTCCGGAAGGCTACTCAGATTAACTCGAACTTTTTTGAGGCGTTCTACAATCTGGGGCTTGAGCTGGTGAAGAAAAACCAGTTAAACGAGGCCATCGACGCGTGGTTGAATGCCGTCCGTATCAGGCCGGATTTTGCCGCCGGCCACGAAAATCTGGGCTATGCTCTTTACTTGCAAGGCAAATTCGCGGATTCACTCACTCACTTGCGTCTGGCGCTTGCCGACGAACCCGATCGAGTCTCCGTTCTCAACCTGGCCGCAAGTCTACTGGCAACCTGTCCCGAGACCTCGATTCGCAATGGTACTGAGGCTATCGCGCTGGCAAACCGGGCCCAACAGCTTACCGCTGGACAAGACGCCGCAATCCTCGACACGCTGTCCGCCGCCTACGCCGAAGCGGGCCACTTTCCTCAGGCCATCGAGACCGAGCAGCGGGCTATTGCCGTGGCCGAGCAGCAGGGCAAGCTTCCGCTCGCAAGTACTCTCAAGGCCCATTTGACGAGATACGGGTTGAACGCGCCGCTCCGCGAACCTCCCGACCCCGTGTCTTTCTGATGCGCCGATGGCAAGGGCGAATTGCGGAAAAGGGGAAAATCCGTGGTGGTAACGGCAACAGCATCCACTCGGATATAGATCTAAAGGTGACGGAAAAAATGGAACCAGGAAATCTGTATCAAGACCCTCACCGCCGCTTCAATCCACTTACGCGCGATTGGGTCCTGGTGTCGCCGCATCGCACCGAGCGACCCTGGCGCGGGCAACTGGAGGCGGCCGCATCTGCCCCGGCCCTGACGTACGATCCAACTTGCTATCTCTGTCCCGGCAACGAACGGGCAGGCGGAGCGCGCAACCCCAAATACCAGACAACTTTTGTCTTTACCAACGACTTCGCGGCGCTGAAGCCCGAGGTTCAACCCGCGAGACAAGATGACTCTGGGCGCAGTTTGCTGCTTTCGGAGTCTGAGGCTGGAACCTGCAGAGTGGTGTGTTTTTCACCCCGCCACGATCTGACACTCGCGCGTATGACGGTCCCGGAAATCACCAGCGTGGTGGACACGTGGGTGGAGCAATCCGCTGAGATTGGTTCTTTGCCCGACGTCAACTACGTTCAGATTTTTGAAAATCGTGGCGAAATCATGGGATGCAGCAATCCGCATCCGCACGGTCAAATCTGGGCCAACCAGACCATTCCCAATGAGCCTCGCAAAGAACAGAAATCGCAGAAGGCATACCTCGAGAAGAACCGCGTCCTGCCTGCTGTGTGACTACCTGCAATTGGAAACACAGGGCGGGGACACGCATGGTAGTCGAGAACGCCCATTTCGCGGCCCTCGTTCCATTCTGGGCGGTATGGCCTTTTGAAGTGCTGCTACTCTCCAAGCGACACAGCGGCGATTTTGGATCTCTTGACCTTGCGATGCGCAACGGTCTGGCGGACATCTTCAAACAACTCACCACGCGCTACGACAATCTCTTCGAGATTTCGTTCCCCTATTCGATGGGTTTCCATCAGTCGCCCGACCGATGGCGAAGCGCATCCGGAATGGCATCTCCACGCGCACTTCTATCCGCCGCTGTTGCGCTCGGCCACAGTCCGCAAGTTCATGGTCGGCTATGAAATGCTGGCCAGCCCACAGCGGGACATCACGCCCGAAGTGGCGGCGGCCACTCTACGGAACCTTGCAGGGCTACACTACGCCGATCGCAAACCACGCTGACATCCTTTCAAGAGTTGCGACGCTGATTGTCTGACGCCGCCGGCGCGACTTCTAGATCTTCCTGTGCTGCGGCGGTGATCGCGACGACTCGACGGCTTGCGGCCCTCCCCAACGCCTGGCGAAGTTGCTTTGGCAAGCACGATTCGCAGCACTGTAGATTTAGACACCGACAACCGGAAGTTGGACCGAACTCCCACTTATTTCAGTACAGCCGGAAACTGACCTCGATATTGACCTGAACTGCTATCGGGTGTCCGTCCTTCATCGAGGAGGTCTCGTGTCCTGCGGACTTTCCTCCGTAGCGGTGAACTTCAGCGCCTGCCAGCGAGACAAATGGAATCATCCCTGTCCGTCTAAGTTGACTCGCGCTGGGGTCCTCGCTGGCGCGGGCTTTTGGTTGACCTGTCTCCGCATGGATCTGGCCCGGCGTCTGTGCGTGGCTCGGCGATTTCGTTCCTGAGTCCTTTTCCGCAGACGAAACTAACCGACGGCTACGCCGCCGTAGGAAACATTGAGCCAGACACTTCACGTACATTGCAGCTAAAGACGGCCGGGGTCCCATCTCCGGAGCACAGTGCCGGCGCTAACCAGGAGCGCGACGCCAGCTTTCAAGCACACGATCAATGTCGTCGCGAACTGTGTCTCGGGCATCCATGCGGCCAAGTCCCTTCATTAGAAGGCGATCGTATTTCGTATGCCTGTGGCGGATGGATGCCACCACCGCCGCTCGTAACGCTTCTTCCTCTAGTGCTCGCCCGGAGGCGGTCCGACCCACTCGGCCGCTGCCCCGAACCGACGTATGCGCTGCGATGGCCTGCGCCTCCTCAGGCGGGCAGCCTGGAAACATCTGCCGAATCGATTCGGCCATTCGCATCGCGAGAACCTGATCCTGTTTATCGCGATAGATCTCGGCCCGCTCGCGCCGGACACTGCGCTGCTCAGCATCGGCGGAGCACTCTGCCCCGGCCTGCTCCAGTGCAGATTCTTCGACCAGCACTCCCTGGCGTTCGTAGCGCTTGCGAGCCCTGCTAAAGCGAACCACCACGGCGGAAAGTGCGCTGTGCTTCCGAGCACGTCGGGTCAGAGCGGTGTCGCCTCTGGGCAGGTAAACCAAATGGTCGAGATCGGCACATGTGAGGCAAAGCGGTCGTTCGCCCTCCATAAATAGGAAATCGCCCCCCAATAGCTCCTTTCCGCAATCGGCGCACTTCGACTCCCGGAGGATGTCGAACACAACGAGGTCCTTCGCTTCTGACGATTGATGATCGGCTGAACCTGGTTTCATGTCACGCTTTCTTGCACTTTGCTCCGATCAATCCGCCGTTTACCGGAGAGATCTGGGTGAGGTGATTGTGCGACGAGCAGGGATGCCGCTAGGCAGACAACCGAGACGCCAGGAATCCGCATTGTACCTCCACCTGCTCGTAGACTGCGACATTCACCTGCCGGTCTTCCGTTCTGCTGATCTGCACAGGCGGACAACTATCGCAACATCGGGATTACGGTGAAATCACCGGCGGTCAAAACGTCAAAACGCG
>CAVSTM010000018.1:0-120848 GCA_963730845.1 uncultured Acidobacteriaceae bacterium | reverse complement strand
CCAGCCCCCAAAAGCTGTACCACCTACAATGTGAGTTCTCCGGAACCAGGAAGAGATGCGAGGAAAGTTGTGATGGCGGAGGTATATTTTTTAGAGCAAATGGGGGGTGCTGTGGGTCGAGGAGGTTGGGAAACGTCGTTCCTAGGCGATCCTAGCGCAAAGTTTTTGAAGAAAAAGCGACCGACAGGCGGAAAACAAAGAAATGAGCGAGAGGCTGGCTCACAGCGAGAGAGGAGAAAAGCGGATGAAAGGGACGCGGCACAGCGAAGAGCAGATCATTGCGATCTTGAAGCAAGGGGAGGCTGGGCTGGCGACGGCGGATTTGTGCCGTCAGCATGGGATCAGCGAGCAAACCTATTATCGCTGGAAGGCGAAGTACGGCGGGATGGAGAGCGGAGACGCCAAAAAGCTGAAGCAACTGGAAGACGAGAACCGCAAGCTGAAGCACGTGGTAGCGGACCTGACGTTGGACAACCGGGCGCTGAAGGATGTGCTGGCAAAAAACTGGTAGGGCCTGCGGGACTTCGGGCAGCCGCGAGTTACGTCATGATCGAGTACCCAGACGAGCGAGCGACACGCCTGCAGGCTGCTGGGGTTGGCACGATCGACGAAGCGGTATGGGCGGCGTGGAGCGGAGAGGGACTGCACGCTGCGAGCGCGCTTGAAGGATTTGGCCGGGAAGCGAATGCGGTTTGGGTATCGACGGTTGCGGGCGATGTTGGTGCGCGAAGGGGTCGAGGTGAATCATAAGCGGGTGTAGCGGCTCTATCGGGAGGAAGGCCTGGCGATGCGCATACGGCAGCGCCGGCGGATCCGCTGGAATGGAACGGCCGTGAGCCCGGCCGCGGGGAGGCCGAATGAGCGCTGGTCGATCGATTTTGTAAGTGATTGCGTAAGCACGGGGAAAGCAATTCGTATGTTGACCCGGGTGGACGATTGCACGCGGGAGTGCCCGGCGATTGAAGTCGATACCTCGCTGGGCGGATGGCGAGTCCGTCGTGTGCTCGACCGAGTGGCGGCGGAGCGAGGTCTGCCGGAAGCGATTGTTCTGGACAACGGACCGGAGTTCCGCGGTCGGGCGTTGGCTGCCTGGAGTGAGGAACGTGGAGTACGACTGGAGTTCATTCAGCCGGGCAAGCCGGTGCAGAATGCCTATGTGGAAAGCTTCAACGGGAGACTACGCGATGAATGCTTGAACGCGAACTGGTTCACCAGTTTGAGGGATGCGCGGCGAAAGATCGAAACCTGGCGGCAAGATTACAATCAGCAGCGCCCGCACAGTTCGCTGAACTACATGCCGCCCACAGAATTTGCACGCGCACGAGCGGAGATGCAGGCATGAGGAAAGCTAGTACAGCGCTGCTGGAGCAGGGGACTCAAGCGCCGTCCCCTGCTCCAGACCTCATCCCCGCTGCAAACGAACGACAAAACTTAACCGGAAACTCTCATTCGGATTGGTACAGCAAACGGGGGCACCTCAGGAGCACCATGTAGGATTGTGAGCGGATCCGAGCCGTGATTCGTAAATCGGAGGTCATCCCGGCGGAGGTGCACAGTTTGTCATGGTTGAGACATGACCGGCTTTATATCTGACGGCTTGATCGCGAGGTCGCCTACCTTAATCCCACTATTCAACCTCGTTTGTTCAACGGTGATTTCCAACACCTTCATGCCACTGTGAAATTAATATCAGGAAGGTCCTTATGAGGCTGGGGAGGAGCGACGACCCGCCGCGTCCGCGCTCTTGCTGCGGTGCGGCGGTTTCCGGACATGCTACGCCGCCGTCATCCCCAGCAGTTTCTTGCGGGCTAGAAACAGGTTCACCGGCGCGCACGTCGCAAACAGCCGGTTCGCGTTCTTCGCGATCCCCCGGTAGCGCACTTTCACAAACCCAAACTTCAACTTCATCACCGCAAACACATGCTCCACTTTCGACCGTACCTTTGCCTTCGTGCGGTTCTTCGCCTTCTCCACCTCGTCGATTCGATCTTTGTAGCGGTACCGCTGGCAGGTGAAGTCTTGGGCTCGCGGCGCGCACTCCTCCAGTACATGGCCCTGTCCGCGATACGCTTGATCGCCCCACACTCGGGTCTCGTCGCCGTGCAGTAAATCCGAAAGCACCCGCGAATCCGACACATTCGCCGGCGTCGCCACCACCGCATGGATCAACTTACTCTGACTATCCACGCCCACGTGCGCCTTCATCCCGAAATACCACTGCTTCCCCTTGCGCGTCTGATGCATCTCCGGATCACGCTCCTGGCGCGCGTTCTTCGTCGAACTGGGGGCGTGCACGATCGTCGCGTCCACGATCGTTCCCGTGCCCATCCGCAACCCACCCTCTTGTAAGTGCTCCTGCACCCGCTCGAAGATGCGCGCCCCCAACTCATGCTGCTCCAGTAAGTGTCGGAACTTGCACACCGTCGTCTCATCCGGCACCGGCTCCCGCCCCAGATCGATGTCCACAAATCCCCGCAGCGCCGCCGAATCTTGGAGAGCTTAATCAGAGTCTCCCTAGTTGTTGGTCACGTTTAGTGCGTCTTGAGGCGGTCAGTATTGCTCAGTACCAGGGTCGTATGCAGCATAGTGTTGATAGGTCTTCGAGAGGGGTTTCGCCATGCCCGACAAGACTGCCTATTTCGCACCCCATGACGGGCGAGTTCATTCCCGGCCTAGTGAGCGGACGAACACCGCAGAGAAGCAAGTCAGCAACAAAATACTTCTATCGATCTCCGATAGCGACTACAGCTCACTTCGTCCTCATCTCGAATACGTAAGCTTGCCAAACCATCGAGTTCTTCACGAGGCGGGTGGAAAGGTGGGATTTGCGTATTTCCCGAATCGAGGTTTGATTTCTCTTGTAGTCGTAATGGAAGACGGAAAAACCGCCGAAGCTGGCATAGTTGGGAATGAGGGCTTTACGGGAACACCGGCGGCTGTTGGCCTGAGCAGGGGCCCGCTGCAAGCGGTGGTACAAATCACGGGGGATGGGTTTCGGGTAGAGGTCAGAGCTTTGCAAAACACTTTGGAATCCGCTCCACACCTTCAATTGATGTTGAGCCGCTATGCAGTCGTTCGGGGAATGCAGGTTGCACAAACAGCCGCGTGTAATCGGCTGCACGATATTGAGCAGCGCCTTGCGCGGTGGTTGCTCATGACTCAAGACAGAGTGGATTCAGGGTCGCTGCCAATCACTCATGATTTTCTCGCAACGATGCTAGGGACAGATAGACCTACCGTGAGCTTGGCAGCTGGTGTTTTGCAGAAGAGGAAGGTCATCGAGTACACCCGTGGCGCAGTGGAGATCGTAAACCGCAAGAGACTTGAAGACTCCGCCTGCGAGTGCTACAGGGTTATCCGACAGTACGATGGCGAGCTGGGCTTGAAATAAGTCCGGAAATGAAGACTCGTCCCGTGCTTGATTGCCGACTCGAAACATTAACGAGAGCAGTGAGCTAGTTCTTAGGAGTCTTCCGGCCCGCATCCTGCTCTGTCACTGGCGGGACAGTGTGAGCAACATAGAACAGACTTGAATTTCGGAATAGATTAGCGTGCATGGTGTGGGGGTGGGCGCCGGCCCTTAGCGAATATTTGGTTGTTAGACATGGTGTAGCCAAATTCCACAATCGCCCCCTCCCCTCTTCCTCTCCAAATATGGAGCAGATTCAGTCGGGGGACCAGACAATCCGCTGCGATAGGGAGCGGACTCAAACGGCCTACGCTGCGATGACAAGCGGGGCCGAGAGGTGCGGGTGCTCATACTGCCGAAACTTTGCAGCTCAACGGAGCACCGTTACCCTGAGAAGTTCCGGCTACTTCTCGATCGGCTTGGCATCGATCCAGAGAAGGAAGGCGAGGTATATGAATGCGGTCCCGAGGGCTCGTTAGGGGTGTACGGCGGATGGTTCTATTTTGCCGGTGAACTCATCGCGCCGGGTGAACGGATGACCGATACTGGTTCTGATTTTCAATACTACTTTGCAGATGCGAAACGGCTACCTATTCCCCGAGCGGACTTCGGCAAGAATGTCCTAGCAGTCGAGTTCTCAACGAAATTGCCTTGCGTGAGGTAGACCAAGCCAACCCCGCGCATTCTCAATTGAAAAGTTGACTGGTTACGCCAGCCGCTGCTAGCCGAAAATCCAGAGTTATGTATGGTATCGAACAGTGCGCAGATTCCTGTATAGAGTAAAAGTTAAGGCACGATATGACGGGAAAGAAAACCGAGCGCAGTAACTGCCGTTTCACCGTCCAGCTGGCGAGTGATGGAAAGCCATGCTTGTCGTCGAACTTTTCCAGGACACCATTCCGGTGCTGAGGCTATCACTGTTGGGATTTTGACCTGCTCAGAGGTACGCGGTTTGAGGACGGCAAGAAACTCGCCGAGATGCTCAACGAGCACGTCTTGGACATTTTCGTGACGAAGGCCACTTCGTGACGAACTAGCGAATCGCCTGGCTTGTGTCACAGGAGCGAGCGCAGGTGAGCGATTTTGAACAGTTTCCTGGGCCCCGGGTGTTGAGAATGGCTTCTTGAAGGTGAACCATGTCCCCCTCCGTTCCTAAGCCGCTCCAGAGCGCAGTTCTTCTTTGCATCGACAATAACCAATATTTACTGGAATGCGAAAAGGCGTTCCTCGAAACTTTTGGGTATACGGTTCTCACCGCTCTCAGCGGCGGTAAAGGGCTGGAACTGGCTTCCATCCATTCGGTTGACGTTGTAATCGTGGACTATTTCATGCCCGAGATGAACGCGCGGGAGTTTGCCATCGAAATGAGACGGCTCAGGCCGCGAGCGCCAATCATCATGCTTTCCGCAGCCGTGGATGTTCCCAAACAAGCCTTGAAGCTGGTAGACGCTTTCATAGCTAAGCGTGATTTGCCCAGCCAGCTGTTGCCCGTGATCGCGCAATTGCATGAATGCGGAGTGAACCCAACCCCTTCGTATGACGCATGACGTGCGGAACTAGTCGCCACTATCGGCGAGGGTAACATGCAAGTTTCTCGCACTACCGCGTCCTGGGGAACACTGACTGAACGAAGATCGACGATCAACCTGTACAGCCAAAGTCAAATGGAGTGAGGTGGGTATCCGCTTGACTCAGGTAGCCCCAATATGTAGTGTGCGGGGATGGTGGAATGGTGGAAGAGTATCCGCGTAATCTGACGGAGTTGGAGGCGAACTTCACTACCGAGGACGCATGTCGGGCATATCTGGCACGACTCCGTTGGCCCATGGGTTTCCGCTGTGCCCACTGCGGATCGGGCAAAGCGTGGCCGGTGCGAAGTCTGAGGGAGTGTGCCGGATGTGGGTACCAGACTTCGGTCACCGCCGGAACAATCTTCCAGGATACGCGGATTCCTTTGCCAGTGTGGTTTCGCGCCATGTGGTGGGTGACCACTCAGAAGAACGGGGCCAGCGCGTTGGGACTGCAACGAGTGCTAGGACTGAAAAGGTATGAGACGGCCTGTGACCGCCAGCATACCGATCGACTGCGATTTCTGGCCGGAGGATGACGGCTGGAAAGGGCTATGTAAGAGTCTGTCAATCACCGTCCGTGGAAGTAGTTTCGAAGATGCCAAAAATAACATGGCCGGCGAATTACAGGTGCATATCGAAAGAATCCTGCGTGAGCATCCTAAGAGAAGTGCGCGGCGAATTGCCTGAGCCAGCGCATCGTACAAGATAGCGAAACATGGCGGCACCAAGGCCGCACACGGGCGGCACAAGGAAAGATTGCTGCATTTGGTGAGCATCACCGCACTCTGTTAAAAACAGGGGCGGCCCCTCAACGCGACCTCCCCGTATCGCGAAACGATCCCACTTACACTTCTGCAAGAACGTTGTGGAAGGTCGAGGTGACGGTTTCAAACGTCTGAACCTTGGGCGTTCCATCGATCACTCTTGCAAATGTTCGCAACACTTCCGGGTAAAGATTGGTGTTGTAAGCATCGGCGCAGGCTTTGTTCTCCCACAGACTGATCGCAATCGCATCCTGGCTGCCAGGATTTGACAACGTGATTTCGTTCTTGAACCCTTTTTGTTCGCGAAGTAAAGGAAGAATTTCGTTCTCCAAGGTTCTAGTATAGTTAGAAAGCATGTTCGATTTCAGATGAACAGTTACCTTGCGTGCAAACATATCAACCTCCTAAGGTTGTTGTGGCTAAGAGGGGAGAACTTCAGATGGGCTGACTTAGTTTCAGGAAACCTGAAAGAGGAGAAGAAGAATGTTCACTCCACCACCTAAGTGTTGCATTCGAGTGGCCCTCTGCATCAACCGGGCAACTTATTGTTTCCAAACCAGATCCGATGCTGCGGAGTCCGGCCGTCGTGTACTTTTGGAGCGCAGCAAGCACAAACGGCAACGTTTAAGGGAACGGGGGTGTTCTCAATCCAGCTGTTGATAGAGCAGCGTAGCGGAGCGGAGGCGGCGCCATATCCAGCTTCAACCTTTTGAAGTAGGCGCTCTCTCATAATGCATTGACCCTGATCGGCCAATTTTTTCAAGAACGGTGGAAGCACCGTCAGTGGAAACACCGCATCTCGGAAGAGCACGAGCGGGGCTCTAATCGCAAAAGCGGGGCGCCCTGAGTTACAATCGCCTGCTGTTCCGAAATGAGCGACATGCCACAGCAACAACAAGCTGCCAGCAGAGTGTGGGACGCCAAACTTGCGCCTATGTTTCGTCAGGACTTCATCGACAAAGGAACAACTGACCCACAGCAACTCGACTCGGCGTTAAAGGGAGTCTCCGCGCTTGAGTTTCCAGTCACTCTGGTCGTAGTGTCTAAGGGAAGGGGGTTCGCTGTATATCGGCAAGAGAAGGCGACAAAGGACGGAGGTGTTACGCACCCAGTCTGCACGATGTATGAGCGCGCAATCAATTATCCCCTTGATCTTTTTTTGGCGAGCGACAGATTACCCGATTACCTACTGGGAGCCGAATCGCACGGAAACGCAGCCCCCTTAACTAACTATCGAATCTACCCCTTGGGGCTAGCGCGAAGCCTTTAGGCGACCTTGATCACGAATTTGCGTCGCCTTTTTCCCACGCCCTTCCCCGACGCGCAGCCGCCTGTCGGGCGGATCTATCGCCGACCGTGGGGCGTTCCTGAATTGCCTCACAGCTTTCTCGGCCAGAAAGGGTTCACATTGCGCGCAACGCTTGATCAGCAATTCTCACTTAGTGTAAATGCTGGTTTCGACAGGAACCGGCTTCTACTTCCCTCGCGTTCTGCCACCAACTGAGCTGGCAATTTAAGTTTCGTATGGACGAAAACATTATCACTGTCCTATAGGCGTGATCTTAAAGATCCAGAATCTGCATCCTCCGCGACAATCGGTAGCGTCCACACATGTAGACAGTATGACCAAAAAAACCGAGCCGAGCATGCCTGTGGGTGCCGTCGACGGGAGACCATGGCGTTTGGCACGAACCTCCGGGCGTACGCAGCCAAACGGACATCTGGAAGACATCCTTGACGGGTAGCGGTGCGCCAACGAAAAGCTTGACATGCCATGCGCGTGGGTGTGACGTGAGGCGCTTTCGCCCACCTACAAAATCGCTCGTTAGACGATGATCACTGATCTCAAATTCGAAGAAAGAAGGGCGTCAGAGATGGCGCGCCAGGGGCCGCCGCTCGACCTCGCCGATCGAATCGAGCGATTTGGGCGCGCTATGACCGCGAAACAAAGCCACGATCCTCGCAGTTTCGAGGATTGTCGTTTACAAACTCGCCAAGAGAAGGTCGAATCCCTTCCTTTAGGGTCGGCACTTGCATCCGCTTTTGTCCGAAAGCGGTGGCGGCATGGCTCAAGAAACAGCGAAGGAATACCCCGTGAACGGCTGCCTCCGACTCCACAAGGATCGGCTCGGCCACGAGAAATGCACTTCCCGGCCACGTTGTTAAGGTGTCAGCCACGAAGACGCTGGCGTGGAGGAGACAGTAGCACGAGTATGCTGACAGACAAAGCGACCGCCCCGCCACAGTTGCGCAACCGAGCTAGCACTCCCCGCGACAGGGGTATCGTCTTGACCATCCCGTGCCGTAACCAGTCGACGCGGTCCTATTTCTTTTTGCGGCTGAAACTCAGGCACGCCAGATTGCCACACCAGAAAGCTCCACTCGTCTGCCAGGCGTTCCTGAGTTTCCTGTTCGCCGCTGCCGCCACCGTGACCGTCGCTGTAATCAACCCTCAGCAGGACCGGTTTGCCGCTAGAAGTCGCCTCCTGCAAGCGCGCCGTCACCTTGCCTTGGCGAACATGAAGACCATGCGTTCGCTGTCGATATAGCAGACCTTGAGGTGACATAGTTCAGCGCGTCTCAGGCCAGTCGCATACAGCATCATCAGCATGGTGCGTGCATCAGGTTCTGCGCGGAAGCAATGAGACGCGCCACTTCCTCCTGACGTGGTTTTGGGCCGACTATCAGAGCACACTGAGACAATCGGCGTAGTGGTCCGCAGTCCGTCGAAGCCATCTTTGTCCGCGATCGAAAGGCCGATGATTTTTTGTTACGCGGCGCGCGGAGCATGGGCCGTACTTTCCTTGCGTTCTTCGGGGTCGTGCCAGCCGCCCACATCGATAGCCAAACGATCCGCTTCATGAGGTCCCCATGAACCTAGCTCGTATGGATGCAATTTTGTGGCATTCGCGAGGATGGGGTCGACAATAGCCCAGGCCGCTTCCACCGAGTCTTCCCGTACGAACAGCATGGCATCTCCATGCATTGCATCTCCCAGAAGTCGCTCATAGGCATCAACCTCGTCCACGGTGTGTTCCTCGACTGCCGAAAGTTGTGCGGGCATAGAGACGAGTTCTTCGCCCGGACGTTTCACTCGGGCGCTGAGGCTGAGCGAGATCTCACCTGGACCGAGACGGAAGCGGAAATGATTGCTCGGTTCACCAGATAAATTGTCGAGCGGCGGTTTCCTAAGTTTGACCAGCACTTCGGTAGTTGTAACCGGGAGGCATTTGCCGGCGCGAATCAGGAATGGCACGCCCGACCAGCGCCATGACTGAATTTCCAGGCGCACAGCGGCAAATGTTTCTACCTTGGAATCAGGAGCAACTCCTTTTTCGCTTGTGTAGCCCTCGAACTGTCCTCGAACCAGATGCTTTGGGTCCAGCGGGGGAATCGTGCGGAATACCTTGACCTGCTCGTCGCGGATAGCGTCGCAATACAGCCCGGTGGGAGCCTCCATCGCCAGAAAGGCTACGACCTGGAGCATGTGGTTCTCGACCACGTCACGGATCGCCCCGGTGTCGTCGTAGAACTTTCCCCGGCCCTCGATCCCGAACTTCTCTGCCATCGTGATCTGCACACTCTCGATGTAATTCCGGTTCCAGATCGGTTCCAGAAAGCTGTTGGCGAAGCGAAAGAACAGAAGATTGAGGACGGCCTCTTTACCGAGGTAGTGGTCGATGCGAAAGATTCGAGATTCCGGAAGCACGGCATGAAGAGCGGCATTCAACTGCTGGGCCGAAGCAAGATCTTCCCCAAAAGGCTTCTCGACAATGACTCGCGCATTTGTCATGGAGTTCGATTTTGCGAGAGACTCAACAACACTTGTAAAAAGACTGGGTGGAATCGCTAGATAATGAGCAGGACGGGTGGCTGATCCAAGCGCTTTCTTCAAAAGGTCGAAGGTCGCAGCTTCCTGATAATCGCCGCCCACGTAGCGAAGCAACTGCAGAAGCTTGCCCAAGGCTTCTTGATCGATGTCGTCACCTTGCTGCTGGACGCTATCGCGCACGCGCTCTTTGAGATGTTCGTCCGTCCGCGCAGCCCTGGCAACGCCTATCACTGGTACATCCAGATGACCATGTCGGACCATATGATAAAGAGCGGGGAAGATCTTCTTATGGGCTAAGTCTCCCATTGCTCCGAATAGAACCAGAGCGTCGGCTGGGGCGGTGTCTTCCGAGGGCTGACCTGTCGTGCATCCTTGTCTGAGATCCGGCATAAATTTCTCCTTAATCTTTTAAATATCTGCTTTTTTCAAACCTGGCTCCCCAACATTCGGTCAAGATTAAATGCGGCGCTGATCAGTGCTAAGTGTGTAAAAGCCTGCGGGAAATTACCCAGTGCCTCGCCTTGCGGTCCCGTCTGTTCTGAATAAAGACCGAGATGATTGGCATAACCCAACACACGTTCAAACAGCAGCCTGGCTTGATCCAACTTTTCGGCATCTGCCAGACCTGCGCGCGTCAGCGCTTCCACGAGCCAAAAAGAACACATGTTGAAAGTGCCTTCCTCTCCCGGAAGCCCATCGATGCGGGGTTGCGGCGGATAGCGATAGACAAGGCTGTCGCTGACGAGGCCACCTTGGCGGGGATCTTCGAGGATGGCCCTTATGGTGCTGAGCATCCGCGGATCGGTCGGCGCCATGAAGAAGACGAGCGGCATGATAAGGAGCGACGCATCCAGGTCCCCACTGCCGTAAAACTGCGTAAACGCGTGGCGTTTCTCGTTCCAGCCTTGGGTCATCACTTCTTCGTAGATACGGTCCCGCTCGCGTGTCCATTTTGCGCGATCGGCCGGAAGCGCGCGCTTTTCGGCCAGTCGGATGCCGCGATCGAGAGCCACCCAGTTCATGACCTTTGAGTAGACGAAATGTTCCTGGCGATTGCGCATCTCCCAAATACCGGCATCGGGAAGGTGCCAGTTCTCGCAGATCCACTCCAAACGATTGCGCACCTTTACCCACACGTCGTAGGAGGTGGGGCTGACGTATTTGTTGGCTAGATAGAACGCATCCATGAGTTCGCCGTAGATGTCCCCCTGGAACTGCGAAACGGCTGCATTGCCGATGCGGACGGGTCGTGATCCGCGATACCCTTCCCAGTGGTCCAACGTCTGCTCGCGAAGATGGGTATCGCCTTCGATCCTGAAGACGACTGCGCCGGGGGCTTTCAGATTGACGTGCTTGGACGCGTAATCTTCGATCCAGCCCATGAAGGCGGCAGCCTCGTCTCTGAAGCCGATGCGCAGAAATGCATAGACCGTAAAGGCGGCATCGCGCATCCAGGTGTAGCGGTAATCCCAGTTGCGCGCCCCTCCGATGACTTCAGGCAAACTCGTGGTTGGCGCGGCAATAATCGCTCCGGTAGGTTCAAAGGTAAGAAGCTTCAGCGCCAAGGCTGATCTCTGCACCTGGTCCCGCCAGCGCCCGTGGTAAGTGCAATTGGAGAGCCAGTCATGCCAGAATTTCACAGTGCTTCGCAGCAGCTCCTCAGCGCTTTTCTCGGACGGCGGACAGGGAACGCCGTCGGCGCAGTCGTCCCTAAGAAGGAAGACTTGCGATTTTCCTTCTGCGAGCACGAACTCGGCAGATACCCCTCCTTGCCCGTCATTGCTGAGCGGTACGGTAGATGAAAGAGCCAAGGTCAGACTGCCCGCCTTGAATATCGCCCCGTTAGCCTCTATCTGGGTGTCATGGATCTCTCGTCCATAGTCGAAGGCCGGACGGCAGAAGACCGAAATGCGCACGGCACCCCTGACACAGCGTATACGGCGACAAATATGATGGTGCCCAGGCGAGTCGGAGGGTAAACCCACCGGCATGAAGTCTTCTAGCTCGGCGATTCCATCCCGCAACAAGAAGCGTGTAACCAAGACGTTGGTGGAAGGCCAATAGACCTGCTTATGCCGGACACCGTCGGCGCCGGCGGAGATTTGGAATCGCCCCCCCTTTTTGTCATCCAAGATCGCTCCGAAAATGCTGGGCGAGTCAAAGTGTGGGTAGCAGTACCAGTCGATCGAACCGTTCATGCCCACCAACGCAACCGTGCGCATGTTGCCGATGATTCCGTAATTCTCGATAGGCTGATAGGACATCGTTGTGTTCCTTCTCTGTGTTCCGAAATGAGTTGATTCGCTCCCAACCGTTATCCGTATTCTTCGCGGAACTGGCAAGTTTTGCAAAGCCGATGTGTTTCAAGCAATTCGCAGGTCTAAACTGTGCTGTGAAACGAAAGCCTGGATTCCAAAGCCTCGAAGCCGGGTGCGGCAGAGTCTCAGCTTGCCGGAACAAATGCAAAATGCGTTGAGGGAAACATGCCTAGAAAATTTGATGTGATCGCAATCGGAACAGGATCAGGCGCCTCGGCGGTGGCGTCGCGCTGTCGCGAAGCAGGATGGCAGGTTGCGATCGTGGATTCGAGGCCGTTCGGAGGTACCTGTGCCCTACGGGGATGCGACCCAAAGAAAGTGCTCGTCGGCGCTGCCGAAGCCGTTGACTGGACTCGTCGAATGAAAGGAAAAGGAATTCAGGCCGCGAAGCTTCAGATTGATTGGCCCGAGTTAATGCGTTTCAAGCGTACTTTCACTGAGCCCGTTCCAAAACGGCGCGAAGACGGATTCGCGAAAGCCGGCATCGTGGCGTTCCATGGTGGGGCGCGCTTCGCCGGTCCAACTACAATACAAGTAGGAGAAGAGACGTTGGAGGGACGGCAGGTCGTTATCGCGGCCGGGGAGGTACCGGCAGATTTGGGGATTCCTGGCGCTGAGCACCTTACGACAAGCGATCAGTTCTTGGAGTTGAATGAACTCCCGCGGCGGATTCTCTTTATCGGAGGCGGGTATATCGCGTTTGAGTTTGCGCATGTAGCGGCGCTTGCGGGATCGCAGGTCACAATCCTCCACCGTGGCCCGCGTCCTCTTGCCCTTTTTGACCCGGATCTCGTTGATCAACTGGTTGAGCGAACTCGCGACCTTGGCATTGACGTTCATCTCGGAACCGAAGCGATAGGGGTCGAAAAGAACGCGGCTCAGTTGATTGTCCGGGCATTGGCCTCTGGAGAGACGGGCACGTTTCAGACGGATATGGCTGTGCATGCTGCGGGTCGCGTGCCCGAGATCAAGGGCCTGAATCTGGATGCTGCGGGGATCGAATGGGAGAAGCGGGGAGTGCGAGTCAACGAATTCTTGCAAAGTGTGTCGATTCCAGCTGTGTACGCAGCGGGAGATGCCGCCGCCAGTGGAGGCCCGCCGCTGGCTCCTGTGGCAAGCTATGAAGGGCTGATCGTGGCCGCAAACCTCTTGAAGGGAAACCATCAGAGACCGAATTACCTCGGCGTTCCGTCGGTCGTCTTCACGATCCCATCGCTCGCTGCTGTCGGTCTCAGTGAGCGAGGGGCACGTGAGCAAAAACTTAAGTTCAGGGTCAATAAGGAGATGACCTCAGCGTGGTATTCGTCTCGGAGGGTTGCGGAAACACGTTCCGGCTACAAAGTGCTCGTGGAGGAAGGCACGGACCGCATTCTGGGCGCTCATATTCTGGGGAGCGAGGCCGGCGAAGTCATCAATCTTTTCGCGCTTGCCATCCGTTCCGGAATGCGGGCCACCGACTTAAAGCACATGCTGTTTGCATATCCAACGAGTGGCTCAAATATGACGCGCATGCTCTAGAAAAGGTTGTAAGGAGAGATGTCTTGAATCACCTCGCTTCGGCCGTACCGCTTTTAGTGTTGTACGTCGAAGCGCAATCGAAGCAAGGCGATCTCAAGACGATCGGCACGCCCTGTGCTACCAGTCTATTGATAGTTTCTGCATTTTGCATTAGATGCATGATTGTCATCCTTTAGCGCGAACTGCATTCGGTTAGCATCACTGCGAGCAATTAAAAAGGGGCGCCCCTTCAAAGAGGTCGCCCCGTACGGCGAGTGATTTCCCCTTACACTGCTACAGGGGCATTATGGAAGGTCGAGGTCACGGCTTCAAACGTCTGAACCTTAGGCGTTCCATCGATCAGTTGTGCAAATTTTCTCAACACTTCTGGGTAGTGGCCCGAGACACAAGTGAGGGATTTCACTTTTGCATACTATCCTTGGCCATCTTGAGCGACACGACATGAACCTCGTTCTTGTCCGCATCCACGTGGGCTTGCAGGGTGACGTGGTGCCCTTCATGTCCTTTTACCGCATCCGGGTTGCTTATCGTCCAACTCTTACTGTCCTGGTCGCTCACGAACATCTTGCCATCATCGCTAATTTTCCCCGTGATACTAACAGTTTTCATTGACGTGCCGGATTTGCTGTTGTCCGGCTGCTGCGCCCCGTATTGAGCCACGGCGACCGCGGACATCAGAAGGGCCAGCGCGAATGAAATGATCATCATCTTCTTCATTTTGTTCTCCTTTTGCAGAACTACTCTTTTGGATGTTGGATCCAATGCGGAAGAAAGCGCACTCCACGCTCGCCTTGCGCTTTTACCTATGCGGCCTGCTTTGGTATCTTTCGACCCGCTTTAGATTCGTCTCGCTCTTCCCGAGGGCTGTCTTCGTTGGCTCGTGTATTGATTTCTTTTGCGAGCTTGGTTAGTTTTTCGTCCGTTTCTTTTTCTTCTCCTAGAGTCTCTGCCAGCAAAGAGGCGTGTTCCGTTTCTCCGAGAACTTTGGCGAACTCACGGACGCTCCCGTACGCGGCCATCTCGTAATGTTCCACGCGTTGGGCTGCGCCGATTAATGCCGCGTCCAATACCGCGCCGTTGAAGTCTTCCTCCATGACCTCGGACCCTTCCTTAACCAAACCCTCCATGCCCACGCATTTCTTGCCCTTTGGGCTCTCGCCCAGGGACCGGAAGATCTTTTCAAGGCGTTGAACGTGACCTCTGGTTTGTTCCGGGTGCTCTTCGAAGCCCGGGCGCAACTCCTCCGCATGGGCAGCTTTGGCCATCTTCGGAAGTGCTTTGACCAATTGGTTCTCGGCGCTATACAAGTCTTTAATTCGTCCACATACAGTTTCTTCAGGCTATTGTTTGGCATCCGGCTAGTCTCCACGAAGGAAGAAAGAAAGGTCCCGGCCAATCGCAACCGGGACACAAACCGAAGGCTAGGAAGCGCGGCGCTGGCCGCCCTGGTCCTCTTGCTTCTGCTTATCATCGGTCTTCTCATTGGTCTTCTCATTGGGGTCGCGAGAAGGGTTCTTTTTTGATACATCCTGCGGGGTTTTCTGCTGCTCTTGGCGGGACTGTTGGCCGGATTGCCCCGGATTCTGGCCCTGATTTTTCTGGACGTCATCTGTCATAAAATTTCTCCTTTTAATTGTGGTACGTATGTTAGTTGCGCAAAAGGCTGAGGCGGTTGGTCGTCTTGAGAGTCAATTCCGCTGTTTAAGAACGCTCAGTTAACCGAAAACCGGGCCCGCCGGGCTCCAGTCAGAATCGTCAGAATGAACTGACAGCAAACCCACATGGATGGAACGTTTTTACAGGTGGACCGAGTTGGCCCATTAAAGGTCCAAACCGATCACGGCCAGAGCACCGATTTGAGTAGAGCGGTGTGGTGATCGGAAGGCAAGAGAATGACACACCCCGACACACCGAATCTGGTCAAAATTGCTCACCGGTGAAGATTGAGCGCAAGTTCGCCGTGTGCATTTTCTTGACACCCACACGGAGACATTTCGCTGTTGTGAGGAGTCTGTCCTACCTGCGGTGCAGCGACCGAGGAACCTTGTGAACTGGATACTTCAGAACGTCGGTACGTCATCGCACACTCCCTCCGTCAAACAGTTCTCGACACCCTGCTGCTCAGTCAATGCTGTGCTGAATTGTGGCAACTGCCCTGCTGTGGTATCCACAGAGGAGGCGAAAGATGAAGGCCAGCAGCCGGCGGCTGTTGCTATTGCCCATCGAATCTCTGGATGACCCCGGCCAATTCCGACACAACTTTCACTCTCGCATTGCGGAGGTTGCGTTCGAGATCCAGTCTTGGGGGACATTTTGTGCCGGCGATTGCGGAGTGCACGTGGAGATATTGGTCGGCTTTTCGAGCTCCGTACGTCGAAAACGGGAACAGCCGAAATTGAGAGTATGCACGATGTCTATCCAATGCCCTAGCTGCTTCGTCCAGCGCAGGCTTCCTGGTAAGGTTTGCCGCTCGATACTTGTAACGAGGGGTCAGGCATCTGTCAAATTCCTCCGCGGATCGTTCTGCGTTTTTGGCGATGCAAGGCGGCCGGGTCTGATTGAGAATGCCCGCTCGCGGTACCGAGCCTCTCGCGAATTAGATTCAGCTTTTGGCGCTGCTGTTCCTTGGGTGATCCCCGCAAACATGAGATGAAAACTCTCTGTCGCGCTGCAACTCGAAGTTCCGCATCACTTCATCCAAGGAATTGCCAGTGACCGAGCCAGAAGGGTTGAACACCCAAGCACATTCGGAGCAACCAAAACCCCGACAACGTATTTCGTCGATCCATACAAGCCTGCGGGGCATCCGTCTTTTAGCGTCGGTTTGTGACACGATCCACTCCTCCTCGGGAGAATGTTTTGGGGGAGGAGACGGGCAGGGGGAGAAACGTACGAAACCCGACATTGATAGTGCAGTTATGTTGCCAGCAGACGGAGGCAGAACCAGTAGCTTAGGTGGAAATCGGTGGGGTTACTCCGTAGCTCTTGCATACGCGATGTACTTCGTTACATTGTTACTTTCGTAATGGTGGCTCCTGGCGGGTGATGCGGCAGTCCTGCCTGAGTCCCCGAAGTGGACACTGCGTAAGCTAAATGAACCGCTGTCATTACCGAAAACCTCGTCCGCACACGATCACCCTCTGCCGGAGTAGCTGATCGAGGGAACGTTGAAGGAGCGAAGCAAGGTGTCCTGAATCGCAAAGGGGAGTGCAAAGAGGAGTTCGTAGCCGAGAAGAAATTTGGTCCTGGCTCGCGAACAGTCAGCTTTGGTTCGCAAGACCGAGGCAAGATATTCGGAAGCCGTAATCGCCGAGCACCGTCGAACTATCACTAAGCAGCCTGGCGCTGGTAGCGATGGTGAAGTCCTCCGACCTGAGGAATCGCCACGACGCCCGCGTTCTGGTTTCTCCACTACTCTCGACTCCGGAGCGTCCTTGGCCAGCACCAGATGAGTTCGGGAGTGCTCGTAAGCATCAGAAGGCTGCCTGCGATCAGAGCGAGTGATGTCCAAAGGCCAAGGATCATCAACAGGCCCACGGTTCCCTCGCACCACGGCAAGACAACGGCGGCAAAATGCACGAGGAATCTCGGCAACGGTGTATTCTGCATCTCGTCTCCAATGTGGGTGGCAAACGCAACATGATTCCCTATCAGTCGGGAGACTCCGTGGAGAAACAAATTTGCACCCAGCGTCACACGCAGGAGCAAATAGGCGATTTCATCCTTGGTCATGTAAATGCTCCTCTTTATCCCCACTCGGCTGCTCGAATTCCGTCGAGCACCTCAACGTTCATCGCCCGCCGCCCTTGCAGCTTTTGAGGAAGTCGTCGAGGCGGTCAAGTTCGGCGTCGGTCAGCGGCTCGTTTTGGGCGAACGTCCTCATGGCGATGTCCAGACGCTCTCAGCAATCGCTCTACGATACTAACCCTCGTTGCCTGTCGCCTTTGAGATGGCGGGCAGCCCCAAGGTAGGAGCCGGGAGTGTTGGTAGCAAATTAAAATGTCCGGTTTTCGTAGCAAGTGAAATGTCCGGTTTTCGGTTTAATCTCCTCCCGCAGCCGGGGCTGTGGGAAAGTGGGAATCCCGCGCATTTTGCGGGATTTCCAAGCAAGACGGGAAAGTCGGTTTTTGGACTTTTCCGTCTTGCGTCTTTTCCATAGCCCTGCGCTCGCCGATTTTTTCCTTGGGCAGAGATTTTCCTTCCGCACTGTAGTGCCCCAGTCGCTGGGGGCCGTGGGTAATCGTGAAAGTTCCATCCAAATGCTGGTGCACGGTGACCGAACAGCCCGCCAAAGTAGCGCGCCAACGCACCGGCTCAATCTGCAGGCGCAGGTTCTGGATGCTGACCGTGTTGTCGCGGTTGACGGTACGTTCGAACTGCAGGGCGAAAATCAGATCCAGATCTCGACTGGAACGGCGCACAAAGGCACTGCCGCGCTCCGCCGCCGGTGCTTGAAAGCGAGTATTGAACTCAGCCATGTAGTGCTCGCGCAGAAACTGATTGGCTGTCTCCAGAGTGCGGGCTCCGCGTAGCCGCAGCTCCTGCGGCAAGCGCCCTTGCCAAGTGCCGAAGCTCCGTTCCGATCGACCACGGGCCTGAGGGGAATAGGCAGGAATCATCTGCACTCCCAACTCGCGTAGGGCCCGACCGACTTGCGTCAGCCGGTGCCGATCGATCTTGCCTCCCGCCTTCGGGGTGAGCCAGAAATGGCTGCCGCGATCGCTGTACAAGGCGCAAAAAACTCCTTTGCGCTCAATCACTTCCTTCAGTCCAGCCATCACCGTCAACGTGGATTCCTCTTCTGTCAGCTGCGCATAATAGATCTCGCTGGTGGCATCGTCCAGGATCACGATCAGGTCATACCAGCGTTCGTCCTGGAACCATTGATGCCGGCTCCCGTCGATGTGCAGCAGCATGCCCGGTAAAGGACGCCGCGGCCGGCGCTTGCGATGCACTCCCCGCTTGCGCTCCCGCGCCACCAGCCCCGCCCCTTGTAACACCGTTTTCACCCAGGTGTAACTCAGATCGATCGCATGCTGCTCGCGCAGCTTCTCGTGAAAATGTCGCACATTGAAATCAAAGTACTGGTCCCGATACAGCGCCAGCACTTTCTCCACCGTGGCGAAGGGCACTCGCTTCGGGGAAGGCTGCCCGCGACGTTTATCGAACATACTTTCATAGCCAAACTGCTCATACCGTTCGCGAACCCGCCGCAGATGCCGGTCGCTGAAACCGAGAATCTCGGCCGCTTGCCACCACGTAATCTTCCGCGCCATCGCTCGCAACAGCACCTCTTGAATCTTCATCGCCCGCTCCATCGCGGCCTTCGAGTAAGAGAACATGCTTGCCATGTTCTCCTACTCTCACCGCCTGCAAAGCGGACATTTCACCTGCTAATTCCACCGGACATTTGATGTGCTAACGACAAGGTAGGAGCCGGGAGTTGCGGCCAACACCAGCAGCGTTCATACTCCGACCATGACACTCAAAAATGCGGCGCTGCTGGCACTGATCGGAACGGTTCTGATGACGGCTTTTTTGGTGTGGAATTTCGTCTTCAACTTCCTCAATCTCCTGCGGGGTCTGGTTCCTGCGGTCATACTGTTCTCGTCGTTCATTTATGTGTTTGGCTGCTTCAGTGTGATGGTGTTCTTTTACGTGTTCCACAGAGCGCAATCGTGATTCTGGTAAGAGTTCATTTTCCCCGCGAACAGCTCTGGCTTGCGTAACAGGGCCGAGGAAGCTGAGTATGTGTTGGCAGTGGCACAGGGCCTGATCGTAGAGGTTTTTGACGCTGAACAATGGCTGCCCGCTGAAAATTTCAACACCCACTCCCCATTACACTAACAACCGAGTCGTACCGGGCTTTGAGTGGATTCGCTTTCTATAAACCGATCGGGGAAAGCCCGGATTGAGGAGATTTTTCTGGAAGCTTACAACATGAGCCATTCTGCACAGTATTGCGGCTCTGAATGAGCGAATCTACCAATGCCTCAAGAGAGCAGTTTTGCTCGTCAAACCAGGCGGCCGCTGTTCTCTCTTGATGCGGTCCAGCACAAGCGGCGTGTTCTTGCGCGGCTGCCGGTCATCCTCATCAGCGGAATCTGCAATCCAGTCGCTCGAAAAGAAACCAGTTCGCCACGGCAGGGCCGAGTGGTGAGTCGCCGAGGCATAGGAACACTTCGGACTCGGGCCTTCACCTTGGCTGCCGGTGCGCGAATGGAGGAGAAGAAATGTTTTTAGCCGGCAAAGCCGCATGGGCTGGGATCGTTTTCATACTGCTGACGTTGGGGATCTCGCGAACGCGCCGGGCTCCGCTCACTTCGGGGGCGAACGTCAGCAAAGAAGTGCCCACTGTCGTGCAACCGAACGATGTCAAGAAGATACAGGAAGCTCTGCAGGGCAACGGACAATACTGAGCCAAGGTCGATGGCGTCTTCGGTCTCCGAACCCGGGCCAGCATTCGCGGATTTCAGAAGGCTGAAAATCTGCCTGTCACAGGCCGGCTTGATACCGAGACGGCCGGCAAACTCGGCGTCATGCCAGAGGGTCGCGAGGAGACTGGCGACGAGGCTACACAAGGTAAACCTTCGGCAGGCATCCAGTGGACTGAAGCTTCGAGGCGAGCAAGCAAGACACTACGGAAGGCGGTCAAGAAACCGACCCGTACAGATCCGCCCGCGTAGCGTAAATCGGCCTCTCGAAAGAACACAATGGAATCACGGGGCATATCCGGCACGGCGAATCCGCCGGGTACAGGATGACGAAGTGGAATGTGGATGATCTGCCGCACATGGTTCGACGCGGCACCACGGCAATCCTGGAGAAACAGGCTTGAACCTCTGCGTTTGCATTGCCGTGCTTGTTCCGGTGTTTTTTGCGGCTGGCGTGACCTCTTCGAGCCTCGAGATGACTCCGCCCATCAGCGGACTCGCCCTCGCGGATACGTTTGAAGAAGTTCACAACGGACATCGGCATGAGGCGATCGACATTATGGGAACCGAGAGGAACACCTGTGCATGCGGTGGTATCTGGAACCATTCGCAAACTGTTCCTCAGCAAACGGGGCGGCAACACCACGCCGCAAAATTATCAGGCCGGGATCTGACGGTCTGGTCAACCCTGCTCACATCAGGCAGGACGATGGCAGAGATCATCGATCCAGCAGCCAATCATCTTTGCGATTGAGGAACTTCCGGGCGTCGGCACTCCCCACAGCATTGAAGGCTGAGGTTGATCTCGACGTGTTGATTGACAGCCGGCAGTACTGTGGTAAGTGAGCATTATTGCTCAGACCGATCTAATCCTGATTTGCTAAGTTCAGATCGACCTGATGCCGCCGGCATTTCTAAGCAGAATTGTACGCAGCTGCATACACCGTGCGAAGCCGAAGATGCGGCGCAGAGTTCACAGAAACGAGGATCCTATGAAAAAAGTTATGTTCGTACTTGCGATGTTAAGCCTCGGTACGTTGTGCTGGGCCGGGTCGGCGCTGGAAGATGCCACCGACCGGCTGAACAACGCCACCAGTGTGATGCACGACATTATGGGGATGCCTGACAAGGGAATCCCGGAAGAAGTGTTGCAGCACGCGAAGTGCGTAGCAGTGATCCCGCACATGGTCAAAGGCGGCTTTGTCTTCGGAGGTAAAGGAGGCAAAGGCGTAGCCACCTGCCGCACGGCGAATGGCTGGAGTGCGCCGGCGTTCATCACGATTTCGGGCGGAAGCTGGGGCCTGCAGATCGGCGTGGAAGCTGTGGATGTAGTAATGATCTTTCAGAATGACAACGCGATGCAAAAACTGCTCTCGAGTAATTTCCAACTTGGCGGGGACGCTTCCGCGGCTGCGGGTCCAGTGGGACGGCATGCCGAGGCTGGTACGGATTGGAAGATTGATACAGAGATCCTGACTTATTCCCGTGCCAAGGGTGCATTCGCCGGGCTCACTTTGGAAGGCGCATCGCTCCGCCAAGACAGCGATTCCCGGCACGCGATGTACGGAGACGTTACAACTCGGGCTTTGCTGTTGGGCGAAGTGCCAGTTCCAGCCGCCGCTCAGCCGTTCCTTGCGCAAGTTCAAGGCGCAAAAGCTCAGGCCAGAGAGAACGAGCAGAAGTAAATCAGTAAATCTTGCAGAATTGGGATCGCCGCTGTTTGTCATTCAGGGATTCTCTGTATGTTCAAGTGGCGCTACAGTCCCGTAGTTGTTCTGTAATCTCCCGCGAAGCAGTTCTCTCGCGTACGTTGGATAAGATTCACATTCGCGTGCTTGGAAATGAGCACAGGAGGTTGGCATGCTTTGGACGATTTTCGTAGTTCTTATTATTTTGTGGCTTCTGGGTTTCGGTTTGCATATCGGCGGAAGTCTGATCCACTTGCTGCTGGTTGTGGGGTTGGTCGTTCTGGTCATTAACTTACTGAGCGGACGACGAAGTGCGGTTTGAAGAAGAAAAACACGGCGAGTCCCCCCGCCAAGGGGCCCGGTATAGCCTCCTGACGCCTGCTTCACCCTGCGTCTGGTCCCCTCCCAACCGGACCCTACTGTCAAGGAGATTGTGAATGTCCGCGCCAGTCCCCCCCGTGAGTATAAGATCGAACAGCCTGATGCGGTGCGAAGCGCGTCCACTGGTGTTCGAAAAGAAGTCAGCATTATCCCTGTCAGTGATACCAAGCCGCTCGCTTCCCGTGCGGGTAGCGATTGTCGGGAACCACCTTCCTCGACAGTGTGGAATAGCGACCTTCACGACAGATTTGTGTGATGCTATTGCCGTCGAGTACGGAGCCGCTGGAGTATTCGTGGTAGCCGTCAATGACCAACAATCGCGGTACGGCTATCCGACGCGGGTGCGATTCGAGCTCACCGAGGACGACCTCTCGTCGTATCGAGCCGCCGCCGACTTTCTTAATTCCAGCGATGTCGATCTGGTGTGTTTGCAGCACGAATACGGAATCTATGGAGGGAAGGCCGGCAGCCATGTCTTGCGGTTGCTGCAGCACCTCAAAAAGCCAGTGGTGACAACTCTGCATACGGTTCTTCGTGAGCCAGACATCGACCAACTAATCGTCTTGCAAGAAATCGCCGCGTGCTCGGATCGTCTCATTGTTATGAGCGAGCGCTCTTCCCGGTTGCTGCAAGATGTATTTAGAGTTCCAACAGAAAAGATTGATCTGATTCCTCACGGCATCCCCGACTTGCCCTTTGCGGAACCGGCTTCTTACAAAGATTCGTTTTCGACCGGAAAGACGGTCTTGCTCACGTTCGGCCTGTTGTCGCCAAACAAAGGATTCGAAAGCATGATTCAAGCCCTGCCGCGCATCGTGGCTCGGCACCAGAACGTTGTCTACATAATTGCGGGTGCTACTCACCCGCACGTCAGACGACGCGAGGGCGATCGATATCTGCTTCAGTTGCAGGCCTTAGCCAAGGAGTTGGGAGTCGAGGAGAACGTGGCCTTCCGCAACCGGTTCGTTAGCCCTCAAGAAATGGCTTCGCTGGTTGGTTCGGCCGATATTTACGTCACGCCGTACCGTTACGAGGCGCAGGCCGTATCGGGAACGCTGGCATATGCATTGGGCGCCGGGAAGGCGATCATCTCGACTCCCTACTGGCACGCCGCCGAACTGCTGAACGACGGGCGCGGGGCGCTGGTTCCCTTTGAGGACCCAGCCGCTCTCGCACATGTCGCGAATGAACTCTTGGAGAACGATGCGGCCCGCCAAACAATGCGCGAACGTGCTTACGTCTATGCACGCTGTATGGTCTGGAATCGGGTAGCGCAGTCTTATATGCAGGCCTTCGCACGAGCTAGCGCCAATCGCAGGCAACCTGCCCGCGTGGCGTTTCCCCTCCAGGCTGCCGAGAAGAACGCTACAAGCCGACTCATAAATGTTTGAGCGTTCCTCCACGCCGATTGAGAGATAGGCTCATAAACAAGTTATGCCAGAGTGGACGAACACTGCGATGACGGTTAACACGGCGGGCACAACATGTTCGCTACTTTGTCAACTTTTGTTCGATCACTCGAAAGCTAAGGATCTTCTCAGGATGGGTGGAGTAGGTCAGTATCCCGTACATCCCCTCTAGCACCAAAACGTCCTTCCCGGGAGTCCATACTTCGATCAGTTCCCCGCCGTCCGTCTTGTACTTAACCACGTAGCGCGGGTTGATGAAGGGGACGTCTACAAGGTGAACGGACAAAACAGTTCCAGGTCCTACGATGGAGACCGTGCTGAGCTGTCGGATGAAGGGCAATTCCGAAGTCGATTTGCCCCAGGCCGGAGTCAGACACGCCGTCAAAGCCACTATCTGAAGGAGTTTGCTCGCCATTGCATTTTCTCCACCAAAAGTTTTAACAGCCCGTCCACACGCACTCCGGAATCTCCCTTCCAGACTCGAAAACGGGAGGCATTATTATGCATATCCTGGATCGATTTTTCAACGGAGAGTCAACGGCCTCAACGGCCCAGCACTTAAGTACATCCTTCTTCCCCGCCTTCACCTTCGCCCACTTCAGAGTCGTGCTGCTGAGGGCCAAGTTCTCGATCCACATGGGAACGCGCATAGGGCCAAACACGGCGAGCTGACTGCAACAGCTGCTCTTGGCCGCTGACGCCAGTTATGGTTCCTGATGAGTAACTGGAGATTATCCAGTCTGGCCTGGGATCGTCACAAGGCACCCGGGAAGCCCTCACAGATCCCTGCCCACGTGGCGGCTGGGCTGGATTCCGCATAGAGTGACACCGGAACGAAGTCGTGTCGAGCAGACGTTGAGCAGATGTCGTTAGCACATCAAATGTCCGGTGGAATTAGCAGGTGATATGTCCGCTTTGCAGGCGGCGAGGGTAGGAGACCATGGAAGGCATGGTGTCTTACACGCAGGCCGCAGTGGAGCGGGCACGCCTGAGTCGTCAGCCATATGTTCAGCCTCGGTCTTTAAATGGCGGTCTGCCGGTCGTCTTTCCGTGAATCAACCCCTTTTGAAACGTGCCCTGATGGCATGAGGTTGGTCGCACCTCATAGCATGTTCGTCTCTTGCGGAAAAGCCTTCAGGTCGTGACGCCGTCCCTCCCGGGGAAAGCCAGGTCGATTCTGGGCGAGTAGTCGGCCGCCCGCAAGCTATCCCGAAAAAACCGGCTTGTGGGAAGTCGGCAAAGTTATCTGCCTCTGAAGCTACTCGCACCGAAGGCGTCACAAAAACGAAAAGTCTCTCGCGTTTCTCTCGTGTTAGCTCACGACTCAGCGGCGGCCCGCACGAATACCGGGGCTGAAACACGCATTTGACGCGCCTCCACGAGTGTAAGCTGTTGATAATGTGGGAGGATTTGCAAATTACGAATTATCGACCGGTCCCGCCGCTGCAACGGCTAACTCCATTGCAGCAAAAGACTTTAACCAAATTCCGCCCGCACGGAAGCGAGTTCTCGCAATGTTGATAACGTTGGCATTAGGTGAAAGCGGTTGAGCCTTTGCGTCACAAATAGGTCACAAAATTCCGAGAATGCCATTTGGGCTGAACCCACAACGTGAGACAGTTTTGAATGACACACGTGCCATTGAATTGGGTTTGGGTTGTTCATAGCTTAGCCGGGGATGAGGTCTGGAGCAGGGGACGGCGTTTGAGTCCCCTGCTCCAGCATCCTCGTAGAAGTCTTCTCTTCGCCTCCTGGGAAAAATTCCAGGCTCGGACTGCACAACTGTGTCATGGAATCTGCATGCTGCGCTTGCTGTTCAAATTCTTCTGGAGAACGGTAGCCCAACGCAGAGTGCAAGCGCTGCCGATTGTAGTAGTTTTCGATGAATTCTTCGATATGGGTGCGCAGGTGTTCTAAGTCGCGGTACTGGTTTGCATAAATTTCCTCCCGTTTCAAAGTCTTCATAAAGCTTTCGCAACTTGCATTGTCGTACGGATTTGCCGGACGGCTCATACTTGGAATCATCCCCTGCTTTTCCAGAACTGCCACATATTCCTCGCTGGCATATTGCACACCACGATCGGAATGATGGACGAGTCCGGGCGGAGGTTTTCGCGTTGCGATCGCCTCTTGCAATGCGCCCACGGCCAAGCAACTGGCCAGGGTCCGCTCCAGCGACCAACCCACCACCTTGCGGGAAAACCGGTCGAGGACCACCGCCAAATAGACGAACTCGGTTTTCAGTCGAATGTAGGTGATGTCGGCCACCCACAGTTGATCCACTCCCGTTAACTTCATACGCCGGGCCAGGTTCAAATACACCTCCAACTTGTGATCCGACTTCGTCGTCGCCACGAACTGTCGCGGTTGCACCGCTAGCAAGTTATCCTCCCGCATGATCCGCGCTACACGTTTGTGGTTCACCGCTATGCCGCGGCGGCGCAGTTCCGCAGAGATCCGTCGATATCCATAACGCCGCCGATGTTCGATCGCGATCTGCTGAATCACCGACCGCACTTCCATTTCCTCTTCCACGGACTCCGGTTCCTGTAACCAGCGATAGAAGCCCGCCCGACTCACCGGCGCGAGTTCGCACATACGCTCGACGCTCAAGCCACCTTGCAACGGCATCATCTCCCGGATTTGCTTGTAGATGCCTTCTCGCCAGACCTGCTGCTCGGCTGGCGTCGAGCCTCGACTTTTTGCAAGGCACTTCTGAAAAAATCCACCTCCAGGGTCTTTTCCGCCAAGACCCGCTTCAAATGGTTCACCTCTTTGCGCAGCGTGGAGGCGCGTGCGTCTTGCCCGCGTGCCTCCATCCCGGGTATCTCGGGATCCAGTTCGTCGCGCCACCGGTAAAGTTGCCGGCGCGAGACCTGCAGCTCTCTCGCCAGTGCCACGATGTTTTCGCAGCCTCGCAGTCGCTCCACCGCAAACTCACGGAACTCTTTCGTATATCGTCTCTTTGCCACTCGCAGTTTCCTTTCCTGCAAGTGTGCCATTTCCGTCTGTCTCAAAATAGGGGTTCAGTCCACATTAGCCAGAATTGATCGAGACTTGCTGTTGGCGGGAAGAGAGGCCTGCCGGGTGTCCGGGCTGCGTTCTCGCTGGGAGACATCCGGATGGGGAGACGATTATATCTTGTGCTCTGTAGATTGCCTATTGGGCAATCTAATTGACATATAATATAACGGCCATTATACTGAGCGCATCATTCCTTGCTTCACAGGCTATCCATTGAGCACAAACCATAACTTGAACCTGAGAACTTCGGGCAGCCAGATGGCCAAGCTTCTGATGGCTCTCTACGATTCTGGGCAAACCACATTTACGAATGCTGACGCCGTCCGAATCACCGGACTGCAACCCCCACTCGCCAGCAGTCTGCTCCATAAGGCCGCCAAGCGAGGCCTCGTGTCACGACTGAAACGCGGTCTCTTCGTCATCGTTCCCCCCGAGCTCGGAACCTCAGTCGAGTATTTCGGAAATCCCTATTTGGTCGCACGCTATCTAGCCGGCTCCGCTCCCTACTATCTCTCTCATGCCTCCGCCATGGAACTTCATCGAATGGTGACGCAACCACAACTTGTCGTATTCATCTCCAGTGCCAAACGCATACAGGAACAGACGCTGCATGGAACTCAATTCCGCTTTGTTCTCCTGAAACCCCTGCATTTCTTTGGCACGATGAAACACTGGGTGACAAAACAAGAATCGATCGAAATCAGCAACCTTGAACGCACCATCATCGATGGACTACGACAGCCCGAATACTGCGGAGGCGTAACTGACACCGCTAAAGGCCTCTGGATGCGTCGCGCCGATATGAATGTCCAGAAACTCCTTGACTACGCCACACGCCTGAACATTGGTTCCGTAAAGCGCCGTCTCGGCTATTTACTCGAATTGTTCGGTCTTGCGCCCGAACAGCAATTGGGAGTTTTTCGGAAATCCCTGACAGCCACCTACGTTCCACTCGATCCTCTGCTTCCTCGGGAAGGGCTGCACGTCGCTAAGTGGCGGCTGCAGATCAATATCTCGCCAGAGGAATTGCAAGCCGCCCGGAGCACTTGATTGATTCCTCAAAGAAACATTTCCCTGCTTTCCAACCGTCTCGCGGCTGGCAGCCTGCGCATTTGGGAGGACGTTTTCGAACGAGATTATTGCCTTGCCTGGTTTTTGTGCGCCCTCTCTCAATCTGACTTGAAGCCGGTCCTGGCTTTCAAGGGAGGAACCGCACCGAAGCGCTGCTATTTTGGTGATTATCGGTTTTCGGAAGATCTGGATTTTACGCTGCGGGAGCCGGCGCCTTTCGAGGACATTCGAGCGCGTCTAGAACGCGTGTACGCCGCTGTTCAGGAACAGTCCGGTATCACCTTCGCGTTTGACCGCCAGGACCCCCGGCCGCACGACAACAGCCATACTTTCTATCTCAGATACACCGGACCGTTACCCAGGGGCAGTGACGTCAAAGTGGATCTAACCGTAAGCGAACTTCTGGCATTCCCTCTGGAGGAGCGTCTCATCCTCCGTGGCTACGAAGAGTTCAGCGATCTTCCGGAAGATCGATCCCTTTCTGTTTATTCGCTCGAAGAAATCGCCGCTGAGAAGACTATTGCTCTGGCCGACCCCGCAAGAAACGAACCTCGTGATCTATATGACCTATGGCACCTGACGACGAATGAAGGAGTGCAAATGGATCACCTCATGCCCGCGATTTGCCAGAAATTGGAATTTCGCCGAAGGGCGTGCGAAGGGCTGCAAGCTGCGATTGCTCGAAAGGAAGCGCGGCTCGCGGCGCTTTGGAACGCAAGATTGTCACATCAAATGACAAATCTCCCACCGTTTGAGGAAGTTTTCAGAGCGGTGCGCAGAACGCTTCGCCAGGCTGAGTTGCCTTAAACCACTGCGGGGTTTGACTATCCTTAATTTTATTCAACTTAGGTAAGCGGTAAGAGAGGTGCCTCCGTGGTCGTGCCAACTCAGTCCGCTACCAAGCGTATTGACAAGGAGCTTATCCTGAAAGCACTCGGAGAGAAAGCTGTATAGATGAAACTGGCACTTAGGCTCTCGATTTGTCTCTCGGTAATCGTGTCAGCAATTGCCGTCGCCGAACTTCTTCACGTGCTCACAGGTCTCTTTCTGGCAGGTCCTTTCGATCAAGTTTTCAACCATGCTGAATACAGAGATTTGGAACATCTGTTTCACGTGTGGGCAGCATACTCGTTTACCGCAGTTGCAGTCACAATCTGGCTCTGGCGGACTTACCGAAAGCAATACGGCAAGCTGTGGAAATCAAACTGACCCACTACCGCCTTGTCGCTTTCATTGACTTGTCCCTCGCCACACCTAACATGTCTCGGGAAGCTGTGGCCTCAACCTAAAACCAGACTCAAAGGAGCATCCATGAAAGTCCAGGTGTTTTTCCTTTTACTTTTGACGAGCGCGGTCGTCTTTGCGCAGATCAGCGCAAAACTTGGCGGGGCACCCGGAGAGCCGGGTGCGCATGAGCCTCTGATCGGCACTTGGAGACTGGTGTCAGCCGGAACCCTCCGGTCGGATTCAACTTTCGAGCCTTTTCCCGAAGGAAAAGCCCCCGACGCAGAGAAGCTCCGCTCGTATGACGCGTTCTTCGCTTATTGCGGAACCTACGAAGTGCGCGAGAGGGAGAACCGAGTAATTCATAGACCCGAGATGGGGTCTTATCCTCACGACATCAGAACCGATCAGAACCGCAATTTTCGCCTTGAAGGCGACCGCCTGATTCTATCGGAGGAGGAAACGCCCCCGAATGGCGAGCGGCGTCGATACCAGATCACGTGGGAGCGTATTCGTCACTGAATCTCACGCTCTGGTTCTCAAAGCGGCGGCATTGAGAATTGGCCGAACGGGTCAATGCAATCGGGATATTACATCAACAACGGCATAGTCTGACGCTGGGAAGTCGGCGGGCAGCGTTTCCATGGGAAGGTAGTCGCCCTGAAAATCCTGTATCCTGATCTCGCGGAGAACAACCTTTATGAGCGAGATCGACAAAGCACCTTCTTTTGTGGTTCTGTCAATCGTGTCCATCGCACTGATCTTTGGAGTTATAGGATGCCAGAAAAACGGGACCCAGGAGACGAGCAGCCAGAATCAACCGGCGCAGACCGATCAGTCGCAGGATCCGGCAGCGGCGGCCAACCTGGCCCCAGCTTCCGACACGACGCAGGCGAGCGGTACCAACGATCAGCAACAGCCGGCAAACCAGGCGCCGCAGCAGAACTATCAGCAGTCTGCTCCGGACCAGAACTATTCCGCTAACGATTACGACACCAGCGACGAGGATACGAGCTACGGCCAACCGGTGCTTTATGCCAATGACCCCCCGCCACCGCTGCCGGAATATTCGCAACCGGATTGCCCGGGCGATGGCTATCTGTGGACGCCCGGATATTGGAGCTATGCCCCTCAAGGTTACTATTGGGTGCCCGGCGCCTGGACGCAGCCGCCTCAAGTGGGCTTCCTCTGGACGCCGGGATATTGGGGGTTCGCCGGCGGCAGGTACCGTTACAACTACGGATATTGGGGACGACATATTGGCTACTATGGCGGCATTAACTATGGATTCGGCTACGTCGGAGTCGGCTATCAGGGCGGGTACTGGAACGGAAATCGTTTCAACTACAATCGTTCCGTCAACAATGTGACCATCACCAACGTTCAAGTGTACAACCGCACGGTAACGAATACAGTCATCGTCAACAACACCACCGTCAACATTACGAATAACCGTTCGAGTTACAACGGGCCGGGAGGCATCACTCGCCAGCCTCTGCCGACGGAAGTCGCCGCAACACGTGAGCAGCGCATTCCTCCGATGACCACGCAGTTACAGCAGCGGCAGTCAGCAGCACAGAACCGTCAGCAGTTTGCCTCTGTCAATCAAGGGCGGCCTGCTGTTCTTGCAGCGACGAAGCCTATCCCCGAAGGCAAACCAATCGCTCCGGTGATTCCTGCTCGCCCCGCTCCTGCCGCGCGTCCGGCGCAGCCGAATCGTTCCCAACCGCAGACGCCTGTGACACAGCCTAAACCACAGGTTCAGACACAGCCTGCTCCGCAGCAACAGCAAACCAGGCCTGCTCCGCAGCAACAGCAAACCAAGCCCGCTCCGCAGCAACAGCAAACCAAGCCCGCTCCGCAGCAACAGCAAACCAAGCCCGCTCCGCAGCAACAGCAAACCAAGCCCGCTCCGCAGCAACAGCAAACCAAGCCCGCTCCGCAGCAACCGGCCCCGAAGGCGGAAGCCAAGCCGGCGACGCCGCAAACTCAAAGGCAGGCACCGCGTCCGGCGGCGCCGGAGGCTAAGCCGAAGACTTCGCCACCTCCGCCCAAGAAGCAACCGCCAAGCGAAAAGGACAAACAGAAGTGACCATGAACGCCACTACCGTTCGGCGGTGGCGTTCGCTTTTTTGCAAGTCGCGGATTCGACGGACGCTCCCGATAATGGAGTTTCCGAAATATCTGCTGTGCGTCTTGGGCGCGGCAAGAACAATTGTTCGCCCCCACTACTCAGTCCATAACCGCTCCGTAACGTGCTCCAACTTTATCGCGTGATTGGCAGGTTCAAGATAGTTGTCTCAAACAGGCGATTTCACTCTTCCTATGAGAATTGGGCCGACTGGGTTCAATGAGTCAAATTGGGATTACAACAATTAACCTGTGGAGACGGCTGCCAACTCCGCTCTCTTGATTGACTTGCCCTGCTCCTGCCCCCTAAGATTTCTCCCCAATGTTCGGGCAGACCATCTCGCACTACCGCATCGTCGAGAAACTGGGCGGTGGCGGTATGGGTGTCGTTTACAAGGCTGAGGACGTAAAACTGCACCGCTTTGTCGCGTTGAAGTTCCTGCCGGACGAGATTGCCAAAGATGCCCAGGCTCTAGCACGCTTCCAACGAGAAGCGCAGGCTGCTTCGGCACTGAATCATCCGAACATCCGCACGATCTACGAAATTGACGATCAGCATGGGCGAGCGTTCATCGCCATGGAGTTTCTAGATGGACTGACGCTGAAGCACCGCATGGGTGGTCGTCCGCTGGACACGGAACTGATCCTGTCTCTCGCCATCGAGATCGCCGACGCACTCGACGCAGCCCACGCAGAAGGCATCGTCCACCGGGATATCAAACCGGCCAACATCTTTGTCACCAAGCGTGGTCATGCGAAGATTCTCGATTTTGGATTGGCGAAGGTCACGACTCCAACGAGTTCGGCCAGCCAAATAGCAGTGGCCAGTACACAAGCCGGCTCGATGGACGAACAACACTTAACCAGTCCAGGGACGGCGTTGGGGACGGTCGGTTACATGTCGCCCGAGCAGGTGCGCGGGAAGGAACTGGACGCACGCACGGACTTGTTCTCGTTCGGTACGGTGCTATATGAGATGGCCACGGGAACTTTGCCGTTTCGAGGGGAGACCTCGGCAGTGATTTCAGAGGGAATCATGAACCGCGTCCAGGTGCCTGCGGTGCGGCTAAATCCCGATGTGCCAGCCGAACTGGAACGGATCATCAACGAGGCTCTGGAGAAGGATCGCGCCCTTCGGTGTCAGCACGCAGCTGACATGCGAACGGATTTGCAACGGCTGAAACGAGACTCCGATAGTGGACGCAGTTCTGCGGCAAGCTCAGGTACGGCGGCGGTGGCAGACGTTTCTCCTGCGCCTTGCCGAAGGACGCACCGCCTGCTTGGAAGCGTTCTATTTCGCGGCAGGTCTCGTCGACTAGTGGGTGACAGTTGTTGGGGTCAGCAAAACCGCGCAAGCGTTCCGCGCAGGCAAATGTGTCCGTGCTACGCGGCCTGCGCCAACGCTTTGTACTCGTCATCGGATTGCGCGGGCAGCAACACCCAGAGCGTGTAGACGCCGAGCGCAGTCCCGAGCGGGACATTCAACAGCGCTACAAAGCCCATGACCAGGGCGAACGTTCGAGCCCACTGCTCCCGCCGCAACAAGCCCCAGCCGGTGAAGAAGCCGGACGCGGCTTTCGCCAGGATCAACCATCCGATGATGCCGAGAAGAGGCCGCAGCCAGACGCTGACCCCGGGCGGCGGGCCATTGGGAATGTGGATCACGTGGCCGAAGATCACTTGCGCGACAATGATTACCGCCACTCCTGCGACCACGTGCAACGCCGAGTATGCCATCCAGAGAATCCCCACCAGCCGGACATGATCGCGGACCCGGCTACGCCGAAGCTCGATGAGTCCAAGCACGGTCTTGCCGCAGCGCCCGCAGCGGGGTGCTCCTGCTTGCAACTGCGCACCACATTGATCGCAAAACATTGCGTCTCCTTCTTCGGAACTCACACTTGTGTACAGAGTGTTGTACGGAAGCAGGCGCTCAATAGTTCCCATGCAAGTTCCCAGTTTTCGGTTCTCAGTTCTCAGTTGGGGAATGAGGAGTCCGGTGTTCACCGAGAACTGGGAACCGGGAACCAAGAACTGCCTTCCAAAACGAAAAGGCCACCCGGCAACTTGGGCGGCCTTTTCATTCAAGGGAGAATAGTTCCAACGGAGGTTTAAGCCATCAGAACTTTCTGCCGGAATCTTATGAGTCTTAAAAGCGCAGTGTCAAGTAAAATTTGTGACTTAAATGGTCTTATTTTCAATAACTTACACAATACGTCCACAAGTCAGCAAACGGGGCCGAAACGAGGCAAAATTCTTTCTTTTCGACGCTAACGGTATTCGATTGAGTCACTTATCGTCCCCGACGCACCCGCCGGGTGTCCTCATCCAGGTGCAGGGAGATGATTTCCGTGGCCTCCCGGCGATCGAACACAGAATCGGGAAAAAACCGTTTCACGATGACCCGCAAGCCACCAAACGCGATCCCGGCAATCAGCGCCAGGCCGACCACAATTCCGCAAAGAACAATCGCATTGAACAGAAAGTTCGCGAGATTGTCTTTCTTGCTCACGTAGGTGTTTTCGTTCCAGGTGACATCGGCGTCGTAGCTGATAGATGACATCAGCGATCTCGCTTCGCTTCTTGAAAGCGGGCCCGCCGCGATCACGACAATCGGGCCGGTGCGCGTATCGAAGAACGGGCCCACATCCACCATGGACGCAACCCCCGGCTGCGGCTGCGCGACCTGGTGCGAAGCGTCAATCTGACGCAGTCGTTCCGCGGCAATCTGCGGTTGGGATATTCGATAAGCATCAGAGTGGCATCGCCCGCAGTCACCGCATACTTGCCAATGACGACTTCCGCATCTGACTTGAAATCCACCATCGAAGTCGGCAGCGGCGATCCGATCCGATCAAGCGCGACCGGACCCATAATGTACTTCGTCGTGTTCTTCTCGAGATTTTTCTCGGCATTCCCCGGGGACGACCGCTTCGGAAGATAAGTAGGCAGCGAAGGCGGGTTGCCCTTGTTGCCCTCCGCCTGCGGCAGCAGCCCGGCCAGTTCCCGCAGTTGCGCCGCCGACATCACGCTCATTCTGTCGAACACGGCATCCACCAGCACGTTCCCCTGATAGAACAGCACGCGGTTATTCAGAAAGGCCGCCTGCCCGCCAATGGTTTCCTCCCCCATTTCGTCAGAATAGTAGTACGTGAAAGCGCCGTAGGCACCGCTGGCATCTTCAAACACAGCGGCTTTGATCGTCAGATTGCGGCCGTCGTCGCGAGTGTAGGCCGCCTTCTCCAAACGCTGGAAGCCGTACTCCTTCAGCACGGGCGCATTTGTGGCATCGGCGACGGCGGGATCCGAACTCTTTGCGACAGCGCCTTTCACCTGCCAGCCGGCAAACTCGCTGGGCAGGACCGGGACCGCCGAGACTGCGGTCGGCGTCGGGGACACTGCGACCGGCGCAAGTGGCTCAGCCGCAAAGGCCGCAGCGCAAAAAAGTCCGCAAAAAAGAAAAAAAATGAAGACAACGAAAAGGGATCGCAAGAATTTCATTCGAAAAAGGCACACCCCTCCCACCCGATTAGACTACCGGCAGTCCAGGAAAGTTTCCACCGGGGGCGGGATGGAAGGTTCCCGGGCAATTGCGTACCGTCTGCAGATGGGAACCAAGTTTCTCCAAAGAATTACCGTCATCGGCCTTCTGGGGTTTCTGATTCTCTCAGCAATGACAGGGGTGTTCCTGGCCGAGGTAACGCTGCATCCCGGCCGACACCTCGAGTCTCCCAGAGATGAAATGCGAGCCCGCGAAATGGCACGCCGCCATGACTCCGAACTGACCGACGTCGCGATCCCCGCACGCGACGGAGCGACCCTGCGTGCCTGGAGCATTCGTCCAGGCAACGGTAACGGGAACGCTGTGATCCTGCTGCACGGTCTCGCCGACAATCGCTTCGGAATGACCAGCTATGCGGAGTTACTTCTGAGCCGCGCCTTCAGCGTCCTTATGCCGGACGCGCGGGCGCACGGAACCAGTGGCGGCGATCTCGCTACGTTTGGGCTGCTGGAATCGGAGGACATCCATCGGTGGTTGGATTGGCTGGAACAGAACGACCACCCCGAGTGCGCCTTCGGTTTGGGTGAGTCTACGGGCGCGGCGCTGCTGTTGCAGTTGGTACGATATGAAACTCGCTTCTGCGAGGTTGCAGCTGAATCGCCCTTTGCCAGCTTTCGCGAGATTGGCTACGACCGTGTTGGCCAATTCTTCCACACGCGCCCATGGCTCGGACGCACGTTGCTGCGCCCGATTATCGAGTTTTCGTTTGTTTACGCCAGATGGAGATACAAGCTGGACTTCGAACGGGTTTCTCCCGAGAGCGTCGTGGCCGAGACTAAGACTCCCGTCTTTCTGATCCACGGGCAAACCGATAGCAACATCCCCGTGGGACATTCCCGGTTGATCGCGGCTCGTAATCCCGCCGTCTCCCTGTGGGAAGTTCCCAATACGGATCACTGCGGCGCAATCGGCACCAGTCCTGACGAGTTTAGTGAGAAGATGATCCGCTGGTTCGAAAACCGTGCGAGCTCGCAGAGTCGGGTTGCGGTCCAAGTGGCTCACTAATCGTGCTGGATTGCGTGGAAGGTGGGAGTAGGGAGTCTCGAGGAACTACTTCTTTCATGAGGCTGGTATGACTGGCCACGCACTGCCACTTGCCATCCTGAAAAATCCAGGTATCGGTAAAGCGCCCGAAATGCTCATACGGCTTGGCGCCGTAGGTGCCTTTCGTATGATAAACGCCCGTTACTATCGCCGTAGTGGAGTACATCTCCACTTTCACGTCCTGGATGCTCATGATGCTGGGTTGAAACTTAGGGTCCGCGAAATCCGCCAGGAACTTCCCTCGATCGCTGACTTCTCCATCCCATTCGGTATTGACGAACTTGTCGCCGATCATGCTTGCGATGGCAGCGGAATCACGGACAACCTGGGCTTGGTTCCACATACGTTCGAGCGCCACCAGTTTGCGGCTTCCGCGGACAGAGCCTTCTTTGGAGGTTTGCGCGAACGCGCACAGCGTAACCAGAAGACAGCAGACCGCCGCCTTCGTGATGGTGCTTCCGCTCCGCATCCCCGCCTTGTTGAGCATAGACTGCGCAACGATAGCGCGCGCGGGCTCGTTTCCGCCATCGAAAACACTGTCAAAACATTACCAATGTCACGGAGGCAAATGTGATGCCACGGGATTCGCATCCGCTATCGCTTTACTGATACCGCAAGTGTGATTCGTATCAGGGTATCGCTTTTTGCGACACCGTAAGCCCCTTCGAACTCCGACGCCCCTTTAGGGGCTGCCCACAGGCGTCCGTCGGTTCATTGCCCTTCGGGTTTGTCGATCTTGCTCGCCACTTTCACGCCGCTCAAGCCGTTGACGTACTTGGAGACACCCCGATAGAGCGACTCGGCGATGCGCTGCCGGTGCTCCGAGGTTTCCAGCTTGCGTTCGTCGGTGGGATTCGACACGAACGAAATCTCTGCCAGGATCGAAGGCATATTCGCTCCGATCAGCACAATGAACGGCGCCTTCTTGATGCCGCGATTGCGGATGCCGGCGTTGTTCAGGGCCAGCCCTCCGTAGAGCGATTCCTGCACATCGCCGGCAAACTCGCGCGATTCATCGATTTTGTCTTTCAGCGCAATTTTCTTCACCAGATCCTGCAGCTCGTGGATCGATTTCTCCGATACCGCGTTTTCGCGCGCGGCAACCTCCAGCGCTTCCGGCGATGAGGTGAAATTCAGATAGTAGGTTTCGACCCCGCGCGCATCAGAATCGTGGCTCGAGTTAGCGTGGATCGAGATGAACAAATCCGCCCGCTCCCGGTTTGCAATCGCGGTGCGGGTTTCGAGTGGAATGAAGGTGTCGTCCTGGCGCGTGTAAATCACTTCGGCGCCGAGCCGGGATTCGAGCAAACGGCCGAGACGCTTGGCTACGTCGAGCACCACGTCCTTCTCGAGCAGGCCGTTCGGACCAATCGTGCCGGTGTCATGGCCGCCGTGGCCGGCGTCAATGACGATCTTGCCAATCTTGAGGCCGAGCGCGCGCGTCAAAGACCGGTCGCCGGAGGCGGTAGGACGCGCCTCGCGGGTCGCTTCACGGGACTCAGTTTGAAGATCCGCAGTATCAGGAGCGGATGCGGCCGTGGCTGTGGACGATCGCGCCTTTTTCCGGCGCGGCGTAGAAGAAGAAGATAAGGATGATGATGATAATGATGACGACGAACGCGAATCCGATTTCCCCGGCTTCGCTTCGTCCGCACCCGAAACATCGGTGGCCTCGCCTGTCGTTTCGGGGCGAATCTTCTCGTGCTCCAGCTTGGAAACCGTCGTCGGGACGCTGTCGTCCGCCTCGACGATCGTCTTCGGGATCCTGCGGTCGGACCCCTTGACCGCAACCGTGGTCTTGATCACTCCAATGCCGTTCGCTGGCTTAGCGGAGTCGGGTTTCGAATCCGCGCCGGCATCCTCGGCGGGCAAATCGGTTTCGACTGGCCCCGGTTTCCGAGAACCAATCGCACCTTTGTCGGACCCCTGCTGCCCTTTCTGCCTATCAGATTTCGAGTCTCCGCTCGACGACGCTGCCGGCTCGTTAGAATCGTCGTCCGATTCCTGGGACGCCGTCGTGGCTATCTCCGTCTTGGTAATCACCGTCGTCCGGTCCTGCTTTCCGTGGATATCCTTCCCGTGGACATCAATGATGAGCCGGTACGGGTCTGGCAGCAGGAAAGCGTCGTAGCTTGCGAGGTCGTCCACTTCCAGCACAATCCGCGTACGCCCCGGCTGAAATTCAGCAACACGAATTTTCTTCAGGAAGCCATCGTCGACGTCGAAGGTCTTCCCAACCAGGGTCGAAGCCAGCTTGGTATCGTGCAGGTCGAAAAAAATACGGTCGGGATGCGAGATGCGCTGCGAGGCGAACGTTACTTCCTGCTCGACGTCAATGGCGACGCGAGTGTAGTCGGGCGTGGACCAATGGCGAACCCCGGTAACGCGCGGCAACGCGCTGCGACGGGCGCTGGCGTCATTGGCGGATGGGGCAGTGTCGTCGGAATTGGCGTTGGCGCTAGCACCTACACTACCGGCAGTGACGCTAGATGATGATGACGAGGACGACCGCGGCTGGCGCGTCGCCCGCTGCGCCGAGTGCTCCATCGCGTCGGCCTCGGCATCAATTTCCTTCACTGCCGCGCGGGCGTCGTCGGCCAGACGGTTGCGCGGATACCGATGAAGAAAGTTTTCGAAGGTCGTGCGCGCCTCTTCGGGATCGTTGAGATCATCCTTGTAGATCTCGCCGATCGTGAACAGGGCGTCGAAGCGGTACTTGCTGCCGGGATATTCCTTGCGCAGGAAACGGTATTGTTCGACGGCGTCGCGCAGGATTTTGTTGTCGTCAAAGCGCCGGCCCATCTCGACCATAAGTTCGGCGGTCGCCACCACGCTCGGATCCGCTTTCGACGAGGTCGGAGAGCCGAAGTAAACGCGGCGGTACGAGTCGATCACGCGCTGGTATTCGTGGCGAGTGCGCTCTCCCACCGGACGGCCATTGAGAGCCTCCCGCATGCGCTCCGCCTTGGCGAATTCCTGACGGGCCCAGGAGTCGTTGTGGTGGACGCGCGCTGAGGCGGAAACCAACGGCAGCAGGACGAGCAACAGCACTGCGCCGAGGCGAAAGGCGCGGCCGCCTCGAGTTAGGGTCGTAGAAGCCTGGGTCTTCACTAAACTTCCTGCAACAAATCAAGCAGTTCTAAATCTGGCCTGTCATCCTGACTTGCTCCTCGGGCCGGAATGCCCGAGGTCTTTCGCTTCTATCAAGGTAACAACCCAATCCACATTGTAAAGTTGCTGGACACTATCCGCTGTTTTGATTATGTTACGACGCTCACCGCTACCACACGAGAAGCCGTCTATTCCGTGTTGCTGACGTAGAGCACGCCCCGAGCATCCCGCTGCACGTGGACCGGTTCGTGCGCCGGGTTGCCGAACATCGTTTCGCTACCACCGTTGTACAAGTTCGTGATCCGACGGACGTAGTTCTGCGTTTCCCTGAAATGCGGAACGCCGGCACTGCGTGACACGGCTCCCATACCAGCGTTATAGGCCGCAAGACTTAGCTGAACATTGCCGCCGTAGTTATCCAACAGTGTCCTTAGATGCCGAACTCCGGCATCGATGTTCTGTGCCGGATCAAAAGGATTGGAAACTTTGAGCGAACGCGCCGTCGAGGGCATCAGCTGCATCAGCCCCATGGCGCCTTTGCGCGAAACCGCATTGGGATTGAAATCCGATTCCACCTTGACCACCGAGCGCACCAGACTCGGATCCACATTGTGCCGCGTGGCCGCCTGTTCAATGGCAGCGTCGATGTCTTCCTGGGTAAAAGCACGGTTGAGAATCTGGTGGGTCTGCGCTTTGCCGTCGAGGTAGGTATTGACTTCCGAAGCCGCCGAACGCGCGGCCCGCATCACAGCTCCGCTGGTCGGCACCGGCTTGAAGCGGTGTTCGGTCGAACTCCAGTAAACCAGTGGAGATCGTGCCGGCGTCGAAGCCTCCGCTTTCGCAGAGGTGGAAGGCGCATCCCCGTTAACCTTATCCTCGTTAACATAGATCCTGCGGCCGGATTCGTCGGTAGTCGGAGTAATCGCTCCCGCCCGCACGACCGGCTCGGAAATCGACTGCGCGCGCGCCGGCATTGCCGGGAAAAGTGTGACAAGAAAGGAGGTCGCGGTTAAGCTGGCCATCAGCGCGATTTGCAGGCGTCTATGCATACGGGTTCAGTCGACCAAATCGGTCGATCAAACGAAGATCGGCCAAAAGACACACTTACTTTAGGGCCCACCTACCCAAGCACCTGTCAGAGAATCCAGAACCAGAGTAACGCCAGTATAGGGCGTGCCGAAGACAGTGGCAACCTCTCCAAAGGACGTAGAACCTCTGGAGTAATCTGCCCAAGTTACTGAAAGGACATTACTTCATGGCTACGTCAACGTCCCGGATCCCTGTTTTCCCCTATGTCCCTCTCAGTGATCCTCTGTGCTCCCTGTGGTTAAAGCTCTCGCCAAGCCAAACCCGACCGCCGCCATCTACAATAACTCCTGCAATCCATGAACGCCGAAAAGCTGAAAAAACTGTTCGCTCAGGTTCGCAGCGGTAAACTCTCCCCCGACAATGCCGTGGAGCGCCTCCGTCACCTGCCCTTTGAGGATCTAGGTTTCGCCAAGCTCGACCATCATCGCGCCCTGCGGCAGGGCATGCCCGAGGTGATTTTCGCCCAAGGCAAAACGCCGCGCCAGATCGCAGAAATATTCACCCGTCTGGCAGCCCACGGCGGCAACGTGCTGGCGACGCGAGCCACCGAAGAACAGTATGCCGCGGTCGCCGATGCCATGCCGCGCGCAGAGTATCGTCCCCTGGCGCGCGCCGTCGTGCTCAAGCGCGACCGCAAGAAGCACGGCAAGGGCGTAATCGTGGTCGTGTCGGCGGGAACCAGCGACATCCCAGTCGCCGAAGAAGCAGTCGTCACCGCCGAACTGATGGGCAACGATGTGCAGCGCATCTACGACGTAGGAGTAGCCGGCGTTCACCGCCTGCTGGCTCATCGCGGAGCGCTTGCCAAGGCGCGTGTGATCGTGGTCTGCGCCGGCATGGAAGGCGCTCTGCCCAGCGTAGTCGGCGGCCTGGTAGGAGTCCCGGTGATTGCCGTTCCCACCAGCGTAGGTTACGGTGCAGCCTTCGAGGGTCTGGCCGCCTTGCTCGGAATGATGAACTCCTGCGCCTCAAACGTCAGCGTTGTAAACATCGATAACGGATTCGGCGCAGGCTACGTGGCCTCGCTCGTCAACCGCCGCTGATTCCGCGGCAACTGCTCGCGTGGGGGACGGCCGCCGTCGGCCGTCCAGCCGCGGCGCCGTCTCCCTTTGAGATTTCGATTCTGTGGCAAAGTAATTAAAGAATGCTCACGACGAAAGACCCCCGCCTTGCCGGGCGAGTCGCCTTCAACTATCCCAACTTTGTCTCCTATACATTCGCGCGCTTTTTCATCGTCGTCGCGCTCGAAATGCAGTCCGTCGCCGTGGGGTGGCAGGTATACGAAATCACCAAGCGCCCGCTCGATCTCGGGTACGTCGGCCTGGCCCAGTTTCTGCCGGGCTTCGTGCTGTTTCTTTTCGCCGGACACGCCGCCGATCGCTTCGACCGCCGCAAGTTGCTGATGGCGTGCTACGCCGGCTACGGTCTGTGCTCTGCCCTTCTGCTCGCCATCAGTTGGCGCGCTCCGCACTCGGTGCACGCGATCTACATCGTTCTGGTCCTGGTCGGGACCTTCCGGTCTTTCAGCTTTCCTGTGAGCCGAGCCATCCTGCCGCACCTCGTCCCCGAAGAAAACTTCGCGAACGCAGTCGCTTGGAACGCCAGCACCTTTCAAATCGCAACCATCGCCGGCCCGGCCATCGGAGGAATCGCCTACGCCGCATTTCGCGGCCCTGAGGCGGTCTATGCCATCGCCGTAACTGTGTCCATCCTCTCGACCATCTTCACTTTGCGAATTCACCCTCTGCCCACGTCGCCGGAAAAAGAACTCGCAGAGAAAGAGCCCGTTAGCCTGCGCACTGTGCTCGCGGGTTTGCGTTTTATGTGGGGGAAGAAGCTGATCTTGGGTTCGCTCTCGCTCGACATGTTCGCCGTCCTGCTGGGCGGAGCGGTATCGTTGCTACCCATCTACGCCAGCACCATACTGAACACCGGCCCGTGGGGACTCGGCTTGCTGCGCAGCGCTCCCGGAGTGGGTGCCGCTCTGATGGCGATGGTTGTGGCGCACCTCCCCATTCGACGCCGCGCCGGCCTGACCATGCTCGTCGCTGTAGCCGCTTTCGGCGTGTTTACCATCGTCTTCGGCGTTTCGCACAGCCTGATCCTCTCGCTGGTCGCGTTATTCCTGACCGGCGCCGCCGACATGGTAAGCGTGATCATCCGCGCAACCCTGATCCAAGTCGCAACTCCCGACCAGATGCGCGGCCGCGTCAATGCCGTAGACATGCTCTTCATCGGAGTGTCCAATGAATTAGGCGAGTTCGAGTCCGGGCTAACCGCGCAATGGTTCGGCACGGTTCCCGCCGTGGTCCTCGGAGGAGTCGGAACCCTGCTAGTGATCGTCACCTGGGCGTGGCTGTTCCCAGAGCTACGAAAGGCCGACGAACTGACGGTGGCCGAACTGATGCCCAAATAAAAATTCTCGTGTATTGGCGGGTGTCCCACCCGCCCAGCGGAGCGAAGCTCCGCCCGGTTCGCACCGCCGCCGCATCGAACCAACCGAGCGGTCACCGGTCCGACCGCCTTCTGCTGCTACAATTTCCAGTTCGCCATCCTTCCCGGACGCCGCAAGCCGCGTCTCTACTACGAGGTGTCTCCATGCCGGAAACTTTGCAGCTCTCGAATCCCGCGCCACTCACCACCCTTACGGAGGACGAGATTCTGTTCCGCGATAGCGTCCGCCAGTTTGCCGAGGACAAAATTCGTCGCCTGGCCAAAGAGATGGACGAAAAAGCGGTGTTCGATCACGGCCTGATCGACCAGTTCTTTCAGTTGGGGCTGATGGGGATCGAGATTCCGGAGCAGTACGGTGGCGCCGGCGGCAAGTTTTTTGAAGCAATCTTGGCCGTAGAAGAATTTTCGCGAGCCGATGCTTCAGCCGGCGTGATCGTGGACGTGCAGAACACGCTGGTGGCGAATGCCATTCTACGCTGGGCAAGCGAAGACCAGAAGAAGCGTTATCTGCCAAAGCTGGCTGCGGACACGGTGGGCGCCTATGCGTTGAGCGAGGCGGGATCGGGATCGGACGCGTTCGCATTGCAAACGAAGGCTGAGCTCAAAGGGAGTGATTTCGTCCTTAACGGACGGAAGCTCTGGATCACGAATGGCAAAGAGGCTGGACTGTTCATTCTGTTTGCCACTGTTGATGCGTCCAAGGGCTACAAGGGGATCACGGCGTTTCTGATCGAGAAGAGCTTCCCAGGGTTCACGGTTGGCAAGAAAGAAGACAAGCTGGGGATTCGGGCTTCGTCAACCTGCGAACTGATTCTGGAAGATTGCCGCGTGCCCAAAGATAACGTGCTCGGCGAGGTCGGCAAGGGATACAAGATCGCAATTGAGACGCTGAACGAAGGCCGCATCGGAATTGGCGCGCAAATGTTGGGCGTAGCGCGAGGCGCGTGGGAATATGCCACCAAGTACGCGCAGGAGCGATCGGCATTCGGCAAGCCGATTTCAGAATTTCAGGGGATACAATTCCAGGTCGCACAGATGGCAACCGAAATCGAAGCGGCGCGGCTGATGGTTTATAACGCAGCGCGCATGAAAGACGCCGGCGTAAATTTTGTGAAAGAAGCCGCCATGACCAAGCTGTTCACCTCCCAAGTGGCCGAGCGAGTGACTTCGCTGGCCATCGAAATCTATGGTGGATATGGTTTTACGAAAGATTATCCCGTCGAAAAATATTGGCGCGATGCGAAGATCGGAAAAATCTACGAAGGCACGTCGAACATGCAGCTGGCAACTATTGCAAAGCTGGTGATGGGAAAGTAAAGGCTTTAACCACAGGGGACACGGAGGAACACGAAGGAAAAAGAGGAGTAGTCCTCTGTGCTCCTCTGTGCCCCCTTGTGGTGATAACTTGGTCCTATGGCGACCTTTCTTCCAGATGCGCTCGCCACGACGGCTGCTGAGCTGACGAACGCCGGCGCAGAGCCGATCTCTCGCGAGACAGCTTGCCGGCTGCTCGAAGCGACCGGCGACGTGCTGCCTTCCCTGCTCGCGGCAGCACAGCTAGCCCGTGCCAGATTCAAGCCAGGAGTCATCACCTATTCGCGCAAAGTGTTTCTTCCCCTGACGAATCTTTGCCGCGACTACTGTGGCTATTGCACCTTCCGGCGCGATCCCGGCGAGCCCGGCGCGCACACCATGACGCCGGACGAGGTGATGGAAGTAGTGCGCGCGGGCGAGCGCATGGGATGTACCGAGGCTTTATTCAGCCTGGGAGACAAGCCGGAACTGCTTTTTCCCCAGATGCGCGATACGATGCGGCGCCTGGGATACAAATCCACGCTCCATTATCTGGAGGCGATGTGCGAGAAGGTGATGCTCGAATCGAGCCTGCTGCCGCATCCGAATCCTGGATTAATGACCGCGGAATGGCTGGAACGCCTGTCCGCCGTGGCGCCCAGCATGGGGCTCATGCTGGAAACAACCAGCTCGCGGCTGCTCGCGAAAAATGCCGCGCACGACAATGCTCCTGACAAAGAGCCGGCGAAGCGCCTGCGAGTGATTGAGGATGCGGGGCGGCGGAAGATTCCTTTCACCACCGGAATTCTGATTGGTATTGGCGAGACACTGGAAGAGCGCGTGGATTCGCTGATCGCGATCCGCGACTTGCATGCGAGGTATGGCCATATTCAGGAAGTGATCGTGCAAAATTTCCGCGCCAAGAGTGGAACGACGATGGCACAATGTCCCGAACCGGACCGCGAGGAAGTGCTGCGCACTCTGGCCGTGGCGCGTCTGCTGATGCCGAAGATGAATATTCAAGCGCCGCCGAATCTTTCCGACCCCCACTATGCCGATCTGCTCGATGGCGGCATCAACGACTGGGGCGGAGTTTCGCCGCTGACGCCGGATTTCATCAATCCGGAAAAGCCGTGGCCGCATCTGGAAGAGTTGCAAGAGCGGACCGAGACAAAAGGATTTGAGTTGCGCCAACGGCTGCCGGTTTATCCTGAATTCGCAAAACAAGCAGCGACCCACAGCAATTTGCTGGACGAGCGCCTAAGCTCCGCCGCTGATGCCGAGGGCTACGCTCAAAATCAAAGGAAGAGGACGGCATGATCACCGTACTGACCGGCGGCACCGGTGGCGCCAAGTTTGTCGATGGACTGCGGCAGATCGTTCGTCTGGATGAACTGACAATCATCGTGAATACCGGGGACGACTTGCTGTGGTGGGGGTTGTACGCTTCGCCCGACCTGGATTCCATCACTTACATGCTGGCCGGGAAACTCAGCCAGGAGCGCGGCTGGGGCGTAAAGGGCGACACTTTTTTTTGCTTGAATGCCATGGGGCAGTTGGGACAACCAATATGGTTTCACGCCGGCGATCGTGACTTGGCCACACACATCTTTCGTTCGAAGCTGCTGGCCGATGGCAAAACTCTCAGTGAAGCCACCGCCGAGATTGCGACCCGGCTTGGCATCAGGACGCGGATTCTGCCGATGAGCAACTCGCGCGTGGAGACACGAGTCCTGACGCCAGTGGGAGAATTGAGCTTTGAAGAATATTTCGTCGAGCGCTGGTACCAGGATCCGGTGGAATCGGTTCGATTCGCTGGAGCATCGGATGCGGAGCCGGGTCCGGGAGTGATCGAAGCGATCCGTTCGGCAGACCTTGTGCTACTCGCGCCGAGTAATCCGGTGACCAGTATCGCGCCGATTCTCGCCGTGCCGGGAATTCGCGAAGCGCTTCGCGAAAGCCGCTCCCGCATTGTGGCCGTGAGCCCGATTGTGGGAGGAGCTCCCGTCTCAGGGCCCGCGGGAATCCTCATGGCAGCGCAGGGCTTGCCTGTTTCGATTGCAGGCGTTGCCGACTTCTATCACGACTTCCTTGACCTACTGGTGGTCGATTCCGAAGACGCTGCGGCCGCGGAAGAGTTGCGCAAAACTGGGATGCGTGTGCATTGCACCCCGACCATCATGCGCAAGAATGAAGACAGGGTCGCGCTGGCAAAGAGCGTGCTGGGCGCGGCCAAGCAACCCCCGTCGCCTCAGGGCGCGGTGGAGCACGCATGATTCTGGTTCCCGTAAAAAACCTCGCCGATGCCAAGCAGAGGCTGTCTTCTGTTCTGAGTCCGGAAGAACGTTTCACGCTGGCGCAAGCGATGTGCGAGGACGTACTGCAAGCGCTGGCGCACTGGCAGAGCCGGCCTCAAGTTGCGGTGGTAACGAGTGATTCGTTTGCGCGAGACTTGGCGTTGCGTTTCAATTTCGAAGTCGTCGCCGACGACAACTCCGGAGAGACCAGCGCCATCGAAATGGCAACGGCGCTTAGCCGAGAGCGCGGAGCTGACAGCACGCTGGTGGTTCCGGCAGATATTCCTTTGATCGCCGGTTCAGAGCTTCAGAAGATCGTGGATAGCGCTCCACGCTCTCAAGGTGGCGCCGTGCTCGTGCCCGACGCGGCCAGACGCGGCACCAATGCAGCCTGGCGATCTCCGGGTGATCTGTTCCCGCTGCGCTTCGGGAACGACAGTTTCTTGCCGCACATGGCTGCGGCAAAAGCAACCGGCCTGCCTTGTATTGTGCTCGAACTGCCGGGGATTGCGCGGGATGTCGATCGTCCCGAAGATCTCCGCGAACTCGCAGCTGCCAACGGAGAAAGGCGATCGCAGAAGCTGGTGCGAAGCTGGAACCTCGGCAGCCGGAGTATGGCCTGGCATGCCCAGGTTTAGAAGGTCCAGCATCGCCGGGCACGCGAGTAAGCGCGCAGATGGCGAAGTTTGCATTTTGCCGGTCGCTGTCAGGGGAGAAATTCGCGCCGGAGAATCGCTGTGTGCGCGATTGCTGGCGGCGATGCGAAGCTTGAGGCTGCGTCTGCTGGATGGCGACATCCTGGTGGTGAAACACAAAGTTGTTTCCAAGGCGGAGGGCGCGCTGGTGGCGCTTGATGAGATCCGGCCCTCGGCGGCTTCACAGTTTTGGGCTCGACGCTACGGGCTGGACGCACGCGTCACGGAATTGGCGATGCGCGAGAGTCGTCGAATCGTGCGGCGAAAGCGCGGCGTGCTGGTCACCGAGACGCGGCACGGGTTCGTTTGCGCGAACAGCGGCGTGGATGTGTCGAACGTGGATGGTGGGCGGCACGCGGTGTTGTTGCCGGCGGATCCGGATCTTTCCGCAGCAAAGCTGCGGCGGCAGTTGAAGAAGCAGCTGGGGATCGAGATCGCGGTCATCGTCAGCGATAGTTTCGGGCGTCCGTGGCGGGAAGGCTTGACGGAGGTGGCGATTGGCGTTGCGGGAATGCGGCCTCTCGTCGACTACCGCAGACAGCGCGATGCGCACGGCTACTCGCTGCATGCAACGGTGGACGCGGTTGCCGACGAACTGGCTTGTGCGGCGGGGCTGGTGTGCGGCAAGCTGGCTGGCACTCCAGCGTGCATCATTCGCGGCTATTGTTACTGCCGCGAAAACCGGCGAGGCGGCGGGGCGCGGGAGTTGATCCGGCCGGCGAAGAACGACCTTTTTCGATAGTAGCTCGAGGTACAAGGTCGATTCGTATCAGGGCATCGCTTTAGCGATGCAGTAAATGCTGCGTTAGGAGTGCGCCTTTAGGCGCCGGACTTAAGTTGAGTTTTATCCCAGGCTGACAGGAGAATGTTATGGTACGGCAAGCCTCAAAACTCGAGCACTTCCCCGCACTGACGTGGGACGAAATCGTGCCGCAAGCGTCTGGAACAATTCGCAGCGCGTTGGAGCGGGTGCTCGAAACGCAAGACGGAGCATGCCTGACCGACGAAGAACGCTATGTCCTGGCGAACTGCGATGGGCCAAACTGCAACGATGCCGATTTGCTCGCGCTGCTGGTGGCTGCGGACACGCTTCGGCGCGACCTCGTTGGCAACCTCGTCAGCTACGTGGTAAACCGCAATATCAATTTCACCAACATCTGTTTCGTGGGCTGCAAATTCTGCGCGTTCAGTCGCGGGCCGCGCGAGGCCGATTCCTACTTCCATTCGCTCGAAGACATGGGGCGCAAAAGTAAAGAGGCGTGGGAACTGGGCGCCACCGAAGTCTGCATTCAAGGCGGGCTGCCGCACGGTCTGCGGCCGTTTTACTACCGCGACATTCTGCGCGCGGTAAAGAATGCCGTTCCCAGTATGCACATCCACGCGTTCTCTCCAATGGAGATTGTCTACGGCGTGGAACTGACCGGCATGACGCTGCGCGACTATCTTATGATGCTGCGCGATAACGGACTGGACACGCTGCCGGGAACGGCGGCTGAGATTCTGGATGACGAAGTGCGTCACGTATTGTCGCGCAACAAACTGTCGTCAGCTCAATGGCAAGAAGTGATCCGCACCGCACACGCCTGTGGAATCACGAGCACTTCGACGCTGATGTACGGGCACATGGAAACTCCCGACCATTGGGTGCGACAGTTGTCTCTGTTCCGGCTGATTCAGGCTGAAACCGGCGGCTTCACCGAGTTCGTGCCGCTGGGCTTTGTCCACCAGAACACGCTCTTGTTCCAGCAGGGACTGGCGCGCTCGGGACCAACGCTCGCCGAACACCTCAAGATTCATGCCCTCGCCAGAATCCTGCTCGCCGGTTCGATTCATAACATCCAGGTCTCGTGGGTGAAGCTGAACCGTAAACTCTCGCAGCTTTGCCTGCACGCCGGAGCCAACGATTACGGCGGCACGCTGATGGAAGAAAATATCTCGCGTGAAGCCGGAGCCACTGCGGGCCAGTACACCAGTCCCGAAGATTTCCAGGCATTGATTCTGGAGATTGGGCGCATTCCAGCGGAGCGCAACACAAAATATTCGCGGATGAAAATCAAACTGCCCGTCGAATCAGTCTCTTCCGAAGTTTCCTGTGAACACGGGCCGGTGGCGGAGTTCTTATGAAAGATCAAATGAAAGCCGGCATCGGCCGCGCCATCGCCGTCATCGGCGGCACCGGCCCCGCTGGCACAGGCCTTGCGCTGCGCTGGGCGCGCGCGGGAGAGACCGTCATCATCGGCTCGCGCGATGCTGCTCGTGCCCAACAGACGGCTGACGCGATCCGTAGCCGGGTAGGCGCCAACGCTCAGGTTTCCGGAATGGAGAATTCGGCAGCGTGCGCCGCCAGCGATCGGCTGGTACTCACCGTGCCATTCGAAGGGCAGGCAACGCTGCTCAAGCAATTGAAGCCTGCAATCCGTCTGGGCAGCATCGTGATTGACGCCACCGTTCCTTTGGCTGCGAGCGTCGGCGGACGCGCCAGCCGCACCATTGGGGTATGGCAAGGCTCGGCCGCGCAACAGATGGCTGAGCTGGTTCCAAAGGGCGTTTCGGTCGCGGCGGCATTCCAGAACGTGTCAGCAGAACAGCTCAACGGCGACGAAGATATCGATTGCGACGTGATCGTGTGCAGCGACGATCCGAATGCCACGCAGGTCGCCATGGAACTCGCAGCAAAAATCACCGGCGTGCGAGCCATTGACGGCGGCAAGCTTGAGAACGCTCGCATCGTCGAGCAAATCACTGCGCTGCTGATCGGTCTCAACATCCGGCACAAAGGGCACGGTGGAATACGAGTTACGGGGTTGCCCGACGGCGCGTATAAGATAGGGTCGGTTACGCGGTAGTACAACACGCTCATAGCAATTTGAGAGTTTCGGTAGCCGCGCGCAGCTGCCGAGCTTCGCTCGGCTTGGACGGGCGAGGGCGCCCGTCCCCACACGAGCAAACATGACTGCTCCTCCCAGCCACGCATCGACCTTCGCAGGACCGGCTATCGAATTCGATCGTGCTTCCTTTCGCCTGAACGGACGTCCGCTGCTGCAGGATCTGGTGCTCTCCGTGAAGCAGGGTGAAACCCTGGTGCTGCTGGGGCGCAGCGGCTCGGGGAAGACGACGACTCTGAAGCTGATCAACCGGCTACTGCTGCCTACTTCAGGCGAGGTGCGAGTCAACGGGCGCCGGACTGCCGAGTGGGACCCAATCCGGTTGCGGCGAAGCATCGGGTATGTCATTCAGGACGGCGGCCTCTTTCCGCACTTCACCGTCGAGCGCAACATCGCGCTGGTGCCGCGGATTGAAAACTGGCCGCGGGACCGCGTCGAAGCCCGAGTGCGCGAGTCCCTGGCAACAGTTGGGCTGAATGCGGATCTGGCATCGCGATATCCCGGCCAACTTTCCGGAGGGCAGCGGCAACGAGTGGGAGTCGCGCGGGCGCTCGCGGCCGATCCTCCCATTCTGATTCTTGACGAGGCGTTCGGAGCGCTCGATCCCATCACACGATCGGAAATGCAGAAAGAGTTTCGCACGCTGCAGCAGCGGATGCGGAAAGCGGTGATCTTTGTTACCCACGATCTGCGGGAGGCCTTGCTGCTGGCCGATCGCATCGCGCTGATGGAAGCAGGCCGACTCATCGTGGACCTTCCAGTCGCGGAGTTTTCGCGCTCCGAAGATCCACTCGTGCGAGCATACGTGGAAGCGTTCTCCGGATTGCCGGAATAGTTGACGACATAATTAGCAACAGCAATTAACAACGTATCACGAGGTTATCGGCATGAATTTCTTGCAGTTCATGATGGCGAATCGCCAGCAGGTGCTCGTTCTCACGCTGGAGCACATCACGTTGGCTGGCGTGGCCACACTTTTCGCGGCGCTCGTCGGGATTCCGCTCGGCATCCTGATCACGCGCGTTCCGCAGCTCAGCAAGCCGGTGCTTGGTGGCGCGAATATCATCCAGACTATCCCCAGCCTTGCCTTGTTTGGCTTTCTTCTTCCAGCGCCGTGGATTGGAGAACGCGCAGGACGGCTTGCCATCCTGGCGCTGGCGCTCTATGCGCTGCTGCCGCTGATTCGCAATACTTATGCGGGCATTCGCAACGTCGATCCGGCGGTGGTCGAGGCCGGTCGCGCCATGGGATTGACCGACCAGCAATTGCTTTTCCAGGTGGAGTTGCCACTGGCCTCGGGCGTGATTGTGGCCGGGCTGCGAATCGCTACCGTGGTCTCCATTGGGCTGGCAACGATTGCCGCCGCGATCGGCGCGGGCGGACTGGGAGAATTCATTTTCCGTGGATTGGCCATGGTGAACAACCAAGTGATTCTGGCGGGAGCCGTTCCAGCGGCGCTGCTGGCGCTCTTCGCCGACTTTGTGCTCGGACGACTGGAGCGACGGCTTGGCTCGCTGCATTCGAAATCGTAACGAGATGGATCATTGACGATTGATTTCCTCTACGCCCGCACGAAACAAGTCATCTTTAAATCGCTATTGCTGTTGCTCGTCTTCCTGCTTCTGCCGGTCGCGGGTTGTGAGCGGCATGCGGATCGGATTGTGGTGGGATCGAAGAATTTCACCGAGCAGCTCATTCTGGGAGAACTGTTCGCTCAAATCATTGAAGCCCGGACTCATCTGCCCGTGGAGCGTCGTTTCTATCTGGCTGGTACGTTCATCTGCCAGCAAGCGATCCTCGCCGGACGAATCGACATCTACCCGGAATATACGGGCACGGCCCTGACGGCGGTTCTCAAAGAAACACCGAGCGGCGACAAGCTCGAAGTTTATCGACGCGTGAAGCAGGGCTACGAAATGAAGTTCGGCCTCACCGTGGGACCACCTCTCGGATTTGACGACACCTTCGCCATGGTGATCCGCGGTGAGGACGCGCGCCGGTTGCACCTGAAGACGCTGTCCGAGGCGGCAGCGTTTACGCCGCAATGGCGCGCCGGTTTCGGGTACGAGTTCATGGAGCGTCCGGACGGCTACAAGGGCCTGGTCGCAAGCTACGGCCTGCGCTTCGCGGAGGCGCCGCGCATCATGGATCTGGGGCTGCTCACGCGCGCCCTCAAAGATCGTCAAGTCGATCTCATTGCCGGCAACAACACCGATGGATTGATTCCGGCCCTCGACTTCGTTGTGCTGGAGGACGACCATCATTATTTTCCACCGTATGAAGCGGTAGCGATCATGCGCGGAGAAATGCTTAAGAACCATCCTGAGGCGGGAGCGGCGCCGGGCGCGCTGGCGGGGGCGATCTCCGACGAAGACATGCGGCGATTGAATTATGCGGTGGATGGCGAACATCGCGACGCGGCTGCGGTGGTGAAAGAGTTTCTGCGGCAGCGCGGGTTAGCCAACTTCTAATTATCTGGTTGCTTAAGCAAACCGCAAGCTCTAGGGGCGCCGATTCAGTCTTTGCGCAACATCTGGTGCTTTGCTGAAGCAACCAGATAATTAGAAGCCAACTAGATAGGCAGTGCGACAGCGGGGCTTCGCCCGCTTCGACGGGGCAAAGCCCCGTCGCCACACAACAAACTAAGTTTCTTCCACTGGCTGCGCGTTCAGTTCCTGCTCGGGTTCGCCTGCGGCCAATCCCTGGGCGATGATTAGGCGGCGGGCTTCTATACGGAGTTCGGGCAGGGCGCGTCCGAAGCAGATCGCACCAACGACGCAGGCCACTCCTCCCATGGCGACGGTGATGGGCGCGCCGATGCGGTGGGCCAAGGCTCCTCCGAAGAAAGCTCCGAAGGGAGCCATGCCCATGAACATCATCGAATAAACGGACATGACGCGGCCGCGCAGTTGGTCGGGGACCATGGTCTGGACCAGCGTGTTCGAACAAGCCATCTGCAGCATCATCGAATAACCGGCGGGCAACAGGAGCGCAACTGACAACCAGAAGGAACGCGAGAACGAAAAAAGAAACAGGCTGACGCCGAAGCTTCCACAAGCGAATGCCACCCAGCGCCCCAGCCCTTTCACTCCAGTTTTGGCGGCTAACGTCAAGGCGCCGAATAGAGCGCCTACGCCAGTCGCGCCCATCAGGATGCCGAGGCCGCGCGCTCCGCCGTGCAGGATTTTGTCGGCAAAGACCGGCATCAGCACGGTGTAGGGCATGCCTACCAGGCTCACCAGGCCCAGCAGCAACAGCAGGGCACGGATGACCTTGGTGTGGTTGACCCAGCGAAAACCTTCGATGATGTCTTCAATCGGCGATTGCTTGCTGATACGCGGGGCGCAGTGCACGTGCATCAGCAACAGGCCAACGATCACGGCGATGTAGCTGATGGAATTGGCGGCAAAGCACCAGCCTTCGCCGATTTTCGCCACCAGAATTCCGGCTATGGCTGGGCCGATGACGCGCGCGCCATTGAACATCGAGGAATTCAGGGCGATGGCGTTCATCAGATCCTCTTTGCCGACCATGTCGACTAGGAAGGACTGGCGGCCGGGAATATCGAATGCGTTCACCACTCCGAGCAGGGCCGCGAGCACGAAGATGTGCCACACGTGGACGAGATGGAACAACGTGAGCGCAGCGAGAATCCCCGCGAGAATCAGGGAAGCGGTTTGGGTGGCGATCACCAGTCGCTGGCGATTGACGCGGTCAGCGGTTATCCCCCCTAAAGGAGCGACGAGGAAGACGGGAAACTGACTGGCAAAGCCCACACTTCCCAGCAAGAGGGCAGAATCCGTCATCCTGTAGACGAGCCATGCCTGGGCCACGGTCTGCATCCAGGTGCCGATGAGCGAGATGAGTTGTCCGCTGAAGAAGAGCTGAAAATTGCGGTGGCGCAGGGCACGCAGGGTGCTGGCCCATTTCGGCAGGCGCGCCGCTTTCTCAGCCGCTTCTTCAAGGGTGGCGGAATTTTTTTCTTCGATCATTGGTCACTGGTACTGATCGCTACTCACTCTTCTAGAACTTTTTCACATCTTGGGGATGACGGCAACCGTTGGAACGCCGCAGAGCGTAACCTAGGGAATCATTCGGCGCACCGCCGGTGTAATAGGCATTTATTTGCACCTATGATTGCACCCAGATTTCCACAGCCTGGTCATCACTTCGAACTTCCCCGCCGGTTCGATCCGCGCTAGAGTTAAAATTTACCGGACCGAGACAGCCGGGTGCAGGAAGGATTTCATTATGAGCACAGGTCCCAACCGTCTGGAACATTGTCTGGAGCGGCGAGGCGCGCAGCGATTCGAAGTGCACCTGCCGTTAGCGGTTCAGTTCGAGGGACGGACTGTGCACGGATTTACTCAGGACTTGAGTGGCCGTGGAATATTTTTTTATGCCGAGACGGCGCTTTCGGAAGGGGCGGTCGTGGAGTTGACTTTCACCATGCCCTCCGAAGTCACTTTGGCGGAAAGCATGCCGGTTCGGTGTCGTGGGCGGGTATTGCGCGCCTTGGCGGCGCAGGCGGGTCATATCCAGCCTGGTCAGATCCAAGCCGGTCAGATCCAGGCCGGTCAGCGAAGCGGAATCGCCGTGCAACTCGATTCCTACGAGTACTTGCCCCCGGACGAGCCCATCACTCACTTCGTGCGAGTTTCGGCCGCAGGCGTCGCCGGGGGCGCTTCGAGCCTGGTACCGCGCTGAAGCTTGTTCTCTGAAATCTCGTTCCCCGAAACTTAGCCCCATCTTTTCAAGTGCTCGACTTTGCCTTACAATCAAGGAAACCAGCAGCTTGGCGGGACATGCTTCCCCGAATTGAAGACCCGCTGATCGACCTGCCGCTTCGCATGACGTCCCGTTCGATTACGAAGGTCACTTGGCCCCAGCGTTGGAAGTTCGTAGCATGACAATGAACACTGAGAATCGAGTCATGCCCGGGATCGCCGTCGCCCTCCTCACCGAGGACCGCGAAAAATCCGTTGTACTACATAGCCGGGTGGAAAGCACCAATCTGGCCCGCACGGTATTGAGCCATGTCGGGTTTCCTCCCGGACCAGGCGATGCCGTGTTGCGTCAACTGCAGGATCAGCACGCCGAAGTCGTACTGGTGGATATCGATCCCAAGAATCCGCAACGCGCCATCCGTACTATCGAACTAATCCACGCCAGCATTCCCGAAGTCACGATTTTTGCGGTGGGTGACATGAGTCAGCCCACGAACATTGTTTCCGCCATGCGAGCCGGCGCGCGTGAGTTTCTGGATCATGCCGCCAGCCGCGAAGCTTTGGTCGAAGCCTTCACTCGCTTCTCGGCGACGTTGAGCCGCGCGCAGCGCAGTTCCAGCCGGGCCCGAGTCTTCACTTTTCTGAACGCCAAGGGCGGAGCCGGCGCCACCACCACCGCGGTGAATACAGCGGTCGCCTTGCAGGAGGCTCACGGACGCGTGGTGCTGGTGGATTTCGCTCCCATCGGCCACACTGCCCTGCAACTGAATCTGCGACCTCAATTTACGCTGATCGATGCCTTGCAGAACCTGCATCGCATGGATGGATCGCTCCTCGATGGCCTGATGACTCCTTATCGCAATGGCCTTCATGTGCTGGCTGGCGCTCAGCAACCGCACGGCGGAGTCCCGACCGCGTCGGAACTGGCTCGTCTCTTCGACCTGCTGGTCAATCAGTATCACTTCGTCGTGATCGATGGCTCGGGCCGGATGGATGGCACGATGCAAATGATCTGCGACCTCTCGAATGCAGCGCTCTTGGTTACGCAGGCCGATGTCGTTTCCCTCTGGAGCGCCAGTCGCATTCAGGCGTTCCTGCAGGAAGGAGCGGGACGCGATCGACTGCGCATTGTGCTCAACCGGTACAAGAAGATCCCTGGCTTCACCGACGAAGATGTGGAGAAGGCCACCAACTGTAAGGTACTCTGGAAGATACCCAACAACTTCCAGGTCGTCGGACCTGCAATTGACAAGGGCAGCCCGGTGGCCTCGCAGGGGAATCACGATATCGGCCGCTCCTATCAAGGATTAGCCGCGGAACTCGCCGGCGCGACCACGTCCTCCGAAGGCGCGCTCTCGCTGCTCTATCAGCACGACAAGGGCGACACGAAGACACGAGCTGCCGGCAACCTGATCGTCTCGCCGATGCGCGCCGGGCAATAAATTCCCGTTCCAAATGTCAGATTACAGAGGTAGAACTGCCATTCTATCTAGATCTAGATTATTCTTGATCTGCGCCGACTGACAGGATAATGAGTGTTGGGAGGTGAAGTCATGGCGGATGAAGTTTGCTCCTGAAATCGATGCCCAGCTCCATAAGGAATTCGTCTCCGTTGCCAAGGAGCGCGGACAATCGCAGCGGTTCTTGCTCGAACGTGCGCTGGAGCATTACCTGCACAACGTAGTTCCTTCGCAGCAGACCATCCGGCCCGAAACGATGGATGCCTTCCGGAAATCGAAGAAAAGGAATCACAAACTGCTCGAGATGCTGGCCAAGTAGATGGCCGAGTACGTCCGCCTGACGGTCGCCGAAGTGGAACAGTTGCACCGAGAGCTGATTGATGAATTCGGCGGACTTCGCGGACTTCGGGATCGAGGATCGCTTGAGGCCGCGGTGTTTCGTCCCCAGAATGGCTACTACAACAGCCTGGCGGAAGAGGCGGCTGCGTTGATGGAGTCTCTCGCCAATAATCGTCCTTTCATCGATGGCAACAAACGGATTGCATTCTCCGCCACTGACACATTCCTCGCCAGAAATGGTTTCTATCTTGACGTTGACGCCCTCAAGACTTACCGGTCCATGATGAAGTCCATCGCCGGCAGCACGTTTCGTTTTGGACCGACCCAGGATTGGATCAATGCCAGCATCAAGCCTTTGCCGTAGCGCCGATTGTTTTGGTTGGTCTGCAATCCAGCTTCTGACATCGGCAATCTCCGGCCTTTGTTAGAATCAATGCTCGCCAATGACGCCGAGAATCGTTGAAATCCTTTACCAGATGATCGCGTTCCTGTTTGCCATCAGCGTGCACGAGTCCGCCCACGCCTGGACCGCGTCACGCTGCGGTGATCCGACGGCTCGCATGCTGGGACGGGTTTCGCTGAATCCGATTCGCCACATCGATCTGTTTGGCACGATCATCCTGCCGCTGGTCGCGGCCATTAGCGGCATACCGTTGCTCGGCTGGGCCAAGCCCACGCCGGTGGACCCGCGGAATTTTCGCAATCCTATGCTGGACGATATTCTCACCTCGGTGGCCGGTCCAGTGAGCAACTTCATCGTCGCGACCGCAGCGCTTCTGCTGCTTGGCGGGATCTCGCTTTCGTCGGCTTCCGCACATTCTCTGGTCATGGGATTGCCAGGTGGTTTCGACCGCGCTGCTTCCGATTCGGCGTTGACGCCCGTCGCGATGCTGCTGTATGCGCTCATGATCATCAACATCGTTCTGGCGGTTTTTAATCTGATTCCCGTCCCGCCGCTCGATGGCAGCCACGTATTACGGCATTTTTTATCGGAACCCGTGCGAATGGTGTATGACCGCATGGGCTTCTTCGCACTGCTGGCGCTGGTGTATCTTGGCGGGGGACTGCTCAGCGCCTTGATCCGCCCGTTTATTCGCTTCTACGTCTCGATGTTGGGAAAATTCTGAATGACAACTCCTTCCACCAAGAAACGCGTGCTGAGCGGAATGCGCCCGACGGGCAAACTTCACCTGGGCAACTACGTTGGTGCGCTTGAAAACTGGGTCCGCATGCAAGAGCAGTACGAATGCTTTTTCGTGATCGTCGATTGGCACGCGCTGACCACCGACTACGCCGACCCATCACACCTGAAAGAAAACCTGGTCGACGTGCTGTTCGATTGGCTGGCGGCGGGGCTCGATCCCGAGAAGTGCGTGATGTTCATCCAGTCTCATGTGCCTGTGCACGCGGAGTTGCACCTGTTGCTTTCGATGATCACTCCCCTCGGCTGGCTGGAGCGCGTCCCGACCTATAAAGAGCAGAAAGAAAACATCAAGGAAAAGGATCTGGGCACATATGGGTTTCTCGGTTATCCGGTTCTGCAATCGGCGGATATTCTGATTTACAAAGCGGACGTTGTCCCGGTCGGCGAAGATCAAGTGGCGCACGTGGAGTTGACTCGTGAAATCGCGCGGCGGTTCAACGGGTTCTACGCACCGCCGGTTGTTGTTAGGGGAGCAGACCGTTTGACGCAGGTTGAAAGCGACTGGTTGATTTCGGACGGACGGCAAATAACGCCGGATGCCGATTACGTCTTCCATAGATACATCTTTCCCGAACCCGCGGCCCTGCTGACGCCCGCGCCCCGCCTGCCCGGCACCGACGGCCGCAAGATGTCGAAATCCTACGGCAACGCGGTGCTGCTGACCGATCCCGAGCCCTTAGTGCGGCAGAAGCTGAAGACGATGGTCACCGATCCCCGGCGCATCAAGCGCACCGATCCCGGCGACCCGGATGTGTGTCCCGTGGGCGACCTGCACAAAATATTCAGCGGTAAAGAAACAATGGCGAAGGTATACGAAGGCTGCCGCTCGGCCGGAATCGGCTGCATCGAGTGCAAGAGCTGGGCCGCCGACGCGCTGGTCAGGATCCTGAACCCCATGCAGGAGCGCCGGAAAAAATACGAAGACAATCCGCGCCTCGCATGGGATATTCTGGAGGCTGGTTCGGCTCGCGCCCGCGATGTCGCTGGCGCTACGATGGACGAGGTCCGCAGCGCCATGGGACTGGACTATGGACCGAATTGTGGGCCGGTGAAGGGTTCCGCGAAGTGACGGATTTGTCTCAACCCGTATCAGAACAGGCGCCAGTCGAGGCTTCTGGAAACAACGCGGTTTCGGCGGAGACGCGGCAAGCCGCGTCTCTACCAGAGAGTAAGTCTAAGTCCGCAAAAGACGATGTCAGCGATTTTCCGTTCGCCATCGCGCTCGGAGAAATCTACGAAGGCCCGCTCGACCTGCTGCTCGACCTGATTCGCAAGCAGGACATCAATATCTACGACATCCCGATCGCCAGGATCACCGCACAGTACCTCACTTACGTGGAGCGCATTCGCGAGCTCGACGTCAACGTCGCCTCCGAGTTCATCTACATGGCGGCGGTGCTGATTCACATCAAGTCGAAGATGTTGTTGCCACGCGATCCGCTCGCTCCCGCCGATGCGCAGGAAGACCCGCGCAACGAGCTCGTCAACCGGCTGCTCGAGCACGAAAAGTTCAAATCCGCGGCGCAGATGCTGCTGCAGAAACAGCAGATTGAAGACGCGGTGCGGAGCAATCCGGCGATCCGCGAATTCATGGACGCCGCGGGCGCCGAGCCCGAACTCGCCGCCGATGTCATCGACCTGGTCAAGACTTTTCAGCAGATCCTGGACCGGGCGCGCACTCGGCCGATCCTCGAAGTGGACGAAGAGACCGTAACCGTCGGGCAGATGATCCAGTACCTGCATCGCCGTCTCGCGCTCGAAGACCGTCCCATTCGGCTGAAGCAGATGCTCCGCAATGTGCCATCGCGACCGGGGCTGGTCTGCATGTTTCTGGCGTTGCTCGAACTGGTCCGCTTGCAGGCGATCCAGGTGCGGCAGGACCACATCTTCGGCGAAGTGCTGGTGCGGAAGCATTCCCACTTCGAAGAAGTGGTGACGGAACAAGCTGCGGTGCGCGATGATTGGAAGTGAAAAAGTCGGTGGTCGGTCGTCGTTGGTCGCTAGCAAATTGCTGCTGTGAGCTACGATCAATCACGAACGATGACCGACCAACGACCACCGACCAACGACCAACGACGATTTATGAGTCTTAGACCCCAACTCGAAGCCATCATTTACGCGGCGGAAACTCCCATTTCGCTCGACCAGATTTTTTCGCTGGTGAAGGAGTCGCTGCTCGCGGAGACTCCGGGCATCGACGCGGCGGAAATCAAGTCGCGCATCCGCGCCACGCTCGAAGAACTCATCGCGGATTACTCCGGCGCAAACCACGGAATCGAAATCCGCCAGGTCGCCGGCGGATACCGCATGTCGACCAAGCCCGAGCAGCACGATGTGGTGCGCGCTTTCGCCAAGAGCCTGAAGCCGCCTTTCCGGCTGTCGCTTCCGGCGCTGGAGACTCTTGCCGTCGTCGCCTACAGACAGCCGGTCACGGTGCCCGAGATCAGCGAAATCCGTGGCGTGGATTCCGGCGGAGTCATCGCCACCCTGCTCGACCGCAAGCTGGTCGCAACTGCGGGCAGAAAAGCCGTAATCGGCCGACCGATTCTCTACAGAACCAGCAAAGAGTTTCTGCTGCGCTTCGGGCTTGGCGACATCAACGAGCTGCCCAGCATGGAGGAGTTCGAGAAACTGCTGGCGGAGTCGTTCCAGAGTGACTTAATTCCAGGCGAAAGCATTTCCGCGGAAGAGCCTGCCAATTCGCCGTCAGCCGATGATCGAACCGATGATTCCGCCGAAGGCGCTGCGGCCGAACTCGTCACCGAAGAAGAGGAAGAAGCGGAAACCGAAGCGCCAGCCAGCAGCAAACCGGAGTAGCCATGCCAGCCGAACGTCTGCAAAAAATTATCGCTGCTGCCGGAATTGCATCCCGCCGCAAATCCGAAGCTCTGATCGTCTCCGGCCGCGTGCTGGTCAATGGCCAGGTGGTCACCGAGCTCGGCACCAAGGCCGATCCTGAACAAGACCACATTCGCGTGGATGGAAAACTGCTGCAGGGGCCGGAACGTTACACCTACGTCGTGCTCAACAAACCCAAAGGATATGTAACGACGGTCAGCGATGAGAAGAAGCGTCCTACGGTGATGGATTTGGTGCAGAAGGTAAAAGGCCGCGTGTATCCCGTGGGCCGGCTCGACTGGGCAAGCGAGGGCCTTCTACTGATGACCAACGACGGCACGCTGGCCAACGCTTTGATGAAAGCGTCTTCTAATGTGCCGAAGACTTATGTTGTAAAAGTCGCCGGCCAGCCTGACGAGGGCAAGCTCGACAAGCTTCGCCGCGGAGTTTCCATCGCAGAAAAGGGCGGCCGCCGCGTGCGCACGGCTCCGGCAAAAGTTCGCCTGATCCGTGAAGGTGATAACCCGTGGCTCGAAGTGACCATCATTGAAGGCCGCAATCGCCAGGTCCGAAAAATGTTTGAAGAAGTGGGACACCACGTCGAGAAAATCCGGCGCGTGCAATACGGCCCTCTCGCACTCGACGTACCGCCGGGAGATTGGCGCAACCTTACCCTGCTGGAAGTCGCAAAACTGAAAACGGCTGCGTCGGTACCGAAACTTACGCTTCCGCCCAGCGTGTCTACTCCGCTGTATGCACCGAAGGCGCCAACCAGCAAGGCGCCGCGCGCACCGAAACCATTGAGCCGATTGCGTTCTCCCAGGCCATCGCGTTGGGAGAAACGGTTGTTCGCAGCGCGCTCATCGTCATCCAGGCCGGCGCGTGCAGCGACGCACACGTCTAAGCCGTCCGCACCGAAGCGCCGACGCGACTGAGACGAACCCGTTGCTGGGTGCACAGATGGTTGCCGAGTTGCACTCGGCTTGGACGGGCGAGGGCGCCCGTCCCCACACAATCTCTCGCCGCTAACGCCTGGCTTCCGCAACCATCGGCAGCCGGGCCGCGCCGTACAAGCCGGCATCGCTGCCGAGCAGCGCGCGCGTGATGATGGTCTTGGGGCCGGGGCCGGCCTCGATGAGCGCGGAGGCCCCCTCTTTGGTGGCGGAAGGATCGTACGGCGCAGTGGCGGCGTAGACCAGGGAGCGCCGCCGCAACTCCTCGAAGATCGAGGGCGAGAAAGCTTCCCATGCGCTCGCGACTCCCCCGCCAATCACGTAGATCGGCAGGTTCAGCGAATTCACCAGAGTCGACAGCAAAATACCCAAACAACGTCCGACGTACCGGAAAATGCGGCGCGCATCTTCATCGCCTTGAATTGCGAGATTGTAAATCGATTTCGCGCTGAACTCTGGATCGGAGTGAGCAGCGCGCGCCAGCGCCGAACTGGCGTTGCTCGCGACCGCTTCCCGTGCCATCCGGACCACGGCCGTCGCCGAAGCATACTGTTCCAGGCATCCTATATTCCCACACCCGCAAGGATGCCCGTCCGGCTCCACCGTTGCATGCCCCCACTCGCCGGCCATGCCGTTCGCGCCCTGCCAGATCTTGCCGCCCAGAACCAATCCACCGCCGACGCCGGTACCCAGGGTTAGCATCGCCACGTCGGGAAAATCTTTGGCCGCACCTAGCCATTTTTCTCCGAACGCCGCAACATTGGCATCGTTCTCGAGGATCACTATGGTCTTCAGCCGCCGCTCAATTTCGGCGCGCACCGGATAGTTGGCCCAGCCCGGCAGGTTGGGTGATTCGCGCAACAGTCCGGTCTGCATGTCGATAATGCCGGGTACGCCGATACCGATTCCCAGCAGTGCGGAAGAATTTCCGTATTTCTCCGACATGCGCTGGATGGCGTCGCACATGTCGTCGATGACGTGATCGCGTCCGAGAGAAACCTTGGTGCCGAGCGTGACCTTCTCGACGAGTGCGCCTTGCACGTCCACGGCCGCGATGCGCAAGTTCGTGCCGCCGAGGTCCACTCCAATTGAGATTTTATTCATGAATGACTCAGGAGCCTGTTTGAAGGAACATTTGAACGCACCCCTTTTTGTACCGCGCGGACATGCGATCCGTCAATATTAAATCGTTATATTAGGGCTATTTTTGACATTTCGAACAGAAGTGGCTGCTGCGGCCAGCGAGTACAATGCGCCGGATCGGAGTCCCGCACACCAGGCAAGGCTCCCCCTCACGGCCATAAACCCGATGCTGGAGCTGGAAGAAGCCTTCTTCCCCATCCGCGCCCACGTAATCGGAAATCGACGATCCTCCCAGCGCGATCGCCTCGCCGAGAACTTCCCGCACCGCGGAATGCAGCTTACCCAACTGCTGCCGGGTGATGGCTGCCGGCCGCCTGCGGGGACGGATGCCAGCCCGAAACAATGATTCGTCGGCATAGATGTTGCCCACGCCGCGCAGCAACTTCTGGTTCAGAAGCGCGCTCTTGATCGGAGTCTTGCGCCCGCGAAAAAGCGCGACGAACGCCTCCTCGCCCACCTCCAGTGGCTCCACTCCGCCGGGATCGAAGCCGCCAGCATGAATGCCGAGCTTGCCAAACATCCGCGGATCGATAAACCGCAATTCGCGTCCCGACGCCAGCCTCGCGATCAGGTGAGTGTGCTTGGCGATTTCCGCCGCAGGTTCCGAAACCCCCATGCGGCCGGTCATGCCGAGATGGACGATCCACTGCGCCGTCCGTAGAGACGCGGCTTGCCGCGTCTGGCCGCGAGCTCCACGGCCGCCCTTCTTAGTTGCTGGCTGTGACGCGCGTGATTCTCCCTCCAGATCGAACACGATGTGCTTGCCCGCGCGGTGAACCCGGACGATCCGCTTGCCTTCAAGAGTGGCAGCGATAACGGCAGCCGGCGACTTGAGTGGTTGCTTCTTGGAGCCGATCCAGACCGATTCGACGGTGTCACCGGCGACATGCTTGTGCAGGCCGCGCACAATCGTTTCGACTTCGGGGAGTTCAGGCACGCTGTCAGGATACAAGATGCGAGCGGGTCGTGAATTGTCAGCGAAGACGGTCAGGGGGCGTGTGGTGACGGACCTTTGGCCCGTCAGGCGGGGCGAAGCCCCGTCACCACACACTCACTTATCACGGATTTCATGTTTGCCCCTCCACAGCCCGATTCGGTATGCTAGAGCGTACACACCAAGTACCGCCGATCTTCCCAGTTTTCCAGTCTTATTCGGCAGTAACGGCGCAGCCAGTGTGTGCGACCCTGGGGCGGGCTTCGGTTTGCGGCCGCGCAAAAATTCCAAGTGGAGTTCGAATTGAGTAGAGGCGGAACGAGCAGAGGTAGAACTGCGGTCATTGTTGGCGCCCAATGGGGAGACGAGGGCAAGGGCAAAATCGTCGACGTACTCACCCAAACGTTTTCCGTCGTGGCTCGCTACGCCGGAGGCCACAACGCCGGACACACCGTCATCATCAATGGGAAAAAATTCATCCTGCAACTCGTGCCCGGCGGCATTCTGCGGCCCAAGTGCATCAGCGTCGTCGGCAATGGCGTGGTCATTGATCCGCTGGCCTTCCTCAAGGAAGTTGCCTCGCTGCGCTCTGCCGGCGTAAGGGTGGACGGCAATCTTTTCGTCTCCAACCGCGCTCAGGTCATTCTGCCCTACCACCGCATGATGGAGCTGGGATCGGAAAATGCTCCTGGTCGCGTAAAAATCGGAACCACTTCACGCGGCATTGGCCCAGCTTACGAAGACAAAATGGGACGCCGCGGATTGCGCGTCGCCGACTTGCTCGACACCCCATTGCTGCGCACGCACATCGAGAATGCATGCCGCGAAAAAAATACGATCGCACACGCGCTCTTCAACTCCGAGCCCCTCGATGCCGACAAGATGTTCCGCGAGTACGCCGACGCGGCCGAACAGATTCGGCCCTTTGTCCGCGACACGGCGCTGTTGCTGAATCGCGCTCTGGCCGAAGGCAAGTCGATCGTTTTCGAAGGTGCGCAAGGCACCATGCTCGACATCGATCACGGCACTTATCCGTTCGTGACGTCTTCAAGCGCCACGTCCGGCGGCGCCGCTACCGGAACCGGTGTGCCGCCGACTTCGATTGACACCGTGATCGGCATCACCAAAGCTTATTGCACCCGCGTCGGCAGCGGTCCGTTCCCCACCGAACTTCTCGGCCCCGAAGGTGAAGACCTGCGCAAGCGCGGCAACGAATTCGGCGCCGTCACCGGCCGTCCCCGCCGCACCGGCTGGCTCGATTTGCCCCTGCTTCGTTACGCTGGCATGATTAACGGAATCTCGTGGCTGGTAGTTACGAAGCTGGATGTGCTCGACCACCTGACCGAGATTCCAGTTTGTGTGGGGTACAGGGTGGACGGCAAGCAAACGGACGAACTTCCGGCGCAGGCATGCGGTTATGAAAAAATCGAATGCATCTATCGCTACATGCCGGGCTGGGCCAGTCCAACGCATGACATTCGGACAGTGGAAGGATTGCCCAAGGCGGCCCGCGGGTATCTGGCCTTCATCGAAAAGGAGACCAGAGCGCGAGTGGCAATGATCTCCACCGGCCCCGATCGTGAGCAGACTATTTTGGTGCCTGAATTTATCAGCGAATTGGAACTGAAGAACTGCTAAGAGGAGCGACGGATGGTGGTGTTGGCCGTAACTTGGATGGCAAGAATCGGACGCGAGTCCGAAGTGGCCGCAATTTTCGAGAAACTAACAGCGGAATCGCGTAAAGAACCGGGCTGCCTCATGTATCAGGTGCACAAGCACAAGACCGATCCGCGCCGATTTTTTGTTTACGAACAATACAAGGACGATGCCGCGCTCGAGGCGCACCGGACCTCTCCGCACTTTTTGCAATTTGCGAAAAAAGATCTGCCCAAGCTCGGCGACCGCACCGAAGGACATTTGTTCGAGCCGCTGGGATGACTTTTAATTAGTTCTCATCTTTAATTAAATTGTCATCCTGAGAGGCTGTGACTAAATTAGTTTTCGTTCCCAGCCGTCAAGATTTCTTAGTCTTGCGCGGTCGATCGTACTGTCGATCAGTCGCCTGTGCAGGGCGAGGGCCGGGTTTCTAGACCGACCTTCGCCAGCGGCAGAGCGTTTTGATTCTCGTCGCTCGCTTATGGCAGCAGCGCCGCGCCGAAGTGCATCACGTTATACGCCAGCGCGCACCACAGCGCCACACACTTGGCCTTGGCCAAGCCGCGTACCGTGAGTTGCGTTAACCCCCGATAACTGCGCAGGTCGGCGTTGACAGTTTCGCTCGTCGCTGCCCTTTGCCGGTATATCTCTTTGCCTTCCGCGCTCGCCATGCGCCGCTTCCAGGCCAATACCGCCTCGCAGTCGCTCGGCTTCAGCTCCAGTTCGCGTCCCCGACGGCGCAAATTTCTTGCTGGTTTGGGCGGCACGAACAGTTCCACGCCCTGCTCGTGTGCGTGCTCGATATCACGGATTCGCAGATAGCCGCCATCGAGCAGGTGCTGCTCCACCTTGCCTCCGCTGCGCTGTTCCACCTGCTCGCGCATCGACTGGCTCAACCCCGCCGAGTCCGATCCTTCGTGGCTGACCGCAACCCCCACGATGGCGCGACTCGCCGTGTCGGTCGCCAACTGTACATTGCACGCCGGGTTGAAGCCTCCGTTGGGCATCTTCATCCGCCGCGCTTCTGCATCGCTCGTGCTCACTCGCGGCTCCGTGTCGCGGATCTTTTGCCCGCGCTTTCCACCGCCCGCCTTGCGCGCCGCTTCCGCCTGCTTCTGTTTCAACTCCGGCAACTGCGCGATCGCCTGTTCCAGCCGTTGCTGCTTCTCTTGTGCCGCCCGCCGCCGCGCCGCCCTTTGCCGAGACGACAGCACTGCCGAATATTCTGGATTCTCCAGTTGCCGCCGCAGTTCCTCGACGTGCCGCCGCGCATCTTCCAGCAACTTTTGCAAACGCTCTTCGCGGCGGAAACTGCCCGCCCCCGCGCTCACCCGCACCCGCACTCCGTCCTGGCTGACGCGGCTCACCGACACCACTTCCTTGTCCACCAGCGACGCCACCACCTGCGTGAACAACTCATCCAGCGCCGCCCCGTGGTCGCCGCGGAAATCCGACAACAAGCGGTGATTCACCGTCACCCCGCCGCACATCCAGCGGAACGCCGCGCTCTCCTCGCACCGCCGCGCCAACTCCCGCGCCGATCCAATCCCCCGTATACACGCATACAACCACAAACCCACCAGCAACCGCGGATCGGTCGCATCGCGACCTGCCACTCCCGCCCGCGCCTTGATGGGCTCAGAGAAGCGCGACAGATCCAACCTCTCTACCAGCGCCATTACCATCCGCACCGGATGCTGGGCCGCCACCCAATCCTCCGGACACTGCACCACCATCGCCATCTGCCGCCGCTCCGGCACTCGTAACCGCACCGCCCCTTGGGCCTCTGCTCGCGTTAGCTTTTCGGTATCATGGCTCATGCTCACTTATAACTTTGTGCGACCATAAAACGCACGAAAAAAGTCACAAACTCTGAGCGAAGCGAAGGACCTCACGCAAACATGCATCCGCGGCCTGCCTGACCTCACGTCGGCTGCTTGTCCGCCATTAGCACGCCGCCCGAGGCGTAACTTTCCTTCGACACTTCCAGAAAGGTCACCACGATGGCCTCACGCCGCGCACCCGCTTCTTCCACCATCGCATCGGTAATGCGCTGCGCAATCTTCCGTTTCTGATCGGCCGTGCGCCCTTGCAGCATAGTAACTTGAACTAGAGGCATGGAGTTTTTCAGTTCTTACTGCGCCAATTCGTATCCGGCGAAAAAGAAGCTCAACTCGAAGCGCGCCGTTTCATCCGCGTCCGAACCGTGAATCGCATTGTGTTCAATACTGCTGGCCCATTTCTTGCGGATGGTGCCCTCTTCGGCACTGGCCGGATTCGTGGCGCCCATCAGCTTGCGCAGATCGGCAATGGCGTTTTCCTTTTCCAGCGCCAGGGCCACGATCGGTCCACTGGACATGAACTTGGTCAGCGAATGGTAAAACGGCCGGCTGGCATGGACGGCGTAGAACTGCTCCGCCTGGTGCTGCGAAATTTCCAGCATCTTCATGGCCAGAATGCGGAAACCATTCTTCTCGAACTGCTCGATAATGTCTCCGACGGCGTTTTTCTTCACCGCGTCGGGCTTGATGATGGTCAATGTGCGTTGGAGTGTTTTCATAAATTGGGTCGTCAGGTCTCTAAAGACTTAGTAGAGACGCGGCTTGCCGCGTCTTTCCGCCGCGTCCGAAGTAGACGGGGCAAGCCCCGTCTCTAGACTCGCACTCCCAGCACGGCCGCCAGCGTTTCGCCGATCTCGGCCGGCGATTTCGCGACCTTGAGGCCAGCCCTTTCCATAGCTGCAATCTTCTCGGCTGCGGTGCCCTTGCCGCCGGAGATAATCGCACCAGCATGGCCCATGCGGCGCCCAGGAGGCGCGGTCTGTCCCGCGATGAAGCCCACCACCGGCTTCTTCATCTGCGTCTTGACGAATTCCGCGGCAGCCTCCTCCGCGTTGCCGCCGATTTCGCCGATCATGATAACCGCTTCGGTCTGCGGATCGCGGTTAAACAGATCGAGCGCGTCGACAAAATTCGTGCCGATAATCGGATCGCCGCCGATGCCGATCGCCGTCGATTGCCCGATTCCGCGTTGCGTAAGCTGATGCACCGCTTCGTAAGTCAGCGTTCCGGAGCGCGATACGATCCCGACATTGCCCTCTTTGTGGATCGACGCCGGCATGATGCCGATCTTACATTTGCCCGGCGAGATAATGCCCGGGCAGTTCGGCCCGATCAGGCGCGAGCGCCGGTTCTGCAGAAATTCCCAGGCGCGCACCATATCCAGCGTTGGGATGCCCTCGGTGATGCAGACAATCAGTTCAATTTCCGCGTCGGCCGCTTCCATGATCGCGTCGGCCGCGAACGGCGGCGGCACAAAAATGGCCGTGGCATTCGCGCCGGTTTTGTCCGCCGCTTCCTGAACGGTATTGAAGACCGGCCAGCCCTCGTGCGTCGTACCGCCCTTGCCGGGGGTGACGCCGCCTACAATCTGCGTGCCGTAAGCCGCGCACGCCTTTGCGTGGAAAGTGCCTTCGCGGCCCGTCAGACCCTGCACAATCAATCGAGTTCTTTTATCAACCAGGATTGCCATAATTGCTCACTTTCGAAAATTCTCTGCTCATGTGGTGACGGGCTTTGCCCCGTCCCAGCGGGGCAGAGCCCCGCCACCACACGACCGACTAGGCCGCAGACCGCGCCGCCGCGACTACCTTGTCGGCTGCATCTTTCATGGTCTCAGCAACCACGAAGTTCAGCCCCGATTCCATCAGGATCTTCTTGCCTTCCTCAACGTTCGTGCCTTCCAGTCGCAACACCACCGGCAGTTGGATATTCGTTTTCCGCGCCGCTTCGACCACTCCTGTTGCCAGCATATCCACCCGCAGAATGCCGCCGAAAATATTGATCAGTACGGCCCGCACACTCTTGTCGCTGAGCAGAATTTCAAACGCGTGCGCTACCTGCTCCGCGTTGGCGCTGCCGCCCACATCCAGAAAGTTGGCTGGCATGCCGCCCGCGTATTTGATGATGTCCATGGTGGCCATCGCTAGGCCGGCGCCATTCACCATGCAACCCACGCTGCCGTCGAGTTTGATGTAGTTGAGGTTATATTTCGACGCCTCCACTTCCAGCGGATCTTCCTCGGTGATGTCCCGCAGTTCGCGCAGGTCGGCATGGCGAAAGAGCGCGTTATCGTCAAAAGTCAGCTTGGCGTCGAGCGCGAACAACCGGCCGTCCGTGCAACTGATGAACGGATTGATTTCCACCAACGAAGCGTCCGATTCAAGAAACGCGCGATAAAGGCTGGTCAGGAACTGAACCGCAGGATTGATCTGCGCCGGCTTCAGTCCCAACGCAAACGCGATCTTGCGCGCCTGGAACGGCTCCAGACCCATGCCCGGATCGATGTACTGCTTCAGAATCGCCCCGGGTCTCTCGGCGGCCACCTGCTCGATATCCATACCGCCCGCAGCCGATGCCATGAAGACGGGCTTACCCTCACCGCGATCCACCAGAATGCCGAGATAGAGTTCCTTCTCGATCGGCAACGTCTCTTCGATCAGCAAGCGATGCACAATGCGCCCTTCCGGTCCCGTCTGATGCGTCACCAGTTTCATACCCAGCATCTTGCCGGCGAGTTCGCCCGCTTCTTCCACCGACTTGGCGATCTTCACGCCGCCGCCCTTGCCGCGTCCACCAGCGTGGATCTGCGCTTTCACCACAACTCCGGTGGCGCCGGAGCCGAGAATCTCTTTCGCCGCCGCCTCGGCTTCTTCGCGCGTCGTCGCCATTGTGCCGCGCGGCACGGCGACGCCATACTTCTTCAGAATTCCTTTTGCCTGATACTCATGAATTTTCATAATAATTCCAAAAGTCGTTGGTCGCTGGTCGTTAGTCGCCGGTCTTTAGTCTCTAGTCGTTAGTCTTTCGCGATTACGAGCCGCGGCAACCGCCGTTAAAGGGACACTCCCGAGAGGATTCTGCTTGCGGCTTCACACAACGTGCAGCAAACTATTAATTTAATAGAGGCAGAGGGATTGGCGCAAACGATTGGCGCAAACGGCGCCGATCACAACCAACAGTGATAAGTGCTACCCTTGGCTGGAAATCCCAGGCTGGGAATCCTTGGCTCCAAATCTAATGATCCTCGACGTCCTCCATCGTATCGCCAACCACCGCCAGTCGCTCTCCCGCGAAGAGGCGCACGCGGTGATGACGGAGATTCTAACCGGTCAATGTTCGGACGCGCAAATCGCGGCGCTGCTGGTGGCGCTGCAAATGAAGGGTGAGACGGTCGAAGAAATCGTCGGATTTGCCGAGGCCATCCGCGCCGCCGCCGCTCCGCTCGAACTCCATGCCGACTCCGTCCTCGACGCCAGCGGCACCGGGCGCGACGCGCTCATCGATACCTGCGGCACCGGCGGCGATACCAGCGGCACGTTCAATATTTCGACGGCAACGGCGTTCGTAGTCGCCGGCGCCGGCGTGCGCGTCGCCAAGCATGGCAATCGCAGCGTGACCTCGAAGTGCGGGTCCGCCGACGTGATGGAAGCGTTGGGCGTGAACATCCAGTTGCCGGCCGCGCAGATTGCGGCCTGCCTGGAACAAGTGGGGATCGCGTTTCTTTTCGCTCCCGCCATGCATTCGGCGATGAAGCACGTGCAAACGGCCCGCCGCGAGCTGCATTTGCGCACGGTTTTCAACCTGCTGGGTCCGCTGACGAACCCCGCGCGCGCCACCTGCCAGGTAGTTGGAGTCTATTCCGCCGACCTTGTCGAAAAACTTGCAGAAGCGCTCAGCATGTTAGGTTTGCGCCGCGCCCTCGTCGTCCACGGAAGCGATGGCCTGGACGAAATTACGATCACTGGTTCGACGCGCATTGCGGAAGTGCGCGAGGGACAAGTTCACAACTACGAAGTCACCCCCGAGGAATTCGGCCTGCCGCGCGCCACGCTCGACGAAATTTTCGGCGGAGACGCCGCTCGCAACGCCGCTCTGATCCGCGAAGTGCTGTCGGGGAAGAAATCCGCCCGCCGTGACGTTGTGCTGCTCAACGCCGCCGCCGCTCTCGTCGCCGCCGGACGCGCCGATCATCTGCGCGATGCGGTTCCGCTGGCGGCCAACGCCATCGACTCCGGCGCCGCGGAACGAAAGCTCGCGGCACTGGCGGAGTTCTCTAAGTCGAATTGCTGAAATTGCTCTTCTCCGCTTCCCCACTCTGTTGTACGACGTCCGTGACGCCCATTTTCGGAGGATTCCTTGAAACGCTTCTTATTCACAATCGCCATCATCGCCATCACCGGATCTCTGCTTGCCCAGGATATTCAGGTAAATCGACAAAACAAGACGATTTCCGTGACGGCCGATGAATCGGCGACGGCAGATGCCGAGGTAGCGGTGCTCGAAATTGGATATCGCAATTTTGGAATCACTCAGGGCGCTACTTTTCAGGAAAATGTCCGAGTGGCCGAGCGGATTACGAAGGCACTCCTGGACGCCAAGGTTCCGAAAGCAAACATCGAAACCGAGAAGATGCATCTGGCTCGCACGGAGATCGATGAAAAATGGACTGCGGACATGAAGAAGGAACGTCAATTCGCCGCAGAGCAACCTTGGCATGTAACCGTGTCTGCCGCTGAGGCGCAGGTGGTTGTCGATCTCGCGGTCAAGGCTGGGGCGAATGAAGTGGAGGACGTGGAATGGAATGTCGTGGACCCTGTAGCCTTGCAGGCCAAAGCAGGCGGCGCAGCCTTGGAAAAGGCCAGGTCTATCGCCGATCAAATGGCAAGAGGGCTGGGGACAAAATTGGGAGAACTTGTCTATGCCGGTAAGCGCATGGACAGTGAGCATTCGAAATTACTTCTTGCTTGCCGCCGCTTTCAATTTCTCAATCTGCTGCAGATGCGCGGCACCGTGACCGCCCATTCTCTCGACCAGGTCGGCAACGGTCATCTCCCGCTGCATTTCCGGGTGAAAGGCCGATTTGGAAAGGTCGGAAGCCTTCAGAGTTCGCAGCAAACGCAAGTTGTGATGACGTGCCAACCCGTAGAATGCGACCAGTTCCGAGGCAGGCGAAGCCATGTAGTTCAGATTGCGGGTCCAGGCGTCCTGATCCAGCGGCGCGATGACGGGCTTTGTATCCGCGAGCATCTGTCGTAACCGATATCCATAGATGATCTCGACGTCCGCCAGGTGACCGAGGATTTCGAGCACGCACCATTTTTCAGGGGAACGCTTGTAGCGCAGAACTTTTTCCGACAAACCGGAGACGGCTGCCGCAATCTCTCTCGGGCTCTTCTCGGCAGCATCGAGATGTTTTCTTAACTCCGCATCCGTCATAGGCAATACTCATTCGTGATCAATTCAAATTACCGATCGCAAATTGCAAAAATCACTTCACTTCCACCCGCTCCATGTACTCCGCCACCAGCACATTCCATCCAAGTTCTTTCCTCATGCGGTCGCAAAGTTGCGACGATGCGACGGGCTCGCCATGGACAAGATAGGTCGCGCCCGGCTTGTACTTGAACGTCTGCAACCACTCCAATAATTCGGGCGGATCGGCGTGATCGCTGAACTGTTCGAGCGCCGCGACCTGCGCTCGGATGGGCACGAACTGGCCGAAGATCTTCACCTCGGGCGCTCCGTTCTTGATCATGGCGCCGCGCGTGCCCGGCGCCTGGAAGCCGATAAAAATGACCAGGTTCTTCGGATCGGGCAGGCGCTGCGCCAGGTGATGCAGGATGCGGCCACCAGTCACCATTCCACTCGACGAAACAATAATCGACGGATAGTGGCTCTCGTTAATTTTCTTCGACTGCTCGGCAGTTTGCGCAAACGTGAAACCCGGCCACTCAATCGGCGAGCCGTATTTCTTGATCAAATCGGCAGCATGCGGAGTGTACTCCTCCGAGTGCTTCATGAAAATTTCAACCGCCTTGATCGCCATCGGGCTGTCGCAGTACACGGGCAGGCGCGGAATCTGTGCCGTCTCCATTAGTCCTTTCAGAATGAAGAGAAATTTCTGCGTCCGCTCCACGGCGAATGCCGGAACGATCGCGCTTCCACCGCGTTGCGCGGTCTCGCGAATCAGGCGGGCGAGTTGCGGTAGAGGGTCACTGTCGGGATGCTGCCGGTTGCCGTAGGTGGACTCCATGACCAGCACATCGGCGGTTTCGTTTTCCTGCGGCCCGGAGTGCACCACTTTGCCCGGCGCAATTTCATTATCGCGCACGCGGCCAATGTCTCCGGTGAAGAGCAGTCGATTGCTACGGCCGTTTGTTTGCAGCGTGATTTCCACCATGCAGGAGCCCAAAATGTGCGCGGCGCGCACCAAGCGGAACGCCAACTCGGGACTTAGTTGCGCGGTTTCGCCGACCGCGACCGGCTTGAAGCGTTGCAGGCAATCCTCCGCCTCTTTAAGCGTGTACAACGGCAACGCTGGATCGTGCTTCGACACTTTCCTTTTGTTGTAGAACGCCGCATCTTCTTCTTGCAGGTGCCCGGAGTCCGGCAACACGACGGAGCACAGATCGATGGTTGGCTGCGTGGCGTAGACCGGCCCGCGAAAGCCTTCTTTCACCAGACGCGGAATCCATCCACAGTGATCGAGATGCGCGTGGGTAAGAACAACCGCATCAATTTCACGGGCCGGGACGGGAGTGTCCTGCCAGTTGCGCTCGCGCCATTCTTTCTGTCCCTGGAAAAGTCCGCAGTCGATCAGAATCTGAAATCCCCGCGTGCCGCTCGAATCAGAGCCAGTGTTGATCAGGTGCTTCGAGCCAGTCACGGTCCCGGCAGCGCCGAGAAATTGAATGTAGGGCAAACGTCCTCCTCCAAAATTGCAGATCGCAGAGGTGAGACTGCAGAAGTAAACTGGCGAAGTTCGATTTTACCTCTGCAATCTAACCTCGGACCCCTGCAATTCCAGGTCACATCTGCGGACTGATCTGAAACTGGTTGTTCGTCAGGTCGCTTTCCGGAACACTGCCATCGTTGACCACAATCTCGCTGGCTGCGCCAGTCAATTCCACTCTCGTTGTAGCTGTGCTCCCGGCGCGCACCTCAATCCGTTTCGTGATCACACCGCCTTCAAAAAATATCGTGAATGGGACTTCCGCTCCCGCATCACCAAGGTTTTCCAACGTTACAGTAATGAAGCGGACTCCTTTTTCCGTCGTCCACGGATGCACGGACTGCACGCGGAAATCCGGCAGGCCGCGATCCCTATAGACCCAGTCGTCGAAGAACCAGCCCAGGTCGCGCTTGGCGGCGGACTCGATCAAATGCTCCACATACTTTGGGTCCTTGTCGTTGTCGTCCTCGGCCCGATATTTGCCGATGGCCTGCTTCAGCGCATCGTCGCCGATCATGTCGCGCAACATCCACCACACATACGCCGCCTTGCTCCGATAATAAGTTTCGTCAAACGTGGTGATCAGCGGTTGGCCAATGCTTTTCTCGCCGGTGTTCTTCTGCCCGACATTTTTCTGCAGCGCGGCCGATACTTCTTTTTCCGAATCGAGAAACGCTGCCCGGTGCTGTCCCAGGAGATCGAGCGCTGCCTCGCGCCCACCTTGCTCCTGGCGATAGATCGCCTCGGCGAAGTGAGCCAAGCCCTCGTACACCCAGGGTCTCGACGACGGCAAAGCGGAGTGCACCAATTCGTGGACCAGGTTGGTACCCGCGAGTTTCGAGTCCTGCGCGGCCATCGACGTCATCAACAACGTGCCGCCTTCAAACGGAGAGGAATTCGAATCGGCAAAGTCGGCGATGGCAATTGGCGCTTTCGGCGGGCCGAACCATCCGGTTACAAATTTCATAGCAGGATCGAAGGCGTTGGAATAGGTCGCCGCTCCTGCCTCGTGGCCCGACAGAGTGAACAAGATTAGCGGCTGCTTTAGCACAGGTTCATAGTTGGCCATCGCGAATGTCGGTGTGACTGTGCCAAGTCGCGTCCACGAGCATCCCGCTGAGACCAACTCGGCGCGACTGATCTGCTCATACATCGAATCACCGCCGGGTGAGCAGATCAATAAGGGGGGGCTCTCACCACTCTCGCGAGACATTGTGACTCTAGCTTTGAATTCGCTCCCCGCTTCTCGCGCCTTCCATCGATCGGCAACCTCAAACAAACTATTTCCTTCGGAGAAATCCGCCGACTCCGTCGTAATCGGATACCACGCCACATATCCCGCACCGCGCACCGCCGTGAATGCTGGACTGATTCGGTCCCAGCTCGAATGTTTTGCGATTTCGTCCGGCACGCCGATCCGAGTGAGCCGCGTCGTATCCAGCGGAATTATGCCCTCGTAGCCGATTTCGAGCTCCACGGAATCTTTCGGCTTGATCTCGGCGGGCAGTGTCACGATGGCTTCCGAAAGAGCGCCCGTATGGTCGATATCCGAAGTGTAGGGTTGCGAAACAAATTGAACGGGCTTGCCGTCCACCCGAATCGAACGCCAGTTGAGAGATGAAGAAATTTGCAAGGCAACGATTCTCTGCGGCTGAGCGGAATCGTTGCGCACTGTGATCTTGCCCCGAGCGCCGAGCCGCTGCTGGGCAGGCTCAAGCGTAATCTGCAAATCATATTTCGCAATGGTGAAGGCTTCGCGATCCAGGGCCCACGCCGCTGAAGCGAAACCACAGACGACACAACAGACGAGACCGAGGACGTAGAGAAACTTCATGATTCCTCATTCCTTGGATGCGCCCAGCCGTCTCTGCCGCACAACTTCATACAGAACCACACCCGCTGCCACTGATACATTCAGCGACGGTACCTTGCCCAGCATCGGAATCGATACCAGGAAATCGCAGTGTTTTCGCACCAGATCGTGCAGTCCATTGCCTTCGGCGCCGAGCACGATGGCGCAGTGCATCTTATAGTCAACCGCGTCGTAAGTTTGCTCGCCGCGCTCGTCTAGTCCCACGATCCAGAGATCCTTCTCTTTCAATTCCTCAAGCGCGCGCGATATGTTCGTGACCTTCGCAACCGGAAGATGTTCGCTGGCTCCCGCTGAAACTTTCGCCACCGCGGCGGTGACCGCGGCGGACCGGCGTTCGGGAATCACCACGCCATCCGCTCCCGCAGCGTCGGCGGTACGCAGGATCGCTCCCAGATTGTGCGGATCTTCGACTCCATCGAGCACGACGATCAGCGAGCGCTCGCCGCGACGTGACGCCACAATGTCATCGAGATCGCTATATTGTTTTGCCGAGGTCGCGGCCACCAGCCCCTGGTGCGCAGCGTTGCCGGCAATTTCATCAAGTTCCATCCGTGACAAGACGCGCACCGGAACGCCAATCTTGCGGCACTCGTCAATCACTCGCCGCAGGCGAATATCTTTCCGCTCCTTAGCAACACCGACCCACTCGAAGTTGCGTCCGCGCGCCTTGAGCGCTTCCGTAACCGTATTGATTCCGTAGAGAATGTTCACGCCGATTAGTTTACCGCGCGCGAGCGCGGAACTTCTTCACCACAGGAGACACAGAGGACCACAGGGGAAAGCTCAAGAAGATTTCCGTGTTCCTCTGTGATCCTTGTGGTTAGGAATCTTTTCGCAGACTGCTAGACTCAAATGTCCGGGAGGCTCTATTGAACACCGTGTACGTCCTCTCCGCCGCGCGCACGCCCATCGGCAAGTTTGGAGGCTCGCTCGCCTGGCTCTCTGCTCCGGATATGGGCGTGGTCGCCACGAAGGCAGCGCTCGAACGCGCCGGAGTACAGCCGCAGCAGGTTGAAGAGACAATCTTCGGCAACGCCAGGCAGGCTGGAGGCGGTCCAAACCCCGCGCGCCAGATTTCCATCCGCAGCGGCATTCCTCAGGGAGCTCCCGCGTACACGGTGAACAAGGCATGCGCGTCCGGCATCAAGTCCATCGCGCTCGCATTCCAGGAGATTGCTACCGGCAACCTCGACTGTGTGCTGGCCGGCGGAACCGAGTCGATGTCGCGGCTTCCTTATTATCTCGAAGGCGCGCGCTGGGGATACCGTCTCGGCCATCAGGAGCTCGTCGACGGCATGTATCGCGACGGATTCTTCTGCCCCATGGCGAAAATGCTCATGGGCGAGACCGCCGAGATTCTTGCCGAGCGGTACAAGGTTGCGCGCGATGAGCAGGATCAGTTCGCGCTCGTATCGCAGCAGCGCGCCGCCGCGGCACAATCCAGTGGACGCTTCGACGCCGAAATTGCTCCAGTCACGATCGAAGGCAAGAAGGGCACAACCGTCTTCTCACGCGACGAACACTTGTTCCTCGACGCTACGCTGGAGAAGATGGCCGAGCTGGCTCCGGTGTTTTCCAAAACCGGCACCATTACTGCCGCAAATTCTTCCGGCATCACTGACGGCGCAGCGGCGGTAGTCGTGGCGAGCGAAAAATTCGTCCAGCAAAACAACCTGAAACCGCTGGCACGAATTCTCGCCGCAACATCTGCGGGAGTGGATCCGCGCCTCATGGGCATCGGGCCGGTGCCGGCCATCCGCAAGATGGAGAAACACGGACTCAATCTCAGCGGCTTCGACCTGGTCGAACTCAATGAAGCCTTCGCAGCGCAGGTGCTGGCCTGCGATCGCGAGTTGCATTTCGATCGCGAAAAACTCAACGTCAACGGTGGCGCCATCGCGCTCGGCCATCCCATCGGCTGCACCGGAACGCGCATCACGGTGACACTGCTCCACGAAATGCTGAAGCGAAAAGCGCGCCGCGGCCTCGCCACGCTTTGCGTCAGCGGCGGCATGGGAATGGCGCTGGCTATCGAAAATGCTATCTAACCGCTCTCAGCCGCAATTCTTTCTGGCCACGCCTGCTGATGCCGAGCTCCTGCTCGATTTCATGCGCGACTATTACGCGTTCGACGGCCATCGCTATGAGCGAGAGAAGGCGCGGGCAGCGCTCCTGGTTCTGCTGAACGACAGTCTGTTGCCGCACCCTGCCTTCGGGATGGCATGGTTGATACTCGACTGCGCGACTCCGGTGGGCTACATCGTGCTCTGCTTTGGCTACAGCCTGGAATATTTGGGACGCGATGCATTCATCGACGAGTTTTATCTCAGGGAGTCACACCGCGGTCGCGGCTGGGGACGGAAGACGTTTGAGTTCGTTCGCGCGCAAGCCCAGTTGCAGAATGTTCGTGCGATTCATTTGGAGGTCGTTCGCCGGAATACCGCCGCTTTGGAGTTCTACCGAAAGCTGGGCTTCAAGGACCACGATCACTGCATGATGACACTGCGCCTGGGGGATCGTTTGTGATCCAGACGCCGACGAGTTAGAGATTCTGTTGCTTTTTCTGTCACTGGCGACTGGCGGCTTACCCACTCCACTGGCTATACTCACCATTAGGAATATGGCCATCGCCGCCGCACATGCCGGTTCCACCAGTTCGGTTCGGAATCCTATGTCTCTCTCCGCCATCATTGTCGACGACGAACAACTGGCGCGCGACGAGCTCGCCTACCTGCTCAAGAACCTGGACGACGTGAACGTGGTCGCCCAGGGCAAAAACGGCCTCGAAGCGATCAGTCTGATCCGCGAACACAACCCGGAGATCGTGTTTCTCGACGTCCAAATGCCGGGTCTGGACGGTTTCGGCGTCATCAAGAAACTGCTCGACCGCAAGGTTCCCCTGCCCAAGATCGTCTTTGCGACTGCCTTCGATCAATACGCGGTCAAGGCGTTCGAGGTAAACGCGGTTGATTACATCCTGAAACCGTTCGATAAAAAGCGCGTGGCCCAGTCCATCGAGCGCGCTCGGGCAAAGATTGAAGCGGGAGCCGGGGCGGAAGAAAAATTTGAAACGCTGGTGCGGATGTTGGAATCGCAAAAGTCGCAGACAGCAAAGATTCTGATCAAGGCGGCGGGAAGATTATTCCTCGCCGATCCGAAAGATATCTGCTACGCGACCATTGAAGATGGTGTGATCACGGTAGCCACCAGCGGCCACCTGGGCATGGAAGGCCAGTCGAACTGCCGGACGCTGGAAGAGCTGTTCGACAATCTCGATCCCAGTTTGTTCTGGCGAGCGCATCGGTCATTCCTGGTCAACATCAATCACATCCGCGAAGTTGTGCCCTGGTTCAAAAGCTCCTACCAGCTGCGAATGGACGACAAGAAACAGACAGAGATTCCGGTAAGCCGCGCACAGACCCGCCGCCTGCGGGAACTGTTCAACCTGTAAGACAGTTGTCAGTTGTCAGTGAAAATCGTACAGACAGTTCTAGCGATCGTCTCCTGATGTTTCCATGCCCAGCCGCTCGCCGTTTCGTCCACTGGGAAAGCGTCGAACTCTCCACTTTCCTGGTTCTTCTTCCAATACTGAGTCAGCATGCAATCCCGGCACGCGTCGTGGAGGGAGAGATTCAGCAATTCGCCTCCCGTCAGAGCCAGCACCGGGGGGGCGAGTACCTTCAATGCGTCGGGCAGGTCTGGGCTCGCGCTACCAGGTCGGTGATCTCGAGGAGCAGCCGATAGCGGCTGCGTTCAGGCGAGGCCTCTCCCTCGAGTGCGACGTTGTTTTCTGGCAAAGAGCACCTCCTGCACCTGACCAGTGCAAACAGTCGAGCAACTAGTTTGAGCAGGACTGGGGCCTTCGCAGCTTGCCAAGCTGCGAGAAACTACACTTCAACAGTGCATGTCCGCAGGAGTTGGTTCCTATATTTGGGAACCAATCTCATCCTCCCCGGTCGGGGAGCCCCCTCAAGTCTACGGCACAGTTGTCCGGCTTTGTGCATCACCGGCAAAATCATTGTTACTCTGTCTCTGGGTTGCAGGCTTTCCTGGTACTACCTCGAAAAACTTCCAGGTAACATTCCTCAATTGGACCGCGGCTGCCCTCTTCCGCGAGGCGAAGGTTGGCCCTGCAAATAGCCCGAGGTCAAGGAATATGGCCTAAAGACGGCCAACAAGTATTCAATGCTCAAGCTTCACATCGAGCGTTGGTTGATGTGAGGCAACCGGAAGAAGGATGCATTGGTATGCCCAAGAAATTCGAGTAAGATTCCTCAAATGGCCCGCGGCTGGGAAAGCAAATCCGTAGAACAGCAACAAGAGGGAATGTCGGAACGGCGGAAGACCGTCCGCGCACGGATCTCGACCGACGAGCAGCAGCGCAACCGGAAACGCGAAGGCCTGCTTCTTTCCCGCGGACGCCTCACTCAACAATTGCAAGCGGCCAGCAACCCTCGCCACCGCCAAATGCTGGAACAGGCGATCGCAGAGCTGGATCGTCAACTATCGTCTTTTGAACAAGTTACTGACTCCAACTCACCGGATTGATGGGCTCGAACCCATACCTCCTATAACGAAAACCGCAGTCCTGTTCGCTGTCACCTGACGTATAATCGAGGGGTTGATGAAAGCCTACGTCTACGTCTCATTGAAGAAGAGCGTTCTGGATCCTCAGGGTAAGACCATTCACGGCGCCCTTACGAAAATCGGCCATAAGAGTCTGCAGGAAGTGCGACAAGGAAAGTATTTCGAAATTACTCTCAACGACAGCATTTCAAAGGATGACGCGCAAGCCGAAGTAGAGCGGATCGCGCGCGAAGTTCTAACGAACCCGGTCATTGAAGAGTTTCGTTTCTCCCTCGAAGAAGTGTAGAGACGGGGTTTGCAACGTCTCGGAATCGCATCGGCAACATCGGTTCGTATCAGGGCATCGCTTTAGCGATGCCGAAAGATCCGCCAAGTGCGACGCCCCTTTTGGGGGCTGCCCGAACCATCACCGGTCCCCCACCGAACCGTTCGTCAAGGAGTCAATTAACCAATGTGCGGAATCGTGGGATATGTGGGCAAGAAGCAGGTCGTCCCCGTCATCATTGAGGGACTTAGAAAGCTGGAGTATCGCGGCTACGACTCGGCTGGAATCGCGGTGGCCGGAAACGGCGAGGGCTTGCAGATCCGCCGCGCCGAAGGCAAGTTGCGCAATCTGGAAGAAGTCATCCGCCTCAAGCCGCTCGACGGCACCTACGGCATCGGACACACCCGCTGGGCCACGCATGGCCGCCCCACCGAAGAAAACGCCCATCCCCATCGCGACTGCACCGGCAAGATCGTGGTGGTGCACAACGGCATCGTCGAGAATTATCTCTCGCTCAAGAAGAAGCTGATCGCCGAAGGACACAAGTTCACCACTGAAACGGACACGGAAATCATCGCGCACCTGATCGAGAAGCACTACCTGCAAACGGGGAACGGTCACAAGCCACTTCTGGAAGAAGCGGTGCGCAAAGCCGTCAAGGAAATCACCGGCGTGTTTGCGTTGGTGGTGATCGCGATTGACGACCCGAACAAGATCGTCGCGGCCCGCAATGGACCACCCGCCGTCATCGGCCTCGGCAAGGACGAATACTTCGTCGCCAGCGATGTGCCCGCGCTCCTCGATCACACGCGCGATCTTTTCTTTCTCGCCGATGGCGATCTGGCCGTGATCACGCAGGCGGGCGTGCGGGTTACCGATTTCGACGGCCATCCGCTGGAGCGGAAGGCGCAGCGCATCACCTGGGACCCGATCATGGCGGAGAAGGGCGGCTTTAAGCACTTCATGCTCAAAGAAATTTATGAGCAGCCGCGCACTGTCCGCGACACCACGCTCGGCCGCGTCTCGCAGGATAGCGGCGCCATCTTCCTCAACGAAATGCAGGTCGGCGAAGTCGAGTTCAAAGCGCTGAAGAAAATCAATATCGCCGCCTGCGGCACCAGTTGGCATGCCGGACTGGCGGGCAAGTTCATGATCGAGAACCTGGCCCGGGTCCCGGTTGAAGTCGATTACGCCAGCGAGTGGCGCTATCGCGACCCGATCCTGGGGCCGGACATCATGACGCTGCTGATTTCGCAGTCTGGTGAAACAGCGGATACCATCGCCGCCCAGCGTGAAGCCAAGGCCAAGGGCTCAAAGACGCTGGCCATCTGCAACGTGGTCGGCTCCATGATTACGCGCGAGGCCGCCGGAACCGTCTACACTCATGCGGGCCCGGAAATCGGCGTGGCCTCGACCAAGGCTTTCACCGGACAACTGACTGCTCTTTATTTGTTCGCTCTGTATCTGGCGCAGGTGCGCGGCACCATGACACCTGAACAGGCCAAGGCCGCCGTGCAAGAACTCATGCGCATTCCTGGCAAGCTGGAGCAGATTCTGACGCACGACGAAGCTTGCGATGAGCTAGCGAAAACCTATGTCCGCGCGCAGGACTTCCTTTTCCTCGGACGTGGCGTTCACTATCCCATCGCACTCGAAGGCGCGCTCAAGCTCAAGGAAATTTCCTACATTCACGCTGAAGGTTATCCGGCCGGTGAGATGAAGCACGGGCCGAATGCGCTGATTGACGAAAATCTTCCCGTGGTCATCATCGCTACCCGCGATGTGCACAGCCCGCAGTCGATGGTGCGCTATGAAAAAACCATGTCGAACCTGAAAGAAGTGAAAGCTCGTTCCGGCATAGTCATCGCGCTCGCCACCGAAGGGGACAAAGAGATCGCCGAGGAAGCAGATCACGTTCTCTTTGTTCCGCCGGCGCCGGATGAGTTGTCCGCGATTCTCGAGATAGTCCCCCTGCAACTGCTGGCCTATCACATCGCTGTCCGCCGCGGCTGCGACGTCGATCAGCCAAGAAATCTAGCTAAGTCGGTGACGGTGGAATAGGCGATCGCAGTTGTGCTCCCAGGCGATCGTCTTAGCCCTTTCTCTTGAAAATGCGGATCTCGCGGCCCGGCTGATGATGCCGCGGGCCTCATCGCCCCAGACGTAGCGCGATTCTTGGTCAGCGAGTTCGACCATTCCAACTTCGTCGAAACCGTCTGAAACGTAACGATTCATCCAAATATTAAAGGCAACCACTTGAGGGGACCCCGGGCGCTGGAGCCAGGAGTCCCAGACATCGACAACGACCGCGTATGCTGGTCGGTTGGCTTCGACCTCCTGCATCATTTGTTTCTACATAGCCGGCCGGTAAGCCTGGTCTTCCATCAGACTGTAAACATAAATATAGCCGCTGGCGGAATGGCGGTGCGCATAGAAGTAAATCTCCGGTTCAGAACCGAAAACAACGACGGTATCGGTAGGCGAGCTGTGCTGGCGCAAATACTCACCTAACGGAGCCGCTTCGACCAATGGACTTAGAGGGTGGCAGAGGCGCCAGGCCCGGAGCGGGGTCAGTTTGAAGTAAAACTCGGCGTTACTGTAAATGGCAAGCGCCATGGCGGCGGCAAACACGATCACGGGCAGGCGGCGCAGCCATCGAGAAGTCGACTGCAAGGTGAGCCAACGGAGGGAAGAAGTACCTGCCCCCGCGGTCAAGATGGCAACCACAGGTATAATTAAAATGAAATAGTGTGGTCTGAAATGAAGGTCGGGACACACCGCAGCGCAAGAAAACGAGCAACGCATCTCACACTTGCCCGCCAAAGTGTCCGGCGACCGTTTGTCATCATCTAACCCAGTAATGGCACAGTTCAAAACTTTTGATGCCCGGCTGCTTCGCTCCGTTCCGCTCTCCGAGTTCGCCAGGCATATCGAACTCGAAGTAAAGGGAGTCTCTCATTTCGGCTTTGTCCCCGGACAATGGCTCTCGGTGAAGGTCAACACTCCCGATGGCGAGGAGATGACGCGCGCGTACTCAATCGCGTCGCCGCCGTCCGCGAACGGGCACCTCGCCCTTTGCTTGAATCGCGTGGACGATGGATTCATGTCGAACTATCTCTGCAGTCTCGAAGAAGGCGCGCACATCACGTTCCAGGGACCCTTCGGCGATTTCATCTTGCGCCCGCCGCTCGGTGACACCGCGTTCATTGCGACGGGAACAGGGATTGCGCCGTTCCGCTCCATGCTGCACTGGCTGCTGGCGGATCGCGACCGTCATAAGGGACGCCAGTTCTGGCTGCTGTTCGGCGCGCGCCGCGAGCAGGACATTTACTATCGCGAGGAGTTTGAGCGTCTCACTGCTGACCACACCAACTTCCATTTTCTGCCCACGTTGAGTCGCGGTGAAGCCGGATGGAAAGGGCTGCGCGGACACGTGCAGGAACATCTGGCCGAAATCGTCGGGACCCGCACCGACATGCACGCCTACATCTGCGGCCTCGACAAGATGGTCAAGGCGAACCGGGAGCTGCTGAAGCGTTTGGGCTGGGATCGAACCTCGATTCGCTACGAAAAATACGACTGAACTCGTAGAATGGTGGCCGGTCTTGTGCTTGGTTTTGGGTGGCGCAGCGCCGGGGCGCCCAACACGCCTGGTTTTGGCGTGATGGGATGGAGGACCTTAGCGCTGCGGTTAACGCGCCATTTTTGCTGCGCCTTTAGGCGCTGAGGAGAGCCATCGTGTACATCGCGGATGACAAGCGTTACGACTCCATGCAATATCGCCGCTCGGGACGCAGCGGCATCAAACTTCCCGCCGTCTCGCTCGGACTGTGGCACAACTTCGGCGGCGTGGATAATTTCGAAAACTCTCGCGCCATGCTGCGCCGCGCCTTCGATCTCGGCATCACGCATTTCGATCTCGCCAATAATTACGGCCCTCCGTACGGATCGGCGGAAGAAACTTTCGGGCAGATCCTGAAGAAAGATTTCCTTCCCTACCGCGACGAGCTGATCATCTCGACCAAGGCGGGCTGGGATATGTGGCCCGGGCCCTACGGGAATCTGGGCTCGCGCAAATACATGCTGGCCAGCCTCGATCAGAGCCTGAAGCGCATGGGGCTCGCAGTACGTCGACATCTTCTACCATCACCGGCCCGATCCCGACACGCCGATGGAAGAATCGCTCGGGGCGCTCGACACCGCGGTACGCTCGGGCCGAGCGCTCTACGCCGGCATTTCGGCCTACAACGCCAAGCAAACATCCGAGGCGGTAAAGATTTTGCGCGATCTCGGAACACCCTGCCTGATTCATCAGCCGAAGTATTCGATGTTCGTGCGCGATCCCGAACAGGGATTGTTCGACGTGCTGGAAAAAGAAGGCGTGGGATCGATTGTCTTCAGCCCGCTGGCGCAGGGATTGCTGTCGGATCGCTATCTGCACGGAATTCCCAGCGACTCGCGCGCCGCGCGCGATTTCTTCCTGAAGAAGAAGGACATCGGAGAAGACACTCTCGCCAAGAGTTCGCGCGCTGAATGAAATCGCCAAGCAGCGCGGACAGACGCTGGCGGAAATGGCAGTGGCGTGGGTGCTACGCGATCCGCTCGTCACCAGCGCGCTCGTCGGTACAAGTAAAGTGTCGCAGGTGGACGACAACGTGGCCGCGCTGAAAAATCTTAAATTCTCGGCCGAAGAGTTGCGCAAGATTGACGGCGCTCTCGCCGGTAAGCAGGCAGCGTGAAGCTCCAAAGCGCGCTACAGGCGGTCCTTCCAGTAGCCCGGTGGCATGGGCGATTGCCAGAACAAGGGTGTGGATGGAAGAATCGAGTACACCACGATAAACGGGAACTGGTGGACCGTGTATCTTCTGCACCCGGCGAGATAGATCGGCCAACGATCAGGAGCTTCTCTGATTTTATTTATCGCTCGATCAAATGCGCTTTCGACGCCAATCGCCGCAGCTGGGCTTCGTTCTAAGTACCATGCCTTCAGGATTGAATTCTAGCGGCTTACCGGACATGGCTTAACTGTTGCCAAGGAATGTACGGCCCTTCTGCCGGACATCCTCCCACGAAATCGTCTTCACCTTCCCAGACCGAACCTCTTCGAGGCGGCGAGCGATTTCCTCCTGCCAGACAGCCTCCGCATCTTCATCGACGGCAGCGTCCAGACTCTCTATCAAACTCCCGGCCAGATCGGCTCTTTCCTTGTCGGGTAGGGTAAGGGCCTTCTTGAGCAATTCCTGAGCTTCCTGCACCATGGCCTAGATTGTAGTCCTTGGTGGAAAGCCATCCTAACGTCTCAACCTGCTCGAATTCCGTTAGAATCGGCGGATCAGCCTATCCTTAGTGGTGGCCGTTTTCCGATGAAAGGACCTAAGCAAAATAAGGATCTCGTTCGCTGCTCGTGGGCCAGCAACGACCTCTCAATCCTCTATCACGACCACGAATGGGGCGTCCCGCAGCACGACGACCGCGTGCTGTTCGAGTTCCTGATATTGGAGGGTGCGCAAGCCGGCCTCAGCTGGGACACGATTCTGCAGAAGCGCGAAAACTATCGCGCCGCCTTTGACGGCTTCGACCCGAAGAAAATCGTCCGCTACGACCGGCGGAAAGACGCAGCGCTTGCTGCGCGATGCAGGGATCGTCCGCAACCGGTTGAAGATAGCTTCCGCGATACAGAATGCCAAGGCATTCCTGGCGATGCAAAAGGAGTTCGGCTCGTTCGATCGCTACATCTGGCAGTTTGTCGGAGGAAAACCGCGAGTGAACGCCTGGCGTCTGGGTGAGAAAATTCCGGCGCGAACTTCTGAATCAGATGCGATGAGTAAGGATTTGAAGAAACGCGGCTTCAACTTCGTGGGTTCCACTATCTGCTACGCCTTCATGCAGGCCACCGGGATCGTAAACGACCACGCGGTCGAGTGTTTCCGCTATCCTGGGTAACGCCTTGTAACGCCTTCGGGGTGGGCGACATAGAAGTGGATATCATGCCGCCTGAGCCTCGCGGCGTTCCTCCCAATAGTCCTCAAAGCGTCCATTGAGATGAGAGCAGCGCAGGGCCAGGATGGCGTTGGCTCCCCGGACGGTCCAGAACATTCCCGATTGTTTGAGACGAGAGCCGATCACCGTCTTGCATCCAGCTTCAATCACTCCCGAGCCAACAAACAAGTGTTGGCGGCGAAATTTGGGATAACGCATCCGCTCTGCATTCCTCGCGAAGTAATCGGCCTCGGTGCGAATCTTCTCGTCCATGGCGGGACTGCCGGTGTAGATGGCCCGCAGCGCGCCCACCAGTTTTTCGATTTTCCCCTTGTCCAGCAGGCGCTTCTGGTGGACCTTCATCCAAGCTTTCTGTTGGGCTTCCTCCTGGGGATAGAGTTGGCGCGCCACCGCCCACAGATGCTGGCGAGCATGGTAGAGATCGACAATCTGGATGGCCCCCGGAAAGTGTTCGGCGACTAGATTCCGTATCCATTCCGCGCCGTCCCCGATGACCACCTTCTTTTTCGCTCGGTTCCAACCTCGTGTTAGAGCTTCCCGATAGATGCGCTTGCCAAACTCTTCTGCGGTTTCGATGGCCCCGGTGTAGGTGGTGGAATCCGGATCGCGGAGAGCGAAGCCTTCCTCGTCCCAGGTGGTTTGCGTGAACACACATCCTAACTTGACCTCCCGGGTATGCGCGGGTTGACCGTCGGCCTTGCCTTGTCGACCCAAAGTCTCTTTCTTCACCACAGGGACTCCGGTCCCGTCCATTTGCACATACAAAATGGGAATCGGTTCACCGGCGATGACCGGCAGATCCAACTGGAGAGCTTTCTGGATCTCTCCTTGCTCGCTCTGGGCGATATCGCCTCCGATGGCCTCGGCGATACGCTCCACGGATTTGGTGGTCACCTCCAAACCGGCCAGTAGCTGCATCTGCTCCCGACCATGATCGAAGGGAGCCTCTTGGCCCACCAGAGCATGCATGCGGCGCACCCCGGGAGAAAACTCCGTATTTTCGATATCCAGTTCGACATCCACCGGAAACTGGCCAAGGTGACACTGGGAGCACAAATAGTAGGGGCGGGCAATGCGCACCGGACCGACAATCGTCAGGATGGGTTTGAAGCGGATTTCCCGGTATTGGGCGGGATGGCCGCATCGGCACGGCCACTGACGCTGATCCGCCTCCGGGATTTCGAATTGCAGCAGTTCGCTTAAGGCGGCGGCGCCGGCTTGGTGGAGAGCCGTTCGCAAGGCCGACTCAACCGCTTCCAGATCGGTCCGGCCATCCTTCCGGCGTTGTGCAAAGATACGGCCGAGCAGTTGGTTTACTTCCCGGGCCACTTCCTGATGGATCGCAGCAGCCGTTTTTTTTCCTGCTCCGTCCAGCCCCCACGTTCCTGCGCGACCGGGCGCAGTCGACAGATCCTGTCGTTGAGAGCGACTAGGTCCTGACTGAGCTTCTGGAAGCGGTGAAACTCGGCGACTTCTTGCTGCGCCTTGCGGAGCGCGGTCGGATTGGGAAAGGTTTCCGTCACCGTCTTGCCGGACACGCGGCGCGTGAGGCGAAATTGTGGATCGTGTCCCGGGTCGTTGTGTTTAGCGCAGTGGCAGGAAGGCTTGCCGCAACGTCGGGTCACGGCAGTGATGGAGCCGGGTCGCAGATCACCCAAGCGGAGGAACTCTTCCATGAGCTCGGATCTTTGGGTTTCCAAAGCGGCGAGGTCATCAGACATAAGGGTCTCCTTTTCTATAGCGCAACTAGTCTGTACGTATAGAGACGCTCAGAATCATGCCATAAAAAAAGGAAACCCGCTAGGTGACCCTTCCATGTCGCCCGCCCACGCCTTCGCGCCCATTTGCGAAAACCGCTAAGCTCCGGCATAATAATGGTTTGTCTTTACTTCGTTGGTTTTAACCCGCCGGACTCTTCCGGGCAAAGGATACTGAAGTCTGTGTTAATGATCCGACTGGCGCGCTTTGGTGCGCGCAAACAACCGTATTACCGAGTGGTGGTGATTGAGAAAGAGCACGCTCGCAATGGCCGCCCGGTGGAAGTGGTGGGCACGTACAATCCACGCACCAATCCGGCCACTTTCGACCTGAAACGCGACCGTATTGAGCACTGGGTTTCGAAAGGCGCCCAGCTTTCGGACCGGGTCAGGAAACTGCTTGCTCTCCCCGCGCCGGCTGCGACCGCTTCGGTCGCCTAGCCGCGACTAACTCTCGCACTCGCCAATTCAGGAGCGCTAAATGATCGAGCCGGCCGTCAGCCCGCGCGTCATGATTGAGTACATCGCCAAGGCGATCGTCGAGGCCAAGAGCGAGGTTTTTGTTGAAGAGTACGACGACGGAGACGAAACCGTCATCGAACTCGAAGTGGCCGAGTCTGAACTGGGCAAGATCATTGGCCGCTCCGGTCGCGTCGCCCGCGCCTTGCGCAACGTGCTGAGCGCGGCGGGCTCGAAGCTGGGCAAGCGCTACGCGCTGGAGATCATCGAGTAACAAAGCGCCCAATGGCGGCACCCGACGCAAGCGGCGAGTGGATCACCCTGGCGGTCGTCATCAAGACCCAGGGACGCCGCGGAGAAGTAGCGGTCGAATTGCACACCGGCGTTCCGGACCGCTTCCGGCAAGACATGCGGCTGTGGGCGCTCGCGAAGGATAAAGATAAAGACGGGCAGCGGCGCGAAGTAACCGTCGAGGATCTCTGGCCGCATAAGAGTTTTCTGGTGCTGAAGTTTCTGGGCATCGAGACGATTTCCGATGCCGAGCCGCTGGTGGGCGCCGAACTTCAGCTTCCGCGCAGCGAACGCGCCGAGTTGGAACCGGGCTGGACGTACCTGAGCGACCTGATCGGTTGCACAGTGTTCGATGGCCAGCGCGAGATCGGCGAGATCGAAGACGTGCAGTTCGGGGCCGGAGAAGCGCCGCTGCTGGTGGTACGAGGGAAAGAGCAGAAGGCGAAGCTGCCCTATGAAATCCCCTTCGCCGAGGCGTACTTGGAAAAGCTGGATCTGGAGCGGCGGCAAGTCCGGATGAAGTTGCCGGAAGGTTTGCTGGAAGTGAACGCGCCGCTGGCAAAAGAACAGAAGGACAAGAGTCATTAGTCGAGGTTCGCTAGTCATTCGCAAAGCGCGGGTGGTTGTCCTTAATGAGTTTACTCGGCGACCTCATGCGTCTCGGCGGTGAAAAGGGTTTAGTCCGCAAATGAAGATCGACATTCTCACGATCTTTCCCGACTTCTTTCGCGGACCACTGGATTACGGAATCGTGCGCCGGGCGCGGGAAACGGGCCTGGTGGAAGTCAGCATTCACGATCTGCGGGCGTTTACGAAAGACAAGCACCGCACCGTCGATGACCGCCCGTTCGGCGGCGGCGAGGGCATGGTCCTGAAGCCGGAACCGATCTTTGAATGTTTGGAGTCGTTGGGCGATGTGGCGTCGCGTGAATTACGCTTAAGCGGGGGCGCGAAGCAGTCGGTGATTCTGCTTTCCGCGCAGGGACGCAGGCTCGACCAGACGATGGCGGCGGAACTTTCCGCGCTCGATCGGATCGTCCTGATCTGCGGACGCTACGAGGGCGTGGACGAACGCATCAGCGAGCACCTGGCCGATCGCGAAGTTTCGATCGGCGACTATGTGCTGAGCGGTGGCGAACTGGGCGCAGCGGTAATTGTGGACACGGTCACGCGGCTGATTCCCGGGCGCGGTTGGCAACCAGAATTCGACGCGGCAGGAGTCGTTTACCGAGCTCGCGAGTCGGGCGCGCGTTTACCGCGCCACGACTGGCCGCGACGGACCGAGTTCGACCTGCGTTTCCGGCGGATTGCTCGACTATCCGCATTACACGCGGCCCGCGGATTTTCGCGGCATGGCGGTGCCGGAAGTGCTGATGAACGGCAACCATGACCAGATTCGCAGCTGGCGCCGCAAGACGGCTTTGGAGAAAACGCTGCGCAACCGTCCTGATCTGCTGGAACGGGTCGCGCTGACGGCGGAAGACAAGGAATTGCTGGCCCAGATCAGGCGGGACCAGGACACATTGCGAGACGGGGCAAGCCCCGTCTCTACCAGAGATTAAGAAAAATTAGGAAGGAAACGTTATGCGCAATCCGATTATTGAAAAACTGTTGGCGAAATCGCGCCGCACCGACATCCCCAAGTTTGGTCCCGGCGATACGATCAAGGTGCTGGTCAAGATCAGAGAAGGCGAAAAAGAGCGCCTGCAGGCGTTTGAAGGCGTCGTCATTGCCCGGAAGCGAGGCGCCCAACCCAGCTTTACGGTCCGCAAGATCAGCTTTGGCCAGGGCGTGGAGCGTATCTTCCCCATCGACTCCAAGGTCATCGACAAGATTGACGTCGTGCGCTCCGCCAAAGTCCGCCGCGCCAAGCTGTACTACCTGCGCGGTCTCAAGGGCAAAGCCGCGCGCTTGAAAGAAGTCGAACAGCAACAATAATCAGCGGTTATTTTCAGGCCGCAGGTTCTCGTGTGGTGACGGGGCTTCGCCCCGTCCAAGCGGGTCGAAGCCCCGCTTCCACACAATCGTCGAACATCCGCTCTTGCGTCGCACCTCTTCTTCGGCGAAGATGCTGATCAGCCTCCGTGTCCAAGTCCGCGTGCACATCGAACGCTCCCAGCGCAGAGAAGCTCTCTGCCTCCGCCGCGAAATTGCGCCTGCTGAAAAAACTGCGCTGCACTCTTAAGTTTGAAAAGCGGGCTTGGGCCGCGGGCGCGCATTATGTTGCCGGAGTCGACGAAGTCGGTCGCGGATCGCTGTTCGGCCCGGTCGTAGCTGCCGCCGTGATTCTCGACCCGGCGCACCGCATTCGTGGTCTACGCGATTCGAAACTGCATCCCCGCCGAGCGCCGCGAAGTGCTCGCGCTCCGCATCCGCCAGCATTCCATCGCCTGGGCAATTGCCGCCGTCGATTCCGCCCGCATCGATCAAATCAATATCTACCAGGCTTCGCGCCTCGCCATGCTGCATGCGGTTCAGCAACTGGCGCCGGCGGCAGGCTATCTTCTAGTCGATGCGGTGAGACTCGATTGCGAGCTTCCCCAACAACCGATCATTCACGGCGACGCGCTCTCCGCCTCGATCGCCGCCGCCTCCATCATTGCGAAAGTCGAACGCGATCGCATGATCTCCGCCTGGGACCCGGTCTTTCCCATGTACGGTCTGGCCTCGAACAAGGGATACTGCACGCCGCACCACCTCGCGGCCCTGCGCGAGTTTGGCCCCTCGCCGCTCCATCGCCAGTCATTTTCGCCGGTATGGAGCGCACCGATTCCGCAGGAGGTTTTGGGATTTATGCTGGACGAGGCGGCTCCCGAAGTCGCGTAGGGACAGCCGCCATCGGCTGTCCGCGGGCGAAGCCCCGCCGCTCATCAGAACGCGGCCGGACTATCCGAGGACGAAGCGAGCTGAGTTCGCCGGGCAGCCGAAGCTGGCTCACGCGTTTTTACTTCGCCCGATAAATCTCCGTCAGCAAATCCGGCTTCGACTCGTCCCGCACCAGGTGTGGATACTTCTCGCCACCGTGATAATCCAGCTTTACGACCCGGAAATAATCCGTGTTTTCGATGATCAGCTCAATCGGTGACGGACTGGACTTGGCCGCCCGAATGGCATCGCGCCAGACGTCGGACGAAAACCTGCGGCCGTTGACCGCGACAATCCTCATCCCCGGCCCGATCCCCGCCTTGGCGGCAATCATGCCCTCGACCGTATCCCGAACCACGCCATCGCTCCCGACCAACAGTCCTACCGTGTAGTGCGCGCTGATGGTTTTTTCATCGCGATCCTGGGCACGATCCAGTTCCGAAGGATACTCGTCGTACACCAGCTTCCATCCACTGCCTTCGATTCCGCCGAGCGGAGCGCCAGGGCCGTGGTTGGACAATCGTTCCGTCCAGAATCCGCGCCAATCGTGGGGAGCGACTTGATTCAATGCGCTCAAAACGTCGTCAAAAGTGTAGGTCTTCACCATGGGCGGACCACTCGGAGCGCCATGAAACAGTTTGCAGAAATCGTCCAGGGACTTCGCGCCCCCGCTTTGCTGACGGATAATCACATCTACCCACAGCCAGTTAAGAACATCTTCATCGTAATAATCGAGCGGCCGGCGATAATCTTCCCAGGCCTTGGGAGCGTTTTGCATGTCGGGAACGCCGTCGGCAGTATCCTGCAAATTGCGCCAGGTCCGGCCCGAACGATGATCGAGATCCGCAGCCATCTGCGCCAGCGCGTCACGCGCCAAACCGAGCGTGCGCTCGCCGCTGCGCGCCGCGAGCATGTCTCCGAGGTATGACGTCAGGCCCTCATACACCCACAACAAGTCGGTCTGCATCGGTTGTTCGTAATCGGGCGTCGTCAGATCCGCCGGACGACGGTACTTCCCATTCCACGAATGCACATATTCGTGCGGCAGAAGTCCAGCGGTAACTTTTCGTCCGTCTTCTTCCACCAACGAGCGCTCATCGATCCGGCTATCATCCGATTCATGATGCTCTAATCCGAAATGCGCGACGTGATCGCTCAGGGTCAGCAGAAAGTGGTAATCGGTGTAGTGGTGTGCACCAAACAGAATTCCCGCTTGCTTCACCAGGTCGCGATAATGCTCCCAGACTTCCGCCGGAGCATCAAGCGCGGCGGCGCTGTCGGCGGCGATATCCAGTTCCGCGGGAGGATTTTCGCCCGTCGCCGTTAGCGGCACAACTTTCAAATACTCACCCGTGAGCACCGGACCATCCACCAGCATGGTCAGCGAAACGGGCGCAAAATGAATTTCGTTGTTGTTGCCCGCCTGATTGGAAACATGCAGCGACGTCGCAAATTTCCATCCCGCCGGCAGCCGCAAGCTCGCGCTATACGTGAGCTGATCGGAACCATACCCTGCGGGATAGAGCAAGAGCGTGTTCCAGCTGACGATGTACAACTTTTCCGTCGCGGACATTCCGGCGCTGTATCCAGGCTCATCCGACGGCGGCGAAGCGTAATCGAGATTCGCAACGACGTCGTTCTCTCCCGCCGGGACTTCCACGTGTAAAGTAAAACCATCCAGCAGATCGCGCCGCCATTTCAGAGGCTTTCCGCTCGCCGTAAATTTCAGGCCCGTCAAATCCGTGATCGGACCCGTAGGCCCGTGCTCGCCGGGAATCCATTTCGGATAATAGAGCGTAAGCGTCCCGGGCTTAGCCGGAATGCGCAATTGCGCGTGGAATAGCTTGCGCGGCGCGTCCGACGCGTCCACAGAGAGCGTAACCGTCGGACCATTTGCCCCAAAAACTGAAAACGATGACAACAGAACAATTGCCAGACAAACAAACTCCCTCGCCCAAGAACGTAAGCCCATTCCCCCTCCAGATTGGAGATTCGTCCCACCGCGACACAAAAAGGACAGTACATTCAAATATAACAGTCTGCGGGGCGGGGCCGGCCGACGACGCTACCGCCAACAGGCTCTCAGAGCCTGCTTCGCTCCTGCTGTCATCCTGCTATCATCTCCCACGTGCCTGCACGCGGAAAATTTATTACCTTCGAAGGTCTCGATGGAAGCGGCAAGAGCACCCAGGTCGAGAAGCTGGCGCGTTCCCTGCGCGCGCACGGCCTCTCCGTTACCATCACCCGCGAACCAGGCGGCACCGCTGCGGGCGAGAAGATTCGCGAAGTGCTGCTGCACTCCGCGACCTCGGGACTTTCACCGCTCACGGAATTGGCGCTCATGTTCGCTTCCCGCGCCCAGCACATTCACGAAGTCATTCTGCCCGCGCTCGCCGAAGGACGCATCGTGCTCTGTGATCGCTTCACCGATTCGACCGAGGCATACCAGGGTGGAGGCCGCAAGCTAGGCTCGAAGCCGGTGCTCCAGGTGCACGAAATCCTCTGCGGCAATTTGCAACCCGACCTGACAGTCTTACTAGACAATGAGGTGGCATTCAGCGTCGAACGGGCAAGACGTCGTAATCGAAAGCGTAAGGGCGGACGGTCGGAAAAAGAATCGGAAAGAGACGAGAACCGCTTTGAGCAGGAAAATCGAGCTTTTTTCGGACGCGTCCGCCACGCCTACCTGGCCATCGCGGCCCGCGAGCCGCAGCGAGTATACGTAATAAACGCCCGCGGCACGCCCAGCGAAACGCATGCGATTATCATGGAGTTGGTGCGGAAGAAACTGAAGATCTGAGCCACTGCGGAGCACCTTCGAGATCAATCCGATCCCAGTAAAGTGAGGACGATTTGGGCGCCGACGATGTTGCTGTACTGCTCGACTACTGTGAGGGCAGGGAGAAGTTTTTCCGAGATTGATACTTACATAGGCATGGAAGGATCTAACCGCACCATGCTTTTACCGGACTACATCCTCAGCTTGAACGGCGAGAGTGAGCAAGGGTTGTTGGATGGATTAGTCAAAAGGGGCCCTCGGACAAATCCCTGAGTTGGAGCGATACATCGGTTTGCTTGTGCATTGGCTGATGATGTTGGCGATCTCCGGGCACTCTGACTTAGTCAGGTTCGCGCACGCCTCACTGGAGGAGGAGTACGTCGACGATCAAAATGTACAAATGTGGCTTCGAGCAGTGGACAACGAAGCTCTTCCCAATGGAGTAGAGTTCAAGAAAGCTTGGCACTATGCTCTGTTGGGAAGAATTCTGCACGCATTTGATTCCGCGGCCGCATGTAGAACCATAGTTTTTCTGAGAGAACATGCCGTTTCGCAAAGTTGCGTGCGCAGTTGACGCCGTTATGCCCGTAAGACGAAGAAATGAAAGTGCGGGAATCAAAGACAACTTCTATGCCCTTTTCTGATTTTGCCGGCAACTCGGAAACCATCCATCGCCTGCGCGAGATGCTAGCGCGCAACCGCCTTCCGCACGCCGTCATTCTTTCTGGCCCGCACGGATCGGGCAAGTACACGCTCGCTCTCATGCTCGCCCGTGCGATGAACTGCCTGGAGCCGCCGTCGATTGCAGGCGACGTTTTGCCCGATTTCTGCGGACGCTGCTCCAACTGCACGCGCATCGCGCAGTCCGAAGACTTCGACGCCCGCTTCGCCGAAGCGGTCGAAGCTCGCGAAAACCTCCGCGACACGGACAAGAAAGAAACCCGCCTCTTCGTCCAGACCCACCCGGACGTGCTCATCATCCCGCCCGATCCACCGCAAATGATGATCAAGGTCGACCAGATTCGCCACGTCATCGACACCATCTACTACCGCCCCGCCGAAGCCCGCGAGCGCGTATACATCTTCACCAGTTCGGCCTTCATGAAAGAGGCTGCCAACTCGCTGCTCAAGGTTCTGGAAGAACCGCCAGAGTTCGCCACCATTTTTCTGCTCACCGAAAACGCCGGAGAATTGCTGCCCACGATTCGTTCCCGCTCCATGACCTTCAACCTGGGGGCGCTTCCTTTCACGGAGATTGAGAACCGCCTCGCCCAGGTTCGTCCCGATTGGAATCCCCGGCAGCGCGCGCTGGTCGCCCGCCTCAGCGAAGGCGCCGTCGGACGCGCTTTATCCTTCGATCTCGAAAGCTACGTTGCCGCTCGCAACCACGCGCTTATCTTGCTGAAATCCGCCGTCGGCGTCAACAATAGCGACCACTCTGAATTGTTCAAAGTCACCGAGACCTACCGGCCCGGCGCCGAAGGCCGCGCGAAAATCGACAACCTAATCCGCACTCTCTATTCGTTGCTCGAAGACTTGATGTTCCTGCAATCTGGCGCGGGGCAATTGGTCCGCAACACCGACATTCTGGGCGAACTCAAGAAATTGTCCGAAGCCGCCGACTTCGCCTGGGTTCAGCGCGTCGCGGAGGGTCTTGGCGAAGTGGAGCGCGGCCTGCGCCGCAACCTGCTGCGCTCACTCTCGCTCGATGCCTTCGCGACCGCGCTCGAACGCGTTTCGTGAGCCAGCATGATCCGGAAGAGGTCGGTTTCGTATCAGGGCATCGCTTTCGCGATTGCCGAAAGATAATTCGAAAGATAGATGCCCCTTTAGGGGCTGGGCATCTGTATCGTCATCGAGCGGCTTATGCTAACTCCAGAGAGGGCACTGCACAAAACTGCACAAAATATTGTCATCCCCTGCCCGCTGTGATACCGTTACCCTCAGTTCACACCTCCGGACCCACAATTACAGGCTCGAGTGTTGTGGTATATTCTGCCCGCCCAGCGCGCAGGTGGTGCAATTTGAAAGATGCTCTCGACTCCATACCAGCCGAACCATCCGCCGATCAGGAAAGCTTCGCGAACCGGAAACTGATCCGGCCCACCCTCAATCGTGCCGATCACCCGCACAATAACCACGGCGCCAACCACGTGCCCGTCGAACGCAGAGACAGGGACCGAGATAAAGATCGGGATCGTTCCTCTGCTCCGCCCAAGAAGGTCGCGCCCTCCGAGCAAACGAATGCCGAGAATTTTTATTATCAGAAACAGATGCAGTCCAAGACTCCCATGGTCATCGTTTTGCGCGACGGCGAGGAAGTCCACGGCTATATCGAGTGGTACGACAAGCATTGCATCAAGCTGAACCGCAACGGAGCCGCCAACCTGATGATCTACAAACCTGCCATCAAGTACATGTTCAAGGAAGGCGAGAACTCACGGAAGTAGGCCGTCGGTTCTCAGCTATCAGCTTTCGAAGCGGAAACCCGGAACTCACCTTATACGGCCATCTACTTCAGGTAGCGATCAAACCACCCCAGCATCCGTTCCAGAATGTCAACCTGGTGTATCTCTTGAAGCGGCAGATGGCCTTCCCCAGGGTAGACAATCAATTCGCTCTCTACGCCATAATGTTTGAGAGCGCGATACAACTCCCGCGACTGGCTGACGGGATTATTGCGATCGTCCTCACCGTGCACGATGAGCGTAGGTGTTTTTGCATTACGAATGTAGGTGGCGGGTGAGTTGCGCGCAAAGACCTCCGGGTGCTCCCAGGGCGTACCGAAGTACCATTCATCTCCCGCGGAAGAATCTTCGGTTCCGAATTCGGCAGCTTGATCGAAAACGCCGCCGCCGGTGACTGCGGCCCTGAAGCGATTAGTTTGCGTAATTGCCCACTGCGTCATTTCGCCTCCATAGGACCAACCTCCAATACCCAGACGGTTGGGGTCGGTCTCCCCACGAGCGATTACCGTATCCAGGGCCGCCATCAGGTCCTTGAAGTCCCCGCCACCCCAGTCGGCGCGATTTGCTTTGAGGAAGTTCTCACCATAACCGGCCGAACCACGAGGGTTAACCATTAGGACTTGATAACCCCTCGCGGCCAGAAGCTGAGGCCAAGCGTTAAACCAGAAATAGTCTGCTGAAAAGTTACTCGCAGGCCCGCCGTGCACGAGCAGAACGAGAGGCAGTTTGCCGTGAGCAGCCCCGGGACCCGGCTTCATCAGCGCGGCCTCAATCTCCGTTCCATCAAAGCTCTTGAAACGGAAGACTTCAGCATCAGCAAGCTGAACTCCCTCCCAGCCCTGCTGCAAATGACTCACTTGCGCGATCGTACCGTCAATTCGCCGGATGAAGAGTTCCGGAAGCCGATTGAAGCCAACACCAGCGAAAATCAGCGTGCCGTCGGGGGCCACGTCGAAGGCTCTAACAGAATCAGGTAGGTCGACGGGGACAGTGAGTCCATTGGAGGAGTCGATACGCAGAATCCGATTGCGGAAGCCGTCGGCGACACGAACCATGATCGTGGAGTCATTTTGCCAACGGGCATTGAGGACGGCACGATCGATGGCGGAAGTTGCATCGCGGGCTGGCCCGCCGCTGGCAGTCTGCAGGAAGAGATCGTGAGGTATCGGTCCCGCGGTGCGAGTCGCGATAAAGGAGAATTGCTTGCGGCCGGGCGAAACCACCAGTCCCTCGAATGGCAGATTCGGCTTGCTAACCAGAGTGGGGGTTGCCTCCGTGACCGAGATGCTGTACAGAGCGCTATTCCAGCCTTCTGCTTTTGGGTGATCGCCGGCTATCGCGAGGATTCGATCAGAGCTCAGCCAGTCAAAATCATCGATCCGCCATGCGCCACTGGTTATTTGGCGGGTCTTCCTTGAAGCGAGATCGACCACCCACAAACGTTCCAGATCCTGCTCGCGGTCGGCGATCTGGGCGTCACTGTCGTTCTTCCCCTGCTCAGATTTGGGTTCCCGCGCCAGGAACGCTATCTGCCTGCCATCCGGCGACCAATGGAAGTCGCTCACGCCGTTAGCATTTGCCGTAACCGCGTGAGCTTCCCCTCCATCCGTCGGCATGACGAACACCTGTGTTGGGCCCTCGCGATCGGAGAGAAACGCGAGAACGCCGCCATCAGGTCCCCATTGGGGTGACCACTCTGACTTCGGCGAGAAGGTGAACTGGCGCAGTTCTCCCCGGCCGACACGAAGCAACCAGAGGTGGTATCCCATCTTGGGTCCGTTTATTTCCGATACGACGCAGACCAGACGCGAACCGTCGGGGGAAAAACGAGGATCGGAAGGCCGCCGAAACTTGACCGCCCGCTCGGAGCTGAGCAGAATTGATGCCCGACTGGGAACATTCGCTGGCTGAGCAAGAGATGCAATCGATAGAACCGCAATTATGGCCGGGCACCGCAAGTGCATGGCTGACCTCGGTAGACGGCTGGGCTACAGCTTCGGCAGCACAATCCCCTTCTGCGACTGATACTTCCCCTTGCGATCCTTGTAGCTGGTTTCGCAAACTTCGTCCGACTGGAAGAAGAGAATCTGGCAAAGCCCTTCGTTGGCATAGATCTTCGCAGGTAGCGGAGTGGTGTTCGAGATCTCAAGCGTAACGAAGCCCTCCCACTCCGGCTCGAACGGCGTGACGTTCACAATGATGCCGCAGCGCGCGTAGGTCGACTTGCCCACACAGATGGTCAGCACATCGCGCGGAATCTTGAAGTACTCCACCGACCGCGCCAGCGCAAACGAATTCGGAGGCACGATGGCGACATCGGCATTCACGGTGACGAAAGAGCGCTCGTCGAAATGCTTCGGGTCGACAATCGTGCTGTTGACGTTCGTAAAAATCTTGAACTCGTCGGCCACGCGCAAGTCGTATCCGTAACTCGACACGCCGTAGGAAATCACTCCCGCGCTCACCTGCTTTTCCGAGTACGGATTAATCATGTCGTGCTCCTGCGCCATGCGCCGGATCCAGCGGTCACTCTTGATCATGAAACTCCTTGGGATTTGTGTTTGGTAATTTGCTTTGGCTGGTGTTGCCATATTACGAGATTGGTCCCCCGGTTGACAATCTCGCTTATCCCCCTTAGCATCAATAACTTGAGGCACAACAATCCTCGGAAGACGGGGGCAACCCTTGATTAAGCTCGACATCATCAACGAAGTGGTCAACCGCACCGGAATCACCAAGACCAAGGCGGAGCTTGCGGTCGAAACCGTCTTCGAGAGCATGAAGAAGGCGCTCTCCACCGGCGATCGCATTGAACTGCGCGGTTTCGGAGTGTTCAACGTGCGTCCGCGCAAGACCGGCATTGGACGCAACCCGCGCACCGGCGCCGAAGTTTCCATTCCGCCCGGCAAAGCTGTCCGCTTCAAACCCGGCAAGGAACTGCAATCGATTGACTAGCGGCGCGAAAATTGCAGAGGGCAGAGGTCAGATTGCAGAGGTAACTACTGCAATGGTTCTTCACCTCTGCAATCTGACCTCTAACCTCTGACCTCTCAGGTTCCTATGTCCGAACCCACATCCCCTTTTTCGGCCACCCTCGACTGGGAGCGGCAGCCCCAGCCCCAAGTCTGGGTCATCCCACGGCCGCGTCAGCGCTGGTGGCTCTATGTAATGTTCCTCCTTCTGACCCTGTTCAGCACCATGGTCGTCGGTGCCCGCATGCAGTTCTACTTCCAGCGCCACCAGCCGGTATTTTCGCTGAATGACGACTCGCTCTCTCTGTTCCCCATCGGCTGGATCGTGCAACATCCCGCAAACCTGCTGTTGGGTCTCCCCTTCTCGCTCACGCTGATGTTCATCCTCTTCGCTCACGAGATGGGACACTACCTCTACGCCCGTCACTATCGGGTATATGCGACGCCACCATTTTTCGTGCCCTTCCCCAGCCTGATTGGCACCCTCGGGGCCTTCATCCGCATCAAGAGCCCCATCCCCTCACGCGCGGCCCTGTTCGATATAGGAATCGCCGGGCCGATCGCAGGATTCATTCCGGCGTGCGTGGCTTTGGTATACGGACTCTCGCTCTCGTATCCGATTGCCGGGTCGGCCGCGTCAGACATTCAACTGGGATTTCCGCTGGCCTTCCATCTCGCCGCACGCGTGTTGCATATCGCCCAGCTCTCCGCGCTCTCGCTCCATCCGATCGCTGCAGCCGCATGGGTAGGAATGTTCGCCACCGCGCTCAACCTGTTGCCGGGCGGCCAGCTCGATGGCGGCCACATCGTATTTTCCATTTCTCCCCGCTTGCATCGTTGGATCTCGCTGATCACCGTGGTCGCGATGGTGCCTCTCGGAAAATATCTTTGGACGGGCTGGTTCCTCTGGGCAGTACTACTGACTTTGACAGGCAGACATCCACGCGTCCCGCGTTATCCCGAAGTAACCGGCCGACGCCGCGCTCTGGCACTTTGCGCCGCGTTGATGCTGGCGCTGACCTTCACCCCCGCGCCCTTCACGCACAGCTCCGGTAGAGAAGTCTGGCCACAAATCCGCGACGGTATTCGCCACCTGCTGCATCGCAAATGATGCCATGAGCCGGCGACTAAAGGCGGATTCTTGGTGGACCGCTTTCGGCACGGCTTCACAGGCTGCGGAAAAAATCGCTGATTTCATTTGCGAGTTGTGGAGTTTGTCTCTTCCGAACACACTCCTCCCCGCGCCTACACCGCGGGAATCAGTTTCACCATCCGCACCAAGTTCGCCGCGGCCGCCACGAAACGGAACAGCCAATCCACTTTTTGGACGCCGCGCAACTTCAGCTGCCGCAGAATACTGTCCTGCTGGCCCCAGCCAAAGACCTTCTCCACCAGCTTGCGTTTCTTCTGGCTGATCGCAAAACCGGGATCGTTCCGCTCCGCTTCCGTCAGCCCGTTCGGCCAGTGCGGATTCGGTTCGTACTCGGCCACGTGCGGCACTACCTGGCGCTGGCGTAACTCCTCGATAAACTTCTCTTCTGGATAGAGCCGGTCCGCGCCCACCGTGATCCACCGCCTGGGCTCGTTCCCGCGCTTCCCGCTGCGGCCCATTTCGTCCAACATCGGCAGCGCCGCCTCCCGCTCCGCCGTCGTACTGGACAGCGTGGCGCAGGCCGCCACCACCAACCCTCTCCGATTCTCGACGATCCCATGTCCCAGATAACTCGGCTTCGACTCGCCCGCCGTGCTCTTCTTCTACAACCGTGCTTCCGGATCGGTGGTCGAGACATGCGTGTCGCGCAGCAGTTTCTTTCCCCCGCCCCCGTGCCCACCGGCGGCGGATCCTTGGGCACGAAACTCCGCCGCTTCGCCCACGCTTCCAGCAGCGTCCCCTCCACCGTGAAGTGTTCTTCGCTCCGCCGATCGTGTTCCCGCGCCTGCTCCAACCCCGCCTCCAGCAAGCGCTGCGCCATCTCGCCTTGCAGCAGCCGCTCCCGGTTCTTCGTGAACACCGTTACCTCCCACACCGCATCGTCCGGGTTCAAACCCACAAACCAGCGAAACAGCAGGTTGTAGTTCATCTGCTCCATCCGTTGCCGCTCGCTGCGCAGCCCATACAGAATCTGCAGCAACCGCGCCCGCAGCAGTTTCTCTGCAGGAATCGCAGGCCGCCCCCGCCGCGCGTACACCGCCTCGAGGTGCGCCGACATCTCCCGCAGCCCTGCCTCCACCATGGCCCGAATCCGCCGCAGCGGATGCTCCGCCGGAATCCGCTCTTCCGGTTGAGATAGCTGAACACCGCTCCTTGTTGCTCGTCGTTTCCACGCATTCTCTTTACATACCTCATCGCCTTGTGGAAACCCTCGTATCCTTTCATGCACGCCGACTTTTTCCGCAGCCTGTAAAGCCGTGCCCTGATACGAATCTTCCTTGCGTCCCGAGAAGAGCCAAGTGCTAAAGGCTAAGTGCTAAGTGCTGGCCTTCTCACATCAGCCACACCGCATCCACATCTACAATCACCTGCGCGCGCGGAATCTTTCGCGCCGCAGCTTCCGCCAGCATCGCCCGCAAGAGCGCATTCATCTTCTCGCGGCTGGGAGACTTCAGAATGAAGTGATAGCGGTAATCACGCTTCAACCGCGTGATCGGAGCCGCCGCGGGTCCAAGCACGCGAATACCTTCATGCCGTGTCTTCTCAAACCAGCGCCCAAGTTCGCCTGACCACGTCAGCGCGTCATCCAACTTCTCGGAGCGGATCAGCACATTCGCAATCGCGCTGTATGGCGGATAGTGCATCCAGGAGCGGAATTGCAGCTCTTTTTCGTAGAACCCGGCAAAGTCATGCCGCGCCGCAAACTGCACCGCATAGTGATCCTGAAAATAGGTCTGCAGCACAACTTTTCCCGGAGACTGTCCACGCCCCGCGCGCCCCGCCACTTGCGTCAACAGCTGAAACGTCCTCTCCGCCGCGCGGAAATCCGGCAACCCCAGCGCCATGTCCGCTCCAATCACGCCGACCAGCGTCACCCCGTGGATGTCGTGCCCCTTCGCGATCATCTGCGTGCCGACCAGCATGTCGAGCGCGCCCTCATTCAACGCGTTCAGCGCTTGCTCGAAATCTTCGCGTCCGCGCACAGTATCGCGATCGAGCCGTCCGATTCTCGCTTGAGGAAACATGCCGTGCAGCAACTCTTCCAGCTTCTCCGATCCCGTCCCGACAAAGTACACATACTCACTGCCGCAATGAGCGCACTTGTCCGGGATACGCTCGACATGCCCGCAATAATGGCATTCCATCTTGCGCTCGCGCTTGTGGTGGGTCATCGAGACCGCGCAGTTCTTGCACTGCAAAGTCTTGCCGCAAGTGCGGCACAACACTACCGGAGAATATCCGCGCCGGTTAAGTAGAATTATGACCTGCTCGTTTTTCTTCAGCCGTTCGCGAATTTCCTCTGCCAGCTTGCGCGAGATCACCTGCTCCTGCCCCGTCTCCTGAAACTCCTGACGCATGTCGACAATCTCGACCTCGGGCAGCGGACGCATCTCCACCCGGTCAGGCAACTCCGCCAGCGCATATTTATTTTTCTTAGCGTTGTAGTAAGACTCGAGTGACGGCGTAGCCGAGCCTAAAACAACGACCGCTTCCGCCATTTTTGCCCGCATGACCGCCACGTCGCGCGCGTGATAGCGCGGCGTCTCTTCCTGCTTGTAAGACGAATCCTGCTCCTCGTCGACAATGATGAGCGCCAGATCGCCGACCGGCGCGAAGACCGCCGACCGTGTTCCCGCCACCACCCGCGCATTGCCACGCCGTATGCGATGCCACTGCTCCGCCCGCTCCGCATCTGACAGCCCGGAATGTAGAATAGCAACCTCATCGCCGAACACCTGGTGCAGATCCGCCGCCACCGCCGGAGTCAGCCCAATTTCAGGTACCAGCAAGATCGACGACCGTCCCTGCTCCAGCACCTCGCGCATGCAGGCGAGATACACCGCCGTCTTTCCCGACCCCGTGATGCCGTGCAGCAGCAACCCGGCGAATTTGCGCGACCCCACTCGCTCGCCAATTCTCGCGAGCGCGTCTTTCTGCGCCGCACTGAATTCGAACTCAAACGGGGACTGCCGAGGCTTAAGCTTGGAAGCCGTAAAATCCTGCGGCTCATCGACAAGTTCAATCAGCCCGCGCCGCACCAGAGTGACGAGCGTAGTACGAGGCACATCCGTTCCGCGAAAGGCCTCGACCGGCACCCTGCCGCCCGCCGCCGCAAGTGTTTCAATCAGCTTAAGCTGGTTCTGATTGAGCTTCTTTGCCGTGCTCGTGTGGGGACGGGCGCCTCGCCCGTCCAGCGGAGGTAACGCCTCTATCCGTAGAGACGGGGCTTGCCCCGTCTCCGGAGGCGAAGCCTCCGCCCGCTCCTCGGCCGCCAGCAGTACCGCGACCTTCACCACCCGCGCCGCATCCCGCGCCCCCGATACATCCTCCCGCACAATCCATTTCTTCCGCACCATCCCCGCGAGCAGCGCCTTTCCCACCCTTGTCGCCCCGCGCAATCTTTCTTCGCGCACGCTCTCCCGCTCCGCCAGATAATCAAGCACACGAAACTCAACCAGCTGCTCATCCGGAGTCCGCCTCGACCTCGCCGGAGACCCCGACATCCCCGCCAGATGCAGCGCCATCTGCCCCTGATCGGAGATGCGGTACGCGACCGAGCGTTTAAACTCGGCGGAAAGTGGCAGCATGGTACGAAACACTTCGCCCACAGGCGCGAGATAGTAATCGGCAATCCACTTCCCAAGTTTCAGCAGTTGTTCATCGAGAACCGGCGAGAGGTCGAGCGCTTCGATAACTTTCTTGATCTTTATCTGCGAAGCGTTAACTTGCGGCGGACGGTCATGCAACTCAACCACAATCCCCGACAGCCGTTGCTGCCGGAACGGCACCAGTACCCGCCCGCCAACCATCGGCTCCATGCCGGGAGGAATGGCGTAGGTAAACACCATTTCAAGCGGCACGGCAAGAGCGACGTCGCAGAAGAGGGACATTTGGAGAAGAAAGACCTACAACTTGTCATCCTGAGCGTAGCAGAACGATCCGCGAAGCGGATCGTTCTGCGGAGTCGAAGGACCCCTATACCCTTTGCGCCATCCAGACCGCGTCAGGGAATTCTCACTACGAACCCCGACCTTACTCCATGCACTCGAAGGAATCATGCAGTCCCTTGTGAGAACTCCCTGCGGCAGCGAGGACAGGGTTTGCGGAGTAGGGGTCCTTCGACTCCGCTCAGGATGACAGATTTTGAAGAGGGGACGGAGATCTCTACGTATTTTCCCGATCCCCGTGCGACGGCGGCTGCGAAACAACCAGGAAATGAACCTCATCACCCGAGTCGTTCCTCGTCTGGTGTGAAGTACCCGCCGGAATCCAAATCCCCTCTCCGGCAGTCAGCGCCATCGGGCGACCATCCACTTCCATGACCGCCTTACCTGCAAGAATGTAGAAGAACTGTTGCGCGCGATGGTGGAAGTGGCGAACCTCCGCCGCGCCCGCCGGCATGCGCTCCTGAATTACGCTCAGTTGCGAATTCTTTACCAAGTGCCAGCCATCACAGCCCTTGCCCCAGACGTAATGCTCGGCGGTCGCTTTGCTGATCACGCTGATGTCGAATGTCATAGTTCACACCGAAACGGCGGAGCTTCGCTCCTGCTGGACGGACGAATGCGTCCGTCCCTACGTGTTTGCTTTTGGCGCCTTGAGGCCCAACTCTTTCATCACCATCTGCAAATCTTTCCACGCCTCGCCCTTCTGCCGTGGATCGCGCAGCAGAAACGCCGGATGGTAAGTGACCGCCAACTTGCATCCATCCCAGCTAGGATCGTTGTTGCGCCCGCCCGTCGGCCGGAAGTCGTAAAAGCGCCCGCGCAGCTGCATCATCGAAGCACTCATCGCCAGCAACGTCTTCGCCGCGATCGCTCCGAGCGCGACCACCACCTTCGGCTTGACCACCGCGATCTGCCGCATCAGAAACGGAGAGCAGGTCTCGCACTCCTCGCGTTCCGGCGTGCGATTGCCTGGTGGACGGCACTTCACGATGTTCGCGATATACACCTGCTCGCGCGAAATCCCCATCGCTTTGATCATGTTGTTGAGCAGTTGCCCGGCGCGCCCCACGAACGGCTCACCCTGCGCGTCTTCATCGGCGCCCGGCCCCTCGCCCACGAACATCAACTCCGCCTTCGGATTCCCCACGCCAAACACGATCTGTTTCCGTCCCTGCTTGTGGAGCACGCAGCGCGTGCAGTCGCCCAGGTCTTCGCGGATGATCTTCAGCGCCTTCACCGGATCGCTCACACTCTGCTCGGGCTTCAGCGCGATCGTGTCAAAAATATTGTCGTCGTCGCGAACTGCAACCGGCCTTGCGACCACCGCAGCCTTTCGTGGACTCATTTCTTCTCCTGGCTCAAGTGTGTGCTCCAAAACATTTCCCGTTTGTTCTTCCACGGCAAGCGCCGCCGCCCCTTCCCCCGCGTGTTCAGACGGAGGACGCCGATAAAAATCGTAAATCCCCATTTCGTTGTAGTAGCGAATGCGCGCCGCAAGGGCGCGTCGAAGTTCAGGGTCAAGAGTGTGGGGCATTGCGGATCAAGGATAACAACTTTTCACCACAGAGACACAGAGTCACCGAGAAACAAGAAGAAAAAGATTTTGCCCTTCTCTGTGAACTGTGTGTCTCTGTGGTGGATTTTGTTAGCGGGCAGTCACGCCACTGCGTTTGCGCAGCTTCACGACCTGGTCAAGCACGCGCTGCGCCACTTCCCATTTCGAGGTTTCGGGAACCTCGACGACTTCGCTCTGCGAGATGATCGTGACCGCGTTACGGTCGGAATCAAAGCCAATGCCTTCGCGCGAAACGTCGTTCACGACAATTGCGTCCAGCGATTTCGAGGCCAGTTTCTTGCGAGCGTTTTCCAGCACGTTTTCCGTTTCAGCGGCAAATCCCACGACCACCTGTGAAGTCTTCCGGCGCGCCACCGCCGCCAGAATATCGGCCGTCGGTTCCAGGTCGAGCGTCATCGCGTCCTTGCGCTTGATTTTTTGCTCCGCCGCTGCTTTCGGCCGGAAGTCCGCCACCGCCGCCGTCTTGACCACCACCGTGGCTTCCGGCAGCAATTTTAAAACCGCAGCCAGCATCTCTTCTGCGGTTTCGACCGGCGTCACTTCCGCCGCTCCCGGAGCGGCAAGCGCCGTCGGACCGCTCACCAGCACCACGCGCGCTCCGCGACGCAGCGCCGCTTCGGCAATGGCATAGCCCATGCGCCCGCTCGACCGATTCGTCAAATACCGCACCGGATCAATCTTCTCCCGCGTCGGCCCCGCCGTCACCAGCAGGGTTTCGCCCGCCAGATCCTGCGCGGCGCCCAGCGCTTCCATTACCGCCGCCACAATCGCTTCGTTCTCCGCCAGTCGACCCGCGCCGGTCATTCCGCAGGCCAGATAACCCTGGCCGGGCTCAACGATGCGCACGCCGCGCTGCCGCAGAATCTCCAGATTCGCCTGCGTGGCCGCGTGATTCCACATGTTGACGTTCATCGCCGGAGCGACGACAACCGGCGCCGTCGTAGCGAGACATAGAGTGCTCAGAAAGTCGTTGGCAATTCCCTGCGCAAAGCGCGCCAGCACATCGGCCGTTGCCGGAGCCACCACGAGCGCATCAATCGCTTGCGCAATGGCGATATGCTCGATCGCTGATTCGACGTTGGCCGGTTCGGCTTCCGAACCAGATGCGGAGGCGAACATATCGGTAATGACCTTTTCTCCGGAGAGCGCTGCGAAAGTAAGGGGGCGAACGAATTCCTGCGCCGCACGGGTCATCACGACTTGCACAGCGATGCCGCGGTCTTGCAGCAGGCGCACGATTTCCGCTGCCTTATAAGCTGCAATTCCACCGGACACACCCAGCGCAATTTTCATAGCAGGAAGACGGCGGCCATGGCTTCAAGGCCCAGCCCCGCCTATGGAATTGATGCCGTCACCGGGCGCGAGATTCAAACCGCGCCGCCCGCGGCGGAGACGGGGCATGCCCCGCCTCTACAAGAAATATCTCTACGCGTCTTCCGGAAACACCTTGTTGAGAATCTCGCTAGCCGCCACTACTGGCAACTTCGGGACCTCCGGAATCAGCCATTTCACCTTGCCGGCCTTGATTTCATCCTGTGCGATGCGGCAGGGTTTGCGCGATCCGGTATCGATCACCGGCGGCGCGCCGCCTTGCAGTTGCCGTGCCCGCCGCGCCGCTACCAGAATGTAGCGGTAATTACTATCGAACCCTTCAATCAGCTTCATACTCTCTCCCCCGAAATTTCAAGTGCCCTTTATCTGCGGATTAAACGAAGCCAGAATCGGCTGCACCCGCTCCCGCGCCTCTTCCAACCGGCAAGCTTGTGCGGCCGCCACTCGCCGCGCTTCTTCCCCGGAAGGTCGCGCCCCGCCGCGCAGCAACTTCTCGGCCAACACTATATCCCGCAGTTGGTCCGCGGATTGCTCAACTACCTTATTCACTAATATATAGTCGTATTTCGAGTAATTCTCAATCTCTCGTCGGGCCGTGTCCAACCGGCGACGGATAACCTCCTCCGAATCCTCTCCCCGGCTCCGCAATCGCCGTTCCAGAGTCTCCCGGTCCGGCGGAAGAATAAAGATGCTCACCGCGTCTGGAATCTTCTCCTTGACTTGACTCGCGCCCTGTACATCGATGTCTAGCAGCAGGTCATGACTCCGCGCCTCGGCCTCGCGCAGAAACCGCCACGCTGTGCCGTAATACTCGCCGCGCACTCTCTCGTCTCCAAAAACTTCAGCGTGCTCCAAAAACTTGCCGGCCGCGATCATGGCTTCAAAGTCGTCACGGGAGACGAAGAAATACTCCTTGCCGTTCTGTTCGCTTCCGCGCGGCGGGCGCGTGGTGTACGAGACCGAAAAGTCCAGGTGCCGAACCATTTTGAACAGTTCGTTCACCAGCGTCGATTTACCCGAACCCGAGGGCGCGGAAACTATGTAGACGATGCTCATTCCAGATTCTGTACCTGCTCCCGCGCCTTCTCGATCTCCGACTTCATCAGCAGACCCATCTCGGTAATCTTCAAGGCCTCGCCCGCCAGCCCCGAGGTCTTCGAAAGCAGCGTATTGGCTTCGCGATTCATTTCCTGCAACAGGAAGTCCAGCTTCTTGCCCACTTCACCTTCCTGGTCGAGCAAGGCGAGAAAATGTTTCACGTGCGCATTCAGCCGGACCAGTTCTTCCTGGATGTCGCTTCGATCCACCAGCACCGCCACTTCCTGCAGGATCCGTTCTTTGTCCACCTGTGCGCCGAGCAATTCCGCCATGCGCGACTGCAGCCGTTCCGAGTAGCAGCGCAGAATCGTGCTGCGATGCGCGTCCACACCCGACGCGGCTTTTTCCAGACCCGCCATGCGGGCGCGCAACTCCTTGCTGATGCTCCAGCCTTCTTCTTCGCGCATCTCATTCAGCCGGGAAAGCGCTTCTTCCACTCGCGCCATCACCGCGTTCTCTACTTCGTCGCCCGACTTCTCGGGGCCCGCATCCATCGCACCCGGCATCCTCAAAACCACGTTCAGATCGGGTTCACCTTCAACCCCGAATTCATCGGCCGCCGCGCGGAACGCCTCCACGTAGCCGGCAATCAGTTGCCGGTTCAACGCAACTCCATTCGGGCCCGTGCGATCCAGGTTCAGGATCACTTCCACATGGCCGCGTGCCATTTTCTCTTTCAGCATCCGGCGCAGCTTCATCTCGAGCACGTCGGTATCGGACGGCAGCCGGAAGTGCAGATCCAGAAAACGATGATTCACCGCTTTCAGCGATAGCGCAAACGCCAACTGGGCATTGACCTGCCCTTTGACCTGCGCGAATCCCGTCATGGAGCGAAGTGGCATAAGGTCATCTCGAATCACGACGGACAGCCGCCCTCGGCTGTCCACCGCGCGCGAAGCGCGGGAGCTTCCCGTCCCTAACTCTCGCGGAGCTACGCTCTGCCGGACAGCCGAGAGCGGCTGCCCCTACGTCGACACTGCCCTGGGTGCATCCGCTTCCGCAAACTGCAATTCGTAAAGCCGCCGGTACGTACCCAATTTTTGCATCAGCTCTTCATGCGCACCGATGTCGGTGATCGTGCCGTTCTCGAGCACCACGATGCGATCCGCACGGCGCACGGTCGAGAGTCGATGCGCAATCACAAACACAGTACGCCCACTCATCAGATTTTGCAGCGCCGCTTGCACCAGAGCCTCGGACTCGCTGTCCAGCGCCGACGTCGCCTCATCCAGAATCAGAATCGGCGCGTTTTTCAGGATGGCCCGCGCAATCGCGATGCGCTGCCGCTCGCCGCCCGAAAGCCGCACCCCGCGCTCCCCGATCATCGTGTTGTAGCCTTCCGGAAGCCCGCGAATGAATTCATACGCATGCGCCGCGCGCGCCGCTTCTTCCACCCGCTTCTGCGACACATGGGGCTGGCCGTAGGCGATATTGTTCCTCACCGTGTCGTTAAACAACACCGTCTCCTGCGTGACAATCCCGATCTGCGATCGCAGCGACTCCAGCGTCACATCGCGCACATCGCTGTCGTCAATCAGAATGCGCCCTCCGCTGACGTCAAAAAAGCGCGGAATGAGGTGCACCAGTGTGCTCTTGCCCGCGCCGCTCGATCCCACCACCGCCAGTACCTCGCCCGCCTTCACTTCCAGATTGATGCCATGCAGCACCAGCGGCGAATCCTCGGTGTTTCCACTGGAATAGGAAAAAGACACGTCGTCAAATCGGACCGCCCGCGCAAACTTCGCCATCCGCTTTGCCGTCGAACGCTCGCGAACCTCGTCTTCCATATCCATGAAACGGAAAATTTCCGACGAGGCGCCCACCGCCTGCTGAAAATTATTGTTGAACTGCGCGAACTTGCGCACCGGCTCGTAGAGCTTGAACACCGCCACAATGAAAGCCAGAAATGTTGCCGCCGTGAAAACGTGGTGGTTAATCTGGTCCCGGCCCATCAGTATTAATAGCGCAATGGCGATCGAACCCAGAATATCCATCAGCGGAGAGCTAATGGCAAACGCCGCGACCAGCCGGAGGTTCGCCCGGAACAGCCGTCGCGCAGCGGCGCGGAAGCGCCCAACCTCCCAGTTCTCCATACCAAAAGCCTTGACGATGCGGTTGCCCGTAATCGTTTCGTGCAGAATGTTCTGGATCTCGGCCAGCTTATCCTGCCCGCCCCGCGTGGTGCTGCGTACTTGCCGGCCGATTTTTCTCGACGAATACAGAATCACGGGAAGGAAAAGCAGCAACACCCACGCCAGCTTCCCTCCCAGCAGAACCACCACCGCTACGGTGAACAGAAAGGTGAAAAATTGTTGCAGGAATTCTGCCAGCACACTCGACATCGCGTACTGCACCTTTTCGATATCGTTGACAATCGTCGAGAGCAATGAGCCCGTGGTGTGCTTCGTAAAAAATGCCGCCGAACTCCGCAGGATGGCGTTATACAAATCGTCCCGCAGGTCCGTGATCATGCCAAAGCCGGCGTAGTTCACGAGAAAAGTTCCAATGTAATCGAAGATCCCTTTCAACACCGTGGCTGCCACCAGCGCGAAGGCAACCATCGTCCATGGATTGTGAAAGTGGGATGGAACCAGTTGTTGAAGGTTCAGAAAGCGCTCGCTGCCCGGCAGCTTGAACAGCGGGAGGGCCTTTTCCTGAGAGCCCGGATTCAATACGCTATCGAAAATCGGACCGATCAGCAGAACCCGGCCCGCATCCAGCAGCCCCACCATCGCCATCAGCAACACCGAAGCGAGAAACTGCCACCAGTAAGGCAAAACATAGCGCAACAACCGTGCGATAGGACGAGGTGGACGGGGCTTGGTCGGTGTTCCCTCACTCTTCGCGCCCGCCACTGTGGAGGTTGCCATGCGTGTAAGGCTCAATTCTACATGCGATTCCCGTAGAGACGCGGCTTGCCGCGTCTCGGCAGTGCCTCGCTGCCCCGTCTCTACGGGCGGAAGAATGTCAGTCCGGCACCTACTTCGGACTGTCCCGATGCACAACCTTCACTTTGTATCCCGCTTTCCGCAGTCGCTTGCCTACATCCTCGGCGATCATCACCGAGCGGTGCTGTCCGCCCGTACACCCGAAGCTGATGGTCAGGTAGCTCTTTCCCTCGTGAATGTAGTGCGGCAGCAGATAGACCAGAAGCTCTGAGATACGATTAATGAACTCCTGCGTCTGCGGAAACGACCGGATGTATTTCGCCACCCGAGGATGGCGGCCGGTCAGCGCGCGAAACTCCGGCACGAAATGCGGATTCGGCAGAAACCGCACATCGAACACCAGGTCGGCGTCTTCCGGCACGCCGTGTTTGTATCCAAAACTCACGCACGATACCAGAATCGTCTGCTGGCTCCCGGAGTGCTGTCTGAACCGGTCGGTAAGGTGCGCCCGCAACTCATGAACATTGAACTTGGAGGTATCAATGACCAGGTCAGCAATCTTGCGAATCGCCCGCAGATGCCGGCGTTCCGCTCCGAGCGACGCCCGCACCGTGGTGCCCGTCCCTAGCGGATGCGGCCGTCGCGTCTCGCTATAACGCCGCAGCAACGCGGCATCGCTCGCTTCCAGATAAATGACCCTCGTCGGTATCGTCCGCTTCACCGACTTTAGAATCGCCGGCAGCTTCTCCAGTTGCGAACCCTCGCGCACATCCACCACCAGCGCGGTCCGCGGAATCTCTCCCGACTGCAAGGCCAACTCGGCAAAGCGGGGAATCAGCTCCACCGGCAGATTGTCCACGCAGTAGTAGCCAAGATCCTCGAAGGCCTTCAGCGCCGAAGCCTTCCCCGACCCGCTCATGCCGGTGATGATGACCAGTTCCGCCGCCGTGTGCGGCTCGCCCTTGCGCCCGCGAGCTTTTCCCAGTGCGGGCTTTCCCGCCGCGTGCCTAAGCTTCTTGAGTTTGCTGCGCAGTGGCATTCCAGAAATCTTAGCAGAAGGAGCGAAGCGGAGAAGATCGCCCCTGAGCAATCGCGTAAGGCGACTTGGACGGCTTGATGGGGAATAACCCAACCGGCACGCAGACATCCAGCTGCCCGCGTCAGAAGTGAAATTCGGTGGAGTGTTGCCGCTGCGAAACCAGCCATGCCTCCGCCTCAGCGGTGGCTCGGAAGACGCGGATCGCACGAAAATAACCCTGCACCATGACTTCAAACATTCTCAGCATGCCGAAAACCGCGTCTCTCACTGCCACTATGGCGCAAGTATCGAACCGAACGTTCTGAATCGTCTTCAGTTCAAGGGCGACAGCCCGAAGCTCGCGAGCACTCGGTAACGAATCGATCCGACTCAGGTCCAATAGGACGTCAAGGGGTCCCCTACACTCGGGATCGCGCTCCAATTCCCGAAAATGGGCGACCACTTCTTCAAGTGTCACCATCCCAATGCACTGGGTCCGAATGACTCTCTCATTCTTGTCGATTGTGTACGTCACAGGCATGCCACAGCTCCTCCTTCAGGAGGTCATGGGCTGAACCCACAACGTGAGACAGTTTTGAATGACACACGTGCCATTGAATTGGGTTTGGGTTGTTCATAGCTTAGCCGGGGATGAGGTCTGGAGCAGGGGACGGCGTTTGAGTCCCCTGCTCCAGCATCCTCGTAGAAGTCTTCTCTTCGCCTCCTGGGAAAAATTCCAGGCTCGGACTGCACAACTGTGTCATGGAATCTGCATGCTGCGCTTGCTGTTCAAATTCTTCTGGAGAACGGTAGCCCAACGCAGAGTGCAAGCGCTGCCGATTGTAGTAGTTTTCGATGAATTCTTCGATATGGGTGCGCAGGTGTTCTAAGTCGCGGTACTGGTTTGCATAAATTTCCTCCCGTTTCAAAGTCTTCATAAAGCTTTCGCAACTTGCATTGTCGTACGGATTTGCCGGACGGCTCATACTTGGAATCATCCCCTGCTTTTCCAGAACTGCCACATATTCCTCGCTGGCATATTGCACACCACGATCGGAATGATGGACGAGTCCGGGCGGAGGTTTTCGCGTTGCGATCGCCTCTTGCAATGCGCCCACGGCCAAGCAACTGGCCAGGGTCCGCTCCAGCGACCAACCCACCACCTTGCGGGAAAACCGGTCGAGGACCACCGCCAAATAGACGAACTCGGTTTTCAGTCGAATGTAGGTGATGTCGGCCACCCACAGTTGATCCACTCCCGTTAACTTCATACGCCGGGCCAGGTTCAAATACACCTCCAACTTGTGATCCGACTTCGTCGTCGCCACGAACTGTCGCGGTTGCACCGCTAGCAAGTTATCCTCCCGCATGATCCGCGCTACACGTTTGTGGTTCACCGCTATGCCGCGGCGGCGCAGTTCCGCAGAGATCCGTCGATATCCATAACGCCGCCGATGTTCGATCGCGATCTGCTGAATCACCGACCGCACTTCCATTTCCTCTTCCACGGACTCCGGTTCCTGTAACCAGCGATAGAAGCCCGCCCGACTCACCGGCGCGAGTTCGCACATACGCTCGACGCTCAAGCCACCTTGCAACGGCATCATCTCCCGGATTTGCTTGTAGATGCCTTCTCGCCAGACCTGCTGCTCGGCTGGCGTCGAGCCTCGACTTTTTGCAAGGCACTTCTGAAAAAATCCACCTCCAGGGTCTTTTCCGCCAAGACCCGCTTCAAATGGTTCACCTCTTTGCGCAGCGTGGAGGCGCGTGCGTCTTGCCCGCGTGCCTCCATCCCGGGTATCTCGGGATCCAGTTCGTCGCGCCACCGGTAAAGTTGCCGGCGCGAGACCTGCAGCTCTCTCGCCAGTGCCACGATGTTTTCGCAGCCTCGCAGTCGCTCCACCGCAAACTCACGGAACTCTTTCGTATATCGTCTCTTTGCCACTCGCAGTTTCCTTTCCTGCAAGTGTGCCATTTCCGTCTGTCTCAAAATAGGGGTTCAGTCCAGTCACAACCTTGGAAACCACAGTGGATTCGTCCCCCGGGGATCAGCTCTCGGTCAAAATATAATCACGAGTCATGAAATGGTGGGCGCAGTAGGATTTGAACCTACGACTTCCACCGTGTGAGGGAAACTAGATACATGTTATCAGAGAGTTAGCAGGAATGCTTGGGCACGCTCGGGCATTGTATTTCTCTGACAAAGGAACCGGGTCACACAACTGGACCCACAACTGGACCCACGCGCGCGGGTTGGCAAACTCTGCGGACTGCTTGGCAAGTGAAAGGCTTGATGCCAAAAGTGGTTAGGAAGGGCCTCGACGACCTCATCGCGTGAATTTCGCTGGTTCGCGAACTATCGCCATGTCGCTGGTCGATTGGTCGACGGCAGAGAAATTCTGTGTCCTTTTCCTGCCTCATAAGAGGAAACTGGCCTTTTGCGAGAGGTCAGGATCGAGCCGATGATCGGACTTGAACCGATGACCTGTCGATTACGAAACAGCTCAGCCCCGCGTAAGTTACTGAAAGATTTGGGTTGCAATCAGCACGTTGTGGAAGGTAGAAAATCGTTTCGGGAGAAAAAATGTGCAACCCATAGTGCAACGCTTCCGAAAGTGGACAGGGATCGAAAACGCGGATGGATATCGAGTCCATTCAAGACCACCCTGCCGAATCAAGACCACCCTGCCGAACTCGAGGAGAGGGAAAACCCCGGAGAATTGGCAATCCGGTAGTAATCGGTCCAATTGCGGGGCCTGTCGTCCGAGCAACAATGCCTCGGGTGTCCCCCCATCACCCATCAATGTCGCTCACAACCTCAACGGAAGGACCGAGCAGGCGGCGCGGTCCCGGTCGTACGCTTACGCTGCCGCCGGCATCTGACGGAACAAGAGCTCTTGCAAAAACAAGAATCTGGAAGCAGTAATCTGGAATGCGCGGCCCGCGGGGTCGACGTCGCTGACTCCATCAGGCGAAAACATCGCTGTCGCTAAAGACAGGGAAAAGGCCGCCATCAGCACTAGCGCGATGAGAGACTTCCCAACACGCAGCAGCTTTCGCTGTGCGGCGCGGCTGCTGCCGTTCGGGTGGGATGCCGGCGTGGCGGCCACCATTTTGAACACGGATCGTTGGAATGCCGGGCAAGCGCTCATGAGATCCACGAATCCCGTGGGGTGGGCGACGCCGGCTGCGGAAATGAATCTCGTGGAACCGAATCATGCGACGTCGAGCGCGTGTCGCGAAGCGGCGCAGCGGACGAAGAAGGAACAACATTGCGTGATCGTCGTGCAGGCGCCGAATGAACCGTGACTGGAACCTCTATTTGAGCAGAAGACACGAAACGGAATTTAAAGCACGATAAGTGTTTTCAGCAGCCCGGGGACCCTGTTTAGTTGAGGTCAAACGCTGATTAAATCATTCGTTCAGGCGGCTTGGCCGCCTGAACGTGCCTTGGCGCCCTTCTGTGCTTCCGCAAACACATCGCGCGCGGACGTCGTACCCGCTACGTGCTCCGTACCCTTGACTCCGAGGTCCATCCATCCCGAGTTCACGGCCTCAAACATGTCTTCGGCAGCTCCTGTGTGGCCCTTCGGTATGCCGGTCTGCTCGAACGCGCCCGCCCACCCTGCACGGGGGATTGCGAAGGCTTTTACTTCGAGCTTTAGGACTTCACCCAATTGTCCCGCGACTTCATCCGCGCTGACCATTGAACCTAGCTCAATGACGCGATGTCCTGACCACGCTGACCCGGTCAGAAGCTTTGCGACCTGGGCGCCAATATCGTTGGTCGCGACCATTGTCGATTTCCTGTTGGTGGGATTGTAAAAGACCGGTAGTGTTCCGCTCTGGGCGGCCTGTAAGCCGTAAAGAAAGTTTTCGAAGAATCCGCCTGCGCGCACAAATGCGACAGGAGATGTCAGGTTGCGAAAACCTTGCTCAAAAAGCGATAAGGCCGTAATCATCCCCAGCCCGCTGGTTCTATTCGCACCCATCGACGAGAGCGCGACCACCCGCGGCGGCGCTACCTTGGTAAGCGCTTTAACATAGTTCGCAATCACGTCCTTTGCTTCTTTGAAATCAGGCGAGGGCGCCCATACAGCCGGCAACATAACAAACGCTCCTTCAACACCTTTGAGTGCCCGCTCAATGGCTGCCGAATCATTCCAATCGCCGTCCACCAGTTCCACACCTTGGTCGGCCCAATTCGCCGCCTTCTCGCGATTGCGGACCAGCGCGCGAACTTTCCTGCCTTGCGCCAAAAGATGTTTGGCTGTCGCGCCGCCCACTTTTCCCGTAATTCCCATTACTAAAAACATGCATCTTCTCCTGATCTAAGAATTGCCTTTGAACACAAAGGATACCGGCTCACACGGACTCTGCAAATACAGTAATTCTCGTATCTTCACATTGAAATGGACTGTATTTACTGTTCCGCCTAGCTTTCCCCGCTTTCATTGTCTGCTCTGCTTCCAGGTGCTCCGGCTGGCCGATTCCCCCCGGCGACGTAAACATTCTGTGTAACTCATTCGGATCATTGAAGACCGCAACGCCCGATTTTGAAGGCATGGTGTTGTTGGCAGCTATCGAAGGAGGAAACGTTCAAGTGAGGCGAGTCGGGAAATGGTTTTTCACCGCATTAGGTTCGTTGGCCGTCTTGTTGGCTATCGGCATTACGTCGACCATCGGGTGGTGTCCGTTTCTCGGCCCGAAGGCGCGTGCTCTCACGAACCGCACATTCGAGCGTACGCAGCAACGCCTCGAACGGGGCCGCTACATCGTGACGGGGTTGAGCGACTGCGTCTATTGCCACAGCCCGCATGACTGGACCGCCCCGGGCACGCGCATAATGGCTGGCAAAGAAGCTTCCGGAGAGGTTCTGCCCTACGCTGGTCTGCCCGGGCGCATCGTGGCGCCGAACCTTACCCCCGATCAGGAAACCGGAGCGGGCAGTTGGACTGATGATCAACTGGCCCGCGCTATACGCGAAGGCGTCGGCCACAATGGCCGCGCCCTTCTTCCCATTATGCCGTACCAACACTACCGCAATATGTCGGATGAGGACATGGCGTCCGTTGTGGTCTACCTGCGGTCCCTGCCTGCTGTCCACAACCAGCTTCCGGCCACCGAAATCATTTTCCCCGTAAAGTACCTGATCCGCAGCGCTCCCGAGCCGATTGCCGCGCCGGTCGCCGACGTTGCTTCCTCCGACCAGTTCAAATACGGAACCTATCTTGTCGACCAGGCCGGTTGTATCGACTGCCATACACCTCAAGTGCGGGGACAAAAGGTCTCCGGTATGGACTTCGCCGGAGGCTTTCCCTTCACAGGCCCCTTGGGCACGGTCGCGAGCGCGAATATCACGCCCGATCCATCTGGAATCTCGTATTACGACGAGGCTCTTTTCTTGAACGTGATGCGGACCGGACTGGCCAGAGGCCGCAAGCTAAGCCCGATCATGCCCGTGATGGTTTACAAGAATCTAACCGATGACGACCTCAAGGCGATCTTTGCCTTCCTTCGGACAACAAAACCTGTGAAGTGTGGGTTCCGGAAATTCTGGCACGCGAATTCCGGAAATTCTGGCACGTTCTGCAGCCGCCGGCAAGACTTCATTTTCTAAGTTCAGGTGACGCGTACGCCACGAGGGCCCATCGAGGTGGATAAAGCGTCCGCGCTCGAGGACGCGATCCAGGATGGCGGCCGCCAGGTCTTCGTCATGCAAAGCCTTTCCCCACTCGCTGAGCGGTTTATTGGTGGTAAAGATCATAGGTCGTTTTCTCAGGTGGCGATGGTTGACGACATGAAACAAGACATTGGCGGCATCGGCACCGTAGGTTAAATAGCCAAGTTCATCGACGACCAAAACGTGAGGATGGGTATAGGTTAGCAATGATTCCTGCAAGCATCCCTTCTTGCTAGCATTGGAAAGCTCTTCTACGAGTTCTGCGGCAGTCGTGCACAAGGTCTCGAAGCCATTCTGGATCGCGCGATAGCCGATGGCTACGGCCAGATGGGTTTTGCCGCGGCCGGCCTTGCCGTAAAAAATCAGCGAGCGCCCTTCGCTGACGAAATCCGGCCCGAGGTAGGAACCGAGCAGGGACAGACGCAGTGTCGTCTGCAGACTGAAGTCGAACTCCTCAATGGTCTTGAAGAAGGGGAAGTGGGCCTTGCGGGTAAAGCGTTGCAAGCGCGTTTGCTTGCGATGGGCCACTTCTTCGGCCAGCAGAAGAGCAAGAAAATCACGATAGCTCCAGTTTTCTTTCTCGGCGCGATCCGCCAGGTCTTGGTAGATACGACGGGTATGTGCCAGGTTCAACCGTCGGAACAGAGACTCCAGTTGCCCTTCCGAAAGCTGCGGCATGGTCGAGTTCAACCCGATCTTGTGAGGACTGGTATTCTTGCTCATCCTTCTTGCTCCTCCGTCTTACCGGTCTTACATCCTTGAGAACCAGGTCTTTCCTCCCTCGCCCATGCTTTCGCAGCGGTCCTCCCCGTCAAGGGTGCGCTCCGCCGCGCCTGAACCGCGGCGCGCCCTTGACCGCTCCGGGCCGCTGCAAGGGGCTCCGCTAGGGAGGAAATGCAAAAATAGAAAGACCTTACCCAGTTTTCTGCGCAGCCATGATCTCCTGCTTGTGTTGTGCCCCTGTCCCGTTTGCTACCAGAAAATCTTGCACCAGGATCGCCTAGGAACGACGATCTCCACCTCGGTCGACCCCTAGCCTCCCCCGTTTTGTCCCTTTTCATTGCGTCACCGGCGGAAAGCTCAACCCTGGTTGGAGTGATCTCTCGACATAAAACGCACCATAAATCCGCTGCTTCAGTCCTTCTTCCATGGCCCGCCGCAGAACTTCCGGACCATGGCTCTGCAGAATCTGGTGCAGCCGATCCACATCTTCGTACCACTGCCGTGGTCGGCGGTGCACGATCTCGGTCAGATAACGAATCGCCGGCTCTCCCAGCTCCAACAACTGCTGCCGTTTCAGATAGCGCTTGCCCCGTTTCCCCGAGACCGCCGCAACCATTGCCGCGCGGTGCTCCGGCAACGAGGAACTCTCCTGAGCACCAAACTTTCGGGGATGTTCCGCTTCATACCGTGCCGCCACAATGCGCACTCGTTGCGCATACAAATACAACGTGGCCGGCATGCTGATCGCCTCCGGCGGCATGGAATACGCATGACCGTCGTGCAGCACCGTCCCGGTGGGACCGACATAGACTGGAATCCGTAGAGCCAGCTGTTCCGGCTGCACTTTCAACGCACGCAGTCGCGATGCTTCTTCCGCCAGTCGCACCGCCGGAATGATTCCGGTCGCCCGGCAGGGACGTTCCTGGTTCACCTCGCGATGCCAATCGCGCAGTTGCTGGCGAAGATCTTCCTCATCGTGAAACCGTCGTACCTTAAAGAAGGAAGACTTTACGAATCCCACCAGGTTTTCGACACTGCCTTTTTGCTGGGCTCGATACGGCCAGCACAACTCCACCCCCACGCCCATCTCCAACGTGGCGTATGCGAAAATCGGATTCCATTCCGTCACCTCGCCGTTTCTGTGCCACTTCAGAGCGATCGTCTTCGGTCGATCAAACACACACAGCAGCGGACGTCCCCCCCAGCTGGCCAGATGCTCGGCCAAGGTGCGCACCAAACTTTCCACCGCCTCATCCGCCACCAAACTCACCCGCACCCAGCGCGAGTACTTCAACCGGGAAGCGAAGAAATGGATCCGCTGGCTGGCACCATTGCGGAACTCCACTTCCACTTGCCCAAAATCGTGTTGACTGAACTCTCCGGGAAGACCTTCGAAGCGAACCAGCGGCTTCACCCGCTTCGGACGAAGCGAGGCCACCAGCGCGTAGAGCGCGGTCTTGCCTCCTGAGTAGCCGCTTTCCTTCACTCGACGCAGAATCTCTAACGACGCCAGATCCGGTGTTTCCCGCACAATCTCAACCACCTGTTTCCGGAAATTCGTGACTGTGCTGGGCCGGCCAATCTGTCGTTTGGCACGCTCCCTGGCATCCTCAACATGCTCCACCGGTCTCTCTTCCGCAATGCGTTTTACCGAGCGCAACGATACCCCGCTCAAGCGCGCTACCTCGGTCTTCGCATGACCGGCCTTCAGTAAAATCTCGACTTCGTGTCGTTTCAGCATCGCCAACATCCTCCTCCCTCCGCTCCCGGCACAGCCGGAGCATAGGGAGTTTTCTATCCTTTCTGGAGGTTCTTAGGCGTGCCAGAATTTCCGGAATCAAGGAGGTCAGAATTTCCGGAACCG
>CAVSTM010000017.1:0-558075 GCA_963730845.1 uncultured Acidobacteriaceae bacterium | reverse complement strand
CCCCAAAAGCTGTACCACCTACAATGTGAGTTCTCCGGAACCAGGAAGAGATGCGAGGAAAGTTGTGATGGCGGAGGTATATTTTTTAGAGCAAATGGGGGGTGCTGTGGGTCGAGGAGGTTGGGAAACGTCGTTCCTAGGCGATCCTAGCGCAAAGTTTTTGAAGAAAAAGCGACCGACAGGCGGAAAACAAAGAAATGAGCGAGAGGCTGGCTCACAGCGAGAGAGGAGAAAAGCGGATGAAAGGGACGCGGCACAGCGAAGAGCAGATCATTGCGATCTTGAAGCAAGGGGAGGCTGGGCTGGCGACGGCGGATTTGTGCCGTCAGCATGGGATCAGCGAGCAAACCTATTATCGCTGGAAGGCGAAGTACGGCGGGATGGAGAGCGGAGACGCCAAAAAGCTGAAGCAACTGGAAGACGAGAACCGCAAGCTGAAGCACGTGGTAGCGGACCTGACGTTGGACAACCGGGCGCTGAAGGATGTGCTGGCAAAACTGGTAGGGCCTGCGGGACTTCGGGCAGCCGCGAGTTACGTCATGATCGAGTGCCAGACGAGCGAGCGACACGCCTGCAGGCTGCTGGGGTTGGCACGATCGACGAAGCGGTATGGGCGGCGTGGAGCGGAGAGGGACTGCACGCTGCGAGCGCGCTTGAAGGATTTGGCCGGGAAGCGAATGCGGTTTGGGTATCGACGGTTGCGGGCGATGTTGGTGCGCGAAGGGGTCGAGGTGAATCATAAGCGGGTGTAGCGGCTCTATCGGGAGGAAGGCCTGGCGATGCGCATACTCGCAGCGCCGGCGGATCCGCTGGAATGGAACGGCCGTGAGCCCGGCCGCGGGGAGGCCGAATGAGCGCTGGTCGATCGATTTTGTAAGTGATTGCGTAAGCACGGGGAAAGCAATTCGTATGTTGACCCGGGTGGACGATTGCACGCGGGAGTGCCCGGCGATTGAAGTCGATACCTCGCTGGGCGGATGGCGAGTCCGTCGTGTGCTCGACCGAGTGGCGGCGGAGCGAGGTCTGCCGGAAGCGATTGTTCTGGACAACGGACCGGAGTTCCGCGGTCGGGCGTTGGCTGCCTGGAGTGAGGAACGTGGAGTACGACTGGAGTTCATTCAGCCGGGCAAGCCGGTGCAGAATGCCTATGTGGAAAGCTTCAACGGGAGACTACGCGATGAATGCTTGAACGCGAACTGGTTCACCAGTTTGAGGGATGCGCGGCGAAAGATCGAAACCTGGCGGCAAGATTACAATCAGCAGCGCCCGCACAGTTCGCTGAACTACATGCCGCCCACAGAATTTGCACGCGCACGAGCGGAGATGCAGGCATGAGGAAAGCTAGTACAGCGCTGCTGGAGCAGGGGACTCAAGCGCCGTCCCCTGCTCCAGACCTCATCCCCGCTGCAAACGAACGACAAAACTTAACCGGAAACTCTCATTCGGATTGGTACAGCAAACGGGGGCACCTCAGTTGCCCGACGCCAGACATGCCAAGGACACGACAAAAAGAGCGGTTTTCCACGCGAGACGTATCCCATGGCAAGCGACATGCACTTTGTAGCTCTCTTTCTGTTTGCTCATCCCTCACTTCGTTCGGGATGATCGCCATAGGGATTTTTGTACCCTCAATCAGGTGACATTCTGCGACCATACATCCACTTTAATTGTCTCTATTCTATGTATGAATGTTCATTACCCACATGCTGCCCAACCGTCCCGCCGAGAGACCCAGCCAGACGCAGTGGTGCAGATGGGTGCAATCTATAAGCAACCATGCCTCCAGGTAGCTGGCAAAAGTGGTACTCTGCGGGGCGATTCTCTGAGCTTTGCTTCTGCCTGGATCACGAGCAACCATTTGCGCATCCCTATCATGGCTGAATCACCGCTGAGAGTTGACTGTCAGTTCTGTCAGTAGTGCCTGTTCTATCCAAGTGTTAGAAAGACTCCGTCAACGCATCCGATCGAAACAGGCTGGACTGCCTGTGGGATCGAGACGGACTCAAGTTCCGCGAGTTTTCCGCGGTTGTCAGCTTCGGGGATGTTCGTTGTAGCTGCAGCCTCCAGGTATGAGAACTTTAACACCAGCTCGCCCGCGAACCGTTTCAGGAAAGGTCTTCAGAAATCGGTACACTATGCCTCGAATGCAGAAATCGGTCGCTGTATTGATGAGTTTTCTTCTTGTCCTGACGACGTTTCCCGTCGAGGCAAGCGCGCAGAACGCGTCCCCGACGCGGAGCCCCAGAGGAGCATAAGCCTCTTACCCCCGAGGAACTCGACGGGCTCGTTGCTCCCATCGCGCTTTATCCCGACGCTTTGGTCGCGCAGATTCTCGGTGCTGCAACTTTTCCCTACGAAATAGTCGACGCCACTCTCTGGCTCAAGGACAACTCCCAGCTTAAGGGCGAGGCGCTAGCCAAGGCGGTCGATCAACAAGCATGGGATCCGGCGGTGAAAGCGCTAACCCAGTTTCCGTCCGTGCTCGACAATCTGGCGAAGAACCTCGCTTGGACCTCCGCACTTGGCGAAGCGTCAGCCACGCAGCAGCCGGACGTTATGGCTGCCGTCCAGAGAATGCGCGCCAAGGCACTAGCGGCCGGTAACCTGAAATCGAGTCCAGAAATCAAGGTCGTCCAGGAGAGCCCGCAGACCATCGTCATTCAGCCGGCGAATCCACAGATTGTGTATGTGCCCGTTTACAACCCTACTGTAATTTACGGCGCTCCGGTTGTAGTCCCCGGATATAGTTCGGCGGACTTAGCGGCTGCGGCGATCATTTCTTTCGGCGTCGGGATCGCGGTCGGAGCCATGGTGTATGGCGGGCTGCTGCGGGTGGGGCTGGAGCTATTGGGGCACCAACTGGCACGGCAACACCATAATCTACAATCGCAACATTTACGTTGGGAACAGCTACTGGCGCGGCGGCTACTACGGTGGCGGCTATCGTCCCGGATACCCCGGGTATCGTCCGGGCTATCCCGGGTACCGTCCAGGTTATCCCGGGTATGGTCGTCCTCCCGGCTATCGTCCTCCCGCTACAACCCTTCCAAGTCCGGGCAATCGCCCCGGCTATCGTCCTCCTGCTACAACCCTTCCTGCAGGTGCGGGCAATCGCCCGAAGACTCCGGTACGAGGCCGAGCGGGGACAGACCGACTACTCTTCCGGCCACTCCTGGAAATCGTCCGAAGCAAGCCCGAGTACACGACCCAGCACCAACGAAGCCCGCGGTTATCAACGTCCACAGACCGCTAACCCTGGTGCCCTGCAATCCGATCGTCCGAATGCGTTTTCTGGATCCGTAGGGGGGCGTGCGCAGAGCGCGCGCGGGAACCAAAGTCTGGCAGCCAAGGGCGGCAGAGGAGGCCGCTAGTGGTGCGAACTACGAATGAAGGAGTATGACGCATCTCAGATTTTCCCGAATCAGGTTTGCCCTAATGGGGTTTGCCCTGATGAAGATAAATTCGCGCAATCTGCTGTTTGTGACTTTGATCGCGATCACTGCCCTCTCGGCGGGCTGTAACAAATCGCAGCCAGCCCCCAGCGGACCGCAAACGTTCGCTTCCCCGGAAACCGCCGGGCAAGCGATTTACGCCGCCGCAAAAGCGGGAGACAGCAATGTGCTGCTGGCGATTTTCGGCCCCGACGCGAAGGAACTGATTATTCTCAGGCGATCCAGTTCAGGACAAAGCCGCGCTCGATCTGTTCACGAGCCGCTACGACGAGATGCACCGCTGGGGCAAGTTGGCAAACGGCGGAATGGTCCTCGATGTCGGCGCCGAGAACTATCCCTTCCCCTTCGCCTTGCTGAAAAACTCCTCCGGGCAGTGGTATTTCGACACTGCCTCGGCAAAGGAAGAGATACTGGCTCGCCGCATCGGCGGCAACGAACTGGCGACGGTGGAGGTTCTGAACGCCATGGCGGATGCCCAGGCCGAATACTTCAGCCAGACTCACGACGCCAGTCATGTGCGGCAATATGCCCAGAAGTTCATCAGCGACGACGGCAAGCAGAACGGTTTGTACTGGAAGCCCGCCGATGAGAATCAACCGGAGAGCCCTCTCGGACCACTTGCTGCTTACGCGAGCGCCGAGGGCTACGCCGGCGATACGCAGGCGCCCCAACCCTTCCACGGCTACTTTTACCGGATCTTGACAAAACAAGGCGAACGGGCCCACGGTGGAGCAAAAGAATACGTCGTCAACGGAGCCATGACGGGTGGCTTCGCCATATTGGCGTATCCCGCCGAGTATGGCAATTCCGGAGTGATGTCGTTTCTCATCAATCAGGATGGCGTTGTATTCCAAAAGAATCTCGGGGAAAACACCACGGATGTAGCCAAGGCCATCACCGCATTCGACCCTGACGATGGCTGGAAGCCCGTGGAGTAGCTTTCTCTTCAATCCAGTGAGAGCACGGAGGACCAATGTCCACGAACCAAGCGCCGGAACTTCCGCCCCAGGTCTTCGTTGCGGACGACCACAAAGTCAACGAGCAGAACGGCCTTCGTCGCGAACCCGCGAGGCGGCGTTTCTTGCAACTGGCCGCCGGAGGCACCTTGATGAGTTGGATAGCAAGGGCAGGCTGGGAGTTGAGCTTTCCCGAACCGGTCCACGCGCAGAGTACCCTCAGCCCCGATGCGGCGCTGGAATTGGCCGACAGGTTGTCCCAATGCGGCCTCTAGGTATGTTCAAAGGACTGGAGCACCCATACGCTTCGCCTGAATCGCTCAAAAACATGGACAAGATTTGGGATCAACTGGAGGAAGAACGGAACCAATGGGCAAAGGGAATAGAACAAGACATTCTATGAAACTGGATCGGCGCGTCGTGACTGACCGAATCCAAAGGAAGCGCCAGAAATGGCTGCCCTTCACATGAGCGCATGTCTCTCGGCTTACACGAGTTTTTTTCATTAAGCAGCAAGAAAACGCACACATCCGACACACTGCCTGGGCGTTCAATTCAGGATTCATCGATTGATCCGATACCACACCGCTAATCGGCCGTAAGTCGAGACCCATCCCGCCGGAGGCGATGTCACTTTACCGTGGCGGCGACCGCGAGAATCTGCTTGTCGATGGAGGCGCGCAGATCCTTTGGCAGAAGGTCCGCCTGTTCGAGGCCCTTCCACGCGGCGGCGGCGCGCTCCGCCGTCTCGACCGCGATCTTCCACAGCGGGCTTGCGGGAATCCGGGCCGTGTCGGCAAAGCGCCGCATCTGGCCTGGCGTGATTTCGGACAAGCTGCGGCTGCCTCCGAAGCTCAGGGCGAGCGTGTCGTTGGGAATATAAGGAAGCGTCGCCACAAAGTCGTACCCCGGCGACAGGACCGGCTTACGCCGGTCGGGATAGAGGAGCGACCAGTTCTTGAGATGCATATCGGCGTTGCCGATGACAACGGAGAACACAAGGCGGCGGACAAATTCCATGATGGCGTCCTCACCCGCCTCCGCCCATAGGACGGACGCGATGTTGGCATAGCTGCGAAAGTTGTACTTTTGATTTGGAAATTGCCCAAAGACTCGCGCGAAATCCTCCATGTGAACGGGATCGCCTCCGGGGACGCGGTCGAAGCGCTGCACGGCGAGAGCCTTGCTTCCCGGCGCGCGCGCCTCTTCGGCGAGTCCCTTGATCTCCGACACTTCGACGAGGCGGTTATCTGGCACCACGATGCCCGCGCGGCGCGCGAGTTCCAGCATCGCGAATTCATTCTCGGGAACGGCGGCGAAGCGGGCGGAGGGAAGCTTGACGATCCATGACCCGCCCATGCCGCCGGCGGGAACGGTCAGGCTGCCGGATGCTTCCATGATGGCGGAAAACTTCAACTGCACGCCGGCGAGCGAGAACCGCAGCACGGCGTCGCGCGGGCGATCATCATCATGGCCGGCATCAGCATCATCATGATGGGCATCGTCCTCCTTGGCATCGCCCTCAAGCGGCGCGATGACAAGCGCTCCGGGGAGATCGGCGCCGAGGACCGCGAGGAGGAAGAATTCGCGCTCGGGATTCACGTCGGCAAGCTTCGCGAGATACTCGCGCAGGTGCCCTTCGGGAAGCAGGTTCGAAAAGAACGGCGGCACGCGGCGCGGGACCGGGCGCAGGGCCGTAAACGAAACCCGCCGGTGCGGCCCTTGAACGAGAGGCTTAAAGTCGGACGGTGCGGGTCGTCGATGTAGTCCTGCTCGAATGCAAAAATCTGCCGATCGCCCGCAAGGCGGTTGATGACGCCGATCTGCTTCCCATGCAGGCGCACCGAAAGCGCGTTGAGCTTCTTGGGATCAAACTTCATCGCGCGGCTCCTGCGTGCTGTCTTCGTCGCCGTCGGCGTAGAGGGAGCGTTCCTCGCCTTCGCCCTTCTGGTCCGGCTGCAGATGATCGCGTATGAGCGACTGCACGACGGGGACGAGGGGGCGGGGGATCATGAGAAGATCTCGGTCGAGGATGCGGACCAGCTCAAGAAGAGTGTCGTAGCGCGGTACGATCTTGCCGGACTCGATGCCGGAGATGTGCGTCTGGGTTAGCCCGAGGCGGCTGGCCAGGTCCCTCTGGGTCCAGCCGGCGCTTTTTCCGCACCTCCTTCAAGGTCCGGCGCATGTCCTCGGGAAGGCCTTCCAGGCGCAGAGGCCTGATATGTTTTGTTATATTTGTATTCACAGTTGATATAATATAGCATATCAGACCAGGAAACAGTAAATATCCTTAACTATATCGCAGCAAGAAACTGATATACTTTAGCATATCACGCAAGGAAGAATAGATGGAAAATGCCAATTAGAGACGCATGCCAATTCCCTGGGTGATCGATGAAGCTTGATTGATTTCCAGAGCCGATGTCTTCGAGACCTCGGCTCCCAATTGGGGCCCGAGTTTTGCCAAGTCGTCAGTGAAGAGCGTGGCCTCGCGGCTAGCGCGAGAGATGGAGACGTAGCCGAAGCGGGAGTTGAGCAGGTCCGGGGTGGACGCCTGTGTCGGCGTGAATGAGAACGCGTTCGGCGGTGAGCCCTTGGGCGCTATGACTGGTGACGGCAGAGCCGTGGTCGAAATGACGATGCTCGCTGGCGCCAAATTCGATCTGGCGGTCGGCCGTGAGCTCTTGTGGGCTGATCTGAGTCTTCATCATCCAGCGGCTAAAGTCAGCAACCAGACGAATCTGAGATTCCATCGCACCTGTACAGTAGCCTTGCTCACGCATCTCGGCTGCATAGGATTCAACGTATGACCCGAGAGGACCATCATGCATGCGCTGGAATATGCGGGGGTTTTTGAAAATTGTTTTCATCGGTGTTTCCTCCTGGTAGTGAAGTGTGTCAGGAGAACACCAACTATGCCGGGTGAATCTGGGTCGTCACATCGATGGCCGAGCGAATTCCCGTCTCACCCGGGATAGTCCGGAAGTCGGAATAGTGGCGTCTACGCCGGCTCCGGAATAGCCGGCACAGCTATCGCGCTTGGCTGGATGAGCTTGGAACCCCTATCAGCGTGCAGCAGCGGGCAATGCGCCCGGGGACATCAAAACCCCCCTGTTCTCTGCCCAAACTCTGCCCATTAGCTTAAAAAAAGAAGGGATAAGACGGCATAAAACGACTCGCACGAGAGCGGAACAGTTCTTCGGCAACTCTCTGAAAAGCCGCATGTTTACTGGGGTTTCGCGAGAAAAAGTGAATGGGCTGGGACTGGAGCCACAGTCCGATGCTCTACCAGTTGAGCTACTCCCACCGCAGATCTGATTGTACAGATAACGATTATAGCAATTGCGGCTGGAGTTCGGCTCGGGCTGGCTTGGACTCTCTTCTTGCAGCGCGATCCTACTGTCGTCCCACGCCCATGTACTGGAATCCCATGGCGCGCAGACGCGACGAGTCGAGCAGATTCTTGGTATCGATGATGATCGGCCGCTTCACCAGGTGCCGTATTCTCGCGAAATCCAGCGTCCGGAACTCCGGCCAGCCCGTGGCGACGACCAGGGCATCCACTCCTTCGGCCACTCCGTAGGCGGACTCGCAGTACTTCACCATGCCGTTCAGTTGCAGCCGCGCATCGGGAATCGCCACCGGATCATAAGCCCGTACCCGCGCTCCTCCGGCCAGCAAGTTCTGCGCTAGTTGCACCGAGGCAGATCCCGCAACGGAATTCGTGTTCGGCTTGAAAGACAGTCCCAGAATGCCGACATCCTTGTTCTGCACGGTATCGATCGCAGCCGACACTTTCTGCAAAAGCCGGTTCGCCAGGTCCACATTCACCGCGCGGGCGGCATTCAGCACCTTCAGGTCGACACGGTTTTCTCGCGCCAGCCCGGTCAGCGATTCCATGTCACTCTCGGCGAAAATTCCACCCATGCCGGCCCCAGGTTGCAGGCAGCGTGGAGCAATTTTCTTGTCCAGCCCCAGGGCAAGCGCCAGGCCGACGGCATCGGCGTTCACGTGTTCGCACAGGCTCGCGATTTCGTTGATGAATGAAATCTTGGTTGCCACAAACGCCGTGGTCGCTTCGCGCGTCAATTCCGCCGTTTCGTAGTTCGTGACCAGCACCGGAACTCCGCGCATCACCAGCGGATGAAAAATCTGTTTCAGTGAAGAAACCGCTTCGCTCGAAGGCGTTCCAAGAATAATCCGGTCGGGCCAGTTGAAGTCTTCCACAGCGCATCCGTTGGTGAAGAACATCGGCTGGCATACCAGCAGGCTCTTAAGCCCTTTATCCTTCAGCCTCTTCTCAATCTTTGTGGTCGAACCCACTCGAACCGGCGTCACGATCGACAGCACCTGGAAACGGCCAGCCGCGCTCGCCAAACGGACAACGATTTCTTCCAGTCCCTGCGCGGAATCTTCGGCGAGAAAAATTACCTGTGCCTTGCGAGCTAGTTCTTCCGGGTCCGCCGAATAAACCAGCCGTCCCGACCGCACGTTGCGCCGAATCACTTCCTGAAGATTTTTCTCGAAAAAGGGTATGTTGCCCTTGGCAACGTCGATGATGCGTGTATTGTCGGCGTAACAGCAGCAAACCGGCGTGCCGAAGTCGGCGAGACAAGCGGAGATGACTGTAGCCAGGTAGCCGGATCCGTAAACCCCAATTTGCATATTCACTCTTCCGAATCAAACCCGCAGCCTGGGATCCGGCGCTTGGTTTCGAGCCCGTTGAATCTATAGTAATCCCGCCAATAGACTTGGCAACGGGCGGAAAGTACATGTCCCGAAGAGGGGTGAAACTGGCCGCTAGTTGCGGGTTTTCATGGGTTTTTGCGGAACTTAACTGAAGAGCTAGTTACGAGCTATGACTTAGAGGACAATTGGCCGTGTCCCAGCGGCAGTGGCGCCACGTCGTGCCAGAAACCGTCCGTCTCGCGGACGAACATCAGCTTGTCCACATAGACCTGGCGCGTGCCCGGAAACTTCGCCCAGCGCTCCCGGGCGATGACCAAGGCCGCACGCGCCTCCTCATCCCGCCCCGTTTTCAAAATCGTGAGATGCGGAATATAGGGCCAACTTTCTTCGCAGCGCAGCCCTTGCCCATTGAGCTGATCGTGCAGTTCGCGCATCCGATAAGCGGCCCGCTTCACCTGGATGAACAACGTCGGAGTTGTGGGCAAAAACGTTTCCACATCTCCCAACTCGACGTTGAAGGGAAGAACGCGGCCACAAGCCTCTTCTAGAAATTCCAGCGCGGCCGCTTCCGTTATCGTCAACTCCCGCGGCGGGAGAATCGTGAGATGGGCGGGCATGTGGGCCAAAGTCGGATGGAGTTCCCGGCGCAGCTGTTCCACAAACTCGCCAACCGGATTGCGTACGTAGGTGACCAACGCGTAGCGTGAACTGGGCATGACTTCCGAAGGTGAAATTATAGCCTGAGCGCGGCAGGCAGGGGCAGTCTACCTCTCAGGAGTGCCACGGAGGTCACCGAAGCCGGCGAATTAATCCGTAGCGCCGGGGATTTGTCCGGCTCCATAGTTAGCGATTTCATGCCGCTTTCCCTGCATCCGAAGGCGCAGCCGGTCGAACTCCAAATAGACGACCGGCGTTGTATAAAGTGTGAGCAACTGGCTCAGGATCAACCCTCCCACGATCGTGATGCCCAGGGGCCGGCGGAGCTCATACCCCGTGCCCGTTCCCAGCGCCAACGGCAGCGCGCCTAGCAACGCAGCCATCGTCGTCATCAGGATCGGACGAAAGCGCAACATGCACGCTTCAAAAATCGAGTCGATTGGCTTCTTTCCCTCCTGCCGCTCCACCTGAAGCGCAAAATCGATCATCATGATGGCGTTCTTTTTTACGATTCCAATCAGCAGCACAATGCCAATGATGGAGATGATGTTCAGGTCCTGTTTGAAGAGCAGCAAAGCGAGCATCGCGCCTACGCTTGCCGACGGCAGTGTGGAAATGATGGTCAGAGGGTGGACCAGGCTTTCATACAAAATGCCGAGAACGATGTAAACCGCCAGCAGCGCCGTCAGGATCAGTATCGGCTCGGTACCCAGAGATTGTTGGTAAGCCTGCAGCGTGCCCGCAAAAAAGCCTTGCAGCGTGGAAGGCGTGCCCAGTCGCTTTTGCATTTGGCTGACGGCCAACGTGGCATCGCTCAATGACTTATTCGCCGCGAGATTAAAGGACACCGTGACCGACGGGAACAAGCCGGTGTGGTTGATGGCCAGCGGGGTGGTGTTGGCTTGGCCCTTGGCTACCGCGAGCAAAGGAATGTTGCCGCCCGAAGACTGCAGGTAGATGTCTTTCAATCCCTCCGGGCTTTGCCAATACTGGGGAGCAACTTCCAGTACCACGTAATACTGGTTCAACTGCGTGTAGATGATGGACACTTCCGATTGGCCGAAAGCACCGTATAACGCCGAGTCCAGCGACTGCACGGTAAGGCCGAGTTTGGCTGCGGTGACGCGATCATAGTTCATCAGCTCATCAAGGCCGCCGTTCTGCTGGTCTGAGCTAACGTCCTGCAGACCGGGCAGGTGCTGCATCTGACTCAGCAGGATCGGCGCCCACTTGGAAAGATCCTGCACATTGTCGGATTGCAGAGTGTACTGGTACATCGCATTGCTGGACCGGCCGCCGATGCGCAGATCTTGCGCGGCCTGGAGGAACGCGGAAGCCACCGGCAGACGGTTCAACTGCGGACGCAAGCGGTCGATGATCTGGGCAGCGCTGACCTTGCGCTCCAGCAGCGGTTTAAGCGCAATGTAGAGGGAGCCGGTATTGGTGGCTCCGCCGCCGCCAGTAAACGCAATCACATTAGCGACGGCAGGATCATTCTTGACTACGGCGCCAATCCGCCGAATGGAGTCATCCATCGCTGGAAAGGATGAATCCTGCGGCCCGCGTACGCTGCCGGTGATCGCTCCCGTATCCTCCACTGGGAAAAAGCCCTTGGGTATCTTGATGATCAGCACTACATTGAGCGCTATGGTGACGAAGAGTACGACAAGCGTGAGCGTCGGGTGGTCGAGTACCCAGCGCAGGCTCCCGCGATATAACGACAGCACCCAATCAAAGAACTTTTCGGTGGCCATGTAGATACTGCCATGTTTTTCCGCGCGCTCGTTTTTCAACAGGTAGGCGCACATCATCGGAGTCGTGGTCAGCGAGATGATCATGGATACGAAAACCGCCGTCGAGAGAGTAACGGCAAATTCACGGAAGAGACGACCCACGATTCCGCCCATCATGAGAAGAGGGATAAAGACGGCAATGAGTGAAATGCTGATGGTGAAGACGGTGAAACCGATTTCTTCCGCGCCCTTCAGCGCCGCGGCAAAGGGCTCCATGCCGTTTTCCAAATGGCGCGCGATGTTCTCCATCACTACGATGGCGTCATCGACCACAAATCCGGTGGCAATGGTCATGGCCATCAGCGAGAGGTTGTCCAGGGTATATCCGAACAGATACATCACCGCGAAGGTACCGACGAGCGAGACCGGCACCGCGACAGCCGGAATGAGCGTGGCGCGACCGTTTCGCAGAAAGACAAACACCACGACGATAACGAGGCCGATGGAAATAAGCAGCGTCCTCTCGACGTCACTGACCGAGGCGCGGATGGTTGTGGTGCGATCGAGAACGATGGTGGTATCGATGCCGAGCGGAATGGTTGCCTGGATAAACGGAAGTTGCGCGCGGATGCGGTCGACCGTCTCAATGATGTTGGCGCCGGGCTGGCGGAAGATGATGACCGTAACCGAGCGCTTGCCGTTCAAATAGCCGGCAGCGCGGACGTTCTGCACCGAGTCGGTCACCTCAGCGACATCGGACAGCCGGACAGCCGCGCCGTTCTTATAGCCGACGACGAGCGGCTTGTAGTCGTCCGCGTGCGAAATCTGGTCGTTGGCAAGAATGTCCGCGCTCACCACGCCATCAGTGATTTGGCCCTTTGCCAGGTCGGCGTTCTGCAGGCTCAGCACGGACTGCAGATTCGCCATGGTAAGTCCATAGCTGGCCAATTGTGTGGGATTCGCGTCCACACGTACGGACGGCAGCGCCCCACCTCCAACCGAGACTTGCCCTACACCCTGGATCTGCGACAGCTTTTGCGCGAGAACGGTCGAGGCTTCGTCATACATTTTGTCGGGACCGAATTTGTCAGAGGTAAGGCCGAGAATCATGATCGGTGAATCAGCGGGATTGACCTTGCGATAAGTCGGATTGCCCGGCAGGTTGGCGGGCAGATATGTGCGCGCCGCATTGATGGCAGCTTCCACATCGCGCGCAGCACCATCAATATCGCGACTGAGGTCAAACTGAATGGTGATCGAGGTGCTGCCGAGAGTGCTGGAGGAGGTCATCTCCGTCACTCCTGCAATATGACCCAACTGCCGCTCCAGGGGCGTGGCAACGGACGATGCCATAATGTCGGCGCTGGCTCCGGGCAAGCCTCCGCTGACTGAAATGGTTGGAAAGTCGACCTCCGGCAGCGGCGCCACCGGCAGCACCTCAAACGCAATCGCTCCGGCAAGGGCGATCGCCAACGTGAGCAGCGTGGTAGCCACTGGCCGGCGAATGAAGGGTGCGGAGATGCTCATGCGGGCCCTGCCAGTTCCGCGCCTCCGGCTTCGCGCTGGGTTGATTTGCGCGCAAAGCGCTGCGCCAGATTGTCAAAGAAGATGTAGATGACGGGCGTGGTGTAAAGCGTGAGCACCTGGCTCAGCAGCAGTCCGCCCACCATGGCGATGCCCAGCGGCCGGCGCAACTCGGAACCGAAACCAGTCCCCAGCGCCAGCGGCAGCCCCGCCAGCAGCGCGGCCATGGTGGTCATCATAATAGGGCGGAAGCGAAGCAGACAGGCGTCGTAAATTGCGTCGGTCGCGTTCTTTCCGTGCTTCCGCTCCCCTTCCAGCGCGAAGTCGACCATCATAATGCCGTTCTTTTTCACGATACCGATCAGCAGAACGATGCCTATAATCGCAACCACGCTCAAATCCTGGTGAAAGATCAGCAGTGCGAGGAAAGCGCCAACGCCCGCTGACGGCAGCGTCGACAGAATGGTAATCGGATGGACAAAGCTCTCATACAAAACACCGAGCACAATGTAGACCGTAACTAGTGCGGCCAGAATGAGCAACGGTTCATTGGCCAGCGAAGCCGTGAACGATTCTGCCGTGCCTTGAAAGCCGGCCTGCAGGCTGGGAGGCATGTGCATATCTTTCTGTACCTTGTCGACCGCCGTAATGGCCTCGCCCAGCGCGGCATTCGGCGCGAGATTGAACGACACGGTGATCGCCGGAAATTGACCCTGGTGGGTAATAGCGAGCGGCTCCGTCGTTTCCTCGAAGTGGGAGAAAGCGCTCAGCGGCACGGCACTGCTCATGGCCGAACTGGTGGCGCCGGCAGAGTTTGCCCCCGTGCTCGCCGTCGAGGATGCGTTCGCCGAAAGCGCGTTCGCGGGAGGAGTAAGCGTATTTGCCGCCGGAGTGTACAGCGCGGATGACGTCAGCGCATTCGACCCTGCAGAGGACGATCCGGAAGACGCGAAAGAGGAAGAGGCTCCGGTGCCGGTTGCGCCCGAAGACGCATTGGATTGGATGTAGAGATGGTTCAGCTTGTTCGGATCCTTCTGAAATTGCGGTTCACTCTCCAGCACAACGTGGTACTGATTCACCTGCGTATACATGGTGCTGATCTGCCGCTGACCAAAGGCATCGTACAGTGTGTTATCGATGGTTGTGGGCGCGATGCCGAACCGCGAGGCGGTGACCCGGTCGATCATCAGAGATACGGCGAGCCCTCCCAATTGTTGATCGGTGGCAACGTCTTCCAGTTCCGGCAACTGCTTCAGCCGGCCGACGAAACGGTTGGTCCAGTCATTGAGTTCATTCGCATCGGGGTCTTCAAGCGTGTACTGGTATTGCGTCCGACTCACCCGGTCGTCCACCGTAATGTTCTGCACCGGTTGCATGAACAACTGGATTCCCTGAACCTGGTTTGCGCTGGAGTTGAGCCTGCGGATCAGGTCTGACGCGCTGATCTTGCGCTGGTCAAGAAGCTTTAAGTTGATCGACATCCTGCCGCTGTTCGTCGTTGTATTCGTGCCATCGGCGCCGATAAACGACGAGAGGCTTTCGACGGCCGGGTCAGCCAGAATTACCTTTGCCAACTCCTGCTGCTTCTCTGCCATCGCCTTGTAGCCAATCGTCTGCGGCGCCTGCGATATGCCCTGGATGACGCCCGTGTCCTGCACCGGGAAAAATCCCTTGGGAATGATGATGTAAAGGAAAACAGTGAGCAGCAGGGTAGACACCGCGACCAGGAGCGTAATCGTCTGGAATCGCAGGACAACCTTCAGCGTCCGGCCGTAGAAGGCGATCATCCCCTGGAAAGCGTGCTCGGTGAATTGATAGATGCGTCCCTGCTGCTCTTTTGGGTTATGCCGCAAGATGCGTGCACTCATCATGGGCGTGAGCGTGAGCGAGACCACTGCCGAAATGACGATAGTGACGGCCAGGGTCACGGCAAATTCGCGGAACAGGCGTCCCACAACGTCACCCATAAATAACAACGGAATCAGCACGGCAATCAGTGACACGGTCAGCGAGAGAATGGTGAACCCAATTTGCTCCGCCCCCTTGAGCGCCGCTTCCATGGGTGGATCGCCGTCTTCGATGTACCGTGCGATGTTCTCGATCATCACGATGGCATCGTCCACTACAAAACCGGTGGAGATGGTCAGCGCCATCAGCGATAGGTTGTCCAGGCTATAACCAAGGATGTACATCGCCGCAAAAGTGCCGACTAGTGACAGCGGCACAGCCACAGCCGGGATGATGGTGGCGTAAACACTCCGTAAGAAGAGGAAGATGACCAGCACGACGAGTCCGATCGTCAACAGCAATTCGAACTCAACGTCGGAAACCGACGCTTCGATGGCGGTGGTGAGATCGGTGAGCGTGGTCACCTGAATGCCCGTGGGCAGGTTGGCCTCGAGCTGCGGCAATAGGGTCTTGATGCTCTTGACCACGCTGATGGTGTTGGCCCCGGGCTGGCGTTGCACATTCAGGATGACCGCGGGGGTCTGGTTCATCCACGCTGCCTGATTGCTGTTCTCGACGCCATTCACGATTTGTGCCACGTCAGTCAGCATCACCGGCGCACCGTTCCGGTAGGCAACTACAACCCTTCGATAGTCGTCGCTGGTGACCAGTTGATCGTTGGCGTCGATCTGGTAATCCTGGCGCGGTCCATCGAAGTTGCCTTTGGCGGCGTTCACACTGGCATTGGTTAGCGCCGTGCGCAGGTCTTCCAGGTTGATGCCGTAAGACGACAGAGCCGTAGGGTTGGCTTGAATGCGGACGGCGGGCTTTTGGCCGCCGCTGATGGTGACCAGGCCCACGCCACTGAGCTGCGAAATCTTGGGCGCAAGGCGCGTGTCCACCAAATCCTCGACCTGAGAAAGCGGCATGGAACTTGAAGTGATAGCAAGGGTAAGCACCGGTGCATCGGCTGGGTTCGTCTTACTGTAGATCGGCGGCGCGGGCAAAATGGAAGGCAACAGACTCTGCGACGCGTTGATGGCAGACTGCACCTCTTCCTCGGCTACATCAATATTCAGAGTGAGGTCGAACTGCAGCACAATTACGGAAGTTCCGCCGGAACTGGTGGAGGTCATCTGGCTCAGCCCCTGCAGTTGGCCGAATTGGCGCTCCAGCGGCGCCGTCACCGTCGTCGCCATCACCGTCGGGCTTGCTCCGGGATAGAACGTGAGTACTTGAATGGTTGGATAGTCGACTTCCGGCAATGCTGAGACCGGCAGTTGTGTGTAACCAACAATGCCGACCAAGAGGATTGCCGCCATCAGCAAAGAAGTGGCAACTGGCCGCAAGATGAACGGACGAGATGGACTCACGGAGCGCTGCTCCCGTTCGCACCGGCCGCGGCAGGCTTGGTCGAAGCACTATTCGAAACTTTGTTCGCAATCACGACCGCAGTGTTGTCCTGCAACTTATCGAAGCTGCTGTTGGCGACAACGTCTCCAGGATTGACGCCGTCGACCTGCGTCATACCGCCATCTGTGACTCCCGGCTTTATGCTGCGCATATGAGCGCTATTGTTTTGAATCACATATACAAACGATGCTTGGCCGTTTTGTTGAATGGCCGATGCTGGAATCAGCGTCACCCCCTGCAACGTATTCACCAGCAGCCGCGTGTTAACAAACTGGTTGGGGAAAAGCGCATCGTTCTTATTGTCAAAGATGGATCGTGCCTTTACTGTCCCCGTCGTAGTATCAATCTGGTTGTCGAGCGTCAACAGCGTCCCGCTGGCAATCTTCTTCTGCGCAGTACGATCAGAGGCATCGACGGTGAGTTTAGCCTTTTTCTGCAGACGCGCTTGAACCGGGCCTAGACTGTCTTCCGGGATTGTGAAAATTACAGTGATGGGCTCCAACTGCGTAATGACCGCGAGAGTTACGGTTCCAGCCGACTGCACCACGTTGCCCGGATCCACCAGCCGTAGACCCACGCGGCCGGCGATGGGAGCGGTGATATGGCAGTAGTCGACCTGAATCTGGTCAAATTGCACCGTTCCCTGGTCGTTTTTTACCGTGCCCTCGTCCTGTAGCACAATCTTTTCCTGGTCATCGAGGAGTTGCTTCGCAATGGCCTTGCGGTCCCAAGCGTCACGGTAGCGTTCCAGATCCATACGTGCTTGGGCGAGGATGTTCTCGTCTCGCTCGAGCGCGCCCTGCGCCTGCAAAAGAGTCGCGCGGTACGGACGCGAATCGATGTCAATCAGAGGATCGCCCTTACGTACCAGCTGACCCTCCTTAAAGTGCACGGCGACGACCAGGCCATTCACCTGGCTGGTAATCGAATCGGTATAGACCGGAGTGACCGTGCCGATGGCGTCAAGGTAAACGCCGATGTCACCTTTCGTAGCCGTCGCGGTCGTAATCGCGATCTTCGCCGGCGCGGGCTTGGCTTTCTTCTCGTTGTGGAGGTGGCGCCACACCAGCACCACGACAAGCACAACTACCAGCAACAACAGAATCCATATGACGATCCGCACTACGCTATGTCGGTGAGATTCCGCACCGTGAGCCGGGAGTTGATGGCTAGGGTCGACGAAGGGACGCTCAGTGATGTCAGCGGTCAATCGGAATCTCCTTTTCGCTCCGAATAGCCCGACATTATATGCCTCAGCGGCGTTTCCGAAGTGAGCTCTTCTGCACAGTGTTCCGAATGGGAGTCAGCGGTCAGCAGCCGTTTGGGTGACGTCACGAGCGCCGACCGCACCTGGCGGCCGCCCGAGTGGCCGGGTGAGAGTGATCACTCTTGCTCCCGGCGCAACCGCAAGCTGCGGGCTGCCGCTGGCCCCGAGCGACAAAATGAGAGTCGAGGAAAAGCGCGAGTGGTGAAGCCGAATCGAATCTGATATTTCTGCAGGAGGTCGTACGTTGCAAGCCGCGCTCGAGCTTCCGCGCTCGTGAGGCCGCGCGATAGGTTATCTTCATCTAGCTTGTAGGGTTCTCGCCAAAGCAGTCGAGTTGGCAGTATCGGAAGGCATCGCCATCACCAGAGTTCCAATCGAGTCGTTCACATCGCTGCTTTCGCCAGTCACGGCAGCTACTACTGTGGTTTCGGTGTTGCGGTCGCCGAAGCCGGAACCGGTTCGGCTGAGGCCGTTTTGGATAACCTACCGGCCGGCGTTTGCTTGCTAGGCGGAATTTCGGTTCCAGATGGATAGATGAAGATCTGCACCGTACCCCAGCCGGCATCCGACTTCGTATCGGTCTGCTTTCCCATTCCTAGAGTCTTAAGCTGACTATCGTCAAATCCAAAGTTCTCGACTAAGTACTCGCGCACAACCATGGCCCGGGCCTCGGTTAGCACCAAGTCCTTCTGGGTATCGCCTTCCATGCCCGCGGATGCCACGATCACCGCGAACCCGAACTGGTTATTAGCGAGGAAATCGCCGCCGGCGTTTAGAGATTTCTGATTCTTCAGTTTGGCCGAATCTTGCTTATCGAAAAGCTGCTTCGCCGAGTACGTAAACTCCTTCATTGTCGTACCTTGCGGCAGACGTTCGATCTCATTTTGTGCCAGCTCGGCAGAATCTTCGTAGCCACGGTTCTTGAAATACCCACGCACGAAGAAGTTGTGCTTCAGGGCTTCCATGTTTTCCTGAAAGTCGGTTACTCCTGCTTGCGCCTGTACCATCGTGTTCTGCATGGTGCTCGTCGTTTGTTCGAGGTTGTTATAGAGCTGTTTGTCGTTCACCAGGGCTCCTACGGTTCCCTGCCCCGCATTGATCTTGGCGCTGATGGAGTCCAGGTTGGCCGTCGCCCGAGTGGCGTTCTGGATGGCTTGCTGGCTGCTATCCAGAATGCCGCTTGTCTTTTCGAGGAGGTCTGACATTTCGAGTGGTGCCTCGCTAGCAATGGTGTCGCCGTCGCGCACGTCAGCTTTACCGGCGGATCCAAATGAGATCGCCAGATACTGGTTGCCCAGCAACCCCTCGGTTTCGATGGTGGCCACGGAGTCCTGCTTGATGATTTCATGCGTTGACTTACCGAGATCCATAAGCACTGTCACCTTTTCCCCCGGCTTGTGAGGCAACACGATGCTGCTCACAGTTCCACTGTGAACGCCGCCCACCCGCACATCGGCTCCCGCATCCAGGCCCACGACATTGTCGAATTGCGCCTTCAATTGGTATGTGGAGCTGAAAAGATACTGTTTGCTCCCGATGATGAACACACCAGCCACCAGAATTGCCAGTGTCACAACGATGAACGCCCCCAGCCGCGCCGCCCTCGACATATTTCCTCCTACGAATGCCCTAGAAACTCACGAACAAATTCAATGTCACTGCTTTGAAGTTCTTCAAAGCTGCCTTCGATCACCACATCTCCCTCATTGAGCAGGGCCAGACGGTCGGCAATCGTCTTCGCGCTGTGCAAATCGTGGGTAACGACGATCGATGCCATGTGATGTTCTGCCTGTAGTTTGAGCACCAAATCATCGATCTCACCGGAACTGATCGGGTCGAGACCAGCGGTAGGCTCGTCGAGCAGCAGAATATCTGGCTCCAGAGCCAGAGCACGCGCCAGCCCTACTCGTTTCTGCATGCCTCCTGAGATATCCGAAGGCATCTTTTCCGGGTGCCCTTCCATGCCCACTTCCGCCAGCAGTTGCATCACCCGGTCGCCCTGCTCAGACTTCGACATCGCTTTTCTATGGTGCCGCAGCGGAAAAGCCACGTTCTGCTCGACGGTCAGCGAATCGTAAAGTGCGGCGTGCTGAAACAGAAAACCCATCTTCATTCTTATTTCGCCGAGTTCGTCGAGACCGAGGCCAGTGATGTCTCGATCGTGGATGCGAACCGATCCCGAGTCAGGTTTCTCCAGGCCGATGATGAGCCTCAGCAAAACGCTTTTACCGGTACCGCTGCGTCCCAGCACCGCCAGGGTCTCGCCGCGGCTCACGGTCAGGCTGACCCCGTTCAAAACCTTTTGCCTTCCGAAGGATTTGTGCAAGTCTTCGACGGCAACAGCCGGCGCCCCGCCGTCTTTCTCGGCTTCGCCTGCCTTGATCGCGGTTTGAATCGGAATTTGATCGATGGTGTGCATACTTGTTTCGCGAACTGCTAATTCATTTCGTCAAATGGTCATGCGAACATTCTCACGGGAAAAATATGAGAATGAGTTTCACCAGCACGACATCGGCGAGGATCACGAACAGCGAGGAGAGGACCACCGAACTAGTGGCTGCACGGCCCACGCCCGCGGCACCTCCCTGCGTGCGCATTCCCTGAAAACACGCGATCACCCCGATGATCAGACCAAACGCCATGGTCTTAAATGTAGGTGGCAGGAAATCGTTGAAATCGGCGCCGTTGAAGCCCTGATTGATGAATTGATGGAACGACAGCGGCTCAGCCAGGGCCTGGGTCACCCAGCCCATCAGCAGACCGCATGCGTCGCCAGCGAGGGTCAGCAGAGGCAGCATCAGGATGCACGCCAGGATGCGGGGCGCCGCCAGTAGCCTATAAGGACTAACCGCAGATGCCTCGATGGCATCGATCTGCTCGGTCACTTTCATCGACGCCAACTCCGCTCCAATGCCCGCGCCCACTCGACCACTTACCACCAGACCGGTGATGATCGGGCCGGTCTCGTGAATAACGGAGAACACAATCGCGGCCGGAAGCAGCGACTTCGCCCCAAATCGAGTCAGGCTGTAACGGGCTTCCAAAGAAAGAACAACCCCAGTGGCGGCCCCGGCCAAAGCGACCAAGGGCAGGGACTTTGATCCGATCTCGTCGAGTTGTAGAAACAATTCCCGGAATTCGAACGGCGGCGTCACTGCAGCCCGCACAACTTGCCAAGCAAATATCCCCAGATCGCCAAACCACTCGAGAAACTTGTTGATCAGGCCCAGAGAGGAGTTCACCGCCGAGAACGCGGGCGAAGTCCGCGGCCCCGGAAGTTGAGGATCCATGCCTGCGAGCACCGTGGATTTGCGGTCGATCATGGACTTGTAGATCCAGGATTTGAGCCCGGCGCTGGCGCTCCGTGCGCGTTGTTAAGATGCATGCGGGAACGCCATGAGTGTGGTCCGCTATAGAGGAACTCGAGGGCGATGTTTGCGCCCACATACCCCAGCAGGCTGTAGTTGCCCATTCGGAATGCATCCTTGTAGTCGTAGCGGCCGGGATACCACCCATAGACAGCCGTCATGGTGCCGGCATACGGCGCAACCAGATCAGGAAAAGAAAAAACGCGATGGCCGTCGTCGCCGCGGCGTGCTGTAAAGGTAGAAATCACGGCATGGCTCAGCCGACGAAACACGCCTTTACACTCACAACGGTAATACAACGTGTCTTCGTGGAAGGCTTCCGAGAGCGCGTAGCGAGTCGTCGTAGTTACTGCCGCGATGCCGAAGTCGGACCCAAAGCGCTTGCTATAACCCTCCGCGCCTTGTCCCCATTCCGGGGGAGTATTCTGCGCCTGGTTAAAGCCGCCAGCGATTCCGGCGCCGACGATGGGATACGGGCCGAACGCGTCGAATAGATAGTTGCGTAGCTTCGTTGCCTGCGGCGGACGCATGTACGTGAGATCCGGTTGCGGGGTCGCCGTACTTGCCGACAAGTCGACAGTGCTGCTGGAGGAGTCTCCCGAATCGACCAAGGATTGCGCGTGCGCGTTTGCCAGTACGGGGAGCACTGCGAGGTGCGCGATTGCCAACAGCAAGAGCATAATTCGGCGCATCTTCATATCGAGATTCTCCGTGGCCAATCCTTCTTTGGTCGATCCTTGTTTAGTCGATCTAAGACCCGGGTGCAGCCAAGTAAGGGTCGCCGTTCTTCAAACCGTAAGTCGGCAACTTCCATGGTCGCACTGGCACGCAATCTCGACTTCTTTAGATCCCGCTTCCTTACAGGGTTGACCGCAGTACTTGTCGCCAGGTTGCACCGAGCACCGGCACGGCAGGTGCGCACACTTGTTCTGCTCATTTGTCGTCATCATTTGTGTTCTCCTTGATCTACCTTCGTTTCATCATCCAGCCGATCAATGTTCCTGCGGTGACGCCGACCGCAAATGACGTCGCAACCGTTAGTCACTGGGTGTCGCTGGATGCGCTGAGTTGTGTCATTCAAGAATTCTTCGGCAGCATCGCCGCCCTGCTTTGCGGCACGCCTCAACTACTCCCACTCCATCCTCGATCGCATCGGCAATCGCACTAGTTGCTCGAGAGGCCTGGTGAGCTGATTCCGCCGATATGTTCAGCCGTTCTTTCCACTACGGTTTGTGACATGGTCCCCTCCTGTGCATTTTTGCGACCCTGAGTGATACGTCTTTATTCTCCGACAGCCTTTTCAGCGCGGCCGATCCAATTTTGAACTTTGCCGGCGTTCTTTTCCGCTTCCCCTGAGACTTCCAAATCGGGGTCGTTCGTCGCCTTTCCGACCTCCTCCTTAACTTTCCCCTTCACTTCGTGGAGTTTGCCTTCGGTCCGGTCTTGCGTGCTTGGTTTCATGTTTTTCTCCTATCTTTTCGTAATAAGTTCCAATTGTGTCTCCGCTCGATTACCAGAGCGGCCATTACGCCACTTCTTTTCTTTCCACACTCACACTCACGGGCACCTGCACCAATTCCTCAAACAGAGAGCGGTAATGAATCATTGCCGTTCTCAGCTCTTCGGTTGTTGCTTCATCTTTTCCAACTTTCGCAACCCGCAGCGCAATCTCATGCGCAGTCCGGTAGTTCTCCACCACGCGGGGATGGTCGACAGAAATGTCGGCGGCGCGCTGATCGAAATCGGATACGGGATAGCCACGAGCTTTCATTACAGAGGACACCAGGTCATCGGCTTCCGTGACCGCGCCCTTAGGGGAATCGACAAAGCGGGACTGTACGGACTCCCACCGTTTCAAAAAACGTTCGTGTTCGATCGGATCGAGATCGCGAATGTTGAGCTTTTCAACCCGCTTCTCGCGATCCTCCAACTTCGCTTCTGCTTTTCGTCCCGCTCCATGCACAAGCACCGCCCGATCGTACTCGGGCCCAAATTTCTTTCGCAGGTCTGCGGTTGTATTCCTGCGTTTTCGCGCGTACAGCCAAACCAGCACTGCGATGATGAGAATCGCCACGGCGGCGAGGACAATCAGGTTCGTATCCATCAGATGTAGATTCATCGAACCCTCCAGGCATCAAGAAATGTTCACAAATCCAACTTCGTTCTTCGTTCCAGAGTTCCCTCCGGTGTCAGAAACCTTGTGGATTGCCAGTATCGAACCTTTGGCTTCGGAAGACTGGTCAGAATTGATCGCTTTCTAAATCAGTGCCGCGGCATTTCCGGAGACGCGGAGGTAGGACGCGCTTGCTTGCAAAGTGAGCGATTGTGCACAGCATTGCCGAAGCGAGTGAGCGAATCTATAGTTTGTCTCAAGAGGCAGAAGTCTCTCATTCTCCCGGATTCCATCTAGATCCGATCAAAGGAAAAAACATGAAAACGACTAAATTGTTCTTTACCCTGCTCGCGCTGCTCGCCGCCGCGATTATGGCCGGATGCTCAACGACGGCCGCGAAGTCCCCTGATGTTTCCGACAGTATTCGCAAATCGCTCGATCAGGCAGGCCTCAAAGACGTCTCCGTCAGTCAGGACCGCGACAAGGGCGTCGTGACCCTCGGCGGACAAGTCGCCACCGACAACGCCAAGTCACAAGCCGAATCACTCGCAAAATCCTTCGCTGGCGCCCAGGTTGTCGCGGATCAGATTGAGGTGATTCCCGTGGTCGGAGCAAAAGATGCCAAGGCCGTGAATTCCGATCTCGACAAAGGCATCGAGGAGAATCTGGACGCTGCTCTGATCCAGAACAAGATGCACGACAACGTGAAATATGAAGTGAAGAGCGGCGTAGTGACGTTGAGCGGAGAGGTGAACTCGGAAGACAAGCGGACGCGCGCCGGACAGGTAGCGAGCGGAGTGCCGAACGTCAAGCAAGTGGTGAATGACCTGCAGGTTAAAGATCAGAAAGCCAGTTCGTCACCATCACTCTAGGAACAACTGCGGAGTCGATGTGTGCCGGAGTATGGAGGGCAGCCGAATCCCGGGCTGCTCCCTGATTAGAACGAGCAGGCCGATTTCCCCGGGCTGTCAACCACCACGGCAGTACTCGACAAGGAGATGCTATGTCGTTTGGACTTTACTCGATTGGGTTTGCAATCTTAATCGGCGGATTGATTTACGCCGCGCACCTGGTGCACATGCCCGCGCACTGGATTGTCGTGGGAGCGATTGTTCTCTTAGGCGTTGGTATTCTGTCAGGCGTTAAGGCCACGCGCCAGAAGGATCCGGCGGAATGACGCAATTCCCCGCTAGAACGCTAGAACAGGGTTTGATGCCCGTGCCGCGCGAATGTCTGCCCGAAGGCGTGAAGGCAATGGGAAGAACGGAAGCGGAAGTTTAGTCGTGGAGAACGATATTCAGAAGTGAACTATGAACCTGCAGTCCGCTCTCGCCATAGTCAACGAAGCCTAACTTCCTGAACCTATTCATGAAAAAACTGACCCGGGATCGGGTTGTGCCTATCATATCGGCGAGAGTCTCCTGACTGATCTTGGGGATTACCGTCTCGGGCACGCCTTCCTTGCCGAAATGAGCCAGCAAGAGCAGAATCCGAGCCAGTCTCTTTTCGCTGGAATTGAAGAGCTGGTCGACTAAATCCTCTTCATAGCGAATGTTCCGTGCCAGCAGATAGGCCACGAACACATCGGAGAATTCGTGTTCCCGATGAAGCGCTTCCATCATGGCTTTCTTGTCGATGCGCAGAAGTTCGCAGTCCGTCATGGCCGTTGCAGACCCCATGCGTAAAGGCTGTCCAGCCAGGCCGCCTTCTCCGAAAAAATCTCCCTCGCTCAATATTCCCAAGGTTGCTTCCTTGCCAATCTTGGATACGACCGTGAGTCGAACCTTGCCTTCCTGGATGTAGAAGACGCAGTCAGCCGCATCTCCCTGCGCGAAGACTGTTTCTTTCTTGGGAAAAGCCACGACCTTACTTCCTGCGCCAATAGTGGCAAGGAAGTCCTCGGGGTCGAACTCGGATTTTCTCTTGGCCAACGTGGCAGGTGATGCCATCAACAAACTCTCCGTCGTAGGGCTACACTCTCACACATTTTGACAGGATCGTAGCTACCAGATATGTTCACTTTTGCTCACAATTGGAAAAAAGGGCCTGGCGGACCCGAAATGAGACCGGCCGGTCCATAACTTATTGAGAATGATCAATATTGAACATCTTCCCCGCTGTGAAACCTGCATTATGGGGTGGTGAAAACCAAAGAACTAACCCCGAAACAGATATTATCCGTGCCTTGTAACACCTGTGGTGCAGCGATCGGCGAAGTCTGTGAACTGCATACCGGCGCCCCGCGCACCGAGCCACACCGGGATCGGAAACTCTCCGCAGCCGAGGCCGTGGAAGAAACCGGCAAACGATAACGGGTCGTAATCCTGCTCACAAACGGGAATTGCGGGGACAACGACTGGACTATCGTGCGTTCTCGAAGTGAAGTAGCCCGCCACGATCACTGTGCAGCGGGCTAACGCGCCGACAGCAAGCAGGCGCCAACCTCCCAGCTGTGGCGTCTGGCGAGATTGCCGGGTGGTGTATCGTTCAAATCCGACCGAGACCACGAGAAGAACAACGATGCAAAGGATAAGTCCCAGTCCCCCGGTCGGGGCATAACCCCAGTCTCGACTGTGCGACCATCTCGGGAGCGCACCGAAGAGAGCTAAGATCAAAATCACAATTAATATAGTTCCAAGCATATTTCACTCCTTTTTTCCCCGCACTGAGACGAGGTTCAAACGCGGAGAGGCACTAACTCTGTGTTGCTCCTGCGCGCGTACCCGATCCTTACGCCGGGAGTCATATTGAGGAAAAGGAAGAGCCACTTTCTTTATAGGCGTGTCGCTGGATCCTTACTGGTCAAAACTGCTCAATGTGAAGAATAGGGTCAAGAAGGCTAGAATGACGTTCTCTTGGATGCCGGCGTCGCAGCGGCTGGATCGCATCTCCACAACGCGGCCCCACCACTTCGATCGCTGCGTACCACCAAAAAGGAAATGGCGCGAGCCCACGGAGTGGGCCCGCACCATGGAAGAGTTGCAACTGACAAATCTATTCTTTACCTCCAGGGGCCTTTTTCTCAGGAGCGCTTTCGGGGTGAGCCTCAGGGCGGGCTGCAGGCTGCTGATGAGGAGCAGGCTGCGCATGAGCTGCAGTCGTTGGACGAGGGGCGCTCTTCTCAGGCCGAGGAGCGGCTTGTTGATGAGCTGCGGGCTGTGCATGAGTCGGCTTATTATCGTTCGACCGAGCCGCCGATGGCTTACTCTCGGCCGCCTTGTTCTCGTTCGTACGAGTTGCCGCCGCTTTACTCTCGGCCGCCTTGTTCTCGTTCGTGCGAGTTGTCGCAGCCTTACTCTCGGCCGCCTTGTTCTCGTTCGTACGAGTTGCCGCCGCTTTATTCTCGGCCGCCTTGTTCTCGTTCGTACGAGTTGCCGCCGCCTTACTCTCGGCCGCCTTGTTCTCGTGCGTGCGAGTTGCCGCCGCCTTACTCTCGGCCGCCTTGTTCTCGTTCGTGCGGGTAGCCGCCGCCTTACTCTCGGCCGCCTTGTTCTCGTTCGTGCGAGTTGCCGCCGCTTTACTCTCGGCCGCCTTGTTCTCGTTCGTGCGAGTTGCCGCAGCCTTACTCTCGGTCGCCTTGTTCTCGTTCGTGCGGGTTGCCACCGCCTTACTCTCGGCCGCCTTGTTCTCAGTGGCCTTGTTTTCAGCCGCCTTGTTCTCGTTCGTGCGAGTTGCCGCCGCTTTAGTGTCAACCCCCTTGTTGTCAGTGGCCTTGTTCTCAGCTGCCTTGTTCTCAGCTGCCTTGTTCTCAGGTGCCTTGTTCTCAGTCGCCTTGTTCTCGGGGGCCTTGTAAGGTGCTCCCGCCTCTTTAGCCGCTACCACTCCAGAGCCGCTAAACTCCCCAGGCTTCGCAGTTGCAGCAATTGCCGGACGGCCCTGGTTCACGGAAGCCAGGAGCGCGTGGTTGGTACTGGCCGCGTGCACATGCTCGGTTTGCATCGCAGTTGCCGGCGTGTGTCGCTCGTGCATCGCAGTTTCTTCTGCAGCGTTTGGTCGAACCGTAATTCCACCCTCGCCGCCGTTATAGCTGACATGGTTCACAGTGGTTTCGTTGATTACGGTCTTGCTGTAGACAGTAGTGATGCTCGTGACGTTCACGTTGTTCACGGTAGTGTTGTAGTTGAAGGCCCCGTTATTCCAATAGCCGCCTCCATAGCCGACACCACCGTAGCCGAAGCCGTAATTGACGCCTCCGTAGAAGCCGACACTTTGGCCCCAGTAGCCTTCATTCCAGGCGAACGCGTTGCCGCCCCAACCCCAGTAACCGGGCGTCCAGAGCAAGCCAGCCTCGGGAGCCATCGCCCACGTACCCGGCACCCAGAAATAGCCCTCACCGCCATAACCCCAGTAACCGGGCGTCCACAAATAACCGCCGGAGGGGCACATGGGTTGCGTGTACACAGGAAGCGCGGGCGGCGCGATCATGATCGATACTCCGAACTGCGCCAACGACGTGGCCGGAATGGCCAGTATCAGAAAAGCTAGCAATAGCAAACGAACCTTACGCATTTTGAACCACCTTGCCAGATCATCCTTCGGCTGCCCGGTCCTACCTTGCTGCTGCGGGCTGCGTGGATTGAACGGTTACGCGTCGGTGCAAGGATTCCACGGAGGCACTGATTGAGTCTGTGCACTACAGCTCACTTCTTGTTGAGTGTGCAATTAAAAATGTGCTGGATCGATTTTCTCGAGATGGTCGTGCTGACGACGACAACAAAACGACGCGGGCTCAAATAGCGAACCCGCGCCGAGAGTAGTTAGCTGGTCTCGCCTTTAAGAACGGGCCGCTATAGTGCGAAGCTGAGCACAAGATTAACGCCAGGGAACGATGCGTTGCACAAGTAATACACGCCGTCTATTTCGATAACATAAACGTTTTGCGTGTAGAGCCAGTTGCTGGGCCACGGGTCAACGAATCCGAAGGAATAACCACCGTATTGGAAGCGGTGATTGCTGTAGTCGGCTTGGCTGACACGAAACGAGTGTTGCTCTCCAAAATTGGCCTTGAATTTGTCTGCGGGAATTTGGCCGCCACGGTTACCAGCTGCCTGCTTTTGCTGCTGCTCCGGCTTAGCCTGCTGTGCGTTCTTCTCTTCCGGCTTGTTGTTCTTCTCCGGCTGCGCCGCGGGCTTTTCCTCTTGCTTTGCCGACTTCTCCGCCTGCGCCGCGGGTTTTTCCTCTTGCTTTGCCGACTTCTCCGGCTGCGCCGCGGGTTTTTCCTCTTGCTTTGCGGACTTCTCCGGCTGCGCTTTTTTCTCTTCCTGGGCGGGCTTGGCTTTCTGTTCATCCTGCTGGTCGTGCGGATCCTGTGCGAACGCCGGAGCCGCGGCTACGAGGGTCAAGGACAGAACTGCTGTGCTGATAAATCCAACTAGGTTCATAAGTGTTGCCTCCATTGTCGATCGTTTATCGATCGTTGCGTACGCTTCGTCTAGTGCAAGCTTCCTGTGGTCGTGTTGACCGGGTGGTGTTGCTGATCTCTTATGGTCTCTCTAACTTGCGTCATCCTTTATGTTCCAACGCGCATGCCGGAAAGGGAGTGAAAGAGTCCAAAAACATTCAGGAGCCACAGAACCACGGCAATGATCACGACGCCGTTCAAAATTGACTTGATGGTCCCCTGCATGGGAATGAAACGATTCACCAGCCACAGGAGGACACCCACCACGATCAGGACTTCCAGCAATTGAATTAAAGGCATAAGTTTGACCTTCCTTAGTTTTCCGGGCTAACTCCTCCCATCCGCCTGGAGGCGTTGCCCTAACTTGGTGTTGCTCCAACTCGGTGCTGCTCTAACTTCAAGGTGCGAGACTGTTTAGGGTCGAATCATGTCCCGCCGCGAGGTTTCGCGGCGCACACACGGATGAAGAATGCCGATTGGCTGGATGTGGTCGCCGCGCTTTGAGTTGATCAGAACGCAACCCGCAGTAACCTCAGAATCAGAGCCACGAATCAGCGTTCGCGGCTCCGTCTACACACTCAGGAGAATCAACAATGACAGGTGCGGACTTTCGCGTCTGAGCAAGATAGCTCACTTATTAAGACCCAAATCGCGATGCCTACGCCGCGGCCGGATGAACTCACGCTTCATTTGGCCTGACGCTGTTCGGCCCGATGTTGTTTGACCTGATATTGCTTGGCTCGATATGATTCGGCGGAAGCGGCGCCTGGGCGCTATCGGCAACGCTCGACCGTATCGAGTGCATCAGCGCCCATGAATACTCGAATTCCTGCCCACACTTCAAGCAGACCTGGTACGTCCGTTTCTTGATCGTGAATACACCACTGCGTTGGCGGTGACGGCACCCGAAGGAAAACCGGAAAATTTGAAGCAGCGGTTTCATAAATCCTCCGTTCGCTGCCGGCGCTCGCAACTTCCATTGGCATCCAGCCAACCTAGCAGAGAGCGCACGCTAGCCCGAGCCAGGGCAATTGAGCAATCCGCAGCTCCGTAGTAAATATTGATCGTGTCGCCATCGGGGTCCATCGTGTAGCCGCACGGGAACACGACGTCGTTGACGTCGCCGTGGCGCTCGTAGTGGGCCTCCGGCCCAAAGATCCACGAATCCCCTCGCAGCAGACATTTTTCCGGATTCTCAAGGTCGAACAGGGCCACGCCCAGTCGATAGAGACAGCCCGAGGGCGTGTGCCGCACTCCGTGGTAGAGCACGAGCCATCCTCTGGGAGTCTCGATGGGCGGCGGCGACAAGCCGATCTTGTTTGCGTCCCACCAGGCGCCCCGGCGAGCTTCCAACATAAGCCTGTGTCTGCCCCAATAGCGCAGGTCGGGAGAGTAGGAAATCCACATGTGCGCCCCGAGTGCCGTCATGGGCCGATGAATCAGCGCCCAGTACCCGTTGATTCTCCGCGGCAGAAGCGCGCTATCTTTGTCGTCCGGTGGCATGATGACGCCGTAGCGCTCGAAGCTGCGAAAATCCTTGGTCAGGGCCAGAGAAACTCCCGGGCCCCCGCGCGAATACGACGTGTAAGTGACCACATATTGCTGCAGTTCGGGCACGAAAGTGATGCGAGGATCCTCAATGCCCCAGATCTCCTCCGGATACTGCTGCGGGTTGGGCATCAAGGTCGGTTCGCGATCAATCTGCCACCCATCGACACCGTTTCGAGAACGGGCGGCGCACAGATGCGACAAGCCGCGACGGTCTTCGACGCGGCATAGGAGCAGAGTGGTTCCATCCGCCAGCAAGGTTGCGCCGGCATTGAACACGCTGTTGATGGAGTACGGCCAATCCTTGCCCGTCAGAATGGGGTTGCCGGGGTAACGCAGAAGCAGTGGCGGGTAGTGCGCGCTTTCGACGTTGATAAGTGTTGTTTCGGGAGCAGTCATGACGGGTTTTCCGGCCTTTCCGATTTTTCCAGTGAGTTCATTTCCGAGTGCATTTCAAGGAGCGCCATCAAGAACGACAGCGTTGATTCCGCTCCCTGATTCTGATTGGCGCGTTCGGGATGTAAGCCGTCCCGGCAGCCGCCGGTGACCGAATCATAAAGAGGAAGCTGTAGGTCATTGTCGCCCAGGAACCAGTTGAACGCCGACCAGGCTTCACCGCGCCAGCGGCTGTCACCGGTTGCGCGGTACGCTTCGAGACACGCAGACACCGCGCCAGCGGCCTCAATTGGCTGCTGATCGAAGCGGGCCTTTTCACCACCCTGGTGATAAAAGCCTTGCGACCCGATCGGCACAAAGTGATGGTTGGTCTCGCAATGCTGCGTTTTCAGGAGCCAATCCAGCGCTTCGAGACCGGCGGAAACCATGCGATCATCCGAGCACGCTGAGCCCACCAGCAGCAGGGCTTGCGGTAATCTCGCGTTGCCGTAAGCCAGGACGTTCTCGAACCACTTCCAATCCGGGCGGCGGATCGACTCATACATTTCGAGTAATCGGCGGCTGAGTACGGATCTTACTTTCTGCGCGTCGCGATCTCCCGGATACGAATTTAGATATTCCTGAATCCCGAGCAGGGTATAGGCCCAGGCACGAGGGCTGCTGAATTCCAGAGCCGCCGGGAGAGAAAATTCGAACAGACGCCCGGCCGCACTCCTCAATCCCTGATCTTCGGACCTGCCGAGCACCGTTCCCAGGCTCCACAAGGCGCGCCCGTGGCAGTCTTCGGAACCAACCGGTTCGTTCCACCGGCGATCGTAGCTGAGAAAGTTTCTGAATCTGCCGTTTCCTGGATTGAACGCATGCTCCAGGAACGACAAATACCGGCAAGAGAAATCTGGAGCGACTGATCTGCGCCGATCTATCCGGACCGAGTTGCGCCAGCAGCACGGTGAAAATCAGTGCGCGAGCGTTGTCGTCGGTGGTATAGCCCTCTGCTCGATTAGGGATGGTAAAGATCGCGTGCTGCAGCATTCCCGTGTCATCGGTTAGCCGATTCACGTGATCGAGTTTTAATTCAGGCAGTTGATCGAGCGCTTTGGGAGTGGCGCGAGCCGAGAACTGAACGCGGGGATTTTCCATGCGATCGCTGCGAACCCGGGCAAAACTTTCCATGTAACCCTGCGCGACTTTCTTCCAGACCATGTCCCGCGCGAACAGATAAGCGCGTTTACGCATGGCATGGCGAATCGCGGGCGTGTTCAAAAGTTCGATTGTCTTGAGTGCGATAGCACCGGGATTTTGGAAGGGGACCAGCGCGCCCCGGCGGTCGTCTAACAACTCAATCGCATGCCAATAAGGAGTCGAAATGATTGCCTTGCCTGCACCTAGCGCATAAGCCAGCGTACCGGAAACCACCTGCGCTTCATGCTGGTAGGGAGTGATGTAGATATCGGCGGCGCCAATAAACTCGGCCATTTCCTCCGGACTGACGAAACGGTCGTGGAAGATCACCTGCGATTCCACTCCCACTTCTTTCGCTAACGCCTGCAGGCTGGCTCGATACTTGTCTCCCTCGCGCCGAAGAATATGAGGGTGGGTGGCGCCGGCGACAATGTAGGCAACATTGTTGTGTTTGGACAAAATCTCCGGCAACGCCTGAATGACGTTTTCGATTCCCTTGTTCGGCGAAAGCAGGCCGAAAGTGAGCAGCACCGCCTTTCCTTCCACGCCAAAGCGATCCTTGAAGAAGTTGGGATCGAGGAAGGGCAGGTCTGGAACGCCGTGCGGAACCATGTCGATCTTGCTGCCGGGCACTTTGAAGATTTCCTGCAAGAACTGGGACGAGAGCTGGCTCATGACGATGAGGCGATCCGAAAGTTCTGCGATCTCTTCCATGACCATCAGCTGATTAGGGTCGGGCTCGCGCAGAACCGTGTGCAGAGTGGTCACCACGGGCATCTTCAAGCCGCGCAGCAAATGCAGAATATGGCTTCCGGCCTCGCCGCCGAAGATTCCATACTCGTGCTGCAGGCACACCATGTCGATGTTGTTGAAGTTCAGGAATTTGGCCGCGTCTTGATACGACTTGACGTCGTCCTGGACGAGCGACCATCGCACCCGTGCGGGGTAGTCATATCCTTGTTCCGTGTCATTGACTGGTAGCGCCAACAATCGAGCGGTTCCGTACTCAGCGGATATCGCCGCGCACAGGTCGGTGGTGAACGTGGCAATTCCACATTGTCGCGGAAGATAATTTCCGATCACCGCGATCCGACTGGGCAGAGACGACTTCGTGTTCCATCTTCGGCGAGCCGGCGAGAGCGCCTGTACCGCGGAGGGGCCTGAGGGAACGACTTCCAGCAGTCTAGGCGGAAGCGCGGTGATTGGTAGCGACATTGCCTCCTCACTTCCCTGAGTCACAGGTATGTATTGACAGAAGCTGGTTTGCAGACGAGTTCCGCCGACTTGTAGTTTGTGTGTTTCGTCTAACCGTGGAATTCGCTTCTCGTTAGTATTCAACAGTATTCAACGAAAGAAGACTTGAGGACTGGTCAAAATTGACCAGCTCTGGAAACCCGCCTCTTGCTGACGCACGCCGTCGAATCTTTCCCGGAAATATGTGGCGCAGCTCTCTGCTGCTGCGCCACCAGAGGAGCAAGACAACGCGGCACGGGGAATCCGCATAGCTTGACCAATTTGAGTTGAGCAATCTTGACCAGCATTGTCGGAAGGCTGCCTATATAAATGGACCGCATGTCTACGAACAGCACTCTCCTGTGCATACACCGGGATCCAGATCAACTGAATTTGTTGAAAGAAAACGGATACGAACTGGCAACCGCTGCCAACGGATCCGATGGACTGCGGCTTTTCATGTCGCGGCCCGTGCACGCAGTTGTCCTCGAACACCGTCTGTCCCTCCTGAACGGCACAGCCATCGCCGATGAGATCAAGCGCGCGCGGCCGGAGGTGCCCATTGTCATGCTGGTCGACCACATGGAATTTCCCGCCACTGCGTTGAAGTCGGTAGATGCGCTCGTGGTCAAGTCCGACGGCGCTCACTTCCTGTGGGCAACGGTTCACTTTGTGCTGAATGTAAAGCCGGCCCAGCGCGATGAAGCAAAGCGGAGGTCCCAAGCGCCCAGCCATCGGCGGCGCCCGGCGAAGTCGCGGGGAGGTAGGCAGCGTGGACAGGCCATCTCTTCCCAATTAGCAACTGCCGAGGAGGACACCCCTTTTTCGCTGGAGATCTGGCGAAGCATTCGGGACGGAACTCTACAATTCTGACCATTCGCCAGGACGATCGCCGCCGAAGCGCACAAAAAGCACTGCGGTCAATATTGACCAATAATCCCACTGACAACACTTGATACTCGACGTCGGACTGCTCTCGACGGTTGAGGAACTGCCGGTTTTTCCGGCCATAGATCTCTGTGAGCCGACATCGCAGAGAGTTCTCCCAGAGTAACCGCCGCCGCGCGAACTAGTAGCCAGCGAACCGGGAGACCTCCAAGAAGTAGGGCCGTCTTCAGGTCTGCAAAACAGCAAGCTTTTCGCTCAACGGCTCCTTCGCCGTCATGCGTGATACGAAGGCGGAGGGACCGATCCCCATCCCTGCAATTGTGCGACCGCAGACAACAACTGGCTGGCCAAATGGTCCTTAACTATGAAGGCGTCTACCAACTGCAAGGCTTGCTCACGAACACCTGCTGCTGCGGAAAGCATGATGATTAGCGCTCGCGGCCTAAGCAATCTCATTTCGATCGCAACCTCTGGCCCGTTCATCTCCGGCATGAAATAGTCGACGATCACAACGTCGACCGAATGGATGGTAGCAAGTTCCAGTCCCTTGCTGCCGCTGGGGGCGGTCAAAACGGTATACGCAAAAGTCTCGAGGAATGCCCTTTCGCATTCCAGCGCATCTTGGTTATCGTCGATGCAAGGGACTACTCCGCTTGAGAGTTGCGGAAAAACCGATAGTGGCATGGTTCACCTTCAAGAACCGATTTTCAATACTTGGCCTCCGAAAACTGTTCAAGATTGCTCAACTGACGCTTTCTCGCTCGCTGGTTGGTCCCGTGGTGGTCCTGAGCGACACCCTACCAAAAAAAATGGCGCAGCCTTTATCGCCGCGCCATCATTAGAGCAAACGACCCCGGCGACCTCTGGAGCCGCGTAGCTCGTTTGGAGTATTAATCTACATAGTGACAATTTGGAAATCTGCTCAAAGTTGGACAGTCTTGAAATAAGGGATTCCGGCCCGGTCTGAATTCGACACGGCGACCACGGGTTGAATGATTCAGCGTCGCCTTGAGGGTGTGCGCTCCAAGTTCGCCCGGTGGAAGCTAGTCGTGCAGTACCACATGGAGCAGTGAGCTGTGCACTTGCAGACCGCCGTTGTAGTGAATAAATCCCAATTTTCTGAACCGGTTCATGAAGAAGCTGACCCGCGAGCGAGTGGTGCCGATCATTTCCGCCAGCGACTCCTGACTGATCTTGGGGACGACGGCTTCAGGAATGCCTTCCTTGCCAAAATGTGCCAGCAGCAGAAGGATCCGGGCCAGCCTCTTTTCGCTCGAATTGAAAAGCTGATCAACCAGGTCCTCTTCGTAACGGATGTTCCGCGCCAGCAAATAGGTCACAAACATGTCGGAAACTTCGTGTTCAAGATGAAGTGCTTTCACCATGGCTTTCTTTTCGATTCGCACAACCAAGCAATCCGTCATTGCCATGGCAGAGCCCATGCGCAGAGATTGGCCCGCAAGCGAACCTTCACCGAAAAAATCTCCCTCACCTAGTATGCCGATCGTTGCCTCCTTGCCAGCCTTCGAGACCACAGTGAGTCTCACCTTGCCCGTCTGGATATAAAACACCGCATCGGCGGTATCTCCTTGGACAAAGATGGTTTGTTTCCTTGGGAATGCCAGAACTTTCCTACCCTCGCCGATGATTGCGAGGAATGCATGAGGATCGAAATCGCGCTTCTTCTTGGCCCTTGCCCTGGGAGTCATGGTTGGGTGCCCCCTCACGAGAGCGTCAGGACGATTGCCGTAGCATGCTTACCTCCTGAGCGTCTCAACACCCACACCGCAGTCATACTAGCGCGGGTCAAGTCATACGGGTGAACTCTCAGCAGGTTTTAGTGCAACGCAGACGGCACATCTTACTGAAATCACTAAACTTAACGTATTTATGTATAGTAGATCGCAGCAATACCCGGAATTCGCACAGATTCTTAGTTGCAGCATACGAGTTCTTACAGTAGGATTTCCGGCGTACGGATACGATTTCTGAGGAGAGGAGTTCCCGCAAATGGGACGAAACGGAAACGGCAGGAACTATGAGTCGGTAAATCGGGTTGACGTTCCGAAGGGCCGTAAAGGAAAACATCGCAAGGCGGTGGCGGACATTCTCTCCGACCTGGCAAAGTTGAAAGCCCAGCAAGCGGTCAAGATTCCGCTGAGCAGCCTGAACGGCGAGAAGATGCAAAATCTTCGCTCTGCTTTGAACCGCGTAACGCGAGAGAGAAATATCCCCGTTGTAACGTCGAGTGACGAGAAATTCCTGTACGTCTGGAGAGCCGACCCGCCCCAGAATACCGGAGCAGCCGAGTAGCAGGTTACAGCGCGCAAGAGCAGCCGCTCGTTTGCGAAGAACGCGCTCCTTGCTGGGAGTTGGACTGCTTTCCATTGTCTGGTCGCTCCCGTTTCTTTTCCAGGATCAACCGCTTGAGGCTACTGCTCTCGTTCAGCTTCACGCAGCAAACTCAAGATGTACAGTGCCCGAGTGATAGCGCCCTGCTCTCTTCCATGGTTGCCTGGCGAGTTTGATGAACTCGCGATCGTTTGAGAATCGCAGCCTCTGCATCCTCGATCCGCCGCAGCAACTCGCTCCGGTCAGACCCGAGAAACCGCGGCGCGGTAAAGCGTTTCCCAATCTTGCTTGAAATAACGGGCCGACCGCATGTGATCGGTGTGGTCACAATGAATAGAGGCACATCTTGACCTCCGCGCCAGGACGTCTGCCAGTCTGAACGATTCATTGTTCTTCCTCCTGGCGCCCGTGGCTCTTTGGGCGATCGGCGCAAACATGCAATGTAAACTCCTTGTCGCGCTGCAACTCGAAGTTGCGCAGCATTTCATCGAAGGACGCCCCGGCGGGTGGACCAAAAGGTTGGAACCGCCAGCCACATTCGGAGCAACCAAAACCCCGAAAACGTTGTTGTTCAATCCATACCAGCTTCCGGCTCATAGCGCGCGCAAATCCTACAGGCGCCAATTTGAATGGTCTGTCGCCCATCCTACAAACACGGGGAATCATTGTTCGTGATCGCAGGTGTGGCACGGTCGACTCGCCCGCGCATTCTCCGCTGCCCGATTTCGGGGCCTCGCTTGAAGTAGAGGAATCTCCGAAGTGTGGTTCAGGTTGCGTGCGTCTTGAAGCGGTCAGTATTGCTCAGTATCAGGACCGTATCCAGCTTAGTGTTGATAAGTCTTCGATATGGGGCTCATCAAGCCCTCCGAGAATCGCACTTGGTCTCGCACAGCATGGCAGGCGAGTTTATCTCCGCATCTGCCCGGGTTTTCGGTTCAACCTAATGTCTTAAGGATGTCTTAAGGATGGTTTGTGGAAAACAAAGGCCTCCAAGTCGTGCAGCCCGGCGAGCGGACGAACACCGAAGGGAAACCAGTCAGCAACAAGATACTTCTATCGATCTCCGATAGCGACTACAACTCACTGCGTCCTTGTCTCGAATACGTCGGCTTGCCAAACCATCTAGTCCTTCACGAGGGCGGTGGAAAGCTGGAATTTGCCTATTTCCCAAATCGAGGTTTGATTTCTCTTGTCGTGGTAATGAAAGATGGAGGGAGCGCCGAAGCCGGTATAGTTGGCAACGAAGGCTTTACAGGAACTCCGTCGGCGGTTGGCCTGAGCAGGAGCCCGCTTCAAGCAGTAGTACAAATCACGGGGGATGGGTTTCGGGTAGAGGTCGCAGCTTTGCAAAACACTTTGGAATCCACTCCACACCTGCAATTGATGCTGAGCCGCTATGCCATAGTTCAGGGAATGCAGGTGGCACAAACAGCCGCGTGTAATCGCCTGCACGATATTATGCAGCGACTTGCACGGTGGTTGCTGATGACTCAGGATAGAGTGGATTCGGAGTCGCTTCGCATCACCCACGATTTTCTCGCCACGATGCTGGGGACAGATAGGCCTAGCGTGAGCTTGGCAGCCGGCGTCTTGCAGAAGAAGAAGATCATCGAGTACACCCGTGGTGCCGTGAAGATCGTGAACCGCAAGAAACTTGAAGATTGCGCTTGTGAGTGTTATGGAATTAACCAACAGTACAACGGCGAACTGGGCTTGAAATAAATCCGCGAGTGCAGACTCGTCCTGTTCTTATTGAGTAGCGACGTTCTTGCAGATTTCTTAACCACCGTGTCCTCCATGGCAGGTCATCAATTTGCAGTGTTATTGCTGGTAAACTATTGATGACAGTCGGGGCGTAGCGCAGCCTGGTAGCGCACCTGCCTTGGGCGCGCAATGATTCGTTCCAACGGTGCCATTTCCTACTTTGGTTTCTATTATTTTCATCCTGTTGTCGGGCGAATTTAACATCCGGCAATCGATTGCGATTCTCGTCGTCGCCCAGGACTCGCCAAAGACCCGTGATCTCGCCTATGACTTTGTAAAACAGAACTAGGACGCGCTCATGGGGAAGTTCCCCACCGACTGGGGAGCATTTATGCCCTTCGTATCCAATTCGTTCTGCGACGAGCAACACCGCCATGATGCCGCGGATTTCTTCGCGGGACGGTCCACCAAATACACGGGAGAACCCCGGAATCTGTCCCAGACACTGGAAAGCATCGATCTCTGCGTGGCCTATAAGAAAACCCAGCAGCCGAGTCTGACCCAGTTTCTCGAGCGGTATGGCAAAGAGAACTAGCAAGTTCTCGTGCTCGAGCAGTCGGGTAAGGTGGTGGCGGTCAGCGGAGGTGACTCGATGCCGCGTACTGATGTTTTCATCGGCTACAGTCGCGCCGACAAGAAATGGCTGGATAAGCTTAGGCCTTATCTAAGACCCTTGGAATGCAGTTCCGGCCTCATTGTATGGGATGATACACAAATCCAGCCGGAGAAGATCCAATTGGCGTTCTCAAATCTCGAAGCCGAGTTGCACGAACTTCTGAACCCGTGCCGCCCCGTTGTTCATGTTGTTGCCTAGCAGTTCAATGACGGTCAATCCATGCATTGGGATCCCAGGGTAGTCGCGCGTTTCTCCCAATGCAAGAGGCTTATCATAGATCCACGCACTGAAATCGTAGAATCACCCGAATCACCAACTCCCGACGTGTTGAGGTCTTGGGTCGCTGGCAAATCTAAGCGCGAGTTTCGCTGGCACTAACGTCATCCAAATCTGACCTCTAACTTGGACGTCCGCCTGGATTGCGCGCCCGAAGCGCAATAGAGTTGGGAGCGGTTCAGCCAATTCCCGAATCGTCGGCCGCCCGGAAGCTATCCATAAACGGGTCCGCGGAACTCCGGGCTGACTCGGCAGTCGACGGACCGTGTTTCTCCCAAGCCGACAGTTAGGGCATCACCCACGCTAAATCGTGGATTCGCGATATGGCAGAGGTCGTGAGGCTGTCGGTACGCACAGCGATGGCCTCCTGTGTAAGGCGGCCAGCGGTCGTGCGGCTCGACCGAAGACGATGCACCCGTGTCCCGGCTTCGTTGCACAACGTGGGTGCGGGCCGGCGCCAGGGTCTTCACTTCTACATGCGCCCGTGATGCGCCAACCAGCTCCAACTCGATCCTTTCCGCCAGCAGAGCGTGCGGATCTACGGCACTCGCATAAGGCGAAGCCTTCCCGCGGTAAACGTATTTCTCATGCTTAAGCGTTTCACAGGTTGAACGGTACGCAATCCAAATTCTGCTGGTACTGGTTGAGCTGCAACATTCCTTCCAGTACCGTAATCAGAACGCCGAGTCCGCCGGTCACCACATCACTCGCGGAAGACTGAACGCTACCCGCTTTCCACATCTCACGCCCCCGACGATGACTGCGAACAACCAGCCCAATCAGCGTTACACTAAATATTTCTTCTGGTGCGAGTAATCGGACAGGTTGCACTCGTTGACCAGACTCCGGTTAGCCTTAGAGGGGCTCGACAATGAAGCTGCTGACGAAGTTCAATCTGGTCTTGCTAGTGTTGTTCGGAACTGGGGGGCTGATAATTTCACAAGTTACCTATACGTTCCTAATCAAGAACGCGCGGCGCGAAGTCCTGCAGGAAGCGGAGTTGATGATGGCCAGCGCCAAGTCGGTACGGGACTACACCTCTTCCGATTTAGCGCCCTTGCTCGAGCAGAACCCGCAACACAAGGAGAGGTTCCTGGCGGAGACGGTGCCGGCCTTCGGAGCGATCAGTATTTTCAACAAGCTGAGGCAGAAGTATCCCGACTACACGTACCGCGAAGCCACTCTGAACCCGACGAATCCGGCGCATCGTGCCGTCGATTGGGAAGCCGACATCATTGGATATTTGCGGGACCACCCCGAGCAAAAGCAACTTACAGGAGAACGGGAGGCAGCGACTGGACCTTCGCTGTACTTGGCGACACCGATGGCGGCAGAGCCGCCCTGTTTGGAGTGTCATAGTCGTCCGGCAGTGGCTCCGCCGGCCATGATCGCCACTTACGGGTCCAACAACGGCTTTGGATGGCAACCAGGAACCATCGTAGCCGCGCAGATCGTTTCTGTTCCGATGTCGTTGCCGGTGCAGAACGCCAAACAGGCGTTTCATGTACTGCTCATTTACCTCGTTATCACTCTAATCACGACCATCGTCGGCCTGGATGCCGGGGTTTACTTCATCGTGATTCGGCCGCTGAAGCTCTTGTCGGATGCTGCGGACCGCGCCAGTAAGGGAGAGATGAACCTGCCTCTCTTGCCCGTGGAGGGAAGCGATGAGATCGCTACTGTGACAGCGTCGTTCAATCGCATGCAGGTTAGCTTGTCAAAAGCGTTCAAGATGCTGGGGTGAACTTACATTTTCGGACCTGCGAAAGGCTCTATTGACTTTTGAGCGTGAAGTTGACAATGATCTGAGTCTCCACCGCTACCGGCTTACCGTTAGTCACGTAGGGCTTGTATTTCCATTGTTTAACGGCTTCAATCGCTGCCGGAATCAGCATGGGATGTCCACTAATCCCTCGAAGTGCCTCAACTGTGCCGTCTTTTGAGATTGCGGCTTGCAGAACTACCGTACCCTGAACGCGGGCCTGCTGCGCCGTGGGTGGATAAACGGGCAAGATTTTCATGATTAGTAGACCCTGTGACACTTCTTGGGGCACACGAACCCGTTGGGGCGACCTGGGTTCGCTTCGGTTGGTCGCACGTGTAGCTGGCGAGTCGAAACCTTTGGTGGGGGTTTCTGCTGGTGGAGGAGGCGTGCCGGTATTGACCGGAGCAGACTCCACAATGTGCGTCTGTTCGCTCGAAGTCTGCACTGTCTGAGACGAGCCTGCTGCTCTCGGTGGTGCGAAACGCTTACCGAGAACGAGCATTAGGATCAGGAAGATGCCTCCCCCGCTTATGAGAAGCAAATACTTCCATCGACTCGACTGTCGTATCCCTGACGCGGGTACATCTGTCTTGAACCGTACGTCATTCCCTTCTGAAAGTGGAGGCGACCCCAGAGCTCCTGACGTAATGTTTGGCAGAGTTGTGGCTCCCGTGACATCGGGCCGTTGCGTCGATGTGATCGGGGCTCGTTTTTGAAGGAATTTCTCGCGCTCGGCCTGGGAGTCGATCTCCTTCGCGACTTGGAGATAGAGATCTTCGGTCGAGGTACAGCGCGAGGCTGCGCGCCTCACCATAATGTCAGCAATGGGTCCGATATGGAGCGCAAGCTCTCGGCTGACACGCTGCATAGCAGCGGGATCGATTTGCGCCGATCTTCCGTTTTCCAGCTTCGATGCCCCTCTCACTTCCTGGTGTGGAATGCCCGGCTGGGCTGAGCCCGTTGCTTGGTTGGCTCCGGTCCTGGTTCCGATTTGACTGGTATCTCCCACCAGACGACGCAATGCCTCAATGAGCAACTGGATGTCCGATCTCCATCGGGCGTGGGTTAACTCGATACAGTTACGATAAGCCAGGTCCTTGAGGCCCTCCGGTAGCTGCTCAGGGCGCGGCATCTCGGCGCCGTGCACCAGAACCGGAATAACAGGGATATCACGCCTCAGGGCGGAACCGGTCTCGATGCGAACGAAATCCGCGGGATCGTCGAGGCGGCGTGCTCCGCTTTCATCTTTCGCGTTGAGCCATTCCGGGCCCATCACTACCAGTAGCACGCCACATTGGGCGACGCGTTCTTCAATCGCTTTGCGGAAGTCGCGTCCGGCTTCGATGCCGGCTACATCCATGAATACCATGCGTTCGCCGAAGTGCTTGACCAGATCGTCAAACAAACGACCAGCCTCTCCCTGCGAGTCACTTCGTCGATAGCTGACAAAGATAGCGCTCAAACTGCATTTCCTTGAAAAACCGGAGATCATGTCCAGCTGCTCGCGCCGAAGTTGACCATCACAAGCAGCGATTGGACAGAAGTCTACTCTCTTAGCGGGTGCGAGAGGCATAGCTTGCTGGTTGCTGCCACTTTCAGAGTGGTCGGCTACGGAAGTATTTGCGGACCTCAGCCTCCTGGATGGTCCAGAAACGGGCTTCGCGGACCTTTGGTCTTCGGCCACACTCGCTGGAATCACACTTCTCCCAAGCCGACTTGATCCGCCGCCTTGGGCGGGCATCTCGATCAGTGCACCGACTGCGGGTACCGTCCGGCCATCTCCTACAACAGCTGCCGCAACCGGCACTGCCCGAGGTGTCAAGCCAACGCCCGCGAGCGTTGGCTCGAAGCGCGTCGCCAGGAACTTCTCCCAACGCGCTTCGTCCATGTTGTCTTCACCCTACCTCATGAACTGGCACCGCTCGCCCTGCAGAACAAGAAGATCCTGTACTATCTCTTGCGGCAGAGCAGTGCTGAAACCCTCCTCGAAGTCGCTCGCGATCCCAAACATCTCGGTGCCGAGATCGGCTTCTTCAGCGTGCTCCACACCTGGAATCAAAAACTCGAACATCACCCGCATGCCCATTGCGTAGTGCCCGCCGGCGGATTGTCCCTCGATCACTCGGTTTGGGTTCCATCGCGCTCTCGCTTCTTTCTTCCCATCCCGGTCTACTCCAAACGCCCCTTCGGAGATGCCGAGCAGGCGGTGCGCTATTTAGGCCGCTACACCCATCGCGTCGCCATCTCCAACCATCGACTCGTCTCCTTGGTCGACGACCAAGTCACCTTATCGTTGGCGCGACCGCGCTCATAACAATCAAGAGAAACCGCTGAGCCTATCCCTCGATGAGTTCCTGCGCCGCTTCCTGTTGCACCTGCTTCCTGTTGCACCTGCTTCCCAAAGGCTTTGTCCGCATTCGCTACTTTGGCTTCCTCGCTAACCGGCGACGAGCTACTCTCCTGCCCCTCTGCTTTCCATTACTCGGCCCCATACCACAACTGCAGATAGAACCAACCGCATCCCCCGCCCAGCAACCCAGCCCTCTTGGTCGCTGTCCCAAATGCCGCGGGACAATGGTCATCATCCAGACCCTCACCGCCGCTCAGATCCTGCTCCGTTCTCCCCCTTCGTTCCTCCGTACCGCATGAAACCAATTTTCAAAATCCGCAAATCTCAATCCATCTTTCGGCTCGATCCCCCCTCGTGCGCCTTGCCGCCGAAAAAAGTCCTTGTCTCTGACCCCAGAATCTGTTCCAACCGCGATCATCTTCTACTTCCATCACCCTCTCCAAGCCATACTGCTCTTCTCCCACCAAGCACACCCGTCCATCGCCTACCTCATGCCACCCATCGACGCTATTGAAATCCCATAGCCACCGCCTCCGACCGCACCGCCGGGCGGCTTCCTTCAAGTCGTTGTATCAAAAGCGACCGCCGCAGATTCTGATGAGGTTACCAATTTCTCCTCTGCGGTCGCTTCTGATACAACACTAGGACTTCTGGCCCAAAACAATCCCCGATTTGCCCGTCATCGAGGCACCGATGTTCCGGGGGAATATGGAGGTGCGAGAGGAAACTGTGCCCCAAACGGCACGCTGGCAATCTTTATTCTGGCAATCTTAAGGAGGGTCCCGCCGCGGTTAAATTTTGCCATGCAAGCGGCGTGGCCCATACCGCAACGAATCGTATGAGCCATCGCCGCTTGCCGAATCGGCCTCCTACTTGCGGGTTCCGCTGAGTTGTACGCTCTGCGTGCCCACTGCGTCTTTGATGTTCAAAGTCGCGCTGCGCGCGCCGGTGGCAGTAGGTTTAAACGTCACCGTGATGGTGCAATCCCGGCCGGCCTTGCGGCTCGATCCGCAGGTGGACTTTCCGCTGAAGTCGCCCGCGTCCGTGCCGCCCAGAGTGCTGCTGCTGATCGCCAGTGACGCCCGTTAGTTCACCGTGAACTTCGTCGGGCTGTTCGCTGTCCCGCCCGGCGTGGTGACGGAAATCGTCACTGCACCCGCCGCCAATCCCGATGGCACAACCGCCGTTACCTGCGAGTCAGACTCCACCGTAAATGTGGTCGCTTTCACTGTGCCAAATTTCACTGCGGTCGCCTGAATCAGTCCGGTGCCGTCGATTGTCACCAGGGTTTCCGGTGGGCCGCTCGGTGGCGCGAAGCTCGTAATCTTCGGCTTCACCTTATACGTTTGCGGACTGGTCAGCTTAGTCGTGCCCGTGGTCACCGTGACTGCGCCCGTGTGTGCTCCTGCGGGAACGACAGCCGTGAGGTAGGTAGTGCCCGAGAGCGTCACCGATGTAGCCGCCACGCCGCCAAACTTCACCACGGACGCGCTGCTAAATCCCTGGCCAAACATGCCGACGCTCGCGCCCACGTTGCCTGTCTTCTGGGTCGGCTCCAGACTTACGAACGGCACATCGCCGGTAGCTACACTGAAGAACGTGCCTTGGCATATCTGGGGGCAGGTGGTGCTGCTGCCCCCGCCAGAGGGGGTTGTTCCATACACCAGTCCGTTCGTGTTCTGAATCAGCGTGGAGCTGGGCGAGTTCCCGTCAACGTCGGTCGACGGGAACAGAAATGCCGAGAAAACGTTGGCGGAAGTCAGTTTGTAGATGCTGCCGCCGTAAGGCCCGTAAGCCGGGTTAACCCCGTAGAAGGTTCCGTCGGCCACTTGCAGCATATTCACCGGAGGACCCACATTGTTGACGCAGGACGCATCGGTCGCATTGTTGAAATCGTGGAGATCAGTAGGGACTCCGGCTGTGGTCAGCTTGTAGATATTTCCGGAACCATTCGCCGCTCCCTGGTTCGTGGCTCCATACAGCTTCCCATCCTTGCCCTGAATCAATCCAGTACATGGATTCTCACCGGTTGTGAACGCGAAGCCGTGAATTTCTTTGAAAACACCTGTAGTGCTGATCCTGTACACGCAGCCCACGCTCTCAGCCAGCGTGCAGTTCGCAAGCGTGCCATAAAGATTGCCATCGCTGGCCTCGAGCAAATTCGAAGAGTGGCAGTCGCTGCCGGAAAAGGCATGCAGGTTCTTGTACACGCCCGCCGGGGTCATCCGGTAAACATTCCCGCAGACCTGAACTTCATTTCCAGTCACGCCATAGAAATTGCCATCGCTGGCCTGGATCGGCGGGTATACAGGTAGAGAGTCGCCGTTCGCACCAGTGAAGTCATGCAGATCGGTAAACACTCCGGCTGGCGTCAGCTGGAAAATGCTGCCTAGGCCGGTCGCCGGATTCCCAGCTACGCATGTGCCGTAGAAGTTTCCATCGCTGCCCAGCGTCAGCCCAGCGCCACCACAATAGAGCCATTGCTGCGGGAAGCTGAAAAACGCGCTTTCCGCTCCCGCCGGAGATATCTTGTAGATCGCGCCGCTACCGTTTCCTCCGCAGGCCGCACCACCCCCGTACATATTGCCGTCGCGGCCCTGTACGATGTTGCCTCGGGGAGCGCAGGCGTCGGTCGTCTGCATGAAGGTGTAGAGCACGGTGGGAGTTTGCGCCTGCATCGGAACGGCCGCCCCAGCGAACATAACCACAGCGGCAAGCATGGCGAGCCTTATTGCAGTCATGCCCGAGCGCCTACCTTGACGATGATTCGACTTCATTGTTTGTCTCCTGAGAGTGAATTACGTTTAGGTCTTGTTTCGAGAGGGAACCCCTCCCCCACATGTGAGCCGAACTGTGCCCCGCGATGAGCCGCTCGGTCAATGGTCTGGAGATAGCGGGAGGCTGGTGCGCATCTGGCGAGATAAGATATTTATTTGCAAGCATCTAAACGAACTTATTGCGTGGAAAAGAGCCGCCTTCGTCTAGCCCAGACGTGCCTTTTCAACCCGGTCTGGTCAGGTGGTAAACTACATTCTCCCCCGCCGCTCCGTATGGACTCTGTACAGACGCCTCCGGCAATAGTTCGATTTGGTGTGTTCGAGGCTGACCTTCGCGCTGGCGAACTTCGGCGGAACGGCGTCAAAGTCCGTCTTCAAGATCTGCCCTTTCGAGCGCTGACGCTGTTGCTGACCCGTTCCGGGGAAGTGATCACGCGCGAGGAGTTTCGCCGGGCACTCTGGCCTTCCGACGTCTTTGTGGATTTCGAGCAAGGCATCAGCAGCGCTGTCATGCGCTTGCGCGACGCCTTGGGCGACTCCGCCGACAATCCAATCTTTATTGAGACCATCGAGCGCCGCGGCTACCGCTGGATCGGACCCATCCGCTTGGAACCGGTTTCGGGCGAATCGCCGGAAAGAGAATCGCCGGAAAAACAAGCAACTCCGCTGGCAGCGGTGCTGCCGTCGAGGCCCTCGCCGTGGTGGAAGCTGGTCTTTGTCCTCCCGGTACTGCTTTTCGCCGTGTGGGTGTTCCGTCCCAGCTATCGCGACGCCAAGGCGAGCGCGAAATCCCGCCCGGCCTCAGCCCGAAGTCTGCGTCAACCCGCCAATCGCGAGGCGGAAGACTTTTACCTCAAAGGCCGTTTTTACTGGAACAAGCGCACTCCCGAGAGCCTGAATCAGGCTTTGGAGGCCTTCACCCAGGCCATTGCGCGCGACCCCAATTATTCCGACGCCTACGTTGGACTCGCCGATTGCTACAACCTGCTGCGGGAGTTCTCCGCCATGCCGGGGAATGAGGCCTATTTCAAAGCGTTTGCGGCTGCGAAGAAGGCGGTTGAGTTGGACCCGCAGTCTTCCGAGGCGCACGCCTCGCTGGCGTTTGTGACCTTTTTTGGAATGTGGGACTCTGTCGAGTCCGAAAAGGAATTCCGCCGCGCGATCGAACTCGATCCGAATAATGTCAAGGCCCACCACTGGTACGCGACGTTTCTGCATGCCGTGAACCGCCACGAGGAAGCCCTGACCGAGATTGAGCTGGCGCGCAAACTTGCCCCCGACTCGCCCTCCATCCTCGCCGACAAGGGGGAGTTGCTTTGGGCTGGGGGACATCACGAACAAGCGCTGCAATTGTTAGAACAACTCGAGGCGTCGGATCCAGATTTCCTTTCGCCTCACCGTTACTTGAAATTCGCTTATTCCGAAAATGGCGATTATCCGAACTACATCGCGGAGTGGAAAAAAGAAGCGCTGCTGACGCACGATACCGCACAATCATCGGTGGCTGAGGCGGCGACGAAAGGCTGGGCCCAAGGTGGCGAACGCGGATTGCTTGAAGCGGAACTTTCGGAACAGATGAAGCTGCATGCGCAGGGGAAGTTGTCACCCTATTTTATCGCGCAAACCGACGCGCGGCTCGGCAACACACACGAAGCGCTCAAGTACCTGGCAACCTGCATCGAGTCGCATGACGAACGCATGCTGAATCTTAGGGAAGACCAGGGTTTCGCCAGCCTGCACGGCGATCCGGCCTTCGAACAAATGCTCGCCAAGATTGGCCTGCCGCCGCTCAACTGAACGGCAAAGAAAAACCGGAGTGCGAACTATCCCTCCGCGGCACACTACCTTCGGGCTGAATAAATAACCATGTCGGCTCCCGGCGAAGCGCTCGATGAGGCCCACCGGCAGCACGATGTGTTTCTACTCCACGTTCAGGCGCAGCCGTTCTTCGACCCACACCGCGCCGATCCGCGCTGCCAGACTCTGCTGCAGAAAATGAACCTAACATAGAAAGGAGAGGCTCTCGGTTTTGAAGAATGGGTGGGTTCGTTTCTTGAGAATTATTCGAGTCCGCCCATCCCGGCGGCCAAGACTCACGCGGCGAACCTGCGCTGTGCAACCCATCTGAAGGCCGCATTTCCGGGCAGAAAACTGGTGGATATCTCGGCCGATGCGATCGAAGACTATCTTCGTAGTCGTCTTCGCCAGCGAGTTCGCGTCAAGCTGGCTAACGGCTACCGGGAAAAGGGTATCCTGAAGTCGAGCACGGTGCACCAGGAGTTTCGGGTGCTCCGTCGCATGTTGAACGTGGCGGTTCGGAAAAAGCTGCTCCCGGCGAATTCTTGTGCTGGGGTGGAATTTCCGGTTGCAGTGAAAGGCTTGTTTCGGCCGCACTACGTAACCTGGTCGGAAGAGCGAACGATCGAAACCCATGCTCCCGAGTATTTGCGCAACGCTGTGAGGATCATTACCGAAACAGGGTTGCGCGTCTATAAGGAGCTTATGCCGAAGAAAAAAGAGCAGCTTGATCTCGCGAACGCGATGGTTTGGATTCCGGATTCCAAGACTCCGAACGGAGTGGCCGAGGTACCGTTGACACCTTTGGCCCTCGAAGCATTTCGCGGTCAGCTGCGATTATCACCCTGCAGTCCGTATCTGTTTCCCAGCGATGAGAACCCGAGCGGACATCAACGAACTCTGAAGACCTCCTGGCCTGCTACCTTGCGGCGTGCCAAGGTGCCGTACTTCCGCATCTACGATCTTCGCTCGACCTACGCCACCCGGCTCAGCGCCGGAGGCGTAGCGGACGAGTGGGTAACACAAATGCTTCGCCAGGGAGACGCGCAAGTCTTCAAGAAGTATTCGCAGATGAAGTTGCAGATGAAGCGCGAAGCTCTGGAGAACCTCAACCGCCGCGCCAACGAAATGCCTGCTGAAAAAGCAGGTGATCGAATTGGCACGGTCAGCGTGCAGTGAGCGTGATATTGGCACGGTTTTGGCACGGTCGAAGCAGAAATCATGGTTCGGAGTGGCACCAAAGTTGGAAAGTACTTTAGAATCAATCTTGCTAGTCGTGTCGGGGCGTAGCGCAGCCTGGTAGCGCACCTGCCTTGGGCGCAGGGGGTCCGCGGTTCAAATCCGCGCGCCCCGACCAGTTACTTCTTTGTTTTCAATTCACGCTGCCCGACGTGGATTGGTTCAACTCTGCAACTTGGGTCCATTTGGGTCCAAATACCAGCCGCTCTACACTCTCCACCGCGCGCCGCTGCTCTTCCGGTATCTTGTGCAGATAAATCTCGCGCGTGATTTCCGGCTCGGAATGTCCGAGCAGGGATTGCATCGTCCCTACCGGCGTGCCCACGCCATCGAGCGTCGTTGCGTAGGTGTGCCTCAGCAGATGCCACGTCACACCTGTAATTCTGAATAATAAACCGCAATCCATTGCTTCCAACTGAGAGTTGATTCAAGCGGCAGGCTCGATGCTATCCGGCTCCGTCGCCTCGTCCTTCTGCGGCAGCGATCCCTTTGCGCTTTCCTTCGCAAGTTCCGCATTGAGTTCTGCGCTGACGAGTAACGCGAATGAATTCCAGTAAAACCAGGTCATAAACGCAATGAACCCCCGAGGGTTCCGTAGGTGCGGCTGAAATTGGCGATGTGGCGAAAATAAAATCCTAATAGGTAGGAAAAGCTAAGCCAGCACAGAACGGCAAGCACTCCGCCCGGCAATGTCGTTGCTTCACATTCGGCGCAAGGAAAAACAACTCCACCGCCAGAAGCGCAATGCCAACGGCTGCAGTCCAATGAAATACCGGCCACAGTGCCGCGAAGTGCGCGGGCAGCGCCATTCGACTGGCAAGCCACGCGCCGAATTGCGGCCCGAGAATCATGATGGTGAGCCCGGAAAGTAACAGGCATACGCTGGTCGCGGCCAGTCCGAGGGCGAGAATCCGTGTCTTCCACAAAGGGCGGAGGTCCCGCAGTTCATAGGCCACGTCGAGCGCTTCGATCATCCCATCAAAGGCGCTGGACGCGCCCCGGATCGTTCCTATCGTCCCGAGGGAAAGCAATGCGCCGTGATTCGTAGCCACGTCCAGCAATACACTCTGCACCATGGGCACGGTTTGAGCGGGTAGCAGCGTGAAGATAAAGGCAAACACTCGGGTATATAAACTGGGGAAGGGAATCGACGCCACCACCGCGAAAAAAAGAATCAGCGCGGGGAATACCGATAAAACAAGGTAATAGGAAAGCGCCGCCGCCATCTGCAGCGTGCGGTTATCTACGATATCGCGATACGTGGATGCAAGAGCGCGCTTCAGGCCTGTCCATCTTTTGAATGGGTCACCGCAGGATGGGACGGGCATTATGCCCCAAAAGAATGTTATTCGAGAGCGGTCTGTCCTATAAGTGGCGGAGCGGGTCCTCGATGCTCTCGTTAGTTGTCTTGGTGGTCTCGCGTTCGAGTGACTTAGTAACGAGTTCCTTAGCGTTAAAAGCCACCGCCAAGGACAAAGCTAGCACAATCCCGCCGAAGAGAATGCCGAACGCAAGCTCGACAATTCCCGAAGCAATTCTAAGGTGCTCCAGAGCCATCGCCACCGCCAACACAATTACCAGCCACTTCACGCCGACGCTCAACAGGCGACCGTACTGAAAGTTCATATTTACAGAGCCAATCAGAACGCTTCTTGCAAGAAAGCGGGCAATGATGCTTCCCGCTAGCAGGACCAGCAAGGCTCCTAAGATGTTCGGTACATAGGCAAAGGCGGTACGTACGAGCAGAGAGGTCAGTTCGGCATCAAAAGCCGACACGCCGATCAGGAGTCCAGTCAACACGACTAAAGCAGCGACGAATCGTGATACCAGGACAGAAGGACTCTTCATTGAGGACCATTCTGCCGTTGAAGGGAAGCCCCATCCAACGACCCGCTCATCAAACCGAATGCTGACAAGTAACCGGCGCACTGTGATGGCCAGGATCCAGGCCAATATGACAGAGATCAGGAACGCCACAACGAGCGCCACCAATCCGGGCAACAGCCGGGTTAATGCGGTTATGAATCGCGTCATTGACTGATCCAAGGCTTGCTTGACTTGCTCCCTCATAAAAAAATCCCTCTCTCATAGCTCGACTATGGGTTGAACCGGTCGGGCCATCGCCACCGGGACACGAGATATGGTTTGGAGACTTCGTAAGCGTTCGAGAGGCGCTCAAGCCGGCGCTCCACCGCGGTCTCGTCGGCAGCCTCCATTTCCTTTGCGTAACCCGCCACCCACCCTAGGTACAGAGGAGTCATCGACCGGAGCAGATGCTCACGGTTGATCGTTCGAAGACGGTGGGCGAGAGCGAAGTCGTACACAATTCGAGCCCACAATTCATCGGGCATCTCGAATTGCTCTGGCGTCAAACGCGTCAGCTTTCTGAGCTCCAGCAGAGTCGCAGGGGGGAGAACCAGCCCCCAGATCTCTTGCAGATCTCGATTTCCCAGTTGAAACGAATTCAGGAGGTGCCCCACATCGACCGTTACGGTCTCGTGGGACGCTGTCAGCGGCTCGCCAAATCCGGATACTGGAATTGACCCGCGCGTTTTTTGCCAGCAAGCCGCATTCCTTTCCATGGCCAGAAACACCGGGCCCAGGGCTTGGACTAACAGAGAGCTGATGTTTGTCCAATCCGTGGGTGGGAGGATGCGGGGACCAACGTGGACCTGGCAGACGCGAAGGTTGTCGCAGATCGCAACCGGCGCGAGTGATGCGAGCGGATGAATCCGATGGGCGTCGCCATCGCTCCCGCCGAGCATCTCGAACAATGCTCGCGAGAATCCCAAGTCCGGCCCTAGCGGGTTTTGGAGCCGCCTTCCGTAGAGACATCGCATGAGGGGACTGATAATGCTAACATTCAGCAATCCCTCGAATTTTCGGCGAACGTAGTGGGGAGCTGCCAGGTCAAACCCCGTTTCCAGCACGGGTTGCATGAGGTGGCAGACCCATTGTGGGGTTAGCGCTTCCAGCTTCGAGGCAATGATGCAGCCCGCTTGAGCTCCTAGTCTCCTGCCGGTAGCGAAAAGCGATAGATAGGCGGCGGAAATGCTCTGCATCGGAGTACCCGAAGTATCCGCCCCCATTGGCGGCCAAGAGACGAAGGTCAACTGCGGCCCTTTCCCAGAACTCGCCGAACCAGCGTGAGCCTGGACCGAACTGGCATCGCCCAACAAAATCACGATTCGCAAATCTCCATGAAGTGTTCGCAGCGCGTCATGCACCGTCGCCACCGACTCTTGATCGAGATTAGCCAAAATCCCAACGACCAGATCGGCTGTGTCTATTTGTTCGATCTTTTCCAGCGCCTGTTCTGGGATGAAATCACCTTCCACTCTTCTGCCTCGGTCTCAATTTTCTTTCTCCACCGGCGGACAGCATGTCCTTCCCGTGCATGATTCATTCATGGCACAAGCAACATAATCCCTATCAAGGGGATACGCACCCACGCGGGGCGGCTGTTCAACTCATAAAGTACTTCGTAGAGTGCCTTGTCAAGCAGGAAAACATTAAGCAGCTTACGGAAATCGGCATTCCCATGCGGCAGAAAATCGGCGCCTTGCGCGGCTTCATGATACGCGCGCAAGAATTCCGCTGCCGCCGACCGTTCCCAAAGCTGCGCCCAAGGTTCGAGGCGAGTCAAATCCTCAAGGTGCCGGGCGGTATAGTTCATGAGACCGGCATAGGCGGCGTAACTGAAGGACCGCAACATGCCAGCGACATCTTTGAGTGGGCACTCCTTAGAGCGCCGAATGGACAGAGGCCGCGCCGGCTCGCCTTCAAAATCCAGGATCACGAAATCGGTTTTCACGCGGAGTACTTGTCCGAGATGGTAGTCGCCGTGAATTCGGATCCGTTGTATTGGCGGGAAATCGCCATTGAGGGGGCCGAAACGATCGAGAATCTGACGGCGACGACTGAGCACCGAAGCCGCAACCTCGACTACTTCATCGGGCAAGTACGCCAGACGCTCCTTCAGCATGTCCAACACGCGGGAGGCGTGCTGTCGGATGCGGGCAAATTGCGCGTTAAGATCCACATCAGTTAACGCCTCCGGCGCGAATGCAGCGTCATCTGTAGGTGTCGCCAACGCCAGGTGAAGTTGCGCGGTCCTGCGCCCGAGGATTGCGACAGCTTCGAGGTACAAACCAAGATGGTCAAGGGCCACCCGAGTTGGGGGATTCTCAGAGAGCTCCAGTGGACCCTGGAGCTCGCCGCTCAATTTTTCTGGGAATGGTAGGGGGGCACTGGCCTCGTAGTACCGGTCAAGCTCTTCCAGGGTCCATCTCCAGCCGTCGCCTTCGTTTGCAACCAAGCCCTGCAACAGCGCCAGGTTTGCGAGTTTGCCATCGGTCGCCGCGAGCCCGTCGACTTCAATCGAGCCTGCGAAAGGAGGAATCTGGTTGAAGTTGGTTTTCTCGGTCAGGTACTGTCCAATTTCGGCGTCCGGATTCAATCCGGGCTCTTGTCGGCGGAACAGCTTGAGTATGAACCGATCACCGAACAGAATTGAAGTGTTGCTCTGTTCCGCTGAGCCTCGCCGCACCTGTAATCCTTTCCCGGCCAACGCCACGAGATCCAGGAAAGCCTTTCCACGTATGCCCCGGACTCCCCCGTGACCCGCGTTGACTCTGCTCGCATTCTCAATCAGCGAGAACAACAACATGCAAGTCTGGTCGTCGAAGGCTCCATCGTAGAGCAAACCCGCTCCCGCCTGCGATAGAACCGGGGCAATGATGGCGTTGGGGGCTGTCCGCTGCAACTCGTTTTTGGTATCTCCAAAACTCATCGCCAGCGGCAGGAAATATAAGTCAGGAGATCCAGTGTCGAACTCTACCTGGACCAGTACCAGCGCGGATTGCGATGCGTCCAATGAGACGTTCAACGGAGCCCTCAGCGGAATCCAGTCCGCAATTCGAACGGACTTGATCTCTCTGGATTTTCCCGCAAACCAGCGCTGCTTGGGCAGGTATTCCGGGAGCTCCACAGTTTCCAGGCGGAGTCGGCCGGTCGCCTCGAGGACGCTCTCCCATCCCGCGGTTACGTTCAACGGTGCATGTTCTGTCATATCCACGGTGCTGCCAGTGGGCTTCTCTCTTCGTTGCAGCTCTAGCCAGAGAAAACTATAGGATGCCAGTGTGAGCCGATAAGGGTGACGCTCGATCGGGGGGAATTCCACGTACCCGAGCATTTCCACAGGTGTCATGCCCTCCACCTTCGATAAGTCCAGGTCGACGGGTTGCGCGAAGCGGGAAAGATTGGCGACGCACAAGACCTGTTCGCCTTCATATTGCCGAAGGTACGCCAAAATTTTGCGGTTCGAAGGATCAAGAAACTCGATGCTGCCCCGCCCAAACACGCGAAACAGCTTTCGCAGGGCAATCATGTTACGCATCCAGCTCAAAAGCGAAGATGGGTCGCTCTGCTGAGCCTCCACATTGATAGCTTCATATCCCCATACTGGATCCATGATGACGGGACTATACAATCGGGCCGGTGTCGCGGTGGAAAACCCGGCGTTGCGATCTCCGTTCCATTGCATTGGTGTGCGAACGCCGTTACGGTCACCCAGATAAATGTTGTCCCCCATTCCGATTTCGTCCCCGTAGTAAAGAATCGGCGTACCGGGAAAAGAGAGAAGCAAACTGTTCAGCAGTTCGATCCGCCGGCGGTTATTATCAACCAGGGGCGCGAGGCGCCGACGAATGCCAAGATTGATACGCATCCGAGGGTCTGCACTGTAAGCCAGGTACATGTAGTCGCGTTCATCGTTCGTGACCATCTCCAGAGTCAGTTCATCATGATTTCGCAAAAACAGTCCCCACTGGCATGAGTCGGGAATTCCGGGAGTCTGCGCGATGATGTCGGTAATGGGCAGCCGGTCTTCTTGGCGAAGAGCCATGTAGATACGCGGCATGAGCGGAAAATGAAAGGCCATGTGGAATTCATTGCCATCGCCGAAATAAGGACGCACATCGGTTGGCCACTGGTTCGCTTCCGCCAGGAGCATCCTACCGGAATAGTCTGTATCAACCTCCTTTCGCAGTTTTCTGACGATGGCGTGTGTTTCCGGAAGATTTTCGCAGCTGGTGCCCTCACGCTCGATCAGATAGGGGATCGCGTCTACACGCAATGCATCGACTCCCAGATCAAGCCAGTAACGCATCACCTTCAGAACCTCTTCGACCACTCTGGGGTTGTCGTAGTTCAGGTCGGGCTGGTGAGAAAAGAAGCGATGCCAATAGAATTGGTTGGCCACGGGATCCCAGGTCCAGTTGGAGCGCTCGGTGTCAGTAAAGATGATTCTCGCGTCTTTGTATTTCTGGTCCGTGTCGCTCCACACATAGAAATCGCGCTCCGGCGCGTCAGGAGCCTGGCGCGACGCCTGAAACCAGGGATGCTGATCGGAGGTGTGATTCACGACCAGCTCGATCATCACCTGCAAATCACGCTCGTGAGCCGCTGCTAAAAAAGCCTTGAAATCGTCCATTGTCCCGTACATCGAGTGGACGTTCATGTAGTCGGAAATGTCATAGCCGTCGTCTTTCAGGGGCGAAGGAAAGAACGGCAGCAACCACAGACAGGTGACCCCCAGATCCTGAAGATAATCCAGTTTCTGGATCAAGCCGGGAAAATCGCCAATACCATCGCTGTTGCTGTCCTTGAATGCGCGGACGTGCAATTCGTAGATGACGGCATCCTTGTACCAGAGAGGATCTCCCGCGCTGCCCGGACGCTTTGCCATGGTACTTTTTCCGTCGTCTTAAACACTGCTCGAAGATTCCGGGCGAAAAACCACAATTCCAAGAGGGGGGAGAGTCATGTTCAGGGAGAAAGGCCTTCCATGAATCGGAAGTGGCATCGCCGATAAGCCGCCAAAGTTTCCCTGGCCGCTACCGCCGTACAGTGTTGCGTCGCTGTTGAGGACCTCTTTCCAAAGACCGTTCAAAGGCACTCCCACGCGATAGTTTTGACGAACGACCGGCGTGAAATTGCAGACAAATAGTAGTTGCTCTTTAGGGTTCCGGCCCAGGCGAAGAAAGCTAATGACGCTCCTCTGTGCGTCATTACAATCCACCCATTCAAAGCCGGCGGCATCGGAGTCCCGTTGCAGCGAGGGATCTCTGCGGTAGAGAGCGTTGAGATCACCCAGCCAATGACTCAACCCAGCGTGAAGTCGATTTCCCAGCAGGTGCCATTCCAGGCTGGCATCGTGATTCCACTCCGACCACTGTCCGAACTCATTGCCCATGAACAGGAGCTTCTTGCCGGGATGGCCGAACATAAACCCGTACAGTAGCCGCAGATTCGCGAACTTCTGCCACTCATCGCCTGACATCTTGCGCAGCATGGAACCCTTACCGTAGACGACCTCATCGTGGGAGAACGGCAGGAGGAAGTTTTCAGTGAAGGCATAAACCAGACTAAACGTGATCTTGTTATGCTCATAGCTTCGGAATAAGGGATCTCTCGACATGTAGTCCAGCACGTCATGCATCCAGCCCATATTCCACTTGAGACCGAATCCCAGTCCTCCAATGTAAGTGGGCCGTGAGACCTGCGGCCAGGCGGTCGATTCCTCCGCCATCATCATGACGTCGGGAAATGCGGCATAAACATGCTCATTCAGCGCTCTCAGAAAGTGAATCGCTTCTATGTTTTCTCTGCCGCCGTAGCGGTTTGGTATCCACTCTCCTTCGCGGCGTCCATAATCGAGATAGAGCATTGAGGCCACGGCATCGACCCGCAGACCATCCACATGATATTTGTCGAGCCAGAACAGGGCGTTGCTGATAAGAAAACTTTGGACCTCGTTCCGGCCGTAGTTGAACACAAAAGTGTTCCAATCCGGGTGTTCTCCCTGCCTCGGGTCGCCGTGTTCGTAGAGGTGAGATCCATCGAAATAGCCGAGACCGGTCTCATCTTTCGGAAAGTGGGCCGGGACCCAATCAAGAATGACGCCGATTCCGTTTTGATGAAGATGGTCCACAAGATACCTGAAATCGTCCGGCGTACCGAATCTGCTGGTAGGAGCAAAGTAGCCAGTGGTCTGGTATCCCCAGGAGCCATCGAAAGGATGCTCCATAACTGGCAGCAATTCGACGTGGGTAAAACCGATCCCGCGGACGTAATCCGCCAGGAGCGGCGTCATCTCGCGATAAGTCAGCCAGCGATTTCCTTCTTCGGGCGCACGCCGCCACGAGCCTAAGTGCACTTCGTAAACCGAAATCGGAGAGTCCAGCGAGTTGCTCTTTGCCCGGCTCGTCATCCACGAACCGTCATTCCAGGAATAGTTTTCTAGATTCCACACGCGAGAAGCCATATGGGGGCGAACTTCCGCGGCGAAACCATACGGATCGGTTTTGTCGACCGTATAGCCTCGGTAGTTGGACACCACGCGATACTTGTATATTGCGCCTTGACCGAGAGCTGGCACAAAGCCCTCCCAGACCCCGCCAGGGCTGGAGCGCATCGCGTTGGCAGCGGGATTCCACTGGTTAAAATCGCCCACTACCGAGACCAGCTTGGCATTAGGCGCCCACACAGCAAATTGCACGCCCTGACGTCCATCCCGCTCCGTTAGGTGAGCGCCGAGTTTCTCGTAGGCACGGTCAAACGTTCCCTCGGCAAGCAAATATACATCGAAGTCAGTTAACGATTGCACGGTTTGCTCCATGGTTCTCATCCTTCCATTACATCGCGGATTGGACCCGCAAGATATGTGCTGGAAGACTTTCCGGTGTCAGTTCCACATAGTTCCGCGAACCCTGCCAATAATACTGGCCTTCGCCTAGCAGATCGTGAGCTTGAAATGCACGATCCGCCTCCAGCCCGAGAGCAGTGAGATCGAGATCAACCCAACCTGTCTGCCGGTGGAATGAATCGAGATTGACGATCACCAAGATCACGTTGCTCAGGTCGTCGGTCGTCTTGCTGTAGCAAATCAGCATCGGATTGTCAGTGCCATGAAAGCGCAGGTTGCGGATGGTTTGCAGTGCCGCGTTCTCCTTGCGGATACGGTTGATGCGGGAAATGATGTTCTTCAAACTCCACGCGGAATGCAGATCGCGATGCTTAAGTTCGTATTTCTCGGAATTCAAATATTCTTCGCTGCCAGCCTGCACGGGCGTGTTTTCGCACAACTCAAACGCGGGCCCATAAATGCCGTAGCTGGCCCCCAAGGTAGCTGCCAGAATCAATCGAATCATGAACGCCGGACGACCACCGACCTGGAGAAACTCCGGAAGGATGTCAGGCGTGTTAGGCCAGAGATTGGGGCGGAAGTATTCTCGTACTTCGGTTTCCGTAAGCTCGGTAAAATAGTCGGTTAACTCCTGTTTCGTGTTGCGCCAGGTGAAGTAGGTGTAGGACTGAGAAAAACCGAGTTTGGCCAGCCGGTACATCACATGCGGCCGGGTAAACGCCTCCGCCAAAAGGAGCACGTCGTCATGCTCCTTCTTAATCTCTCCGATCACCCACTCCCAGAAGGCAAATGCTTTCGTGTGAGGATTGTCGACACGAAAGATGCGAACTCCCTGATCGATCCAGAATCGAAAAACGTTTTTTAGCTCGTCCCATAATGCCTGCCAGTCCCGGCTCTCGAAATCCAGCGGGTAAATGTCTTGGTATGTCTTCGGTGGATTCTCCGCGTATTGTATGGTTCCGTCCGGGCGCTTCCGGAACCACTCCGGATGTTGCTTCACGTAAGGGTGATCGGGAGTGCATTGAAACGCGATATCGAGAGCAACTTCGAGGCCGTGCTCCGTAGCCTGGGACACAAAATGCCGAAAGTCTTCAAGAGTACCCAACTCGGGATCAACTGATGTATGGCCGCCCTCCTCCGATCCGATTGCCCAGGGACTACCAACATCGTCCGGCTCGGCCAACACCGAGTTGTTTTTTCCTTTTCGAAAGGCACGTCCGATGGGATGGACCGGTGGTAGGTAGACTACGTCAAAACCCATGGATGCGATATAAGGAAGCCAAGCCTCGCAATCTCGCAAGGTTCCGTGACGTCCAGAGTCGGGCGAGCATGATCGAGGAAAAACTTCATACCAGGTTGAAAAGCTGGCTTTTTCTCTGTCCACCACGACGGCCAAAGGTTTCTCGTACCGGGTAGCGGACTGGCGTTCGGGATAGCACCGGATCGCTGTGAATAGTTCTTCTTCAAGGGCGAGGGAGGTGGCGGATTTTATGTCCTCTTCTTCGCTTATCCTGCGCGCCCACTGTCGCAGGAGGCGAGCATCTTTCCCTGTGGCGCGCCCCGCGGTAGCTTCAATCAACTCGGCTCCAATCAGCAAATCGACGCGAACGTCTTGTCCGGCGGCGATTCGTTTGGCAAGACCGTCGCGCCAGGTTTGGAAACGATCGATCCATCCTTCAATGGTGTATTCGTAACGCCCCGTTTTCACAACCGGGAACACGCCTCGCCAGCGATCGTTATCCAGCCGTGTCATGGGTGACGATTGCCATTCTTTGTCGCCCTCGTGTGAATAAAGCACCTGACAGGTAACCTGGTCATGACCGTCGGCAAACACGTCGGCCTCCACGAAGACTGCTTCGCCAACCACGCGTTTGATCGGGAATCGGCCGCAGTCAATTTCTGGCGAAACCGTCTCAATAACTACACGACGTTGTCCATCGGCCGGCTCCAGTATTTCTTTCATTCTTACGAGCCTTTCACTCCTATGGGGCACTGAGTATCCCGTACAAACCTGACCTGAGTTTGATGCAAGCTCTATGCTCAGGGCAAGGTTTTTTCGCGAACTCTGCGTCCGGCATCGATACTTGGAAAGGCCGGGCCGAATCCGTCGTCTCTTCGTCGATTTCAGTTTGCGCATATCAGAATGTTTTTAGGAGCCAGAGGAGCGCCATTCCTGACCAAGTCAGTCTTAATTTCAACCGTCTGATCGGCGAGCGGATTGATGTCCGTTTCAAAAGTTTGGTAGCCCGGAAGGGCGATCTTGATCTGATGTGTTCCCGGCGCAATTAGCATCCCTCGACCCATGCCCTCAAATTCCCCGACGTGTCCGACGAAAAGGCCGTCCAGAAAACCTGCGGCCCTTGAGGGGTTGACCGCGATCTTCACTGTCGCCGTCACATCAGGAAGCGGTCCTGTAGGGGCCTTCGCCATCGCCACGCGAACGACCTCCTTCTGTCCGGGCTGGACCAGAATTCGTTTTGTGAAGTCTTGGTAACCGTCCTGGCGCACGGTAAGTACGTGTTCGCCTGGTAGAAGAAGAACCTTCTTCGATCCCTTTAGATAGCCTACGTACGCTCCGTCAACCCAGACCCTAGACGTCTTTTCGACATGGGATCTTCCTTCAAATTGAATCTCTCCCATCACATCGTTTTCAGCGTACATTGGGGCGGGTAGAAGCAAAGCAGAAACCAAGAGCAATACCCACAGTAATGAACCTACTCTTCGGATTGCTTTTATCATAGTGCCTCCATACCCGTGAAAAATATGTGGAGCACTGGAGCTGCCAACACCGGCAGTCCGTCACGCTACTCGCTCCTTTGCTTCCCTGCGTGGTCGCAACCCTGACTTGCGCCAACTATTTGATTTCCTCTGGCGCGCCTCCTTGTTTCGGATTGAAGAGAATAGACAAGACTGACCCGATAATGCGAAGCAGCGAATCACTTTTTGTGACTGCAAGAATCGTGCCACTTTATCAAAACCCTTTGTTTTCGGGCTGATGCACGACTCCTAGGGATCCTGAGCACGAAATTTCGACCCTTCAAACGAAAAAACCATCGCGCGCCGAATCTAGCAACACGGGAAATGTTCGATGTGGAGCTCACACTGCAACGTTGGGCGTTTTCGATTGCAGGTGCGAACGCGATGCAGTCCTGCATCGCGTTGTTATGTCTTATACTGCGCGTCTTCCTCGGCCGCCAGTTAAACCATCGAGAGGCATAAATAGAAAACGCAGATCCAGCAAATGCTCGACAATCTGTAGTAGGTTCGCGGGCGACTCGCTCTTGGACACAAACGCATCTACCCATTTCAGGGCGCTCTCTGGTAGCCCCTCATCTGCGGACAGCATAGCGATTGGAACATCGGGTTGGCCAGCTTTCATGTGCGCTGCGACGACATCCCCATTCATTCCAGGCATGTGATAGTCGAGGAGCACCAAATCTACAGGATGGGAGGCAAACAGCTGCAAAGCGTCTACGCCGCTGGTGGCGACCAGAACTCGGCACCTAGCTTCTTCCAACAGGATCTTGCGACCTTCAAGGCCATTCCATTCATCATCGACACATAGGACTAGGGGTCTTCTCGGCATGAGTCTCCTCCGATTTTCGCCGGGCGAGCACATGAAGAACTTGCCTTTGCGTCATTCGCGGAGCAGCGCCTCCATGTCCCCAAGCACGATCTGTACCAAACTCGCAAAGCACAGCACATGAGATCCTTTAGGTCTGAAGGGAAGTTGGGAGTGTAAAGACTACCCGGTAACGACGGAATCGAGGATGTAAGAACATCGAGTGGCGGCTACGCGCTGGATACCAGAAACAGGACCGCAACCGGCAACGCAGCGACTGCTGAGCCGCGGGAACTTCCCGGAGGCGGACGCGGAGATTCAAATCGAGTTGATCGCTAGTCCCGCCAAGGCGATCAGCGACAAGTAAGCGCACAGTGCCGACTGAGCGGCATCCGCCCTCAACGCAGCACTGCCTGTGGCCCCTGACTGCCGCCGCTTTTCTTTCGCAAGCCACGGCATGACGGCGGCGGCTGCGACCAAAATTGCTATCCCCAGAAAGGTGGGTTTGGGTTCGCTATATCCCAACAGACTCGCGACCGAAGTAACGGTAACAAAGGCAGCCAGCGCAAACAGCAATGCTCCTGCGACACGCGCTGCCCGCGATTCAACGTTCTCACGTGCAGTTGTGCGAAATCTCAACAGCACTACTACCACCGATAAAAGTTCGATGGTGCTGTCTCGATCGAAGGCGAGCAGCGCGGGACTACACGCCCGCCACGCGGCGAAGAGAGATACCCCCGCTTCTACGCTCATCCAGGCGATTGTGACGGTCTGCACGCGTTGGATTCGCCGGATAGCGTCTGGAGAAGCTGTCTGTAGCACCGACGCCATTTGGCTGAGTATTATCGGACTGTGGGACCGTCGTTCCGAATCTGAAGGGCTCGGAATCAGACTTTTCTTGGTGAGGTCCATCAGTGCGCCAGATCGCTGAATTCGTCGTTGTCCTCGCATGCAGCTTGTTCACGGGAGCTGCCGTTCCCTTGTCGTAGATCGCTCCGTCCAGTCTTACTTCCGCCTCTTCGATGGCATGTTGGCACTTCTCTCTGTCATCGGCGTGCACGAAGGGGTGCTGCCACAAATAACAAAAGCGCCCCCGCCACTACGGCTGCCACTGCTGTCCTTCCAAATCCTCTATTCAGGACAGTCTCCTTTCTGTTTTCCATGGTCGCACCAGCCAAATTTTATGAAACTTGCGTCCACCTCGATACAGTACATCCGGTATTTACTACATGAGGCCGTGGCAGAATAATTGCACTCGTAAGTTTGGAAGGTGTCCAATGCCGGCATGCAACAGGCTTCGCCTTGATCCTCGCGATGGCTCGCCCGTGGTGGACTATCGAATCGAGAGCGACTGTGTTGAACGTCGGACTCTAGAAACGGCGGCCGAAGGCGGTACCAAAACGGAAGGGCGATGGCAGCGCCTGACACCTGAGCAACTTAGCTTCCACGTCATGGCAGACACGGTTGTTGGGCAGTGGCTATGTGGCAGAATCGGAGTTCACCGATTGATCCGGGCATGCAACTCATCCGCAGACAAAGGAGTGCAAGACGGCACAGAGCGAATCGCAGCGTGAAAACCGCTCTCGGGCAAGCGTTTGTAAAGAAGTAGAATCACGCGGCGGCGGGATACAACAAGACGCGTGCCTTCTCGATCAAAACGGACAAATCGACACGGCTTCGAGGTACAAGTGCGAGTACCGCACGACGTACCGAAAAACACCGAAAAAACTTAATCCGAAAGCAGCTTGAACACTAACCAGAGAAAAGATGAGCAGATGGTGCAGACTGCTCCGGCAAACCGACGGAGGCCTACTGATTAAGAGTTAACCCAATACTCGTCAGCATGGTTATCTCAATCGCACTTCTAAATCAGTGTCGAACAAATAATCAGAAGCAGTGCTAACGATTCTGTGCGGGCGAGGAGCGGAGGACAAACGGAAGGCCACGGGGAGCATTTTGGGTCACTGTGTTTTGCAGGTCGAGAGCTTCGAGCGGAATGTGGCTGCGCGTGCCGTTGGGGCTGACGTATTCGAGATAGCCGTCGGCGACCCAGTAGTCAGTCACGGCGTCGCTGGTGCCATTGTTCAGCACCAGCAGGAAGATTCCCTTGCCCAGGGCTTGCTGTTCCGTCGCTGCACCGAGCGTTGCTCCGGGGCGCCCCGACGAATTCCCTTCCGCTGTGTCGTCATCCGATGGATTGGCGGGAGAGGGGATCGCGGCCATTTCCCACTCCGTGGGGCCATAGGAATTGAGGCCGTCGCCGAGATCAAGCGAGTCTCCGCCGAAGCCGGAATAAAAAGAACCAAAGTCACCGGAGCAGGAAGACAGCGGCAAAAATGGTTCGAAGAAGCAGATCTGGGTAACGCCGTTGAAGAAGCATCCGGAGGAAGAAAACTGCGGAAAGCGGTCGAAGAAGAAACCGCGGTGAGGGCGCACGGTCGAAGAAACGAAAGAAACTTGGCCGTCGGGGCGGTGGGGGAATAGCGGCGGAGACCAGAGAAGCGTTGACGGAATCCGTGAAATCGATGGCGCGCGGGCCGCCGTGGGGATGTTCCACAGGTGTAACGGCGCACGGGGCGAAGTATCCGAAGTAGAAGACGCCCCAAATTTCGCATTCCGGGCAGAGTGCTTTCCGAACCCGAAGTGCAGCCAGCCGAAATGCCCGCCTGAGTGGCTCCCGCCCGAAGAGTGCCCGCCTCCAAAGTGGCCGCCTCCGGAGTGTCCACCCCCGCCTCCGTGTTGCGCCTCTGCGGGCGCGAGGAGACAGATTACCAACAGCAAAATCGGAACGATGCGCGGCGACCGCACATGGAAGGCAATTCGAGTGCCCATAGCCTTCCCACCCCAAGGAATGTAATTGTATTCTACTCCCGCTGAAGTGGTCGGGGGCACTTTGCAAGTGCTGCTATCGGCTCCAAGGCTCTCCCCTGGAGTTATCGGCCGGACTTCAGTTTCCGGCATTTCACCTACGAGAGGGGGAATGCACCGCTTGCGTTTTTTCTGTCACTAGTACTTATCCTGTTCGTACAGAGTCTATGGGCACAAGAGCGCAGTTCATCTTTGGCGCCCGCCGTATCTTCAGAATCCACTGAGACTGCATCGCCCGATATGCAAAGTTCGCCGCAGAGTTCGCCGCCGGAACAGTCTGGGACAGCGGGCACTGGCGGCAGTTCCAAGCAATCCGATACGAAGAGCGCAGGCGAGAGTGCAGCGAGTGCGAACCTAAGCGCTCCGTCGGGGCAGCAGCAACCGAAGCGAATTCTGGGCGTGATGCCCAATTTCCGCGCGGTTAGCGCCGGCGCCAGCGCGACCGTTGAGCTGTAATAGCTCAGACTTGACCATCGCGACGGCAAACCCTGCCTCTTGAACTTGGGTCCAACTTGGGTCCAAATGCTGCCAAACTAGGTCTAAAACCGTGCACTACGCCATAGAGAAAAGCTAGACGGGCCAACAAGATAGATATTCGTTCACTGCCTTGGGAGCAGGGGGTCCGCGGTTCAAATCCGCGCCCCGACCAATCATTCCAACAGGAGTTACGCGCAACTCACTCCGTGCGCGGGGCGAATGCCATTACTCCTGATCCTTATCTTCGGGACTGCTAGTGTTGGGCTTGGCCTCATCTTCTCTTTCCTTCAGGCGCTCTTGCCGCCGGAGATTCTCCATCTCGGCTCTGCTTTCCCTGCGGAGTTCCGCCACTCTCTTTCTTTCTTCCCGCCAGGCTCCCAGCCTCTGGATGAATGAGAATCCAGCGACCTGGGGTTTGGTCTTCTCTGCTTCCGCCCGCTCAGCGGCTCTTTCTGTTTTCAAGGCGGCCCATTCCTTCTCTCGCAGGGCGAAGCGCATTCGTATTTCCTGTTCGCGCTCATCCTCCAGTTGTTCGAGGAGTCGTCGGTTTGAAGCCACAACGTCGACCAGCGCGCTGGTGGTCCATGCGAAAGTGAACAATCCGGAAATGCCAATGATGGGGCCCAGGATCCGCCAATGTTCTTCGACGTCCATCTTCCCCATGCCCAACGTTGTGTACCCGTTGGCACAGAAATAGATGGCATCGTAGGCGTGCACAAGCAAGCCCAGGCGATTGAGGGCGAAGGCCCAGATTAATATTTCCACAATATGCAAGAGGAGCATGAGGAAGACAGACCATGCGAAGAGGAACATAGCCTCGATAACACGAGGGCTCCCCAAGCGCAGACGCCGTTCGCCGCGTCGCTGCTCGACGAGGATCCAGTGGAGACCCACTCCGTGGAACAGGGCGAGAAAAACCAGGACGAACGCGCCGATGCCGAGCGCCGCGAGTGGTTTGAATTCGTCCGGAATCTTGGCCAGGAGTGTAGGAATATTAACCCCGCAGTTCCCCGTGCTGTCTCACACAGTTCTACAAGCCGATCTAGATGAGTTGCGATTTGCTTCCTCTTATATTTCGCTTGCCTCGCTATTGGGGCTCCCTCCGCGGGCAGATCTTTAGCGTTCTTGAGGTAACTAACAGCGCGCACCAACGCCAGCATAGGTGTACGACAAAATTCGCGCGCTGCACAACTGTCGCTTTTGACAGGTGCACCACCATCGTCCTCCCGGGACGATGGCTACGTACCGGTCCGATGGTGCCGCCTTGGTAGTCGCAAGAGAGAGCGATGAGTCCACAGAGAGTGCAACTGACGAGCCGTCTCCGCAGCATCAATCTTCGATCCGCGTTAACCGCGGCGGTATCGACGGTGCTGGTGCTGGGCTGGTCAGTTTCGGCGTTCGCCGAGCAGGCCACGGGTCCTGATGCGAATCCCGCGCCTCCTGCTCAGTCTGAGCCTGCACCCGCTCCTCCCGCCCCGACCCAAACTCCGGATTCTTCAACCAAGCAAACTCAGACTCCAGCACCAGCAATCAGCAAACCGCGAAAATTCAACTGCCAACACCCTGCGAATCCAGCCAAGCGGCGATTTGGCTGCAAAGATGAAGAATTTGACTTGGAAGAAACACTGACCAAGGACTGGAACGGCGCTCGCGCGGAGGCAAGAAAACTGGGGATCACGCCCAGCGGTTCGTATTACTCCGCCCTGCAAACGAACGTAACTGGCGGCGCACATGAGACATGGGGATATACCGGTCAGCTGACCACCGCGTTGGATTTCAACTTCGAGAAGTTGCTCAAGATTCCAGGCATGTCGCTCTACGTCTCCGATTCATGGGGAACGGGAGGAAATCTTACGGGAACTATCGACAGCGTCTTTCCGGTCAACGTCAATTACGCAGTGGGAGCTTTCATAGAAGAAGTGTACCTGCAGCAAAAGTTCCTCAAGGACAATCTGACTGTAGCGGCGGGTCGCCTGGCTGCTAGCTATACCTTTGCCGGTCTGCCCGTGTTCGACAACTACGTCAGCCTTGCCATCAATCCAGCGCTAATATCTCTGGTTTCCAATGACATCAGCTATACCGGTCCGCCACCCGGATTGGAGTGGGGAGCACAGGTAATCTACAACCTCACTCCCGTCGTCCAGGTGGCTGCCGGAGCATTCAACACCAACCCGCACTCCGCAAATAGCGGGAACATCTTTGCCTTCCAGCAAGGCAATAAGGGCGCGCTCGTTACGGCCCAGTTAAGCTATCTGTACAACCAGGGACCGAATGAAGCGGGGAAGCAAGGCCAATATACGGGTGGCTTCTTCGAGGACAACAACTCATTTGCCACACTTCCCAACGGCAGCTCAAAGAGTGATAGCAACTCGGGCGTTTTTCTCCTTGGACAACAGACGGTGTACCGGCCCGAGGGTCCAGGCACGTCACAAGGTCTTACGATCTGGGGCTCCTGGGCGTATAGCTCGAAACAGTTGGTCAGTCCGATGCCTGTGTTCGGAGGAGCCGGGCTTAGCTATGAGGGCCTGATCAAGAAACGGAAACAAGACACAATCAGCGCCGGCTGGGTCTATGGAAAAACAAGCAAGTATATTCCCAACCCCTCTGCTGCGAAACTATTCGAAGTGAACTATCAGTGGGTAGCAAAGCGTTTCATTACCGTCATCCCCGACTTTCAGTACATCTGGGACGCAAACGGTACGAATGGGACGGGAGCGGCGGTTTTAGGCGTACAAGTCAGTCTAACCTTCTAGGTTGTTGACTTCCTCGGGATGCCGTTACTTGCCGGCTTGAGCCGGTTTAAGAACCGCCGTATTGCGCTCGTCGGACGCGATCATGCGGTAGAACTTTTTCAGCTCGTCCATTTTGCTGACGGGAACGCTCAGCTCCTTGATCTCCACGCTGCGTGTGTAGTGCAGCATCTGTCCGCTTGCTTCGGTCTTACTGTGATAGCTGCCAAAGCTGTAGTCCACGTCCATCGGAGGCGGTAACTCCTCCACCTCATAGCCCGCCGGCAACGCGATTTCGAAGCTGTCGGTATCACGCGACGGCCCTTCAAATTCGAGAGGAAACTTTCTCGGCTCCTTGGTCTCCAATATCCCCGACGACTTGCTCCCCAACACTCGCGGCCGCACCAGGAGCAGATTGCCCGCGAGTTTTGCGTAGTTGTCGGATTGGAAGGTGTACCTGAAACCGAACGGCTGGTCCGTCTGTAGGAGGCATGCAATCTTCCGTCTGGAAGGCCGGTATGTTGCTTGCTTCCATTCGGACGATGCGGTCTGGCCCCTGGGCAGGAGGAACGGCGCCGGCAGGCAGGGTGCTCCAACTCCAGCGCAGGGTAAAAGTCGAGTACGACGGATTGTAGGGCTTCAGCGAAAATTTCGCTTTCTTGGTAAACAGCTCAGTGCTCAGGATCCAATGGGAATCGAAAACGTAATGCTCCTTCAGATCCAGCGTATAGAAGTACTCAATGATCCCCCCCACCTGCACGTCCGGCAGAGTAAAAGTCTTCGCCAGATACTTCACTCCCCTCCCCTTGACCAGCTCCTTTTCGAAAACCTTACCTTCGAAGTCCGCGATCGAGCCATCTGGCCTGATGGTCCGTCCCTTGACATTCACTACATCCCCGCTTCCCTTGAAGAAGGGGATCTCGATGTCGGCATGTTTCCGCCCCTCTTCGGTCAGAATCTTGATCCGGAAGTAATTGTCTTCGTGGGAAGTGAGGCTATTGTCGTCCCGATCCACCTGGCGGTACAAAATGATCGCCGGTACTCCCGGCGCCAGCGGCTCACTCGTCATCTTGAGTTCATCGGGCGAAACCGGCTGGAATCCCACACCCGCCTTCGCCTCATGCGCCGCCAACATGCAGACCACCAGCCCGAACACCGCCCATTTGCCTAACCGGAACATGGTCATCGCAATTTCTCCCCAGGTAAACACAGATTCAACAGAATCGAAAAACAGGATTCGCTGCAGGCGGGACCCACGAACTCCAGCGGGGACAAATAGCGCACTCCGCGGCGACAGCAATCCCGGATCCTCCGAATTCCGGGTCCCCTCGAACCAGAATCCGGCAACTGAATTTGAACCGTTGAGTATAGCCGGAAAGGCGCATCCGTCAAGGCAAAACGCCGGGTGCCGCCGGGTAGGGCGGTGGCGCGGACCGGGCTTCGAATGGTGCCGACGTTTCCACCGCTCCCCCTAAAATTCCGTAAGGCGGGTTTTCCCCGTTACGGCTTAAAGGCCGGTATATCAGACGGGGCCTTCCCGTCGACCGCGAGTTCTTCGCGTCGTGCGGTTTGCGTCCGTCCTTCGTGCTCATCGCTGGCCTCGTCTTGCCCCGTTCAGTGTCGGGGAACGGGTTGCGCTTGAAACACCTCCGTGCGAGCAGCTATCGCCGCTCTACCCCAGGGACCCTCGCTCCGGTCCGGGTTATGTTGTCCCGGTCCATCATCACTTAACTGGTCCCATGCGCCCCACTCGCAGGCACATCTCGACTTCACCGAAACGGCTTATACGAGATACCTTCGCTGTGCCGCATACTGCGGCCTAGGCGACCCACGAGTGGATCCGTGCTTTCGTTGGCATTCTGTATCGACATGTCGTCCTCCGGGACCACGGGAAGTTCACGGCTGCATATACCCAGTTTCTTCACCGATGACGCTGGCCTTCGACCAAAGGGGATTGTGGTCTCGGCACTTCCAAAATTCCCCACCCTCCGATTCCCGTGGGGGGGTCCTTTTCGAGGCTTCACTACGGTTTACTTTCGCTGCAACCTGCCGATTTGCTCGCCCACCTGTCGGAGCTGACCGGGTCTTCACCCAGCCGACGTGGACTTTTACGTCCGGGCTTCCGACGGATTGGTCACCCGCTCCGCCGCCGGATATAACTACAGTGGCAACTGGGCAAGTTCCACTGATGAGACTTTCACCCATTAGACTGCCAACTAGCATCGCTGCAACCCCTCATCGCGCCCTTTTTGCGATGAATGGGACTCCGTCACGTACGCGTGGCCAAGGTTGAGTGCTCTTTTTCATCACAAACGCCCAGTGTATTCCATCACAGACATCCAGCCGGATGTGGTCGACCATACTCCCTGACCTGTCGCCGCCGAGGTGTGCCAACCTCAACCAAGGCACCATGGCAGCTCAGGTCGATAGCTATAGCTAGTAACTTTGCGATCAACCAACGTTGAAGCGATGACGGGTGTCAGAAGTTGCTAAAACTGTGAATTTTGGAGAATGAAGGGAGAAATCGAGATAAGTCCTTATTCCGGAAGATTTTGAAAATAAGTCCTATGCGCTCTATATTTTGGCGTCGCGATCCTCTGCAACCTCGTGATTCGAGTAGGGAGGGGGTAGCACTAAACACGCATTAATACCTCATCAGTCATCGGACAAGAAAAAACCGGCTCTGCAGAAGGCCCCAACTGTGGACAGGTTGGCTGAAAACTGACGACGGAGAGCTGGTTCCTACAGCTCGTACTTCTTCATCAAGTGGCGGAACGAGCGGTAGGAGATGCCGAGCACGTCGGCGGCTCGGATCTGCACGCCGTGGGTTTGTTCCAGAGCAGACTGCAGCAGGGAGCGCTCGATCTGCGCGACGTAGTTTTCCATGTTCACACCCTCGGGCAGAACCGCGCCCGCAACACTGCTCATGGCCAGTTTGGTTGCCGGAGTCGTACTAAAGCCTGCCGTTTCGGCGCCGGCGGCCGCGGCGCGAGCTTTCGGGCGCTCCGCTGGCAACTCGACGCGCAGCTCGTTTGTGGTTTCGAGCGCCACCGCGCGTTCGATCGTGTTCTCCAGTTGCCGGACGTTGCCCGGCCAGTCGTAGCCGGCAAGAGCATCGAGCGACGCAGCTTCGAGGCCGTGAATGCTCTTCCCTGCCCCGGGCGCATATTTTTTCAGGAAGTGATTCGCCAGGAGCGGTATATCCTCGCGGCGCTCGCGCAAATCTGGAACGCGAATCGGAATGACATTCAAGCGGTAGTAGAGGTCTTCGCGGAACGTACCCTCGCTGACTTGCCGGTCGAGGTCGCGGTTGGTCGCGGCGATAACGCGGACATCCACCGGAATTTCGCTGGTGCCGCCCACCGGACGCACCGTGCGCTCCTGCAAAATACGCAACAGTTTCACTTGCATGGGCATGGTCATCTCGCCAATCTCGTCGAGAAAAATCGTGCCCTGGTCGGCAACTTCGAACAGTCCGCGCCGGTTCTGGTTCGCTCCGGTGAAGGCGCCTTTGACGTATCCGAAGAGTTCGCTTTCGAGCAGTGTTTCCGGGAAGGCGCCGCAGTTTACCGAGACAAAAGCTTCGGCGGCTCGCGGCGAGCAGGTATGGACGGCGCGGGCAACCAGTTCCTTACCGGTTCCGCTCTCGCCGTAGACCAGAATTGTGCTGCTGGTGGTAGCGATGGTGCGGATGGTTTGCTTCAGCTTTTCGAGCGCTGGACTGGCTCCGATGATGTTGTCGAGCGAGTTGCGTGTAGCCGCGTCGCGCCGCAGCGCGAAGTTCTGACGGCTGAGCGAAACTTTTGTAAGCGAGCGCGCAATGGCCAGTTTGACCTCGTCCACGAGGCCGGGACTCTTGCGGATGTAATCGCTCGCGCCGCCCGCCTTGACCGCCTGCACGGCGGCTTCGTAGTCGTCGACCGCAGTCATCAGGATTACTGCGGATTCGGGCGAAATCTGGTGGGCGTGACGCAGGACTTCGACACCGTCCACGCCCGGCATTTTGATGTCAGTAACAATCACGTCGAACAGCGCACTGTCGATCTTGTGTTTGGCCAACTCGCCACCGGTGACGGTTTCCACCTTGTGGCCATCGCGGCGCAGGGCAATATCGAGGAGTTCGCAGATCGAGCGCTCGTCGTCACAGACGAGAATGTTACCCACGCGGACCTCCTCCCACTCCGGTGGCGGCCAGCGCAGGTCGGGAAGTTTGCCCGACGGAGGTGGATGCGGAGGAAGTTGCGCCAGCGCCACTTGGCGTGTGCGAATGCTCATTTTCCATGCGCCGCAACCGCACCACGAAGCTGGTGCCGGCGCCGACTTCCGAGCGCGCCCATACTTTGCCCTCGTGTGCCTGCACGATCTGGTACACGATAGCCAGGCCGAGGCCGGTTCCGCCTTCAAAGTTCGACTGGAAAGGCTCGAATATTTTTTCCGTCTGCTGGGGATTGATGCCGGGCCCGGTATCGGCAAAGCTCATCTCCCAGTCCGGGCCGCGCTCGGCCAGGGACACGGTCAGCGTTCCACCTTTGTCCGTCGTTTTTATTGCGCGCACCGCGTTTTCCGAAAAGTTCCAGAATACTTGCTTGAGCTTGTCGCCATCGGCCAGCACCCAGGCTTCTGAGTTCGGAAAGCTGCGCTGGAGCCTGATGCCCGCGTTCTCGGCGGTGAGGCGGTGTTCGAGTAACGTAAGCGTGTCTTGCAGCAACGGAACCAGATTCACGCGGTCGAAGCGATATTGCTTGCCCCTCGAATAGGCCAGAAAATCAGTAATGATGGTGTTGAGGCGATCGGACTCGCGTATCACAATCTGCAAAAGGTGCCGCTCTTCGGAATTCAGGGCAGGCGCATCCGACAACATGGCGACCGAGCCCGCGATGGAGGTCAGGGGATTGCGGATCTCGTGCGCGATGGCTGCGGCCAGGCGGCCCACGGCTGCCAGGCGATCCTGCATGCGCACCTCGCGTTCCAGTCGCCGGATCTCGGTGAGATCGTCAAAGGAATAGACGAAGCCTAGGTCATTGCGCGCGCTCACGTTGAGCGCGGAAACCATCACGCGAAAAGTCTTGCGGAAACCGTTGACCGCCACGTAGCGGACCTCGGCATCGGCCCGGGCCACACCGAAGTGGGGCAATGGATCCTGAAAAAGGTCGGCCACGGAACGTCCGCACAGCTCCGCTTCCGAGATTTCGAGCAGTTGCTGGGCCGCTCGATTGACCAGCGTGATGCGTCCATCGATCCCGGTGGTGATCACGCCGCCGCTCATGGACTGCACGATATTTTCGTGGAGCGCCTGCAGATTTTCGAGCGCACCGCTGGCATCCTGGAGTTGCACATCCGCTTGGCGGAGCTTGCCCATCAGCAAACCAGCCAGATAGGCGATGGCAAAGTAGGCAAAGAGGTTGACGAAGATCACTACCTGCAGCGCCTTCAGCTTGGGATGCGAGTTGGTATATGAGGGAATGACCAGGTAGTAATCGAGCTCGAGGATGGAGCCGAACAGGATGAAAGCCAGAGCCGCGCTGAGATATCCCCAGGCTCGCGGCAGCAGCATGCAAGCCACCACGATGACCAGTGGGTACAGGAAATTCAGCGAGCTGTCGATGCCCCCGGTTACATGGACGACCAGGGTAACCATCGCCAGGTCGGAGAGCACCTGCAGAATGGCTTGCAGCCGATGCTCGCTCCAGACCGAAACCAGAACAAGGAAAAATAGCGAGAGCACGAACCACAGCACCATCCCGGAAAGAAAGGGCATGATGGGCAGCGGGCTGGGGGTGAGTTGGATGACGGCCAGTTCGATTGCGAGCAGAACCATCAGGATCAGGATGCGAACCTTCACCAGCCAGGTCAGCCAGTTCCGCTCATCGGAGATGGGGTGCATGAATTTGGTCGTCGGTCGCTGGTCGTCGGTCGTTAGTGTTGGTCGTTCGCATTTTCGCGCTGGCACCTGACATTCGGAGTTAGTCGATAGCGCCGAGATATCGTGCCCAGCGACGAACGACTAACGACCAGCGCCTGTGTCTCTATCCCGCCAGTTTTGCGATCATCGAGAACAACGGCATGTACAGAGAGATCACGATGCCGCCGATGCTGACGCCGAGCAATCCGATGATGACCGGTTCCAGCATGGCCAGCATGTCTTTGGTGGCAGAGTCGACTTCGTCTTCGTAGAAGTCCGCGATCTTCTGCAACATGGAGTCCATGGCGCCGGTGGCTTCGCCAACGCCGATCATCTGGGTCACCATGTTGGGAAAGACGCCGCATTCGCGCAGGGGATCGACGATGGTGCGGCCTTCTTCGATCGCCTTGCGCACTTTCATCAGCGCTTCTTCCAGAACAGCGTTGCCCGAGGTGCGGGCGGTGATGGCCAAGCCTTCGAGAATAGGAACGCCCGAGGTAATGAGCGTACCCAGGGTTCGGGTAAAACGGGCAACCGCGATCTTGCGCAGCAGCAAGCCGAGGATAGGCAGCTTGAGTAGCATGGCGTCAAAGTAATACTTGCCGCGCGGATGCTTGCGAATCTGCTTGACGCCGAAGACCAAGCCGACGCCAGCCATGATAAAGAACCACCAGAAATTACCCACGAAGTTGCTGAGCCCGATGACCATGCGGGTGGGCAGCGGAAGATCGACTCCAAGCCCGACAAAGAGGTTGGCGAAGATCGGTACCACCCACTTAAGCAGTGCGGCCACGATCAACACTGCGAGGGAGACGACGGCCACTGGATAGATCAACGCCGACTTGACGGCAGCGCGCAGCTTGACCGCCTTTTCCACGTAGATGGCCAAGCGCTGCAGGATGATGTCGAGAATACCGCCGGTCTCGCCGGCCTCGATCATGTTGGTCGTCAGGTCGTCGAAGATGACCGGATACTGACGCATGGCATTCGCCAGCGTAGCGCCACCTTCGACGGTGGTCCGGACACCGAGCAACGTTTTCTGAAAGCTGGGGTTCTCCTGGTTGGCGCCGAGAATCTCCAGGCACTGCACCAGCGGCAGGCCAGCGTCAATCATGACGGAGAACTGGCGGAAGAACACGGCAACTTCCTTGACTTTAACCTTGCCGCTGCCAAACGTGGGCAGGGAAAATTCCTTGCCCTTCTCCCGGATGGAACCGGGCGTGATGCGTTCCCTCCGGAGCTGTGAGGCCAGTCCGTCCTTATTGGCGGCTACACGCTCGCCCTGAACTTTCTCGCCCGAAGCGGTCTTTCCCGAAAACGTGAAAACCGGCATGGTTGCTTCTCCTTATGGACCAGGTGTCAGGTTTCAGGTCTTAGGTCTCAGGAAAACCTGACACCCTAATCTGCAACTTCCGACGCCTTTTTTTTTGCCTAACATCTCACTTCTAACTAGAAACCTAAGACCTGACACCTGAGACCTGCGATTTGATCTCAGCGTTTTGTAGGCGCAGCGCCCTTGGCCAGCGTACCCGGAGCAGGCCGGTTCGTAAGGCTGGCACCGCGCGAGATCATTTCCTGCAGTTCGTCCTGATTGCTCGAGCGCGACAGCGCCATTTCGATCGTGATCTGCTTCTGGAAATACGCGGTCGCGAGCGACTGGTTGAATGTCTGCATGCCGAACTTCTCCTGCCCCGACTGCATGGCGGAGTAAATCTGGTGAATCTTGTCTTCGCGGATCAGGTTGCGCACGGCTGCATTAGGCACCAGGATTTCCATGCACATGGCGCGTCCCTTACCGTCGCCCCGTGGCAACAGGCTCTGACACATGATGCCTTCGAGCACCAGCGAAAGCTGAGCGCGAATCTGCGATTGCTGGTGCGACGGGAACACGTCAATGACGCGGTTAATGGTGGAGGATGCCGAATTGGTATGCAACGTACCGAAGGTGAGGTGGCCGGTTTCCGCGATGCGCAGGGCCGACTCAATGGTTTCGAGGTCGCGCATTTCGCCGATCAGCACCACGTCCGGGTCTTCACGAAGAGCTGCACGCAACGCGTCGGTAAAGCTCTTCGTGTCGGAGTGCAATTCACGCTGGTTGACCACGCAGTTCTTGTTCATGTGCACGAATTCGATGGGGTCCTCGATCGTAAGAATGTGGTCATGACGCTCGGTATTGATCTTGTCGATCATCGCCGCCAGGGTCGTGGATTTGCCCGAACCGGTTGGCCCCGTGACCAGCACCAACCCGCGCGGTTTGTCGCACATTTGGCTGACGACCGGAGGCAGGCCAAGCTGGTGGAACGATTTGATCTCAAACGGGATCAGACGGAAGACACAAGCCGTGGCGCCCCGTTGGTTAAAGACGTTGGCGCGGAAGCGAGCCAGGCCCTTCAACCCGAACGAAAAGTCGAGCTCGAGGCTTTCTTCGAGGCGGTGCTTTTGCGAATCGGTCATCACGCTGTAGGCTAGTTGCTTGGTCTCAGCCGGCGTCAACTGTGGTAGGTCGAGCGGCACCAGGTGTCCGTGCACGCGGATTTGGGGCGGTGAGTTGGTGGTGATGTGAAGGTCGCTGCCACTCATCTCCAGCATGCGGCGCAGCAGATCGCTTAATGAGAGTGCCATAGTTTTCTTTCTTTCCTGTTTGTACTCGTAGTTGCCGTTTCTAGTGGATCGTTTCGCGAGCCACTTCTTCGAGCGTGGTCCAGCCTTGCGCAACCTTGATCAGCCCGCTGCGTCGCAGGGTGATCATGCCGCGTTCGATCGCTTTCCTTTTAAGTTCGAGCGCCGAAGCGCCGACCAGAACCAACTCCCGGATCTCGTCATCCACTTCCATCACTTCATACAATCCGGTGCGGCCCTTGTAGCCGGTTTTGTTGCAAGTGGCGCAGCCTCTGCCCTTCATGATCTGCACTGTCTTGGCCTCTTCGGGCGAGTAACCTTCATCGATCAGGGCCTGCACTGGCACTTCGACCGGCTCGGCGCAGTCTTTGCAGATCCGCCGTATCAGGCGCTGGGCACAGATCAGATGAACCGAAGTCGCCACCAGGAAAGGCTCGATTCCCATATTCATGAGACGGGTGATGGTTTCGGGCGCGCCGTTGGTGTGCAGCGTGGACAAAACCAGGTGACCGGTGAGCGCGGCCTTGATGGCGATTTCCGCCGTTTCAAAGTCGCGGATCTCGCCGACCAGAATGATGTTGGGGTCCTGCCGCAGGAAGGCGCGCAGGGCCGCTGCGAAATTCAGGCCGATCTGCTCCTTCATTTGCACCTGGTTCACACCTCCCAGTTGGAATTCAACTGGGTCTTCGGCGGTCATGATGTTGGTATCCGGCTGATTGAGCTGCGAGATCGAGGAATACAGCGTGTTGGTCTTGCCCGATCCGGTCGGCCCCGTAACCAGCACCATGCCGTAGGGCTTGAGGATCGCCTTCTGGAACTTGGTCAACGACTCCTGCTCGAAACCGAGCTTGGTCATATCGAGGCGCAGATTTTCCTTATCGAGCAAGCGGAGCACGATCTTCTCGCCCCAGAGCGTGGGCAGAGTGGAGACGCGGAAATCAAGTTGCTTCTTCTTACCGCCGATCTGCATCTTCAGCATGATACGGCCGTCCTGCGGCAGTCGCTTTTCGCTGATGTCGAGCTTGGCCATGATCTTGAGGCGCGATGTAATAGCGTCCTTTAGCTTCAGCGGCGGATTCATGATCAACTGCAGAACTCCGTCAATACGGAAGCGGACGCGAAATTCTTTTTCGTACGGCTCCATATGAATGTCGCTGGCCCCGCGCTTGACCGCATCGGTGAGCACCAGGTTCACGAGCTTGACAATGGGAGCTTCGTCGGCCGCTTTCTCCAGTTCCTTGAGTTCGAGTTCCTGCTCTTCGGCTTGCACCTCGACGTCGGTGCCTTCGCCGGCATCGTTCATCGACTGCATGACCTGCTCGAGCTCTTCTTCCTTGGAAGTGCCGTAGGCCTTATCGATGCCGTCGATGATGGAGCTTTCCGAGGCCACCACCGGCTCGATATTGAAGCCAGTCATGAACTTGATATCGTCCATCGCAAAGACGTTGGTGGGATCCACCATGGCGATGGTGAGCGAAGCGCCGACGCGACTCAGCGGCAAAATCTGGTAGCGCTTCGCGGTTTCGTAGGGAATCAGTTTGACGACGGCGGGGTCGATTTCAAAATAAGAAAGATTGATGGCTGGCACGCCGTACTGGCGCGAGAGAAAGTTGGTGACATCCTCATCAGAGAGGAAGCCCAACTTCACCAGCGCAGAGGCGAGCCGGGTGTGAGAATCCTTCTGGAGCTTCGTCGCCTGTTCCAACTGCTCTTGGGTAATGACCTTTTCCTTGACGAGCAGGTCACCCAGCCGCTGAGACATATCTCTCCTGTATTCCCGCGAACTCCGAGGTCTATGCAAAGCCGCTGATTTCCGGGGGGATCAGCAAGCATGCTTTCGCACTGACACAAATTGTCAACCCAATGGGAATTCCGAAAAAGTAACTTAGGTACCTGTACTTCGCGGGAGGTCCGGTTTGTGCCTGCTATTGGCGGCATTTGGGCCAGAAAATCGGAGTGTGACGAGGATCACAACGCAGCAGACCATGTTCTTCGGTGCGCGGCTACTGGTCTCCACCACAGGGAACACAGGGGCATACGGGGCTGCACAGGGGAAATCGATTCATAGTCGGGTGGAAAAGAAGCCCCCTGTGCAGCCCTGTATGCCCCCTGTGGTTAAGGTCTTAGGCTGACCGCTAGAATTGAAACGCCTGTTCCGCGCACGCCATGACCGAAACCAAACAAGACGCGATCCGCACCTACTACCACACGCTGTTTTCCGCCTGGGGACGCCAGCATTGGTGGCCGGCGCAATCGCGTTTTGAGGTGATCGTTGGGGCGTACTTAACGCAGAACACTTCCTGGACGAATGTTGAGAAGGCACTCTTCAACCTTCGGAAAGCGCAGCTGTTGTCGATCAGCGGAATCCGGAACACGCCTCGACCTAAGCTTGAGAAATTGATTCGTTCGGCGGGTTACTTCCGGCAGAAAGCGCAGCGGCTGAAAACGTTTGTCCGCTTTCTCGATGAACGTCATGGCGGGTCACTCACGCGGATGTTCGCGCGGCCAACGGCTGAACTGCGCGACGAATTGCTCGCGCTGAATGGCGTAGGGCCAGAGACCGCCGACTCGATTCTGTTGTATGCCGGCAATCATCCGGTCTTTGTCGTGGACGCTTACACGAGGCGCATTCTGGAACGGCACCAGATCGTTTCGAGCGCGGCGGGCCATGACGAGATTCGACAACTGTTCGAGCAGGCGCTGACCGGAACACCTCCGCCCCAGCAAAGCTTGGATGAGGCCCCCGCTGCGGCGGGGACGCTAGGCTCGTGCCATCGGCCTTCGCGCATGAGCTCAGCCGAGCGCACTGCGCTGGTCCAGGTGTTCAACGAGATGCACGGGCTGATCGTCGGGGTAGGCAAGACTTACTGCCTAAAGTCACAACCGCAGTGTGAGCAATGTCCTTTGCAGAAGTTCCTTCCTCAGGCAAAGTGAGTCCAACGTGAGTCATCGAGGGATGGCGACACGGGAGGACCCCATGAAGTGGCGAACGCATGTTTTCGCGTTGACGAGCACGACCCTTTGCTGGGATTTGGCGCTGCTGTCCCAGAGCAATCGCTGCGTGAGGCCGCACTTAGTTCTGGCCTGCTCATCGGCACTGCGGTAAGGCCGGCTCAACTTTCCGAGGCGGCTTACGCGTCCACGCTCGGGCGCGAGTTTAATATGCTGGAGCCGGAAGATGCCCTCAAGTGGGAGGTGGTGCATTCGGAGCCGCAGTCTTTCGATTTTTCCCAAGCCGACCAGATTGTAGATTTCGCATACCGGCACGGCATGAAGGTTCGCGGCCGCACACTGGTCTAGCATCGGCAGAATCCAAGATGGCTGACCGAAGGAAATTACACTTCCGCCGAGCTTGCCGAGATTCTAAAGAAACATATCAAGACCGTGGTCGGACATTACCGGGGCAAGATATTTGCGTGGGACGTGGTCAACGAGGCCTTCGACGAACTGCATCCGGGAACACTTCGCAGCACCATTTCGTACGACCAGCCAGGAATCGGCATGACGGAAGACACAGCTGCGAGCTTCGAGCTACGAGCTACGAACAACCCGGTTCGCTCGAAGCTCGCAACAGGGATACATTGAGCGCTGCTTCCGCTGAGCGCACGAAGCCGACCCGTCAGCTCTGCTCTCTTACAACGAGGCCGAGGCGAAGGTCGTGAATCCCAAGTCGGACGCGATCTATGCCATGGTTCGCGATTTCCGGCAGCGCGGCGTCCCCATCGATGGCGTGGGATTTCAGATGCACATCGCGAACCTGCACGCCGATGTTGCGTCCATCTCTGCCAACATCCACCGCTTCACGGCTCTGGGAGTGCAGGTCCACATCACCGAGATGGACGTCGCGCTGCCGGTCGACACCAACGGCAATCCTCGCCCCGAGGACTTGCAACGGCAAGCGGACATCTATCGCCAGACTGCCACCGCCTGTCTGCCCCATCCCGGGTGCGTGACGATTCAGACATGGGGTTTCACCGACAAGTATTCCTGGATCGGATCGCATTCGAAGCAGACACAGGGCGCAGCCCTGCTGTTTTGACCGGAACTATCGGGCCAAGCCGGCCCGCGAGGCGCTCGATTCGGGACGTCGTTAATCGATCACGATCTTCCGGTGGAGAGCCGGGCGCCGCTCGTCGGTCCGCCATCCAGCCGAGCGGAGGAGGGCGTCCGTCGCTACATCAGTTGAGTGTCCAGGGAGGCGATGAATTGAATTCCGGGTACGATTTTTCCAACCAGCCTTTTGTCGTTGGTCAGGAAGAGGTCCGTGCCAGCCTGGGCAGCGGATGCCAAATGGATCGCATCTGCCGGAGTAATGCCAGCGTCTCCTCGGATCTGCGCATAATGGTCGGCGGTTTCGAGGGTAAATGGCACCACCTCTGCCACTATCTGGCGCAACAAGCGACGCGACTCGCCCGCCAATTGCGGAGCGCCTTTGCGATAGGCCCCGGCGAGCACTTCTCCGAAGGTAAAGGCTCCCGTAATTAATCGGTCATGGCGCTGTTCCATTCGCGAGTGAATTGCGTCAACCCTTCGGGCGTACTGCGGATGATCTTCCAGCCAATAGATAAAGAGTATCGTGTCCCAATAGACTCGGCTCACTCGTCCTCCTTCATCGGGTAGAAGTTGCTGCGCTCGGCGCGAAGATAGGCTTCACCGCCGCCAAGTTCGGCGAAGACATCTTTCAAAGCGCCACGCAAGCGGTTCCAGGAATCCTCCGCCGGCGGGGAGGACTGCTTGGCACCTACAAATTCGTAGGTGTAAATGACGGTCGTACTTTGTCCGGATCTGGGGCCACTTGCCTCAACTAGCGTCAAGTCATTGCTTTGACGGAACTCGCCGGTTTTCAGCGCGCTGCAGACTGCAGGAACGGCACGATTCATTTTTAGTTCGCGAACGACATCCCCTACTCGGATAGAAAAGCGTCTCTGTTTCCGTCGACGTGCCGGTAAAACATACTTTTCCCTGGCAAACTCCCGAATTCTGTCGGCATCTTTCATTTGTTGTTTCCTCCTTTTCAAAACTGCGTCTCTCAATTAAGCGCAGCATAGCATGGAATAGAATAACATGGAATGCTATGGAATGTTAGAGCCGATATAATTAAATGCTCGATGAAAACAAAGCGCGTTTGGAAGGTGGTTTGCCGAAAAGAGCAGAGAGTTTGGCGTCGGCTAAAGAGTGGCAAGGCAATCCAGCTTCAGATGGGATGATGCGAAGTGTTTGGCGGTTGCCGGGACGGGCGGGAACACGCAGGTCTTTCCACGGAAGCGCGCGCTGCCCGCTCTATAATGGTCCCCAAGGTTGAACTGTCAGAGTCTCCTTGGCCGCACCAAATCCAATTCGCGAAGAGACCAGGACCTCCGGCCGCCGGAAGGCTGTAATTGGCCTGGCGATCGCTGCCTTTCTGCTACTCGCAATCCTGGTGGCGCAAGGCTCGTTCAATCTGAAGTTCATCAGTCCCGACAGCAATGAACAGCTCTTGTTTTTCTTCGGGTTGACCGGCCTGATCTTTTTTGCCTTTGTGGCGCTGTCGGTCGTTCTCGGACGCAACATCTTGAAACTCTACGCCGAACGGCGGCGAGGCGTGGCCGGCTCAAAGTTTCGGACGCGGCTGGTGGTGGTCAGCCTGCTGCTGTCGTCATTGCCCGTGGTTGCGATGTTCTGGTTTTCCTACGGGCTGATGAATCGCTCCATCGACAAATGGTTTTCCCAACCCGTCGAGGAAGTGCGTGCGGACACTGCGGCTATGTCGGCCCTGCTCTACGATTACGCGGGTCAGAGTGCAAACTCGGAAGCGCAATCCATTGCGCAGACGGACGAATTTAAGAGAGCGTTTGCCAGCGGAAATTTCTCCGAAGCCGCGGAAGAACTTCGGGAATACATCCCGACACTGCAGGGTGGATTCGCTCTGGCCCTGGCGGACGACAAGCTGGCCACCAGCCTGAACCCCCCGGCACGCTGGACCGACATGAAGGGCGCCTTCCCGCTGCAGTCGGCCCTGCGGGGAGAGCACCCTCACTTCCAGTGGGGACAGACGGACTACGTAGTGGGCGCGGCTGCAGTGTCAAACGGTGCTGTGGTCGTCGCTCTGCCTCTCCCGCCAGAGTTTGCCGCTACGGCCAAGCAGATTTCGGAAAGCCAACAGCGCTACGTCGAACTGGCGGCAAAAAGAAAGTTGTTTCGGCGGACTTATATCGGATATCTGCTGCTGCTGACGGTAGTCGTACTGTTCGCTTCGACCTGGCTTGCGCTGCTGCTTTCGAAACTGGTCAACCGTCCAGTGGCGGCTTTGGCGGCGGGCACGGAGGCCATCTCCAAGGGCCAACTGGACTACCGCGTCGATATCCGCGCCACCGACGAACTGGCCGAACTGGTGCAGTCATTCAACAGCATGGCGGAGCAGCTCGAATCCAGCCGGCACCAGATCGAAGCCTCTAGTCGAGACGTAGGCGCCGCGAACGAGGCGCTCGAAAGCAGACGACGCTACATTGAAACCGTCCTTGAGAGTCTTCCGACCGGAGTGATTTCGATTGACGCTGCGCGCCGTGTCACGCTCGCCAACGCCGCCTTCTCCCGTATGTTTTACATGGTTTTAGGCATCGACGAGCGAAGCGAGTACGTGAGCCCGGCGTCGCTGGTAAACCTGCCGCTGCGCGACGTGATTCCCGCCGAGGTGCTTGCGGATCTCGAACCGCTGCTCCGCCGCGCTGATCGTATGGGCATCACCGCAGCCAATATGGAGCTTGCTCTGCCCCGAGCGCAGTTGAATGTCGCCGTAACCGTGTCCGCGCTGAGCCACGCCGCCGAGGGCCTCGGATACGTCCTGGTGTTCGAAGACCTGTCGGACCTGCTGCGAGCGCAGAAGCAGGCCGCATGGCGTGAGGTGGCGCGGCGTGTGGCCCATGAAATCAAGAACCCGCTGACCCCGATCGCGCTTTCCGCCGAGCGTATTCATCGCCATTTGTCGCGGGGCACGGCACCCGATGCAACCTCACTCGAAGTGATCCGGACGTGCGCGGAAACCATCGGGAATGCTGTCGAAACGGTGCGCACGCTGGTGGACGAATTCTCGGCGCTGGCGCGTTTTCCCGCTTCCCGCCCACAACCGGCCAGCTTGAATACCCTGGTGGAAAGTGCGCTCATCATGTTCAATGGGCGGCTGGAGGGCATTCGCGTGCGTACCGAACTCGCGCACGAACTGCCGGCGGTAATGGCCGACCCGGAAGCGATCAAGCGCGCGGTTGCGAACCTCGTAGACAATGCAGCGGAGGCAATGCAGGACGCGATTCTTAAAGAGATAACCATCTCAACCTCGCTGCTGGCCAGCCGCGATGCCGTCGAACTGGTTGTCTCCGACACTGGGCAGGGAGTTTCGCGCGACGTGAAGGAGAGGCTGTTCCTGCCCTACTTCTCCACCAAGCAACGCGGCACGGGTCTGGGTTTGGCGATTGTAAGCAGAATTATCGAAGACCATCGTGGTTCGATCCGAGTGGAAGAAAACAAGCCGTTTGGCAGCCGCTTTGTTATCGAGTTGCCGGTAGCGACTGAAACTGTAAGCGCGCCCGCGGCAAGCTAGACAGTCGTTGGTGGTTGGTCGTTTGTCGCTCGCCATTCTGTGTCGCGGCGGAATGCAACGCACTTGCCCGCTGAAGAGAAACGACTAACGACAAAGACCGAGTTAATCATGGCACACATCCTCATCGTTGACGACGAACCCGGTATTCGCGAATCCTTACGCGGCATCCTCGAGGACGAGGGCTACAAAACCAGCGTGAGCCCGAGCGGCGAAGACTGCCTCGAGTTGCTGCGCCGGACGAGCTTCGACCTGATTCTGCTGGATGTGTGGCTGACCGGGATCGACGGACTGGAAGCTCTGGAGAAGATTCGCGAGATGGAAGAGCCACCGGAAGTCATCATGATCTCCGGCCATGGGACCATCGAAACAGCGGTGCGCGCGACCAAGCTGGGCGCGTACGATTTCGCGGAAAAGCCGCTGTCGCTCGAAAAGACGCTCATCCTGGTAAAGAATGCGATTGAAGCGCGCCGGCTGCGCCATGAGAATCTCGACCTGCGGAAACAACTGCAGTCGAAGGGCGTGATCGTGGGCGACAGTATCCCCATGAAGGCGCTGCGCCAGCAGATTGCGCTGATGGCGCCGGCCAACGGACGCGTGCTGATCTACGGCGAATCGGGTACCGGCAAGGAACTGGTCGCGCATGCCATCCACATGCAGAGTCCGCGCAAAGATAAAATGTTTGTCGAAGTGAACTGCGCCGCGATTCCTGAAGACCTGATCGACAGCGAACTGTTCGGGCATCGCAAATCGTCGTTTCCGGGAGCTACGGCCGACAAGGAAGGCAAGTTTCAGAAGGCCGATCGCGGAACTTTGTTTCTGGATGAGGTTGGCGACATGAGTCTGAAGACCCAGTCCAAAGTTTTGCGCACCTTGGAGCAACAGCGATTCGTCCCGGTGGGAAGCGACGATTCCGTCACCGTGGACGTGCGCGTGATCGCCTCCACCAACAAAGACCTGGAAGAGGAAATCGCCAAGGGGAATTTTCGCGAAGATCTTTTCTATCGTCTCAACGTAGTTCCCTTCGTAGTGCCGCCGCTGCGCGAACGCAAGGAAGACATTCCGTTGTTTGCACGGCACTTTCTGAAAGAATTTGCCTCGGCCTACGGCCGGCGTCCACGGGAGATCACGGACGACGCGATCGACGCGCTGATGCGCTATGCCTGGCCGGGAAACGTCCGCGAGCTGCGCAATGTGATCGAGCGCATCGTGATCATGAATCCCACCACCTCACGCTTTGAGCGCAAGCATCTTCCGCCACTGGTGCACCGCGACGGCAGCCGCCGTGTGGCGGGCAGCGAAGGCTCCACGCTGCACCAGGCGCGGGCGGCCTATGAGCGCGACTACATCCTCAAAAAGTTGGACGAGAACCACGGCAACGTCAGCCGCACGGCGGAAGTGCTCGGTCTCGAGCGCAGCCACCTGTATCGCAAGATGAAGAGTCTGGGGATTGCGGCAAAGGAGTAAAACAGCTCTCACGTGTCAGGTCTTAGGTCTCAAGGAAAGCTTGGTCGTCAGACTGTCGTGCGGGTTTCCTGAGGCCTAAGACCTGACACCTGAGAGCTGAGACCTATCTTTTCAGCATGTGAATCTCAGTCCCGTTCTTCTGAAACTTGACTTCGTCCATCAACTGATTGATCAAGTAAATGCCGCGGCCAGAACTGGCATAGATGTTCTCGCCATGGCAAGGATCCGCGATCTTGGAGGGATCAAAACCGGTGCCAGGATCGCGCACCACAATCAGGATGCCATGCTGCAGGTCGCAGGCGACGTCGCATTCGACAATTTTGGAGGGATCGTTTTTCGCTCCATGCACGACGGCATTGGCCAAGGCTTCGGTCAGCGCCAATTCGATATCATCCTCGCGTCCGGGAGCGCAGTTCATTTCCCTCACCACATTCATCACGCTGCGGACCACCGGGTCCACGGCATCGCGGTCGGCAGCGAGCGTTATGCTCAGCTTGAGATCGAGTTTGTGCGCATCAAAGTTACACTGCCCCGGTTGCTCGGGGGGTGGGGAAGAATCTTCCATAATGGGCGGTAGCGCTTTGGTCCCAGCCTTTCCCGTAATTAAGATGCGAGAAGGCGCTGACAGATTCTAGGGATTTAAACGGCCGAGATGCAACCTTATTCGCATTAAAGGCAACCATTAGCGCATTACTTTGGCGCGTGACCACGGTCAGTTGCCTCCTAACGACCTGAAACCTTTGGCCTGGAGCCCAGTTCACGACTCCGGGTCGGGTGGGCCTCCGATCTGCTGTAACTGACGCCGCCAATCGAGTTCTTCCACAAAGCTTCGCGAGTCGCGCCAGCCCGCCTTGATCTTGACGAAAAGCTCGAGAAAAACTTTGGTGCCTACCATCTTTTCGATGTCGAGGCGGGCGGCGGTTCCGACCTTCTTTAGCATCTGTCCGCCTTTACCGAGCAGGATGGCTTTTTGGCCGTCGCGCTCGCAAAAAATCACGGCGGCAATTCGCGTCAGCCTTGGACTCTCTTCGAACTGCTCGATCAAGACCGAGACCGCATGCGGCACTTCTTCATGCGTCTGCATAAGAACATGCTCGCGGATCAACTCCGCTGCCATGAATCGCACCGGCTGGTCAGTGATCTGATCTTCGGGAAAATAGCGTGGACCGTTGGGCAGCGCCTTCAGCACGCAGGACAGCAATTCGTCGAGGCCTTTCTTCTTGAGAGCGGAAATAGGGACGATCTCCTTGAAATCGTGCAGCATCTGGAACTGCGCGATCAACGGCAGCAGTTTACTTTTGTCGGCGAGGAGATCAATCTTGTTGAGCAGCAGGAAGACAGGGGTGCCGGCCTTCTTGGCCAGGTCGAGCACGAAGCTGTCTTCGCGGTCCCACTTCCTTTTCGCATCGACAATCAGCAGAATCAGCTCGCAGCCTTCCAGCGCCTCGCGCACCTCGGACATCATCTTGCGTCCAAGCGAAGAACCGGACTGGTGGACTCCGGGCGTGTCGATGAGCACGATCTGCCCGGCTTCGCGTCCCTTGTGCTTAGCGACGTTGATGATTCCGAGAATGCGGTTGCGCGTGGTCTGTGGCTTCGGCGAGATGATGGCCAGCTTCTCGCCGACCAGCGCATTCAGCAGCGTGCTCTTGCCCGCGTTGGGGCGTCCGAGGATGCAGACGAATCCGGAGTGGAAGGACATGTGGATAGTTTACAGTTCTCAGTTCCCGGTTCTCAGTTCTCAGCAAAATCTTCATTGCCCCGCGAGGACGCGGCGTGCTTTCGAATAGTCGCCGGTGGGGTTGGTCCAGTTGCTGGCCAACACTCCTATCGCCCAGAACACGGCAAACAGCAAGAACGGCTCGCTGCCGGGAATGCCTGCGTTCCATGCGCAGAACGCGCTCAGTGTCGGAACCACCGCGGACGACGTTACTCCCGCGGACCACATGATGGCTTTGGCCGTCGGGCTGGCTTTTTGCATCGAGGCCTTCTCGGTTCGCACGCCAAAGAACGGGAGGTGCACGAACAGCCATCGGAGGACGACGGGATAGCTTTCCGGGTGGTCGGTTCCTCCCACAGTGTAGAAAGCGAAGCGAATGCCGAGGAGCCTCCCGACCGCCCAGTGCGCGATTCCGTGGCAGAAGAAGTAGAGGAGAAGCCAGGCTGCGATCATCATCGCCGCGGCGACGGCTGCGGATTTCGAGGGCGTGGATCGTGCCAGAGCGAGGGCAGCGCAGGCAGCTGCGAGACCGGTGATCTGGAGTGTGTTTCCGGCAGCGATGGAAAGGCGGCGGAAGATTTTTCGTTGTGGAGGCGAAGTTGAGGCGTTCATGTTTGCCGGCTGAATCGTCAAGCAGGAATTTTCGAGGACTAGTGTCTCATGTTCCGCTATCGCCCGTTATCGCGCCGCGCACCCGTCGTCGGAATTGACCGCCTGGATCGCAGCGGCAGAATGCTCTGGCTTGGCTTATCTGATGGCATCGTAGGCCTGCTATGTCCCTGTTCTACACAGATTCAGTCACCCTCGCCTACTCCAATGTTGAGGGTGCCAAGCGTTGGTGGATTGAGGCGTTTGATTGCAAGGTGGCAAAAGTTCCGCCGGATTGGGACTGTCCGCTACCGTCCGATATTGCCCTACAGCTTCCGGGTCACGGTGCGCCCACAATCCTTCTGAGTGCCAAGGCAGAAGTGGAGCAAGCGGGCTTCGATAGGCCCTCGCCAGTCGCTTCTGTCATTTTTCTGCAACAAGTTAAAGAAAGGGCACGAGCAGCTCACGAATCGTGGAGTTCTCCCCGGACCGATCCAAGACGGTGGCGATACCCAATTCTTCGAAATCCGCGACAGCGAGGGGCACGTCATCGAAGTCTGCAAGGAACCCTAGAACATGCCAGTGGATGGCGACTCATTGACCGGGTTTTGAGTGCTAACGGGCGCACAACTGCAGAAGCGGAGAAAACCTAGCAAGAAACTGAGAAAATCCCTTGGATAATCGGGGGCGATGGGCTATTTTGGACTACATCAGAATTTGGGGTCAGTGCCAGAAATTCACAAACCCAGGAATGGCGCACGACTCGGTTTCGCGGAATCCCTGCTCTCCGCGACGTACTCCTGGTTGCGTGAGGTCTCGCTGGCCCCAAGAGGAATCCAGCCGTGAAATCCCCTCTCTGTATCTCCGTTCTTGTAATGGCTTCGGTCTTTTCCTGCTGGTGCCTGTCTGCCAAGGCTGGGAATGTGAATGTGACGGTTTCGAACCCATCCGAGGTGCTTGCGGCCTCATCCCCAGAAGGCGAACCAGTCCCGGCCTCATCGGAGTTCATGATTCCGGGTCCGCTGCGCTCCTTTCTGCGCATGGCCGGTATCAGTCAAGAGGTTACGCCCGAAGAGGTGCTGCCCTTGCTCAGCCGAAACGTGTTCATGCTAGGTCGTAACCACGCCGGGAAGAGTGAGTTTCTCATTCTATTGAGCCGGTACGTGGTGCAGGCGAGGGAGCTCTCAGCCCTCGCGGCAACGGATGGCATGATAATTCGTGTTTCGAATTGTGATGATGCAAGACCGCTTCTGCGTATTCTCGGTTATCAGACCAGGCCCAATTGTGGTGAGCCTGGCACAACTTTGCAGACGGCGAATCCCGAAAGGGCTTTCCTGACGATCGATTCGGGGTTCCCGCTGCCGGAACTCGAGCAGACCTTGCAAGGAGGCAAACCTTTCGAGTACCCATTCCGACCTTCTCCCGTACCCGTCCTGTTCGCCGCAAACGCCTGGACCATGGCGAGCGAGAAGAACGACAGCGACCCCAGCAACGATTTGATTGACACGATCTTGGGTGACCCGGCTGTCGCGCGCCTCTACTGGGCCCTTTCCAAGCTCGATCCCGAAACCAATAAGGTCTTGCAGGGATCTATCGGGATCAAGAAACTGCGTCCCTACGCCGCGGTGCTTGATTTTTACGGGAGCCACATCTGCATCCGCGCGGGACGGATCGCCGTTCCAGGTGGGCCGCAAGCAGAATCTGCCTGGAATGATCTGGTTAAGGCTAGCGCGGACTCACCTGCTACGTTCGTGCAGAAAATGCTTGCCAGGGACGGGGGTTGGCTGGCCAGCTATTTTGACGTGCTTTCGCGGGTGAGTAGAAGTCAACAAGCGTATTTCACAGAACAGCATCGCCTGCGCCTTTTCTACGATGCTCTGCGGGCAACAGATCCTTCAGCCGGTGCCACAGTCGGTTTGTTCAGACCAGCCCCTGCGCTGCTGCTTTTGGTTACTCGGCTTCAGCGGGAAACTACCGGCGAACCGCTTGTCCCCGGAAATCTCGAGGTGTGGGAGGACATTCTTCGCCAGAAAAATGACTCCCACGTCGTGCGTGAGTGGGGTAGGCACAACGGCCACCTAACCAATCCAGATCAGCTTGTGCGAACCATGTTCGCTCTTTCCCGGGCAACCACCGATTATGGGCCGCTACAGATTTACCTGGCAACCAGCGCGCTTGAAAGCAGACGATCTCCCGCACATCGCCTTGCCCCTGCGACGGTGCGCCTGTTGGCGCGCAAGTTCGCGGAGTTTAGTGATCAATATCCGATTCTCTCCGAGTTCCCAGAGCTGAGTGACGCATCCATTGAACTGTTCTTCGAGACGGCGGAAGCGCTGAACAAAGTGCGCAGTCCGCTGCGTGGCAACGCGCTCGGTACATTCCAGGCAACGGTTGGAATCTGGCAAATTCTGGCCCGTCAGGGACAAATCTCGAACCCGCAACTGGATGATTCGTGGCAGCAGGTGATCAAGCCATTCGCTGGAATTCAATCAGCAGGCGAGTTGTATGACGCGGGGCGAGCTTCCCTCGGAGAACTGTTTCGGTTTGCCACCGGCAAACGCAAGGGTTCCCAGGATGAAATCATTGGGTTGCTCGCAGGACCTCGGCAGACCACTGCAGAAGGGAAGAGGATACACCAAGAGCTTGCCAACAAAATCCGCTCTGTGTTGGACGACCAGCGACTGATCTCGCTCGATACGTTGCTTGCTCTGGGCGACGCCTTGAGCGAAGGGTCTCAAGGGAGATCGGCGAACGAATTCGCGATCCATCTGGCTGCGGAATTGCGGGAATTCGAGATGCCGCGGCCGATTTTCACCAGCGGCGAGAGAGCAGAATGGGCTCCGAGAATCTATAACCCCCAGCACGTCGATGCGGAGATGCGAACCGACCTAACCAAGGTGCTCAAATCTCGTACGGCTTCGCGCGCACAACTCGAAGAGGCTCGCGGTCAGCTCGCTGCGTTCTGGAGAGACGTTCTTGTGGGTTTGAACTATGCCTATTATGAACCGCCGGGCGCCCAGGCCCTGCACAACAACCCGCTCTTCGTCCGGTCCCACGACTTTGCCGCAGAAACGGTAAGTGGCATGAAGACAGTGTGGCAAGCTCCCCAGCTCTTTGGCCAAGGTTCTCCCGCTGGCGGCGGCGCTCACTTCATTGGCTCTCTTGCCGATCTGCCCTATGTTCTTGCCGAGCTCGAGCAAGACTTTATTTCGCCGGAAAGAGTCCAAGCTCTCATTCCGACGGAATTGACGCCGGTTCTGTTGGCCAATGCGATCTTGCCGCGCTGGTGGGACGTCAGCCAGAACGAACTTCATGCGGTCACGTTATATCAGCAAACTGGGGAAGAACTCCTGACCGCTTCCGCAAACGACGAGGAACTGAGGAGCAAGGTGTTAACCATTTTATCGGATCGTATGATTCCGCAGAGGACAGAGCGAGTCGAGCAGGGTCTGCGGGCCGGCCACGCAGCCGAAATACTTCCTCAAATGACCCCGGCGGATACGTTCTATCTGGCGGCGGAGTTTCAGCGCAGATACCCGGGAGAAATCGGCTCCTGGGGAACGGCGGCGCAAGAACTGCAAGATCTTTCTCGTCAACATCCCGAACAGGTCAATTGGAGCCGCTTGTCCCGCGATTTCGGCGTACCGCATCCCGGCCTGGCGCAAACGTACAGCCGCGAACTCCTGAACATCCGGCCCATGCCCGCGTTCTCAGGATCGTCATGCCGTCTTCTGGCGGAGTCTTGGGATTCGACGAATCTGTATTGGGCCCGCCTGGCCGATGAAACCGGGAATTTGGCTGTGACGCTAAACCGTCTGGTACCGGATCTGACGCGACACATGGTCGAGAAGATCTTCGCGACCAACTTCGACGACTGGCCGGCGCTCCTTCGCGCGATGCACGAAACTGGCCAAGACTTCCGGGAGGGCAAGATAGGTTCGCTCACCTCCGCCGGAGCGTCCAGGCCGTGAGGCTGGACGTGGTTGATTTTGCTGGAGGTAATCCGGCGATCCAATCTGGGTGCCCGCAGAGTGGGAGATTACGACTATGGTAAGGAATCCGCTTTTGTTTCTTTGGTTTTTGCTAGATTTATCCGTCGGTTGGGGAGCTGGAGTCGAAGCTCAGGGCAGCCCCACTCTTCACGTGGTCGTCAATCTGGTACAGCTCAACGTCGCCGTGACCGATAAGAATGGAAACTACGTTACCGGTCTTCTCCCCAAGGACTTTGCCATCATTGAGGATGGAATTACGGAGAAGGTGGCCACTTTTGCGGAAGGCAACGAACCAGTGCAAAATCTAACGGAGTCTGCGGAGCCCGAACGAGCCGTCAGCCCCTCTCGGGACTTGACCAAGGGCCCTTCTGCCGGCTCGCTTCGCACTCTCGATTCTCTGATGGCCGGCGCCGATGTGTTTGTTCTTTTTGATACTAGCAACTACATGTATCGCGACTTTGTGTTTGCACAGGATGCGATCGCGGAGTTTGTTCGCTCGCTGGGAAGCGCAGACAAGATCGCATTCTATTCCTACAGCCGAGATCTCTCCCGAGCTGCCATTCTTACGTCCGACCGGTCGCAAGTGCTGCGCGCCGTGCGCTCAAGGGTGGCCGGAGACGATGCGGCGCTCTACAACACACTGCTGCTGACGCTGAAGGATGCGGCACAGTTGACGGGCAGGAAAGTCGTGGTGGTGTTTTCCAACGGGCCCGACAACTCCAGCGTCGTGCCGCCCGAGGATGTCGCCGAATACGCCCAGTCCGCTGGAATTTCCATTTACATGATCAGTACACAAGAAGCCAAGTTGGAGCCAGTGTCCACGGCGGTGTTTGAGCGCATGACCGCGGCTACGGGCGGCAAGGCCTACTTCGCGAAGAACTGGAGAGACGAAAAGCGAGCCTTTGCCTCCGTCCGGGATGACATGGCACATCTTTATTCGCTGAGCTACTATCCGCAGCCCAATCCCAACTCGGGCTGGCGATCGATCACAGTAAAACTGCTGGGCGACCATCCGAAGAGCTACAAGATCCGTACGCGCAACGGCTACCGTCCTCAGCCGTCTCGGTTTTCAAGCGACGGCAGTGAAAACTAGCGGCCAGCTGTCGGCCTAAAGAATAACCGAACGAGAGTAATCGCTGGCTGTCCTACTTCGATTACCACACCCCAGATGTTGTCGACACGCCCGCCCCAGACTGGAAAGCGGCGATTCGGGTTTTTGTCGCGACGAGTTACTGAAATTGGTGCGACATGCCCTCTAGGACTATTGGGTCCAATTGGCAAAGAGCTCGCTGAACGAAATCGAGGGCTGGGTCAAACTGAACGGTGCTTGGGCACCTCAGCAGGTCACGCTCGAGATTTCGGAAGCTGGAATCAAACAGCGGATCACTACCGACGCTACAGGCTACGGGCATTTCCGATTATCTTACATCCTGCCCGGCGTTCTTCATTACCTGCGAAGTTGCCCACAGGCAAGCATTCCGGCAGAATGCCTTCAGCATGAACTCGATCCAAACTCGGTCGGCTTCGCTTCCGATCTCTTCGGCTGCATCCGTTGTCCTCCACGGCGGATTTGTCGTCACGGGTGTCGTAACGACACTGATTGGCCCGATTTTGCCGATACTGATTGGCCGCTGGTCTTTGAGCGACCAGCGCGCCGGTCTATTTTTCACGGCGCAGTTCTGCGGGTCGATGGTGGGCGTCGCTACGCTCGGCTGGCTGATCAAAGGAGGATACCGGCACACGTTTGTGTGCGGCTTTAGCCTGATCGCGGCGGGAGTGGCGGGATTAAACCTGGGTAGTAATGTTGCGAGCCTGGCTGCAACCGCGGTGTTCGGCTGTGGGTTGGGGCAGGCTCTTTCTGCCACCAACTTGTGGGTGGCGGAAGTTGCAAAAGCCCGTCGAGTGGCCGCACTCAGCATTCTGAACCTGATGTGGGGAATGGGCGCGATTGCGTGCTCTCCACTGGTGATGCTGGCTCAACAGCGCCGGGCGATGCCATGGCTTCTCTATGCCATCGCGGCATGCTCGGCGCTTGCCGCTGCGATTTTAGGTGGGATGAACGTGGAACCCGGCAGCACGAAAGAAGGCGAGGAGCGGTCAAAGCCGGCACGCCGAGAGAACATAAGCATGCGAAGTACGTTGAGCCTGGCTGCGTTGTTTTTTCTATATGTCGGATCCGAGAACTCGGTTGTGGGCTGGGTTGCCTCACTGACGAAACGAATCAATCCTGATTCTGGCGACCTGTGGGCGCTGACACCCATGTTTTTCTGGGGAGGACTGCTCGCTGGGCGCGCTCTCGTACCGTTGGTTTCACTGCAGCGGCGTGAACGCACGCTGCAGGCGAGCGGTTTGATCCTGGCGAGCGCTGGCATCTGTCTTCTCCTGCAGGCAAGGACATTCGCGAATGTCGCAATCTGCGTTACTGCAGTCGGAGTGGGCCTGGCCGCGATTTATCCAATTCTGATCGCGTGGCTGGTGAAGGTATTTGGCGAAAGGTCGAGGCGAATCGGGGCGATCATGTTCGCGCTTGCCGGAATGGGGGGCGCCACGATGCCTTGGTTCGTGGGACTGGTGTCGACAGGAACGGGGAGCCTGCGCGCTGGTTTATTGGTGCCCCTGTCGGGATGCGTGGCGATGTTTGCTTTGATACCGACGATGCTCGAGCCGGTTTTTCGGGGAACAATCAAGCTGGATGAGTAGTTTTGGTCACGGCTTGCTCCCCCACGAGCTCGATACACTACCTCCAAGCTAAGGTGGTCACTGAATTTGCCTTCACTGGAACCGAAGCCGCCATATTCGCGAGCCGCAGTTCGATCGTCCTTGCGGGTCCCGCGTTGGTCAGGACCAGCACCTGCTGGCCGTCTGGATTTTCAAGCGCAACGTGTTGCAGGTTAGCAGCCGCGCTCTGGGAGCCAAAGCGGCGAGCCCCGCGACGGATGACGCGGGAGTAGTGAGCAAAAGCCCAGTATTGTCCGCTGCGGGTGATCTCCGTGGTCTGCGAATCGATTGTTACCACGCCGCCGCAGGGAAACGGTCCGATGTTCGGTCGGCCATGCTCATCGAGAGCCAGGTTCCATGCCGTGATGGAGCGGCACCAGTTGTTCAGCACGTCCGCTGAAGGTTCCGCCCCACTTGCACCAATCCGTCAGATAACCAGGATCTGTGTAGTCCGGACCGCCTTCGGTCCAATGCATCTCTGCTTCCGGATAGGCGTCGTGAACCTTACTCATCATGTCGGGAGTGCCGTAATAGCCATGCCAGGCAATCGCATTGGAGTATTTGCGAAGCTTCGTGTCCTGCAGTGTGCACACGGCGCGTCCCCACAAATTGTAGTTATGGTCCAGCATCCAAATCTTGACCGGCATCCCGCTACTCTCCAAAAGCGGACCCAGATGGTCGCGCACGAATTCAATCTCGTACTCCTGCGGCCAGATGCAAGCAGGCATTCTGCCGTCCTGATCGGTGTCCACTTCGTTCTGCGCGGTCAGCGCTTGCACGGTCACGCCTTCGGTTGCATACCCCTGCAGAAACTTCAGGTAGTATTGCGCGTAGACCGGCAGGTAACGCCTGCGCATCGCACCGCCCAGCATCGTGCCGTTGAACTTCATCCAACCGGGCGGGCTCCAGGGAGTGGAAAAAAGGAACAGGCCCGGATTCGCCTGGCGCGCCTGGCGCAGTACCGGAAGAATATATTCGCGGTCGTGCTCGATGGAAAATCTCGTCAGATCCGGATCGGGCTCCCCCTCATCGAAGCTGTAAAGCTTTGTCGAGTAGTCGCTCGACCCGACGCAGATGCGCCCAACGCTAAGCCCCATCTCTGAGGGGTGGAACAGTTCGTGGAAGAGTTTCTCTCTCTCTGGAGGCGAGAGTCGATTCAACGTGTAGCAGGTAGCATCGGTAAAAGCGCCCCCAAATCCCAATATCTCCTGGAACTTCATGCTGGGGTTCAGCCGGAGGAAATCGGTTGTGGGCGTCCCCGCTGCCGGACGCCAAGTGGCTCGAGGAGCGGCGGCAAAACGTTCGTCGCCAGATGTTACCCACATGGAAATCTCCGGGCTGCTATTCGACATCTCGTTGCCCGGCGCGGTCACTGTCATTGCTGAGGCTGGTCGGACCACGTCAGGAACGACCGCTGCCACCAACCCCATAGCGGAAATTCCGAGAAAGCTCCTTCGCGACGTCTGGTCTGTCATAGATCTCCTATAAATAGGTCATACAGCATAAGTTGCATAAACAAGGACACTAACATAACACCTATACAGCGTTACTAACATCAATTCTTTACGAGTGTCGGCGTGATTTGTTCGGTAGAGGCCATCCCTTCGCCTTCTTTCACAGAGTAATGATGATCGGCTGCCAAGTTAGTCAGCGTTTCAATCTTCCCAGTCGGCCATACAATTTCGATTTTGTCGACACGTTCCCATCCCCCAAGGCCGAAGTGAAGCCGGAGATCGTTCTGGGAGAGATAGCTGCTCCCGCTCAGCACCTCACTCGTCTGCACGAGATCCCCAGCGGTCATCCTTACGCGCGCGTTCAAGGCAAGCCGGTTACTTTTCGTACCTGCCAGTTCAAAGCTGATCCAGTGATTGGCGGGACCACCGTTTGGCCGGAGAATCGTAGGAGCGCCTTCCAAGTTTTCTATGACAATGTCAATATGGCCATCGTTAAACAGATCGCCGGTTGCCACTCCGCGGCTGACTCGCAGGGTCTGAAGCGCCGGGCCGACAAGCTTGCTTATGTCCTTGAACTTGCCATTCCGTTGATTCAAGAACAGCAGGGCCGGCTCCCGGTATCTGGCTCCAGCCTCGCCACTGTCCACCTGCGGATAGACGTGGCCGTTCACCATGAAAAGGTCGACCCACCCGTCGTTGTCAAAGTCGAAGAATGCGTCGCCCCAGCCGACATAGTGAGTGGTGCTCGGAGCGATTCCGGAGGCGTAGGAAACATCAGCAAAATTCATCTCGCCAAGGTTCTGGTATAGTGCCGCATATTCATCGCTGAAGTGGGTCACTGCGATCGAAGGGTGTCCAGTGTGCTTGTAATCGCCGAGAGCGACACCCATGTTGGCCTGCTCATTCCCGTCTTGACTGACAGCGACTCCCGCAGAAAAACCGATTTCGGTAAAGTGCCCACTTCCGTCGTTCTTGCAGAGATAGTTCCTTCCGGCGTCATTGGCCAAGAAAAGATCGGGATGGCCATCGCCGTCAAAGTCAGACCAAACGGCCGTCAAACCAAAAGAATTGGGAGAGTCAGCAATTCCGGTCTTCTTGGACACATCCGTGAATGTGCCGTCGCCGTTATTGCGGTAAAGACTTGAGGAGGAGCCCTTCAACCCCCGAGGGCCGCATTGGACAGCGATTCCACGAAACTTGCATGTCGGACTGGAACCGAACGCTGGAAGATCGTTCAGACTAAAATTCACATAGTGCGACACAAACAGGTCCGCCCAGCCGTCGCCATCGTAGTCGCCGAAGGCTGCTCCCGTGGCCCATCCCGAGTCACTGCTCAGGCCGGCTTGTCTCGTAACATCCGTGAATGTTCCATCTCCGTTGTTGCGGTAGAGGACCACACCTCCGAAGCAAGTCACCAGCAAATCTGGCCAGCCATCGTTGTTATAGTCTCCGACGACAGCACCCATTGCCCAACAGGGATAACCGACACCTGCTTTATCCGTGACGTCAGTGAAAGTCCCATCGTGATTATTGTGGTAGAGTGCGCTTCGCGACTTCTTCCCGGCAAGCGCCATCTCTACACTTTGGGCGTTAGTGAAGTAGATGTCGGGCCATCCGTCGCGATCATAATCAATGAGAGCAACGCCTCCGCTCATCGACTCCACTATGTATTTCTGCTCCGGACTCGACAGATGATCGAACTTGATGCCCGTCGAATCGGTGATGTCGACCAGTTGAGGCAACGGAGCAGCTGCGGGAGCCGCCGTATTTGATTTGCTCTCGGATTCATCACCCTTGGGTTGAAGGGTTTGCGGAAACAAGGAGGACGATGAGAGACAAAACAATAGGATCACCGAGGCCACCCAGCGGGCAGTGTGCGTATATAAATCCGTAGGTTCCGGTGGCTGCGGCAAATTAAGGATTCGCTCTTCTCAGCGCCCTCGATGAATGGTTTGGACGGCATATAACGCACTCCGCGCGAGAACGAAGAGGGTGCTGCCATCCGTACCACCGAACAACAATTGCGAGGGTCGCTCTGGAATTTCTATGGTATCGATCAGATCGCCCGACGGGCTGTACACGAAGACCTGTCCGGCAGCGATATATACATTGCCGTTGTCGTCCACGGTCACACTCTCTCCGCCCCGTTCGACGAAGAGTCTCAAGTTCGAGATCGCCCCATCGACACCTACGCTGCCGACGTAGGTCTTCTCTCCCGATTCATCGGAGACATAATAGGGCTGAGCCGCAACCGCGGACGCAAGGCCAAAAGCTCGCAGCGTGTCATTCAACTTGGACCCGTAGTAGAGTTCCCCAGTCACGAAGTCTTCTCCCGCAGGAAGGAAAGTTGTTCCGTCCGGAGAGACGAACTGATAGGTCCTCTTTGCCGCCAGGTCTTCGAGAAAATCGTTTTCGTTCCTCCAGTAGTCCACAGGCAGAACGGGTGTCAGTCCTGGACGTGACACGGCGGGCACCGCTTCGAGCAGTGTCAGGTCGTCACCCTGCACGTCGGGCCTGAAGCTATATACAATTCCCTTTCCCGCATACGAGATCACTATCAGATCGCCTGCCTTATCAAAGAACAGTTGCACCGGGTCCAGCGGATTGTCACGAACCTTTGACAGTTGGCGAGTCGCGGCAGACCAGCGGTAGACGGTTTGCCGTTGGGCGTCTATGAAGTAAACGTCTCCGGAGGTGTTGACGGCGCCGCCGGAAATGTTGAAGAAACCGCTCGCCACTTTCTCCACCCTCGAGCCTGCAGCGAGAACTGGCGAAGGTTCTTTCGGTCGGATCAGGGCAGTACGACCGGACATCGTCAACCAGGCGAACTCGCGCTGTCGTATCTCTATGTTGTGGGTTTGGTCGTAGACTGCGTTGTCGAAGGACACTTTGCTGTCGCTGTAGCAATGGACGTTGCGAAATCGTATGTTGCTGGAGTTTGTAACGGTGATCGCATGGGGGAAGGGCTGATAGCTGCTTACGACGCGGTACATGTGCAGGTTCGCTAAGGTGATGTTGCTCGAATCCCGGATGTCGAGCGGCAAAGCGAATCCACCCTCGCCCCGTTCTTCTTCCGTCTGGAGCGCATAGATCTGCCAGTTCGACGCATGGTCCAGAATTACTTCGTTGCGGACGTGGTGCTCGCTCGACAGTTGATAAATTCGTCCTTCGGTTGAAGTGTTTGAGATGTACAGGCCCGCTTGCGCGAACGTGCTGGGCGTCCAGATGTCGACAAAAGTGCCGCCGCCCGTGATCCACAAGCTTGGATACTGCCCGTCCCAGCGGCGATTCGGATTCGAGTCGGCGCTATGCGTGTCGTTATAAATCTCTTTCCAGATCTTGGAACTTTCCTCCGCGGTGGCATTCGGATCAATAGTGCCATGACCTCCCAGAAAACGAACATCATTCATCATCGAATCCTTGCCGGCCATCCACTTCGCGGCCACCGCTCGCGGATTAATGCCGTTGGTGTAGAGGCCGATGCCGGTCACGATATTCGTCCCGTCTTTGGGAGTTTCGAGCAGCGGCTTGGGACTTCCCACGCCTTGAAAGGCTGGGGTTGAATCGGTGAGCAATATTCGCGTGACGCTCGGATGCAGGCCAATGAGAACTGTATCGGGCCTTAGCGCGATGGTGTCCGTCACACGATACTGGCCGGAAGGCAAGTAGATCGTACGGTGCTGGGCAATGGCTTTCTGGAACGCGGCGGTATCGTCGGTCGTCCCGTCGCCCCGGGCGCCAAGTGAGCGGACGTTGACCCACGTGTCGATCGGCGGCAGATCCAAGATGTCGGAATTGATTGGCCGTGGCAACGCGATCAGGGGAGCCGTCTCATAGACATCCTGAATCGCGGGAACCGCGCCAATCTCAGCATATTTAAGGCCATGAGAAAAAGTCTTCACTTCGTATATTTCAGCCGGAGCTGCGGTGCGTTTTCCGCTCTCGCGGTAAACCGCGAGAACAGGAACGTTTCGGCAGACGAGGTTTTCCATGTTGATTTCGGTGCGGGCACTGTTCTCATTACTGATGATTACGGCAGGTCCGGAAACGCTTTCCATGCGTCCATCTTTTATCCAGAGTTCGTCTGAGTATTGAGGGTCGATGGAAATCGCCGTCGGGACATTCTTGAATTGCGGTCGGATCAGGGTCAGCCCGGCTTCGTGCTCCCGGATGGCCGCTTCGCGCTGTCCCTCAAAGGTAGCGTCGACCACCGTAAATTGCCACCCCGGGGAAGGCTTCCGGGTCCAGATGCCGTACTTGCCACCATAAAAGTGTACGTCTTGAGCGACGTTACCGCCGTCGTGGACGCCCGCCAGTCCTGAGCCGATGTGAAAATCCATGTGCGCCAGAAAGCAATGTTGGGCATAGTGGGCGCGGACGCCGACAGCGCCCGGATTTCCGTCTTGAATCTCAAAGTCGATGTTGCTCATCGCGGAATAGAACGTACCCGGGTTCGCATCCGGTGGAGGCGCATTTGTGACCGGGCGGCCACCCGCAAAGAAAAACATATAAGAGGGCCCTTGCTGAAAGCCCGGCGTATTCGCAGCGAGTACAAAAGTGGGCCGCGCCGTCCCAAACCCGATCAGCCGGATTCCGGGCCAGACATAGATCGTCCTGGTCAGCCGGTAGCGGCCAGCGGGAACGAACAGAATACCCTGGTTGGTCTTCTCCTGAACCGTATTGATGGCTTGCTGTAAGACTGCGGAATCATCCGCGACTCCGTCACCCTTCACTGCAAAATTATCCGGCGTCAGATAAGTTGCTCTTGGATCGTCCAGGCGGGCCGAGTAATACGAGGATGCGAACAGCGGAACAACCGTTAATAACATAGTAGCGGTGAGAATTTTCTTCATCATCTTGATCCAATGCAGCACCTGACTATCTCTTGGGATGACTATCTTCGTCCTCCGGAGTTTGATCGGGATGCAGGTCGTGATAAACCTTCCGAAGTTTCTCCTTCATCTGCTTGTACTTTTGGTATTCCTCTAATTCGCGTTTGGCGTCCGCGGTGCGTCCAGTCTGTCGGTACACAGTGCTCAGACGGAAGTGAGCCAGCGCGCTGGTGGGATCCAGCTGGAGGGCGTGCTGCAGCAGTGGCTCGGCTTTTTGAGGTTGATCCATGGTCATAAAAACCTTCGCCAGGCCGATGCTTGCTTCGGGATCGCTGGGCTGTAGCTGTATCGCCCGGGTGTAACGCTCGGTAGCTTCCTTCAAATCGTCCCGTTGAAGAGCGATATCGCCCAGCCTGCATTCCGACTGTTCATCGAGCGGATTGGCCTCCAAGGCTGCGATATATTCTTTTTCGGCTTCTTGCCGGCCCTCTGCAGTCCCCAAAGTGCTGAGCATCTCGGCAAGTTCAAAATGGATTCCCAGAAGCTGAGGGTCGATCTTAAGCGCGGCTCGGTAGTTCTCTATCGCTTCAGCAGTGTTCCCACGCTTCGCCAATTCGTGCGCCATCGCTTGATGCATTCGCGCAGAATTCGGGTCCACCACCGACAAGCTGAGCAGGGACTCGTCAGCAAGATCTGAATAGATTCGGTAAGCGGAGTAGAGGATAGCCTCATCCGTAGGCTGCAGCTTTCGAAGAACAGCCACAGTCGCTGCCGCTTTATCCAAGTCACCCGCGCCGGAATAAATTTCGATCAATTCCATGCCGGTCTCAATCCGAATCTTCTCCTCCTGGAGGTTTGGAAATGCTTTCTCCAAATCGCGGCGGGCCGCGTCGATGTCGCCCGTCCGCTTTTCGCCGATGCCGAGAAGAGCTTGAGTCTTCCACAGAGTGGGCCGTAGTTTGAGCGCGGCGCGCAGTTGTGGAATCGCATCCGCGTATGCCCCCTGGAAGAACAGCACCGCGCCGAGATTGCCGTGGGCGTCCACATTGTCGGGATCGATGGCGAGAATGGCTCGGAATTCGGGCACCGCCAGATCGGACCTATTCTCATGCAGATATTCCGCAGCTTTACGGCTGTGTGCTTCGATCTGCTGTTGACGGCCAGGGCTAGATTGTGTAAAGCCAGACTGGGCAAAACACGCTAGCAACCCAAGAACGAGGAACACCCACGACAATACAACCACTTCTTTTGTATTCATGTCAGGATTGTACGGTGGACGAACCCTGGCTTAGAATCCCGAATCGTCCTCGGACCCCGATTAACAGCCTCGATCATCCTGGACAGACAGAAGAAAGGACGTCCTCTCCGCACTGGCATATCAGAAAGTGATTTTAGCGCTGAGTTGACCGGTGCGAGCGGCAACGGCGACACCATTGTTCTGGGTTCCCTCGTTGATCGCCCCGAAATTGGGGGCCCCAAAGGTTTGGCCCGGAATACCGAGGCTCGGGTGGTTAAGGGCGTTAACCCAATCTGACCGCAATTCCAGGCGAACGCGTTCACCAATCTGAAAACCCTTAGCTATGGACAAATTAAGGACAGTCAGACGAGGTCCTCGCAGCGAGTTCCTGCCCTCATTACCGAATGCAAACGGCCCCGAGCCCGGAGTCCAGGCGTTGGCAAAGGCATTAACGTTAAACCATTGGCTGGGGCCCGGATTGCCGACGTGAGTGGAAGCTATGACATTAGGGAACCAATTGCATCCGTTGTTCACATCGCCGCCGGAAGCGGTGCCTCCAACATTGTTGGCACAACCGGTATAGTTCGAGTTGAGGTTATTTTGGTTGACTACGGTAAAGGGATTTCCGCTCTGGGCAATTAGTGTTCCGGCGAGCCTCCATCCGCCAACCGCCTCGTTGAGCGCCGTGCCGCTATTCAGATAGCTCTTGCCTTTGCCGAATGGCAGCTCGTAAGAGGCATAACCCTTGAACGAATTTGGGATGTCGAAGTTCGAATTCCCATAAGTCGCGGAAGGGTTGTTCCCAACCTGCCAATATTGCGTTCCGCCGCGGCTTCCCCATCCGCCCGAATCCTGATCATCCAGGAAGTGTGACCAAGTGTAGTTGAAGCTGAAAACAAAGCCATTGGTAAAGCGCCTGTTGATGGTGGTTTGCAGGGCATTGTAGTTCGATATTCCGTTGTAGTTAAATCCTTGGAGCTGTCCCCAAGACGGGAAGGGACGGTTTGCTTGAATGAGTGAAGGTGTCGTCTCCGCCCCGATTGCGGCCAAACCAACTGCGCTGGTTATTTGGTTTTCGTCTGTCCCGGTTTCCAGGTTCGAGCCGTGGCTACCCACATAGGCGATCGACGCCATGTAGCTGTTTAGGAATTGGTGCTCTACGCTTACCTGCCATGAATTGATGTGCCCTGGCTTGACGTAGTACGGGACGTAAGTCTGATTTGAGGGGGTTGTGACGTTCAGGTATTGCGAGACGTCTTTCGCATTCGCCGAACCCACCACGTAATTCAGCACAGGATTAGCCGCGGCAGCAGATTCGGAGAGAGTGACCAGCGGCGTGGCACCGGTGCCAGCGTTCGGGTCCGTGCTACCACCCCCACTAGTTGTGAGGGCTCCAAAGCCGATTCCGTTGCCGTAGACATCCTGGCTGTAGTTATACGAGTACATTCCAAACCCGCCTCTGACGACGGTATCGTTCCTGATGGACCAGGCAAAGCCGACGCGGGGCAGGAAGATGGCCTTATCCGCCTGCTGCAACGTGGTTCGGTTGTCCTGGGGCGCAAACCACAGCGAGCCCAAAGTGCCGTTCAGTGCACCACAAGGTTTGCCCTGGCTATCGACGCTGCAGACCAGCGTGAGATTCGGGTCGAACCCTCCGATGGCATTGTATTTCTCGCTGAATCCGGTGGTATAGGTGTACCGCAAGCCAAGATTCAGGGTGAGATTGGGGCGGAGCTTGTATGAATCTTGAATGAAGAGTTGCGGACTCTTCAGTCGCGCATATGACACCGCCTGGTTGTAGTTCCCGTTCCAGCTTTGGACGTCGCCCAGCAGGAAATCGGCGAGGCCGGCTCCTGTCGTCCCAGCTGCAGCGCCGTTTTGCGCCGTGTAGTTGCCGGTGAAGGTGAAGTTGCCAGCAGTAATGTTCCCCCACGGCGTTGTGTTGCCTTGCCCCATCAATACCTCGACGCCAAAATGCAGAATGTGTTTGCCGTGGATGAGCGTCACGACATCTGACGGATCATAGAGGTTCTCAATGTAAATGGCATTCGTGCCAGGTGCCAAACCGTTGCAGCAGAAGCCGGGGCCGCCGATGTTAATCGTCGGGAAAACGTCGGCTTTAGCGTACTGCAAACCCAAGGTCGACGCGTTGTTAAACCCAATGGTATCGGGAATGAACCAGTTGCCTTGCTTGGTATAAGCCATGCGGAGTTCATTCACCAAAGTCGGCTTGATCTCCGAGGTAACGGTAACTTGCGCGTTGTAACCGTCGATGTCACCGGAAAAGCAGTTGATGGGGCATGCAAACGGTCCGTACTTGTTGACTCCCGGGTTATTCTTCTGACTGATGGAGCCCGAGATGCGGGTTTTCTGAGAAAGATCATAGTCGATGCGCCCAAAGAATCGCAGATTCGGATTGGGGGTCGGCAGAATGGTCGTGAAGTTATTTTCAAAGGCTCCAAAGGCTCCCGAGCCGACCGTGTTAGGCAACGGGTAATAACCCGCGAGAATCTTTGCCGCTACAGGATCTAACCGGCTTATCGGAATCGCGTTTACGCCGGCAAGCGCTCCCGTGTTTTCCGCCGCAAATGAAGTTCGGGTGCAGCCTGGCGTACTACAGCTGGCGGGGTCGTAAAGGAGGCAAGGTGTTGAGACTGTCGACGAGCAAGGAACGGCCGAAAAATCGAGGGCACCCGGATAGGCCGTCCCCTTACCGATCTCGGCCAGTGTTGGAGTGCTACCTGCCGTGGGAGCTGCGGAACCGGTGTTATGGATCTTGTCCGCGACGAAGAAGAAGAACAACTTGTTCTTGAAGATCGGACCACCGATGGAACCGCCCCACTCGTCGTAGCGCAAAACCGATGGCTTTCCACCCGTATCGAAGTGGGGGACTGCATTCAGAAAATCGTTCTGGAAATATTCATAAGCCGACCCGTGAAAGCCGTTGGTTCCGCTCTTGGTGATCTGGTTGAACACGGCGCCACCGACGCCATACTCCGCCGAGAACGAGGAGGTCGTGATTTGGACTTCCTGCACTGCCTCAAACAACGTGTTGTCCACGTTGTTGCTCACCGGCAATTGAACGACACCGCCATCCTGGAGATAGTTGGCATAATTCGGAAGGTTGCCGTTGAGAGCGATGGCATCACCGGCATTGTAAGAGCCGCTGCCCTCCGAAGCGGGCGCAGTTGACGTGCCCGCCGCACCGGGGAGAAGGATATTGAAGTTCGCCCAATCGTTGCCGGTAATTCCGGCGCCGATCTGGGGCAACTCGGAGATCGTTTTCGATTCAAGAACTGCCCCCAGGTGAGAAGTCTCGGTCTCCAACAGCGGGACGCCACTTGCTTCCACGGTTATCGTTTCCGTTGCCGTGCCGACAGTAAGGCTGGCGTCCTCGGTGATCACATCCACTTGTAGCGTAACGGGACCGCGCACCAGTCTCTTGAAGCCCTTGGCAGTGAAGCTGATGGTGTAGTTTCCGGCGGGCGTCGAAACGGTATCGTAGATACCATCTCCATTGGTGACGAAATCTTTCGTCACTCCCGTATCAATATTGGTGACGGTGACGGTCACACCTGGAACAACGGCTCCCGCCGCAGTCACCGTGCCACGAATCTCACCGGTATTCCTGCTCTGTGCAAGTGAGGGGACCACAATGCAGATCACGAAAGAGAACGTAAGCGCCCAGCGGATGAAACGCGTCATGGAGTTCCTCCCAATCGAGAAGTCGATCCCATCTTCGGGGATGGGTACTTCGAGTTAATACAGACCGGAATGCGTAGCCGCCCTCAAAGGTCGGCGTTCCTCAAACAGGTCGAACTCCGCCCGTTTCACTTCCTCCAACTACAGCTTCGTTCGATGAGAAATATCGTTCTTCCACTAGGTTTCCAGCTAGTGCTTTTACGTTACGCGCTAGTCGTGGAAGATTAAGCTCCACTCCCATTGTCTTTGTCAAGCAAAAAATAACGTTATTCCTGGAGACAATCGGCACAGCGATGATATTCCGAGACGAGAGCGATAATAACGATATTCTTGCGGAGTTATACAGCATGAAAATATGATATTGTGTAGGACGAAGAGTAAGAATATCGATATTCTGAGTGAAGACTGGCGGGTCCGACGTTCCGGCTTGGTCGCGGCTCACTCTTCATATACAATCCGGGATTCGGACACGGGGAAAAAACCGCCGTCGGGGCGAAGGGTCTAGCGAGGATATCGGCCGAGTGGAACCTCTCAAAAAGAAATTAGTTCGGGACCCCAAGTCGGCGGTGACGCTGAGGTCGGTGGCGGAACTCGTCGGGCTTACCGCCAGCACGGTTTCTGCCGTACTAAACAGTTCTTCCGCTTCGCAGTCCGTCCCGGAACACACAAAAAAGCGAATTTTGACGGCGGCTCGCGCCCTCAACTATCGACCGAATTTCTTCGCGCGTTCCCTGCGGGTCAAGCGCACCTACACGATCGGAGTGATTCTGGAAGAAATCGGCGATGCCTACGGTTCTCTCGTGATCAGCGGCATGGAACGTTATCTTCGAGAGCAGGATTTCTTCTTTCTTACCGTGGCTCACCGCCACGACAAGAAACTGCTCGCAACCTACTCCGCCATGCTTCGGGAACGAGGAGTCGAAGGTTTTATCACTGTGGACACTTTCCTGACCGAAGAACCTGCTCTACCGACGGTAGCCGTTGCCGGGCATCGCAGGATCAAACGCGTGACCAATATTGTTCTGGATCACCGCCGTGGCGTCGCGCTGGCGCTGAAGCATTTGGTCGATCTGGGCCACGAGAAGATCGCGTTCATGAAAGGCTCGACGGTAAGCGTTGATTCTGACGACCGCTGGAGCGCGATCTGCGAAGTCACCGCAAAATTGGGCATTCGCATGCGGCCAGAATTGATTGTGCAACTCGAAGGGCGATGATCCCACACCGAATCTAGGTTACCCGTTTGCCAAGCGCTTGCTCGCGCGCAAGCAGCCTTTTACCGCACTGTTTGCCTATAATGATATCTCCGCGATTGGTTCCATCCGCGCTTTCCAGGAAGCCGGGCTACGTGTACCGGACGATTTATCGGTGGTGGGCTTCGATGACATTCAGATCGCTGCCTACATCGATCCGCCACTCACGACGGTGAGACAACCCCTGCAAAAGATGGGTGAGATCGCGGCGCGTACGCTGCTTGACCGAATCGAGGGACGCGTGAAGCACGTTCCGGAAATCACGGTCGAACCCGAGTTAGTTGTGCGCAGATCCACCGCGCGTCCGCGCCGGTGACCTGACCCAGTGATTTACACCTCTCTCATCGCTGCAGAAGCCATGGTCAGCTCGGGGGCCAGAATCTGAACGATCGCTAACGCCAACAGGTAGGCGGAGCCAGCCATCACGAACGGAATGGAGTAGTTGCCGGTCGATTCCAGAAGATACGAAACAACCTTGGCGATAAGCATTCCGCCAACAGCGCCCGCCATCCCACCCAGTCCGACCACAGAAGCGACTGCTCGTGCCGGAAACATGTCAGAAGGCAGCGTAAAAAGATTTGCGGAAAAACCCTGGTGTGCTGCCGTGGCAAGTCCCAGCAGCAAGACAGCCCCCCAGGTGGAACCGACTCTGGGCAGAAAAACAATCGGCACAGCGCTCACCGCGCAAATCAACATGGCCGTCTTCCGGCTTGCATTTACGGTCTTGCCCCGGCGAATGAGTGATGATGAAAGCCACCCTCCAGCCACGCTGCCCACATCGGCAAGCAAGTAGATGGTGACGATCGGAAGTCCAACCCGGAGCAACACCAACCCGTGGTCACGTTGCAAGAAATCGGGTATCCAAAACAGATAAAACCACCAGATCGGATCGGTGAAAGAACTTTCCCAGCACGAACGCCCAGGTCTGCCGATGACGAATCAACCTCCTCCAGGAGGGTTTGCCTGGAGATCCGACTGCGACGCTGCGAATGTACGCCAATTCGCTGGCCGAACAACGAGGGTGTTCGCCAGGAGTTCGATACATCCACAACCAGAACGCAAGCCAAACAAACCCCGACGACCCGAGAGACAGAAATGCCCAGCGCCAGCCCCAGCGCACCGCGATCCAGGGTACGACTAGCGGTGTAATGATCGCTCCCAGGTTCGATCCAGCGTTGAAGATCCCAGCCGCGAGCGCACGCTCTCTTTGCAGGGAACCACTCGGCGACGGCTTTAAGACTGGCGGGAAACACGGCGGCTTCGCTAAAACCAAGAGCGAAACGTGCCCCGAGAAAACTTGTCAACGAGCCGCATAAGCCGTGGGCCATCGAGGCGAGACTCCAGGCGGCCATCGCCAGCGCATAACCCAGTCGAGTCCCCAGCCAGTCAATCATTCGGCCAAGTGCCAACGTGCCAACCGCATACGCCGCAGTGAAGGCAAACACCAGATTTCCGTAGTCGATTTCACTCCAGCCGAAGTCGTGCTGCAGCGTGGTCTTCAGTAAACCGATGATTAGAGCGGTCGACGTAATTGTTTGTGACGCCTAAAAGAAGAACCGTGCAGATGACCCAGCGAAAGCGGCCTACGCGCTGCGACGGCTGCTGGCATTTGTACCGCGCCCGCATTGGCAGGCTGCTCGGAATTGGTGAAGAATCCACGGGAAGTTCGTTTTCTCGGAACCGGACTATTGATTTACACCACTGGCCAGGAACCCACCGTCGACCGCGAGTAAATGGCCGGTAACAAAACTTGCCGCGTCAGAAGCGAGGAACACAGTCGCGCCTACCAACTCTTCCACATTTCCGAATCGCGCATCGGAGTGCGAAGAAGAAACTCCTGGCCGCGCGGTGTACCATCCAGCAATGCCGCATTGAGGTCGGTGCGGAAAACCCCCGGTACGATCGCATTGACGCAAACTCCATGGCGCGCCCACTCCACGGCGAGAGACTTGGTCAACGAGGCTACCGCTGCCTTGCTCGCTCCGTACGCGGCAACCTGATAGATCCCCAGGAAAGAAGTCAAGGATGCGACATTAATGATTCGGCCGTATTTTCGGTTGATCATCTTTCGTCCGAAGATCTGACACGCCCGCAGCGTGCCATTAAGATTCGTTTCCAGAATGCCATTCCACTCTTTCTCCGAAACGTCGAGAACCGTGGGAGTCGCTGGATCGTGCCGGCGCAGTTCACAAGAATGTCGACGGCGCCGAACTCCGCCGATGTCGCATCCAGCAACGCCTCGACGCTGTCTCTACGGGTCACGTCGCAAATGACGGACAGCGATCTCCGCCCTAGCTTCTTAATCGCATCCGCGGCGGATTGAACAAGTTCGGCGCGACGTCCGGTGGGGACGACATCCGCCCCAGCAGTGCGAGACCCTGGGCAAGAGCCAAACCGATGCCCAGAGGTACCTCCAATCACGACGGCCGTGCGCGACGTAAGATCGAGAGCAGGATGCCCCATGAAACAAGTTCCTCCGAACAGAACCCTGTTTTTCGCTTCGATAGTATCAGCCGATACCCAAATAGAACTCAACTGGTTACTGGCACCCACTGCCAACATTGCCTCTGGCTGACCATCCCGGTGCTGTGGCAACATGGTGGCGCAGTTTAAAGCGATGGAGCCATGAGTTGAACTTCATCCATGAAGACTTCCTGCTGCACTCGAAGACGGCACGGCGGCTGTATCACGACTATGCCGCCTCCCAGCCCATTCTGGATTACCACTCGCATCTTGAGCCCTGCCGACATTGCCACAGACCGACGCTTCCGGAATTTGTTCGAGATTTGGCTGGCGGGAGATCACTATAAATGGAGGGCGATGCGGGCCAACGGAATTTCTGAGCGTTTCTGCAAGGGAAACGCAACACCTCGTGAAAAGTTCGTCGCCTGGGCACGCACGGTTCCGTTCACCTTGCGGAACCCGCTTTACCATTGGTCCCATCTCGAGTTGAAAAGGTATTTTGGAATCGATGGATTGCTCGACGAACACAGCGCGAATTCTGTCTGGAACCAAGCGAACGCCGTCCTCAGCACGGGGAACCTTACGGCGCGGAGCATTCTCAGGAAGTTTAATGTTCGAGCGTTGTGCACCAGTGATGATCCTTGCGATAACCTGCGGCACCACCGGAGCCTGGTAGCTTCAAAGCCAGGATTTCGGGTGTATCCAACCTTTCGTCCGGACAAGGCTTTCCTGGTGAACGATCCGGCTATCTTCAATGCGTGGATTCGCCAGCTGGAAGAAGCGAGCAACATCGAGATTTCGTCCTTGCGCAGTTTTCTCGATGCTCTTAAGCAGCGCCACGATTTCTTCCACGCAACCGGAGGACGGCTCTCCGACCACGGTCTGGAGCGTTGCCATGCGACTCCCTGCACGGAGCGTCGGGCGGCCGCCATCTTTCGGAATTCTCGAAGCGGCAAGGTTGCCACGAACCAGGAGCAGGAACAGTTTGCCTCTTACCTGATGCTGTTCTTCGGCAGGTTGGATGCGGAGAGAGGCTGGACGAAGCAGCTACATTTGGGCGCGCTACGTGCGGTTAACACGCGCCGGTTGCGAGAACTGGGACCAGACGCTGGGTTTGATTCCACGGGTGACTGGACACAGGCTAGAGCGTTTTGCATGTATCTCGATTGCCTCGAACGGGAGCTTGCGCTTCCGAAGACGATCGTTTACAACCTGAATCCCGCCGACAATTATGCGTTCGCAACAGCGGTCGGAAGTTTTCAGGATGGCTCCATCGCAGGGAAGATTCAGTTTGGCAGCGGATGGTGGTTTCTAGATCAAAGGGAAGGAATCGAGTGGCAGATCAACGCGCTCTCCAACACGGGATTGCTCTCCCGCTTCATTGGTATGGTAACGGACTCACGGTCGTTCATGTCGTTTCCACGGCACGAATATTTTCGCCGGATCCTGTGTGATTTGTTGGGGCAAGACGTGGAGAACGGCGATCTTCCGAATGACGAGCAACTTCTGGGAGGTATGGTTCGGGACATCAGCTTCGAAAATGCGCGCCAATACCTAGGCCTTGATTTGGCGCCCGTTTCGGAGCAGCGGGGGAAGTAGAGTCCATCAAGCTCATGGGCAGCGCCCGCCCCCGTGGGGGACGCGGGGCATTGGGGTTAGACGCGAAGTATCTTGACGGTAGAAGAGATCCAGGCCGGATTGCGCGGGGTTGACCTGGCTTTTGAGGACGCACACACAAGCGAGCAGCGCACCCAACCGAGAACCTGCGATGATGCTCCAGTTACGTGGCATCCTGAAATCTCTGTTTTACTTTCCAAGCCCGTCGTCACTGATATCGCCCTGAGCACAACACCGTTTTTCGTTTTCACGGCTATCATCGCGACAACTGCCAGGAGATCAAGGCGCCTTCCTCAAGTATTTCGGGCGCCGGTGTTGGCTTCCAGCGCCTATAAAGCAGAATTTCCGATTTGACCCCGGTTTCGCGCATCCTGCTCTTCTCCTGCCCCGGAAACTGGCTGCGCTACCAGTCTTCAAGGTCGATGCGGTGAGGCGACCGTTCTATACAGTACATTTTATCGTTGCAGTTAATACGTCAATTTAGATCCAACTACATCGCGGAGGTCAATACTGGCCTGTTCATCACCATTTACACTACACTCGTTGGCTCGTACGCCTTGGTCAAAGGCCAATGGCGCCATTTCGGGAGAAGCAACGCTGTGAGTAAGCCACGACTCGCCATAGTCGGCATCGGCCAGTATTATCGTAAGCTCGAAAGTGCCATCAACGAGTATTTCACACCAGTCTTGAAGGCCGACATTGCTGAGGTACAAGCAGCCGGCGGTGCTCTAAAACCTATGGTGCTTAATTCCCGTCCTGACGCGATCCTGCTTCTGACACCGAACCAAGTTCATGCCGAGCAGATATTAGACCTGGCAGACCTCCGAATTCCTACGCTTGTAGAAAAACCACTCGTGACAACCGAGAAAGACCTTGATCTTGTCTTGGAGAGCCTAAGGGCTAACCCCTTGCTGTACTGTTCCGATTTCTACCTGGATGTGCGAGCTGCTCCACTCTTGGCATGGCTGGGTCGGCCTTATTCGGCATGCTTGAAAAAATGGATTGTGGTTGAAGCGGACGGGAAAGATCTTTGGGGTAAGGGACAATTCGGAGTTGGAGCGATCAAGCGGGTAGAAGCTGTGCTGCTTGAAGGTGAAGGGCCAGAGCGAAGCTTTGACGGTAGGGAATGGTTATGGGACGCACTACACGGAGGCGTGCTTTGGGATCTCGCGTACCACTACGTTGTTCTGTGGCACGGTCTGTTCGGCGGAGCGCTCTCGTTAGTTTCCTACGATGCCGGCCGGGTACGAAATGCTCTTGCTCGGCCTGGTGCTGAGACTTATGCAACGTTGGAGCTTCGCTCTTCTACAGGAATTCCATTTTTCGTGCGTGTCGGGAAATACCAGGAACATGAGAATCAGCGATCGTTCCGAATCGTGGGCACGAACGGGCAGGCTTGCATGATGTTTCGGGACCCGGACGTCTTCCGGATCGAAGCTCAAGCGGGAGGGTCCGTTGCTATTCTGACAGGTAGTTTTTATAGCCACGGTGTCGAGGCATTCCGCGAGTATGTCGAATCAGAACCGTCTCGGCCTCACGGCCTTGAGCACGCTATAGTAGCAACGCGCCTGATCGCTTCCGTTAAGCAGATGCAACAAGCAACTTATAATAATTCATCTTCGGAATGACAATTTATGACTTCAAACACTCTGAGCTCCAGAATTCGCGGTCGAATCAACCTTACCCTGCGTCGGATCGATCGGACGTAACTCGCTGCCTGCGGCTGTGGTTTCGGAGCTCTGGGCTCGTATGCTATCGAGGTATGGACAAGCGCCTTTGCATTCTGCGTTCTTTCGTCCGGGACGCACTACGAAATCGAAAGCTTCGGCAACCAGTACATCAAGGCCACCAACGTGAAAGGCTGCCTCGGACTAGGTCGATCCGCAACTGTTATTTCTGCCAGTTAGGAGGGCTCCGGCTGTTCTGAAAGCAATCCGATGGTACCGATGCATCGTTCGTGAGTAAGCAACCTATCTAGACTACTTCTTGGGCTGTGGCTCACTAATGGTGGTGTGGCGCTGAGAGAACGAAGAGATAACGTGTGAAAGTTTGTGGAAGCTGGCGTGAGTAAGATTACCTTTTTCTTCCTTTAGCTACCGCTATAAAATCAATAAGTTCCGCGTTTTCAACGTTGACAGCTTATCCGCTGGGCCACCCAAAATCGAGTGCAGCATCGAGCTTTCCCGCAGCCTGTTAGTCCGGATACTTCACCGAGCAACCGTAGGGACGAGTCGTCGGATTGCTGACTGCCTTGCCGGATGTGGCTTCTTCCAGTGCAAGAGAGACGTAGTTCTTGGCGGTGGCTACGTCGGCCACATCGGTCGTGGGGTGATCATCGATCGCTCCGTTGTAGACCAGAATTCCCTGAGCATTGATGATGAACATGTGGGGCGAGGTCTTGGCATCGTACAGATGACCGAGCGCGCCGGTCGGGTCGAGCAGAACAGCGGTCGGAGCGCCATTGACCTGCTTCAAATATGCGTTCTCATCCGCCTCAGGGGTCACCCAAAACCGGCCAATGATGGTCACCTGAAAACCGGCCAACGAGAATGAGGCCGGGACGTTGATTTCGGCGTGAGGCATTTAGCCTTCGCGGATATGAGCAACGTCTTGAGCGAAGCGAAAAAACAACAAGTCATAGCGCTAGGTCGACTCGGATGGCCACTGCGGCGCATCGAGCAAGAGACCGGGGTGCGTCGGGAGACCGCCGGAGCCTATCTGAAAGCGGCGGGGATCGGGGTGCGGCCGCCGCGAGCGTGGGGACGGCGACCGCCGGCAAAACCGGCCAACGAGAAGCAGGTGACCACCGGGTCGGACGCGGCAAAACCGACCCCTGCGATCAACCCCAACCCCAACCCCGAAAACCTTTCTACGAAGGGAACAGCAAAAGCAACTTCAAAACCGGCCAATGCGGTGACCACCGGGTTGGGCGTGGAGTCGACAGGCCTGGAAGTAAAAAATGCTAAGCGGAATCGATCCGCCAGTGCCTGCGAGTCGTTTCGTGAAGCCATCGAGTTAGGTCTGAGCCGCGGTCGCGATGCCACCGCAATCTGGCAAGACCTGGTCGCCGAGAACGGGTTCGACGGGGGCTATCAGACGGTCAAGCGTTACGTGCGCAAGTTGCGCGGAAACCAGCCACTGCAGCCACGCGCGGTGATTCTGACCGGACCAGGAGAAGAGTCCCAAGTGGACTACGGCACAGGCCCAATGGTCCGGGATCCGCAGACCAGAAAATATCGACGCACCCGACTGTTCGTGATGGTGCTCGGCTGTAGCCGCAAGGCGGCACGCTTTCTGACCTTCCGTTCCAGTTCGCGCATCTGGGCCGAGTTACATGAGAAAGCATTCCGGCGACTAGGTGGCGCTACGCGGGTCGTTGTCCTGGATAATTTGCGCGAGGGCGTGCTCGTCCCTGACATCTATGATCCCACTCTGAATCCTCTCTATCGCGACGTCCTGGCGCACTATGGCGCTGTAGCCCTGCCCTGTCGGATCAAGGATCCAGATCGAAAAGGAAAAGTGGAATCGGGCGTCGGCCACGCCCAACGAGCGCTCCAGGGAAAACGCTTTGAGAGCCTTGAGGAGGCCCAAGCCTTTCTGGATCGTTGGGAGGCAAGCTGTGCCGATACCCGCATTCATGGCACCACAAAACGACAAGTCGCCGCCATGTTTGCCGAAGAAAAACCAACCTTGCTGCCGCTTCCCTTGGAACCTTTTCGCTACTACCAGCATGGCAAGCGGGGCGTGAATCTGGACGGTTGCGTCGAAGTCGATGCCGCCTACTACGGCCTGCCGCCGGGCTGGATTGGACGCGAAGTGAATGTGCAGTGGGATGAGCTTTATGTTCGCATCCTCGATCCCAAAAACGGACTGCTGCTGCGGGAGCATGTACGCCAGAAACGTGGCTGGTATCGCATAAAAAAAGAAGACCATCCCAAGCACATGCCGCTGCAGGTTTCCCAGTTACTGTGGCGAGCCGGACGAGCCGGTACTCACATCGGCACACTCTGCAACCTTATTTATAACCAACTCGGAGAACCGGGGGTTCGCCGCGTCTTCGGCATCCTCTCCTTGGCCAAGAAGTTCGGCACCGCCGCGGTCGAAGATGCGTGCGCGGCGGCTCTCGAAATGGGTGTGCATGAGCTCCGCTTCGTTCGTCGCTATCTCGAACGTGCCCCACAACTTACCCTGCGGCAAGTCGACCCGCTCATTCGCGAACTGGTTCACTACCGCGATCTCATCAATCTCAAAACCAAGGAGCCAGAAGATGAACCTCATTGAGTTGAATCGTGCATTAGGACAACTTCGCCTGGGAGGTATCGCCGCCGTGCTCGAAACTCGCCTGCGTCAAGCTCAGGCCGAAGCCATGCCCCCCATCGATTTCCTCTCCTGCCTCGTCTCCGACGAACTCACTCGTCGTGGCGATCGACTGCTGGAGCGAAGAAAAAAACAAGCCGAGTTCCGAGACCCTCAGAAAACTCTCGATAACTTCGACTTCAACTTCAACCGAAAGATGAATCGCAGTCTGCTGTTCGATCTGGCTACCGGTGCCTTCATCGCTCGCCATGAAGACGGTTTGTTTCTAGGGCCGCCGGGCACGGGCAAAAGTCATCTCGCTCAGGCCATCGGACAAGCCGCGATCCCACAGGGTTATCGCGTGCTCTACCGCGAAACCCACAAACTGCTCGATGACTTGGCCGAAGCCACGATCGATGGAACCCGCAGAGAATGCATGGAATCGTTCGTTTCCGTACCGCTTCTGATTATCGACGATCTGGGTATGCGGAAGTTACCCATGACCGCCGCCGAGGACTTGCTGGAAATCGTAATGCGGCGCTATGAGCGCGCCAGCACTTTGCTGACTTCGAATCGACCCGTGGACGACTGGGGCAAACTTCTTGGCGATAGCGCTGCCGTCACCGCCATGCTCGATCGCCTCCTTCACCATGGCCATGTACTCAAATGTGGTCCACGGAGTTGGCGCACGAAAACAGACTTGCCTCCACAGGAGGCGGCGGAGTAAAACAACCTAGTCCCTGGCCACTTCCGTTGGCCGGTTTTGAAGTGACCACCGTTGGCCGGTTTTGCGGTGACCCCTGAGGTCATCCGGGCCGGTCGCATATCCCTGCTTCCCCGGGGCGGAGGAAATCACGGTCAGCCAAATCACTCCGCGGCTGGTCCACTCCCGTTGCAGTTGCTGCATGTTTCCGCTGTTGTAATGTTTCTGGGTATAGGGACAGCCGCGGTTTGTCCATTCGAGAACCACGAACTTGCCTTGATAGTCGGACAGTTTGTGAACCTGTCCATTGCTGTCTGTGGCCGTGAAATCGGGCGCGCGATCGCCGACCCGTGCCGCCCATGCAGACGACAACCCCATCACCAGCGCAATGCCTGCCAGAACCAACGCCCCAAGTGGCTTTCTCATATCTGACCTCGTGATTTCCGCGCATCGTATTTTGTATTTTCTACAGCTGCATCTCTGAATACAACTCGCAAAACGAACTCGCGACACTAGCTCGTGAAACTCACTTACAAAACTCAGGGCTCGCCTACCGTGGAGCGACAGGCGCAGCGATTTCAAATGCTCGGCCCGGCCCCAGAACCAGCAAGCCCTTCAGACTGGTAATCGGTTTAGCCAGTAAGTCGGACTTCTTGAGGCTCAGGCGGAATCCGTCTGCGGTAACTGCGAAATCCTGGGGCGCCGAGTTTTCGATCTGACCGGGTTCGAGGGGAAAGAATGTCGCCGCGTGGACTTTCGACTCGGTTCGAACGGACAGAATGAAGTGGCCTTTGTCGTTCTTGTCGGCGCGGGTTCTTGCCGAGATCTTCCAGGCCTCCGGCGCGGGCCCGGGAATCGGCGCTCTAGTTTGCTCAAAGAGCTGACGCCACTGGTTTGAATGCTGGGCGGACGACGGAGAGGATAACGTGAGATGCGCTTTACCGGGAATGCACACCTCCCGGCACACGATATATTTGACATCCGCTTGCATCACAGGCGTGGAATTTGCCGCCGAACTGGCGGAGCGCTCGATGGGCGTCATCAGCAGGACCTGATTTTCATAGCCGTAGTCAATCACGGATCCGGTGCCGACTCGAATCGGTTGCGGCCAAAGAATGGGGCCGGGGGTGAAACCTGGCGGCAGTGCCCATTGAACTTTTGGCGGCTCACCGGCATCCCCTGGATTCTGCCAATAAACGTGCCAACCCTCATCCAGGTGAAACAATAATCCTACCCAGAATCGCTTTCGGGCCTCGGCCGCAGCACTCTCGGGAATCAATTCGATCTTGACATGAAACTCGTTCCCCTGAGCACTGAGGTGATTGGTTGAGAAGAGCAGCAAGACGCCCAACACGGCGAGTTTCATCCGGGGCAAAAGAGGCATATGGAATTTGACTACCTTGGCGCCGGCCGGGTTGCACAATCGTAGTGTCGAAGCGTGCGCGGCATCCCCACTTCTCTTAAATCAACTTCATGTGCTTGGGCGCCGTGGTGATGCGCACGCGCTCGACTCGGCGATCGGTAGAGTCCAAGACCTCGAACTTCAGGCCTTCGTCTTCGATGACTTCGCCTTTTTGGGGAATGCGTCCGGCGAGTTCGCTGACCAAGCCGGCTATGGTGGAGGACTCGTGACCTTCGGGGCGCATGCCGAAAAGTTCATCGAGGCGATCGACATCCATGTTGCCGGGGACGATGTAGGAGTGATCGTTTTCCTGCACGACCTGCGCCTTCTCTTGCTCATCGCCGATTTCGCCTACGATTTCTTCTACCAGGTCTTCGATGGTTACGAGGCCGGCTACGCCTCCGTATTCATCCACTACTATCGCCATGCGAATGTTACTGCGCTGCATCTCGCGCAGTAGATCACTTACTAACTTGCTCTCCGGGACAAAGTAAACGTCTTTACGCATGAGGCTCGCAACGGTGCGCGTGTGCGCTTCGGAGTCGGGGACCTGCAGCACATCCTGGGTGTGGAGAATGCCTTTGATGTTGTGAATCGAAGTTTCGTACACCGGAATGCGCGAGAAATGCTTGCCCCTGAGCAACTCGACCACCTGCTCGACGGTGTAGTCCGCTGGGACGGCGACCATTTCCGGGCGCGGCTTCATCGCTTCGCGCACCGTCTTGCCGCTGAACTCGACCACCGACTGGATCAGGTCGCGATCGCCTTCCTGGATGATGCCTTCTTCCTGTCCGGCTTCAATCAAGGCATCTACGGCTTCGGAGGAAGTTTCGGGTTGCGCTTCGGCGTGCCCGCGGGTGAGCGCGGCCACGGACTGGCAGAATCCGAGCACCAGCGTGACCGGCAGAACGAGATAGATCAGCAGGCGCAAGAACAACGCCCAGTCGGCCAGCCAGCGCCCTCGGGTTCGCGAAAAAAAGACGAAGGGCAGCAGGCGGTTAAAACAAATGATGATCAGGACCAGGCTGAGGGTGGCTTCGAGGACTTCGTGGATGCTCCAGGCGCGGTCGCGAAACACGGTGAAGCCCACGATCATGGCGATGGCCGCGGTGGTCAGTTGGGTCAGAATGGCCATGGAGAGCGCGGCGCGCTGGCGCGTGACATTGAGGCGCGGCTCTACGATCTGCTCGAAGGCGTCGATGTTGTCCTGGAAATCGCGCGAGAGGAATTTGCCGATCTCCTGGTACAGACGGTCAACGTAGGAGACCAGCGTAAGCAGGCCGAAGAGGAGCACGAGAGCAATGCCGGCGCCGATCATGATTGTTGTTGTTTCATCTTTGGCCGGCCAGCAATTGAACTGGGCGGGGCTTCGCCCCGCAGGACAGCCGAGGGCGGCTGTCCCTACGTGGCGTGGTTCGCTCAATCAAGCCCAACGGCAGGTGGAGTTTCGCGCGCAACTGCTTTTCGCGCCTGGCCATCTGTCCATTGTCGCACTCGTGATCGTAGCCGCGCAGGTGCAGGATGCCGTGCAGGGCCAGAATCTTGACTTCTTCGGCGGGCGAGTGTCCGAGGGCTCGCGCATTCTTGGTTGCCATCTCCGCTGAAATGGCGATCTCGCCGGCAAATTGTTTTCCTGCACCGGGCTCGGCAGGGAACGAAAGCACGTCGGTCGGTTTGTCTTTTGCGCGGAACCGCCGGTTCAGAGACTTCATTTCGGCGCTTGAGGTCAGCAGGACATTGACCAGGCCCTTCAATCCAGTGACGCGGCGGGCGCGCCCGACGAAACGGTCCAGCGCCAACTGGGTTAGGTCGGGGACGCGCTTTTGAAAGATGACCAAGTTGCCACCTTGATTGTCATCCTGGGCGAAGCGAAGGACCTGCTGTCTCCTGCACTGGCAAGAAAGCTGGTCCTTCGCTTCGCTCAGGATGACAACCCAATAACTATGCCGCGAATTGTTGGACACGACATAAAAACGTCCGTGCCACAGACTTCTGCTTAATTGCGCAGGCGCGGTTGTTGTTCGGGCGGTGCCGCAGGCGCTACCGGTTTCGGTTCGAGCAATGACAATTGCTGCTCCGCCAGCCGCGCCTTGTGTTCGTCGTAGGCGCGAATGATCCGCTGCACCAGGTGATGACGCACCACGTCGCTTTCATCGAAGTGCACGAACGCCAGGCCGTTTACCCCTTGCAGAATGTCGACCGCTTCGATCAGACCGCTGCGGCGCGCGGTGGGCAAGTCGATTTGGGTGACGTCACCGGTGATCACTGCCTTGGAATTGAATCCCAGGCGGGTGACGAACATCTTCATCTGCTCTGAGGTGGTGTTCTGCGCTTCGTCGAGGATGACGAACGAATCGTTCAGCGTGCGTCCGCGCATGAAGGCGATGGGGGCGATCTCGATGACATTTTTTTCGAGATAGCGTTCGACGCGCTCGGGCTCGAGCATGTCAAAGAGCGCGTCGTACAAGGGACGCAGATAGGGATCAATCTTTTCCTGCAGCGTGCCGGGGAGAAAGCCAAGGCGCTCGCCGGCCTCGACGGCGGGGCGCGCAAGAATGATGCGGTTTACCTGCTTGTTCAGCAGGGCCGAGATGGCCATGGCCACGGCGAGGTAGGTCTTGCCGGTACCGGCGGGGCCGACGCCAAAAACCATGTCGTGCTGCTCGATGGCTTCGAGGTAGCGGCGCTGATTGGGGCTTTTGGGCTGCACCGTCCGCCGGCCAAACGACCGCTGGCGTCCGGCCTCGGCCAGGCCACGGAGAGTTGCGTTGGCGTCGTTGACCACCACTCGCAACATGCTGCCCAGGTCTCCGTTGACGAACTGGTGGCCGGACTTTCGCAGGTGCTCGTAGTCAGTGAATAACTGTTCGGCGCGGGCAACGTCGCGCGGCGCGCCTTCCAGTTCAATGCGGTCCGAGCGCAGGTCAATATTGATGTTCAGGCCGTCTTCGAGCACGTGGAGATTTTCATCGCGGGTGCCGAACAGGGTCTCGATGTCAGGGGTGAGAGCAATACTTTTTTTCATTCAGGATGTAGCGCCGCCTCCAGCAGCCGGACTTGGCTCACTATTCGATTCTTGTTACCGGGATGTGGTTCGACGCCGGATGCGGGCGAACCCGTGCCGGCGTTTTTTGCACGCAAGTAGCTGGGTATGGAAGTGGAGCAGACCGGATTGCGCACCCCGACGACGGGGCGGTCACCAACCATTTGAGATCAGCGTAGCGCGGGCGGGCGGAGGAGTCAATGGGGAGCACTTTCTATCGCGGCCATCGCCTGTCGGGGGATCTAGTCTTCGGAACTCGCGTTGACGCGATCCAGGTGCTTACAATGTAGTTATGGAGGTGTTTCCGGCATGAAGACCAAACTGGTTCGCATCGGCAACTCTCGCGGCGTTCGAATTCCCAGGCCCTTCATCGAGCAATGTGGATTGGGCAAAACCGTCGAGTTGCGGGTCACAAGCGATTGCCTGATCATCTCCGCGCGCCAGCCGCGCCAAGGGTGGGGCAACGCGTTCCGTGCCTCGGGTCACGCCGGCGACGGAGAACTCATGCTGGAAGTCACGGAGCCAAACGAGTTCGACCATAAGCGGTGGCGGTGGTAAGCGCTTCTGCCAACCTGCTGGAAGTGTCTGCGCGGACGTAAGTTTGTCTGCTGAACAGGGCGCGTGCCCGTCTTTCACGTGCGTGGTAACATCTGGCCGTGGCGACTAGCGATACAAGCCCGGCGGCCGAAGCTCTCCAGCGTCAGATTCAGAGCCGCATGTCGGGAGAGCAACGCCTGTTGCTCGCGTTCGAGATGAGCTTGTTCGCCCGTGAACTCGCGAGGGAGGGGATTCGGCGAGACCATCCCGAGTGGACAGAGGCACAGGTCGCACGGGAACTGTTAAGGCTGGCGTTCCTCCCGGCGCCGTTGCCGCCTGCGCTGCGATGGCCGGGCTAGGATGAGTGTTCCGGAGGTATTCCGAAGAATCACCACGGCGCTCGATCAGGCGGGCATTGGTTACATGCTCTCAGGTTCATTCGCCAGCGCCCACTATGGCGCCCCGCGATCCACTCAGGATATTGATCTCGTTATCGAAGCCGCTCCCGCTCAACTGCACGCGTTCGTCAAAGGCCTGGCAAGCAATGAATACTACGCCGAATTGGACGCGGCCCTGGAAGCTCATCAGCGTCAGTCGATGTTTAACGTGATTGACCTGGCAACCGGGTGGAAAATTGATTTGATCATCCGCAAGTCGCGAGCCTTCAGCCGTGAGGAGTTCCGTCGTCGCAAACGGGTCAACCTGCATGACGTTGTGCTCTTTGTGGCGAGTGCCGAGGACGCGATCCTATCCAAGCTCGAATGGGGGAAGCTGGCCCAATCACGTCGGCAGATTGAGGACGCAGCGGCCATCTTGAGAGTGCAATGGGACCTAGTGGACCGCTCCTATTTGGAGAAGTGGATCACCGAGTTGGGGTTGACGGACGAGTGGAGCGAAGCGGGACGGTTGGCGGGGATCCTGGGATCGCAGTGAGGCGCTTGGGCGTCGCTACCTCGTGCTTGCCTAAACGCCCTCGGCCTTCTGGTTGAGGGCAGATGCCCACACCGCACGGTTTTTTGCCCACGTCCGCAACTCGGCAATTTCCTCGGCGCGTGTGATCGAAAGCGGCACGGTGGACGAGAGCGCGGTGAGCAGGTCTTCGGTGCTCAGTTCCTGCTTGCGGGCGAAGGCGGCGTAGAGGGCGGATTGCACGGCGGATTCGATTTCCGCTCCGGAGAAGCCTTGGGCTGCGGCGGCTGCCTGATTTAAGTCGAAGTCGGCGGGATTGCGTTTGCGCTTGGTTAACTGGATGCCGAATATCTGTTTGCGCTCGGCAGCGCTGGGCAGGTCTACGAAGAAGAGTTCATCGAAGCGGCCCTTGCGGATCAGTTCCGGGGGCAGCACGGTTACGTTGTTGCAGGTGGCGGCTACGAAGACGGCGGGTTTGCGATCCTGCATCCAGGAAAGAAACGACGCCAACAGGCGCGAGGAGACACCGGCGTCGGCGGAAGCGGAATCGGGGCCGCTTCCGGCGAATACTTTTTCCAGTTCGTCAATCCACAACACGCAGGGGGCGAGGCCTTCGGCTACACGGAATACTTTCTGGATGTGCTTTTCGGTTTCGCCGATGAATTTGTCGTAGACGGCGGCGGTGTCGAATTTCACCAGCGGCAGTTTCCATTCTCCAGCGACGGCGCGGGCGCAGAGACTTTTGCCGCATCCTTGCACACCGAGAATGATGAAGCCTTTCGGCGGGTCGAGGCCGAACTTGAGGGCGCCGTCGTCCCATGCGCCTCGGCGCTGTTCGAGCCAGCGCTTCATATTCTCCAGACCGCCGACGCTCGCCATGTTATCGGTCGCGTCCACGAACTCCAGCATTTCGGAGCGCTGCAGCAAAGCCTTCTTGGCGTCGAGCACATCGGTGACGCATTCGGGTGAAAGCGCTTGCCGTCCGACCACAGTTTGCGAGATGGCACGTTCGGCGGCTTCTTCGGTCAGTCCGCGCAGATTCGCGGCCATCGCGTCCATGCCGTTTGAATCGAGCTGGAGCTTCAGGGTGTGGGTACCGGCCATACGGGTGTAGGTTTCGCGGATGATCTCGCGCAGCCGGTCGCGGTCGGGCAGCGGCAGATCCAGAAATTCCACCAGGCTCACCAGCTCGGGAGGCATCTCGATGGCGGGGGCGGTGAGCACCAGGGTCCTTCTGTTTGTGGAAAATTTCTGGCCGACATCGCGCAGGCGGCGCACCACGACCGGGTTATCCATGTGGCGATGGAAATCCTTGAGCACGAATACGGCCTCGATGGTCATGGTCTCCAGGTTCGAGAGCGCTTGCACCGGGTCGGCGGTGTTGTACATTGCGGTGCTGGCACCTGCTGTGCTGGACCCGGCTGCGTTGCCCATGATCGTCGCCCGTGGCTGCGGGGCGGCGGCGGCGCTGCTGGAGCGGACGAGACCGTCGGCGATGGTCCATTCGAAGAGCGCGAGATTCAGATCCGAACAGGCTGTGTGCACCAGCGAAAGCGCGCGGACTTCCTCGACTGTTTCCATCACCACGATGGGCGTGGAGGAGTTGACGAGAATCTTCAGCCGGTCGAGCGGGCTTTGGGGAGGTCTATTGGGTGGACTCTGGGACGCGTTCATATCTATTTGACCGGGCGCGACTTGCTCCCGTAGAATACAGCTTCGGTTCCCACCGGACATCTTCCTAGTGCAATCTAGGACAAACAAAGGTAATCAAGCCGCATGGCAAATCATTTTTCGGCGATGAAACGCGCCCGACAGACCGAGAAGCGCACCGTCCGCAACCGGGCGAACGCTTCGCAACTGCGCACCGCACTGCGGAACTTGCGCGAGAGCCTCGAAAAGAGCGACAAGGCCGCCGCTATCCAGACCTACCGGGAAACCGTGTCGGCGCTCGACAAGGCAATCCAGAAGGGTGTTTTGCACGAAAATACGGCGTCGCGCTACAAATCGCGGCTTTCGGCGCGACTCGACGCTTTGAAATAGGCAATCGCAGGCTGAATGCGTCGTTTCACGATATCGCTTTAGCGTTAGGGCTTCGTATCAGGGTATCGCTTTAGCGATTGCGCAAATCCGTCCAAAATCAGAGCCCCTTATAGGGGCTTCAGGATACCAATCCCCAAGTTTTTTGGCTGCTGGTGAAGCAGGTATCGGGAAGGTTAACTGCCGGGCTGCAAATGGGTTGCAGATTCTTCTTGACCGTCCCCAGCGGTTTGTTATACTTAGCTGTTCTCAGGACATTAAAGCAGTTTCTGCCGGTCCCGACGAACCTCCGCTCGCGTTGCAGCAACTCCTTAAGAATTAAGCAACTTTCGGGTTGGGCGGGGCATCTATTTGGGTAATTCTGGCAAATCCCGTTGAACCTGGCCCGAATTGCAGCTCGGCTAACCGTAATCGACCATCACCCAGTGGGCGGGACGATGGGATCGTGGCCTAAATTATTCCTGTTGAAGGAGAACGACCGAACATGCGCTCTGATCGTGTATTTGACGCTCTACATACTTTGCGGAACCGGTATATGCTTTGCCAGCTAGCCTCGAAGGCAACGCGCAGATTTCATAAGCCGAACACCCGCATCCAGGAAACCATGAACGATGTATTTGACAAGATCGCCGATGCGGAACGTCATGACATCCTGAGCGAACCCGAGAACTTTGCCGAAGCACAACGGCGAGCTGCTTAAGCAGCTCCGCCGTGTGCCCGCACGGCGGCAAAGAATTCCAGTCCCCCGAGAGATAGAGATAAAGACAATCCCTCCCGAAGAAAAATGAAAATCCACGCAGGTAAATATGACCATTGCTGAACTCAAAGAAAAAAACATTACCGAGCTGACCAAGATCGCCCGATCCTTGGAGCTGCCCGGCGCCAGCGGACTCCGCAAACAGGACCTCATCTTCAAGATCCTGCAGGCGCAAAGTGAAAAAGAAGGACACATCTTCGCCGAAGGTGTGCTGGAGATCCTCCCTGACGGCTACGGCTTCCTGCGCTCGCCCGACTACAACTACCTGCCCGGGCCGGACGACATTTATGTGTCGCCGTCGCAAATCCGCAAGTTCGACCTGAAAACCGGCGACACCATCAGCGGCCAGGTGCGCCCGCCGCATGAGGGCGAAAAGTATTTTGCGCTGGTCAAGATCGAGGCGGTCAATTTCGAGTCGCCCGACGAGGCGCGCAACAAGATTCTGTTCGACAACCTGACGCCGCTGTATCCGCAGGAGCGGTTGAAGCTCGAAACCACGCGCGAGAATATCAGCGCGCGCGTCATGGACCTGCTCACCCCGCTCGGCAAGGGACAGCGCGGCCTGATCGTCTCTCCGCCGCGTGCCGGCAAGACCATGTTGCTGCAGAACGTGGCCAACTCGATTACGACGAATCACCCCGAAGTCGTGCTGATGGTGCTGCTGATCGACGAGCGCCCGGAAGAAGTCACCGACATGCAGCGCTCGGTCAAGGGCGAGGTCATCTCCTCGACCTTTGACGAACCCGCTGCGCGCCACGTGCAAGTTGCGGAAATGGTGATCGAAAAGGCCAAGAGATTGGTCGAGCACAAGCGCGACGTGGTCATCCTGCTCGATTCAATCACGCGCCTGGCGCGGGCTTACAACACCATCGTTCCGCCCTCGGGCAAGGTGCTGTCGGGCGGCGTCGACTCGAATGCGTTACAGCGTCCGAAGCGCTTTTTTGGATCGGCTCGCAACATCGAAGAAGGCGGCTCGCTTACCATCATCGCCACCGCGCTCATCGACACCGGGTCGCGCATGGACGACGTGATCTTCGAAGAATTCAAGGGCACGGGCAATTCCGAAATCATTCTGGATCGCAAGCTGGTGGACAAGCGGACCTTCCCGGCGATTGATATCCAGCGCTCCGGCACACGCAAGGAAGAGCTGCTGATTCCGAAAGAAGATTTGCAGCGCGTCTGGGTACTGCGCAAAGTGCTCAATCCGCTGTCGCCAGTCGAAGCCATGGAGTTGCTGATCGAGCGATTGGCCAAGGCGGGGAGTAACAGCGAATTCCTGGCCAAGATGAGCCAGCTGTAGTTGTGTAGGGCGGGCGCCCCCGCCCGCCCTCGTAAGAATATCTCCAAGGGTTTCGCGCCGTACGCTTGTAGAATCGAAGTGAGGTACGGAAAGAGGCAGCAGATCACGACGAACTTGCCGAACCGAAATCCTTCAGCCTGCCGTTGAAATCTCGGTCTCAGAACACGCGACCAACAACCCTTCGAACGAGGATCCGCTGCTTTCGTTGCGGGGTTCAGGCAAGCATCTTTGGGCCGACGTGCACGCTGACGACTTTGTACGCCGCCTACGCGAGGGCTAGGAGTAGGTCGCGTTTTCCCATCGTCCCTCTCGCGAGAGTGCCTATCTAATCAAAAACGCCATCCAGTTGTGCTGGGTGGCGTTTTTCTTTGTGCTTTCTCGTCGAAACAACCTCACATGCTCGCTTCCTCCGAACTGATTCGCATCCCGTAGAACGACCGGTAGACGAAGAAGACCGAAACCGCGAAGAAGCAGAGCGCCAGAATGTGCGTCAGGCCGGTGCCTTGGTCTCGGGTCAGCGAGACGGCTAGTTCGACCGCCAGCAGTCCGAACAGCGTAGTGAACTTGATGACCGGGTTCATGGCCACCGAAGACGTGTCCTTAAAGGGATCGCCAACGGTATCGCCGATCACGGTGGCATCGTGCAGCGGCGTGCCCTTCTGCTTCAGTTTGGTTTCGACGATCTTCTTGGCATTGTCCCAGGCGGCCCCGGCATTGGCCATGAAGATGGCCTGGTAGAGACCGAAGATCGCAATCGAGATCAGGTACCCGATAAAAAAGAACGGCTCGACGAAGGCAAACGTAAGGGTTCCGAAGAAGACGGCGAGAAAGATGTTAAACATTCCCTTCTGCGCGTACTTGGTGCAGATCTCAACCACCTTCTTGCTATCGGAAACAGAGGCTTTTTCTGAGTTCTCCAGTTTAATGTTGGCCTTGATGAATTCCACGGCGCGATAAGCGCCCGTAGTCACCGCCTGCATGGATGCGCCGGTGAACCAGTAGATCATCGCGCCGCCGGTGATCAAACCCAGGAAGAATGGAGCGTGGAGCAAAGAGAGCTTCTCCACATTCGTGGTCAGCCCGTTGGTCAGCGCCATGATGATGGAGAAGATCATGGTGGTCGCACCGACTACCGCGGTTCCGATCAGCACCGGCTTGGCGGTCGCCTTGAAAGTGTTGCCCGCGCCATCGTTCTCTTCCAGCAAGTCTTTAGCGCGTTCAAAATTCGCGTCGATGTTGAAATCTTTCTTGAGTTCACCCTTGATGTTCGGCACCTGCTCGATCAGCGAAAGTTCATAGACGGATTGGGCGTTGTCGGTAACCGGGCCGTAGGAATCAACCGCGATGGTGACTGGACCCATGCCAAGAAAGCCGAAAGCAACCAAGCCGAAAGCGAATACCGGCGCGGCAATCATGGTGGCCGCCGCCGCCAGGCCCATCCCGCTGAAAAGATAAGCCAACGACATTAGGGCGACCATCGCCAGCCCCAGCCAATAAGCAGAAAAATTCCCGGCGACCAAGCCCGACAAGATTCCGAGGGATGCGCCGCCTTCTTTTGATGAGGTCACAACTTCGTCCACGTGGCGCGATTCCACCGACGTAAAGACTTTAACCAGTTCAGGAATCAGCGCTCCCGCCAGCGTTCCGCAGGAGATGATCGAAGCCAGCTTCCACCACTGCGTGGTGTCGTTATTGCTGCCCAGACTGGGGATGATGAGATAGGAAATAAAGTAGGTGGCAATGATGGAAACAATCGAAGTGAGCCAGACCAGCCAGGTCAGCGGCGTTTCAAAATTCATTTTGTCCACATTGCCAAACCGGGCTTTCGCGATGGCTCCATTGATGAAATATGCCAGGGCGCTGGACACCAGCATCATGATACGCATCACGAAAATCCACACCAGCAATTGCACCTGAATGGAGGGATCTTTGACGCCGAGCAGAATGAAGGTAATCAGCGCGACGCCAGTGACGCCGTAAGTCTCGAAGCCATCGGCCGACGGTCCTACCGAGTCGCCGGCGTTGTCACCTGTGCAATCGGCAATCACCCCAGGGTTGCGGGCATCATCTTCTTTAATCTTGAAGACGATCTTCATCAAATCGGAACCGATATCGGCAATCTTGGTGAAGATGCCGCCGGCGATACGCAGCGCCGCCGCACCCAGCGATTCGCCGATGGCGAATCCGATGAAGCACGGGCCGGCGTAGTCGCCGGGCACGAAGAGCAGGATAAAGAGCATGATCAGGAGTTCGACCGAAATGAGCATCATGCCGATCGACATCCCGGCTTCCAGCGGGATCTGATAAATCGGGTAAGGTTTGCCGGGCAGAGAGGCGAAGGCTGTCCGCGAATTGGCAAAGGTGTTGACGCGAATCCCGAACCATGCGACGCCGTAGCTGCCCGCGATTCCGATCAGACTAAACACCAGGATGATGACAACGCGGGGAATTTCGAAATGCCGCAGCACGCCAAAGTAGAGCACGATGACGACGGCAATAAAGGCCCACAACAGCATCAGAAATTTTCCCTGCGTGATGAGGTAGGTCTTGCAGGTTTCATAAATCAGTTCCGAGATTTCGCGCATGGAGCGGTGCACGGGCAGGTTCTTCAGGCGCATGAAGATGACCATGCCGAAGCCGAGGCCGAAGACGCAGAAGAGAAGCCCGATCATGAGCAGTCGATGGCCGTCCATACCGAGGAACGAAACCGAAGAAAGATCGGGCAGCTTCAAGGCCGCCTCGCCACCTGCTTCGTCAGTTTGGGCGGCCGGTTGCGCCAGCACACAGCCGGCAGTCAGAAGCAGCAGGGTTGCAAGCGTTGCAAAAGCCTTCGCAAAGCGTCTTTTCGCAAGGCGTCCTTTTGCGAACCAGTGTCCCACGGACGCAAGATTGGCGTTCCAAGTGCGCATCACAATCCTCCAAAGTATTCAGGGGTCACGACGTGTGATTCTCCGAACACGCTTCCACCGCCAGGCATAACAATAAAAGAGGAGTGCCGATTTGGCCGCGTCGGAAAACTTGTGCGTCGGCACATAGCCCAGGAACAGACTACACACTTCGGCACGAAGCACTCGTTTATAGCATCTCGCCGGAAGTCGGGTCAATGACGGCCGTCACATGTCGAGGACGACGATGCGGACGAAGATGACCACAACGGCGGCGGACATCGCCGGCGACCCGGACCGCCTGAATCGAGCGTCTTCCGTATAATTGAGCGTCTGCCATGCCAGCCTCCCTCGACTCCATTGTCGCGGCCACGCGCCACCGTCTATCCCAGCGCATATCTGGAGACCGGCGAAACGCCGCCTTGCGCGCGCTGGAATGCGAGGCGGCCGGACACACTCCGCGGGGATTTCGGGAGCAACTGCGCCGGGCTGCGCAAGACGGAATTGCCGTTGCCATTATTGCTGAACTGAAAAAAGCTTCGCCATCGAAAGGTTTGATTCGCGCCGATTTCAACCCGGCCGGACTCGCGCGCGACCTCGAGCAAGCAGGCGCCGCGGCGCTGTCGGTGTTGACCGACGAACATTTTTTTCAAGGCTCGCTGGACTATCTGCGTGAGGCCTCGTCCAACAGTTCTCTTCCCTGTCTGCGCAAAGATTTCATCGTCGATGAATTTCAGATCGTCGAAGCCAGAGCAAACCGCGCCGACGCCATCCTGTTGATTGTCGCCGCGCTGCCTCAGAAAGAACTGGTGTCGCTGGCCGCATCTGCGCGTTCTCACAGTCTGGACGTTTTGTGCGAAGCTCATGACGAGGAGGAACTACGGCGCGCGCTCGATGCCGGCTGCGACCTGATCGGAATCAACAGCCGTAATCTGCAGACCTTCGAAGTCGATCTCGGAACCGCATTCCGACTGGCGGAAAAAATGCCATCGACATGCGTCCGCGTGGCCGAGAGTGGAATTCAATCCGGCGCAGACATAGCTCGTCTGCGGTCGGCGGGCTACGAAGCGTTCCTGATCGGCGAATCGTTGATGAGAGCGGAAAGCGCGGGCAAAGCGCTCGTAAAGTTGATGGCAGAGGCAAGAATAGTGGTCGGTGGATGTAGATAGTGGCAAGTCGATTTTACTGACAACTGAGAGTTGAGAGCTGACAGCTGCCTTTATGACTTGGATTAAGATCTGCGGAATGACGAACCTCGACGACGCGCTCGCCGCCACCGATGCGGGCGCGAACGCGCTGGGCTTCATCTTCTATCCGAAAAGCCCGCGCTGCGTCACTTTGGAAACCGCGCTCTCGATTGTCGCCAAGCTACCGCAGAACATGGAAAAGGTCGGCGTTTTCGTCAACGAGAGCGTGGACCATGTGTGTAACACCGCGAACCAGCTAGGTCTTACCGCCGTGCAATTGCATGGCGAAGAGAGTACGGAATTCAGCCGTGCCCTCTTCCATGAGTTCGGCAACGGATCGCCCCGCCCCAAGATTTTCCGCGCATGGCCGGCGAAGATTTTCGATGCGCCCGCTGAACAATCTGTCGGCTGGGATCCAGTTACTGCGGGACTGGTTGAGCCCGATGAGGCTTACAAGGGGAAGCGCGTACACAAAATCCATGTCGCCAAGAACGGCGACCTCTTTCTGGAAACCCACGGCTTCAGGCCCGGCGTGATCTCGGGGGTCCTGCTCGATTCCTCGACCGCACAAGAACGCGGCGGGACGGGACAGCCTTTCGATTGGGAACGCGTCCAGCCCTGGGCCGGTATCATCAACAGCATCAGCAAGCTGATCGTAGCTGGCGGCCTGCGCCCCGGCAATGTGCAGGAGGCGATCCATCTCCTCCATCCCTGGGGCGTGGATGTTTCCTCCGGCGTCGAGCGGGAACCGGGCAAAAAGGATTCCCGAAAAATCCGAGCGTTTGTTCAAGCCGTGCGGGCCATGGAAGAGGCAAACTGACGATGGCGACCGCAAGCAGTCCAGTGGAGCGACGGGCGCCTCGCCCGTCCACCCCGGCAATCAGGGCGATCACTCGGAAAAACTCGACGAGCGACGCCGTTCCCGGACGTTTCGGCGTTTACGGCGGCCGCTACGTTCCGGAAACGCTGATGGCCGCGCTCGAGGAACTGGAACGCGAATACGAAAAAGCAAAACACGATCGCAAGTTCCAGCAGCGCCTCGACCTTCTACTGAGGACATACGCGGGACGTCCTACGCCGCTGTTCTTCGCCCGCCGGCTGACCGCAAAACTTGGCGGCGCAAAAATCTATCTCAAGCGCGAGGACCTGCTCCACACCGGCGCGCACAAGATTAATAACTGTCTCGGACAGGCCTTGCTCGTCGAACGCATGGGCAAACACCGGGTTATCGCGGAAACCGGCGCCGGTCAACACGGCGTCGCGACGGCTACGGTCTGCGCTCTGCTCGGCTTCGAGTGTGTGGTTTACATGGGCACCGAAGACATGCGCCGGCAGGAGCTCAACGTCTTCCGCATGCGTCTGCTGGGCGCGGAAGTGCGCGGTGTTGACTCTGGTTCCCGCACGCTCAAAGACGCCATCAACGAAGCCATGCGCGACTGGGTCACCAACGTACGCACCACGCACTACCTGCTTGGCAGCGTGCTGGGAGCGCATCCTTATCCGACCATGGTGCGCGACTTCCATCGCGTGATTGGACGCGAAGCTCGCGCACAGATTCGCAAAGCCGAAGGCAAACTTCCCACGGCGATCATCGCGTGCGTCGGCGGAGGATCGAACTCTATCGGCATCTTCTACGACTTCCTCAAAGACAAGAAAGTCGAACTCGTCGGAGTCGAGGCCGGCGGGCGCGGCTCAGCGCTCGGGGACCACGCGGCGCGTTTCCGCGGCGGCTCACCGGGCGTTCTGCAGGGAACTTACTCCTACGTGCTGCAGGATGCGTCGGGGCAGATTGCGCTTACGCACTCGGTGTCCGCCGGACTGGACTATCCGTCGATCGGGCCCGAGCACGCTATGTTGAAAGATACGGGACGCGCCCAATACGTGCCTGCCTCCGACGCCGAGGCGCTGGAGGCAACCGTGCTGCTCGCTCGAACTGAGGGTATTATCCCGGCGCTGGAATCCGCGCACGCTGTCGCGGAAGTCATCAAGCGCGCTCCGAAAATGAAGAAGTCGGAAATTGTGATTGTCAACATCTCGGGGCGCGGCGATAAGGATGTTGGGATATTGAGAGAGAATCTTGCTCTCTGAGACCTGACCTAATGCGCACGGCCATCCTAATCTCAGTCGGAATAATCGCAGCGCTCGGCGCGGGGATCTCGCGGTTTTTTGCATTTCGATCCATTATGCGGAGAGGAACTTGTGTCCGAACAAACCTCTCCCGACGGCCGTTACGTCGCAGCATTGATGATCAGGAATTGTGGGGCCACGACTGACTACGTGAGCCCCGTGAATGTCCGACCCAGTTCCTCGGCATTCCAACGTGGATTCTTTGACGGGACCATCAAAGATGGCGAGATACTGACTCTCGCCGGCGATAAACGTGTCCCATACTGTTGGCTTGCAGCCAAGAGACTCAATCTTGGATACCCGGAGACGAGACAAAGCTCGCAAAACCGAGATGCCTGGCGGGACGTGGACGTCACATACGGACGTGAGTGCTCTTAGAACTCAGATGCCCTTTCACTTCGAAAACAAACCTGCGCTCATCGCCTACGTAACCTGCGGCGACCCCGACCTCGCGACCACGCGCGAGGTCATTCTGGCCGCCATCGACGCGGGTGCGAGCGTGATTGAACTGGGCGTTCCTTTCAGCGATCCGTTGGCCGATGGCCCGGTCATTCAGCGCGCCAGTGAGCGGGCGCTCAAGCACGGCACGTCGCTGCAGCAGGTGCTCACGCTTGCCGCCGAAATTCGCGAGCATTCGCAATCCGTCGGGCTGGTGATTTTTTCCTACCTCAATCCCATCTTGCGCATGGGCCTGGCAAAATTCTGTCAGGTGGCGCGACTGGCGGGGATTGACGGAACCCTGATCACCGATCTGCCCGTGGAAGAATCAGCGGAGTATCTGCGCGAGGCGCGCAAGTATGACCTGGCAACCATTTTTCTGGCCGCGCCCACCTCGACGGACCAGCGCCTGAAGTTGATTGCGCAGCTTTCGACTGGATTTATTTATGCGATCTCGCGCACCGGCGTGACCGGCGCCCGCCAGCAGATGACCGGAGACGCCAAGGCTCTCGTCAAGCGTATCCGCCGTTTCACGAAGCTTCCCGTAGCCGTCGGCTTTGGAATCTCAACCACAGCGCAATTCGCGGCGGTCGGCAAATTCGCTGAGGGCGCGGTCGTCGGCAGTGCTATTGTCCATGCCATCGAACAAAATCCCGGACGAGAAGCCGTGACTGTGGCAGAATTCGTAAGATCGCTCGTCGCTAGCGGCTCGTAGCTCGCAGCTCACTATGGACATTTCCGATTGGCGCAGGAAAATCGACGAACTGGACCGCAAACTGGCGGCGCTGCTCAACGAGCGCGCGGCCGCTGCCGTCGAAATTGGACGATTAAAACGCAATACCAGCCTGCCCATCTACGAACCCGAGCGCGAGCGCGAGGTGATCGCCAATGTGCAGCGCAGCAATACCGGTCCCTTAGCCGAGCGCGATCTGGGGCAGATCTACGAACGAATTATGGACGTGATGCGCAGCATCCAGAAGCACGAAATTGTTCCCGATGACGGACCGGCCGGCCACGACGCCGAAATTGATTCGCGATACGAGGACTAGACCTTCACCCGCGCCGCCGTGCAGTTTACAGCGTGCTCGGGCGCGGCAAAACGAGCGCACTCATGATTGTCGCAATGCAAGATTCGGCCAGTGAAGATCAGATCCAGCGAGTGATCGATCAACTGGTTCATTTCGGCTTTGAAGTCCACCGCTCGACCGGCGCGCGCCAGACCGTTCTCGGTGGGGTTGGAGTGCCCCATGATTTCGACACCCGCGAAGTCGAAATGATGGCGGGAGTGCAGGAAGTTCACCGCATTACTTCACCCTACAAGCTGGCCGGGCGCAACTTCCGTCCTGAAGGGACCGTGGTCAAGTTCGCGAACGGGATTGAAATTGGCGGCAAAAAGATTGTCGTCATGGCCGGTCCCTGTTCGGTCGAATCGCATGAGCAACTGTTCACGGTTGCCGACTTGATCACCAAAGCGGGAGCGCGTGTTCTGCGCGGCGGCGCCTTCAAGCCTCGATCTTCTCCTTATTCGTTTCAGGGACTCGGCCTTGAAGGTCTGAAATTGCTGCGGGAGGCAGGCGATCATTTCAAATTGCTGGTGATCAGCGAAGTCATGGAGATCTCGCAGATCGAGCTGATGTTGCCTTATGTGGACATTTTCCAGGTGGGCGCACGTAACATGCAGAACTTCAATTTGCTGCGCGAACTGGGCAAGGTTCGAAAGCCGGTGCTGCTCAAACGCGGCATCGCGGCCACGATCGAAGAGCTCCTGTGCTCGGCGGAATACCTGCTCGCCGGGGGCAACTACGAAATCATTTTATGCGAGCGCGGCATCCGCACCTTCGAAACTTATACACGCAACACCATGGACATATCCGCCATCCCGATCATTCATAAGCTTTCGCACTTGCCGATGACCGCCGATCCTTCGCACGGCACTGGACGTCGCGACAAGGTGGCTCCCATGGCGCTTGCTTCCGCCGCCGCTGGGGCCGACGCCATGCTCATAGAGGTTCATCACCAGCCGGACAAAGCGCTCTCCGATGGTGCACAGTCCCTTTACCCGGAGCAGTTTGCGCAGTTGATGGACCAGCTCCGCATGATTGCACCTGCGGTGGGACGCGAGATCGCGTAAACTGCTTGCCAATGTAGCGGCGGCTTGCCCGCCGATCTTCGATCTGAGATCTGAGGCCTATGAAAATACTCACTGCATCGCTTCTATTGTTCCTGCTGTCCGCCTGCCTGGCGCAAGACAAGAGCGCAAAGCCCATAGCAGATGTCGCGTTAACGGATCTGACATTTATCTCCGGCCACAACCGCGGCGAGTATGAGGGAGGCATCGTCGATGAGCACTGGAGCGAACCGGCGGGCGACAGCATGATGGGTATGTACCGGTACATAAAGAGCGGAAAAGTCCAGGTATATGAGCTCATAGTGATCGAACAGACCGCTAAGGGCCTGGTGTTGCGTCTGTGGCATTTCAATCCGGGATTGGGGGCACGTGAGGACAGAGAAGTTTTGATTTATCCGCTGGTTCACTTTACGACCGGGGAAGCAGTCTTCGAGCGTCCGGATAGAGTGCCCGGATCACCTATCGCGCGATCGGTAGCACCGTGCTTGAATCCGCGATTGAGCACACGGGAAAGAAGACCGAAGTATTTCAATACCAGCACTCTTCGGACTGAAGACTGGCCATTCTTTGGGCCGAGTAAGACAGACCAACACCGATTGACTGCGATGGCCTTCAAACAAGTCACCATTATCGGAACCGGACTGATCGGCGGCTCGCTCGGCCTCGCGCTGAAGAGACGTCTGCTTGCCGGACGAATTGTCGGGTGCGATCGCTCTCCGGTTTTGGAGAAGGCTGAGCAATGCGGCGCCATTGATTCGGGAACGGCTAATCCCGCGGATGCCGTGCGGGGCAGCGATCTGGTGGTGCTGGCGACGCCGGTGATCCCCATCCTCGATCTGATCGGACGGCTCGGTCCAGCGCTGCCGCCGAAGACACTTGTCACCGATGTCGGCAGCACCAAGGCAGAGGTTGTCGTGCGCGCTGCGAAATCATTCGGACGAAATGCCGGGCACAAATTCCTGGCCGGGCATCCCATGGCGGGTAAAGAGCACGCCGGTGTGGAGTTTGCGGATGCCGATCTTTTCGAAGGCGCCGCCTGGCTCTTCACGCCGCTTCCCGGGCAGAATGTTTACGCTGGATTGTGCGGAGAATTTATCCACTGCACGGAGAAGATGGGTGCCAAAATCGCGGTCGTCGATGCCGCCGATCATGATCGTTTCTGCGCCTGGATCAGCCATCTGCCGCAAATGCTTTCGACCGCACTGGCGGCGGCGCTGGTCGACGAATTCGGGCCCAACGCGCCGGTGCTCGACATCGGCGGACGGGCACTGCGCGAGATGACGCGCATTTCCGGCAGTCCGTATTCGATGTGGCGCGATATCGCCATTACCAACAGGAAGAATCTTGCCGACGTGCTGCAGAAGCTGGAGCAGCGGCTGGCGCACATCCGCGAAAATCTGGACTCGCGAGAGCTGGCCACCGAATTCGAACGCGCACACGCGTTGCGCAAGAGCAAGCCATCCCTTCCGCCGAAGCCGTCGAGATCGGGGCGATAGGACATCCACCACAGAGGCACAGAGGCACGGAGAAGAACAAGAAATGAATATCTCTGTGTCTCTTTCTCTGTGTCTCTGTGGCCCCTGTGGTGGATTTTGGTTTTGACCTCTCTCGACACCCTAATTTCCTATAGAATTCCCTTGCTATGCACAAAGTTGTCGCCAGCGCTGACGAGGCGATCCAGGACGTGTTTAACGGAGCCAGCATCATGATTGGCGGATTCGGTTTGTGCGGGAATCCTGAGAACCTGATCCGCGCTCTCGCCCGCAAGGGCGTCAAGAACCTCACCACCATCAGCAACAACGCCGGCGTCGATGGCTTTGGCGTGGGAGTGCTCCTGGCCAATGGCCAGATCCGGCGCCACATAGGAACCTACGTCGGCGAAAACAAACTGCTGGAACAGATGGTCCTGAACGGCACGGTGGAACTCGACCTGGTTCCGCAGGGAACTTTCTCTGAACGGATTCGCGCCGGGGGCGCCGGCATTCCCGCGTTCTTTACGCCCACTGGCGTTGGAACGGTGGTCGCCGAGGGCAAAGAAGCCCGCGAGTTCGACGGCCGCACTTACGTCATGGAACGTGCACTGAAAGCCGACTTTGCCTTCATCAAGGCCTGGAAAGGAGACCGTTGGGGCAATCTCGTCTATCGCAAAACCGCGCGCAATTTCAATCCCATGATGGCGACTGCAGCCAAGACCACGATCGCCGAAGTCGAACACCTGGTCGAACCTGGAGAACTGGACCCTGACATGGTTCATACGCCGAGCGTGTTCGTGAAACGTATCTTTCAGGGTGAGGTGTTCGAGAAGAGAATAGAAAAACGGACTGTGACGAAATCGGCGGCAGCGAGGTAGCGAAACAGTCGTCGGTCGTTGGTCGTTAGTCGTTCGCAAGTCAGAGTAGGTATTTAAGGTTGCCAACGACCGGCGACTAACGACCAACGACTTTCCTCCTCATCACCGACCAGAATCGACGAAAACAATGTCAACTTTACCCAAGACTCCAAAAGATACCGACAAACGCGAACGCATCGTGAAGCGTATTGCCCGCGAATTGCGCGACGGATTCTACGTCAACCTCGGCATCGGGCTGCCCACGCTGATTGCCAATTATGTTCCGCCGGGCATGGACGTGATTCTTCAATCCGAGAACGGGATGCTGGGCATCGGGCCGTACCCGGTCGAAGGCACGGAAGACGCGGACCTGATCAACGCGGGAAAGGAAACGGTCAGCGAGATGGCGGGCACCGCATATTTTTCGAGCGCCGATTCTTTCGCCATGATTCGCGGCGGCCATGTTGACCTCAGCGTGCTCGGCGCCATGGAAGTGGACGAACTCGGCAACCTTGCCAACTGGATGATTCCCGGAAAAATGGTCAAAGGCATGGGCGGCGCCATGGATCTGGTTGCGGGAGCAAGGCGCGTGATCATCGCCATGGAACACGCGACCAAAGACGGGCAGCCGAAGATTCTGAAGAAATGCACTCTGCCCCTGACCGGCGTAAAGGTCGTGGACACGATTGTCACCGAGATGGCCTACATCCGAGTGACTCCGGATGGCTTACTGCTCGAAGAGATTGCTCCCGGGTTGACGGCTGACGACGTCCAGAGGGCAACCGAAGCGAAGTTGCGGGTCAGCTCTGGACTGAAGACGATGCAAGAATGACAGTCAGTTTTCAGGGTTTGGCATGGGTCCTTAGTCGTGGAGCACTACGTCCAGCAGCGTGCTGCGAACCTCCAACCCCCCGTTGTAGTCAATGAAGCCCAGCTTCCTGAAGCGATTCATAAAGAAAGTAACTCGCGCTCGGGTGGTACCGACGATCTCCGCCAATCCTTCATGGCTTATCCTTGGCAGCACAGGTTCCAATCTGTTTTCTTTGCCAAAACGAGTCAGCAGCAAGAGAGCCCGGGCTAGCCGTTTCTCGGCGGAATTAAAGAGCTGATCGACCAGGTCCGCCTGAATCTGACTGTTGCGGACGACCAGAAACGCAACCAGCAGATCGGAAAACGCGTGTTCCCGGTGCAGCACATCGAGCATCACTTTCTTTTCAATTCTCAGCACCGAAGAATCTGTAATGGCAAGCGCTGATGTCGTCCGCAAAGACTGGTCGGAGGTGATACACCCCTCCCCCACAAAATCGCCCTCTTTCAGCAGCGCTACGGTGGCCTCTTTGCCCTGCTTGGATACGACGGTGAGCTTCACTCGTCCGGTTTGAATGTAGAACACCGCGTCTGCCGGATTTCCCTGGGAGTAGATCACGCTGTTCGCGGGATATTGCAGGATCGTTCTTCCTGAACCGACCCGGGAAAGGAAGGCATGGGCGTCAAACTTCTGCGCGTTTTTCCGAACTTTTTTCTGAACCTTTTTTTGGACTGTTTTTTGAGTTTTGCGACGGGGCATGGCGGCCTCCCAAGACGCCTGGTATGCAATCGCCAGGGTCCCACAGGTCTGGCTATCGGCTACGTTGCATGAAAGAGAACTCTTTGTCAACCGATAGTGTTCAATTTTGAACAGACAGGGCCGGAGCGTTCCCGGAGAATATCCGCATCGGGTTGGGGTTGTTCAAGCAAGAGGCGAATGGGGTAGCTCAGCGTGATTGCATTCAAGACGCCTTCCCCCCGTTTTCACGGCGAGGCTGGGCTACCCCCGTCGGGAGGCCCTAAGTGGCTCAAGCGTATCGAGCGTCTAAGCGAACGATCCTCTGCATCGATGATGATAGCGGCGTTCTGCGATATGAGAAAGCGTTGCTCGAAAGATCGGGCTATAGCGTTCTCACGGCGGTGTCTGCGGAACAGGGGCTAGCCCTGGCGATGATGTCTCGGCTTGATGCCGTAGTTCTTGACTACCACATGCCTGGAATGAACGGTCACGATGTAGCGGCTGCGATCAAAAGCTGTCGACCGGAAATTCTGATCGTCATGTTTTCGGCAAGCGAGATTCCGGCAGAAACCCGCAAGCTGACCGATGCTGTCGTACATAAGTCGGATGCAATAAGTGAGCTTCTGCCAATGGTTGCGCAACTCTGCGATCGGTCTTCATCTTCGCCCTCCTGACGGCATGCCCGGCTGCGCAAGAAGGCGGTCGCGATCCGGCATTCAAATTCTGGAAAGACGAAACGGAGCGCTGAGCAAGCGCGCAGGGAGCATCACTACGGCCCAGACCAGGGCAAGCGCTCCGTGGACGGCGATGCCTACCAGGCGAAAGGGCAGCAACAGCAGCCACACGAATGGATAGAGGATCAGCCCCAGCAGGGCCACGGGCCAGCAGAGGATGAAGAGTAAACACCAGAGCAGAAAGGCTAGCATACAACTCCTCCTGAATATGATACGCGGGTGGAGGGGAAAAGTTCGGTTCTTAACCATAGGGGGCACAGAGGAACACAAGGGAAAACTCTTTGCTTGGGATCAATTCAATCGTTGGTTGAGAAAGAAGTCCTTCGTGTTCCTCTGTGTTCTCAGTGGTTAAGATTTGAGGTATTTCTGCAGAAATTGCAGGCTTCTCAAGCCGGCGTCGTGCCAGACGTTTTGGTCCTCGAAGCCGTGGTCGGCTCCGGGATAGATTTTGATTTCGTAGGGGATTCCCTTCTTCTCCAGTAACTTCTGCAACTGGTAGGCTTCCTCGACGGGGACGGTCGAATCGGCCTCGCCGTGCAGGATGAGCACGGGGCAGAGGCGTCGCATGAAGAGGTTCATCTCTTTCGGCATGCCTCCGAAGAACTCGACGACGGCTTGCACGCGGTGGTCGATGGCTGAGTTGGCGAGCGAGAGGTAGGCCCCCAGCGAGAAGCCGAGCAGAGCGATGCGCTTGCCGTGCACTTGCGGCTGCATTTCGACGAAGCTGATTGCGTCCCAGAGGGTTTTCATCCATACCGGGAAATTGCGCAGGATCGTCGGCTTGTCGGCGGATTCGGTGCCGGTGCGGTCAAAGTAATGGAGCAGGTAAACGGCGAAACCATGCGCCGCTAACGTGCTGGCGTAGCGCTCCATGCCGGAGACGTTGCCCCCGGCGCCGTAGAGCGCGATCACGGCGGGGACTGGGCTGGCGGACGATTCTGGCAAGTAGGCGTCTAGGCGAATGGGCTTGCCGCCGCTTTGGAAGGCCAGTTGTGATTGGGCAATTGGCGGCATCAGAGATTTTGGATTACCGCCCGCGGTCAATCGGAGCTGTTCCCTGCAGGGCGCCGGCTGCTGTATTGGTTACAGCATCAAAAATCAAGTTCTTCGCCTTTATCGCTTCTGGAATAAAAGCTCCGACAGTAAGCGCAACGCCAAAGATGAACATTCCTCCAGGAATAATGGAAGACGCCGATCGGGTTGAAACTGCGCCGAATCCTACCATCCCGAGCCAGAAGATCATAAAGAGAGCCACGAGCGGGTGGAGAAACATTGTCACGCAAACTCGCGTACCGACAACATTCGGTGTGATATGACCCCTGATCATCGGCAAGAACGAATTACGATAACGAATATTTCTTCGTAGCTTGAACGATTCGTCCTCCACGGAACCAATGAACGGGGAGCCTCCTGGGCCATCTAACCGGAACATCGTGCCCAAAGATTCCGAGAACGTTGGCTTGTCCCGCACTATCGACCGAAGCCGTTCGGCAACAACATACGGCGGCGCATCCACATCGATTTGAAAACGACAGAAAGGCATGGCGTTCCGCTGTAACTCTAGCAGACTCGACTCTACATCAATGGACGGAAGATGTAAGTGCGTCCCCGCGCAAGCTTATTACGTCGACTCCGCAAGCTCTAGTAGCGATTCTCCGTAAGGGGCGTGGGCCACCCCTCGTTCGGTGATGATGGCGGTTATGTATTTTGCCGGAGTTACGTCGAAAGCTGGGTTTTCAACCTCTACTCCGTCGGGAACCATCTGCTTGCCGGCGATGTGCGTTACCTCTCTGGCGTTGCGCTGCTCGATGGGAATTTTGCTGCCGTCGGGCGTAGCGAGATCGACGGTTGAAATCGGCGCGGCTACGTAGAAGGGGATGCCGTGCTCTTTGGCGAGGACGGCTACGGTGTAGGTGCCGACTTTGTTGGCCACATCTCCATTGGCGGCGATGCGATCGGCGCCGACGACGATGGCTCCGATTTTGCCCTGCTGCATCATGACTCCGGCCATGTTGTCGGAAATGACGGTGGTGGGGATGCCGTCCTTCATCAACTCCCACGCGGTGAGGCGCGAGCCTTGCAGGAAGGGGCGTGTCTCGTCGGCGTATACGTGAATCTTCTTGCCGGCTTCGACGGCGGCGCGGATTACGCCTAGCGCAGTGCCGTAACCGGCGGTCGCTAGCGCTCCAGCATTGCAGTGGGTGAGCACGCCACCGCTCGATGGCATCAGTTCGGCGCCGTAGCGTCCCATAGCCTTGTTGGCGGCGATGTCTTCGGCGTGCATGCGCTGGGACTCTTCGATTAATGCTTGCTGGATCTGCGCTATGGGACGGATGCGAAGGATTTCAAATTTCTCACTCATGCGGCGGATCGCCCAAAACAGGTTGACGGCGGTAGGGCGTGTCTGGCGGATGGTTTCGCAAATCTGGTCGAAATCCTTTTTGAGATCGGCGCCATTCTCGGCTTTGGAATTTCTTACGCCGAGGGCGATGCCCATGGCAGCGGCAACGCCAATGGCGGGCGCTCCGCGAACCACCATGTTGCGGATCACGTCGGCGACCTGCTGGTGCGTGGTGCAGGTTACATACACTTCTTCGGTGGGCAACTTCGTCTGGTCGATGAAGACTACGCCGGATTGCGTCCATTCCAGGGTTTGAATCACGTCAGTTCTCAGTTCCCAGTTCTCAGTGCGCACTTAGCGGTCAGCCATTAGCAATTAGCAGTTAGCCATTAGCCAAGACCGTAACACAACCCTTCCGGCCTAAATGCTAAGTGCTAATTGCTAAGTGCTCTTTTCGCACATCGGCTGCGGTAAAGATCGAGACGAAATTCGCGGGCGCAGCGGCTTTTTCCACATTGGGGCGGCCGTGGGCATCATCGCGCTCTACCAGGCACATTGCGCCGACCACTTCGAAACCGAATTCTCGGGCAGCTTCGATGGCTTGCACGGTGGAGGAGCCGGTAGTGCAGACATCGTCCACGATTACGACCCTGGCGCCCTTTTCGCGGAAGCCTTCGATGCGTTGGCCGGTGCCGTGCTGCTTCTCCGCCTTGCGCACGAGGAAGCCGTGCAGAGTGCCGCTGATGACGGCTGCGGCCACGACGATGGGATCGGCGCCCATGGTCAGTCCGCCGATGGCGTCGGCGTGCCAGCCTTGGCCGCGCATTTCATCGAGGAAGACTTGGCCGACCAGTTGTGCGCCGCGAGCGTCGAGCGTTGTGGTACGACAGTCGATGTAATAGTCGCTGGTACTGCCGGACGACAACTTGAATTCGCCCAGGCGAAATGATTTTTGCGCTAGCAGTTTTAATAATTCTTGTCGTGCAGTGGACATGAAAGTTCAGTTCTCAGGTCTTAGGTTTTAGGTCTCAGGTGTCAGGTCTCAGGTCTCAGGGTATAGGGAACTGGTGATGACTGCCAACTCGACTCTCAGGGAGCTAAACCGGGACACCGAAGCCCTGACCTGAGACCTGACACCTGTCACCTGGCACCTTCTTCACTAATTCAACTTCTCCAGATGCCGAAATCCGTCGGTGGCGGCGAACATGGCTACGGTGATGGTTCCGTTGTAAGCCATGTGGATGAGAACACCGGCGGCTACGGAATTTGTTCTGGCTCGGACCATAGTCAGGACCAGGCCGACCAGGAAGATCACGAGCACCGGTCCCCAGGCGAACCCCAGTTGCGCGCCGTGCAACAGGGCGAAACCGAGCGCGGTCAGGAAAACGGCAATTGGCAAACCGAGGCGACGCGCAAGCACAGGATAAAGAAAGCCGCGAAAAAAGAGCTCTTCCATCAGGGGCGCGAGCGTAACGCTGAGGATGCCGAGCGCCCAAGCTTCGGCGGGAGTGCGGAAGAAAGTGTCGATCGGCAGGTCTTTCGGAATCGGCAACAGATGCGCCACAGCTTGTAAGGCCAGCGAAAGGACGAAACCCGCCAACACGTAACCCGCAATATTGCGAGGCCAGTTCCAGTGGATAGCCGTAAGAAAATCGGGGCGACGGCGCTCGCGCGCTACGAGCACATACATGTACGCGAGGATGAGAAGGTATGCCAGGGCTTGTCCAGCAACGACGACCAGCGGGACCCGGGCGATTTCGCCGAGAGCGCGGTGAGGGTACACCCAGGCGCGAGCGATGAACAACACGGCAAACACACCGACGAAGAGCGCAACGATGGTGAGGAATGTGAGGCGGAGGACATCCCATCCATTCCACGCCGGATCATTCGACGTGGGATTCGCGGGTGCCGCCGGAAGGATTTGGGCAGGTTGGCCGTCATTGGTGGCTGAAGAAAATCCAGAGTCGCCATGGCCGCCGGCATCTGCCGGGCTTTGCTCGGCTGGACAGCCAGGGGCGGCTGTCCCTACGCGGACGGGCGAGGACGGCCGTCCCTCCACGAGCGGGTCCGTAGGCTGCGGCACTGGCACTTGAACTAGCGGATCGTCAGGCGGAAGGCTCACGCTAGTTCTCCAGTGCCGGTCGGCGCGAGCACGCTTTTTGATGAGCTGTTTCTCGCCGAGCCATTTTTCTCCGACCCGTTCTTTGCCGCTCCATTCTTGCCTGACCCGTTCTTTGCCGACCCATTGAAATACGCGGTTAGCGCCTGGCCAGTGTAGGACTTTTTCACGCGTGCGACTTGCTCGGGCGTGCCCTGGGCCACGATACGGCCGCCCTCTTCTCCGCCTTCGGGGCCGAGATCAAGGATCCAGTCGGCGTTGCGAATGACATCCAGGTTGTGTTCGATGATGATGACGGTGTTTCCCAGATCCGTTAGACGATGCAGGACGTCGAGCAATTTGCGCACGTCGTCGAAGTGCAATCCGGTTGTCGGCTCATCCAGCAAATAAAGAGTTTTTCCGGTCTGGCGCTTGCTGAGTTCGCGGGCCAGCTTGATGCGCTGGGCTTCTCCGCCCGAGAGGGTAACGGCAGATTGACCGAGGTGAATGTATCCGAGGCCGACGTCGACCAGGGTTTGCAGCTTTTGCTTGACCTGCGGGATATTTTCCAGAATCTGGAGCACGTCCGACACGGGCATTTCCAGCAGGTCGGCGATGGAATAGCCGTTGTAATGAACCGACAAAGTTTCGTGGTTGTAGCGGCGTCCGCCGCAGACTTCACACTGCACATAGACGTCGGGCAGGAAGTTCATTTCGATGCGGCGCTGGCCTTCACCCTGGCAAGCTTCGCAGCGTCCTCCGGAAACGTTGAAGGAGAAGCGTCCGGGTTTGTATCCGCGCTCGCGCGATTCCGGCAGCATGGCGTAGAGGTCGCGAACGGCGGCGAATATTCCGGTATAAGTTGCCGGATTCGAGCGCGGGGTGCGGCCTATGGGGGACTGGTCGATGCGAATGACCTTGTCGATCAACTCCGCTCCGGTGATGGCTTTGTGCGTGCCCGGTTCCTCGCGTGAACGATAGAGTTGTCTAGCGAGCGCGCGGTAGAGAATGTCGTTGACCAGGGTCGATTTGCCGGAGCCGGAAACACCGGTCACAACCGTCATCACGCCGAGCGGAAACGCTACGTCGAGGTTCTTGAGGTTGTTCTCACGCGCGCCTAGAACCGCGATGGCTTTGCCATTCGGGCTGCGGCGCTCGGGAAGCATGGCAATCCGCTGGCGTCCGGCGATGTAGGCGCCGGTCAGGGACGCGGGTGAGTTCATGATTTCGGCGGGCGTTCCGCTGGCGACCAATTCGCCGCCGTGACGACCAGCGCCGGGGCCGAGGTCGATGACATAGTCGGCACGGCGAATAGTTTCTTCATCGTGTTCCACTACAAGCACAGTATTGCCGAGGTCGCGCAAGTTTTCCAGCGCGGCGAGAAGACGTCCGTTGTCGCGGTGATGCAGGCCAATCGACGGTTCGTCCAAGACATACAGAACACCCCGTAGTTTGGAGCCGATTTGCGTAGCGAGGCGGATGCGTTGGCCTTCTCCACCCGAAAGTGTGGCGGCGGAACGGCCGAGCTGCAGGTAACCTAGCCCTACGTTGTGTAGGAATTCGAGGCGTTGGGTGATTTCGTGCGCGATGCGTCCGGCGATGGTCAGTTCCCTGCCGGTCAGCTTGATGTCGCGTGCGGCTTCTAGCGCGCGCGCAATCGGAAGGCTGGTGAAATCGGCTATCGACATGCCATTCACTTTGACGGCCAGGCTTTCCGGACGCAGACGCTTGCCGTGGCAAATCGAACATTCGGTGGCCGACATGAAATCCATCAGATATTCGCGGTAAGTATCGGACGTGGAGGCTTCGAGATTCTGCTTGAGGTGGCCGAGAATCCCAAGAAAACCAGTTTTGCCCCCGCGCTGCGGCTCGCCGTAGAGCAGCAGGTTCTGAATCTTGTCGGGAAATTTCTCAAAGGGCGTCGTCAAGTCGAAACCGTAGGCCAGGACGAGCAACTGCAAACTGCGAAGCAGGTTCTGCGATGACGAACCGGGGCCCAGGCCGCCATCGAGGAGTGGCTTCGACCAATCGACAATTACTTTGCCGGGATCCAAGTCGTAGCGGCTGCCGAGGCCGTGGCACTCGGGACAAGCTCCGTAGGAACTGTTGAACGAGAACGATCGCGGCTCGAGTTGCGGAACGCTGATGCCGCAGTCGGGGCAGGCCAGGCGCGCGGAATAGAGCGTCTCGTCTCCGTTGACGACCGCTACCAGCACGAGACCACCGCCGAGTTTCATGGCCAGTCCGACCGAGAGTTCGAGGCGGTGTTCGATTCCGGGCTTGACCAGCAAGCGATCCACGACGACTTCGATGGTGTGATTCTTGCGCTTGTCGAGCGCGAGATCGTCCTCGAGGTTCACCAGTTCGCCATCGACGCGGGCGCGTGAGAAACCGTGCTGGATGAGTTTCTCCATTTCTTTTTTGAATTCGCCTTTGCGGCCCCGAACGATGGGCGCCATGATCATGACGCGGTCATCGGGCGTCAGCGACATTACGCGCTGGACGATTTGCTCAGCGGATTGGCGGGTGATGGGCTTGCCGCAATTCGGGCAATGGGGCACTCCGATGGAAGAGTAGAGCAGGCGCAGATAATCGTAGATTTCGGTGATGGTACCGACGGTGGAGCGCGGACTGCGGCTGGTGGTTTTCTGCTCGATGGAAATCGCGGGGCTAAGGCCGTCGATAGAGTCGACGTCGGGGCGCTCCATCTGGTCGAGAAACTGGCGAGCGTAGGCGGAAAGCGTTTCGACGTAGCGCCGCTGGCCTTCGGCGTAAATGGTATCGAAAGCGAGCGAGGATTTGCCGGAGCCGCTCAGACCCGTAATGACCGTCAAAGTATTGCGCGGAATCTCGACGTCAATATTCTTCAGATTGTGCTGGCGCGCCCCGCGCACCGAAATGCTGGTGATGGCCATTTACCTATTACTTTATGGACTTCCGTAACGTGGACGGGTCCTAAGAAATGTTGGAGAGTGGAGATACGCAGTCCGATTCCCGTATCTTATTTGCTAACAGCGGCGGGGGTCAAATGCGGATATTGTCCTAAAGATCGGGTAAAACATTTGCAGCCGCGCGCTTAGGGGTGGCTGCCAGCAAGGGCCGGTAACGTGAGCGCACTTTTCGTAGCTTTTCTGATCAGTAGCACCGCAATCTTAGCTGTAATTTTGGGTGTTTTCGGCGCGTATTGCGCGATTTGCGGCATATTGGCCGTCGTCAACCCCTCCCGACCGTCCAACGCTCTTCAGGCGTTGGTGCCCCACCAAAGCCCCGTAAGCGGCGACTAAACGCGCGCTTGCGACCCACGTTGAATCCAGTGGAATTGTGTGCCCAAGGTTGCCTGCCAGGATGCCCCGAAATGCACGGCTACTCTTGGGGCGGCTGTGGAGGCTGGGGGGGAGGCGCGCCCGGCGCGGCCGGACCCGCCTGTTGTTGTCTCTGTCTTTGGAGCATCTCCAGAATCTGCTCAGGAGTCTTCGGCCCCGCGTTGGGCTGATTTGGGTCGGGCTGTTGCTGCTGGTCCTGCCCATTGGCGCCGTTCATGTTGGACTGTCCCGCCTGGGCCTGGTCGTCGGCATTGTCGTCGGCGGTGTCAGTATCGTCGTCCTTGCTATCGTCTTGGGCATTCGCCGGTTGCCCATTCACGAGTTGTCCCGGCATCTGGGCAATTTGTTGCCGATTGAAGGGTTGCGGCGGACCACCGTTTGGCGGAATCGCTCCCATAGGACCCTGGAACCCATTCACGGCGGTCCGGTTATCTCCCGGCTTATCTCCCAACGACGAGGGCTTCGCCAGAAGTACCACGCTCGAAATAGCCGTGGGATCTGAGCTTGAACCCAGCATCACGTAATCAAAACTGGAGCCGTTAAGCAATCCGGCCATAACATCCCGTGGCGCTCCCGGGCCGAGGTGAGTGACCACTCGCTCGCTAGCGGCAGATCCTTGAGGAATCTCAATCGAAGCCCCGGTGAGCTTGCGCACATCGCGCAGGATTTCGCCTAAAGTCGAATTCTGAGCCGAGATCGTCAGCAGGCCGCCCTCGAAGCTGACCGTTGCCTTCGTGGCCGGAATCTGGTCCATCGGTAACTGACTCAGCGGACCACTCGGTAGCGGCGGAAGCACGATTGGCTTCGGGGTTTTATTGGACTTGTGGGACTTGTGGTGTGGCGGGGGTGTCGACGTGGCGGGCTGGGCAGCGGCCGGAGCGGGAGAGCTCTGCGCAAGCACGACCGGAGCTGCCAGCACCAGCCCCAAAGCCATCCATTTGCGTGCGCGCGACATCAGATATATGCCCCGTTTCCGCGAGCAACTGCCGGTTCCGCGGCCGCTCTGCCCTGCCTGATATTACCACTGCTGGTTGAACGCCGGACGGCCTGATTTCTTGCGTATTTGATTACGAACGTCCCATTGCAGGTATTGCTCTTGCAAGCATTTAGACCATCCTCGGCTTTAACTGCGCGTAGAATGCCACCGGAGGCTTTCCCTTTGGGCATGACTTCGGGTATTCGTTCGGAATCGGCGTTGCGGAATCTTCGGCACAAGGGAAGATGGCTGTGGCTGGCGCTACTGGGAGCCTCGGTCTGCGCCCAGTCCCAGACCTGCCAGAGCGCCGCGGATATGGATGATTCCGTACGAAGCGGGCTCGAAGCTTCGGCCAAGCGCTATTTCGAAATGTCGGCGCGCGGGGATACGGCTGGCCTGCGGCAGAACTCTATCGCCTCCGTGACGGCAAGCTTTACTGGCATCGCAGCCGCAGTCAAAGAGAACCAGGCGGTCCTCACTGGCGCAAACGCTACGGTGCGGCCGCCCTTTTTACTTACCACCGATAGCGCAGAACCGCTGGCGCGCGCTGAATTTCTGTGCGGAGTATTTGGCAAGTCCGGTCAGACCAAGGATAGTGCCGTATTTGTCCTGAACAATCTGCCACCCGGCAAGTACGGCGTCACCATTCTCGACTTGAACGGCGGCGGAGCTGCAATGACGCTGACGCTGGTCCTGCAGCAGGCAGGCGCCGACTGGAAACTGGCAGGGTTTTTTGCCAAGTCCTCACAGGCGTCGGGACACGATGCCGCATGGTTCACCCAGCGCGCCCGCGATTTCAAGGCTAAAGCTCAAAATCACAACGCCTGGCTATATTATCGCGAAGCGATTGCCCTGTCCTCTCCAGTGGACTTCATGAGCACGCTCGCCACCGACAAACTCTACGATGACGCCCAAGCGACGCAACTCACCGACTTGCCCGCTAACGGCACTATCGTGGATATGAGCGCCGGTGGCAAGATTTATCATTTGACCGAAGTTTTTCTGCGCGCGGTGGGCAACGATCTTGACGTGGAAGTAAGCTATCAGGCCGCGGATGTATCGGATACAGCGCACACATTTCAGGAAAATACGGCCGTTATCAAAGCACTGGTGGCAAAGTTTCCAGAATTTCGCGACGCTTTTGGCGGAGTGGTAGCGCGAGCCGTTGAGCCCTCCGGCCGCGACTTCAGTTCGCTCATGGCGATGAAAGACATCAAGTAGGTAGTGCGGTGGTTGCCGAGCAGCACCCGGACAGCCGCGTGCAATGCGATTCGTACAATGCAAGTGCGATTCGCATAATGGAATGCGATTCGTATCACGGCATCGCTTTAGCGATGCCGCAAGCCGTACCGTCTTTAGGCGCTGCGGGGGCGCATCTAGCTCAAAATCTGAATGTGCCGACGAATACGGATAATCTGTCCCCGCCGCCACCAGGAACCGCTTCACCGGATTCGCGTGAATGTACTCGCGCAGTCCCAGAAAGGCCTCTCGCTCATTCACCCGGACTTCGGAAAATCCTTTCTGCCAAACCGGGGCGCGCAACCCGAGTTCGCGCCCTGCCCGAAAAGAAAAAAATCCACCTTTGATCATCTGACCCGCCTTCTCTATGGTCATCTCAGCGCCCACCGTGATCAGCAAATGGAAGTGGTCGGGCATGATCACAAATTCGTGGAGAACATGTTTTCTCTTTTCTCTCCCTGCGATAGTGATAGAGCACACCAATCAATAATCCGGCCAATAATCCGGCGGCACGAGTAGATTGCAGGAGTCCGCATTTGCCCCAAGTCGAGGACGTCACGAAAAAGGTCCGCTCGCTGGCAATGACGTGCGAACGATCGGGCGGGCGACATGGAAGGGTCACCTAGCGGGTTTCCTTTTTTTATGGCATGATTCTGAGCGTCTCTATACGTACAGACTAGTTGCGCTATAGAAAAGGAGACCCTTATGTCTGATGACCTCGCCGCTTTGGAAACCCAAAGATCCGAGCTCATGGAAGAGTTCCTCCGCTTGGGTGATCTGCGACCCGGCTCCATCACTGCCGTGACCCGACGTTGCGGCAAGCCTTCCTGCCACTGCGCTAAACACAACGACCCGGGACACGATCCACAGTTTCGCCTCACGCGCCGCGTGTCCGGCAAGACGGTGACGGAAACCTTTCCCAATCCGACCGCGCTCCGCAAGGCGCAGCAAGAAGTCGCCGAGTTTCACCGCTTCCAGAAGCTCAGCGGACCTAGTCGCTCTCAACGACAGGATCTGTCGACTGCGCCCGGTCGCGCAGGAACGTGGGGGCTGGACGGAGCAGGGAAAAAAACGGCTGCTGCGATCCATCAGGAAGTGGCCCGGGAAGTAAACCAACTGCTCGGCCGTATCTTTGCACAACGCCGGCAAGGATGGCCGCACCGATCTGGAAGCCGTTGAGTCCGGCCTTGCGAACGGCTCTCCACCAAGCCGGCGCCGCCGCCTTAAGCGAACTGCTGCAATTCGAAATCCCGGAGGCGGATCAGCGTCAGTGGCCGTGCCGATGCGGCCATCCCGCCCAATACCGGGAAATCCGCTTCAAACCCATCCTGACGATTGTCGGTCCGGTGCGCATTGCCCGCCCCTACTATTTGTGCTCCCAGTGTCACCTTGGCCAGTTTCCGGTGGATGTCGAACTGGATATCGAAAATACGGAGTTTTCTCCCGGGGTGCGCCGCATGCATGCTCTGGTGGGCCAAGAGGCTCCCTTCGATCATGGTCGGGAGCAGATGCAGCTACTGGCCGGTTTGGAGGTGACCACCAAATCCGTGGAGCGTATCGCCGAGGCCATCGGAGGCGATATCGCCCAGAGCGAGCAAGGAGAGATCCAGAAAGCTCTCCAGTTGGATCTGCCGGTCATCGCCGGTGAACCGATTCCCATTTTGTATGTGCAAATGGACGGGACCGGAGTCCCTGTGGTGAAGAAAGAGACTTTGGGTCGACAAGGCAAGGCCGACGGTCAACCCGCGCATACCCGGGAGGTCAAGTTAGGATGTGTGTTCACGCAAACCACCTGGGACGAGGAAGGCTTCGCTCTCCGCGATCCGGATTCCACCACCTACACCGGGGCCATCGAAACCGCAGAAGAGTTTGGCAAGCGCATCTATCGGGAAGCTCTAACACGAGGTTGGAACCGAGCGAAAAAGAAGGTGGTCATCGGGGACGGCGCGGAATGGATACGGAATCTAGTCGCCGAACACTTTCCGGGGGCCATCCAGATTGTCGATCTCTACCATGCTCGCCAGCATCTGTGGGCGGTGGCGCGCCAACTCTATCCCCAGGAGGAAGCCCAACAGAAAGCTTGGATGAAGGTCCACCAGAAGCGCCTGCTGGACAAGGGGAAAATCGAAAAACTGGTGGGCGCGCTGCGGGCCATCTACACCGGCAGTCCCGCCATGGACGAGAAGATTCGCACCGAGGCCGATTACTTCGCGAGGAATGCAGAGCGGATGCGTTATCCCAAATTTCGCCGCCAACACTTGTTTGTTGGCTCGGGAGTGATTGAAGCTGGATGCAAGACGGTGATCGGCTCTCGTCTCAAACAATCGGGAATGTTCTGGACCGTCCGGGGAGCCAACGCCATCCTGGCCCTGCGCTGCTCTCATCTCAATGGACGCTTTGAGGACTATTGGGAGGAACGCCGCGAGGCTCAGGCGGCATGATATCCACTTCTATGTCGCCCACCCCGAACGATCGGCGTTGCGGATAATGGGAATCGACATTCAAATCCGGCGCCTGAAGGCGTCCTCCGTTGCGCAGTTGGAGTCATCGCTAAAGCGATGACCTGATACGAATCTCACATTGTCCCCGCCAATGCAGTGATGCTTGAACCCGCCGAAAGTGATGATTCCGCCTCCCCAGTTGCCTTCTCCATGCCGCGGGACTAGTATCTTTCAGGGTCATTTCGCCGCAACCAACTTCATCACACGATCTTGTTCCAAGAAGGAGGATGTATGGGAATTGCAGTTTCGCCAATCCAGATTGATTCACGCGTCAGCGACTTCATCGCGAAGCCGCGCAAAATGCTGATCGACGGCAAGTGGGTAACTGCCGTCTCGGGCAAAACTTTCCCAACCTATAACCCAGCCACCGGCGAAGTCCTGGCGCAGATTGCGGAAGGCGATCGGCAGGACATTGACCTGGCGGTAAAGGCCGCGCGCAAGGCGTTCGACAGCGGTCCCTGGTCGCGCATGACGGCCTCCGATCGCGGCAAGCTGGTGTGGAAACTAGCCGACTTGCTGGAAGAGCACATCGAAGAATTCGCGACACTGGAAACACTTGATAACGGCAAGCCTCTCACCGTGGCGCGCGCCGCCGATGTTCCGCTCGCCGTCGATATGTTCCGCTACATGGCTGGATGGGCGACCAAGCTCGAAGGCACAACCATTCCGCTGTCGGTGCTGTATACCCCCGGCGTCAACTACCACGCTTATACGCTGCGCGAGCCGGTGGGCGTCGTGGGGCAGATTATCCCGTGGAATTTCCCTCTGCTGATGGCGGTGTGGAAGCTGGCGCCGGCGCTGGCGACAGGATGCACGGTGGTGTTGAAGCCGGCCGAGCAGACCCCGCTCTCCGCGCTGCGTCTGGGCGAGCTGATCATGGAAGCCGGATTTCCGGATGGCGTGGTCAACATCGTCCCGGGATATGGCGAGACGGCGGGCGCGGCCCTGGCGGCGCACGATCTGGTCGATAAGATCGCGTTTACCGGGTCGACCGAAGTGGGCAAGTTGATCGTGCACGCGGCCACCGGAAATCTAAAAAAGGTTTCGCTCGAACTCGGCGGCAAGTCGCCGAACGTCGTGTTTAAAGATGCCGACCTGGACACCGCAATCGGCGGCGCGGCCAGCGCCATCTTTTTCAATCACGGCCAGTGTTGCTGCGCCGGATCGCGCCTCTACATCGAGCGGCCGGTCTTTGATCGCGTGGTGGAAGGCGTGGCAGCGCAGGCGAAAAAAATCGACGTGGGATCGGGTCTGGAACCGAAAACGTCAATGGGGCCGCTGGTCTCCGAAGAGCAATTGCAGCGCGTGTGCAACTATCTGGAGATCGGCCTTTCGGAAGGCGCGACCGCAGTGACGGGCGGAAAGAAGCTGGGCGACAAGGGATATTTTGTCGAGCCGACCGTGCTGGTGAATACGAAAGACAACATGCGGGTCGTGCAGGAAGAAATTTTCGGGCCAGTGGTGGCGGCGATTCCATTCGACAATCCGGAAGAGTTGCTGACTCGGGCCAACGATTCCATGTACGGTCTGGCGGCGGGCGTCTGGACGAAGGACGTCTCGAAAGCGCACCGGACGGCAGCCTTGCTGCGCGCCGGAACGGTCTGGATCAACTGCTACAACATCTTCGACGCGGCGCTGCCGTTTGGCGGGTACAAGCAGTCCGGGTGGGGACGCGAGATGGGCAAAGACGTTCTCAACCTCTACACGCAGACCAAGGCGGTGTGCACGCGGATTTAGGGCCGTGAAGGCGTAATAAGTCAGACGGTGGAGCGACGGGCGTCTCGCCCGTCCGGCAGTTCGGCGGCCGGGCGGGGACGCCCGGCTCTCCATCGTTTTTTTCGCGGGAAGCTTGTGCGGGACGGAAATTGGAGGCGCGGGTGAGAATCGAATCCGCCCGCAAACGTAGTTACTACAACTTAGATAGCACGGCTGGCAACGAAAGTTGATAGTAGTACATAGGGAACTAGGCGAATTGCGAATTTGAAGCCTGCATGAAATCGTTCGCACCAATGATTCCGAGGAGTAAATATCCCCCGGCAGAGCCGGGGGCTTTAGTTTGTGAGCCGCTCAAAGCGGCTGTGCGGGGTCGCTAACGCGGCCCCGAAGTTCTGGGGCCACCGGAACGGTGACCGGTTAGCGCCACAGATTCATTTGGTCCAAGCGCTTGTCCTCTTGCTCCTGGTTCCGGATGTAGTCGCGAATCACCGTCTCATCCCGCCCCACCGTGGACACGTAGTACCCGCGCGCCCAGAAATGCTGGCCCACGAAGTTTCTCTTCCTCTCCCCATACACCCGTGCCAGGTGAATCGCGCTCTTCCCTTTGATAAACCCGATCACTTGCGACACCGCATACTTCGGCGGTATCGCGATCATCATGTGCACGTGATCGGGCAAAAGGTGCCCTTCTTCAATTCGACTTTCCTTCTGCGTGGCCAGTTTGCGGAACACCTCTCCCAAGTGCTGCCGCAGTTCCCCGTAGAGCGTCTTTCTGCGGCACTTCGGAATGAATACCACATGGTATTTGCACTCCCACTTCGTATGGCTTAGGCTTTCCATTTCGTCCATCGTGAAACTCCTTTTCGTGTGCTTGGCGGCTCACGTTAGGGAGTTTCCGCGATGGACTCCTGTATCTGTCAAACTTTTACTGCCTCCCCGGCAGAGCCGGGGGGTCTCTCTTCGTACTAGACGCACGTAAGGCGGGAATCGTCGCCGAGAGGGGTCATGCACGACGGCTGGTGAGGAAAGTTGATACCGCACGCGGCTGGTCTCAAGCTGGCAGCCCCCAGCGGCGACTACGTTTCTTACCCATTCGCTATCCGGTCCATAGGTGAGTGCAATGAGGAATCCCTCCGGCGCTCGAAAAACATTTACGGGCGTCCGATAGACCTTGCCTGACTTTCGGCCTACGTGTGTAAGGATACCGAAGCCGGGTAATCGGGCGGCGAATCGGCTCGTGATTCGATTCGTGACGGCTAAGTTGAAGGCGGCTACCCACCTTTTGCGGAACCTGATCGGAAGGATGGGAGTCATCAGGATTGCCAGAAGCGAGATCACCCACGCGGTGATTACCATGGCCAACCACCTTCTATCACCTATGTGTCCCTTACAGATTGAAGCGTCGCCAGTTTCGGACCCTTCGCTGCGAAGACTAATCCGAGGACAATCATCGATGGATGCTCAACCGTCATTGCGCGAGACAGGGTGTAATAATAAACCAACTGGCAACGCATCATCGCACGAACCAGACCGGAGTCCGTCCCTCCAGATTTCTTGCCAAAAGCTACCACAAACGAATCGCGGTCGCAATCTGCACGCAGTGGCCTCAATTTCAGCCATACACGCTCGTGCTCGCCAGAATCAATGAACACACGAAGAGCGAAGCCATCCATGTGAAGTCAGTCAAGTACCGCCTTGTCTCAGTCACATTTCGAGCAACGCGAAGACCTTGGTAAATGTAGAACGGCATTGCCAAGAACAGCACAAGCCCTAGCATTCCCGTCAGGTCGTCCACGGCAACCCACAGCATTCGGCCTGCGTGGCCCTTTCCCAACGGGGTATCGATGCCGGGCCACCACTTTGCCACGAACAGGCGCAAGCAAAGCCCAACGCTTGCGAAACCCGCGCCCCATCGAACGAACGAGTGCAGACCGCGCTGTATCACTGTTCTCAGACGCTCAGACCTGCGATACGAATACACGCTAACAAGAGCAACAGGCAGATAAGCGGCGGCATTCGCTGCCACAAACGTAGGAAGCGTTTTGTACCATTCGCACCCAGTATCGAACCCTTCCGCTCGGCAAGGGAACATTCTCGCCGCCTGCACGAATCCAACTTTTTGTAGCTCGATGATGGGAACAGTCCATGGGAGTAGCCGAGATTGAAAGATGGAGTCACTAAAATCTAGCGCGAGCCAAGCTGAGAGTGCCAAGACAAATGCGACGACCGCTGAAATTCCAACAAGCCGAGCCGTCGAGTTCGCCTTCCTTGCGTAGGATGCATCCTCGTGTACAGAATCGCTCCTGACAAATAGCTCGCCATCCCCCAGGCCGACCATCGTAAATACCGATATTAGGACGAACCACTCCAAGCCGAATATCGGCGCTCGAACCAGCGATAAATACCAAGTCGGATTTTGGTACCCATCGAAGATTCGATTCATCTCCAACCTGAACAGCGCAACTGCAAGAGTCGCGGTCGCAACAATAAGTGAGTAGCGCACCGATAAAGCTGCACTCAGTCGGAGGCGTGATGTCATGGACATTTAGAGCACATTTGATTCCAGAAACTCTCGGGTGTCGAGCACGAATAGAGGCGACGTAATGACATGAGTAATGGAAACTGAGTCCGGAATTTCGGCAATCCTATTGTTCGCCATGCACCTGCTTTGCGAGGTAGTTGGCGACGAGAGCTAAATATCCTTCAGGTGTTCCTCATCTAGCCCGAAATAGTGACCCAGCTCATGGATGACAGTGAGTCGGATTTGTTTGCGGACTTCGGCCTCGCTGGAGCAGACCGCTTCAATGTTCTTCTGATAAAGCACGATGTGATCGGGTCCTGACGGTAGGTTAAATATGCTTTTCTTGGTCGTGGGCACGCCATGGAAGACACCCAGAAGCAGCCGCTTTCGCTGCCCCGATTGCGGTGACGGCTGGTTCGGCGGCTTATCCTCTACCAGAACCGCAACGTTACGAATGCGACTACGAAATTCTTGTGGGAGTGAGTCGAGCGCCTCCTCGACTACCTTGACGAAATGTTCACGCTTCATCCGTCACCCACTGAAGTAAATAAGGGCACGCTCACTCCGAGTAGCCGTCGTCGGTCGTGTCGTCATCATCGTCATCATCTTTGCCGTCGTCTTCGTCTTCCTCTTCGTCTTCTTCCTCGTCTGGCTCTTCGCGGAGAAGGACATCGGCAGCTACCAACCGATCAGAAAGGTCTGGTTCGGGGCATTCTGGTTGTATTCTACTCATGCCCAATGGTGCGCCTCACCTTTGGCAACCTCGGCTATTCCCATGGATCGGGCGCGAGGAGTTGTTCGAGCGGGGTTGATCTGTTGTGCGGCTTGTGGACCTGTGTTCTCACATTCTCTGGAGTTCGCTACTAAGCCTCCGACCTGAAGCACCCCATTATCATCAGGTTGGGCTTTGGCGGAACAATCTTCACTATCCGTGCCGGAAGAGTTAGAAAACTGGCATCGCTGGGTTACCGACGAATAGACCTCGATCAAGGCTCTCGACTTGCGACACTTCGCCATCGTTCATTTCCAACGCCCCCCAAGGGCTAGTGGGGAGACCGCATGACAGGAATACCTCGCGGCACCTACCGAACCTGATTATATTGACTGGCAGCCCCAGTGGGATAGCGCGGTGCTCAACACTTTCGCAGAGGGTCTCCGCATTTCGAAATTGATAGTTGTTGTTAACAGGCGCGGCTGTTGAAAGACTCATTCCCGCGAAATTCGGGAAAAAATCAGGTCAGTCCCCGTCGCGTTAGAGCTCGCAGGAAGCTGCAAACATAGGGGCATTTCCTCATTTCCTTCTAGGCTCTTCCGTGGCGGCCCGAAATCGGAGTATACTTGCCGCGATTCTTCCCCGCTAAGAAACGCATTCGCTCAAAACCTACGTGTAGCGGCGATTTGGGAAGAGCAAGCTCAACAAAATCGTGCGTGTCATCGACAGTTTTGAATAAGACTGCTCGAAAACATGCGTTTCAAAGTGGGCCCCGTTCACAAACCCCACGTCGTCAAAGTCCCGGGCAATAAGCTTAAACAACCAACTTCAAATCGAAGTCAATTATCAAGAGGAGGCAAAATGCATCGCAGATTTCGCACGCTTTCGATAGCGACAATGTTTCTCACGCTGGGAATCAGCTCCATCACGTTGGCTCAACAGACCTCCGGCAAATTTCAATCCTCGACATTCAGCCTGAAATCCATGGGCACCGTCACGATGAGGAACCTCACTGGTGTCAGCAATGAAGCAAAGGTGATGGCCAATCGTTCGCAGTGGAATGGAATCCATTATCGTGCCCACTCTTACGGTAAAGTGATGGCCGCGCGCAATCAAGGTCTCGCGCCATCGCAGCCCGCGCCCGCGGTAACTCCGCTGCCCGTCACCACTGCTGACTCGGGCTTCAGCGGCTTTTCCGCACTCAATGGTGCCGAACAAGCCGCGGTGGAAGGCTTCGACCTCGAGCCACCAGATCAGGGACTGTGCACGGATGGAAACGTGGTAGTAGAGGCGATCAATTTAGCGGTTGCCGTCTATAATGCGAAGACACACAAGTTGCTCGCTGGTCCGGTCGGGCTGAACCCGTTCTTCGGGACAAACGGCTTTCTTTCCGACCCGCGCTGCTACTATGACCCGCCCACCCAACGCTGGATCCTCACCCTTACCGAAGTCGACGAGCCAAGCGCTGTCCTCATCGCTGTCAGCGTGAGCAGCGACGCCACCGATAGCTACAGCCTGTACTCCATCGATACCACCAATGACGGTACGCTCGGCGGATGCCCATGCTTTGGTGACCAGCCATTGTTAGGCGCCGACACCAATGGCATCTACATTTCCACCAACGCCTTCAGTCTGGTTGCCAACACTAACCCCCAGGCCCAGATCTATGCGATCTCGAAATTCCTGCTAATTGGCGGAATAGGCGTGGTTGGACAGCACGTTGTCCCAGTCGCAGGTCCTGGTGAACCGTATCCCTTCAGCATCGGTCCGGCGTTGTCGCCCAACGGCCAGGGTCCCACGGCCAACGGTGGCACCGAGTATCTGATGGCCTCGGATCAGGACTCCAACTCAGCCAGCGATGTTGTTCTATGGGCATTGACAAACACCTCTTCCCTGGGTCCGTTCCCTGCTCTTGGCCTCAGCAGTGTCGTGCTCAGCGCAGAAGCCTATGTAGAACCCCCGAACGCTACGCAAAAGAAAGGTTCTATTCCGCTCGGCAAGAGCGTCGGAGTGACGACAGTGGGACAGCTCGACAGCGACGACGACCGCATGTCGATGCCTCTTTACTGGGCCAATGGCCAGCTTTGGGCGTCGATCAATACCGCGGTCCAGGTCGGCAGCAACACATTGGCCGGCATCGCTTACTTCATCGTCCAGCCTTCGTGGAAGAAAAATGTGTTGGGCGGCTCCGTGGTGCAGCAAGGTTACGTCGTCGCGGAGGGTCCAACTGGACCGGACAACACCATCTATCCGGCGATCGGAGTCACTGACAGCGGTAGCGGGGAGATGGTCTTCACGTTAAGCGGCCCGGATTACTTCCCCAGCGCGGCCTATGTCCCGATCAGTACAAGCGGCACGGGCACCGCCATTCGTCTAGCGGGCAAAGGCGTCCTCCCCGATGATGGGTTCACCATCTATCCCGCCTTCGGCGGTAACGGGATCGGTCGATGGGGCGATTATTCCTGGGCAGTTGCAACTGGAAATACGATCTGGATGGCGACCGAGTACATCGGACCGAAGAAGCGCGACCAGTACACCAATTGGGGCACGTTCATCGGTTCGCTGACGCTGCCTTAGACCAAGGAGTTGGAAAACGCGCTCAGGGCTGTGACCATGTCACGGCCCTTTTGTTGTGTGCCGAGCATGTTCGACAGCTTGGAGGTGCAAGTCCTTTTCACAACCTGATGGAGGTGAAGTGATAGCGAAGCGCAAGGGTTAAAAAGCTGATGCGCGACGCTGACATCAGGACAACGATGAACACCTACGGCGATGTGGCTACGGATGAAATGGCCGTGGCGAGTGGCAAAATAGCAGAATTGGCCTTAACGGATCACAAACGGATCACAAGGCCAGCTAACCTGTTCAAAAATTGGAGGCGCGGGTGAGAATCGAACTCACGATAGAGGTTTTGCAGACCTCGGCCTTACCACTTGGCTACCGCGCCCTCATTCACGTCTAAAACGAAAAGCCCTCGCCGGGGCAGGGCTTCGAGAAACTGGAGCGGGAGACGGGATTTGAACCCGCGACTTCGACCTTGGCAAGGTCGCACTCTACCACTGAGTTACTCCCGCTCGTCCTCTTATTCTACAGCACTTGCTATTTTGCTGACAATTCACTGCACCCGCACTACCCGCACTGGCACCCGCTCACCGTCATTCGGCTCTTCCGCATCGGCTCCAGTACCACCGTTAGGCAGGAAACGCTCGATGAACTGACCTTGGGCGTCCCTTGCCTTGTGGCTGTTGTGCACGTAATGCATCGTCCTGTCCACGTGCGACTGACGAAGCATACGCTGCACTACCACAGGATCGTGTCCGTTTTCGATCAGGAAGGTAGAAAGCCCGTGTCTCAGGTTGTGAAACCCGAACCTCGGGCAATCCTCAGGGATCACTCCAGCGGCGACAGCCGCAGGTCTCACATAGTCCTGCACGACCATGCTGCCGATTCGAGGCTGCTTGCCGTGCAGCTTGAACGACAGGAACAAAAAGTCCGAGTCCTGGCTGTACGGTGTCTGTTGACGTCACGCCTGCAATAGCGCAGCAAGCGCCTCATGCATCTCGACTCGAGCCTTAGACGCCCTCGACTTCGGACGCCCCAGTTTGCCATCTACCCAATCGCGTCGGATGTTGATCTTCAGTTTCTTCCAATCAATATCCGACCACATGAGTCCGAGAGCTTCCCCGATACGAGTGGCGGTGACTGCTACAACGATGAACAGCACTCGTACCAAAGGATCGCCGATCCGTTCCAATATCGCGAACGACTCTTCTGGGCTCAGGCTGACCGCCTCGTAATCCGAGACCGTCGTGGCGCTGACCCACTTCATGGGATTGGACTCCTCAGCGATTACGCGGTAGTGCGAGATGGTTCGGCCGATCGGGGAGTCGGCGGGTTTTCGCTCATTGTTGAAGCTCGGCGCCGGCGGCATGGGAGTGGTTTACGAGGCGGAAGACATCCGCTTGAAACGACGGGTTGCTCTGAAATTTCTTCCCGAAAATCTGGCGCATGACCCTACAGCCCTGCAGCGGTTCAAACGCGAGGCCTATGCTGCCTCCTCCTTGAACCACCCGAGCATCTGCACCATTTATGAAGTGGAAGAACACGATGAACAGCCAGTGATCGGCATGGAGCTGCTGGAAGGGGAGAGCCTAAAGGAGCGAATCCGCAATGGGCCAGTCCCGCCGACGAACTTCTGGATCTTGGCACTCAGATATCCGACGCGTTAGCAGCGGCCCACGCGAAGGGAATCATTCACCGGGATATAAAACCGGCAAATATTTTCATGGCCGGTCCGAGACGGGTGAAGATTCTGGATTTTGGCTTGGCCAAAGCCGTTCCTGGTCATCGACCGGAATCGAGCCCGACGAGGAATCGCTCACCGTGGAAGGTGTTATCCCCGGCACAACTGCTTACATGTCTCCCGAGCAGGTACGGGGAGAGGAGATCGATGGGCGCAGCGATCTGTTTTCCTTAGGTGTCGTGCTTTACTAGGCAGCGACCGGCAAGCGCCCATTCATTGGTAAGAATCGTGTGCTGATGATGAATGCCATCCTGAACGAGAAGCTGGTCGCCCCTAGGCTAGCCGTGTGAACAAAAAACTACCGGCTGGCATGGACGCAATCATCGTGAAGGCACTGGTAAAAGACCGTGAGCAGCGCTACCGAATGAGGGGCACTTTATCCCAGCGTACGCCGGAAAGGCAAACTCCTTTGCCGACGATATTCAATCACAACTGCGGGGATCACAAGCACTTTTGAATCTGACTGGATCACATCGGAGCGGGCCCCGTGTGACATCAGCTACCGTTGCCTGAAGCACCATCTGACTGCCTAGGCAAACGATTGCGGCATTGTGTGGGAATTAAGCTGCCGCGAAATGTGTGCGAAGATCGCCGGCGATCCGCTCGGGCGAGCGATCCACGGCCGCTTCCCAGTGCAACCGCTCCATGTGCATGGCGTCGCTGCGGTAATACGGAAGCATTGCCGTGCGCGTGATCATCGACAGATGTACACGCCAACCACGCGAGTCGTTCAGAGGCCCCGAGTAGAGCGCCAAGTTGAAGCTGTTGTATCCCATCAATTCGTACCATCGGAGGACGCGTGAGATCCCTGCTGAGAGCGCATTCAGGTCGTCTTCCGTCAGGTCGAGTACGGTTTCGCAGCCCGAAACCACTGCCCGCACTTCATTGAAGCCGATCGGAGCAAAAGCAGTGATCCACGCGATTCGGCCAACCCTAGCGATGAATCGTAGTCCGCGCGCCTCTTCGGCTTCTACCAGGTCTTCCCAGTATGGCCGGCCTTGGGCAGTGCAATAAACGATGCTGGCCTCACGCTGCAATCGCATGAGAGATGTCGGATGAGGATCGAGATATACCTGCCCGTGCGGATGTGGTAGCGACCCGCCGGACGGATACAGGTAATTTATGTTGTAAGCGCAGTTCTCGGCTCTCGCATCGAAACCATGCACCTTGCGGACGTAATCCACAGCAACGGAGAGGTTGTCAAACAGTAATCGAGGCGTAAACCCGCTCAATGCCAGCCAATGTCGCTCGGAGAAAACCGCGACCGCAGCATACTGAGAGTAAGGAACTAGGTTGGGAAACAACACCGACTCTCCCCTCTCCAGGCGTCCGCCCGGGTGAATTGGCCCCAACACCTTGGGAGTGACTCTGCGGATTCGATCGGGGCAGAACGGGCAGCCCGAGTTGGGAGCTTGAACAGGAGCGAGTGCACCCTCATCGGCCTTCGAGAGTACGACGCCTTCGGCAATACGAGACGTAGTCCCCAGCAGCGGGTCAAACCGTACCTCTAGAGACTTCGTCACCTCCGCTCCATCGGGCGAGAGAAACCTTGCCGTAATTTGTTCCGAGTGGAACCGGATGGAGCTGGTCTCGTCTTCTCTGTTTGCGCCTAATTCCGGGCCCAAGGACTACCTCCTCGACTCTAATCTACTTCACGGACTTGGCAAACTGTGACAGAATGTTCTAACAGCCTGCAGCCGATCGCCCTTTCTCTTGAGGCTTCCATGTTGGATTGTCTCTTTTGCCGGATCGTGAGGGGCGAGCGGCCTTCAAATAAGGTCTATGAGGATGCGCGGGTCTATGCCTTCGAGGACGCCAACCCGCAGGCGCCGACACACATCCTGATCGTACCCAAGACACACATTGCCGGACTGCAAGCGGCGAAGCCAGAACACGCCGAGGAAATCGGCTACTGTAATCTAGTCGCTGCAAAGATAGCGGCTGAACGCCACATCGGCCAGTTCCGGATTGTTTGCAACACCGGTCCCGGAGCAGGCCAATCCGTCTTCCATCTGCACCTACATCTGCTCGGCGGGCGTGATATGCGGTGGCCGCCCGGATAGAAACTAGAGCTGGCGGTGCCTCTCTCGATGTTGTACGGACTCGTGGTCTCGCGGATAGATAAAAAAGCCAGGAGCAAGCCTAGCGAATTTTCCTGAGGCTTGCCCCTGCCGTCAACTTTCTACTCTTCTACTCTTACTCTTCTACTCCTCGGTACCGAATCTCTTCAGGTCCTCCGGTCCATCTGCCAAGGCTACCGTTTCTTTGCCCTGCACCAGTACCCGGATGCTTTCCACCACATCAGGATTGGCCAGGGTCGTGATATCTCCAGTGTTCATGTTGTTGGAGAGAGCGGCGAGAACACGGCGCATGAGCTTGCCGGAACGGGTCTTGGGCATATCCGGAACGATGTGGACATGCTTCGGACGGGCAATCTTGCCGATCATGGTTTCAATGACCTTGTTGACCTTGTCAACGATCTCCTGACTGGCCTGTACACCCGGCTTGAGGGCGATATAGACTTCGGGCACGCGGCCCTTGATCTCGTCCGCCACCGGCACCACTGCCGCTTCCGCCACCTCGGAAACCGTCAAGCATGCAGACTCGATTTCCTTGGTGCCCAGGCGGTGGCCAGCCACATTGATGACATCATCGACTCGGCCGAGAATGCGGAAATAGCCGTCGGCGGCCAGCACGGCTCCGTCCGCCGCAAAATATGGCCAGTCATGCCAGTCCTTGCTGCTGCGATTCTTGCAGTATTTTGCGTAGTACTGGGTAACGAAGCGGTCGCGATCACCCCAAATGGTTTGCATGATCCCTGGCCACGGATTCCGGATGCAGATGTTGCCCGCCTTCCCGGATCCAGCCACGACCTCCTGCCCATTTTCGTCAATAATCACCGGATAGATTCCAGGCACGCCTGGGCCCGCGCTTCCCGGCTTCATGGGATCGAGCGCCGGCTTGGTGCTGCAGAGGAATCCTCCGTTTTCGGTTTGCCACCAGGTGTCGACAATCACTGCCTCACCTTTGCCTACCGTTTCGTGATACCAGCGCCAGACCTCGGGCTCGATGGGCTCTCCCACCGTGGTCATGTGCTTGAAATGGTAGTTGTACTTGTTGGGTTCATCGTGGCCGGACTTGCGCAACATGCGAATGGCCGTCGGCGAAGTGTGGAAGATGTTGACATCCAGGCGCTCGGCGATTCTCCATACCCTGCCGGCGTCGGGGTAGGTGGGAACACCTTCGTAGATGACGCTGGTAGCGGCCAACGCCAGCGGACCGTAAACAATATAGGAGTGGCCCGTGATCCAGCCGATGTCGGCCATGCACCAGTAAACATCCTCGGGATGAATGTCCTGGATGTACTTGGAGGTGCCGGTCACATAGGCGAGGTAGCCGCCCGTGCGATGTTGGCAGCCTTTGGGCTTTCCGGTGCTGCCGCTGGTGTACATAAGAAACAGCGGCGCCTCCGCATCCATGGGGACGGGAGCCACCAGTTCGCCTTTGAATTTCGGGAGCACTTCATCAACGAAGAAATCGCGCCCTTTCACAAAAGGCGAAGCGGACGCATTCTGGCCCGCGTGCCGCCTCCAGACCAGGACCTTGTCCACGGTCTGGCCTTCCTTCTTGGCCATATTCAGCGCGATATCGGCGGCCGCTTTGTGGTCGAGCAGCTTGCCATTGCGATAGTAACCATCCATCGTGATCAGGACTGTGGCTTTGCGAATCGGCGACACGCATTCCACAAGCCTCGCCGCTGAAGCCTCCAAACACAACCGAGTGAATCACGCCCAGGCGGGCACAGGCCAGCATGGTAATCGGCAACTCGGGGACCATCGGCATATGAATGGTGACGCGATCTCCGGCCTTCAGACCGCAGAAATCGCGCAGCAGCGCCGCGAATTCATTCACTCTCACATAGAGTTCGCGGTAGGTGACGGATACGGGCGCTTCGGATTCCGGTTCCGGAACAAAGATCATCGCCGCTTTGTTCTTGTACTTGGCGAGGTGCCGGTCCACGCAGTTGTACGAGGCGTTGATCTTGCCGCCCACGAACCACTTCCAGAACGGCGGATCGCTGGTGTCGAGCGTCGTGTCCCAGTACTTGTCCCAGCTCAGCAGGTCGGCGTACTCCCGGAAGCATTCCGGGAAATTCTTCTCGCTGAAGCGTTCGATGACGTTGGGATCGGTCAGATTCGCCTGGCCGATAAATTTCGCGGAAGGATAGTAGTATTCCTCCTCCCGCCAATGGACTGCGATCTGAGCCTCGGTGGCTCTCGCTCACGATCTGTGGTTTCTGACGAATTTCCGCCATATTGGTTACCCCTTAGATTTCTGAATTTGTGATGCAACACTGCCCGCCAGCGCTTTCCCGGTCAGCACGGAGTCGAATCTCCAAGGACGTTGTACTGCGCCCCAGCTCTTCCGGCGCCTGGGAGCGAGACATCCGTCGGTACCAATGCCCGCTCCACATCGGACTCGAACTCAATCACCGGCGCCTGGGAGCGGCGTTCGCTGCGAGCCCTCACGCTCGTCAAGCCCATATGATGGACCATCCGGCCAGTGCAACGGCTTCGGAAGTTAGGCGCCGCCGCCGCCGGCTTTCCGGCAGCCTTCCGGCGCCGGGCGTTTGGCTGCCAGTTCGCAGAGCAGGGCAACTGCCGCCAGAACCGCCGCCGAGTAGAACGCCATCTGGTAGTTCTTGTACTTGTCGAACAGCACCCCGGCGATCCGCGGACCAATGATGCCGGCCACGCCCCATGCGGTGAACAGCATTCCGTAGTTGATGCCGGCGTTCTTGGTTCCCCAGAAATCCGCCGCGGTCGAGCCATTCACCGAAAGCTGCGTTCCGTAGCACCAGTACACGACGAACACCGTTACGTACAGCAGCGTCACATTGCCGCCGACCTGGTAGAGAATGGGCATGGCAATCATCGAGATGGCGATCATGAGTCGCAACACGTTCAGCCGACCGAGTGCATCCGACATCCAGCCGGACAGGATGCGACCCGAGGCGTTGCCGACTGCGCCGACGACCAAGCCCATCGTGGCCAGCGCCGCGCTCGGAATGCCCACGCTCTTGGCGAATGGCACCAGTTGGCTGATCACCATCAGTCCAGCCGAGGTACCCAGCGCATAGGCAACCCACATGAAGTAGAACGCGGGCGTGTGCAGCACTTCGCCCGGGCTGAACTCATAGGTGGTCGCGGCAGCCTTGGCGGCTGGCGCGGGCGTCCAACCGGCGGGCTTGTATCCGACCGGCGGATTATGCAGCAGGAAGGCGCCGAAAACCGTCATGAACAGGAAAATCACTCCCAGAATCATGAACGTGGTGTGCACACCATAGGCGGGAATCAGCTTCAGGTTGGCCAGCGGCCCAAAGATTGCCGACCCTCCGCCGTATCCGCCCACCGCCAGTCCTACCGCCAGGCCGCGTTTATCGGGAAACCATTTGGCCATCACCGGTATAGGCGTGGCGTAGCCAAATCCGTTGCCCAGCCCGCCAATCACCCCGAAGCACACATACAGGTAGTTCAAGCTGTGCGTAAAGGCGCACAGGAAGAAACCCAGGCTGACCAGCACGCCGCCAGTCAGGGAAACCCAGAATGGGCCGAACTTGTCCTGCAGCCGTCCCGCCACGATAAACGTTAGTGCGAACACGACCACCGCGATGGTGAACACATTGGAAGTTTGTGCCCGCTTCCAGCCAAATTCTTTCTCCAGTGGGGCCACGAACACACTCCAGGCATACAGCGTGCCCAGCGCCAGGTTCATGGACATCCCGCCGACCACGCGCCACCAACGACTTATGCCAGGGAGCGCCAGGATTGGATGCAACATTTGCGTTAGCCACAGTTTTTCTCCTTTACAAAATGAAATGAGAACCGGAAGCCGGTCTTCTTCCACAATCACCACGCTCCCGTACGGCATGTGCGTGCTAGTTCATCAAACGGACCGCAAACTTTCGCGCGATATCATACAGCGGTCCAACCTCAAGACGCTAGCTCAAATCTGTCCTGCAACAGCAATCCGGCTCATGGCTGCGTCTTTTGCAAGCTAGCCGTTACATTCACTACTGAATCCGCCGCTACCGTGAGTTCCCGCTTCCACTCGGCAAAACCCGGCATCGAGAAGACGACGACGTGCGTTCCCGGACGAAGGCCGATTTCGGAGGGCGTGTTGCCCACGTATCTCCAGTCAATGGTGATTTCCGCACCAGGGGGTGTCGAGCTGAAATTGCACTTTACCTTTCCCGTAAGAGCGTCCTGCATGGAGGCCGACGGCGGAACTGGCGCCGGCGCTGGTGAACTCTGTAATGGCACCGCACCAGGCGGGGCTGCCGCGGGAGCCGGTGAATTCGGCGACGGAGCCGCACTGTGCTGGACTGGCGCAACCGGAAGTTGCCGGGCATTTCCAGCTGCAGCCGCGACTGGTTGAGCCCCAGCTGCGGTCACAGTCGCCGGCGGACCGGCCTTTCCGCCCGTGTCTACCAGCGTGTAAAACTGCTTTCGCGCCTTGCCCTTGTCATCCACGTAGTACACCGTAATACCGTGTTTCTCTCTTCTGGCGTCGAAACTTTCGCCTTTGGGCAACGGTGTACACCTGGAATACTTTGAGTCTATGGTGCAAGCGACTCGGAACGGAGGCTCGTTGCCTTCCTGCACCAGCAAAGTATTGGTCAGTATCGCGGTTCTACTGTTATTGCAATACGCGTCAAAATTGACCTGATCGCAATTCTTGGGAACACCGTTGCCGCCAAGGCTCACCGATCGAGTTTCGGAATCCAAAACCTTGATCCGCATCGCGATGTTCCGCGAAGCGGCGTTCGCGAACATGGCTACCAACAGAAGCCCTGCATGCAGGGCCGCCGTTCTACGCGTGCTCATGGAACCAACTCCTCTAAACACTGCGAATGCAACCGTTGCACCCCGGTTGTCTGGGACGATTCCGGAAGCCGGTCTCGCAGAGTCGGTACATTGTCATCCGTTGGCGCGCGCCGCACAAGAGATTCCTTTGTTAGAGGAGGTTTGGGAGAGCGGGCCCAGCTGCGGGCGATCGCCCGACTGGAGCCCGTCTCCCTTTCTTCGGTTTCCGGTGCCGTCAATCGGCACCAGTCATTTCGATCATCGGGGTCGGCTCTAGAACGTGAAAATCGGCCCGAATTCCGAACGGTGATCTTGCCATTCGTTGGACGGTTGTCCGGCGATGTTGTAAAGCGTCAGGTGATCCTCAAGACGAGTGGCATAGACCGACTGCTCGAAGCCGAACGTGATGTACGGATTGAGTTTGTAGTACAGGGTTGCCGCGAACATCTTGCCCATCAAAAGTGGCAATGGCGACAAGGTGTTGGCGTTGGCCGTGAAGTAGGGATTGTTCAGGTCGCGATTCACCACCTGGTCCTTGCCGATGTCCAAGTAAAGCTGCCAGCCCGCGTTGTGGCCTTTCGGGTCGGCATTGAACCAGCGGGAAAGCGGCAGGCCCAGGTTGAGGAACCCGCCAAACGACCGGATGGACCGCTGCGGAGCGACCACCACCTGTCCAGCCGCGTTCGTTCCGAGCACGGCGCCACCAGCAGCAGCCAGCGGACCGCCGTCGAGAGTGGAGAAGCCCTTTGCGCCCGTCGTGCTAAAGGGTTCGATGTTGGTCAGCCCGCCAGTATCGGTTGCGAAAGAGTTAACTTGGCCGCCGAAGAAGAAGCGCAGGTCACCCCCGCGATAAAGGCTGCCGGACAAGGTAAACCAGCGCGTGGGCAATTGCACCCCGATTTGGCCGCCATACATGGTGCTGGAGGCGCTAAAACCGTTCGGGAAGGCAGCGCAGTAGCTAGCCGTTATCTCGCATCCTGCAGCCCCGATGTACGACGAATTTGGAACGAGCGACGTACGCTTGCCCTGGAATCCGGTCACCATGATTTGCGCCGGGGCTACGCCTGGCGCACCATCGAGCTTGAACTGGAACGCCACTCTAGCTTCGATCTCAGGCCGTCCGGAGTCGGCGCCCTCGCGCTCGCCTTCCCCAAGCTGGGCCGCCAAGCCCAAGGATCCGAGCTTCAGGATTTGACCTGAGCTCGGCATCATGATCGCAAACGTGGGAGAGAACTTGAGGTCGCGCCAGGGGCTCAGCTTCTGCACCAAGCCGAACTGGAACTGCGGAGAGCGCGTGTAGATGTCGCCATAGAACGCCCCCAGGAAAGTGGTTTCCAGAATGTTGGGCAGCACACTGGAGCCGAACAGCGTCCAGTCCTGCCCGCCCTCAAAATAAATATCCGTCTTGTCGCTGGCGGCATAATCCAACCGCGCCCACGCCAGGCGCAATTGGAAGGCGTTGCTGCGAATGGACGAAACGTCGCGGTTGTCCACTTCGCTGAAGTTGCCTTCATAGTCGCCCTCGATACGGCCCGTTAGGATGATTTTGCTCGAGATGTCAGGCCATTCGATGTTTGCTCCGATTCGGGTGGAGCGCGCCTTCAAATGGAATTCGGGGTCCTTGGTGGGGCCGGTGTCAAAAGTTTGCGGGGTAGTCAGGAAGAGGCCGACAAATGGGAAATCGTCGCCATTCGGCGAGCTTGAGTCATAGGCCGCGGTCGCCTTGATAAAGCCGTACGGCGTCATCTTAACCGGACCCATCTTAAAGGCGGCATTCAGACCATCTTTTTTGGGCGGATCGACGGGCAACGTCCGCAAGGGAGCAATCGCCGGAACGATCGACGGTGGTGGCGGGGGCTGCGTTCCCTGGATCGCCGGCGTGGGATGGCCAGCTTGCGCCGAGGGGCCGGGTTCCGCGCTTTCGATGGATGTGGAGGCGGCTTCCGTAACCGCAACCGGAACCGCCGCGACGGCAGACGGTTGCGCTGCGGGGTTGGCAGCGGACAAGTCGGCCGCGCTCAATATACCCTTGCGACTGAGCGCTTCGACAAGGAGTTGAAATTGGGCTGTGGGCGTGGCATTTCGAATGGCGTTCGCCTCTGTGGGCGCTAAAACACCTTTCATCACGAGCACACCGAGTAGTGCCGTGACATTCGAATCGACCGTGGTCGAGGTTAGGCTCGGGCTTGGGCTAGGGCTTGGGCTGGCCGCGGCGGGGCTAGCTTCGGCGCTGGTCGTGTTCGCTGCGTTTCCATTTTCTGTTTTTGCGTCGTTGTTTCCGGCCATGACCGGCACAGCCGTTATGGCCATCACTAACAGGCTCAACAGCCAGCTTTTCAGCTTCAACATAGACGGTGTCCTCCTCGTTCCGGCGCGGCTCAGGCCTGGGCTCAGAACATGGGGCGAAACGCTAGTTCGTTTTTAAGGCAATGTCAAGTCGTTAGGGCACGCCGTGTTGTGATATAGATCACTGACGACGGGTTTATAGGCAGAGTAAAAATCACGTCACCCGATTTAGTAGTTCGTGGAGGCGCAAATGAGCCTGATCAATCCGATCGTGCAAAAGTGGATCGACGAAGGAAAGGAAGACCCGGAGGCCTTTTGGGGACACGCGGCGGACCAGCTACCGTGGTTTCGCAAGTGGGACCGAGTGCTCGATTGGACTCCGCCGACCTTCAATTGGTTCGTCGGCGCACAGACCAACCTGGCATACAACGCTCTTGACCATCACGTTAAGCGTGGTTGGGGCGGGCATGCGGCGCTGATCTATCTCAATGAGCGCGGCGAGCGGCGCATTTTCACTTACGCCCAACTGCTTTACGAAGTGGAGCGGGTGGCGGCGGCGCTCCGCGGCCTGGGCATCAAGAAGGGCGATCGCCTCACCGTCTACATGCCGACCTGCCCCGAAGCCATCATCCTGATGCTGGCCACGGTTCGCATTGGCGCCATTCACTCCGTGGTCTTTGCCGGGTTTGGTGCGAAAGCGCTGGGTGACCGCATCCGGGCCAGCGGATCTCGCCTGGTTTTCACCGCCGACGTGACCTATCGCAAGGGTAAGAACACTGACCTCAAGCTGATCGTGGATGAAGCGCTGCAAGGAGGAAGTGACGTAGAGCGCGTGATCGTGCTGAAACGGACAGGAACGGAAATCCCGTGGACTTCGGGACGGGATGCGTCGTGGGAAGAATTCCTGAGCGGCGGACGCGGCCACAGCGGCGACTATGTTCCGATGGAAGCCAATGAACCGGCGTTTATCCTCGCCACCTCCGGCACAACTGCGACCCCGAAGCTGGCGGTCCACACGCATGGTGGCTATCAGGTTCATATCCATAGCATGGGCAAGTGGCTGTTTGCGCTCAGGCCGACCGATGTGTGGTGGTCCACCTCTGATATCGGTTGGATCGTAGGTCACAGTTACATTGTCTACGCGCCGCTGATCGCCGGCGCGACCACCGTCGCCTTTGAGGGCGCGCTGGATTACCCGGCTCCGGAAACGAATTGGAGAGCGGCGATCGAGGAGTTTCGGGTCACCGGCATCTTTACTTCGCCTACCGCCGTGCGCATGCTGATGCGGTATGGAGATGCGCCCCTGCTCAAGACCAATCATAATTACCTGGAACGGGTGTTTTGCGCCGGCGAGGTTCTCAACGCGCCGGCGTGGGAATGGTTGCAGAAGAAGATTTTCAAGGACAGGATTCCAGTCATCGACCACATGTGGCAGACGGAAACCAGCGGGCCCGTGTTCGGCAATCCGTATGGGCTTGGCCTGCTACCGATCAAACCGGGCTCGGCGACGATTCCGATGCCGGGGATTGACGCCGCGGTGGTGCAAGTGGACGGCACGGCCTGCGGCGCGAATGAGAAAGGCATCATGGTGATCCGGCGTCCCTTCCCCGGCTTGACTCCCGCGCTGTGGGGAGAAAAAGAACGTTATGGCCGCGATTACTGGCAGATCATTCGCAATGTCTATTACAGCGGAGATTCGGCGCACATCGACGATGATGGTTACGTCTGGTTCGCCGGCCGCGCCGACGAGATCATTAAGATTGCCGGCCACCGCATCGGCACCATCGAAGTGGAGACCGCGCTTCTCACCCATCCCGCCGTGGCGGAGTCGGGAGTGGTGGGCCGCGCCGACGATCTCCGCGGCGAAGTGATCTCAGCTTTTGTGGTGCTCAAGCAAGGATTCACCGCATCGGAGGAACTGAAGAAAGCGCTGCTGGAACAGGTGCGCCATGAGCTTGGGCCGATTGCCGTAATCGGTGATTTGAACTTCGTCGAAATGCTGCCCAAGACGCGCAGTGGCAAAATCATGCGTCGAGTGCTGAAGGCCGTCACCCAGGATCGGAATGCCGGTGACATTACGACCATCGAAGATGAAGGCTCCGTGGAAGAAGCCAGACACGCGTGGCAGCAGATGAGAGAGCACCTTGATGGCAAGACGCCGGCAGCGGTTGGTCCGCCGGCAGCCGCTCTCGTCAAATGAAGTTGAGTTAGGAAATCGTCACCGGCAAATCAATTGCTAAAGGGCCGACGTTCAAGCTCTCGCCTCGAAGTGTGCAAACCGGGTGGAGACTAATATTTCGGAGCGGCAGGACGCACTCACGGCAGCACAACTGAGAGCGGCTTCCCACTAAATTAGGTCAATTGATGTGCGAGATGACCAAAGGCCTCTAGCGCATTTCTAGTTCACGCTCAGCGGCGCTGTGACGCTGCCGATCTTGCCAGTGACGTTGTCGCGGATGACCACGCGGACGACGTGCTGTCCGGGCGCAAGTTCCAACACATTCTTCATGTCGATTCCGTTGGTGCGCAAGGATGCCATTTGCGCGTCGGGCACAGACGGGTGACGGTCTTGCCGGTCGTGAGAGCCGCTTTTGCAGTTTTGCCGTTGTTCAAGTAGGCGGCCGCCGCAAAGTCGAAGTTGAGGTGGTTCTGTCCGTTGCTGGCTTCGAATCGACACCCCATCGGCCGGCACATGGACGACGAACTCGGTCTTTTTCTTTGCGCCGTCGCCGGAGGTTCCCAACCGCTTCATGCTCAGCGGCACGCCCGTGCCGACGATGGGCGAACTGAGAGCATAGGTCAAGTCGGAGCCGCGCGTCACGTCGAGATTCATGGTTGCGTTGGTGACGAAGAAACCTTCGCGAGCGCGGACTTCCGCGTCTTTCTTATCCACCTTGACCTTGAGCTGCTGCCAGCCGGAATTGTTATTGTGCGTGTCGAGGTAGTAGCCGGCGAGGTAGTAGCACGCTCGTCGTCTGCGGCGCGTTTGAAGCTGGCAGCCAGATCGTTGGTATTGTAAAAGGCCTTTCCACCAGTCATATCCGCGAATTCGTTGAGGGTATCGATGGTCGACTGTTGGAACCGAGTGCGGTTGCCGATCTCACGTACGTCGTTGCACTGCTTGAAAAGGACTGCCGCCGAAGTAGTCTCTACCAGGCCACGAACGTCCACAGGGTAAACCGAGATCTGGACGGTATCCAGGGACTGCAGGGTGCGCTCATAGAGCGGGGCAAGATATCCCGGGCCGGGAAGCTGTGCTGGGGAAGAGATTTCGAAGGGAAATCCGCCGGTGGCCGAGATAAGAGACTTGCGTCCGGGAACGCCAGAAAGCGACCACGCAATTTCCAGGAACCCGTTCAGGGTTTCTTCGAGTGCTCTTGGCTGCTGGGACGGGGCGGTGAGTGTGTCGCCGTACGCAATGAAGGCGGCGGCTGCGGCAAAGGGGTGGGCGATGTCGGATTGAACGCTGGGAAGATCAGGAATAGCTCCGACAGCAGCGTCCGCTTGCGCGTCCAGGCCGAGGCCCTGCAAGACGGGCGTTTCTCCACTGGCCTTCTTCAGCACCTGTACCAGTTGTTCGCGGTCGCCGGTTAGTCCCTGGACTATCTCGAGACCATGACTGGTCATGATCATGAGCGCCAGAACCTGGCGGGAATCGAGATTGTCGGCCAGATATTTGATCAATGCGCGGCGGCCGGTGTACTGGTCAAGAAAGGGAGTGTTGATGGTATCGAGAGCGATGACCGTGACCCCGCGCGGCTGCTGATCCGACAGCGTCAGATTGGTGAACTCTCCCGGCTTTGGCGCTACTGCAGGGAGCTATTTGCCCGTCGTAACAATCTCTTCAAGAGTGGCGACCTTCCGCTCTTTTCCATTTTCGAAGACGTGGAAGTTCTCCTTGGTCAAACCATGAATGTGGTTACCGGACTTATCGGTGACGACGATTGAGACCTGAACCAGAATCGTCTGCGCGCGGAACTTGATTTTGCCATCGTCGGCCGTGTTCATCGGAACCGGGGCCGTCCCGAAACTGGGATCGGAACGTATGGTGAGAATTGGGGAAGGCGCTGTACTACCTGTGCCAGGCGAGGAAATGTCACCGTTCTGCGTCCACGCTGAAAACCGACAACAGAAGCAGACAAGAAAGCAGGTGGGGTGAGATAACGAGTGAATGTAAATTCCTTGCCACCACTGACAATTGTAAACCGCCCAACGGACCAGAATTGTACTATTCCCTGGTTCTCGGGTTTTTCTCGCCGCTGCCCGCACAGAAGGGGCAGACGTATGAAGTCAATCTTTTCAAGCGCGGTGGGAAGGGCTAAAAAGCCCACGAACACTGGGGAAAGTATGCTGGGCGGAGAGCCCACGAGTTCTGGCGCGACGCTCTGCCCAGATTTCCACAGCCGTAACTCCTAGGGCTAATGCTTCTTCGTGGCAAGACCCTCTGATTCTGTCGCGGTGTGGGCTGCCGCCGCGTGAAACGGCTTGCACCGCATCACGCACGCTGTACAACGGACGCCGAAGGCAACGATCGCGGATTCAAGAACTTCAACCCGAGCGTGGCGTTACCGAAAAGGCCCTAAGCTTGCAGACAGGAATAGAATAATGTCTATTATAGTACTAGGAATTAAGAATGGGGTCTTCCCGAGTGAGTGAGTCACAGTTTGACGTTGTGATCATAGGGGGCGGGTTCAGCGGGACGCTGCTGGCCGTACACTTGCTGCGCCACTCCTCTTCCTTGTCCGTTGCCATCGTCGATCGGGGGGCCTTGCCGGGGCGAGGTCTCGCCTACAGCAGCCCTCATCGATTTCACCTGCTCAACGTGCCCGCGGGAGAGATGAGCGCATGGCCCGACGCACCCGACGATTTCCTGCGCTGGGCCCGAACCCACTACGATGCCGCCGTACAATCGCGCAGTTTCCCGCCGCGCTCCGTTTACGGCGCGTATGTGGCCAGTTTGCTGGAAGCAACCCTGGTCGACGGTGGACGCGACCGTTTTGAATGGATTCAGGACGAAGCACTTTCCCTTCATCGCCGCAAAAGCAAACTCGGAGTACAAACGAAGGTTGGACCTGAACTGCTGGCGCGGACGGTGGTATTGGCCACCGGAAATTTCCCACCTGCTAACCCAAGCATACCGGGGCTCGAAGCCTCAGCCTCGTTATATTTCCAGTTTTCCTGGTCGAGCGAAGCGCTAGAAAACCTTCCGCCGGGTGGCAGTGTTTTGCTGGTTGGTTCGGGACCCACCAGCGTAGACCTGATTATGGCGCTCAAGTCGAAGGGGTTCCGCGGCATCGTTCACGTCCTCTCGCGCCAGGGGTTGTTTCCGCGCGCGCGCCGCCATGAGCGTCAGGATGAGTCTTGGCCTTTGTTCTGGAACGCTACCTCTCCGCGAACCGTGCGTGGGTTGCTGCGGTTGATTCGCAGCCAGGTGCGAACCGCCGCCGAAAAGGGCGTCGACTGGCGCGAGGTGATCGACAGCCTTCGGCCGGTCACGCAGGACATTTGGCGCTCTCTGCCGCTGGAAGAACAAAAAAGATTTCTGCGCCATGCCCGCTCTTATTGGGATGTGCATCGTCACCGCGTTGCACCCGAGATCGGCGACATCCTCGCCGACATGCAGAGTGAAGGCCAGGTCCGCTTGCATACCGGATCTGTCACCCGATATTCCGAAGACGGAGATCATGCCGAGATCCATTACTGGGATCGGAAAAGCCGCACCGAGAAAATACTGCACGTCCATCGCGTGATCAATTGCACCGGCTCCGAATCCGATTGCCGCCGTATGGATGAGTCGTTCATCATCAGCCTGTTCGTGCAGGGATTTTCGCGGCCCGATCCTCTCTTTCTCGGCCTCGATGTCGACGAGCACGGCGCGCTGACGGACTACCAGGGACTGTCATCTCATCCGTTGTACGCCATCGGGCCAACGCTGAAAGGGTGTCTCTGGGAAACCACGACAGTGCCCGAGATTCGCGTCCAAGCCGCAGCTCTCGGAGAACGTCTGGCGAAGATGCTCGGACACAGCAGCGGCAGGCATGGGGTTCTCAAGACCGCCTAGTCAGGTCCGCTCCACGCGCCACGCTGCTCACTCAATGAGGTTCACTCAGTGGGGGAGCTTCGATCGCAGCCGTCCGTATCGAGAACACGGCTGCTGGTTGCGGTGTTGGAGCGGGGTCTCATAGGCCCCATATCCAATTTGCGCCAACCACCAAACCAAGCGTCAGGCAGGCGATCAGGATCTCGCCGAGAGTCCCTACTATGAAAGGACGCAGGCCCTGTTTGGACATATCGCGAATGTTAGTGCGAAGCCCGACGCCCGCGAAAGTCAGCAGGAATGCCCACTTTGACAGATTCCCCAGCGACGCGACCTGTCCCTTGCTAAATGCGTGAAAGCCGACAAGCAATGACATCAAGAGAAAGCCAAGGACAAACTTTGGGAACTTCTTCCACAGGAACGCGGCCTTGTTGGTGACGCTTTCGGCTTGACCTCGTCCGGCCCAGTAGAGAGCGTATGCCAGGACAACGAATCCAATCATGGCATTCCGAGTCGTCTTGGCGAGCACGGCAACTTTGCCTGCAGCCTCCGAATAAAGCGCACCGGCGGCGGTTGCCTCGGCCGTATTGTCGACTCCCAGCCCCGCCCACAAACCATACGAGACATCGTTCATATGCAGACGGTGCGCAACGGCCGGAAATGTGAACAGTGACAGCGCTCCCAGCGCCAGTATCGCAGCGATCGCGAAAGATGAATCCTCATCGTCCGCATCGATTGCGCCTTTGGCGGCGATGACGGCGGAAACGCCACAAACGGATGAACCAATCGCTAAGAGCGATGTGAGCTTCGGCTTCAGCTTGAACAACCGCCCCAGAAGGGTCATCAATGCCAGCGAAAACGTGATCTCAATTACTACGAGTCCCAGGCTGATCCCTCCCAGTTTCAGAACATCGGCCAACACAAAGCGCGCGCCCAGAAGCACAATCCCAAGTTTCAGCCAGAACTCGTAGGTGGCGATGCCAGGTTGAAAAATCTTCGGGATGGCCAGGGTGTTGGATATAACCAGGCCGATGAGAATCGCCCAAAGGACGTATTCGATGCTGGGAAACGTCCAATGGTGTGATTTGGCATAGGCATTAACCGAGTGCTCCAGAATCTTTCCCGCGTATCCGATCCCGGCCAGGAGAAGAACACCGGGCACGATCCTCAGCGCAGTCATTAACGGGTTGCCGGACTCCACACGCGTTAGGGAAATCGAAGATGCCATGACTTTCTCCGTCAGAAACGAGAGTTGAGGTGCTGCCGATCTCTACCAGGGGATGTTCTTAAAAATGTCGAATCTCACGGCCAGAGCCAGCAACAAGGCGACAATCAGCGCCCAGGCATCCAGCGAAAGTGAGGTCCCGTTGCTTGGTGGAGTGTTAGCGGACGTGTCCGATGACATTGAAACTTCTCCTTTAAGAAAAGTAGCAAATAAATACAATAAAGTCCATAATGCTGCTAGACAATGTACTGCAATCCGATGACCGCAACTGCTCTCCCGCGAATATTGGTAATCCTAAATTTGTCGAACACTTACGCCGCGGTGTGTCATTCGGTGCGGCAGGAATATGCGAATGCGGTTGCATCGTTGCACGAGTGCTTGGTGACGATTCCGGGCGGTTGACGTGCAAACAGGAAACAGACAACGTTTGTCTCGCAGAGCAACCAGCACCAAACTAGATTTCTGATATAAAATCTTTCCGCTGGAATGCCAACTACTGACACCCACTCCGTTGCGACGACTCTACCGGCTCGTTACTACACGGACCCTGATCTCTTCCGTGACGAACTCGAACGCTTCTACTGCCAAACCTGGATCTGTGCCGGGCGCGTCGACCAGGTTCCGAATCCGGGCGACTATTTTCTCCGCGAAGTCGCGGGTGAGAGCGTCATCATTACTCGCGACGAGAATAGCTCGTTGCAGGCGTTTTTCAACGTGTGCCGGCATCGCGGCACCCGCATCTGCGCGAGCGCCGGAGGACATTTCCCGGGACGCATCCAGTGCGGCTATCACGGTTGGACCTACGGACTCGACGGGCGCCTCATCGGCGCTCCCCACGCGCCCGATGGCCTCTGCCGCGAAGATTATCCCCTTAATCCCGTTCATGCCGACGTCTGGGACGGACACATTTTCATCAACCTCAGCTCAGAACCCGTCCCGCTTGCGAGTCAGTTGGAAGATCTGCCTGAGAAGTTCCTGCATTGGCAAATGGGTGAGCTGCGCACTCATCGGAGCATCATGTATGAGGTGAAGGCCAACTGGAAGCTGATCGTGCTGAACTACAACGAGTGCCTGCACTGTCCCATCCTGCATCCGGCGCTCAGTGCCATCTCCGATTACCTTTCGGGCGAGAACGATCAGCCCCATCGCGGATACATTGGCGGTTCCATGGAGTTTCAGGGCGGCGCCCGGACCATGAGCAAGGATGGAAAGCTGCGGCGCGATTACCTTCCCGGACTCACGGCGGACGAACGCAGCAAAGTTTATTATTACGCGATCTTTCCTAACCTGCTGCTAAGCCTCCATCCGGACTACATAATGACCCACACTCTATGGCCGCGGGCCGTGGATCGTACCGACGTTATCTGCGAATGGCATTTCCACCCCAGCGAGATCGTCAAGCCTGACTTCGAGGCCACCGATGCGATTGAATTCTGGGATATCACCAACCGTGAAGACTGGGCCATCTCAGAGCTCTCGCACGTCGGAATTCAGTCACGCGCCTATAAACCCGGCCCCTATTCGCGCTGCGAGTCGCTGCCCCACGCCTTCGACCAAATGGTGCTGGATCGCGAGAAGCAGGGACTCAAGCCACCGGTCCGGTAAACGGCTGGGCGAACCCCGGCTGGGCAAATCTGAAGATGATTCCGGGAAGGTGCGATCGCTCCATAAGTTCCGGCTTGACAATATGCCCAGAGCCTACAACCCAAGCAATCTCATAAAATGCTTCGGCTCTCGCATGGGGCTCTACAAAGACTGAGTTCCCCAGTCGTGGGCACTGTGAAGTAAGATATTGCGAAACAGATCATCCGGAGGGCGAGACATGGACCCCGGACGCTGGCAGTAAATCGAGCGACTTTACCACTCGGCCCTGGAGCAGGATCCAACGCGGCGAGATCGGTTCCTGACTGACGCATGTCGAGAAGATACCGACCTACGGCGGGAAGTGGAATCCCGGCTGGCGCAGACCCGTTCCACCGAAGCCCCGGTCGACCAGAGTGCGTGGGTTGCAGCCAACGACTTAGCAGCGACGCACACCATCCTGAAGCCCGGCGAAGCACTGGGGCCATACGAGATTCTCGGGCTGGTGGGAACAGGCGGGATGGGGGAAGTTTACTCAGCCAGGGACACCCGGCTCGGTCGCAAGGTTGCGATCAAGATTTCCCAGGAACGGTTCAGTGGGCGCTTCGAGCGCGAGGCGGGGGCGATATCGGCACTGAACCATCCGAATATCTGCACCCTCTACGACGTCGGACCCAACTACCTGGTGACGGAGTTGGTGGAGGGCGAAACTTTGAGCGATTTGCTCAAGCGCGCACCTGGCCCGGAGCGCTGCCTGGACATTGCGAGGCAGATGCTTGAGGCGCTCCGCGCCGCGCATCGCGCCGGCGTTGTGCATCGCGACCTGAAGCCTCAGAACATCATGGTCCGTTTCGATGGCTATGTGAAGGTGCTGGATTCGGGCTTGCCAAGCGGATGCCGGGCGCTCTTGCAGTCCATTCGGAGGACACCGCAACGGTAAGTGGAAGCTTTTCCGGCCAGATCGTCGGGACAGCAGCCTACATGTCACCCGAGCAGATCCGGGGACAAGAAGTCGATCAGCGGAGCGATCTATTCGCGTTAGGGGTCATTCTGTATGAAATGCTGACGGGGCAGCACCCTTGGCCTCGAACGTCACCGGTGGACACACTTCACGCCATTCTTCACGACGAGCCGCCTCCAATGGATGCCAATTCTCCCGGCGCGAAATTAGCTCCGATTGTGGTGAAGCTTTTACGCAAGAACGCCGCGGAGCGGTATCCACTGGCCGAAGTGGTTCTCGAAGCCCTGGCGGCCTCAGCGGCTCCGCCAGGAGCTTCGGCCGCGAGCGTAGCAAGTCCGAAACGCTTGACATCGATTGCTGTACTACCTTTTGTCTTCTTGACCGAAGTCGAGGAGCGCAAGGCCTTCTCGCTCGGGTTTGCTGACGTCTCAATTACTGTCCTCGGAGGGCTTGAGGATTTTGCTGTGCTGCCAACGTCGGTGATTCTCAATTATGCTGCCGGTTCGGACCCAGTCCACATCTGTCGCGATCTGGGGGTCCGCCATGTCCTGCAGGGCAATGTCCAGAGCTGGGGGCGCACTGGCGCGTCTCCATCCAACTCTTCGGTGGCGTAACACAAAAGAGCGTTCTTTCCGAGAAACATGACTTCGTCATGGAAAACGTCTTCGATGTACAGGACGAAATTGGACGCCGCGTCGTGGAATCGCTGCGAAGCCGTTTTCCTCGAGTTGCACTGAAGGCTCGCGACCGGTATAGCGACGATCCGGAAGCTTACGACGAATTTATGTCTGGTCTCCGCGTGAGTTACTTCGATCGGGAAGACGTGCTCCGAAGCGCTGTCCAACACCTGTCCAGAGCCGTCGAGCACGACCCCGAATTCGCGTTGGCACATGCCACTCTGTCTTATGTATCGATGCACATCCACTGGGAATTCGACCCGCGGCCGTCCTGGTTGGAAAATGCGCAATATCACTGCCATCGCAACCTGATCCTCGATCCCGCATTGCCGGAAGGACATTCAGCGCGGGCGTTTATCCTTTGGAGCCCAGCCAAGAATTTCCAACATGCCGAAGCCATCACGGCGCTGGAACAAGTTTTGGCGGCGCAACCCAATAATGAGCGCGCACATAACCGCATGGCGAAATATTTGTGTGTATATCGGACGGTTCCAGGAGGCGCTCACTGCCCACCAGCAGGCGCGGCGATCAAATCCAAAGACTCTGAATTGATATGAAGAAATATTCTTCGGGAAAGAATAATAGACAACCAGGCCCCGCCGATTTGAGCGGGCTATTTTTTGCCTGGGAAATTGGGCAGGGGAAATACAGGCTCACAATCGGTCAGTGAGTTTAAAGGCTATTTCGCAACAACTACTCGCCTTTCCGGGTCAGCTGAGGCGAGTTCTCTCGCTGCGTAACTGGTCTATATGGTATCGGGAAGAGCGAAGTGCTCCTCCAAGGCGATCTCCCCACTGAAGACGCCGTTTCAGTTCTTGCTGTCTCCGTCGTGCTCTCTGCGCTGAGCAAGGATTTTGTGGTATTCGCGTTTCCCATAAAACTTGCACCCCCCAATGCAACTGAACTGAATTCGAGGAATCCACGTCGCGTAATTTGATTCGGCGGATTTGTTGGTCGCATTAGCTGGATCCTTTTTGTAGTCTGAGTTTCCTGTGAGACTTCGGCGGACGCCGCTCGGAAAGCACGGAGTTGGTCTTGCGCTGGGGCTTGCCTTTCGCAGCTCGCGGTTGCGAAGGTTGAGAAATCACTTTGCTAGGTTCAGTCCACGGGTTGAACCAGGTTGGGTCGACTTCCTGTTGGCTGTAAGCTGCTGGGACTGACAACATAGACATCGCCATTACAAACAGTACGGCGCGGAGCGGTAGACGAGTCAAAAGTCGGGCTAATTTTGAAAGTTTCATCGAAATTAGCAAAACTGATGCGACGTTGTGCTTCTTCATACATCCTCCTGCAGGTTGCGTAGACCGTGGCGATTTCAAAATCCCCGCGCGGCCTCGCAGGGTCCCCAGTCGGCCCGTTGCATTCGCCGACTGGGGGTGTTTTGATAAGGCCCGCTTCCATGAGCGATTCGCGGGGACGGTTTACTTTGCCCTAATTTGCATCGCTGATTACGGTTGAAACAGTTGAGGCGACCGGGGTCGGAACGGCCATCGTGGGCGGCGGTGGCGCCGAATAGCCGACTGATTTCTCTTGCGGCGCTCCGAACAGTTCCGGATGCAGGTACCTGCCCCGCTCCTGAAGCGGCTTTTCCTCTTCCACTTGAATGCGGTGAGCGTCGGCGTAGGCGTCATGGCGGATGCCGGTCACTTGCCAGGACACTTTTACGCCGGGGCGACTGGTTCTAATCGTGAAGCGGCCGTGACTGATCTCCTTGGCCACGATGGCTTGGGCAAACTGGCCGATCGGGGTGAGTTGATAGCGGAAATCGCCGTTGAGCGCCTCGAAGTAGTCGGGCAGGGAGATGACCGCGAGACCCTGCTTGTTGGTGGTGACGTTGCCGTTGTAGATGTTCATCATGTCCGGCGACTCGACGAAGGAGTGATACAAATACTTGTTGGCCGGATCGAGGGGATGGTCAATCTGAAACGAGCCGCTGCCCTTCGAGAGGTTGCCATCAACGTGCAGATTGGAGTGGATGATCACCGTTCCACTGCCGTTGAAGTTCGAGTTGTTGAACGCCAGATTGCCGGCGCCTTCCCCATTCGCGCTCGCCGTCGAAATCATGAACCAGGTTCTGGCCCCGGAGCTGGTGTTGGCGAGTTGAATCCAGGTGCCGAACGTGTTTGGGCTCTCCACCAGCAACGGCTCGAAGGTGTTGTTGCCTTTAATGTCCAGAATGCTCTTGGGGCTACTCGTGCCGATGCCCACATTCGTGTCGGTGGTGCCGGTCTCTGTGTTGACGCCCAGCACCAGGGAATTGCTGGCGTCAACCTGCGCGCCAGCTCCGATGGCGGTGGCGTTGGTGAGGTTGGTTAGGCCCTGGGCTGGCCCAGCCTGGAACCCGACAGCCGTGTTGAGGTTTCCCGTATTGTTGAATCCGAGTGCTAATTCACCGACGGCGGTGTTATAACTGCCCGTGGTGTTGTTACCAGCCGCGTCCGAGCCTACCGCAGTGTTGTTGACTCCTGTGTTGTTTCGGGGCAATGCGATGTCACCAACTGCGGTGTTGTTAAAACCCGTAGTGTTGGCAATGAGCGCTTCCCATCCAACAGCGGTGTTGGCCCCTCCACTAGTATCTTGAACGAGTGCCTCATAACCGATTGCGGTGTTCGCGCTCCCTGTGGTGGTCAGGTTGCCGGCGTTGGTCCCCACGAATGTGTCTTGTGCCTTAGAGGAGCAGCAGGCGTGGATAAAGGGAAGGCCGCCCACGTCGATCACGCCAACTGTCACCCCGGTGGTTTGAGGAAGATCGAGGGTTCCCTCCAGCAGGGTGGTTCCTTTGACGTCCAGCGTGCCGCCGGGCGACGTTGTCCCGATGCCGATGTTATTGCCCGATTGGAACAATGCGGAGCTGCCAATCTGGGTCGTAGGGCTCTTGCTCCCCGTCCACAGGGGAACGAACCCTAGAGTGGCGCCAGGAGATAGGGTTTTGACCCCCAACAAGGTCTGTGCTTCCAATGGGTTTTTAGAAGCCATCGTCGAGGCTTCACTCGAACTCGACGTGCCGGAAGATTTGCTGCCGGACGGCAGAGCGACGTCGGGGTTCGTCCGCACAAATGCTGACGGCGGTAAGCCTCCAATAGTCGATGCATCCGCTGCTTTCAACGCGTAGGGCACGGCCAGCAGCAACACGCGCGGCTGCTCGGTTTGATCCGCAATCTGAACTCCCAGCCAGCGCGCTTCGCCGGAGGTGAACGCATCGGTGGGCAGGCCATCTGGCGTGGCCGCGCCCAGCTGAACGGAGTAATGTCCTTTTGCGTCGGCTTGCACGTTTTGTGTTTCCATCCACAGCGGGGCGCCGCCCTGTTCGTCGCGATAGAGCAGGAAGGTGACGCCGACGGTCCCCGTCAGCGGCTTGCCGACGGTGTCTTTGGCGACGCCGTTGAATTGCATGAGCCGCGGCACGGTGGCCGATGCGGACTCAGCCGATACCGCCGGCGCGGTAGAGTCCGTCACTTGACCGAAGGCGGTGCCCAGCGTCCCCAGAGTGACCAGCAGCAGTACTGCAAGAAGCAGTCGATTCTTCGTGTTTTTCATAGTTTCCTCCTAATAGTTGTGTTCAAAGGTCTGGCATGGTTAAGGGTGTGCGTTGAGACGTAATTACTCGACCCAAGCTAAGGCGCAAGCGCCTTTACATTTACGTTGTCGACATAGAAGTCAGCGCCGGGCGGGCCTTCGAGGACCCCGCTGCGCACCGCGACCTCCACCTCGTAGACGATGAATTCAAAGGACGGGCTTTCTCCGCTGGGGGCCTTGAACTCTATCCAAGAGCCGGTGTCGCAGGTCATCTCGTCGTTTTGAAGTGTGTTTCCGCCGTCACCGGTGCCTATGCCGATGCAACCGCTGTTCACGTACACCCAAACCGATGACAGGGTCTTGGTCTGGCTGGCAAAATTCTGAACGATTCCATTGCCATTGCCGTTCGTCACCACGTGCAGCATGTACTTGCCGCCGCCAGGCGTGGTCGATGGAACTAGCTCGGTGGAAATGTTCGTGCCACAGCTGTTTATCCACACAATCCAGTCGGCAGCGGCGGTACCGCCGACTTCGCCGCAATCCGTGAAGGTGACAGACGTGCCAGGCGGAACGCCAGCGGCAGGCTTTTCAAATCCCGGATTCGAGATCAGGTTTTGCGCACAAAGCGCCATGGACATCAGGCATCCCAGCGCCACCTGTGCCAAAAGAATATTTCTCAGTTTGTGAAGCATATGATTTTGACCCTCCTTAGGTCATAGGTTTCGAGGTTGATTGGTGTAGATTTGTTACTCCTCCGCGCAAATCGGCGAAGTCAATCTCGGCCTTCGGGGGGAAGTGACCAAACGCCGTCCAAACCGTCTTGCTGCCGCAGAACGCCTGCACTACAATTTCTCGGCAGGCCGCTTGTTGCGGCGGAACCAACATTAGGTGCACTGGTCGCAGAAAGTCTTAAGAACGTCGTAGGAAAGTTGTAAAGATTCTCCAAGATTCTTCCAAACGCAGTTATGACCTTGGAAACAAAACCCTTATACGAGTTTGACGGCTTTCGCCTGGATCCGGCGCAACACTTGTTGCTGCGCGACGGGAAGCCCGTTTCCCTGACTCCCAAGGCTTTCGAGTTGCTCGTGGTTCTGGTCGAGAGCGGCGGCCGGCTTCTCACTAAGGACAATCTGATGAAGAGGGTCTGGCCTGACAGCTTTGTCGAAGAGGCCAACCTCACGGTTAACATCTCTTCCCTGCGGAAGGCGCTCGGCGAGGGTCCCGGCGGACAAGAGTTGATCGAAACGGTTCCCAAACTGGGCTACCGCTTTGTCGCGCCCGTCACGGAATTGCCGAATGAGGAAAAGTCCCCCGCAGCGCCGCCACTAGGGGAATCGCTGAGTTCGCTTGCCGCCGCGGCGGCCGGCAGTGCCAGCGTTGTTCGCAGGAGGACTCTGGCAGTCGACCCAGCTGTGGTTAGTCCAAACCAGGTTGGACCGGCACCGCAACCGGCGGCCGATCATCGTGCCCGAATAGCAAGCCTTGCTCTGCTTGTCTTCGCGATCGCGGTCGGTTCTGTCATCTACATCAAGGATCGAGCAAGATCTCCAGCGGCGCACCCGTCGCACCGGCTGGCGATCCTTCCCTTCCAGAACTTGCGGCAGGATCCGGACACCGATTTCCTGGGCTATTCACTGGCCGACGCAGTCATCACCAAGCTTGGGTACGTCAATGCCCTGCAAATGCGCCCCTCGTACGCAGTTGCGAAATATCGGAACCAGGCAATCGATATTCCGAAAGTGGCTGCCGACCTGAAGGTGGACACTCTCCTGACGGGGAACTTCATTCGCGATGGCGACGATCTGAGAATCACCTGCCAACTGGTTGACGCGCGAAGCCAAACCATACTTTGGAAAGGGGCCATCGACCTGAAGTACGACAAACTCCTCAGCGTTCATGACACTGTGGCGCAGGAGATCGTCAAGGGATTGGAATTGAACCTCTCGCCCTCGGAGGCGGCGCATCTGGAGCCCGACCAACCCGTCACTGCCGCTGCCTACGAATACTATTTGCGCGGAGTCGACTTCTATTGGCGGCATGAGTTTCCTTTGGCCATCAAGATGCTCGAAAAATCGACGGCCATCGATCCGAACTATGCCCTGGTCTGGGCCTATCTTGGAGCGTCGTATACTTCCGACGCCGCTTTCGAGCTGGGCGGACGCGACCAGTATGGCCGCGCTCAAGCCGCCTATGAGCGCGCGCTCGCGCTACAGCCGGCGCAACTGGAGGCACATATCTTTCTGGCGAATCTTCTCGTTGATACGGGCAAGGTTGAGCGTGCCGTGCCTCTGTTGCGGGATGCACTCAAGACTAACCCTAACCGGGCCGACGCACATTGGGAACTGGGATATGCCTACCGCTTCGCAGGCATGTTGAAGGAGTCGGTAGCGGAGTGTGAGCGTGCCCGCCAGCTTGACCCCCTGGTCAAGGCCAACGGCTCGGCCTGCAACTCCTACCTATATCTTGGGCAGTACGACAAGTTTCTCGCCAGCTTGCCGGAGCCCGCCGATTCCGCTTTCACCGTTTTCTACCGCGGTTTCGGAGAATATCACCAGAAAAATTGGAAGCAGGCCAGCCAAGACTTCAACCGCGCTTTCGATCTCGATCCTACCTTGTACACGCAAATCGGCATGGCCTTCAGCGATTCAATCGCACATAAAGACGCGGACGGGCTGGAAATTCTGCGCGGTCTGGAGAACAGAATCAGAGAGCGCGGAGTCGGCGATCCCGAGGCAATGTACAAGATCGCTCAGGCTTATGCGGTCTTGGGTGACCGCGCTGCCGCGCTTCGCGTTCTTCGCCTTAGCATCGAGAACGGATTCTTTGCTTATCCCTATTTCACCAGCGATCCTCTTTTGCAGAACCTCCGCGACGAGCCGGAGTTCGCCCAGTTGATTAAGATCGCGCAAGCGCGCCACGAAGCGTTCCAACGAGCATTCTTCTGAGCTCGCGTGGTTAGGCCGACTCTCGTCTGATTTTCGCCGCCGCCCGATCTTCTCTCCGATCGACTTCGCTTGCGTGAGCGGATACAGGTAATCCGGGCCACCCGACTTGGAATCGGTGCCCGACATATTGAAGCCGCCAAATGGGTGCGCGCCCACCATCGCTCCCATGCACTTGCGGTTCGGGTGGTCTTCTCCAAGTTGACGGGTAACTCGTCCCTAATCTTGTAAGGTAAGGCTTGCCGACCATCCGTGCCTGACCCGGTAGGATTGGCGTATTGTGCATGCAGAATGGCGTATTCTGCATATCGAAGCCCCGGGCGAGCATCTAAATTAACGTACATGCACAACGCAAAAGCCTATTCCGCTGCCAGCGCGACATCGCCGCTGAAGTCCACCACGATCACGCGCCGCGACCCGACTGAATACGACGTACGGATCGAAATCCTTTTCTGCGGCATCTGTCACTCCGATCTACACCAGGTCCGCAACGAGTGGAGCGGCGTCATGCCCACCGTCTACCCCTGCGTACCCGGACACGAGATCGTCGGCCGCGTTACCAAGGTCGGCTCCGGAGTCTCCAGGCTCAAGGCCGGCGACCTCGCAGCCGTCGGCTGCATGGTCGATTCCGACCGCACCTGCCCCGAGTGCTTGGCCGGCAATGAGCAGTTCTGCCCGAATCCGACCTTTACTTACAACTTTCCCGACAAGCATCTGGGAGGCGTCACCTACGGCGGCTACTCCGACAGCATCGTGGTCGACCAGAGGTTCGTCCTGCGCGTTCCTTCGAACCTTGACCACGCCGGAGCTGCTCCCTTGCTCTGCGCCGGAATCACAACTTACTCGCCCATGCGGCACTGGGGTGTCACCAAGGGCAAGAAAGTTGGCGTGGTCGGTCTCGGTGGACTCGGTCATATGGGCGTCAAGATTGCCCATGCGCTCGGAGCGCACGTTGTAGTTTTCACGACTTCTCCAAATAAGAAGGATGACGCTCTCCGCCTCGGCGCGGACGAGGCCGTCATTTCGAAGAATGCCGACGAGATGCAAAAGCACGCCGGCAGCTTCGACTTCATTCTCGACGCCGTCTCCGCCGACCACGACATAAACGCATACATCAATCTGCTGCGCCGCGACGGCAACATCACCCTAGTCGGCGCGCCGGAGAAGCCTCTCCCGGTTTCCGCGTTCGCCCTGATCATGGGCCGCCGCAGCCTCTCCGGTTCGCCCATCGGCGGTATCGCCGAAACCCAGGAGATGCTCGATTTCTGCGGACAGCATAACATCACCGCCGATGTCGAAATCATCCCGATCCAGAAGGTCAATGAAGCATACGGCCGGCTGCTCAAGTCCGATGTGAAGTACCGCTTCTCGATCGACATGGCTTCTCTCAAATCTGAGTGACTCGATGAATAAGCACTTTCGCGTCTCTGGCAGCACATTTCAGAAGTTGGAAGAACTGGGAGTCAGCGCGGCTGCGGTCCTCCTCAGGGCAGGGCTTCCCCAGGGATATAGAAAAGAGCCGCGCGTGCTACTCAAGACCGAGGAACTCTTTGCGCTGTGGCGTGCGATTGGCGATGTGAGCACCAATCCTGCAATCGGCCTCCAACTCGGTTCAGAGACCAGGACTGAACGATTCCACCCGGTCGGTCTCGCCGCCCTGTCATCGGAGAACTTCAGTGCGGCCATAGACCAGATGGCGCGTTACAAACAGCTCACCTGCCCGGAAGAGATCGTGCAGGAGAAGGACGACGAAGAGTGGAGCATTCAGTTCCGCTGGCTGCTCGCAGATGAAGTCGAGCCTCCGGTGCTGATCGAATGCGCCTTTGCTTGGGTACTTTCGACGGCTCGCTTTGGCACGGGTACGCGCCTGTCGCCGCTGCGCCTGGAGTTCGTACAACCTCGCGCACATATAAAGACGATTGAGCGCCACTTCGGCTGCTCAGTGACCTGCGGAGCTCCGCGCAATGCCATCGTCTTTCGCGCCACCGATGCTGAACGGCCATTCGTCACTCGGAATGCTGAGTTGCTGGGGCTGCTGGCACCGCAGTTTGAGGAAGAGTTGAAGCAGGAGAAGGGCGATGAGAATTTCGTCGAGCGAGTCCGTGTAGCGATACAACAAAAGCTCACCGGCCAACGTCCGACCATCGAGGACATCGCCGATGCGCTACATGTCAGTTCTCGTACTCTGCAGCGGCGTTTGCAAGACGAAGGATCCGGCTTCCAGCGTGTCTTGGAAGAAGCTCGTCATCAGCTTGCTCGCCACTATCTCAATAACTCCGTCCTCGAGCTGAATGAAGCTGCCTATCTTCTCGGATACGAGGACTCCAGCTCCTTCGTTCGCGCTTTTCGCGCTTGGGAAGGAGTTCCACCCGCCCGCTGGCGCGAAATTCAGCGTGCAAGAGCAGCGTCATAAGCGCGCTCTATTTTAGGAAGGAGTAGCGATGCAAGAACGCAAACTCGGAAAAAGCAACCTGGAAGTGTCTGTAATCGGCCTCGGCTGCATGGGAATGAGTTTTTCCTACGGCCCGCCTAAGGACAAGCAGGAGATGACCTCTCTTCTGCGTGCCGCCGTGGAACGCGGCATCACATTCTTCGACACCGCCGAAGTGTACGGCCCGTTCTTGAACGAAGAGCTTGTGGGCGAAGCCCTCGCTCCGTTCCGCGGGCGAGTGGTGATCGCAACCAAATTCGGGTTCGACGTCAACCCTAATTCCGTTGCTCGCACGGTGAAGCCGGGGGTGCCGGGCGTGAATAGCCAGCCGGAGCACATCAAGCAGGCCGTCGAAGGCTCGCTGAAGCGGCTCAAGGTCGACACAATCGACCTGCTCTATCAGCACCGGGTGGACCCGAACGTGCCGATCGAAGACGTCGCCGGCGCGGTGAAGCAACTAATTCAAGCAGGCAAGGTCAAGCACTTCGGACTTTCCGAGGCAGGCGCAAAGACGATTCGTCGCGCACACGCCGTCCAGCCGATCACTGCTCTCCAGAGCGAATACTCGCTCTGGACAAAAACCCCTGAGAAAGAAGTGATACCGACCCTGGAAGAGCTCGGGATTGGTTTCGTGCCTTATAGCCCTCTCGGCAAGGGCTTCCTGACGGGAAAGATGAACGAAACCACGACTTTCGACAGCTCCGACTTCCGTAGCACCCTCCCGCGCTTCACCCAGGAGGCTCTCAAGGCAAATCAGGCCCTGATTGAACTGCTCGGCAGCATCGCGGAACGTAAGAAAGCGACTCCTGCTCAGATCGCACTCGCGTGGCTGCTGGCTCAAAAGCCGTGGATCGTTCCGATTCCAGGCACCACGAAGCTAAACCGCCTCGCAGAGAACATCGGAGCAGCGGCAGTCGAACTGACGCCCGACGACCTCGGTGACATCGATAGCGCCACCTCAAAGATCAAGGTAGAAGGTGCCCGGTACCCGGAACGCCTGGAGAAAATGACCGGTCTGTAAGCGGCAAGATCAAAACGAAAGCGAGACGTTGCTGCTGCGTCGCTGCTGCTCCTCTTTTTTTGTCGGGATTCATACCCCTGTTTGTTCCATCCGGATGGCCCCAAGGTAAAGGGAACAAGAAAAAGCTTGACATCTTCCCTACTGTTATAGTTAACTATAACAGTAGATGACAAGCAGTGGTTATTAAGAGCTGACTGGCTCGCAACTGAGTACGCCAGCCGATAACCCTAGCCCGGGAACAAAGAAGAAGTGAACTCTCAAGGAGAATGAAACATGAAGTCCCTTAGTTTTATGCTGTCCGTTGTTCTGATGTCGCTCTCCACCATGGCTTTTGCCCAGTCCGACGCGCAGAAGTCCTCCGTGGCTCCTGTGCCGTCCGAGGCGCAGAAGTCGTTCACAACCATGAAAAGCCTGGCGGGAGAGTGGGAAGGCCCTGTCGCCGTCCCGGAGATGCCGGAGTGGTCAGACGGCAAGCTAACGCACATCTCGCTGCGCGTGACCTCGCGGGGAAACGTCCTCGTGCACGAGATGCAGGAAGCAGGAACGCCGTTGGATGCGACCAAGTACGACCATCCGGTCACGATGCTTTACGTGGACGGAGACCAGCTCACGTTGGTTCACTATTGCGACGCGGGGAACCGGCCGCGCATGACCGGCAAAATGTCGCCCGACGGCAAGGCGGTCGAGTTCGAGTTGAAGGACATCAGCGGGAGCACGGAGGAACACATGCACCATTCGGTGTTCACCATCATCGACGCCAACCATCACACCGAGGATTGGACGTTCATGATGAAGGACAAGCCGGTCCACGCGCACTTCGACCTGCACAAGACGAACTGAGGCGCGGCATATCTTTGGTAAGGTTTTGGGTAAGCTCTGGTAAGGGCTATGTGGAAAACCGATGGACCATGAGTGGAACGACAGTCAGCCGATCTATCGTCAGCTTCGCGACCGTGTAGTCGCGATGATCCTCGACGGCGTGCTCAAGGAAGGCGATCCGCTGCCCTCCGTGCGCAATGTCGCGGCCGAATATCGGGTCAATCCGCTCACGGTCCTGAAGGGGTATCAGCAACTGGTGGACGAGGATCTGGTCGAAAGTAAGCGAGGTCTCGGCATGTTCATCAATGCCGGCGCGCGCAATCTGCTGCTGCGGGGAGAACGCCAGAAGTTTCTTGCGGAAGAATGGCCCCGGGTCCACGCCACCATTCAGCGGCTCGGCCTGAAAGCCGAAGAATTGCTGGATGGTGCCGCGACCCGAGGGACGTCGAACGCTGCAGAGGAGACGAAGAAGCCATGACAATCATCGAAGCGCGCGGTCTGCGCAAGGCCTTCGGCGCCACCGTCGCGCTCGACGGCCTCGATTTGCAAATTGAAGAAGGCCGCATCGTCGGACTGATCGGTCCGAACGGCGCGGGCAAAAGCACCGCGCTCAACGCGATTCTCGGCCTCATCCCTTATGAGGGAAAACTGAAGGTGCTCGGACGCGACCCCTGGATCGAACGCGATCAGCTCATGCGCGATGTCTCATTCATTGCCGATGTTGCCGTGCTGCCGCGGTGGGCGCGCGTTTCACATCTGCTCGAATATGTCGCCGGTGTGCATCCGCGATTCGATCGCGCGAAGGCGGAAAGCTTTCTCGCCAGGACCACCATCGCGCGCGACCGCAAGGTCAGGGATTTGTCGAAGGGCATGGTGACCCAACTGCACCTCGCTCTGGTCATGGCCATTGACGCGAGATTGCTGGTGCTGGACGAGCCGACGCTGGGCCTGGACATCCTCTATCGCAAGCAATTCTATGATTCCCTGCTGAACGACTACTTCGATCGCAGCCGCACGATTATCGTGACGACCCATCAGGTGGAAGAGATCCAGAACGTCCTCACCGATCTCATGTTCATCAACCGCGGCCGCATCGTACTCAAATGCAGCATGGAGGAATTCGAGTCGCGATATCTCGAATTGATGGTGCATTCCGAGCGTGTCGCGGCAGCGCGGGTGTTCCAGCCGATTCACGAGCGCCAGGTGCTCGGCCGGAGCATCCTGCTGTTCGATTTGATGTTCGATCATGGCGCAAATCAGAGACTCGATCGTCAGCAACTCGCCGCCCTTGGCGACGTGCGCACACCCAGCATCGCCGACTTGTTCGTTGCCGTGATGGCCGGCCAGACACAAGGAGTGGCCAGATGAATACTCAATCGTACACGGTGCCCCAGCCCCTCGATTCGCAGCGAATCGCGCCTGCCGCGTTGTCCGCAACCCGGCCCCTGTACTGGTCGATCCGCCGCGAGCTTTGGGAGAACCGTTCCATTTATGTTGCGCCGCTGGCCGTCGCTGCAGTCGCTCTGTTCGGCTTCTCTCTCGGCTCGATTGCGGGTATCTGGGAAAAGCCGCTGCGGCTCAATCCGGCGCAACCTCAAGCGCCATACGACTTCGCGGCAGGCCTAATGATGCTTACCGGTATCGTCGTGAGTGTGTTTTATTGTCTCGACGCACTGCACAGCGAGCGCCGCGACCGCAGCATTCTGTTCTGGAAATCGCTGCCGGTGTCCGACGTCACCACCGTGCTTGCGAAAGCGAGCATCCCGCTCGTTATTTTGCCACTACTCACCTTTGCGATCACCGTCGCCATGCAGTGGCTGATGCTGCTGCTGAGCAGCGCCGTACTGCTGGTGAGCGGGATGAGTGTGGCAACCTTGTGGACGAAGGTATCGTTTTTGCAGATGTCATGGCTGCTGCTGTACCACCTTCTCACGGCCCATGCGCTCTGGCCCGCGCCAATTTATTGCTGGCTGCTGCTCGTATCCGGATGGCCGCGCCGCGCGACATTTCTATGGGCGGTCTTGCCACTGGTAGCGATTGCCGGGGTCGAGCAGATTGCTTTCCACACTTGGCATTTCGCTGCCCTGGTGGGCTCCCGATTGATAGGTGCCGCGCCCACTGTCGCCAAGACATCACCAAATATGTTCCCCACCGACCCGATGACGCATATCGCCCCGATTAGTTTCCTGACCAGCCCCGGTCTGTGGATCGGCCTGCTAATCGCGGCGGCATTCCTCGCCGCAGCGGTCCGGTTGCGCCGCGATCGCGGCCCGATCTGAGTCGCATCCGCCCGTGATTCCAACTCCAAACTCCCCCAGGGTGCCCCGGAAACGGATATTGTATGAGCGGGTGACCTTCAGGATGATCAATCGAGTGTGGTCGTCTCAGGGTGATGCGCGATGAGCTATAAGGCGTGCGTGATCGGTGCCGGTCCGAATGGACTAGCAGCAGCCATCGTCCTGGCCCAGGCCGGGCTGCAGGTGGACGTGCTGGAAGCGGAGTCGATGCCGGGCGGAGCTGCACGCACGCTGGACTTGACTTTACCGGGCTTCCGACATGATTTCGGATCCGCAGTCTTTCCGCTCGGCGCGGGGTCGCCATTTTTTTCATCACTGCCCTTGGTCGACCACGGATTGCAGTGGATCCACTCGCCGGCTCCTCTCGCGCACCCTCTCGATGACGGCACGGCCGTAATGTTGGAATGTGACCTCGGTGAGACGAGAGATTCCCTTGGCATAGACGGAGCGGCATGGGACAAGCTGATGCGTCCGTTCGTCGAGCGCTGGACTGAATTTGCTGCGGAGGTATTGCGCCCCATTCGCTTCATCCCACGACATCCCTGGATGATGGCGCGGTTTGGAACGCTCGCGCTGCAGTCGGCCCGATCTGTCGCTCACCGGTTTCGCAGCGAACGAACCTGTGCACTATTCGCGGGCTTGGCCGCCCACTCGTTCCTCAGCCTCGACGAGCCGCTGAGCGCGGCGTTCGCCATCCTGATGGCAGCGCCGGCGCATGCGGTTGGTTGGCCTATTCCTCGCGGCGGCGCTCAGTCACTCACCAACGCGCTGTGCAGGTTGCTCTCGACTTTGGGAGGCAAGGTGAACACTTCATCGCCGGTCCAGAGTTTGGCTGCATTGGCGAACTATGATTTATTTCTTTGCGACCTGACTCCGCGACAGCTGCTCAAGGTTGGCGGCCAAAGATTATCTGACAGCTACAAGCGGCGACTGGGAAAGTACCGCTACGGAGCTGGCGTCTTCAAAGTGGATTACGCGCTGAACACCCCCATTCCCTGGAAAGCTCCCGATTGTTTGCGGGCAGCAACGGTACATCTAGGCGGAAGCTTTGAGGAGATCGCCGCAGCGGAAAATTCTGTGCGAATGGGACAGAATGCCGCCCGTCCTTTCGTTCTGCTGGCCCAGCCCAGTCTTTTCGATGGCTCCCGGACTCCGGCCGGCAAGCATACGGCGTGGGCCTATTGTCATGTGCCGCATGGGTCCAACGTAAACGTGCTTGAAAAGCTGGAGGATCAGATTGAGCGCTTCGCTCCCGGCTTTTGCGACTGCGTTCTGTCGCGGCGTGTTTTTTCTCCCGCTGATCTTGAGAGCATGGACGCTAACCTTGTCGGAGGCGATATCGGAGGTGGGGCCATGGACATTCGGCAGCTTCTGTTTCGACCGACCTGGCAGCATTACGCCACATCGGCGCGCGATATCTACATCTGCTCCGCCTCCACGCCACCCGGCGGAGGAGTCCACGGCATGTGCGGCTATCACGCGGCGAGGATGGCATTGTCGAGGTGGGATCGCTGATGGAACTCTTCCCGGCGATATCCTTGGGCGGCAATTGGTGAAAAAGATGTTTACCCGAGCTACTGGAAGATAAGCGCCTGGCGCCATTCACTCACGCGGACTACCCGTAGGCCACTCGACGCCACGGATACTGCCGTCGGCTTCACGCTCGATCGTAGGCGCGTAGAGTCCCATGAATTGCCGGCGCCACCAGAGACCTTGTGTCCGTTTCTCGGACATGGTTGTGAACCAGTATTGCCACACCACAGCCCGCACCTCGCGCGGAGGCTCATGCGGAAACGGATTCTTCTCAAAAAGAGTGAGAACATCGTGGTCATTGGAGAGCAGGTGGATTTCGGTTCTGGGCACAATCGGATAGTCCCGCCATGATCCCAGCGAAGCAAACCACAGGTTCCAGTCGAATCGTGGCTGATAAGGTGCGTAAATGCCGGGCGGTGCACTCATATCCTGAGGCTTAAACCGGAACGGATATGCCACCCATGTTTTCCCATCCTCGGAGCCCTGGAACTCGATCTCGTATCGCCCGCTGGTCATGATGCCGAAGAGGCCGTACCGATTGGCGATGCGAAAAGGCTCAAGCGCTTCCACCGGCGAGGTCGGCAGTGGCAACGCGGAGAACATCCAGATCAACTCCACCATGGTGGCGTAGAAAATCCAGCTCAGCACCACTGTAGTAAAGAATAGTCTGAGTCTGTTGAACTGTTGACGAAAGCTGCCTTTCCAACTGTGCGTCCGTTGCTCGAGTTGTACTGGTTCTACCGGCGTCTCGCGCACCTTATAAGACCCCTTCCATGCTTGCGGGAGAAACGGCAGCAAAAAGCGATCATCCAGCAACAGGAATCCCAGCGCCAGGACAAGGTAGTTGAGAAACGTGTAGTTGGCGGTGAAAATAACCACGAGTTGCCAGGGCGTCACAATAAAGAAGCACGCGATTCGCCAGCGCCGTGGCAGAAACAGCATCCAGACCAAAACCAGTTCGAGCGCCAGCGTCGCAAAAACTGTAGAAGCATGGAACCAGTGCGGCAGATGCTGCATGTACCAGCCGATCCAGGTGGGCAGCGGACCGTTCTGGTAGTACTCGTCCATCGCGGTAAAGTTTCGCCACTCAGGATCTCCGCCGATGACCTTCGCGACGCCGGACTCGAAGTAGATGCGAAACCATTCCCATTGCAGCAGGAACAGACTGGCGCGCGATGGGGGAGACGCAGCGCCAGTGCCGGGGCGGAATCCAGGCGGAGAGAAGAAGAGCGCAATGAATCCAGCTTCCAGCAGCATCCCGTCCGATTGATAACTGGAAAAATCCTGCGCTGCGCTGACGAACGAAAGGAAGCACACAAAACAGACCACCACCATTCCGCGGGGCCATACATTCAGCACCAACAGCAGCGACGCGACCATGCCCACCCAACACAGGCCAATCAGCATATGCGGGTCGCTCGCAAGCCAAAGCACAGTCGGCGCAAACCATAAGCCGCGAATATTGCCCAGCGAATGCGCCACCGCTTGCAGATACTCACCAGCCGGGAGAATTCCTTCCGGGCCGATGAGACCGCGGATCTGAAAGACGAGCGAGAAGAAAGCAGAAAAATAAACGCCGCCAAGCGCTCGCAAGAACAGCCAGCGCGGAATCAGGCGATCAAATGTGCCATGCTCCGAGTCGAACTCTGAGGCAAACAACCAGCGGATGGCGGCCGGAACCCAGTCCATGAGCGTCAGCAATTATAGCGGCCTGTCGTGTACTCGCTGGCTCAGATCAAAGAAGGCAGATGCCGACCAAACGTCTAAGCTCCACTTGTTACTTCACGGTAGCCGTTTCCGGCGTGGGCGGCGTGGGCGCGCCAGCTCGCTACTGCACGGCACCAGGTGTAGAATTCGTAGTCTGCGAACCCGGTAACTGGGCAACATCCTTACGGTTGGGAGGGAGTCATGCTTGCTCATTCATCCGTGAAATCAGCCAGTCCGGGACTTTTCTCTACATCGCTGGCGATGCTTGTGTTTCTCGTCGCTCCCGCGCGAGCGCAGGCTCCAGGGCAGGCTCCCCCCTTGCAAAGCGAGACGCCCTCCCAGACTGATTCTCGTCCTGCTCCTGCTCCCACACCCCAGCAACCGCCCAAGACTGATTCTCGTCCTGCTCCCACGCCCCAGCAGCCACCCAAGACTGGCTCTCCATCTACTTATGCTCCCACGTCGCAACGGTCGCCCACGAGAGGAGGACATCCGGCAGAGACCAACCCCGGCCTCACCCCGCACGGTTCCGGCAATGGTCCGGCAATCTTTGCCGCAATTGGCGCGGCCGCCGCTGTACCGATCATCGGCGGCATTATCGCGCACCACAACGCATCGCCGGAAAAGCTCAGCCATGACGGGCCACAAGTTCCAAAAGAATTTAATATGAGTGATTTTGTGATCAAGGGTCTTGTGTATCCGAATTGGCCAGTCGTGCTTGACTTTATGATCGACTCTCCGGGCTCTGTACAGGTGGACATCATCGCGGGCAAGCTGCGGTATCGGGCGACGATGCGCAACGATCCAAATCGTCGCGGCTACGCCATAGTTCGTCTCCCCGCGAACTTCGGCACCAAGCTGCAGAGTGCGGTCTATCAGGTACGCTCAATTCCCGTTGTCGGCGCCAACACACCGGCGCCGCGGCTGCGCACCTACGGTCTCGGAGCCGGAGAAAGGGCGGTGGGCTCGGTTGCCATTGATCAGTTGACCTTCCAACCCGCGACAATCCATCCCAAGGCCAATGAAGTCGCCGATTACGGTTTCCACGCTCACTCAGCTTTCGATGGTGTGCGCGCAGAGTTCATTTTCACGACGCTCTACAATGGGAGCATGCTGGTCCAGAAAGATCAGGAACAGCAACTCTCTCCCGTCCCTGAAGGTGAACGAGCCAGGGGGACATGGAAGGGGCAAGGCAGCATGCCCGGGCAACACATGCTGCAGATTCGAGCGTGGCGCGGCCTCAAGAACGGTGGAGACTGGGTCGTCGCCTGGTCGCCGGACATCGTCGATGTCATCAAGTAGTTGGTTGGGGGAGTCGCTTGGCCAACCTGAAGCAATTATGGCTTGCATCTCTGCTCTTTCGCAGAGTCACTGCGGGTGCTGCGTTCGTTCTCGCGGCTCTATTGGTCTATCTTGGATCCCATATTCCGCGGTCAGTCTCGTTACCCGTCGAAGACCTCAATGCCAAGAGCACGGCTCGCATCCGGGAAGAGCAGATCATCATTAAGAAGCCAGACATCGCGCCAGGCGATCTGGCCCTGTCTTATGTCGGAAGTAAGAACGAGGTCGCCGACATTTGGCTTGAGAATGCGACGCTGGACGGCACGTCTCAACATCTACTGTTTCCCCATGCGACTGCTCTTGCAGCCGGCAAAATCAGCTACACGACCGGCAGCGTCCCCGGCCCCACAGAATCCGGCGACACCTGCCACACTACCATTGAAATTCGGCGCGCAAAAGACTCGGCTCCGCTCGATGCGTTGACGCTCTTCCAGACCGACGAAATGGCCGGCGCACAGCGCTTCCGCCAAGTCATCTTGGACGCAGGCACATCAACCATGGAAATCGAGGTTCATACCGATTCTCCTACAGATGGACCAATGGACTGTCACAAACTGCTTACCGTAGGGGGCAGCCCACCCGTTAACCTGCCTCCCATCCCCGTCCACATGCTCGTGCATCGTGGCAAGATTGATCTGCACTTCAATCCTGCTAATCCCGGGCTATCCATCTGGACCGGTCCGAAGCAGACCTTTGAAGCAGTCTCTCTTGGCGACAGCACGCTGCGCGGGGGTGGTCTGCAGGTTGTTGCAGCACAACATTCGATCGCGCCGCGACTCGACGTGCGGACCCGTTCAGCGGATGGCATTACCTTTAGCCGCTTGAAGATCGGCTCCGACATGCTGAAGCTCGACATCGGGCGTGACGCCGAAAGCGCTGTAGCTTACGCGAACGGCTCATCGCTTTACAACTACGATCTGATTGACGCCATCCAGAAGAATCCCATCCTGAGCTTCGCGTTCGCGACCGTGCTGGTGCCAACATTGTGGAAGTGGGTCAGAAAGAACTGCTTTCCCCAATGAATGTAAACGAATGAAAACCATGTGCGCCAACGACCAAATATGAGGCAGGCATTCAAGTGGAACCTCAGCAATCACCATCTGGTCGCCAACATTGCGTAAGACTCAGATCTGCGGGCCCCGAACACTGATCGCTTGCATCGTCAGGCCTGATTCTGTCCGGTTCACGGGCAAATAATCCCGAGGTATCTCTTCGGAAAACCGCCGGAGCTTTCCGCCCCTGGCGATGCCAAGACGATCCAAATACCCCAAAACCTCTCCGAGGTGATGTAGACTCCTTACGCTATGCAGGATTCGGCTGGTCTTATGTTCCCCGGCGGGGTCTTGCGAAAGCCTGAGTGCTTCCCAAATCTGAGGATTGTGATCGGATGGCATCTACTTTTTTTCGATCTGTTCGTTCTCTCGACGCCGACAACTCACAGCGTTCCTACCTGGGTCTCGCTCTGGCGTCCTTATTGCTAGCGGCATGGATGATTTGGTTCTTTCTGGCGCGCGTGTCGATCTACGCAGTCACGAATAAAGCTGACTTGGAAGTGATCGTAGTTTCTGTCAGCTTGAGGAAGGCCAGACTCTCGCATGTCGCGGCGGCAGCCGGATTGCCGGCAAATGCGGTAAAGATAAGCGCCACGCCTATCTTTCGCAGAGACAGGCTGGCGCGTCCTTTCTTCATCGCGTCATTATAGAGTCATTCCAAATAGAGTCATTCCAATTGGGACCGGTACATTGCAATTTATTGCATACACGGTCCAAAAACATTTTTTGGTACGAAGCGGCGAGTAATTCTTCCGGTTGACGGGTTATCACACGTTGGAGATAGTAGGTGCATCGCGCCCTGCGTCAGGGTAGCGTCACCTCGTCCGCCCACCAATTCCGTCAGAGGAGAATCATTATGAAATCCAGCCTCAGGGTTTTGTCGCTTTTCGTCGCCGTGCTCCTGGCAACTGCCGCCCACGCCCAGTACGGGAGCACTCCCATTAAGCACGTTGTAGTGATCTTTCAGGAAAACCGCTCGCCCGACAATTTGTTTCAGGGGTTGTGCACCGCGAACGGTGGTGTACCTGGATGTAGCGCGTCAGGCGCTGGTGGAACGTACGACATCGTATCGACCTATGTAAATGCCGAAGGCCAGACAGTGCCGTTGACGCCCGTCGGACTGGCCACCAACTTTGATCTGGACCACAGCCACGGCGGACCGAAGCTCAACGGAACTATCAGCGGGTGGAACTTCGAGTTCAAGAACCAGGGAATCAGCGGCAAGCCGGCAGCCAACGTTCCGACGGACTGTGGGGCCAACGTATTTGGCTGCGTGGTTCCGGCTGACAACTATTCTCAGTTCATGTACGTGTACAACACGCCGGTAACGAACAGCAATGGCAGCAGAGGTGGCCTTCTCGACCCGTACATCACGTTAGCAACGACCTATGGTTGGGGCAACCGGATGTTTCAGACCAACCAGGGCCCAAGTTATCCGGCGCATCAGTTCATTTTCGGCGCAACCTCGGCGCCTACTGCGGGCGATGACGCGCTAGGTATTTTCGTGGCAGAGAACGCGCCCAATACAGACTACGGGTGTGGCTCAGGAAACTCGGTACAACTGATCAGACCGAACGGAGACGGGGCGCCACCTTTCGGCACCGAAACCCCAGGCGACGAAATCGCGCAATGTTTCACCCGCAACGCCATGGATTACCTGTTTAGCCTGCCACGTCCTAAGATCACCTGGACCTACTATGCCGAAGGGCAGAGCAGTCTCTGGGTTGCGCCGAACTCGCTCTCGAACATCTGCATACCGTTGTCGGGCGTATGCACAGGGCCAGACTGGACGAAAGGCGAGTCGAACGGTTACGTCGACACCACACCGCCTGATGTCTTGAACGACATCGCCAATTGCGCTCTCTCACAAGTGAGTTGGATAACGCCAGCCGGACAATATTCCGATCATCCGATCAACAGTGGCCAAGGCCCGTCATGGGTAGCGGCCATTGTCAATGCGATCGGAAACAACACAGCTTGCGACGACGGCACTGGCTACTGGAAAGACACCGTCATATTCGTTACCTGGGACGATTGGGGAGGTTGGTATGACCACGTGCGGCCAGTTTTTCAGACCGGCGCAAACCAAAACGACTATCAACTCGGTTTCCGTGTCCCCCTGGTGGTCGTTTCCGCCTACTCGACCAAGCCCGGGTATATCAGCAACCTGGAATTCGATTTTGGCAGCGTCGTGAAGGCGATTGAGGGTATCTTTGGCCTCGGCAATCTCGGCTTTGCCGATGCGCGAGCGACCAACGATCTCCACGACTTTTTCAACTTCCACCACGCGCCGTCGGCGTACAAAACGATTCCCGCTCCGTTGGAGGGAAGCTTCTTCACTAAGACAGCCACAACTGAGGTTGCTCCGCCGGATAGCGACTAGGTAACATTTTCTGCGGCCGCACAATTAGGTGCCGTACCGTCGTGATTGAAAGGAGGCACACAAAGGATTGCATTCCGACAGCAGTTTCTCGATGCAAGTGGGCATCTTTTTGTGTTCAGTGGCGTGAATCGCGAGCAAGTCGACGAGCCGAGGCTGTGACAAGCCCACCACAACCTTTCGCACTCGCGCCCTGCTGCGGCACAATCATTAGGGTTCCCAAGGCAAACCGGTTTATCATCGGGCGAATGATCTTTCCTCCATACGAGGTTGCGATAAAGATTGCGCTTGCGCTAGGAGTCGGTCTGCTTGTCGGCTTCGAGCGCGCCTGGGCGCACAAAGAAGTGGGGGTGCGCACATTCTCGATTACGGCTTTGCTCGGAACGCTCGCGGCGCTGGCATCCGGTCAGTTCGCGGTGGTCGGTCTGGCCGGTGTTTTTGTGTTGGTCGCATTCATCAATGGGCGCAGCCTGTTGGTCGAACGGTCGCTGGAAATGACCACTTCCGTGGCCTTGGTTGTAACCTTCATTCTCGGCGTGTTGGTCGGTCAGGGGCATCTGTTTACACCCGTGGCTTCTGCGATTCTGATGACCATGCTGCTGGCATGGAAAACGGAATTGCAGCGCTTTGCCGGAGACCTGGCTCCCGGCGAAATTCGTGGCGCAGTGCTGCTCGGCCTCATCGGCTTCGTGATCTATCCTCTCTTGCCGAACCGCTTCATCGACAACTGGCACCTCCTCAACCCCCGCCAGTCTTGGGCAATCGTGATCATCGTCGCAGGATTGGGGTTCCTGAATTATGTGTTGCTTCGGCTTTATGCCAATCGCGGGCTTTACTACACCGCTGCGCTTGGCGGGCTTGTGAACAGCACCGCAACCGTGGCGGAACTGTCGCGTCTATTCACCGGGGGAGCCAGCGGCATGGCGGTCGCACTGGTACTGATCACTTCCGTGGCGATGTTCCTGCGGAATCTTCTGATCCTGGCAATTTTCGCTCCAGCAGCCGTGCCGATCGCAGCGTGGCCCATACTCGCAATGACAGCATGCGCGGCTTTCTTTGCCTGGAGAAAGCGCGAACGCGGCTCCGAGGAAGTCAGCCCGCTTCGCGTTTCGTCTCCCGTTTCCCTAAAGTACGTCCTGAAGTTCGGCGGACTGTTTGTCATGATGGAAATCATCGGCACCATTGGCGCCCGATACTTAGGCCAGTATGGTTTCTTGGCGTTGAGTCTGTTGGGCGGGACGGTGAGTAGCGCAAGTACGACCGCCGCGGCAGCGACCATGGCAATTCACGGGAAGCTATCACCGGATGTAGCAGGAGTGGCGACTGTACTCGCGTCGATCACCAGTGCCCTCGTTAATCTCCCCCTGGTTGAAAGACAAACCCATGACAAGAGCGTTACTCGGACCCTTACGGTTATTTCCCTGCTCCTCGTCGCTATTGGACTTGGCGTGCTCGTTCTGCGAGAGAGGATCTAAGGCTGTCGCTAACCGACTCTTCTACCCAGATACCAAACGGACGGGCTGGTGACATGACGCCACCAGCCCTCTTGTCGCGGTAGAGAAGCGCTGGCAACCGCCGGTTAATCACGATCAACTACGGTCAGCGCTCCCTGCGCGTGCTGGACGCCGGCACCAGGGTAGGGTTTGTCGTCCCCCATGATTCCCTTCCATAGAATGCGATTGAACAAATCGGCATTGACCATGTCGGGGTGGTTGAAGTTGAACCCTTTGGTCGCCTGCGCCCACCACTTACCGTCGTGCAGCGATTTGACGGCGGCGGTGATCGGGCGGCTTCCGGGGTTGCTGCACTCGGGCACCAGCGTCGGGTCCACCGGAGGCTCACACAGAATGCCCGGGATCGGCGCGGTATAGGGTTGCAGGTTCGGTTGCTCGATGAACACATCGGACATAGGAAGCGCATTCGCGTCGTTAAGACCCAGATGCTCGACCCCAAGGATATCCTCGATCGTCCGTAGCACATTGGTGGAGTTGTACATGGTGTGCACCACCGCGCCGCTCTTGGTGTACGGAGAAATTACGAACACCGTCGAGCGATGTGCATCCACATGATCCGGCCCGTTCTGGGCGTCGTCTTCAACCACGAATATCGCCGTATCCTTCCAATACGGGGAATTGGTTACGGCCTCGACCAGACGGCCTACGGCGTAGTCGTTACTGGCCATCTGGGCCAGCGGGTTTTCCAGATTTGCGGCGTTCGACGAGAAGTTGCCGAAATGATCTTCCATGAAATCGACCATCTCGAAGTTGGGCAAATCGCCTTTTTTCACATACGCATTGAACTCGCGATTCCACTCCTCAAAGCGATATTGGTCAGGAGTGTTTAGATCCCATCCCCGATAGTAGAGATCGGTTCTGCCGAGGAGAGATTTGCGCACCGGAACCGCCTGCACCACCTTTTGCGCGAATGCGTTGCGGACGATGGGGATGTAGAACGGCGCGCCCGCGGAAGGATCGACATAATAATTCTCGTCGGCGTAGAGACCGTAGTGGCGAACCGTCAGGCCGGCACGCAGCACACTGTCCCAGATGTAGCCACCGAGCACATCGGGCTTGAGGTCATCCGCGCCTTCGTCGGCGGTAATGTCCTTGGTCCCAGGTTCAATCGATGAGCCGCCGGTCGGATCGAAAAGGGTGGTAATGCGCACCGTGCTCGGACTTGGCGTCCCCGTTGTCGTGTCAGGCAGGGCAATGCCGATGTTGCGCGGATTGCCATTCCAGTCGAAAGGAATGTTGAAGTTTGCGTTGCCATAGCCGACGAGCACATTCTTGGTCGTGACATCGTTGGCGTGACCCTGCGTGTCCCAGTTCCAGCCGTCGCCACTCACATCGCCGGCATCGTAGTAATTGTCGAGCAGCGCGAACTGGGTCGCGAGCAGATGTTCGTTGGGAGAGATGGGCTGAGGAAACTGCACCCGGGTGGGATCGCCATTACCCTGCGTCAAATCGCCAAGCACCTGATCGTAGGTACGGTTTTCCTTCTGGATGTAGATCACGTGTTTGATGTGGCTGTGGAGGAACTCCATCATCGGATCGTGCTGCGGGTTGTTGAAGCCGTTGTTGGCATCCACCAGTTGCGACAGATAGCTGAGCGTATTGGCGTCAGGGACGGGGATGGTCGACAACCCCGCCTTCAGCAATGCCAGGATGTACTCGTTGCGCGAGGTCGAATCCGATACGACCAGCGAACTATAGGGATAAACTGGGAGCGATGCCGTTTGAGCTTCGGTCGGGCAGAGAAGCGCTGAATACGCTGCAGGTATGCCGGTGCCAGGGCAGTCGATCCGGTATTCCAGATTGGGGCCGGCATTGGACTTCATATTCACCACGTACAACGTGTTGCCGTCGGCGCTGACCGTCACCGAACTGGGGTACCATCCGGTAGGAATGCGGCCGAGCAGTTGCTGGGACTTCACGTCGATGACAGCGACAGCGTTTTCGCCGCCGAGCGTGACGTAAAGGCTTCGGCCGTTCGGGCTGAGCGCCAGCGAGTTGGGGCTGGAACCTTTGTATTTGTAGCCCGGACGAGCCACGGAAATCCGGCCGCTGACTTTATCGGTCGCGGTATTGATGACCTCGATCTCATCGAGATCTCCGTTCGACACATAGAGCCGTTGCTGATCAGCGGACAGGATCATCCGATTCGGTTCTCCTCCGACCTTGATCACATTGACCGATCCCGAAGCACTTACGTCGAGCACTTGACCATCGCGCTGGCTGCTCACATAAGTCTTCACTGGCCCGCCTTTGGCATTCGACACCACCACCGGCCAGTACGGCATTTCGCCGACCGCCGTGGACTGTCCCGGCGCGAAGAAGACCACCTCATTCGATACGCTGCGAGTTGCCGTATTCACGATCGACAGGGAATCGTTTTGATAGTTAGCCACGTACAGGGTCGAGCCATCCGGGCTGATCGCCAACCCGGCGGCCAGCGCGCTGAACGGGATAAACATCGTCTGCGCAATCGGGCTGCTATTGACCGGCGTATTGTTGAACAAGCCGCCGGTAGGGTACTCCGGTATGGGCACGTTTGAGCTTGCAGGTAGGTTGTGCCCCAAGAGCACGAAGGGCGCATCCGGCACGAAGGTGGTTGTGGCGCTCGGTCCGGTGGTAGTCGCCTTGTAAACGTAAACGCGGTCGTCAATGCCTCCGGCAACGTAAAATCGGCTGCCCGACGGATCCCACACCAAACCGTGGTAGGTATCAGGTATGTTGATCATCTGCTTCTCGACAGGCTGCGCCCCGCGGACGTCGAAAACGAACACCCACTCCGCATTCGGGGTCATGGTTGTCGACGGTAGCCCGGTCGTCGGGTAGAGCGCAGGCCACAAGATAGGGGTAGCGCTGGAGTCCTGATTAAAGAAGTTTGTGTTGTACCCAGTGGTCAAGATCAGTAACGCCGTGCCATCCGGGCTGAGCGCACTGGTCACGGCGCCATTCGCGTCGGCAGAGCCGTCAGGGCGCAGCCCGGTGGGCAGACCCTGGAAAATTGAGCCGGGCGCGGCGGTGGGAGTAATGTAGAAACCGTCCGGCAGAAGGTTGCCACCAACCTCCTGGCCGCCCGCCAGCGCGGGCAACATCAGGCAGAGAAGCAATGCCGGTACAGCGCGAAAACAAAAGCTCATCGTTCGTTGCATGGTGCCTCCTTAAGGGTTGGTTTTTCTGGGAACTTGCGGCCCAGGAAAACCTGGGATTTCCTTCACGGGCCTGGAAAGTGGCAGCCATTCTACACCCGTTTTGTCGGCTTGCGGCGCTGTGCAAGGAATTTCACCAACAATGGGGTCGTGAGTGCAACTGTGTGCGCTCAGGCGAGTAGCAGGCACAAGAGACACTGGCTGCGCGTATCGAGGAGCCCGAACGGCGGTCGCATATTGTCAACTTGTTGAAATATCCCGATCACACTCATCCTCGGGACGGGGCTTTTGAGTGTAACGCCTTTCATGAGAAAGCCGGTCGGTGTCAGGAACAGTTTTCGTTCCGTCCTTACTTTGCCGGTGCGGGCCGCCTCTGCCGCATCCTTCCATCCGCACTCTTGGGTTCGTGCGGTCGTCGAACCGAACCGAATTCTGTCGAGTAGCATTTTTTCTGCCGTCGTGCTTGAATCTTTACTTGTGAGCAATCTTGACCAGATTCGAAAGGTTGCTGGCTGTCATCCTGTCTTGCGAGAAGCTAAGCGACACGAAGCAGCAGTTCGAATCAATCGAGGGATCAGAGGGTAATGTGTGTTCCCAAGCTGACCCGAGATATGGCGTTTTTGCCTACCCTCGATTCGTGGCTGCTTACCAACGTGAATCCAGGCTGATAGCAAATTATTCGATTTGGCATAGCCGCGCGATACCGGATTTGCACCGAGGTCGTTTGTGCGCCTTCTCACACTTCGCCTTACTATTTCGTTGATCGTTGGGATCACACTGATCTCGCTCTTGTCGTCCTATTTTGAGATACGGTTTCAAAGGCGTGGTCTGCGCCGGGATCTGGAGCACCGCACGGAAGTGTTGGCAGAGAATCTCGCGGACCAAATCGAACCTTTTCCCAATCTAAACCAGGACTCACGTAAGAATCTCCAGCTAATGATTGACCGCTTTGGCAGCCGGGAACACCTGTCTGGAATTGCCATCTATAACCCTCAAGGCGAACCCATCGCCATTACCCCCGGACTGGCGCCACAACTCGCAGGCGAACCTGCGGTGGTCCAGCGGGCGGCTGCCAAGGGCCAAAGCGCGGGGGAATACAGCCGGCTGGGGGAAGCGTCGGTCTATATTTATGCGCTGCCTCTCCGTCAGAATGAAGCGGTGGTGGGCGGACTCGCGATCGTTCACGATGCCAGCTACATCAATGCCCAAAGCAGGAGGGTTTGGCGCGACACCTTTCTGCGCGTGCTCGTCCTGGTTTTCCTGCTCACACTCACTACCCTATTGATTGTGCGCTGGAGCATTACCGGCCCGATTGCCCGGGCAACGCAGTGGATGCGAGCATTGCGAACCAGCAAGATCTCTTCGCGGCCGGCCATGCCAGATCTGGATTTGTTCCGCCCCCTCGCCCACGAAATGACCACCTTCGCCGCAAGTCTCGTCGCGGCTCGTTCCGCAGCGGAGAAAGAGGCCCAGTTGCGCCACGCCGGGGATACTTTCTGGACCGCGGAACGACTCTCGGTCCACGTGCGCGGCATGCTGGGGACGAGCCGCCTGTTCGTAGTTGCGAATAGGGAACCTTATATACATAGACGTCAGGGCAAGTCTGTGGAGGCGATGGTTCCAGCCAGCGGACTGGTGACCGCGCTCGAGCCGGTCTTGTGCGCTTGTGATGGAACCTGGATTGCGCACGGGAGTGGGGACGCGGATCGCGAGACCGTCGACAAGCATGACCGCTTGCGCGTTCCGCCCGACGATCCCCGCTATACCTTGCGCCGCGTCTGGATGAGCAAAGAAGAAGAGGAAGGATACTACTACGGTTTTGCCAATGAAGGGCTCTGGCCGCTATGCCATATTGCCCACACGCGCCCTCTGTTTCGTGTCTCCGACTGGGAGCACTATGAAAGAGCCAACCGCCGGTTCGCAGACGCGGTATTGAAAGAAATGGAGGGAATGGACCGTCCGGTACTCCTGGCACAGGATTACCATTTTGCGCTTCTGCCTCGGATGATTAAGAAGGCACGCCCGGATGCGCGCGTGGCGATCTTCTGGCATATCCCCTGGCCGAACCCGGAGGCGTTCGGTATTTGTCCCTGGCAAAGAGAACTCGTAGACGGATTGTTGGGGGCGGACCTGATTGGCTTCCACATTCAATCCCACTGCACTAACTTCTTGCAAACGGTGGATCGCACGTTGGAATCCCGGATTGATTGGGAACATTTCACGGTCAATCGCGAAGAACACCGCACGGTGGTAAAACCGTTTCCCATCAGTGTGGAGTTTCCGGAGAATCCTCCTCCCGCCGAGGCCGGGGAATCCACCTCCACCTCCATCGAGCGGGTCGCACTACTGCGAGAACTGGGCATCGAAGCGGATTTCCTGGGCGTGGGCGTGGATCGCGTGGACTATACCAAAGGCATTCTGGAGCGCTTTCTGGCCATCGAACGGCTCATGGAAAAGCATCCGTTTTATCGGGAGAAATTCACATTTTTGCAAATCGGAGCGCCCAGCCGCACCCGCATCAAGCGTTACAACGATCTGCTGATCGAGGTGGAGGCGGAAGCGAACCGTATCGATGAGCGCTTCCAGACAGGCAAGTGGAAGCCCATTCTCCTCATGAAACGGCAGCATAACCACCATGAAATCCAACGGTTTTACCGCACTGCAGATCTTTGCCTGGTCACTTCTCTGCACGATGGAATGAACCTGGTAGCCAAGGAATTCGTGGCCGCACGCCAGGACGAGCAAGGAGTGCTGATCCTGAGCCGTTTTACCGGCGCCGCCCGCGAACTGTCGGACGCGCTACTAGTGAACCCCTACGATATCGAGCAGATGGCGGAAGCCGTCCGTTTGGCCCTGGAGATGGACACCACGGAACGGAAGACCAGGATGCAGCGCATGCGAAAGGTAGTTAGAGAACGCAACATCTATCGCTGGGCGGGAAACTTGATTGCAGAACTGTGCGAAGTGCGCCTCGACGAACCAGCAAACAGGTTGGAGTCGCAGACAGGGCATGGACCGGTGGAGCAATCAGCAGAGGCGGTCGGTATCGATCAACCGATTGATGACTTCGATCACGCCCGCCCCGTAACTGCCACCGGTGACCAGGTCGGCGCGCCGCTTGAGCGCAGGCAGGGCGTTGGCCACGGCCACTGAGCAACCGCAAAAGCTTAGAAATTCATAATCATTCTCTGCATCGCCGATGCCCACGACGCTCTGACTCGAAAGGCCCAAGTCAGACAACACGGCGGAAAGGCCAGTGGTCTTGTTGATTCCGTGGGGCAAGACCATTACCGATTCTTTATTAAAGATCACTTGCAGGCTCAGGTTCAGTTGCTGGATCGCTAGAAGGACGGCGACATCATGAGGAGGTCTTACCGTTGCCACAATACACCTTCCCACCGAGAGCGGCACGCCCTGATCCCGCAGATTGGCCACCAGTTCCGCGGAGGGCGCCGGACACAAGAGTCGCTCCTCGCCAGTTTCCGGGTGATGAAGCAGAGCGCCGTTCTCGGCGACAATCCAGTCAAACAGATGGAGATGCGAAAACACATTGCGCAAGCTGGGAAGTTCGCGGCCGGTAACCAATATCAGCTTTCTGCCCGATTCCCGCGCCCGTTCCAGCCCTGCCAGGGTGTCGCGATCGACCCGGCCGTCGCGGGCGAGAGTCCCATCGTAATCCGATGCTATCGCCCGAAATCGCAGCGTTTCTCCCATTTGTAGAATGATAATGATAAATGGTGATGGTCCGAACCGTAACGGTAAGGCCATACTCGGAAAACAGTTGCCTGGGTGGGGCTCCCTGTCACCGAGCGAAACGAATGCGATACTAGCGCCCACTCGGTCGAGTACTGCATTAAACTGAGGAGGAAGCGGTTTGCCGTTAAAGCAGGATGCGCTTTGGTACAAACACGCGATCGTCTATCAAGTCCACGTTCGTACGTTCTACGATAGCAACGGGGACGGCATTGGTGACTTCCAGGGCCTTGATCAAAAGCTCGACTACCTGCAGGAATTAGGAATAAACACCATCTGGTTGATGCCATTCTTCCCGTCACCTCTGCGCGACGACGGCTACGATATCGCAGATTACAACTCCGTCCATTCCAGCTACGGGACCTTGGAGGATTTCAGGAAATTCCTGGGATCGGCCCACGAGCGTGGCATACGGGTGATCATCGAAATGGTGCTGAATCACACATCGGATCAGCACCCGTGGTTTCAGCAGTCCCGAAGCTCGCGGGAAAACCCGCGCCGGGATTGGTACGTCTGGAGTGATACCGATACCCGATATCATGGAACCCGGATCATTTTTCTCGACACAGAGATGTCCAATTGGGCGTGGGATCCGGTCTCGAAATCCTATTATTGGCATCGTTTCTTCAGCCACCAGCCCGACCTAAATTATGACAATCCTGCGGTCCGGGAAGAGATGTGGAATGTCATGAAGTTCTGGCTGGAAATGGGTGTTGACGGCTTCCGGCTCGACGCTGTCCCGTACCTGGTGGAGCGTGAGGGCACGAATTGTGAGAATTTGCCCGAGACCCACACCATCTTGAAGGAGTTGCGGCGAAAACTCGATGAACAATTCCCCGGCAAGATGCTTCTGGCGGAAGCCAATCAATGGCCCGCGGATCTTCGGCCATACTTTGCCGACGGGGATGAATTTCACATGGCATTTCATTTTCCCCTGATGCCAAGGATGTTCATGGGAGTGAAGTTGGAGGATCGCAAACCGATCACCGAGATCCTGCAGCAAACCCCGGAAATTCCACCCTCGGGCCAGTGGTGCCTGTTCCTGCGCAACCATGACGAGTTGACCCTGGAAATGGTGAACGACCTGGAACGGGCCTACATGAACGATACGTATGCCGAGGACAAGGCGATGCGGCTCAACCTCGGAATTCGGCGCCGGCTAGCCCCTTTGCTCGATAACGACCGCAGGCGTATCGAGTTGATGAACGGAATGCTCATGTCGTTACCGGGCACTCCAAGTATTTATTACGGCGACGAAATCGGAATGGGCGATAACATCAATCTGGGCGACCGCAATGGAGTGAGAACTCCCATGCAGTGGAGCGGGGGCTGGAACGGAGGGTTTTCCGCCACAGACCCAGAAAAGCTGTATGCGCCGTTGATCCAGGACCCGGTGTACGGTTATCCGGCGGTGAACGTGTTTTCCCAAAGACGGACCCAGCATTCTCTCCTCAACTGGATGGGGCGCATCATAGCAGTGCGCAAAACGACTGGCGTGTTCGGTAGCGGATCGATTGAGTTTCTCTATCCAGCGAATCACAGAATACTGGCCTACGTGCGCCAATTGGGCAACGAGACGATCTTGGTGGTCAATAATCTTTCCGATGCTGCGCAGGCTGTCGAACTGGATTTGCGTCGTTACAAAGGAAATATTCTGATAGAGATGTTCGGCAAGAACATCTTTCCGCGGGTGGGCGAACTGCCGTATCTTCTAACCTTGGGCCCCTACAATTTTTACTGGTTTCGGTTGCGACGAATCTGAAAGTTATGACGGACAGGGAAACGACGTCACAGGACGGAGGCCAGGTTGGCGGAGGTTAGGGTGGCGGAGGCCAGGTTGCCGGAAGTTAGATTGGCGGATGAAAGTTTTCTTACCGATGATTTTCTTCGCCAACTCATCAACGTGGGTGAAGTGGACATCCTGGTGGGCGTGCCCACGCACAACAACGCCAAAACCATCGGCGCGATCGTCGAAGCGATTCAGGCCGGCATCCTGAGATTCTTTCCCCGTCAGAGAGCTGCGATCATCAACGCCGATGGAGGGTCGCGGGATGGCACTCCCGAGCTGATTGTGAAGGCCGCGATCGACGATGCGCGGGGACGAGACTCCAAGCCTTACACCCTGCGTACGTTGCACTCGATCAGCACGCAGTATTCGAGCAGCCCCGCCCGGGGGACGGCGCTGCGGACCATCTTGTCCGCTGCCGAATTGTTGCGCGCCAAGGCGTGCGCGGTGATTTCACCCGAATCCACTCAAATCACAACGGATTGGCTCACCACCCTCCTGCAGCCCATTTACACGGCAGAATTCGATCTGGTGTTGCCGACCTACTGTAGGCACAGGTCCGATGGCATCCTCTTGACCAATCTGCTCTATCCCCTGACCCGTGCGCTTTATGGATTAACAATCCGCGAGCCATACGCGTTGGATTTCGCATTCTCGGGCCTCCTTGGAAGCCAATTTCTCGCCCAGAACGCATGGCATGACGATACTGCTCAGGCTGGTTCCGAAACTCAATTCACCCTGGCTGCAATCGCCGGAGGGTACCGTATCCGCCAATCCTTCCTGGGAACCAAGCAGCATGTTGAGCGGGCTTCCGCCGATTTGGTTCCAGCGATGCGACAAACAGTCGGAGCTTTGTTTGCTTCAATGGAACCGAGTTTTTCTTTGTGGAGCACCAAGACGGGGTCCCAGCCAATCCCTACGACTGGCGCGGAGCGGGAATGCATTCTGGGGCCGCTGCGAGTGAACCGGAAGCGGCTGCGAGAAATGTTCACAACCGGAATCGCCGAGTTGGAATCCGTATTTCAGTCCATTCTTTCCCCCTCGACGCTGGCAGAACTCCAGCAAATCGCCCGCCCCGAAGAAGTCCGTTTTCGTTATTCCAACGAATTGTGGGCTAAGACGGTTTACGAGTTCGCCGCGGCCTTTCACAAATCGGTCATCAGCCGGGATCACATCATCCAGGCGCTGGCCCCACTTTTTCGCGGCAGAGCGTTCACATTCCTTGGAGAGAACAGCACCGGCTCGGCCGACGACGTAGAACACAATGTCGAAGCCTTGTGCCTTGAATTCGAACGAAGTAAACCGTATCTGCTGGAGATTTGGAACGGTGGAGAGTGAGGTCATCATGCGGGAAATGATTATCAGCGAATTGACTCAGGCCATGCAGGAGCTTACCAGAGGTTTCGCCCACATCCTTCCGCGGATCATCGTATTGGTGATCATCGCATTTGCGGGGTGGGTGGTCGCCTACTTCCTGAAAGTGTTCTTGCGCAGCATCCTGCGGCTCATCAAATTCGACAAGCTCTCGGAAAGCGCAGGCGCGTCCGCGCTGCTCGCCAAGGCGGCGTTACCGTCGGCGACGGAACTGCTCAGCCGGTTTGCGTTCTGGGTGGCTTGGCTGGGCTTCATTCTGCTGGGTGTGAGCGTGCTGGGGATTTTTGGCCTGCAGGAGCAAATCGCCAAGTTTTTCCTTTTCTTGCCCCGTCTAATTGTGGCGCTATGCATCATGTTTTTCGGCCTGCTCGCCGCCAGCTTTTTTTCCCGCGCCGCGCTGCTCGCTGCCGTGAATGCCAACCTGCCTTCACCCCGAATGCTGAGTGTTTCCGTTCGCTCCATCATCATCATCTTCGTGTTGTCCATGGTCTTTGAGGAAGTGGGAGTAGCAGAACAGACCATGCTGGTTGCCTTCGGAATCGCTTTTGGAGCCCTGATGCTTGGGTTGGCAATCGCATTCGGCACAGGCGGCAAGGACTTGGCACAGCAATTCCTGGAAAAGAGGTTCGGTCGCGGAAAGAAGGACGAGGGAAAAGAAGACGAACTGTCGCCGCTTTAGAACTGCAGACTCATCTCTCGCACGTTGCGCACCGGTCGAGCTTCCGGCCTAAGAACCTGGAGCTAGACCGCGTCTTTCGAGGTGAGCACTCTTGCTCAGACCTTTGCCCCATGGAGTGCTAACGTCATGCTGTGCTTCCAGCCGAATCGGCGAGGAGTCGAGGAGTTGCCTGCCGCTTTGCAGGACCGAGTTACCGTGAGGCGAACCACACCAATTCCGGCTATCTTCTTATTATTGGTTGCCTGCACAGCTTGGTGCCAGACGAGTCCTTCCGCTGACTTGCTTCGGGAGTTACAGTTTGATGGTTCAAACTCAACCGGGGCGCAGCCCCAAGAGATGCGAACGTGGAGATCATTACCTGATGCTCCGTCGTCGGTCCAGCCTCCGATACAAACGCAGATTCAAAGATTGTTCGCCAATGAAGCAAGATCGCCGTTGATCCTTGGCGCGGTTGGCGTCAGTGCGAGTGTAATGCGCGGAACAGAGCTGGAACGCCTAACTCACGGACCGCAGCCCGGCTTGACCTCGCTCTATCCAGCGGTGCTCATGCAAAGAGAGTCCAGCCCTTTCCTTGCTAAGTACATGTATCTGTCGTCGCTGGAGCAGGACCCACGTTATCACGCTTCGACGAGCGACAGTCTTATGGGCCGGGCCACCTACGCAGCGTCGCGCGTCTTCGTCACGCGTGACAGCTCCGGAAAAGGGACGCTGAACACCAGGTATTTTCTCGGGGTACTGGCATCGGTTGCGCTCCATTCCGCTAACCGTCCAAATAGGATGCAATCCACTTCCGCGACATTCAACAATTTTGGTTCGACGGTTGGCAGCGACGCGGGGATGAACGTCTTCCACGAGTTCGGGCCTGGCATTCGGCAAATCGTGAAAGGCCACACCCCGAACTTCGTGTCCAGGCTCGAAGAGCGCTTTAACGGTAAATAAAACCTGTGTGAAGTAGATCGTCTTGCAAAATGGAGATCGACCGGTAATCGTCTGAGCAATCTTTCGATTACCCACAAATATCGCAACGAGAAATATGGTAGGCACGAGGAGACTCGAACTCCTGGCCTCTACCGTCTCAAGGTCGCGTTCAACGGTAACTGATTGACATTCGATGGCACTGGCAGCCACCTTTGGCGTTGTGAGGAACTCTCAGGAACTGTTAACGGACCCTGATAGGACCCAGATATTAAGGCGCATTTTGGATTACTTCCCGTTGATCCACCCGCAATCGCTGGTAGAGCTTCCGACAGCCGACTTTCCATTACTAATCCGTAGAGTCTCGTTGCGATTACTTCCCAGTAGCCGACGATGCGGGAGTTGTCACGTAAGACTCGAAACGAAAATGCCAGGGCGCTCCTTGAAAATAGTCGCTGGAGCTAGCGTAATGAAGTCCACTTCTGGCCGGAGAGTTCGGCAGCATGCGCCGCGCCCAGCACCGCTCCGCGCCGCCCGGGGGCATTTGCGAGGGCCGTCTCAAATTCTTTCAGCGCTAGACCCGGGTGATTCTGCTCCAGGAGCAGGTGGCCGAGCTGTTCGCGGGCAGGAAGAATCGGCCCCGGTGTCACCGGAAGCTTCTCGATTGCGTCCTCCTCATCGGCTGACGCGCGCATCAAAGCTGCGGCTTCATCCGGTTTCCTGTCCGCCTGGGCTGACCACGCCATGACTTCGCGCCTCAAAATTCCCACCTGAGTGGCCCAATAGTCGTTGCCTGACGTGCGAAGCTGCTCTTCGATCTGCCGCAATCTATCAAGTTCCGTGCGCGCCTCGGCGGCGCGGCCACTCCGGGCAAGTCCCAGCCCCCGGGCCCAAACCGCAATTGCGACCACATGAGGAGAGGCTGCGGTCGGAGGAACGATGCCGGCAGCCTCGTCCCATTGACCCCGCTCGACGACGTAGCGAACCGGCATCGCGGTAGAGGCATACGCTTTCTTGAAATCCCCTGAGTTCAGCTTCGACATGATTTTGAGTTGCTGAATGACCTGAGCCGCGTCTTTGTCGCGTCCACTCTGCAGATAGGCATACACCAGATAATCCATGGCGTGCAGCTCTTCTCCTGTGTCGCCCTGCTGGTGTGCCGCTTCCCTTGCCGCGAGGTTGGAAGTGATGGAGTCTTCCCATAGGCCGAGTCGCGTGAATATATGCGATGGCATGTGCAATGCGTGGGGCGCTGAGGGTGCAATCTGGGCGTATCCTTTCGCCGCCGGGAGGCCTTTTGGAGCGAGTTCCACATTGTCGTAAGCGTGGATGAGGTAGTGAGGGATTCCCGGGTGCTGCGGGTTGGTGCGATCAAGCGGCTCAAGCAGCCCGGCCGCCTGTTTTTGCTTCGCATGCGTCTTGTCGGCAGGAGATGCGTTCGCCAGGAGTGCGAGCGCATAAAACACCTGTGCTTCGACATCTTTCGTGTTTTCTGAGGCGAGATCGCTCATCGCCTGCTCGTAGTTCGCCGCCCGCGTGCGGTACGGAACGGTGGCAGCGTCCTGGTAGATCAAGTTCAGCGCACTGATGAACTGGCGCTCGCGTTCAGAACCCGCCCCGATCTGCTGCGCCCGCTGGACTTCCTTTTGGGCAATCGAAATTGTCGCGGGTACAATAGGCGGGTCCCAAAGCTGGTGAAAGTACGCCATGGCTATTCCCCAATGTGCCATCGCACACCGCGGATCCAGTTCGCCCACGCCCTGGAATGCATTTTCGGCGGCTGTGTATGCGAAGGAGTGAAGCAGAGCTACACCTCGGTTGAACTGCTCCTGAACGGCCAGTGTGCAAGAAATCGGAAACGATACTTTTCCCAGTTTCTCAGGTGCGCTGTGGCTGTGGGTTTCTTGTGCTGACAAGACGGGACAGAGGAACAGCAGCGTAAGCAATATTCGCCATAGATCGGGCATCCCCATCTCCATAGGCGCATAACACTTTTGTGACATTCGAATTTTACATTGGAGTCCGCGAACATTGCCTCCGCTGATGCCTGAGTCTGATGACGATTCCCGAGTAATGGGCAAACCCTAAGTTGACTAGAGCAAAGCCGACTTCCCGTTACCTATCCGCCGTGCCAAGACACAATCAATTGGCGTTTAGCGGTGCCTTGCGTTGCAACTCGTCGATGAAGTTTTCGAGAAAAATCACGTGGCCCGCGTCTTGTTGAGTTGAGCCTGCGGCGTAGGCGGCTACGGCGATGCGCTTCCCATCGGGGGCGACGTCGTACTGGGCTCCCACCGCTCCGCCCAGCGTCAGAGCTACACTCTGCCCCGACCACGCTCGCGGTTTTTCCCCCACGAACGAGTCACCCTTTACCGAGTAGCTGGCGACCATAATCCGATCGTCCGGGACATCAAAGAAAAACAGATCCTTACCGTTTGGAGAAAAGATGGGCGACGTTCCGCCGTCGCTTGAGATTTGCCAGTGACCGCCTTTGTCCGGAAACGCGCGCACGTAAACCTGGGAACTTCCCGACTCGTTGGAGCAGTATGCCAGCCAGCGTCCGTCGGGGGAGAACCTCGCACCTCGGTTCCCAAAATTCGTGCGCTGGAACAACTCCGGTTTCCCCGCCTTCAACTTCTCTCCCTCGCGTTCCACCGGTACGGTCCAGAGGTCGAACCCTTGTGGCCCGCTTTGATAAAAAGCCAGCCGTTTGCCATTGGGCGAGAAGGCAGAGGGGTATTGAAATTCCTTGCTCTCGGTCAGAGGCTCGGGCCTGCTGCCGCCATCGGCGCGCGCGAAGGAGATCCCATCCGCTGCCTGATACACAATGTATCGGCCGTCGGGTGTCCACACGGGGTTGGTTCCATTCCGTTCCCCGGTCAACGGCGACAACGTGTCGCGCCGAATGTCGTAGATCCAAATCCCGGAATGCACGTCGTCGTTCGCCACCGCCAAGCGCTCGCCGTCGGGGGAGAAGTGAGGATTTACGAAGAGGCCAGGCTTGTCGAGCAGCGGTTGCGACTTACCACCCGCATCCAACCACTGGATCATCACACGCGAGGCGTCGATTTCACGGCTCCGGTACACAAGCGTCCCAGTGCGCGAAAAGCTCAGCTTGGCAGAACCAAACATCGCGGAATAAGAAACCTGCTGCAACACAGGCCCGGGCGAGCCAGAGGTCTCCAGCTTGCGTCATCAAAGCCGACAGTGGAATTTTCGACCGTGAAGAGGATCGCTTTGCCGCCGGGCAGAATCTGCGGCCAGCGATGCGTCCGTTCTTCTCCCACAAGCTCGGTGATCGGGGTGGGAGTGCCGCCAGCGGAGGGAACTCGTGACAGTCCACCGGAGATGCGCAGACTCGCGACAATATTGCCGTCTTCGCCCCAATCGGCGCCAGTGTAAGAAGAAGAGGTGTCACAGAGCACGACCTCGGTACCGCCATCCACCGAGATTTTTCTCAGTTTTCCGCTCGCGGCAAAACCAATCCACTGACCATCGGGCGAAAAGAACGGGCTGGTCGCGCCTGCGGTGATCGGTAGTTCGGTCACGCCCGGTTGGTCGAGCTTGCGTGTGAAAAGGTGGTTCCGCGAAAGATAGGCGACCCGAGTGCCGTCGGACGAAACAATGATGTCGGACCCGCCCAACGCGTTCAAATAGACGTCGCGACCCAAGTCCACCTCCAGACGCACGAGCGGTTTCAATTCCGCGGGCCGCGTCGAACGATACGCAATCCAGGATGCACATGTCGCGACGAGGGCCAGCACTGCCACCGCAATCCAGGCTAACGGCCGGCGCCGCCCTGTAGAGCTCGGTGGGGCGCTGACGCCGCCGGGTGCTTGCGCGATCCACTCAAGCTCGGTCTTCAAATCGCGTGCGTTCTGCCAGCGGTTCTCGGGATCTTTCTCTAGACACCGTTTCAGTACTCGATCTAACGCTGGCGGCGCGACCTCACCAATCGAGGGAGCCGGGCGCTCCATGATGGCCGCGATCACCGTGGCAGGCGAGGAGCCATCAAAGGCGCGCTTGCCGGTGAGCATTTCGTAGAGCACCAAGCCAAAGGAGAAGATGTCGCTACGAGCATCGATTTCCTGCCCGCTGGCTTGAGACTGCAATTGCTCGGGCGACATGTAGTAGAGCGTGCCTACGATTTCGTTTTTCCCCGTGAGCGCCATGGTAAGGGTGGCGTCGCTCGGAGGGTTGTTGCCCTGTCCGATTTTGGCAAGTCCGAAGTCGAGCAGCTTGATTCCGGTTTTCGTGACCAGGATATTCGCGGGCTTGAGGTCGCGATGGGTGATGCCCTTGCGGTGCGCCGCATCGAGTGCATCACAAATCTGTGCGGCGTACTTCAACGCCTGATGTAGGGGCAAGGGTCCCCTCAGAGGCACGCCCTCGATGTATTCCATCACTAGGTAGTTCGGCCCGACATCGTGCAACGTACAGACGTTGGAATGGTTCAGGGCGGCGACGGCGTGCGCTTCTCGCTCGAAGCGCTCGGAGAACTGCTCGTTGGAAACCTTGATCGCGACGATGCGATTCAGTCGCGTGTCGCGGGCCTTGTAGACTTCTCCCATGCCGCCAGCGCCCAGCGGAGATTGGATTTCATACGGTCCGAGTTTCGTGCCTGAGGTGAGAGCCATGCGTGCGCGCAATTATAGCCCCCGCAACACTTCGCAGTGGATACGACGATTCTTGATGGATTGTCGCCCACCGAGGTTGGGCCTCCCCGGCGGTTGCTGTTCTGGTGTCCAGCATTTGGCGACTCGTGGGTCCTCTGCAGCTTACTCGAAAGTCCAGTGTTTGCATGGGACGAACGTGATCGAGCCAATTGGCAGTTTCTAAGCCACAATGGGTTTTCACGCCTGAAAAGTCCGACCCGCCTGTGACGCTGCCGATCTTTAGGGTAAGCGTCCGGGGCCTAAGGAAACGCAATGACAATGCGCCGCTCGGTCCGCTGGCTAGTATTCGCAGTCATGATGTTGTCCCTTTGCGCCGCCTCGTTCGCGCAGATCGTTGTCGGGATCTCCGTTCGTGTCGCTCCGCCTGCGTTGCCCGTTTACACTCAGCCCGTCGGCCCCGGACCCGGCTATATGTGGACGCCCGGCTACTGGGCTTGGAATGACGATGCTGGCTACTACTGGGTGCCCGGTACCTGGGTGGTAGCACCTGTAGGCTTGCTGTGGACCCCTGGCTACTGGGGATTTTCCGACGGTGTTTATGGATGGCATCGTGGTTATTGGGGCCCGCACATCGGCTTCTATGGTGGAGTTAACTACGGCTTCGGCTACGGCGGCGTCGGCTTTGGTGGCGGAGAATGGCGCGGAGGCTCTTTCTACTACAACCGCTCGGTGACCAACATTACCAATGTGACCACCGTCTACAACAAGACTGTGATCGTGAATGAGAATCACGTGGCCTTCAATGGCGGCGAGGGAGGGGTTGCCGCCCGCCCCACCCACGAAGAAGAAATCGCGGAGCACGAGCATCACACCGAACCGTTGGCCGCGCAAACGCGGCACGAACACCTGGCCAGCCAGAACAAGCAGAACTTTGCATCCGCAAACCACGGACGCCCCGCGATCGCGGCTACAGCCAAGCCCGGCGTATTCAGCGGGAAGGGTGTAGTGACAGCTAAATCTGCAGGCGCTCCATATAAGGCACCAGCCATGTCTCCGAAGCAGGCGCGCTCGTCAACGCCCGCCGCAAAGCATGCCTCGACTTCCGCGAACGCGAATAAAAAGAGCAAGCCGGCTAGCCTCGCGTCCACCGCTTCGAACAAGAACAACACGGCCAGCAAGAAGGCCAACAGCAGCCCTCCAGATAAGACGGCTAGCAACAAGGCGGAGAAACCCGCTCACTCGAATGAGACGCATACGGCCACGTCCTCCGCTCCACCGTCACATTCGTCCCCTCCGGCGTCGCAACCGCACCTGGTTGCGCCAAAGTCAAGCCCTGCCCCGAAGCCAGTTGCGCAGCGCCAAAGCATACCGAAGCCTGCACCGCAGCCTCAAACCGCGCCCAAAGTTGCGCCTAAGCCAGGCAAAGGACGGTAGTAGCTCAGTTACGGTAGTGGCTCAGTTATAGAGTATTGCGTGGGCTTAATTTGGCGGGAACCGCACAGCGGAGTTCGCCAGGCATTTGGATTGCCGAACCTGCTTGATCTTGTTCTGCGTCTCGCACGAGTACCGGGTCGCGACGGCAATCCGACCCTGAGCGTTATGGCCTAACTAGCGGGAGTAGCGTGGTGGTTGCATACTCACCCAACCGTCCGAGGTAGCGACCTCTTGTACTGCGACCGCATTTTGGCATATGCTCTCGCGAACAGGGGGTGTTTCTATGCACAGAATGGCTTTGCTCATCGTTGTCGCCCTGCTCGGCGTCAGCGCCGGTCATTCTTCTCAGCCGGCGGACTGGGCGATCAACGCCACTGCAATCGAGGCATGCAGCTGTCCACACTTCTGCATGTGCTATTTCAACTCGCATCCCGCGGCTCACCATGAAAACGGGAAAACGGAACACTACTGCAAGTTCAACAACGCCTACAAAGTCAACAAGGGCCATTACGGCAGCACCGATCTTGCCGGCGCCAAGTTCTGGCTTAGCGGCGATCTGGGAGGAGATTTTTCGCAAGGGCAGATGGACTCGGTTTTGGCCATTTTTGACAAAAGCACCACCGCAGAACAGCGGCAAGCCCTGGGAGAAATCCTCGGCCACGTTTTTCCTGTGAAGTGGAAGTCTTTCCAGACCGCGGAAGGGGATATTGACACTTGGACGTTTGACAAGGACCAGGCTCACGCGACGCTCAACGGCGGCAAGACCGCCGAGATCAAGCTGAAGCGTTTCCCGGGGATGACCGACGAGCCAGCCGTGCTGAAGAACGTCAGGTACTGGGGCACTCCGCGCAACGACGGCTTCGTCATGATGCCCAACGAGTTGGAGACGTACAAGGAAGGCCCCAAGGCCTTCGAGTTCAAGGGCACGAACGGCTTCATGCTCACGTTCGACATGACGTCGAAGGACATTCCCACCAACAACAATTCGATGAGCTATTGAGAAAGGTCTTTTCTCGATATTGGGCATTTGCGCCGGGACTGTTCCGGCGCTTTTGTCTTTTGTAAGGACGACAAGCCTCGTTGGTGTCATATAGCCATTACAAGCCATTGGATTGACCCGGTTTCTGATTGTTGCCAGCGGGCTTCCCTGTGTGGAATGCCTGGCACCCAGAGATGCGGGGCTTGACTTGCACGTTTCGGATTTCCCGTTGCTCCCTGTAACTTTTAACAGTTCCCGATACACCAAACACCTTCTATCCTCGCTAAGACTGGCAACACACACTACCAGATGTACGGTGTTGTGCAGACTGGGCCCATCGCAGGCAAGGAAGCCAAGCCCAACACGGGGGAGGTTGACATTGGTTGCCCGCAAGGTTGCTGCCCGCCTAAAACCGAACTCGCTCACGGAATTTACGAATCTAATAGAGTGTGAGATTCTTCCCTGGCTACGAAAGCAAGAAGGCTTCCTAGATTTGATTGTCCTAGCTGTCCCTGAGGGCAGAGAAGTCGCAACAATCAGCTTCTGGGATCATAAAGGGAATGCTCAGGCTTACAACTCAAGCGGTTATCCGGCAGCGTTGAAGATTCTCGCAAAACTCTTGGACGGGGCTCCTAACGTTAAGACGTTTGACGTTGTCAGTTCTACATTTCAAAGGGTCGCCATCGCGCAGCCACCGGACGCAGAAAATCTGGGCTAAGAGCAGCGTTGTTAATCGTGCGCCCAAATCTTTCCGTTTGTTGTTGTCGAAAAATCCTATAACACGCATTGAGCTCGGGACGGGGCTTTGAGTGTAAACGCCTGTGGGTGTTGAAAAAGGAACCAAAGCAGTAATTTCAGTGAATTTCAGCGCCCACGGCGAACGAAGATTCAATAACTCGCGAACGAATTTCGTTGCTGAAATTCCCTGAAAAGAGTTTTGCAACACCCTCGCCTGATCGCGTTAATTGACCGTTCCCGGCAATCGAGTGCGTGTCAAGGCGAGAGGGGGTTGCCCGTTCGTCACCAGCAACCGATCAGTCCGTCGCATCATTCTCCAGTCATATTCGTAAGCAGTTCCACAAAGCGGGCATATCTGATAATGGCGGCCATCGGCGTCAACGCGTGGCCAGGTGAACCGATGCGAGCAACCTCGTCCGAAAAACCGCTTCAAAAAGCTCATGGTCTCACCCCTTCATTGCGACTTCTCCACGTATCGAACCAATGGCTAAAGAACGGTCTGGGCCGACGGTTAAGCAGATCCTGAAGCGTGGATAAGAGAATCTTTGGCGGCTGGGATTTAGAGAGGAAGGTGTCCACCGCCTCCAGTTTGCTCTTCGGCAATGGCCCGTAGGCGGACAACAGCATGATCGGGACATGTGACTTAATGCGCTTCATCTTCGCGGCAACCACATCACCATTCATCCCGGGCATCTGGTAATCGAGGACCACCGCGTCCACAGAGTGTGAGAGGAACAACTTTAGTCCTTCGTTCCCCCCGGTGGCCTCCAGAACCGCATAGCCGTTGCTTTCGAGCAACATCTTGCGGCTGATGAGCCCATTCCAGTGGTCGTCAATGCAGAGAATTGTTGCTTTGAGCCGAGACATCACTGTTTCCACATCTCCAGTTCGGCCAGGGTTGTTTTCTTTCAGACGGGTACTTCGGTCCGTAGAAGGGCCGACGTTTCCTAGTGAAGTAGCGGGCAAACTGATTTGACCACAGGGGCAACGTGCTTTCAAATTACGAACGTCCACCCGGGTGCCAGTTACCAGGGCCGGAATCGTGGAAGCCTACCGATTCTTCGAGGCGGCATTTCATCATTAATTCTCAGTTAGTCAAAGGCCTGTTTTCGGCAGTCGGGTTTGATACGGTAGATTAGGGGCGGGTCTTTCCTCCCGCAGTGGTCCAGCGCCTTTCACGGCGCACTGCAATACCTGTTTACATCAGTAGGGCAAGAGAGCCAGAATGAGCATTTCAAGACTGTTCAATTTTGAACAGCGTCGCGAATTGGTATTCTTATAGATTCCTTTTTGCTAGCGAACATGGTATGACTGCCCACTCCAGCCACGATCCCGGATCCTTCCAGAGGCTTTTGTCCAACGCATTCGCAGTGCAGGAGAGTGGGATGGATGATGAGTCGCTCACTGCCATTGTCGAACTCCAACGGGCGATTGCGACGGGCGAGGCGGACGTGGATCGGGCCATGGATCTGATCGCTGTGCGTGCGCGAAGCGTCGCCAACGCCACGGGAATCGCTATCGGTCTGTTGAAAGGAGATCAACTGGTTTACCGGGCTGGAAGTGGCAGCGGGGTGACTTATGTAGGGCAACATGTCATGGCCACACTGTGTGTCTCCGGGCACAACCCGGCGAGAGGCGAGATTCTGCGTGTCGAGAATGCCCAGACCGATAGGCGGATTGAAGCGGCAATTTGCCGGCAGTTCGGAGCACAATCCCTGCTCATCTTGCCGATTTATCACGACGGCACGATGGCGGGAGTGTTGGATGTGCTCTTTGATGAGGCGCACGCCTTCCAGCATCGAGAGGTGCTCACCTATCGGTTGATGGCGGCCCTAGTCGGGGAGGCGATGTCCTACGCCGCACGGCCAGAACAGAAAAAAGCGTGGGCAGCGGATCTGTCGACCATGCGGCAAAGTATTCGGCTGACTGGACCTCCAAGAGAAGAGGCTCTCAACGACCGTGTATCGGTGCCGGCTGCAGCAACAAACCGTGCGATATACCGGGCTTTCGGAACCTTCGTTGCACGGGCCGGGAAGTTGCCGGCGCTCATGCACTCGGCCTGGTCCGTGTTCAAGCGCGCAAAATGCGTTCCGTGGTACAAGGGCCGATGGGAAACGGCTGTGGGTGTGGCCGCAGTGCTGGTAATAGCTTGCTGGATTGGTTTCAGAGATCGCCGCCCTGCGTCGCCCTTGGGGGTTTCAGGGCTACAGGGATCAAATGCCCCTCAGGGGCAGATGCCCTTCGCACCTGCGAAACGAGTTTTGGCGAACAGTACCTCCAAGCCGCAAACCGCGCTGGGTCTAGAGCCGGGGGAGAGGAAGACTTCCAGATCCATGCCGCAGCCGCGGGTGCTGGACAGGAACATCCGAGTCCGGTACATCTCAGACGACGTGACGGTGCGCTATTTCACTCCCAAGCCTCCACCGCAGCAGGTGCTGAACGGGAACATCCGAGTCCGGTACATCTCAGACGACGTGACGGTGCGCTATTTCACTCCCAACCCCGCAGTGTCGCCGCCGCCGAGTCCAGCTGGAAGCCCCGCGCGGCCTGTGAGCCGCTAGTCCCAGTGCCTGGGAAGGCCGGTTCAGAGTTCCCGCGCAGTGTCGCCTAAGCATAGCTGCGTTGCAAGTTCATAGTTCACTTCTAACTAGCCAAGGGCTTCACCCTTGATATCCCTCCGACCGCACGACGCAGTTGGTGCACCAGCCCATTTCATCCGCTGCCGCCACAAATGGCTGAGGCGCCTGATTCCTTTCTTTAGTGGTCCAGAACGGCGCGAGAACGGCTGCTGGCATCAACTGTTCTTCTCCCAAGTGGAATATTGCGACAACCTGATCTTTCGCCGTCGTGCAGCGCTCGATCAACTCGGCGACCGACTGCTTGACGCCAATCGGAACCTTGGCCGACCGGACAAACTGACGGTGATCTTCGGCCGGCGGATCACCAAACAATACTCGGGCAAACTACAAACCGAAATCGAAGACTTGCATCTGGGAAACCCGGTGATGAGGAGCTATTACAAAAATGGCTTCGCCAAACATTATGTACGTGATCATGATGTGCTCCGCTTCGAAACTGCCAGCAACGATGTGAAGGGAGACTATGGCATCAATAAGGCAGTGGAAAATCTGGTTCCCCTACGAGAAAAACTGCAGGGTATCACCGAGCGCTATCAGAATGTGCAGCAGGACATCTTGGAGACGTTTCTGGATCGAGGAGAGCTCAGAAAGCTGGCGGAACCAACTCTGCGGCCCAATGGCACGCGCATTCCCGGACTCAAACTGGACCATGCCCGGCAACTGGCCGTGATGAGTTCTCTGGTCCGGTTCTCGCATGTCGCCGCGGGAGACACCTTCACCACCGCAGAACTACAAGCGGCTGCGGCCGAGGCACTCGCAATAACTCCCGAACAATGCCCACCGGGTGCAATTCGTTATGAATTGTGGAAGCTGCGTGCCAAAGGTCTGGTAGAAAAGTTGCCACACTCTCGTCGCTATCGGCTCCTGCCCAATGGATATCGCATCTGTCTTCTGTTTCTCAAACTCTTCGACAAGATCTACGCACCGCTCACCGCCGGGCTTCTTCATCCCTATCCCGGAGACCGAACCATGAATGTCCATCGGCTATATCAACTCGACAAACTCTCCCAATCTGTCGCAGCTGCCCTGGATCAATTGGTCGCTGCGGTCGGACTGAAGCTTGCTGCTTGATTCAGTCCTAACGAGAACAAAATTCTCGTTGGGGCCCCAATAACGGACTAAGTGCCGTCCTTCACGACTAGCTCTCCCCCGGTTTTGAGCACTCTCCAACAGTTGCTCAAACAGCTTCGACTCCTGGAACCTTCCGTGCCGGTTCTTTGAGAACGTGGAGTGATGCGGAGGTGATGGTCCAGCGTGATTTTCGTGCGATCTGCGTATTCCGAGCGACACCCGAAGCAGAGGCATGGCTAGTATCCCAGAAGTAACAGTCCACTCAAGTCCGCCCCAGACCCTGCAGACCCAATAATCCACCGCTGACATACTGCTTGCCCTGACAAGCCGCTTCCACAGCAGCTAGTATCTCGCCTGCGGAACGTGCTTTCTCAAGGTAGCCCAGTGCTCCCAAGCTCAGAGCTTCCTTCACCACATCGGCGGAGTCTTCCACGCTCAGGAAGACTATCTTGGACTCGGGGACAAGCTTGCGAATTCGTCGTGCGACCTCGATTCCATCCAGCATCGGGAGTCCGATGTCAAGGAGAATCAAATCCGGCTTCAGTTCTTCCGCTTTCTGAACCGCTCTTAATCCGTCAGAGACCTCGCCGACGACCTGCAATTCCGGTCTTTTTCCCAGCGTCGAACAGACGAATCGCCGAAACGGTTCGTAATCCTCGACCACGAGAATGCGGATTGACATCGGCACCGTACTTTGTCGATTCGAACGGGTTGATACCATCTAGCTGTACTCCTCATTGGGGGCACGGGGTATCCCAAGATTGCCCTGACCCTGCATCCGCCGGTGCGTTCCACATCGTCACCCGGCTTATTTCCAGATAATGGGTGCTTTACAATGCGATTCTGACCGACCGTCGCGATCCAGTGTTGCCACGATTTGTCGAACTCTTCTGTCGAACTCTTCGTTTTCCTAAGCCCTCAGCATAAATAGGCCACGAACCGGTTGGAAAACTCGTGTTCCCGATGAAGCGTTCCATCATGGCTTTCTTGTCGATTCGCAGAACAGCGCAATCCGTCATTTGCGCCCATGTGGAGAGCCTGACCTGTCAGCGTACCTTCACAGAGAAACTCGCAGCCCCCTAATATGCCAATGATTGCTTCCTTGCCGTCATTGGACACGACCGTGAGTCTTGCTTTGCCGGTTCGGACATAAAACACCGTGTCAGCGGCATTTCCGTGCGCAAAGATTCCTTGCTTCTTCGGGAAAAGCACAAATCCCCTGCCCTCGCCGATGGTTGCGAGGAATGTATGGGGGGGCAACATCGCGTCTCCTCTTAGCTGCGGCACGCGGACCCATAGCTTCCCGCTTGCAGTAATATCACATGCCAATCTTGATGGTCTGTTGGGCACCGCACATAACGTTCGTTCGCACGGCCGATTTCGGGTTTTTTTTAAGCAGCGGAATCGCTTTAAGTGTTGGTCCCGTTTCGTGCGTCGCGATGCTTGCGCGTTGTAGCGACGGAGCCAATGTAGGACACCGTACAGAAGCGTCATATTTGCGGAATGTATAATTGCCCCAGTCGCGCGAACCAGCCGAGTTCCTGTCTTCTTCACGAGGGCGGTGGGAAGCTGGAATTTGCGTCTTTCCCGAAACGAGGTTTGATTTCTCTTGTAGTCGTAATGAAAGATGGAAAGACCGCCGAAGCCGGCATAGTTGGTAATGAGGGCTTTACAGGAACACTGGCGGCGGTTGGCCTGAGCAGGAGCACGCTTGGCGACACCGCGACGCTGGACGAGACGCTGAGCGAGGCGGGGATGGCGGTGGCGGAGTTAGTGAGCCGCGAGGTGGAGCAGCGGCCCGGGGAGCCCCCCAAGGTCAACGTCGAGGGAATCGAGGAGGTGGTGGCGGACAAGGGTTACCACAGCGGCGCGGTCTTGGAGCGGGTGAAGAGTTACGAAGTGCGTACCTACATTTCGGAAAAGAAACAAGCGGGGCAGCGCCACTGGGAGGGCAAAACCGAGGAGCAACAGGCGGTGTACCAGAATCGACGGCGCGTGCGCGGCGGCTACGGCAAAAGCTTACTGCGGCGGCGCGGCGAACTGGTGGAACGCAGCTTTGCACACTGCTACGAGACGGGCGGCATGAGGCGCACGCATCTACGCGAACACGAGAATATTCTGAAGCGGCAACTGGTCCATGTGGGGGCGTTCAACTTGAGCCTGATCCTGCGGCAAGTGCTGGGTGCGGGCACGCCGCGGCAGTGGAAAGACCTCGGAGGGACACCTTTTTTGATGTTTATTTACTACTTACTCGTCGGGAAAATCGAAATCGGCTCTCAGGAAGCCGAATCTCAATATCTTGTACGAAATCGGTCATCGAATCACGAAGCTCGACTCGCAGCTCGGCGCGGCTGGTCGTGCCGAAAATTAGCTACTTGCGCCCCGGGCTGCTAGCGGTGGTACAAATCACGGGGGATGGGTTTCGGGTAAAGGTCGCAGCTTTGCAAAACACTTTGGAAGCCACTCCACACCTTCAATTAATGTTGAGCCGCTATGCCGCAATTCGGGGTATGCAGGTCGCACAAACAGCCGCGTGTAATCGGCTGCACGATATTGAGCAGCGACTTTCGAAAAGAGTCGGCTATATCATCGCGCTAGTCAAGAGCAAGATGATGGGCGATTTCCGTGAGGCGGAGGCCGCGGATCCAATACTCAAACTTTACATCCTCGAAGGTTTGGCCGCAATCTGAGCCGGTCGTACGGGGTTTTACCGATGTAGCCAGCCACTCCGAAGTGATAGCCTTTACTTAGGCGATCAACATGAGAATAGCCCAAGTCGCACCCCTGTACGAGAGTGTTCCACCTCATCTCTACGGTGGGACGGAGCGTGTCGTCTCGTACCTGACCGAAGCGCTGGTGAAACAGGGAAATGACGTCACGCTCTTTGCCAGCGGGGATTCCATCACTGAGGCTAGATTAATTCCTGGTTGCGAGCGCTCTCTGCGTCTAAGCGAAGACTGCATCGATCCGATGGCGCATCACGCCGTGCTCATGGATGAGGTGCTCGCCCGCGCCGGCGAGTTCGATCTGATTCACTTCCACACGGACTATACGCACTTTCCATTTAGTAAGAACCTCCGTTTGAGGCATGTGACCACTTTGCACGGCCGACTTGATCTGCCGGATCTCAAACCCCTGTACCAGCAGTTCAGGGACATGCCCTTGATTTCGGTCTCCTTGTCACAGCGGACCGCTTTAGGAAATGTCAACTGGGTCGGGAACGTCTATCACGGACTTCCGACGGACCTTTATACTCCACGTGAACAGCATGGAGAGTACCTGGCTTTCCTGGGACGCATATCCCCCGAGAAGCGCCCCGATCGAGCGATCCGTATCGCACTGAAAGCAGGAATGCCGCTGAAGATCGCAGCCAAAGTGGATCGGGTGGACAAGGAATATTACGAAACAAAGATCAGGCCTCAGCTGAAAAATCCTGGAATTGAGTTCATCGGAGAGATCACCGATGCAGAGAAGACGGAATTTCTCGGGAACGCTTACGCTTATCTATTCCCGATCGACTGGCCTGAGCCGTTCGGGCTCTCCATGATTGAAGCGATGTCCTGTGGCACACCGACAATCGCGTTTTCCTGCGGATCTGTGCCCGAAGTTTTAGATGAAGGAATAACCGGGTTCGTGGTCAATTCAGAAGAAGAGGCGGTCCGCGCCCTCAAGATGGTCGCTCAACTAGATCGCCGCAAGTGCCGTACCATGTTTGACAGACGATTCACGGATACGCGCATGGCTGAGGAGTATTTCGCTATTTACGAAAAGCTTCTGAACAGCGAACTCTTCTCCGCAGGAGAAGATAATACGGGGCGAGGTTCCCGCCTTTTACCGTGGAAAGCTGGGCGATCAATTGAAAGATATCGTCAGGGTTGAGAACGAATATTATGTTCGCGCTACCTCAGCACTCGCGGACGACCGTACCAGAGTTCTGAAAAGTGGAAAAACCTTCGCCGTCTTCAATCGCTATGGAGACATCGAGGCGTTAGGTCCCCTACAGTTTGGTCTTTTCTACGCTGAAACCCGGCACCTATCGCACCTAACACTGCGGATCAATGAGCGGCAACCCATGCTGCTGAGTTCAACGGTCCGCGAAGATAACGCATTTCTCTTTATCGACATGACGAATGTTGACACCACCACCCACGGAGACATCGTGTTGCCCCGCGGAACGCTTCACATATTCCGCCGTAAGTTTCTTGACAACTCCATTTGCTACGAACAGGTGCGGTTACAAAATTACGGTCTTGAAACTATCTCGGTATCGATCGGTTTTCACTTCGATGCGGATTTTGCAGATATCTTTGAAGTCCGAGGCGCGGTTCGCGAGAAGCATGGCGAAAGGCTACCCAACCGAGCTACCGAGGATGAAATTGCAATCGCATACAGAGGTCTGGACGGGGTGGAGCGCCGGACGGTGTTGCGGTTCTCGCCAGCGCCTCAGGTCCTGAATACGAACGAAGCCAGGTTCGATCTGCGGATGGGATCTAAAACCGAAGAAATCTTATACGTCGCTGTTTCTTGCGAACAGGATTCAGAGCACAGCCCCCCCATATACCGTTCCGACTTCGGGGGGTTGACCAAGCGATTAGCGGCGAATCTGTTCCAGGAGTGCCGCATCACGACTTCGAGTAGTCGCTTCAATACTTGCCTCGCGCGTTCGGAAGCTGATCTGAGTATGCTCGTCGAAGGAAACCCCGAAACTGATTATCCCTACGCCGGCGTGCCCTGGTTCAGTACTGTATTTGGCCGGGATGGGATTGTGACCGCCTTGGAGTGCCTCTGGCTCGCTCCAGCAATCGCCAAAGGCGTTTTGAGATATCTCGCGAAGACGCAGGCTAAGGAGACAATTCAGGAGCAAGACGCCACGCCGGGGAAAATTCTTCACGAAATGCGCCGCGGAGAAATGGCAGCCTTGAAGGAAGTGCCGTTCGGGCACTACTACGGCAGTGTCGATTCTACACCCTTGTTTCTTATTCTCGCCGCCGCTTACTACGTGAGGACAGCCGACCTCGATTTTATCAATAGCATCTGGTTGAATATCGAGTCCGCCCTCTCGTGGGTCGACCAATACGGCGATGTCGATGGCGACGGATTCGTCGAATACGAGCAGAAGTCAAAGAAAGGTCTGCTCCAACAGGGTTGGAAAGACTCGCATGATTCGGTATTCCATAAAGACGGACGCTTGGCGGTGCCACCCATCGCACTTTGCGAAGTGCAAAGCTATGTCTACGGCGCCAAGAAAGGGGTCGCGCTGCTGGCCGAGGCGCGAGGACATTTCGAAACGCGCGACCGCTTAAACCGTGAGGCGGACGTCTTACAGACGCGGTTCGAGGCCTCTTTCTGGTCAGATGAGCTCAAGCTTTATGTGCTCGCGCTCGATGGAAACAAGAAGCCGTGCCAAGTCCGCACTTCCAACGCCGGACACGTTTTGTTCACCGGTCTTGCCAGCCGGGAACATGCGGCGATCATGGCGGAGACTCTGCTTGATGAACAGTTTTTTTCGGGTTGGGGCGTTCGTACCGTAAGGGCGGGCGAAGCACGGTACAACCCGATGTCCTATCACAACGGGTCGGTTTGGCCACACGATAATGCACTGATAGGTCTTGGATTGGCGCTCAATGGGTCTAAAGACAAGGCAGTCAAGATCCTTTCCGGGCTATATGACGCGTGTCTCCATTTTGATCTCCATCGGCTGCCGGAACTGTTTTGCGGATTTCACAAACGACCTGATGGAAATGGTCCGACGCATTATCCGGTCGCATGTGCGCCTCAATCGTGGGCGGCGGGCTCACTTTACCTGCTCTTGCGCGCTTGTATGGGACTCGATATTCGAGCGGGCGACCACAAAATCGCCTTGATAAACCCCACCCTTCCAGCGAACCTCAACGAGGTTCGCATTAACGGCCTCCGCGTCGGTGACGCATGCGTCGACTTCCTCGTCAAGCGCGACAGCCATTCTATTGCTGTCGAACTACTGAAAAAAGAGGGCGATCTAGAGATCATCAAGACGATTTGAGAGTAAGCGTCCGAGCAACCTTTCAATTACTTACAAGTTGGGCTCCAATCTTGAAACCGAGTTCGATATCGGTGAGGCGGGATTTGCCTCTCCACATCACCATGTTGCCTGGCGAGCGTCGCTGGCACGGGCAAGATAGCCACCAAGTCTGGCGAGCTTCGTGAGATATGCAGAAAGTGGTTTCGGACGCGATCTCGTGTCCTTTTCACCCCTCACAAGTTGGTCGAGCAGACGAAGCTCCAAGCAGGTGAACATCGGTTTCGGTGTAGTCGCTTGGACTGACCGGTTGATCATCGTCATCCAGAAGATTCTCCAACCAAGAATGCAAAGAACGGCAATCAAGTTTACGAGCCGTTCGGCGGTTCGCAACTTTGCCACCGGCCTGAACGCCGCCGGTTCGCAGCCCAGATGCAGTTGAATCTACGTTGTCTACAGGTTCGGTGCAGTATTTTCGTCTACAGGTTCAGTGCCGTTGTCTACAGGCTGAGTACAGCTCGACATCTTCGAAGAAACCGAGACAGAGCGTACCCAAGAGTTCGTCTTGCGATGGTCTCCGGATGGCGGACGCTCGTTTCGAGAAATTGTGCGCCAGCAGTGGAATTTCAATCCCCCTAAAACAATACGCGAGGTCGAGGAATGTCAGGTTGACCTCTCGGGTGTCACGGTTCTTGAATTGGTCATTGTGCCTAACATCAGTCGAGGAGCGGGTCGCGCCTCGCTCAAGAGTCTCCGCCTGTCTTGAACTTGCTACGGTGGGTTCCAGCACAGACCATAGTCTTGAGGCACAAAGGACTACAGATGATCTTTCAGCAAACGGATCTGCCGCCTTATACCCTCAGCCTTCTCCGTTTCTGCGTGCGACAATTTGATGATTTCTCGCTGGTGTTCGGGATCGGCCAACTGACGAGCCATGATGGAAAGTTTCTCGGCGTGTGCCTCCAGCATTTTGGCTTCGACTTCCAAAACGGCGATAGTACGGTCAGGTTTACGCTGCATTGTCATTTGAGGACCATTCCTGTTTACGGCCGGCCATCGAGAATAAGATTGTGACAGGGCGAGACACGGCGGCATAGGCGTTACTGATCGGAGTGCGGCTTAAGCGCTCAGGCACTTGAAGCCTCCCCTTTGTCAACGTGAAGGTTCCGGAGGTGGTGCATCCCGACTGAACTCCAATCAACTGTGAGAAGTAGTACTACACGGAGAGAACCCAAAAAGGGGGACAAGTTGCGCGAACTTGTGCAAAGAAATGGCCCCGTTGACGCCCGCGCCGTGTTTAATTGCACCAGTTGACACGCTCAAGGAACTTCACATCCGCCCCTTGGGTCTGCCTCGCCCCCCCAAGGCACCTGCGACAAGCCCCGCTGTCGTTTTTCACAGTGGTGGCATTTCCAGGAGGAATTTATCTTTAATCTGTACAGAAATCTTGCCTTAACTAATACAATCCGCTGAAAACGCGGCGTTTCAGGGATTTGCGGCCATGCAGCGATCGGGCGTCGGAGGTTCCTGTCGGAAGAACAGAGCCAACTCAAAGCTTCCGGCATGCCGAAGCGCGCCGGGGCGGGGTTTAGGAGGCGCCTCTCCACGCCAAAGCAGCTTTCTCCCGCTGTACAAATTCTCCAGTCTTCGGATCGATCCGGCCCAGCTTGTTCGCCCCCTGCCCGGTGTACCAAAGCGAGCCGTCCGGCGCGAGTGCATCATGGGGCCGCGACATCGGCGTTGGCACCTCGTATTCTTGGATCTGTACGTTCAGCATTCCCACAGGCGTGGAGCCGGCAAGCGTGGCGGCTAGGGTGAACAAGCACAGTTTGAGTAGAGACATGGCCGCTCTCCTTCGCAGAAAATTGTAGTCCTTCGTTCGCGCAGGGGCAGCCCGAGGGGCGGGGCGAGGCGCGTCAGGAAGCTCCATATCCGAATAACTTTCGGCACTCCAGTCTCAAAAAATTGTCGAAGACGGGAATGTGAAGGCCGCCCTTTTCAAGGACGAATTTGCATGAAATCAGACAGGCGCGCCACTTGAATTCCTCGGTACCGTGTTTCTTGCCGTAGGCGGTGATATCTTCTTGGGAAACGCCGAATACCACCGCTCCTATTTTGGACCAGACGCAGGCACCCGCGCACATAGCACAAGGTTCGTGCGTGGAATACAACACGAAATCCGGTAGATACCGACCGTAGCCTGAGGAAACATATTTCAAGGTTTCGAGCTCTACATGCTTGATGGATGAACCCGAGGTTTTTACCCGGTTGCCGGCAGACGCGATAACCACTTCCCGTTTCCCAACAAGACGCGTGATGACCGCACCGATAGGGTAGTCGCCCCGGTCGCTGGCGCGCCTTGCCTCCGCGATCGCAAGCTGCATGAACTTTTTCTTCGGTTTGTAGGTGGGAGGAATCATTGTTTCTCCCCGAGTCCGAAGTCCTAGGCCGCTTTCTTCGCACGGACCTTTGCCCATCGTGCCCGCTGTGCCTTGGCGATCCGGCGTCTGCTCGCCGCCGACATCTTCCGCCGTGGTGCCGTTGCCTGCCGGATCTTCGTCCGCTTTCCTCCTATACCTTCCAGCACTCGCAATGCCTGATTTAGTTTTGCGATCTCTTCTTTTATTTCCGTGGTGATGGATTCCAGACTCATTCTGCCCCTCGTTTCGCTGGATGCGAACGGAAAGAATAGCATGTCACGGTCAGTCCGTTTGTCACCGGTCTCAGACTCTGAACAAAACAAGGCCTGGCCGAGCTGCAGTTCCGCGATCAGCTTCTGGTGTTTCTCATCGGGGCACTCGGTACGCGAAAAGGGGGGGTTGGAGCACTTCGATGGATGGATTGCGATTTCGCCAACCGAGCCTTCTATATCCAACACTCCTACTATTGGCGGCGGGCAGGATACCTGAAGGCAACCAAGACGGAAGCCTCGGCGAAACCACATCTGGCACTGAAAAATGCACTTCTCGAGTGGAGAGCCCAGAGCTTGTATGCAACCGAAGCGGATTTTGTGTTTCCTTCGGTGCGCAACAAGGGAAGAAAGCCACTCGACCTCGGTGCGGTGCTGAACCGCATGATCAAGCCGGCGTTCGTGAAGCTCGGAATCGCGGGCGTTGGCTGGCATACATTTCGGCATTCGGTGGGAAGCATTTTGGCCGACATGGGAGAGCACCGGCTCACCATCCGCGACTACTTGCGTCACTCGAACCTCAACGTCACCAACCAATACTTGCAGGCAACATCGAAGACCAAGCGTCTCGCTCAGGACAAACTGGTCGACGCGATCCTGCCGAGCGGATCACTGTCTGCAAGCAAATCAAGTCTGATTCAGTAAATTCTCCAAAAAAGATTCTCTGCGCAGGTCGCCAACGATCTGCAAATGAATTTTGCTTTGGAGTCGGAGCGCTTACTGGACCCAAATGGACCCAGATCTTCAGAAGGGGTTCCGGGAAACTGATTGAAAGAAATGGTAGGCACGAGGAGACTCGAACTCCTGACCTCTACCGTGTCAAGGTAGCGCCATAGTAGCCGGCCATTGACTCTAAAGGAGTTAATAACCGGAGGAACCGGCAAAACCGTAATACTGGGCGCAATTTGCTACCAAATTGCTACCAAAACATGGCAAGTGGGTTCGGGGCTGAACCGTGGGGGATCGGCCCCTTCACTGTCACGCTGAAGCGGTAGTTTGGATCAGCGGCCACACCTTCCACCGGACTCCTATTACCTCCCAGCGGTCGAGACTTTGGAAGAGCTTTCGGACGTGGGCGCGTTTGTAGTACTCCCCCACCCCGCAACAGCGGATTAGTTCTGCAATCGGTGTGCAGAGGTCGCAGCCGTTTGGTTCGTGCCCAGACCTGATCCATGAAACGACCAATCGACTTCGCCTTGGGATACGCATACAGCGCTTAGCGCGCCGCAACTTCGTCCAGGCGGGCTAAAGTATCGGGGTATCTGCGGACAAGAAGGACGAGAGCCGTCGCCTGAGAATTCGGCTTGGCACGGCCTTGTTCCCATTTTTCCAAAGTTCTTTCGTTGATGCGCAGTCTGCGTGCGAACACTGCTCGTGAACAGAGCAGCCGCTTTCGAGTGTCTCGGATAAGCTTGGAATCAACTTTGGGGAGCGGTGCCGCAGCGACCTTGTAGCTGCGCAGTGTAAGCTTGCCCTCGCGATGGCTCTTCATTGCAGCCGTGCTTTCCATCAACTCGCCGAAAATGTCCCCCTTCGCCATCAGCATATCCTCCGTGATTTCCTCGGTCGACCCCGCCTAGCGGCTCGCGCTGCCAATTCGCCCTCAATTGCGGTCTTCAGAGCCTTCTTCTCCTTCGGATTCAAGTCAGACGCTTCGTCTTTATCGAAAACCGTCATCAGCCATATCTGATGATCCGACTTGAAGTGGTAATAGATAATTCGCAACCCACCTCTGCGACCCTTACCGCGCCGCGCATCCGCCCAGCGCATCTTTCGAAAGCCGCCGGTGCTGGGCATTGAATCTCACAGTTCCGGATTCGTGCCGAGTTCTGCTGGCAGAGCCCGGTATTCATCGTCACTCAGGTGGTCCGACAGATGCCGCGTAAAGGCCGGTGCTTCGAGGAACTCCGTTACGGGCTCTTATATGCCATTAGCGTATAGCTGAGATAGTACGCTAATCGCGTATAGTTGCAACTCTGTCGCGGGCAACCTGCTGTCGACCGCTGCGCCGACGCACGGCGTCGTCAAGTCCTCATCCTTCGCAGAACACTGCGACCAATAGGCTATAGGCTATTGACATCTATATAAATAATAGGCTAAGCTCTATTAAAACTATCTCTAACAATAGGCTGTGACCTATGAAAAAAGCCAGACTTGCTGCCCAGTCCCGCTCGCAACTGGATGAACGCTTCAGGGAACTGGGGCCGGCAAAGCGGTATACACCGCCCGTCCGCGGCTGGATCAAGGCTCTCCAGGAGGCGCTCGGCATGTCAACAGCGCAGCTCGCGAAGCGGCTGGGGATCAAGCAGCCTTCACTAGTGGCGCTCGAACAGTCCGAAGCAAAGGGCACCATCGAGCTGGCGACATTGCGGCGCGTAGCCGAGGCACTCGACTGCACTCTTGTCTATGCGCTCGTGCCAAACAAACCGCTGGAAACGACGCTCCGCGACCGAGCGCGCGCGTTCGCGCAGGCGGCGGCGGGGTCCGGTCGAGCACTCGATGTTGCTGGAGGACCAGAAGGTGACGGCCAAGGACGCCGAAGCGCGCCTCGATGAAATCGTGCGCGAGACGAATCCGCGGCTGTTCTGGGATTAACGGGCGTGAGCGACCTTTTCGAGGAGCCGGACGACGCCACACCGCTGACGCCGGAGGAAATGCGCGAGCTGATCCCCGCGCATATCGCCTATCGCAGCGAGCTGAACGAAGCGGAGCAGGAGAACATCGCGCGCGCGCAGGATTGGGCGCTCAACCGCCGTCGTGATCCGCTGAGCGAGAAGTTCGTCCAGGAGCTGCACCGGCGGATGCTCGGCGACGTATGGCGGTGGGCGGGTAAGTTCAGGACGAGCGAACGCAATCTCGGGATTGCGTTCTACGAGATTCCCGTGGCCTTGCGCCAATTGCTTGACGACACCAAGGCGTGGATCGAGTACAAGACCTATCCGCCCGACGAGATCGCGGTGCGCTTCCATCACCGGCTGGTGCAGATTCATCCCTTCCCGAATGGCAACGGCCGCCACGCCCGCCTCATGGCGGACCTTCTGGTGATGAGGCTCGGGGGTGAGCGGTTTTCGTGGGGAAGCGCGAACCTGCAAGATGCTGGCGCGGTGCGTCAGCGTTATATCGCCGCCCTGCAGGCCGCCGACAGTCATGACATCGGTCCGCTGCTGGCATTCGCGGGCTCATAGATTCCCCAACCGATGCTGTTCGCCGAGAAATATGGTAGGCACGAGGAGACTCGAACTCCTGACCTCTACCGTGTCAAGGTAGCGCTCTAACCAACTGAGCTACGCGCCTACATTGTGTTTTCAAGCACTTGCCTTTTATGGCCTGGCATCGCCAAGCTCCAAATGGCTCCAATAACGAGTCCAGTCCCATTCTCGCCTGCTATCTGGCCCGTGTAACTAGACCCGACAAAACGAGCTGCCACTTGGGTAGCGGAATGTCATTTTAACAGACACTTCCCTGAGATCCAACAGCTCGGTGTGGGTCTTCGATGCCGTTAACCTCTCGTTCCTGCGGCAAGATCATTTCGACAACCCGATGCAGTGCGTTTCGCTTCGCTTGAATCCGGGCCTGAGAATAGATCTCAAGCGTGCACCGGCAGTTGGCGTGTCGCATCAACTCCTGTACGACCTTCACGTTTTCCCCATTCGCCACCAGCAGGCTGGAAAAGCTGTGCCGAAACGTGTGCCAGCCTATTGCTTTCCGATCCCGGCTCGCAAGGCTGCCGGGTGAATGACATGTGCGAGCAAGCTATCCGGCCAATAAGGGTTTCTGCCGCGAGTACGAGGGCTTGCGAACAACCAATCGTCAGACTGTCTGTAGGGACTGTCTTGTTTCCAGGACCAGAGCTCTGAGGCAAGGATTGGGTCCATGGGCACAGGTTTGCGAGAGGCCTCGGTCTTGCAATTGCCAATGACATTTAGATAGATCGAGCGCCTCACATTGATTTGCAGTTCATCAAAATCAACGTCGCTCCATTTCAGAGCAAGAAGTTCACTGCGGCGAAGTCCGCTGGCCGCATCGAGCAACACCATCACACGAAAGCGGCGATCAAGTTGCGAAAGTAGGGCTCGCAATTCCTCGGGTTCCAGGCACTCGGGGATTCTTTGCCGCTTGGCACTTTGGCGCACGAATAGAATGGGGTTCCTGCCTTGCTCGAGCCATTCATAACGAATGGCGTGGTTGAAGAGCGCGCTCATCAGGTTGCATATCTTTGCTTTCGTTGGCGGAGCCATCGGGCGGCCGTCGATGCACATCAGTTGACGAAGCCAATGTTCCACTGCAGTGGTACGAACGGCGCGGATGTTCTGCCTTCCCCAAGTGGGCCTCACCCACCTGCCGAGAAACTGTTTGTAGACGACCTTCGTAGCGTGCGACTTTCCTTCGTTTCCCAGATCGAAGGCCAATTCTGTTTCGGTGTAGTGGTCTACCAGGTCCGCAACCGTAATGACCTGTTCCGGCTGACGATTCCGGGCTTCATTGATCGATACTCGAAGGCCATTGCTGGCCTGCCATGCGTCTTCCACATTGGGATACTGCAGGACGGTTCCGATGATCGCTTTGCGGCGAACACGCCGTCCCTCGGGTACGTTATCCCACCAAAGGAATTCCCGACAAGCAGGTCGAGTCTTTCGATGGCCAAGCCGAAGATATCCACGCTGATAACGCGTTCGCATTTTCCTGACCTCCTGTGATTACCTGATTACACAATGTATCTGGGTAGAGAGTCAGTCTCATCAACTCGGCTCGCGGGCTGGTGAAGACGAACTGCGAACGGCTACACGGACCAAGCGCCAGACCACCAAGTCCGATGTCAGCGTGGACCTCAGCCCAGCTCTGCGCATTTCCATGGAACCGGTGCTAGAGAGCATCAGGGCGCTCCCGCTTAAGATTCGTGAGTACAACCGCAAGATCGTTGAACCGTGAAAACCTTTTACCCGAAGTATCGCTGTTGAACGGCTACTGACTTCTCTGTGGTCGCTTCTGATACAACACTAGGACTTCTGGACAACTTCAGTCTGTCTGGCCGAAATCATGCCCTTCGAGATGAGACGGGCTCTCCGCTGGTCTACGCCTCTCGTAGCAGTTCGGTGCGGCACTTGGGGGCGAGCGCTTTAACTTTCTCAATGAATGCCGCTTGATCCTTTTCAGAGAGCTTGGGCGGAGGCGTGATACGAGTGGCGACCGGAACTCCAACCTCCAAAAAGAATTTCTCCTGCCCGGCAGGAGAGCAAATACAGAGCATGCGTACGGCCTCACCAGAAGCGTTGTGAAACTGATGAGGAGCGTTGGCAGGAATGTTCAGGGTTTCGCCGGCGCGGACGGTCGAATTCTGGCCACGGAAGGTGGCTTCCATCTGGCCTTCGAGCAGGATAAAGGTCTCCTCGAAGTCATGCCGGTGCGGTGGCGGACCGCCGCCGGGCGGGATGTGCATGTCGATGACGCAGAAGCGTCCGGCAGTCTGCTCGCCGGTCACGGTAATGGTGTAGGTATCGCCGACCAGCCCGATGTGAGGCAGGTTTTCGAGTTGAGCAAGGGTGAGGCTGCGTTTGGGATCGTCCGGCGGAATTGTCGGCTGAGCGGATGACATTTTGTTCTCCTCAAGGTCTTCTTTTGAGTCATAGACGCGATTCATTACTTCCAAAGCGCAGCGGTCTCCGCGGCAAAATCCTCGTAGCGGCTCGGAGCGTGCCCCAGGAGTTTCGTCAACTTCTCGACATCTCCCGTCTCAGCGACGAAACCACGTTCGAGATACCCTTGAAACATCATGCGGATGTCGAATGCCGACCACGACGGAGCTGAATTTCTCATCTGCTCCTCGAACGCATCCATGTCATGACCCGCGTAACGAATCTCTTTGCCGAGCAATTTGCTCCAGATCGATGCCGCTTTCGGACCACTCAGGGCGTCCGGACCGTTAAGGTTATAAGTGTTGCCTTCGTGTTCGTCCGAAGTCAGAACGATTGCCGTTGCCTCCGCAATGTCTCCGATGTCGACTACGGAGATGCCTGCGTTGCCCATCCCTGTGCCAGTTCGTGGTCGAACTCAGCGGAAAAGATCGAGTCTCGATCATGCATGAGAAACCGGTATCGTTGCTCGCTTGGGATCGCTTCCCGAAACTGCTGCGCGGTCCATTCTGTCGTGGGGTGGCAGTCACATTGCAGTGCAGAATCCGCCGCGAACCTACTTCCAGAATAACGAGCACATAGAGAAACTGGAAACGGGCGGTCACCGCTACCAAGAAGTCGCTGGCCACTATCGCGTTAGCCTGATTGCGCATGAAGGTCTTCCATTGTTGTGAAGAGATTCTTCCCCTGCGGCAACCGCTTGGCTCCCGCGGCCAGTACTTGCGCACCGTGCGGGGTGACAGAACAATTCCAAGCTTGAGCGAGAGTTCGTCGGCGACTCGTGCCTGACCCCAGGTCGGATTTTCACGCGCCATCCGAGCTATCAATTCGCGGATTTCCCGCGGTAGAGGTGGCCTGCCTGGTCGAGACTTCCACCTCCAGAACAGCTTGAAACCTCTGCGATGCCAGCGGATCAGGGTCTCCGGTTTGACGATGATTAAAGCATCCTTCCAATTAAACCACCGGGACCAAAGCACCAATGTGAGCCTGGCAGCGTCCGTCAGCCGACGCGGCCTCACCGCACGCTCTCGATAGAACGCTAGCCGCTTCCGCAGGAAGAGGTTCTCGGCTACGAGTAAGCCCTGGGAGCGCACCGCTGCATTCACGAATCGGAGCAGGTTGCCGAACAGCTCTGAAACGGCAAAAAGTCGCGTGAGAATAGAAGATCGGAGTCGAAGCATGCCGAACGGATTGTACCGGTAAACCTGCAGGGGAAGAATCGGAAACCGCCCGCCGATGGAACGGATCCATTGCAAAAGATCGAATCGATCCGAAAACCCGACTTCTCCGTTGTTTATGCCACTCGGATTGAATTTCTGCGTACCACAGGGATTTTCTCGATAAAAAATCCCGTCTGGCAGTACTTCCGCTGGGTACAGCGGTTCTGGATTTGCTCTATCTCGGGATGCTTGCTTAGATCCTTTGCGGCAGCTCACCGTAGCTGAAGGGCGCACGCGAAAAGCAGTTCCTCCGCTACACGAAGGATGACAGAAAAGAAAAGAAAAAGCGGGCCCTTCGCCGCGTTCATGGTGGGGTCGTCGCCGCGTCCAGTTTCGCTTTTGCCTTTGCCTTCGCGCCCGTTATCTCCAACCCCAACCCTTCCATGTCGTCAAAGTGCATCACATCTCCACTTTCCCCTCCAAAATCAACCGCACCCCAACGTGTTAGCGCTTGTCCAAGACCAATCACCACTTCACGCGGGATGGTGAGAAAACCGCCGGCGGGGTCGGCTCCGCTGTTGAAGGGACGGACGGCCTTGCCTGTGCTAGCCGGCGCCTGATAGCCCGGCACATCGGGGGGGCCCGCCTTTGGCACAACTCCGCCCAGCAAAGCGTAATCTTCCCACATCTGCTTGAGGACCCTGTCCGGGTCCGGCTTGGGCTGGCCTTGATGAGCCGCTTGCCATTCCTTGGTCAAGAAACTGTCGCGATCCGCTAGAGTTCCTTTCATCAGAGCGAAGTATTTCTCCATGGCATCGCTTTCCTTCTTGAGCCGGTCATAGTATTCAGCCCAGCGAGCGTCTCGTCCCACCTTCAGGCCGGAGAGAGTCGTCCCAGTCTGGGTAATGATCTCCGGAATGATTGACTGGTGAGGGCCGCCGATCGGCGGCGGCAGCGTAACAGGGTCGTTGAGAATGAATTCGGCGATACGGTTCAAGACGGGAACGAGACGCCGATCGAGCCTGCGCTCGTCTGTGTTCACATCCTCCGGATACATTTTCTGGTGCAGCATGTAGGTGTTCTGACTGGCGTCTATGTCGATCGCCAACCCCCAGCCATGCGGGCCGGATCGAGACCTGAATCCGCCTACCGATTTGATCCCGAATCCCTGAGGCTTGGAGTTTCCACATTTCGCATACTCGTCGTCGATGTGCTTTTCAGCTTGGTGCAGCTTTTTGAGGAACTCGGGCCGCACGCCTCTGTCGATCGTGTGGCCGAGAAATTGTCCCTGGACCATGGATGACGCCAATGCCTCATAGTCGTTAAAGGGGCCGCCCAGCGCCGGACCGATCTCCTGCACGATCTGGTCGAAGGTAGGTGTGTCGGATTTCTTGGGCGCGGCCGGCGTTGGCTGAGCGGCCGGTGGGGGTACGCCGGCATCATGTACGGCCCCATCGTCGGGCTTCCGCTGTATGAACTGCACGCCTGCCTGGAACGATCTCGCGGATGGCTCGAACGGTATCGGACTGTCCATCGTGCCGGCTTCTGTAGAAACCGCAGCGTCCAGCGCGGCCCGATCCGTTGCGTTGCGATCCGATTCCAGAAGACCGGCGAGACTCCGCCGCAGAGCGAGGAGGCGCTGCACCGCCCGGTTGCCGACTCTACGCTGCAGAGCCAGAATATCGGCTGGCCGGGGTGCACGCCCTGACCCACTTAGAACGTGTCGCGGTATTGACACGGCAGTGGCCTGATTCTGGGGCTGCGTCTGCTGTTCGGGAGCAGTAGTCAGGCTTTCTGTTCTTTGGCTGGATAGTTCCAAGGTTCCAGCGTTCACCGTGCACCTTTCCCCACCGAAATGGCCTCGGCGGCGGCGGTTTGCAATAGACAATGGAGGCTGCCAGTACAATCCGTAAACATTGTAGGAGGTGGCATCTACAAGCGAATGGAATTGTAGTGAGGAAAGGCGCCGTTGTCGAGAACTGACTCAGGCCTTCGTGTTCAGTCGGCCAAAACAGGTGGAGTGCCAGGCGTATTTGTACCAGTGTGAGTGAGACAAACTGGTATGAGATGAGCGCTGGATGGCACGAGGGAAGAAGCATACAGCGGAGCAGATTGTGGGTTTGCTGCGGCAGATTGAGGTAGCCGTGGCGAATGGGAAGACAACGGCGCAGGTTAGTAAAGAAGCCTTGGTCACGGTGCAGACGTGCCATCGCTGGCGCAAGGAGTTCGGTGGCTTGCACGTCGGTCAGTCCATCTAACAAGACTGTTTCCTAATACCTCCGACGCATATGATCCAGCCTCGCTGCTTGTGGCCGCCAGCGTGGTCAGGGCCACAAGTGCCAAAAGTGATTTCATAGCGTCCTTGTTCTAAGATCATTTGCTATCTGTTCAGATCCACCACAGCGACCTTGTTCACTCCACTGCATGCCAGATACAGCCGCCGATCGGGAGTTGCCACCATATTGCGCACCACACCGCCTCCGGATGGGAGCGGCTTCGTACTGAAGCTCTCCGACTTGGGATCGAACCTGGCCAGGGTATTGGGCTTCACACCCGATTCGCTATACCAGACCTCGCCATCGTTCGTGATCGCAATTCCATACGGTTCTGACTCCGTGCCGCCCGGCGACAGCCATTCTTTCAGCAGTGTTCCCCCGGCCGGATCGAAATGTCCCAGATACCCGCGCGCGAAATCGGTGTAATAAATCGTGCCGTCCGGCGCCAGCGCGATCCGCCGCGGGTGCGCACCCGCGGCCGGCAACGTGTATTCGCGAATCTTCATTGTGCTCGGGTCAATACTGGCCAGCTTGTTGGTGCCGAACTCGCAGAAGAAGGGCATGTTGTTCTGCAAGATCACGATACCGTAGGGCACAGCATGCGGGGTCGGCGATTTGGTTAGGATCATGTTGCCGGTTTTCGGATCGAGACGCCCGATATAGTTGGTCTCTTCGTTGGTGAACCACAGAATGCCATTCTGGTCGAATACGGGCGTGTGCGGGTCGATTTCGGTGCCATCGGCCGGGCGATACTCGGCGATCTCGCCAGTCTTCGGATCGAGCTTGCCGACATAACCCCCGGAGATCGCAGTGAACCAGATGTTGCCGTCTTTATCGGCGACCAGCCCGTGCGGACCTGAATTGGGTGTCCTCAAGGGATATTCCTTAAATTCTCCGGTCTTCGGATCGAGTCGGCCCAGCTTGTTCGCCCCCTGCCCGGTGTACCAAAGCGAGCCGTCAGGCGCGAGTGCTGGATCGTGCGGCCTTGACTTCGGCGTCGGCACTTCGTATTCCTGGATCCGCACGTTCAGCATTCCCACCGTCGTGGAGCCAGCAAGCGTGGCGGCTAGCGTGAACAAGCACAGTTTGAGTAGAGACATGGACGCTCTCCTTCGCAGAAAATTGTAGTCCTTCGTTCGCGCGGGGATGGCCCGAGTGGGCGAGGCACGTCAGGAAGCTCCATATCCGAATAACTTTCGGCACTCCAGTCTCCAAAAATTGTCGAAGACCGGAATGTGAAGGCCGCCCTTTTCAAGGACGAATTTGCACGAAATGAGACAGGCCCGCCATTTGAATTCCTCGGTACCGTGCTTCTTGCCGTAGGCGGTGATATCTTCTTGGGAAACACCGAATACCACCGCGCCTATTTTGGACCAGACGCAGGCACCCGCACACATAGCACAAGGTTCGTGCGTGGAATACAACACGAAATCCGGTAAATACCGACCATAGCCAGAGGAAACATATTTCAAGGTTTCAAGCTCCACATGCTTAATGGATGAACCCGAGGTTTTTACCCGGTTGCCGGCAGACGCGATAACCACTTCCCGTTTGCCAATAAGACGCGCGATGACCGCACCGATAGGATAGTCGCCCCGGTCGCTGGCGCGCTTTGCCTCCGCGATCGCAAGCTGCATAAACTTCTTCTTCGGTTTGTAGGTGGGAGGAATCATTTTTTCTCCCCGAGTCCGAAGTCCTAGGCCGCTTTCTTGGCACGGACCTTTGCCCATCGTGCCCGCTGTGCCGCCGCGATCTTTCTCCGGGCTGACGCTGACATGGTGCGCTTGGGTCTAGCCGTCCCCACTCGGACATTCGCGGCTCTCTTTGCCCATCGCGCTTTCTGCGCGAGGCTCATCCGCCTGCGAGCCGATGCTGACACAGTGTGCCCCGAACTCCTGCCGTGCAACTTGCCAAGAACTGAAAGAGCCGCATCGACGTGCCTAAGCCGATCTACCAGATTCGTTCGCTCTACCCTCAACTCCGACACAAGAGACGCCAGCCCGCTTAGATTTGCCATGAATCCCCCCCTCGGCAAGCGATTGTAATTGATCGGCTTTATTTCCTGAGCGGCTGGAGTCGCCCTCATTGACTGTGGTTAGTCGGAGCCACTGTGCAATGGAGCGGGTGACCTCCGTGAACTGCCGCCAACAGCAGCCCAAAAGCTGGCCACAGCGAAGCTGGAAGAGTGCATTGGCCTGATAACACGAAGCGAAGTTTGCTGCCCTGACTCTTGATCATCTATCTCCGTTAAACCTGCAGGCAGCCTCCGAGGATCAAAGCGATAGGGATGCTCCCGACTCACTATCGACGGCGCGAAGCGAAGATCGACGCAACGCATGTTAGTTCAGATTAGCGCCCTCGCAGGGCGCGAGTTCCGCCAACGAAGTACCCCATTCCGACAGTTTCGACTGGAGTTCACCGGAAATCTGCTTGAACGTCTTCGCGGTTTCCGGAATTCCTTGCTGTGGCTTGATATAGAGTTTCTTCGGCGCTCCGCAGACCGTCAAACGCTCGAGTTCGTGCTGGGGTAGCAGCTTGTCCATCAAGTCCGGGTCTCCGTAAGTGGGCACACCGCCGATCACCACCAATCGGATATCGGCCGGACTCGCGTGGAGCAAAGCCTGGTACGCGTCTGAAGCGTTCCTTCGAATCAAGATCAGGTCGGCGTACATTCCTTTGGCTAGTGTTCCGATCTGTTTGTCGGCGCCTGCGAGTTGAGCCGGGACAACGGTTGCCATCTTTACCAGTTCTGCATTTTCAAATACCGGCGGATATTGGGCTGCATTCCAGGTTGAAGCGTACTTCAGCTCCTCGATCATCCCGTCACTTCCCGTCGGGCTCCAGTCAGGGGCAAGAGCAATTTTGACCCCGGAGCCTTTGGCGGAGAAGACATCGGTCGTGGCGCCGTAGAGTTCAATGTTGCTGCGCGGCGACCAGACTAGGCCGACACCGGCTTTCGCCATTTGCTTGAAATCAGCGGCACTGAAAGCCGCGCCGTGGATTACAGACACACCCGGACGCAGGAAGCCATCGCCGTTCTTTGCCAGCATTTCAAATTCGCGTGCTGCGGCAGCGTCTGTCGGCTTCCCTTCGCCCGCGTGCACAAGCAACGCCCTCACAGATCCCGAATCGAGGCCTGAGCGAACCGCAACGGTTGCAGCAATCGACATTTCAAATGGAAAGACTATGTACCAGACCTTCTCCTTTATTGAGGACGCTGTCTGTGAATCCAGCGTAGATATCGAGGTTCCGCGTGAGACCAAGGATGCATGCATTGTCATTCGTTCCGGATGTGGGAGCCAAACCGCCTACCACCGAAGTAGCTCCGCCGATGATGGCCTTGATTTCGCCAAAGCGATCGGCAGAACATGCCAGTTCATGATCCACAGAGATCGCGTAATGTGGTTGGTCAAGCACTATCGAGTACCCTGTCGTCTGCTGCCATTCGTAACGGTTCATGAACAATTGGCTGGGTCTCCAGCGCGGCAGCACATTCCAGGTGATGTGATCGTGCAGGTCAATCAGTCCGGGGAATATGAAGCTGTCGGTGTCTACGATGGGGCCCTGCGCCCCGGCGACAGTTGCGCCGACGTCCTCTATCTGGCTTCCAACAATTGAGATGGCGCCATCAGGCAGAACCTGGGTCGGTGTGACAATGGTGCCCTTCAACGCGAATCGCTGCTCGTTTTGTGCGATGCATCGAGAGCTGCAGAACGAAAGCAGCAGAATCGCGGCTGAGAGATGTCTCACTGACATGTGATGACCTCCGCCGTCTTTCCCGGATCTGGATTTCATCGTCACGAAGCGGCAGTTGCTGACACTGTTGCAGGACTTCGTAGTCAAGTTCAAGTTGAAGTGCGGAACCTGGCCTGTTCCAGATGCATGAAAGACAGGCGCTCAATTGGTTAGCAATTTTACACCGCTTTGCCAGCGAGACACTCTCAAAGGAACGGTAGTGCTGCAACTTTCAAATGCAGACAAGTCTGTCGCCGAGCGTCTGTCGTGCGTTCTTAGGTCGCCAAATCCAAAAGGCGGTCGATGAACTGAATCTGGCGAAGAAGGTTGTCTCCTGCCCCTGGCCGGTCCCTTCCCCGGCGCTCAATCTTTCGTTGTCGGGTCCCCCGTGAATGTTCAGTTCATGGTCAAGGACTCAAAGAAGTACGCCGTGACGGGGGGCTGGGGGTTCGCTGACTTTAAGGACGGAAAGCCGGGCGACAAGGCGCTGCACGAGACCTGCTTCCCCTGCCACGTGCCTGCGAAAGATCGCGACTATGTCTTCACCCATTACGCACCTTGAAACCGAGAACCACAACCAGAAAGGAATGAGGCAAGAATCCAAACCTCCTCAGCGGGAGGACACGATTATGGAAAGTACTGCGACTCGACAAGGCCGCAAGCAGGCGACTGACGCCGATGCTCCCGGTGAGACCACTCGTGCGTCAACAACACTCGGATTTACTCGCCGCCGCTTTTGCAGCGTAGCAGCGGCAACACTTTCCGAGGGCTTGCTGGATAGTAAGGGTTTTTGCAGGAGGGTCGAAGCTATGACTGATGGTACGACTGGAGTGGCACAACAGACGGCCGGGAAGAAGACCGACATTCGTCCGTTACACCATCGGACGGGCGTTTTCGGGTTAGGTTTTTGGACACCTTTTTTGGTGGGACTCGGGAGCCGCATCGATGCAGCTCCGGGAATTTCGTTCGCTTGCACCCTTCCTCTCCTGATCGTCCCGTAATACTGAATTCTCGAACGCGTAGACAACCCTTTTTTCAGCCACGCACGAGGGTTCGGCTAAGGTTGTGAGTAGAGCGCTCGCTTGAGGAAGTCTCCTGCACCCGTGCGTCCCACAAACTTATCTGCTTCCACTACCACTCGGCCGCGCGACAGCACGGTGTCGGGCATGCCCGTCACTTGAATTCCCTCGAACATCGAGTAGTCGACGCGCATGTGGTGAGTCTTCGCGCTGATGGTGTGCTTGCGATCGGGATCAAAAATCACCAGGTCCGCGTCGCTGCCCATGGCAATCGTGCCCTTGCGGGGATACAGGCCGAAAAGCTTTGCTGGAGTCGTCGAAACCAATTCCACAAAACGATTCACGCTGAAGCGTCCGCCGGCAACGCCGCCCGAATAAATAAGGCTCATGCGGTGCTCGACGCCGGGACCGCCGTTCGGAATCTTGGTGAAATCGTCGCGGCCCAGTTCTTTTTGCTCTTTGAAGCAGAAGGGGCAGTGATCGGTAGAAACCACCTGCAGATGATCGCGCTTCAATCCGTTCCACAATTTTTCCTGATGCCACTTCTCACGCAGAGGCGGCGTGAAGACGTACTTGGCTCCCTCAAAGCCGGGCGCATCGAAGTTCTCGAGTGAAAGATACAGATACTGCGGACAGGTCTCGGCGTAAACAGGCAGGCCGCGGTCGCGGGCCTCGCGCACTTTTTCGAGCGCTTCGTTGCAACTCAAATGGACGATGTAGAGCGGCGCTCCGGCCATTTCGGCAAGCGCAATCGCTCGTGACACGGCTTCCGCTTCCGCCGTCGTAGGACGGGTCAAGGCGTGATACTTCGGCGCTCTTTTTCCTTCCGCCAGCGCCTGTTGCACGATCACATCAATCGCGCCACCATTTTCAGCGTGCATGCAGACCAGTCCGCCGTTCTTCGCGGTCGCACGCAGAGCTTTGAAAATGCTGGCATCGTCGAGCATAAACACGCCGGGATACGCCATAAACAACTTGAAGCTGGTGACGCCTTCGCGCACCAGGGCATTCATCTCGTCGAGTTGCGCGTCCGCCAAATCGGTGATGATGCAATGAAACGCATAATCGCAAACCGCTTTGCCCGAGGCTTTCTGCATCCAGGTATCAAACGCCGTTCGCAGCGTTTGCCCTTTGTACTGGATGGCGAAGTCAATCAGAGTAGTCGTCCCGCCGAAAGCTGCGGCGCGTGTACCGGTCTCGAAATCATCGGCGCTGGTGGTGCCTCCGAAGGGCATGTCGAGGTGGGTATGCACGTCGATTCCGCCGGGAAACACGTATTTGCCCGCCGCATCGATGATCTTTCCGGCATTCTCTCGCGGCAGGCTTTGCCCGACAGCGGAGATTTTCCCATCGCTGATCGCGACGTCGCTCGAGTAAGTGTCGGTGGCAGTGGCCACGCGGCCGTTAACGATGATGGTGTCAAAACCCATGGCTGTGTGCTCTCCTCTGACAGCGCAGCACAGATTTTATGCTAAACTCCCGAAACTAAGTAGCCGCACCAAGCGGAGGCTTTCACCGCAGAGACGCAGAGTACGCGGAGAAAATCTTGTTGTTGCATTTCGTGGTGCGACCCGGAAAAATTTGCCCGACAGGCCGTTAAGGCAGTTGTTTTTGGCTTTACTTTCTGAGGCTTTTTTCGGCGACCTCGGCGTCTCGGCGGTGAGAAGCTTGGGTCGGCGTCAATTACTGCACGGGAGGAGACAACATGCGGTTCGGCATCACCATCAAGCCCGACATGCCGGTGGAGCGCATCGTCCGACTCACCCGACAGGCGGAAGCGGCCGGATTTGAGTATGGTTGGATCTTCGATTCGCACGTCCTCTGGCTTGAACCTTACCCCATGCTCACGCTCATGGCGGCCAGCACGAAGAACATGCGGCTCGGCACCTGCGTTACCAATCCGGCGACTCGCGACATCACGGTCACGTCAAGCCTGTTCGCAACGCTGAATTTGATCTCCGGTGGACGCATGCAACTCGGCATCGGCCGCGGCGACAGTTCGCGGCGAGTGCTGGGCAAAAAGCCGGTGCCAGTTGCGCTGTTGGAAGAGTCCATAAAAGATTTTCGCAATCTTACCAGCGCCAGCGAGATCGACTTCGAAGGCGGAAAAGCGCGGTTGACCTGGGCGAACGGTGGCGTTCCTCCCGTGTGGGTTGCTGGATATGGACCGAAAGTGCTCGAGCTCGCCGGTCGCGTCGCCGATGGCGTTATCTTGCAGTTCGCCGATCCGGACTTGATCGCGTGGTGCGTCGGCTTCGTCAAGAAAGGTGTTGAAGCCGCGGGCAGAGATCCGCGGAAGATCGAGATCATGGCGGCTGCGCCGGTGTGGATCTCCGACGACGTGAAAATCGGCCGCGAACACGTGCGCTGGTTTCCCGCGCTGGTGTCGAACCACGTCGTCGATCTGGTTTCGCGCTACAAGCCGGAAGAACTTCCCCCGGCTCTGACCTCCTATATACGCGACCGTGGGCAGTACGATTATCTTCACCATTGCGAAGTCGACAGCAGCAACCGGAACTTTGTGTCCGACGAAGTGACCGATCGCTTTTGCCTGCTCGGTCCCGCCGAGGCGCATATTGAAAAGATTCGCACGCTCGCTCGCGCCGGAGTTACGCAGTTCAACATTTATCTGATGTGCGGAGACGAAGAAGACACGCTGGAAGCGTACAAGAAAGAAGTGCTGCCGGCTTTTATTTAGTAGGCTGCGGAAAAACTCGGCGTTGCACCCGCTTTTCGGTGGCGCAGCGCTTCAGCGCTGCGGTAACCGTGTCACCTTTAATGCGGCTTCAGCCGCTGAGGTTGCGCCGCTTGCCTTGAAACGAATTTTTCGCAGCCTTACGAATTCTATTCGTTAGGCCTTCTCCATGAAACCAGTCATCAAAGGCGCAATCCCCGTTCTCCCCGCTGCCGACGCCGCAGAATCTCTGAAGTGGTGGACGGAGGTCTGCGGCTTCAAGGAAACTTTTCGCGACGCTACCCCTCCGACCTATGCCGGCATCAACCGCGGTGACGCCTATCTGCACATCGCGGGCATGAACGACAAAATACTTGCACGGAAAGTCGGCGACCAGACCATGGTGCGTCTCGCCGTGAAAGGGATTGAGGCGCTATATGCCGAATACCAGGAACGAGGAGGCAAGGTGCATCCCAACGGTGCCTTGCAAACCAAGCCTTGGGGGACCAAGGAATTCGGGGCGATTGATCCGAACGGCGTGTGCGTGACGTTCCAGGAATGAATGTGATGACCTTCGACGTTATTCCTGCGACGACACGCTTCCGCTGTATAAAGCTGGTCGCAGCTGCGGCCGTCATCTACAACGTGCTGTGGCTGCTCGGTTTTCAGAAGCTCTTTCGGAATGATGCCGAGGGGATAGCCGCCCTTGTTCAGATCATCGGCACGCTCTACAGTGTCGTTTACGCATTCGCAACTTACGTGATCTGGGGGCAGTTCACCTCCGTCGAAAACGAGATTCGGAAAGAGTCAGGAGCCCTGAAGGATTTGCTCCTTTTCAGCAACCGTCAGAAAGAGGCTGCGCGAGAACCCATGGTGCGAGCCGTCAAGATCTACACCCGGGCGGTTGTAGAAACCGAAGGAGCGCACCCTCTAACAATGAGATGACAGAGAAAACCGACCTGCTATTCCATGAAATCATTTCCAGCGTAACCAACATAAAGCCCGAAGACGACACCGAGCGCATCGTGTACGAGAGGCTGCTCGACATTGCCTACCAGGCCAGCGCGCATCGGGACGAAAGGCTGTCTCTCAGCGCAAAAAGGATGCCGCAAGCGCTTTTCCTTTTTGTGACTTTGACCGCATCGACGATTCTGTTTCTTCTTTTCTTTCATCCGTTCCGGAACCCTGCGCTGGGAGCAGTCTCGGTTGCAATCACAACCATGTTGCTGTTCTTCGCGCACTTCGTCCTGACCGACCTGGACAACCCGTTCGAGGGGACATGGAACGTCGGCTCCGAGCCGTTCAGCGAACTGATAGCGAGGTTCCGGTAGATCAGGAAGACGTCTCTACCGCAGGCATTTCCGATTCTCTCTTGAAGCTCATCAGCGCGTAATAAGTTAGGAACGAAACGGCAAATCCCACGAACCACGAATAATCGTATAAGACGCGCAGCGGAGAGAAGACCAATCCCACCAGCGCCGTACCCGCTCCCAAAGCCAGCGCAAGGACAGCCAGCCAGTTAAATCCGCGCGAATATTCATAAGTGCCGCCGCGCAGGTAGAGGTCGTCGACGACAAGCACGCGCCGCCGGATCACGAAGTAATCGCAGATCATGATCCCCGCCACCGGGCCGAGGAAAGCGGCGTAACCGCCGAGCCATCCGAAGATGAAGGTGCTGTAACTGGAGAGCAGTTTCCACGGCATCAGCGCGATTCCCATGAAGCAGGTGATCACGCCGCCAGCTCGAAAGCTGATCTTTCGCGGCCACAAATTGGAGAAATCATTCGCCGGAGAAACCACGTTGGCGCCAATATTCACGTTCAGCGTCGCCAGCAGAATCGCCAGCAGCGAAATCACCACCGCCACGGGAGAATGAAAGCGGCTGAGCAATTGCACCGGGTCCCAGATCGCGGTGCCGTAAATCACCACCGTCGCGGATGTCACCAGAATTCCGATCAGCGAATAGAGCGTCATGGTGGTCGGCAGGCCGAGCGCCTGCCCGATCACCTGCTGCCGCTGGCTTTTGGCAAACCGCGTAAAGTCGGGAATGTTCAGCGACACCGTCGCCCAGAAACCGACCGTGCCATTCAGCGCGGGGATAAGGAATTTCAGAAAATCCGAAAAGCTCACGAAGCGCGACGGCGCGGACAGCATGGGGCCAAATCCGCCCGCCGACTTGTAAGCCCACGCCAGCAGCAAGAGGCCGACGGCCAAGAGAACCGGTGCGCTGATCCCCTGCAGAAAGCGGATATATTCGATGCCTTTGAGAATGACAGCCAGATTGATGAGCCAGAACGCCAGGAAGCAGATCGCGGCGCCGTGGGCGACTTGTCCCCGGGCGGGTGCGAGCGTCGTGATTAGCGTATTGATGGCTTCGCCGCCGATCCAGGTCTGGATGCCAAACCAACCGCAAGCAACAAGCGCTCGCAGCACCGCCGCGAAATTCGCGCCCAAAACTCCGAATGAAGCGCGCGCCAGCACCGGAAACGGAATGCCGTATCGCGCTCCCGGATGCGAGTTCAACAACATCGGGACGAGGACAATCGTGTTGCCCATGAACACGGTTCCGACCGCCTGCTTCCAGTTCATTCCTCCCTGGATCAGGCTGGCGGCCAGCATGTAAGTCAGAATATTGACCGACATCGATACCCACAGCGCGGCAAAGCTGTAGGTACCCCATGTGCGCCGCTCGGCGGTCGCGGGCGCGAGGTCTTTGTTGTAGAGCGGACTTGATTCGATGCTCGAGGGCGTGGACATGGTTGATGAAGAGAGGAAACAATCATCGGGTCATGCTTTCCCCGTGTTCCTCTGCGTTCCCTGTGGTAAAGAGTTTCTCGCTGTCAGATATCAGAACTGTTCCAATAGTTTGCTAGTCCGCAGCCGCCGTCTGTCCCGTCTGCGTCGTCAGCGCCCCGTAGGTCTCCGGACGCCGGTCGCGATAAAACTGCCAGACCCTTCTTACTTCCTGGATCAGGTCGAGATCGAGATCGGCGACCAGCACTTCGTCTTTATCGCGGCTGGCCTGCGCCACGATCTTGCCGCGGGGATTGCAGAAATAACTCTTGCCATAAAACTCGCCGATATTCCACGGCTTTTCCCGGCCAACACGATTGATCGCACCGACGAAGTAGCCGTTCGCAGCGGCATGTGCGGGCTGCTCCAGTTCCCACAAATATTCCGATAGCCCCGCGACGGTGGCTGAAGGATTAAAAACAATCTCCGCGCCGTTCAGTCCGAGCACACGCGCGCCTTCGGGAAAATGACGGTCATAGCAGATATAAACGCCAACGCGCGCAAACTTCGTCTCAAAGACGGGATAACCCTGATCGCCCGGAGTGAAATAAAACTTCTCCCAGAATCCGGGATGCACGTGAGGAATGTGGTGTTTGCGGTACTTGCCGAGATATTTGCCGTCGGCATCAATCACCGCGGCGGTGTTGAAGTACAGGCCTGGCATCTGCTCCTCATACACCGGAACCACCATCGCCATGCCGTGCCTGGCCGCGATCTTCTGCATTAGTTGAGTCGTGGGTCCATCGGGAACGCGTTCGGTGAAGTCGTACCAGCGAATATCCTGCTCGGCGCAGAAATAAGGACCATAAAAAAGCTCCTGGAGGCAGAGTATTTTTACTTTCTTTTTCGCAGCCTGCTCGATCAGCTTCAGGTGCTTGTCGATCATGGCTTTCTTGACTTGTGGCAGCGAGCGGCTATTGAGCGCGTTGCTCGCCTGAATCAGACCACAGCGCACGTTTCGAGACATGGACGCACCTCCGAGAGAGGCCAATATATCAGACGGCAGCGACACAACAGGAGCGCGACTGGCGTGGCGTCCGCGGAGGCGGAGGAGCGCCGGATGATTTCTCGCGCAACTATGCGTCTAGTGCGTGAAAGAAATATTCAGACCGGTCGCAAACTGTATGTCGTTCCTCTCAATTTTAGGCACCGCCGCCGGAGGGTTGGTGTCAAAAACGTCCCCAAACGAGTTCTGCCAACCCAGCCACTTGTTGATTTTGGTGACCGTTCCCAGATTGACTGTGCCGCGGTATTGGCCGGTGTTGCTGAGGTCCGGGTAAAGCAAGAAACTCTGCGTAATCATCGTGCTCTTCCCGAGCTTGTGCGTGAAGGAATCACCCAGCGTCAAGGCCGCCAGGCTGTCGGAATACGAGTAGGTGGGCGGTGGCGGGAGCGGGCTCGGGACACCTCCGAAGCTTTCATGCGTGTAGTTCACTCCGGCCAGCAGATCGAGCGTGGTGGCAGCATTCTTGATTGCGTGTAAGCCAACGCCGCCTCCTAGAATCGACCGTAGATTCAGGTCTTGCAGCGAGTTGGCAAAGAAGTCGCCACTCACAAACCCGAACCCGCGCGGCGAAAAATCATGGTCGTAGCGCGCTCCGCCGCCGATCGAGTCTGCGGTGGTTACGGGCGCGGGTTGGGTTGCCGTGATCTTGTCGTTAACGGCATAGATCGAATTGGTGTAAAGGAGCAGTTTGTCGTGGAATCCCGTGCGTACCGCATTAAAAGCGACATTCAGGCTCTTGGTTTCGCTGTTACCGGCGGTCACGGCAAGGCCCAGATTCAGGCCGCCGGCCCAGCCTTCCAGCAGCCCCGGGTGCAGACTCTTTTCATAAGCCTCCTGCTCGGCGGGGCTACGCAGCGTAGTGACCGAAGCCTTAGGCGCTTCCACCGGCCCCCCCGTCTTGGTCGCGACCACTATATCGTCTCCGTTCGTGGTCACCGGACCTACCACAGTTTTGCCACCAATCGTGACGCTCAAGTCTCCGGCGGAGGTTATGCCTTGGATCGCGTCAAACTTCACGGTTACGTCGCCGGCATAGTCGGTCTTGATCACCAGCGACTTACCGTCGGACTTCGTGATCGAGCCGGTCAGCCGGTCTCCGTTCTTCAGGACCACCTGGTCGGCGAGCGCCGGAATCGCCAACAACAAAAGAAGACCCACCACAAAATTCCTATGCACAAAAACCTCCCGGGTGAATCAAAAATAGAATGGAATCCCTACCGCAAGTTCTCGGGTTCGACGGAATGCCACCTGAAGAAAGTGAGTTACAAACTTCCCTGCTCGCCACAATTTATTTGATTTGGATGCTGGAATTATACCGATCTGGCAATAGTTCGGGCACGCAGGCAACCAGGATGTTGCCGCGGGCTCAGGCCTTATTTTCGGGCGTGCCTTCTGGCTTATTTTCAGCTTTGACTTCAGGCTTGGTATCGACGTCTTTCATACCATTCTTCAGTGCGCGAATGCCCTCGCCGAGACCCTTGCCCAACTCCGGTAATTTCCTTGGACCAAATACCAGCAGTGCGATGAAGAAGATCACCAGCAGGTGCATGGGTTGAAACAGACCCTCAAACATAAAACCTCCGCAGCGGTCGTGCCAGGCAGAAACACCCGGCACTGCCACGCTATAGTTTACTCCAACTGATCACCGCAGTCTCGCCGATCCGGTAGGTAGCAGCGATTCCGCAACGAGAGGCTGCGAAGAACCGACGCCCGAGTGTTCTGTTGGATTTGGGGATTGATGAGATGGCCGAGGAAATTCGCATGACGTTTTGCGGACCCATATCTGGTAAGGAGGCATGCCGATACTCGCCTGAGCGACAAGGGAGGTCAGGCGGAGGCTCGAAGCAGAGGGGCCGACCGAAGGCGGTAACGAGGGATCAGGGGGAGCGGTTGGGGGAAGCCATTTCTTGCAGGAACTCAGCCGTCATCAAACGGGCCCAGAGAACTTGGCTGGTGTCATTGCGAGCCGCCGCTTTCAGGTTGAGCGCAAAGAAGGCATGGAAGAGGTTGTAGGCCAGAAAGGTCAGCAGCAAGAAACATTCGATGGCATTGGGATCATGGCGAAAGATGTGATCGGAATGCCATTGCTGGGCGAGCTCTTGGAAAGCGTAATTCTCGATATCCCAGCGCTGGTGGCCGAAAATAACGGTGCGCTCGGTAGGAAGTTGGGCCGCAGACGCGGTGGTCACCCAGATCCACTCGCTGCTGAGGAGTTCCGGTTGGTGATCGAGTTGCCGCCGTACCTGGTGAGTTTCCCGCGAGCGAATCACCCGCACCGGCGTCTGCACCTGCGGCCAGGAAGTCAGGTCGGAAACATCCCACCATTCACATTGTCGACCGCGATAGCTACCCAGTTGCGGCGCCTGTTGGGCAAACAGCGCCGTCGCATCCACATACAGGTCCCGGCGTTCTTGCTTCAGTACCACCAGCGCATGTTTGCCGTGCGTCAGCAGGAAATTGAAAAAGGGAGCCACGGCATAAAGCGCATCGGCCAATACCAAGTCGAACGCCCGCGGGTAGCGCGTCAAAACGCGTGCTAGCAACCGGAGGGCGGTTTGGACTTCGTCTTCGCCGGGACGTTGGGGTTCCTGATCCAGGAGTAAACGCAGCCCGGGTCGGCCGGGAGGAGCGGCCGGTAATAACATCAGGGTGACTTGGCGGTGATAGTGCTGCAGACGATCGCCGTGTTCGGTATGGAGAGTGCGCTGCAAGCAGCCGGCACAGTGACGCCGATAACTGGCGTGGCTTTCGTGGCCATCCAGCACGGCCAGACCAATGCCCTGATGATCGGGCAGAGCCTTGTTGCGTTTCAGTTGTTGATAGACCAGGAAGATACTTTGCCGGAGTTGATCCGCGTAGAGTCCGGCTGGGACTCGCCCCAGCGTGTCGGCGCTGGCCAGCGGTTCGCGCAGCCATTGTTTCCAGAAGCGCGGGGCGGGGATTTGGGCTAAAGCGTTGAGGCTGGGCAGGCGGGTCCAGAACAGAACCAGAGCCGCTTTCACCACGGCGGGAGTGGAACGACGCGGATCCAGTCTGCGATCTCCCAAGGGCGCCAGCAGCGTTGCCGAGAGGCAGAAAATCTTTTCGCCGTAGCTGATCAGGCGGCGGAGAACGTTAGCGCTTCCTTTCTTTAAGTCGCTTCCACTCCAGTTCCGAAACCTCTTCGATCAGTTCCTGCATTTTGCGATAGTCATTGACGGCGCGCCGGACGCGCTCCTGCCAAGCCTGCGGGACACAAATCTGGCGCAGCTTTCCGTCCTGGCTCTGCACCAGGTACAAAGACTTGTGGAGTTCGCCGCGGGTACAGCGACAGTTGGGTTTGCCGCACTTGCCCAAGCGCTCGGACAAGGAGCCGCGAAGAAACCAGCGGTTCAGGGTGAGGCGAGCGACCTCGGAGCGAAAGTTTCGTTCGGCAGCGGAAAGCTTGGCGCGATGGAAGTCGTCGCTCATCGATGACCCATTTTACACCTTATATATCGACAGTATACAAGACCAAAATGCAGAATGTGATGGCAAACTGAATGCGAATTTGCTCCTGGAAGGATGGAGGACCGGAAAACGAATTGAATCAGGTGGTTATCTTGGCTATAAATTTACGGTTGCGGAATCGCTGGGTAGGTAGTGGCGGTAGTGGTAGTGGCGGTAGTGGCCCAGTTGCAATTTGTTTTGAAAGGGCAAGACTTCAGTCGTGCCGTAACTTCAATTTGTTTTGAAAGGGCAGGACTAGCCGTGCCGTAAATGCCGCATAATCAGTAGCGGCTTTTAGCCGCTGGGGAATGCGTCTTTCAAACTGAGCCACCCGCGGCCGATCCCCACCCCTACCCCGTTTGGGCATGTCTTCAAAAGTACTTAAGTGACCTACCGGTGTTACCGCCGCTGGACTATTTTGGCCACAGGGCGATTCTTGCGCGTCAAGACCGGTGGAGGACTTTGTGAAACGGTGTGTCCTAAGTTGGCTTTTGCTTTTGCTGGTGGCAGGCTCCGTGCAGGCTGGACAAGTTCCGTCCGCGCCCGCTGATGCCATTTTCCTGTGGCTGGCGGGAGGCATATCGAGCGCACGGATCCAGCGCCTGGCCCAAACACCGGACGAAGCATGGTTGCTTTCCTGCCCGGTCACGTCGCAATGCAACCGGCAATGCACCCGCGCCATGCAGAAGGCTGGGGCTGACGCGGGCTTGATTCAGAGCCTCACCCGTAAGAGTGTCGATGCGAAGGACGGATCTGAGCCCGGGCCGAAAGCTGGCCGCCTGCACGTCTCCTGCGTCTGCTCCACTCCGGCGGCAGAGGTTGCCGCTTTGGTTCACGACAAAAACTTCGACGCCGCCGAAGACAAGCTCCGCGCCCTGCTTCACGGTGATGTGGGCAATGACGCCGGCTCTGCCACAAACCAGGCTCTGCTGCATTTTGTCCTCGGAATCATCCTGCGCCGGCAAGACCATTTCGACGAAGCGCTCGACGAATTTACGGAGTCTTCGCGCCTGCTGCCCAGTTTCCCCGAAACGCACAGCCAGCTTTCTTATCTTTTTTACCGGACAGACGATGCCGAGGATGCCCTCGCCGAAGCACGCACCGCGCTGAGCATAGATCCCGCCAACGCCGAGGCCTACCGTTACCTCGGACTCGCGCTCTACGCGGACGGTCACTACGATGCCGCGCTGCACGCTTTCGACCAGTCGCTGCAGCGCGAACCCGCCAGTTCCCTCGCCAACGCCGACGTCTACTTCGACATGGGAATCACGCATCGCGATCAGGGAGACTTGCGTCGCGCCGCCATCGCCTATCGCCACGCCCTCAGCCTGCGCACCGACTTCTGGGAGGCCCATAGCAACCTCGGCGTCGTCTTGCACGATCAGGGCAAGCTGGACGAGGCGATCGCGGAATATCGTGCCGCCAAGCGCCTCAAACCAGAGGAAGCCAGCGTGCGTAACAACCTGGGAAACACGCTTTGCGACAAGGAAGACTTCGACCGCGCCATCGCGGAATTCAAGGATTTATATCGTCAGAACCCAGAGTGGGAAGGCGGCCACAACTGCCTGGCCCGCGCCTACATGTCCAAGCGCGACTACCCCTCCGCCATTCGCGAATTACAGGCCGCCATCGCCGCTAATCCCGCCGGAGCGGCCGAACACCGCGTTCTGGGTCAGGCTCTCCTGCTTTCGGGCAGAGACCAGGAAGCCGTGGACGTGCTGCGCGATGCCGTTGCGCTCAATCCCGAATCCAGCCTGGCTCACCACTATCTCGGCACCGCGCTCGTGAACACCCAACAACTGGCGGAAGCTGAAAAAGAATTTCGCGACGCTCTGCGCCTCGAACCCAGCGCCCAGAATCACTACTCGCTCGCCGCCTGCCTGATGGCAGTTAACCAATACGAAGAGGCTCTCGGAGAACTCGAAATCGCTTCCCGCATGGATCCCAGCCAGAACCTCTACCGGGCCCGTATGCAGGAGGTCGTCCGGCTGATCACTAGCTCGAAGTAACTCGCAACCAGATGCACCATCGGGCATGATTTGACATGCACTGACGTGTATCGCTTCCAACCATCAAGAAACCTAGAATGTGGGAAGTAATTGCGGCGCTCGCAGCGCCGCCGGGGCTATCCATGGCAACCAGCGCAACCCAGCAAGCGCACGAAAAACCGGTGAACCGAGCGGCATTATCCACTCCCGAGCGGCATCCGAGTTTCGGATCCGTGGCGGAAAAGAAATACGCCGGCTATGGCCTGCCTTGTTCGCACTGCCATGCCTACTATCCCGCGGATATACCAGTCTGCCCGATTTGCAAGTGCCCGGATCGCGTTTCGCCCGCCGAACCGGTGATGCATTCCATGGTCGCCGCTGAGCCACAACCTGCACCCAACGCGCAAATCGATAACGAACGGGAACGTTTGCTCAAGGAGCTCAAGTCACAGGCGTTCGCTTCCCATACTCAGATCAACGCCGCAACCACGTTCCGGTGCGTTCTCCAACACCAGCACAGCGGAGCCACCGAGCCGGCCGCCGTTTGCCATACTTGCTACGGCGAAGTGCGCCAGCAGGCCGACCGCATGGAAGCCGCTCTCCACATGGACACAAAAGAGGCGGCAAAAATTGTCTATGAAGCCGTCTGGGCGGATACGTCCGATCCCAACACTACTTACCTGAATGCCGCTACGGCACTGCTGTCGGAGTTGCGCAAGCGCGCCGGCATCGCCCTTCTGCTCGGCGCGAATCAGCCCCTGGCGCACTAACCGCCCGGGCGGAAAGTTTCGTATCAGGGCATCGCTTTAGCGATGCCATAAACCTAGAATTCAAAGCCCCTTCAGGGGCTGGGGCGGCTGCGGCATGCCTGAAGGCATGCCCTGATATGAACCCTCCCCCACTTGCAACTTTCGCGCCCATTCCGCATCCTATTTCTTGGAGAAGCGACATGACCGAAAAGATCAGCGACAAGATCAGCGACAAGATCGCCGGGGAAAAGATCGCCAAGACCGACGCCGAGTGGCGGCAGCAACTCACTCCTGAGCAATATCAGGTAGCCCGCGCCTGTGGCACCGAGCGCGCCTTTACCGGTCAGTACTGGAACAAGCACGACGACGGAACGTACCACTGCGTCTGCTGCGGCGCCCTGCTGTTTGGCTCGGAAACAAAGTTTGATTCTGGAACCGGATGGCCGAGCTTTTTCGCCGCCGCCGACCGCAAGAACATCAGCGAACACACCGACACCAGCTATGGCATGGCTCGCAGCGAGGCGCGTTGTGCTCGCTGCGATGCGCATCTGGGCCACGTGTTTCCCGATGGCCCCGGGCCGACTGGCCTGCGCTACTGCATGAACTCGGCGTCCCTCGACTTCAAGCCGAAGAAGTAAGGATCGCCAAAAAAGAACCGACCAAAAAAGAATCGATGGAGCGCCGGGCGTTCTCGCCCGGCTGGACGGGGGATTGCCCGTCCCTCCATCGTTATTCTTTGAATTCCGACTTCGAATTCAGACTTGGTTAAAATTACGCGTTGCCCGCGGTGGCGGCGAGAGCCTTGGGAGGTTCCGGCTTGTTCTGGGCCGGGGCCTGGGCCTGCGTCTTCTGATCTTTCTTTTCAGGGTTGCGCACTTCGACGCCGCCCTTGAGAATGGCGCCTTCTTCGACGCTGATGCGATGTGTGATCACGTCGCCCGAGAGCACGCCTTCGCTGCGGATGTCCAGCCGGTCAGAGGCTTCGACGTTGCCTTGCACCTTGCCCATGATGACGACTTCTTTGGCGGTGATGTTTGCCGCGACGTTTCCGTTGCGGCCAACGGTGACACGATTGTCGGGGAAATTAATGGTGCCTTCGATGCGCCCGTCAATAAAAAGCGCTTCCGCACCGGTTATTTCACCCTTAATGACGAGCGACCGTCCGATGTTTGCCTGATCCATGGGTGAGGTGGCCGGCTTGACCGGAGCGTAAGTGTTCGGAGCGGGGACTGCGTTTGGAGAGAACTTCGGTTCCGGAGACTGCAACATGAATGAAACCTCACTTGAGTTCCGCAACCGCAGCGGGGAGTTCGCCCTGCGGTCGCGGTAGATGGGCCTGTGACGGCAAGAAGAGAATGACACGAAAGGACATTGCCACGACAGGTAACCGAAGGGTGTTGTCCGCTTGGCGCAACGGCATCATGACTTGGCCAGTTGCTCGGTAACTTCCGGAAGCTTGGCGGCATGCCACGCGTCGAAACCTCCCACCACGTTGATCACGTTGCGATGGCCGGCGCGCTCCAGCAAACCGCAGGCAATCATGCTGCGATATCCGCTTTTGCAGTGCACCGCAACCGGGCGCCCCGTATCGATTGCGGGCAGTCCCTGCGGAAAAGTATCGAGCGCCCGCCATTGCACTCCGGCGATGTGCCCCGCCTGCCATTCGCCTTCGCGGCGCACGTCGAGGATATCGAGCGCGCGCCAGCTTCCCTCGCGCAGTTTCTGACTCAATTCCTGGACCGAAATCTGCGCTGTCTTCAGCACCGGCAGTCCAGCCTTCTGCCACGCCGCCACACCGCCGGCCAGATAGCCACGGAACTCTTCGATGCCCACACGAGCCAACCGCATCCTGGCTTCCTCAATCTGCGCGTCGGTATCGCCGATCAGAACCGGCCTCGAGTGGATCCCCATAATCCCGCCTGCCCACGACGCAAATTGTCCCGCGAGCGCGATGTTGATGGACCCCGGCACGTGTCCTGCCGCAAACTCGTCGCCCGGACGAACGTCAAGGACATTGACATTGACACTGACGTTGCCATTGGCATTCGGCTGCAACAGCGCGTGCAGTTCGGCCGGAGAAATTCCCGGAAGCGGCGGTAAATCCGTCAACGCCGGCGCGCCCGAGCGATTGATTTCGGCATCCTCCAGAAAATACTCGGGACGAGTCGGAAGATTGCTGGTCAATTGCGCGATGAATTCTTCCCGGCTCGCGATCTGCAGAGCATAGTTCGTAAGGCGCTCGGTCCCGATCGTGGACGAACGCTCCGCCCGCATGGCGCGTCCGCACAGCGAGCCCGCACCATGCGCCGGATACACCATCACCGCATCCGGCAGCCCCAGCAGCTTTTGGTGCAAACTGTCGTAGAGCAATCCCGCAAGTTCCCGCGGCGTGTGCGTGCGCGAAAGATCTGGGCGTCCAACATCGCCAATAAACAACGTATCGCCGGTCAGAACCGCGCAGGGACGGCCGGCTTTACTTTCAGACGACTTACTTTCAGACGATTTGCCTTCATCCGTAATCACCAGGCAAACGCTCTCCGGCGTGTGGCCCGGCGTCTCCAGTGCGCGAATCCGGACCGCTCCCATCTTCACTTCAAAACCGTCGGTCAGCGGCACATGCGGGAATTCGGCATTGGCCTGCGCTCCGATGTAGATTTTCGCGCCCGTGCGCACCGCCAGCTCTTTGTGTCCCGAAACAAAGTCGGCGTGCAGATGAGTTTCGAAGATGTGTCGAATTTCAAGATTCTGCTCGGCGGCCGCCTTCAGATAGATGTCCACATCGCGCTGCGGATCCACCACCGCCGCCTCGCCCTCCGATCCGATCATGTACGAAGCATGGGCCAGACAGGTCAGGTAAAACTGTTCGAAGTACATATCGCGACTCCGGACCGTATACAGCGTCCGGCGTAGATTATCACTGTCGCGCCTCCGCGCACCGATACCGCAGCTCCATGTCCAGCGAAGAGTAGAGAAGCCGGCTCAGACGTGGGCCGCGGAGTCAGCAGTTTTTGCACGGAGCTCACCCAATCATGAAAAAAATATCCTGAGCATGATTCCCAACCGATTGACCGGCCTATGGTTAAAGGAGGCACCGGCTGCGTACTCCTTTTGTAACTTGGACTTGCACCTGATAACGTCCTACAGTCATTGGACCGTGTTTTTTCGGTTTTCGGCCCCCGGCGTGCATCGAAGTACTTGAAGGTTTCGAGATTCACCGGGCGTAGGGACCGGGAGTCGGAATAAGATTGGCGGATCAGAAGAATGACGAAGCGCAACCAATTCGGGTTGGCACCGAGCGGATTGGCACTCATCGTATTCGCGATCGCCGTCGTTCTCGCTCTGTCCGTCTCGGATGCGCCCAAACCAGTCCCTACGTCGTCGTCGCTTCCACCGTTGCGGCGGACTCCAGCAGCGCCGCTGGGCTCTCCGCTCTGCCGCCGCCACCAGCGACGAGGCGGATGAACCAATCCTCACCATCAAGAAACGCGTCGATGAAGTCAACGTGCTCTTCATCGCCACCGATCGTCACGGCAAATTCGTCCGCAATTTGAACCAGACCGATTTCTCCATTTTCGACGACCACAAGCCCGTGCAATCGATCCTCAACTTCCGCCGCGAGACTGATCTGCCCATCGAGTTGGGCCTGCTCATGGACGTGAGCGGCTCGGTGGAAGGCCGCTTTGGATTTGAAAAAGACGCCGCCACCGGATTTCTGCAGCACGTCATTCGTCCCGGCTATGACCGCGCCTTCGTCGTTGGATTTAACAAAGAGAGCCACCTCACCCAGGACTTCACCGACCAGGTCCCATTACTCGCCACCGGAGTGCAGCGCCTGAAGAATGGCGGCGGCACCGCGCTCTATGACGCGATTTACAAAGCGTGCAAGGAAAAGCTGCTGCGCGAAAATTCCGACCATCCCATTCGCAAAGCCATCGTCATCCTCAGCGACGGCGAAGACAATCAGAGCGAATACACCCGCGCCCAGGCGATTGAAATGGCGCAGCGCGCCGAAGTTCTCATCTATGCCATCTCGACCGACGACAGCGGCCTGATCCTGCGCGGCGACAAAGTTCTCGAAGACCTCGCTTCCGCCACCGGCGGCCGCGCTTTCTTTCCCTACAAGATGAAAGACATCACGCACTCGTTCGCCGCGATTGAAGACGAACTGCGCAGCCAATACGCCGTCTCCTACAAGCCGTCAGACTTCGACGCCGACGGACGTTACCACTCCATCGAAATCACTGCCCTGAAAAAAGATCTGCAAGTTCGCGCCCGCCGCGGATACTACGCTCCCCGTCAGTAAGCCTCATAGAAACTTCCTTTCCGCCTCCCGCCGCCAGAATCAGCAGAATCAGAGCCCGCATTGCACCCCGTCTTCGCCTGTGCTAACGTCCCCTTAAATACGCATCGAGGAGTTCCGCATGGGCTGGATTGTTCTGGCAGTCATAGTTCTGTTCTTCGTCTTCCTGATCGCGATGTACAACAGCCTGGTGCAGTTGCGGGTGCGATCCGAATCAGCCTGGTCAGACATCGATGTTCAGCTCAAACGCCGCCACGACCTGATTCCGAACCTGGTCGAAACCGTGAAGGGCTACGCCACCCACGAAAAAACTACGTTCGAGGACATCGCAAAATTCCGCTCCATGGCCATGCAGGCCACCGGCCCGGCGGACAAAGCTGTCGCAGAAAATCAGCTGACTGGCGCGCTCAAAAGCCTGTTTGCAGTGGCCGAAAATTATCCCCAGCTTCAGGCCTCACAGGAATTCACGCAACTGCAGAATTCGCTCAGCGAAATCGAGGACGCGATTCAGAACGCCCGACGCTACTACAACGCCGTGGTGCGCGACCTGAACACCAAGATTCAATCGTTCCCGACTAACATTCTGGCCGGAATGTTCGGGTTCCAGCAGAAGCAATTCTTCGAAGCCGCAGCCGCCGATCGCGAACCAGTAGCGGTAAAGTTCTAGGCTATGTCGCCTCAGCGATCACTTCATCACGAACGGTCGTGCAAGCCCGTTCCCGGTGTTCCCTTGTGCGCCTCTGTGTCCCCTGTGGTGAGGCTTTTGCTTTTGCTGCTAAGCCTACTACTAGTAGCCGTCTCCGCGCCCGCCCAGCCTCGCAACTGGCGGGTCACCGATTTCCAGGACACCATCGCGATCGCCCCTGACGGCACGGCCCTAGTCAGCGAAAAAATCGCCCTCGCTTTCGTCGGCGCGTGGCACGGCATTCACCGTACCATCCCGGTCGAGTATCCCGGACCCGAGGGAACCAACTACACGCTTTTTGTCAATGTGATGAGCGTCACCGACGAGAGCGGAAACAAGCTGAAGTACGACTCAAGCAAGTCAGGCAACTACCGCGATCTAAAAATCTACATTCCCGATGCAGTCGACGCGACGCGAGTCGTCAACATCGATTACACCGTGCGCAATGGCGTCCGCTTCTTCGATAGTGGCGGAGAAAGCTACGACGAGTTCTACTGGAACGTGACCGGCAACGATTGGCCGGTTCCCATCGACCATGCCTCGGCCTTCGTGACCCTGCCCGAAAATGCCGCTGGAGGTCTGCGCGCCCAGGCCTTCACCGGCGCCTACGGTTCCAAAGAAAGCGGAGCGACCGCCAAGGTCGATGGCGCCAACGTCACTTTCGAAACCACTCGCGAGCTTTCCATGCGCGGCGGCCTGACCATCGATATCTACATTCCGCAGGGAGTGCTCAAGGCTCCGTCCGCGCTCACGAAGTTAGGCTGGTTTCTAGGCAGCAATCCGATCGTGTTTTTGCCCCTGCTCACTCTCGCCTCGATGTTCGCCCTCTGGTATTCGATAGGACGCGAACCCAATCCCGGCATCTCCGTGGCCCCGCAGTACGAGCCGCCGAAAGGCATGTGTCCCGCCGAAGCCGGAACCCTACTCGACGACACCATCCACCCCCGCGACATCACCAGCACCATCGTCGATCTAGCCGTACGCGGCTACATCAAGATCGAAGAAAAGGTCGACACTTTTCTGGTCTTTCACCACAAGGATTATTTATTCCATTTGCTGAAACCGCGCGAACAGTGGGGCCCCGATCTCACCCCGCACGAACGCGTGATGCTGGAAAATATTTTTCTGAGCGGGACTGGAACGCGCCTTTCCGATCTGAAGAATCGTTTCTACACCGCGATTCCAATAGTGCGTGAGGACATCATGTCTTCGCTGAAGAGCAAAGGCATCTACACGCTCGACCCGGAATCAGCCAATGGCTACAGCATCGCCGCCGGCGTCGCCATCGTGATCCTCGTGGTCGCCGTGCAAGTCATGGGATGGATGAACCTGTTCTACTCCATTCCGTTGGTGATTGGGAGCGTCCTGGTCTCCGCCCTGATCTGGTGGCTTTTTGCGCGCCACATGACGGCGAAGACGGTCTCCGGTGTGCGCACCAGAATTGCTGTCCTCGGATTCCAGGAATTCATGAACCGCGTCGACGCCGACCGCATCAAGCGCATGCCGCCCGACACCTTCGAGAAATTTCTCCCCTACGCCATGGCGCTAGGCGTCGAGCACCACTGGGCACAAGCATTCGACGGAATCATAAAAGACCCGCCCACCTGGTACGTTTCGCCGAACGGCTATGTCGGCTTCAGTCCGCTTTTCTTTTCCAGTTCCATGCACAGCATGGCGTCAGACATGCATCAGGTCTTCACGTCCGCGCCCAGGGCCAGTTCCACGGGATCGGGCTTCAGCGGAGGAGGCGGCTTCGGTGGCGGAGGCTTCTCCGGCGGCGGCTTCGGCGGCGGCGGCGGGAGTGCCTTCTAGCTCGTGTGGGGACGGGCGCCCTCGCCCGTCCAAGCCGAGCGCAGCTCGGCATCGCCTCAGGTGCCAGCATCGGGACGAATCTGGAGTTTGCGGGGATCCCGGCCTCACAATCATCGTCTTCGGCAACTTTGGTTCGTATCAGGGCATCGCTTTAGCGATGCCGAAATCACCTCCAAATCAGACTTCCCTTTAGGGGCTGGGGCTCCGGCGGCGGATTCGGCGGTGGCGGAGGCAGCGCGTTCTAGCACTCTGGTTTCGTATCAGGGCATCGCTTTAGCGATGCCGAAATCGCCTCCAAATCAGACGCCCCTTTAGGGGCTGGGGGGTGCCTGCCCTAGCTCGCAACCGCATCTTCCAACCGACACTCCGCCGCCGACTTATCAGCTCTCAGCCCCATGAACACAGGCGCGCGCAACTTCATCCCGCCCTCCGCCGTTTCGTGAGTCCACTCCGCGAACTTGATTTCCGCAACCAGTTCCGGACGCACGAACTGAACTTTTCGCAATCCGCCAATCTCACCGTAAAACGGATTCTGTTTAGTCTTGAGCGGCTGCAAGCGAGCAAAGATTTCCTTGAGCGTCTTCTGATCGAATCCAGTTCCAACCTGCCCGACGTGAATCAGTCGCCCCTGCCGATCGTACAAACCAAGCACGAGCGCGCCAAAATATTCGCGGCTGCCCTCAGGATCGGTGTATCCGCCAAGGACGCACTCCTGACGCTGCGTGATTTTGATTTTGAGCCAATCGTTCGACCGCTTTTCCTGGTAAGTGCTGCCGCGCTTCTTGGCGACGATCCCTTCCAGTCCGCGCTGTTTTGCCGCTTCAAAAAGAGCAAGCCCCTTCTCAGCATAGTGGTCGGAAAATTGAATCACGCCGCCAGCAAGAATCCGGTCTTGCAGCAACTGCTTCCGTTGCTCAAGCGCAACGCGGCGCAGGTCGAGGCCATCGAGGTAGAGCAGATCGAACGCGTAATAGACGACCGGAACACCTTCGCGCCGCGGCAGCCGCCGCTTGCCCGGCTGGAATCCGGTCCGCTGCTGCATCAGGCTGAACGAAGGGCGGCCCTCTTCATCAAGCGCAACAATCTCGCCGTCAAGAATGGCGCGCTCGACCTTTACAAATTGCGGCAGCAAGCCCAGTTCAGAAAACTGCGCGGTGAGATCATTCTGACTGCGCGACACCAGTCGCACACGTCCTTCTTCAATGAAAGCGACGGCACGGTATCCGTCCCATTTAATCTCGAACAACCAGTCAGGATTGTCGAACGCCTTTGCTGTAGGAATCGCCAGCATCGGATGGACAACCCTAGGCATCGGTTTTCGCTCCGCGCCGGGGAAGGCTTTAACCGCAGAGGATGCAGAGTTCGCAGAGGATTTCTTGCCCGTTGATTTGGACGCAGCATCGTTGACCGCGATGTCGTCGGACAAGGTCTTTGGGTGAGCTAAATTTGACGCCGCCCGTCTTGGGCTCTTACTTTTTTTTTCTTCGCGCCCTCCGCGTCCTCTGCGGTTAGAGCTTTTCGCCTTGAGTCAGCGCGCGCCACGGCGTCCGCCAGCCACGCAGCCTTGACCTTCCCGCGCGATGCCGGACGGCTGCTAGTCCACTCCGCCGACCCCGCATCGCCCGCGATCTGCCCCATGGTGCGATTGGTGAGGACAGAGGTATCGAACTTGTCGATGTCGAATCCCGCAACCACGTGATCGTCTTTTTTCTTGATCAGGAGCCATTCATTTCCTTTGCTTCCCGCGCGCCCCTTGATGTGCACCAGCGCGAAATCGCCCATCAGGCGCTTCCCTCTCAGCCGAAACTTGAGGTCGCCTTTCGCCAGCATGGCAGCCGCTTCTTTCTCCGTGCCCGGAACGTACGCGCCGTTGACCGGCACCGGCGATAGTGGTTCCCACGTGCCCGCATCCCAAACCATCACCGCGCCGCCACCGTAGTTGCCTTGAGGTATGGTCCCCTCAAAATCAAAATAAGATACAGGATGATCCTCAACCTGCATCGCCAGCCGTTTGTCCGCAGGGTCGAGCGACGGTCCTTTCGGAACCGCCCAAGACTTGAGCACGCCCTCCATTTCCAGCCGAAAATCGTAATGCAGCCGCGTCGCCGCGTGGCGCTGCACGCAAAACCGGTGCCGCGATTGTTTTTCAACCTTAGGCGGAGGCTCGGGCGTTTCCTCAAAGCGTCGTTTTCGTTTGTACTCGTCAAGCGACATGGAGGCTATTGTAATTGCGAGAGGTCGTGTGGTGACGGGGCTTTGCCCCGTCCAAGCAAAGCCAAGCCTCGCAGCCGCCCTCGTAGGGACAGGCCGCCCTCGCCTGTCCAGCGGGGCGAAGCCCCGCAAGTGGCACCCAGGCAGATCGTTAACCCATCACCATATACTGTTCCCGTATGGACCCTCTCGCATGAAACGTGAATACCCCGAGTCTCCGCTGGTGGGTGTGGGCGCGGTCATCGTCGATCATCATCTCGACGATCGTCGCGTTCTTCTGATCCGCCGCGGACAGCCGCCCCTGTTCGGCGAGTGGTCGTTGCCCGGCGGCGTCCTCGAATGCGGAGAAACTCTGCGCGAAGCGGTGATCCGCGAAGCGCGCGAAGAAACAGGATTGCTGGTCGAGGCGGTTGAAATGCTGGGCGTGTATGAGCGTGTGATCCGGGACGACGAGCGCCGCGTGCGCTATCACTACGTGCTGCTTGATTTCCTGTGCCGCGTGGTCGGCGGCGATCTCACGGCGGGGAGCGATGCGGCGGATGTTCGCTGGTTCACGCGTGACGAATTGCCAGCGCTCAACCTAGCTCATGACGCGAATGACGTCGTGCTCAAGGGATTGGCGCGGACCTAAGAGACTGTAACCACAGGCAAGCGAATCGGAATCGAGCAGGTCGGGCCTCGACGGGCGAAGCTCCGTCCCCACATGAGCAATCTAGTCGGCCATCTTGGCTACATGCACGGCGAATCCCGTCCTCGGCAGCAGTGACGTTAACTCGAACACCTTGAACCCATCACCGGTGATTTCCGTTTGCCGATAAAGCCCAGGTTCGGTTTCGGCCGTTTCGTGGCGGCCCTGCAGATCGTCGAGAAACTTCTGCGCGTCTTTGAGGCTCGCTTCCCCGCCTTTGGCACGCGTTACCACCGCCTCCGTAGCATAGGAGCGGACAAGTTTCGGCCAGTACTTCTGCAGTAACTGGGTGCTCGCGAACATATCAGCCCAGACAATTTCTCCGTTCACGGCAACCACGACGCCCACCGCATTCTTATCGCGCAATTGCCGGATGACGCTTTCATAGTTACGCTGCACCGGTTCGGCGACCGAATTCACCTGCTTTTGGACTTCCTGGTTATCCATCACGCGGGCATAGGAGGTGGTTGAATCCACTTCCGCGGCAGCCGGAGGTGGAATAGCCATCTCCATTGCCTGCTTCGATTTTCCCACGTTGTCCCAGACCAGCTGCTGATTCTGGGCACCCATCGCACTTCCGCGCACGCCCGGTGCAGCAAAGACGCCGCCAGCGACGCCGCCCCCATGGAACTCGTTCTTCCCGTTCGCCGCCACCCAACGTCCGGGCTCGACACAGAAGACGCTTAAGTCCACGGGATCGCTCTCCGCGGGCACGATGCGGTCTTTGCCGATAACGCGGTCTTGCTTGCCGCCGGTCACTATCTCGCCGGCGAGGAGTAACAACGGTCGCTTCGCGTTATTCACCAGGACGAGTTGATTGACCTCCGCGCCGCGTATGGGGTGGATGACTGAAGCCTCACCGGGACGGTGACGGATGAGACCGCGCGCCTGGCCAGCTTCAGTAACCACAACGTCGCCGCTGCGCAGGCCCTCATCGAGGGTAAGAAACTCTGCCGTGTCATATGACTTGCTGGCTACGACGGGAAAGACGCTCAGATTGCCGCTGCGAATCGGGCTAAGCAGGGAGTAGCCTGGCGTTGGCGCCCCTTCGCCTGCTTGCATCAGGCACGGAACCACAACCGCCGCCACTGCTAACAAAGCGATCCCAACGACCACGATGACAAGCCGCATAGTTGAGCCTCCCAGTAGTAATGACACCCGTGAAGACACGAATGCTCCCGCGTGCGCGCGATCTTCTTCGTGTTCGTGTGCGTGCGACCGCCTGCGTGCGCCGCCTCCCCGGCACGCCAAAGTTAGAGCGTGCCGGGGAACTCGTCCGCGAGTCTTCAAGGAGGTCGTTCTCTACTCGCTGATCAAAAGAACGTACGATTTATTCTTCCTTGCATCAAAAAGATTGCTAGCATCAACTGGGACAGACCCAGGGAGATATGCCGAAGCCCGCCCAATCCAGCCGTGGCGCAGATGTCGCCGCAGCTCTTTCTCTTTACGAGCGCAGCGGAGCTGCAGCCTACGGTGTGAGCGTTGCGCGGTTTGCCGATATCCTCGATGAAATTCTGCACAAGTATTTCGGCCCAGCCTCCAATTCGGCTCAGGCTTCGACGGAACAAAAGGCTGACTTCTGCGCCGGGTTGCGCCTGGAAGAGCTGGCCTTGGCGCGCGCGTGCGCTGAGGGGAACGAGCGAGCGTGGGAGGACTTTATCAGCCGCTATCGGCGGAAGCTGCATAGCATGGCGCTGCACATTACGCGCGACGCCGCACATGCCGCGGAGTTGGCCGATTCGCTGTTTGCGGACCTGTATGGCGTGAACGCACGCGATGGACTCCGCCGCTCGAAGCTCGTGTTCTATACCGGCCGCGGCTCGCTCGAAGGCTGGCTGCGCACGGTAATGGCGCAGGAGTTTATCAATCGCTATCGCAAGCAGAAACGCACGGTCAGTCTGGAAGAACAGACGGAACAAGGCGTACAGTTTGCGGCGGCGGTTTCGGAGCCGGTGTGTCCGGGCCGCACTTCGGACCGCTCTTCGGACCAACTCTTGGAAGCGGCCACCGATGAGGCATTGGCGGAACTTTCGGCCGAGGACCGGCTTACGCTGGCGTCATATTATCTGGATGGGCGGACACTGGCCGAGATAGCGCGCACCCTCGGGCTGCACGAATCGAGCGTTAGCCGGCGGCTCGATCGGCTCGCAACCGGGCTCCGAAAGCGGATTCTGGCGGGGCTGCGAACCCAGGGGATGAGCCATGCCCAGGCCACGGAAGCCCTTGAAACCGATGTGCGGGACATAGGGTTGAATTTGCGGTCGCGTTTGACGCAAGATTCGGGCGCAAAAGCGTTCCCTGGAGGAAAGGTCCCCGCACCAGACGCGAGCGACACAAGTCATGACTGAAATACCGAAAATCGTGTATGACCGCTTGCGGGCTGCTGGGCCTGAGCGAGCGCATCCGGATGCCGATCTGCTGACGGCTTTTACCGAGCAGACGCTTTCGGCGGTCGAGCGCGACGGCGTGATCGAGCACCTGGCGCGCTGCGGAGAGTGCCGCGAGATCATCACTCTGGCGCTTCCGGATGCAGACGTCGCGACCGCTCCGATTGCGGACGAGGCCGATGCGGTTCGGACCGGCTCGCGGGCGCCCGCGCCGCGCAAGCTAAGCTTCGCCTGGCCAAGTCTGCGCTGGGCCGCGCTGGCAGCGGGCGTTGTGGTAGTTGCCTCGGTACTTCTGATGCGCCCGGGAAAGCTGAACCAGTCGACGTCGCCCTCCCCAAACCAACACGTCGCGACTACTGCGCAGCCAGTTCCCGGTACACCGACCGTATCGCCACAAGTCGCATCGTCGCCCATTGTATCGTCGACCATCGGCCAATCCGCACTCGCGGCTAAGACTGACGAAACACGGCCTAGGCCAGAATTACAACTGTCAAGGAAACTCAAGCCTGTAACGCCAGCGTTTCAAGCGCAGTCCGGGATGCTGCTTGCGGACAACAAGACGGAATCAACGCAGGCAGACAAGCTACCGTCAGCGCCAGCGGCGGGAACCGGGGCGCTCGCATTCGATGGATCGGCCGCTCGAACGGTGAATGAAACCGTCGAGGTTTCCGGTGCAGCCCTCACCGTAGAGGCAGCGCCCTCTGCCGAAGGCAATTTGATTGCGCAGAACCAAGCCCCTGCGATTGAAAAGGCAAAGCCCGCGCCGCAAACCGAAACAAGTCGGCTGCTGGAAACCCCCTCCACCACGATCGCCGAACTGCCTCTGCAGGGCAGGAATATGACGTCGATGGCGAAGCTGAAATCGCCTGCGAAACAGACTTCAGCGCCCAAGGTCACCTGGGCAATTGCAGCGGGCGTCCTGCAACGGTCACTGGACGGCGGCCAGAGTTGGCAAAGCGCCTTGCGCCGGGATCATCCGTTGCTCTGCTACGCAACTCACGGCGCGGATGTATGGACCGGCGGGCAGGCAGGCACGCTCTTCTATTCCGCCGATGGCGGCCTAACTTGGGTGCAAGTGCAACCTGCCATCGAAGGCCAGCAACTTAGTGCAGACATAACTCACATTGATGTTAGCGGCCCGGCGGAGGTCATAATTTCAGCCAGTAACAACGAGACCTGGAGCAGCACGGACGGTGGAAAAACCTGGGAAAGGAAGTAATCTGGCCGCTTCTTGCGTTCAGCCGCGTCTTTTCTCGACATCTTGTCGAGCGGCTCAGGAATTTCTGATGGGTCATTCAGACAGATCGCACATAGACGAACCGAGTTAGTAACGTTACTTCCGCGCATGGTCCCGTAGTACTCACCTGCCAGCTTTACATTACGAAAGTGACATTTACTGTGGTGCCGAACGGACCTAGGATGGGCACGTGGTTTGGCAGTTCTGGGGGAGGGCTGCCGAAGGACGTCCTGAGCTTGACTGCTCTGGGCGTTTTTTCTTGGCCGCAACAATCACCGGACAAATAGCACTTTCTAAGGCGCAGGTTGTGGCCAGAGCGGCGACGCTTTCGCCCGGCGAATCGCCTAGCTAAAGGCTGGTGCAAAACCCCGATTTTTGAATTCGGCGGTTGAAAGCCAGTAATTTCGCCGAGAAGGTTGCTCGAGGGGGTTGGATTGAGTTGCGGGCTTGACCGGCAACTTGCCGAGGCCCGATCGGTTCCGGTGGCCCATGGGTGTCCTGACCGGGTGGACCAAGATTGCCCGCAGTCCACGCACAGTCGAGGACCACAGATGCGAGAGGTCCAGCTCGAGCCTGATTGCATTCCATGCGTCTGACAACCGATGCGGTGGGCCAATCGGACGCGGGTTCTCTCCCTCGATCGAACCATGGTGCCGAGTCGACAACCTGCATGGGGTAGGTCAGACCGACTGGCTGACTAACGCTGAGTAACAGACACACCAGTACCAAACCGACCAGGGTTAGAGTTCGACGTGGCCAGGGCTGGATCACGAATCGACCTCGCGGGCACGCTGTAAATTGCGTTCCTTATTCAACTCCGCCAGTTCGCGCAAACATTGCTGCATTTGTTGCCAAGCGGCCACTCCTTCTCGCGTGGCCTCCTCCGCTCCCTTGGGAACATAGTAGCCGGTGGTCTTCCCCTTCTCCCCGCGGTAGCTCACATTCAGATGCGGACCATGCTTGGGTCCATCTCCTTGGCAATGGCAACCCGCTCGTCCGCAGGTGCGGTAAGTTTCCGAGAGCGTTCCAAAGATAGCGATCTCGGCTAGACGTTCAATCTCGCCCAGCAGTTTGCGTCGTTGGGCCGTACCCTCAACCGACCTGGTCATGGCGCCTCCGACGCTCTCGATAGCGAGCGATGGAAAACAGATTCTTGGTAATCACACACCAGCCCACGTAGCGCTCAAATCCCCGCTCTCCTTTGTAGGTGGCTCGCACCATAGAAAAGGGATGCTTCAAAGTACTGATGGTGGCTTCACAGCCGGCCCGCCAGCGTAGGGCTCGCCGGAACCAGCGCTGCTTCTGCCGTTTGGCCCGCTTCGCCGAGAGCCGTCCGCGCGCCGGCAGCGCTACCTTTTTCACTCCCAGGCGCTGCGCCTCCCGCTCGTTTTTCGCGGAAAAAAACCCGCGGTCGGCGGTGGCCATGTTCGGCGCTCGCCCGAAGCAAACTTGATGGTGCTCGAGGGCCGGCATCCAGGCCGTGCGATCGTCCGGATTGCCGACGAGAACTTGGTAGCCGCTCACGATGCCGTTTTCCACCTCGTCAATCCGCACCAGCCTACCAAACTCATTCGGCTTGTGGGCTTTGCCTTTGCGAATGACCTCGGTATGCGCTTCGAACAGACTCAACACTTTGCCCTCCACGTGGCAGTTCCCACCCCACACCCGTTCCTTGGTCTGCGTGATCACCTTCTCGACCAGCGGGAGAAAATGCCGCAACTGGCCGATCTGCGTTTCTACCCGCAGCAGTTTGCCCACCACGTTCAGCCGTCCCTTCCCCCATCGTTGCAGCACCGCGCTGGCTTGTCGCACCACGCTTCGGGTCAGCTCCACCAACTTCTGATAACTGCCTCGCATCCGCTCCTGGTTGGCTTCGGTCAGGCTCTTGGCGGCGCGGTTGATCTCCAACAGACGACGTTTGACGGCGCGCCCGTGATGGACCACTTCCAGGGCTCCTTTCTTGCACTCGCTGGCGATCCGTTGCAGGCTGCGGCTGAGCACGCGGATGCCGTCGCCCAACAGCGAGCTGTCGGTGGGATAGTGAACATTGCTTTCTATGACGGTTGTGTCGGTGCGTAACTTATCGCCGTGGGCGACGCCGTGCTCGCCGGCCAGACCCACTACCCGCTGATGAATCTGTTCGGTCACAGCGGGACTCAGCAGGGCAAAGGTGCGGCTCAAGGTCGTGTAATCGGGTGTAACCTCGGCATCGAAGTGGGTGAATCGGCGATAGACCAGGTTGCTGCGTAGCTCCCGTTCCAGAGCGCGGAAGCTCCAGCCTTTCAGGTGCTTCATGACACAGCAGCGCAGCAGACGATCGGGGGCGATGCCCTCCCGCCCGGTGCGCGTCGAAAGAGGACGGCGAGTGGCCAGGCATTCACGGACTGAGTCGACGAGAGCGGGATCTTCCAAGAGTTGATCGACGGGGTCGAGCAGATCGTCTTTGAGCAGGGCGGCTTGCTGGGCCAGGGGGAAGTAGAAGAGCCAGGGTTGGTGGGAAGTGGAGGCGATCATAATGTACTCGAGTATATCGAGTAAGGTAGAAACCGTCAAGAAAAAAGAGTTGAAGCCTGCATTTTCTTTGAGGAATCTGCGCGTAAAGACCCGCGATCTGCAGATCTGCCACGCCGCTGCATCAGCGACCCGCGTCAATCAAGGGGTTGAGCCATGGGTTTTGCACCAGCCTTTAGCTAGCTAGCCGATTCGGTTGTCTCACACAGAGTAGGAGACACCATCATCCGCGGCGCCGAACGCCGTGTTTTCCGTTGCGACAGCGCCGTTAGACTTGCTGCCACGCCGCATGGCAACGATCCCGGTTCGCACCATCTCCAATATTCCGTAGGGACGCAGCACATCGAGCAGGCCGTCGATCTTGTCTTCCCCCCCGGTAATTTCGATGGTCAATGATTCGGCCGAGAGATCGACCACACGCGCGCGAAACACGTTGGCGAGCTCCAGCACATGGGAGCGTGCATCGTGAGTGGCCGACACCCGGATCAAAGCCAGGTCGCGGACGATAGCTGGCTGATTGGTGATGTTCTCGACCAGCAACACGTTCACCAGCTTGTATAGATTGGCTTCGATGCGGCGGGCCTGGTCGCGGTCGGCATCGACGGTAATGGTCATGCGCGACACTTCCGGTTTCTCAGTCCGCCCCACCGTGAGCGAATCAATATTGAAGGCGCGGCGGCGAAACAAAGATGCCACGCGGGTGAGCACACCCGGCTTATTTTCGACGTACACCATGAAAGTATTCAGCATATGTTATTCGTCTCGATCTGGCACTTTGATTTTGGGTGGCGCAGCGCTTCAGCGCTGCGATAATTGCATGTCATATCTGCGGCTTTACAGTTTGCTGAAAAACTCAAGTTTCGTATCAGGGCCTCGCTTTAGCGATGCCACAAGTTCTTTAATTCAGATGCCCCTTTAGGAGCTGGGCACTGAAGACCGAGTGTTTCAGCACTCTGTTTAGCCGCTGAGGCACACCGCTTCTCCTCTACTCATCTTCTGCAGTCTCGACAATCGGGCTGGGCCGCCGAATCATGTCGTGCAACGCAGCCCCAGCCGCGACCATCGGATAGACCGTATCTTCCTGTTCCACTTTGAAATCGATCAACATCGGCCCATCGTGCTGCCGCGCCGCCTGCACCGCAGGCACGACTTCCGACCGCTCCGAAACCGTCATACTCCGTATGCCATAAGCCGCGGCTAACTTTGCGAAATCCGGATTGAGCAGGGGCGTTGCCGCGTAGTTGCGATCGTAGAAAAATTCCTGCCACTGCCGCACCATGCCGAGAAATCCGTTGTTGATAATAGCGATATGGATCTTCAGATTTTCCTGTACCAGCGTCGCCAGTTCGCACATGGTCATCTGGAATCCGCCATCGCCCACCACCACCCAAACCTCAGCCTCGGGGCAAGCAACTTTGGCGCCGATGGCGGCCGGCAAGGCAAAGCCCATCGTCCCCAATCCGCCAGATGTAAGGAGCGAGCGCGGCTTCTCATGCTTGTAGTACTGCGCCTCCCACATCTGGTGCTGTCCAACATCGGTAACCACAATGGTGTTGCCATCGCGGGTCTGATGCCACAAATCATTGATGACGTGGGCAGCGTACAGATGGCCGCTGTCGGGCAGGTTCTGGATGTCGCGTACGGCGGAATCGCCCTTCAGCCGGTCGATCGAATCCAGCCACTCGCTACGATCAATGGATTCAACCTTCGGCATTAATTCCAGCAGAACTTCCCTCAAATCGCCGACCAGCGGAACATCGACCTTGACGTTCTTGTTAATCTCCGCGGGATCGATCTCGATGTGAATCTTCTTTGCGTTGGGCGCGTAAGTCTTCAGGTTGCCGGTGACGCGATCATCGAAGCGCATGCCGAACGCCAGCAGCAGATCCGCTTCCTGAATTGTATGGTTCACCCACGCTTCCCCATGCATGCCCATCATGCCCAGATTGAGCGGGTGCGATGCGGGGAACGCACCGAGCCCAAGCAGCGTGAGGGCGACCGGAATGCCCGCGCGCTCGGCAAAATCGCGCACCTCGCGCATGGCTCCAGAAACGATGATTCCGTGTCCCGCAAGAATCACCGGCCGCTTCGAATTGTGGATCAACTCCAGCGCCTGCGCGTACTCCGCCGGAGCCGGCGAGAGGTCGGGCCGGTAACCCGGCAATTGCGGCTTGGCCGCGTCCCAGTCGAACTCGCACGTACCCTGCTGCGCATCCTTAGTGATATCCACCAGCACCGGACCAGGCCGCCCCGACCGCGCCACGTAAAAAGCCTCGCGGATCGTGCGTGCCACTTCGCTCGCGTGTGTCACCAAATAGTTGTGCTTGGTAATCGGAAGGGTCACGCCGGTGATGTCGGTCTCCTGAAACGCGTCCGACCCGATCAGTTTGCTGCCCACCTGCCCGGTGATGCAGACGATCGGTATGGAATCAAGCATGGCGGTAGCGATGCCGGTGACCATGTTCGTCGCTCCCGGCCCCGAAGTTGCGACCGCAACTCCCACCTCTCCACTGGCGCGCGCGTAGCCGTCGGCCATGTGGGTTGCGCCTTGTTCGTGGCGCACCAGCACGTGATGGATCTTGCTGTGCTTCAGCGCGTCGTAGGCAGGCAGAATGGCGCCGCCGGGATAGCCAAAGACGTGCTTCACGCCTTCCCGTTCCAGGCATTCCCAAAGGATACTGGCCCCGGTCATTGTCGTTGTCTTTGTCTCGGCCTTATTGCTCGTGGCTGGCGTGGTTTTCTGATCCGTCATGCGACCTCCCTGCCGTCCGTAGTACGAGTGCGATGGTGCAAGTGCGATTCGGATTCGTATCAGGGTATCGCTTCAGCGATACCGCAAGTCCCGCAACTTCAACCGCCCCGTTAGGGGCTATGTTAGTTCCAACCCATGATTCCTATCAGCGCCGGTTCGTATCAGGGTATCGCTTAAGCGATACCGCAAAAGTGTCCAAAATCGACCGCCACCCCTTCAGGGGCTGCGCACGCCGCCCCCCGGAAAAGCAAAACCCACCTTGCCAGCGTTTCTGGCGGGTGGGATTCGGGAGCGCCTACGATTTCTAGTTTGTCAGCTCACTCTTTCCCCCGCGCCGAAAGCGCCGGACATACTCGTACACCGGGGATCGCAAAACTAATTCGTCGGAGACTCCGTCCATTCCCCGCGGTTGGCGCCAGAGAATAGACCCGATAATATCCGACCGACCGGCCGGTTGGCAAGTGGAAACTCAGACCGCCTACTTCAGACCCGTAACCACAAAGAGATTGCTAAGCCGTCGTGGGCCCCCGTAGGTGTAATACTTGCCGTCCGGCGTCATCAACACGTCCGAGACGCGCTCGATGCCCGTGGCATCAGACGGCTGCAACTTCCGCACAAACTGCCGAGTACCGGTGAGAAAGTCGAAGCGATAAACATTCACCGGAATGTCGCCGTTGATAACCCAGAAGCTGTGGTTGTCGGTGGTGTGATTGATCGGCAAATCACCCGCTGTCCACTTCGGCAGCGGAATCGGTTGACCGCCTTCGATTCCGTACAACGCCCAGTTATTGTGCGCATCCTGCCCGAGCGCGTATTTGCCATCGGCCGTGAACCATCCAAAGCCGGCGACGCCGGGAGGCATTACCGGGCGAAGCGTGTCCCCCTCCAGCGATTGCACGTAATTGCGAAAGTCATCGGGAATCACCAGGATGTGCTTTCCATCGGGCAGGAAACGGCCAAGCGGATTCCGCAGTTTGCTCGTCTTGATGGTGCGCGTTTCACCGGCCCCGGTGGGCAATAAAAGCATCGATCCACCTTCGACGTTGGTCGTGGCCAGCACCCACTTGCCATCGTCCGTGATAGAGAAGGCGTCGTTGTCACCGATGCGAACCGCGGGCGAACCGTCGGTCTTGCGAATGTAAATTGAATAGTTGGGGCCGCCGCCTTCGCCTTGCTCATCAATCAGCAGCCAGCGGCCGTCAGGAGTGAGGTCGCGGCCGTTCGACCAGTCCAGCCACGAGAGGTCGCGCTCCTGCAAACTGCCCGGCGTAACTCCCACAATCAGACGGCGAGCTTCCTGTTGCTGAAGCAGCACGCGGCCATCGGGGGCGATGTCGTCGAGCACAAGCGAGCCAGGCACACGCAGCACCGGCCGCACCCGTCCGGAAAGGCTGACGGCGTACAGTGAGCGGCTGCTTCCGGTGTTGCTGCCGGCAAACCAGACTTCGCTGCCAGAAGGAGTCCAGGCGAGACCGTCCAGTGACGACCAACCGCCGGAGAGCACACGCTTGTGGCCCTCTAAGTCAACCACACACACATCCCCGCGATCGTCGCCCGGGGGATGTTCGAAAAATGCGATCTGTTTTTGATCGGGAGAAATTCGTGGGTAGTTGAACCACCGTGACGATGCCGTCGCGAGCACGTGACCCAACGGAAATTCAAGCTGGTATTGGGAGCCGCTGCGGATGACGGCGAGCCGGAAACCGTCGCGTGCCCAATCGGCGTCCTCCACCCCATCGAGCATTTCCTTGGACGCCCCGCCGCTCAGTGGCAGGCGTGCCAGCATGCCGGTCCGCTGCCAGCCGAGAGTGCGGCGCCAGTGTTGGAGCAGCGCCATTTCTCCTTGCGAAGAGATGGCAAGCAGGTCAGCATCGCTGATCTCGAGCGCACGCGAAGCAACACCATCGATGCGAGTGGAAAACAGCTCCGGATGCGGATTGCCTTCCCATGCCGCGGAATAAATCACGTTCTGTCCGTCGGGGGCAAAACGCGCCGCCGTAACCGTGCCCCGCCGAAACGTAAGCGGCTTGAACGATGGCGAAGAAGTTGGCCTCAGCGACCAGCCGACCCAAAACACCGCAGCCATCGCGCCCACCGCCAACGCCGCGACCGCGGCGATGCGGCTCACCCGCGCGGCCGGCCGCTGCACCGGCGCAATCGCCGCGACCTGGCTGGTGCTTCCCGAGAGACTCTGCAGATTAAAGGCTACGTCGCGTGCTGATTGGAAGCGTTCTTCCGGGTTTTTCTCCAGGCAGTGACATACGATGCGTTCCAGGGCCGGCGGCACGCTGCGATTCGTTTCCGTAAGCTCCGGCGGGTCTTCTTTCAGGATGGCGCTCATGGTCTCCACCGAAGTCTCGCCCCGAAAGGCGCGCCGCCCGGAAAGCATCTCGTATAGGATGGCTCCGAAACTGAATAGGTCGGAGCGATGGTCGGCAGTTTGTCCCTTCACCTGTTCCGGGGACATATAACCGACCGTGCCCATCACCACGCCAGGCTCGGTTTGCGAGACCAGGGTCGGCGCGTCCGCCGGAACTCCCTCGCGATGCGCCAGCTTCGCCAAACCGAAGTCGAGGATCTTCACGCGGCCATCGCGGGTGATGAAAATATTCTCCGGCTTCAAATCGCGGTGAACAATCCCCTTTTCATGCGCCGCCGCCAGGCCTCGCGCAATCTGTTCCGCATAATCGGTCGCCTTTCGCCTGGGCAGCGCGCCACCACGCAAGCGCTCGCGGAGCGTTTCACCCTCCAGCAATTCCGCCACAATGTAGGGAGAACGCTCATGCTCACCAAAATCGTGAATGGCCATGATGTTAGGGTGGTTGAGTGCCGCGACGGCCTGTGCTTCCTGTTGAAAGCGATGCAAACGGTCAGGATCGCGAGAGAACTCGGTGGGCAACACTTTGACGGCAACGTCGCGGTTGAGCCGCGCATCCCGAGCACGGTAGACTTCGCCCATCCCGCCCGCGCCAGCCGGCGCGACCACTTCGTACGGTCCAAGCTTGGTACCGGGGTTGAGAACCATGTGCGCGCAATTATACGGTGAATCCTTACCTCATCGCCTACTCCGTCGTCTTCCGTTGCCACTCCGGAGTCTCGGCATCCAGCACTTCCCGCACCTTGGCGACGAGCGCCGATAACGAGAAGGGCTTGGGCAGAAACCACAGTCCAGCATCGAGCACCCCGTAGTGCACGATGGCGTTGCTGGTGTAGCCGGAAATGTACAGGACTCGTGTATGCGGCGAGATTTTCTGCACTTGCTCGGCCAGCTGCCGACCGTTCATCCCCGGCAAGATCACGTCCGTCACCAGCAACCGGATGTCTCGGTGATTGCTACGGCAGAGCGCGAGACCTTCCTCCGTGCCGGCCGCGGGCAATACTTTGTAGCCACACTCCCCCAGCACGGTCGATATCAATTGACGGAGTTGTTCGTCATCCTCCACCAGCAGGATCGTCTCCGTTCCCTGCTGGATGCCCGCCGGTCGCTTCTCCACTCCCATGCCTTCCGCCGGTTGGTCGATTCTCGGAAAATAAATCTTGAACGTCGACCCCTGATCCGGCTCGCTGTACACCCAGATGTAGCCTCCACTCTGTTTGACGATCCCATACACCGTCGAGAGTCCAAGACCCGTACCCTTGCCGACTTCCTTGGTCGTAAAAAAAGGTTCGAAAATATGCGCCTGCGTGTCCGCCGTCATGCCGACTCCCGTATCGCTCACCGCCAGCATGACGTAGCGTCCCGGCTGCAGCGGCGGGTGCTCGCGGGCATACGCCTCGTCCAGTTCCGCGTTTTCCGTTTCCAGGGTCAGCTTTCCCCCACTCGGCATCGCGTCCCGCGCATTCACCACCAGGTTCATGATCACCTGCTCAATTTGCCCGGGATCGGCTTTCACCGTGCCCAGGTCGCGCCCCGGTACGGTCAGAATTTCGATGTCCTCTCCGATCAGTCGCCGCAGCATGGTATCGATGTTCATCATCACGTCGTTCAAATCAATCACCCGCGGCGACAGCACCTGCTTCCGGCTGAAGGCCAGCAGTTGCCGCGTGATTCCCGCCGCCCGATCCGCCGCCGATCGGATTTGTGCCGTCGCGTCCTTCAGCCGGCTCGGCGCCGGCACTCCGTCCGCCAGAATCTGGCTGTAGCCGATGATCACCGTCAACAGGTTGTTGAAGTCGTGCGCCACCCCACCCGCCAGACGCCCGATCGCCTCCATTTTCTGCGACTGCTGCAGCTTCTCCTCCAGCGCCACCCGCTCCGTTACATCCTGCACCAGCGAGGCCACGCCCAGCACCCGTCCGCTTTCATCCACCAGCGGCGTGTTGTACCACTCGCACGAAATCGTCCGACCGTCCTTGGTGGTATTCTCGTTGGCGCTGCGCGTTCCCCCTTTTTGCGCGAGCAGTCCTTTCCAGACCTGGTCGACGTGCTGGCGGACTGCGGCCGGCACGATGAAGCTGGCATGCCGTCCCATGGCTTCCTCGCGGGAAAATCCGAAGATGCGTTCGGCCGCCGCATTCCACGCCGCCACGCAAAACTGCAGATCCCATTCAATCACCGCCAGCGGCGTATGCTCGGCGTGAATCCGCAACCTCTGCTCTGACTTGCGAATCTCCTCTTCCGCTCGTTTGCGATCGCTGATGTCGCGCGAGATTCCGAGCAGGCCTATCACCCGGCCGTTCGCGTCGCGATACGGACCCTTGGTGCTCAGGTACGTCCGGGCAACGCCGGCTGCCACCCCAACTTCTTCGAAGGTGCAAGTCTCGCCAGACTGGAGGACGGTGCGATCGCGCTCCATAATTTGACGGCCGCTCTCCGGAGAGAAAACCTCGCTGGCATCTTTGCCCATGACCTCTTCGACGCTCCGTCCCAGGTAACGAGCGCCCGCGGAATTGATCATCAGGTAGCGGCCCTGCAAGTCCTTGACGTAGACAGAGTCGGTGGTTCCCTCCGTAATCCCTTGCAGCAGGAACAGATTCTTCTGCAATTCCTGAGAACTGTAGAGCAACTGCCGCTGCACCACATACAAGCGACCGGCGGCGGCGGCGAACGAGACCATCACCAGGAGAACGGACCAGACGAACTGCTCCTGGGCAATCTGCAAGACCAGCGGAAAGACGATCGCGGGGATGAGCAAGGGAGAGAACTGCGCGAGCAGTTGCATGCGCGGGGCGAAGGCAGTCGATCGCCTCCAGCGGGCTCTGCTCGGTGCCGTCCCAAGTCGCCGCAATCACGACGAGAATGCAGTAAGTGACGGTCCACATCAGGCCGGGCCAAGCCCCCGGCTGATGGTTCCCGGTAGCATAGGTGAACAGAGTCGTACTGGAGGTGACGGCGAAGGCGAAAAAGAATCCTGCCAGACGAAGAAAGAACGCGCGTGCCGTGCGATATTGAGTAAGCAGCCCTCGAACCAGAAAACTCAGAGCCAATAGCCCGAAGAAAGCAAGACCGACGTAAAAAGCCCGAAATTCCATGGCACGTCCCGAGGTTTGCCAGCGGGAGGGCACATAGAGGAGAGACAGCTCGAGGGCGAGCGCGAGAGTGCAGACTTGCACAAAATCGCAGAACCGCAACCACCGGAATCCACTGTTCGGGTCTCCCGGACTCAGAAACAGCGTCATCATGGCGGGCACAGCCCAGAAAAACACCAGGAAGTCGCTGGGCCAGAGCGTACCGGTGGGAGCGTGCAGATAGTCGGAATAGTAGGCGTAGCCGACCTGAGACAGGAGAGAAAGAGCCAGAGAAAATGAAACCAGGCGCCAGACCCGCTTGCCAAACGAACCTGATCGACGCGCAGCCGACCAGCTGACAACGGCTGCCAGGAGGACCGACGCTATTCCGACCCAGTCACTCCACAGAGACGCAAAGTGGGTGCCGTACCTGAATGCGATAAGAGCCAGGTGTACAAGGATCAGAATTGCCGCCGCTGCCATCGCGGCCTTGCGATGCTTGGGCATCTCTTAATAACCTCGAACCGCCTCTGGTCTTTCGAAAACGCTTCGGGGGTGGCATCTTCGCGTCCAGTGTATACATTCACGCCTCCGCCCCGCAATCAGGCACCTCCGTGGTCCACACCCAACCGTTTCATTTTGAGGCGACGGAACCGCGGAAACCCTTGGCAGTGGAACCATCTGGCAACCTATGCAGCGTCTTCAAGCGGTTTTTGGAGCGACCCTTGTGGAAGAATTGGTATTGGCTCAGTTTCAATTTGTTTTGAAAGGGCACGACTTCACAGCTTGCGGAAAAAGTCGATGTGGAATCGCGTTTCGAAGGAGAGATGTACAGGGAAAGCTGATAAGAAGTAGGGATGGGAGGAAATGACGAGCAGCAGGGAGCGGTGTTCAGCTACGTGAGTGCGGAGCAGCGGATCGCGGCGGAGCATCCGTTGCGGCGGATTCGGGCGATGACGGATACGGCGTTGCGCGAGTTGTCGGGCGAGTTGGAGGCGCTGTATGCGGCGGGGGGAGGGCCATCGATTGCTCCGGAGCGGCTGCTGCGAGCGCTGTGGTTGCAAGTGCTGTACTCGCGACGGAGCGAGCGGTGGTTGCAAGTGCTGTACTCGCGACGGAGCGAGCGGTGGTTGATGGAGGAGATGAACTACAACCTGCTGTTCCGCTGGTTTGTGGGTCTGGAGATGGACGACGAGGTGTGGGAGGTGACGGTGTTCAGCAAGAATCGGGAGCGACTGATTGGGGGGGCGAAGAGGCGCAGAAGTTTTTTGCGGCGGTGCTGAAGCAGGCGCGGAGTGCGGCTTGCTGAGTGACGAGCATTTCACGGTGGATGGAAGGCTGATCGAGGCCTGGGCCAGTGGGCGCAGTTTCGAGAAGAAGCCGGATCCGCCGCAGCGGGGCACGGGAGCGCGTGGACGAAAGTTGCTGCGCGACAGGCACGAGTCGAAAACGGACGCGGAGGCGCGGCGGTTCCGGCGAAGCCAGGCGGCGGAATCGCGGCCGAGTTATCTGGGACACGTGATCACCGAGAAGCGGAACGGGTTGGTGGTGGCGGCCTGTGTGACGCAGTCGGGACAGAGCGCGGAGCGGGAGGCGGGGTTGGCGATGCTGGAACAAGTGAGCGACGGAACACGGAAGATCACGCTGGGAGCGGACCAGGGGTATGAGGAAGAGCGGTTCATCGCCGGGTTGCGGGCGCGGCAGGGGGTGCCGCATGGGGCCGAGTACGCGGTGACCAGCAAACATTGGCCGAACTGGCGGCGGGCCGAGGAGCGGGACGATCCAGGGTTTCAGCAGAGTCAGAAGAAACGAAAACGAGTGGAGCAAGTATTTGGCTGGATCCAACACGTGGCGGGAATGCGGCAGACCAAGTTTCGCGGACGGCGGCGGGTGGAATGGATGTTCCCACTGGCAGTGGCGGCGTTGAACCTGCGACGCCTGCAGCGTCTGCTGCCGCAAACCGCGTAAGGCGCCGGGGTGGGTGTGCCCGAAGAGCGAAAAAAAGGCCGGGGAACACGAAATCGGGGCGTGCTCGACGCCCGGAAAAACAGCTCCTCGGGAAGACACGAGGAGAGAAACATCTCGTTTTTCCGCAAGCTGTGAAGGCGTGCCGTAACAGCCGCATAATCAGTAGCGGCAGCCGCTGGGGGAATGCGTCTTTCAAACTGAGCCTCTACGGAAGAATTGCTTGCAGGAACAACTAACGGCAAGGAAAACCAATTCCACAAGCTTCACTGAGGTCGCGTGTTGGCTGTGGCTCGCACCGACTCCTGGCAAGTGCCCGCTGTGGTTAACACTTTGTCAAAGGCTGCATCTTGGCGAAGTTTTACCAGCAGGGGATCATAAAGCAGATTCTCGTGCGCGCAATAGTTCTGTTCGACCGCGCTTTGCAACAGATGCAGAGCCGCTTGTTTCTTGCCACAGAACGCGAAGATCGCTCCCTGGTAATACCACGTTTCAGGGTCGGGCTCGGTGGGCATGCTGGTTTCCGCTTCCTGCGCCATCCGGTCCAGATCCGCGGCCGGCCGCAACTGCAGACAAGCCTCCAGCAGATCGCGGTGATACCGCGGAGTGCTCGGCATGCGCTTCACCGCCTCGCGCGCTTCCGCAATCTTCCCCTCGCGAAGCAGGATGGATGGCAGGACATACGCAGCCCACTCCGAACCAGCATCGAGGCGGACGAAATCCGCGGCTCGTTCCGTCTTGCCCAACTCCATGAACGCCCACGCGCAAGAACGGAAAGTGAAGTTGCCGGGATTGAGACTCAGCGCTGTGTCGCATTCGTTCGTCGCTTGCTGCAACATCCCGGCATAACGATAGACAAAGCTCATCCCAAAATGAGCCTCGGCACTGTCCGGACGACGCTTCACCATTGCCTGCGCCGCTTGGAATGCCTTGCCGAGTTCGCCCCGCTCCACTCGGTTGGTGATGAGCTGGGTAGCGGCAACCACCCGATTCGGATCGAGTTCGATGGCGCGCTCGTAGGCTTTATTGGAGCGCTGGAACATCGGCTCGCCACCATCGGAATAGTCCGCGTCATAGTAGCAGCGCAAACCGAGTTGCTCCCACGCCGGGGCGTACGCCGGGTCCAAGTCGACTACGTGCTCCAGAACCGCAATAGCATCCTTGTTCGGTCCCTGATCATGGGGCAGCGCCACGCTATGCAGGTAGAGATCGTAGGCTTCGGCATTTTTCGGGCGCGTGCCGGTATCGAGAAAACCACCGGCCGCACCGATCGCCGGCAGCAGCCCTTGCCGTATCTGGGCCGCCATCTGCGCTTGTAATGCGATCAGGTCCTGAGCCGGCGCGGTCACGTTGGTCTGCCACAGAAGCCGGTTCCCCTCCACCTGGATCGCCTCGAGCGTAATCAGCAAGCGGTCGCCCTGCTTAAGAAAATGTCCGGTAAGCACGGTGGCGACGTGCACCTCGAGGCCCGCCTTCTCCGGATCGACGTCGTTGCCGACAAATTTTCGCGTGATTGCGGATGGACGAACGTCAAGCGTCCGGGTGTAAGTAAGCGTGTTGGCAATTTCATCGGCCAGCGCGAAGCAAAGAAACTCCACGCTGACGTCGCCATTCATGTTCTGCAACGGCAGCACCGCAATCGTATTCTTCGGCGCGCCACGGCTCAATAGCTGGTGCTGCCTGAACCACACCGCTCCAACCGCGACCAAAACCGTGAGCAGCAGCGCGCTCACACCCAGCAGAATATAAGTTGAAAACTTACTTGTCGCCTGAAAGGTGGTCGTGGCAATGCGATAGGGCAAGGCGGGCCGTCGCGCTCCGGTTTTCGTTAACCCGGATTCCGTTTCCTTTCTCAGTGACTGCAGATCGCCCTTCATCGCCAGCGCGTCCGGATAGCGGTGCCCCCGGTCCTTCTCCATGGCCCGGCCGATGATGCCTTCGAGGTCCTCGGGAAGCGCTGGATTGATGCTACGAGGAGAAACCGGCTTCTGGTTCAAGAACCGCGTCCAGCGTGGTGATCACGTTGCCGGTGGCAAAAGGCTTCTTGCCGGCCGCCATTTCATAAAGCACGACTCCGAGCGAAAACAGATCGCTCCGCGGATCCAGTTCTTCCCCGCGCGCCTGCTCCGGAGACATGTAAACCGCGGTTCCGGGAATCACACCCATCGCCGTCAGCGAGTCTTCGATCGCGGCATCGCTCGATCCCGCGTCGCGCGCCGACTTGGCCAACCCAAAATCAAGAATTTTTGTCTGACCGCTTTGCGACACAAAAATATTGGCCGGCTTAATGTCGCGATGAATGATCCCCTTGGCGTGCGACGCCGCCAAAGCATCTGCCACCTGGATGCCGATGTCCAGAATCTCGTCGACTCCCATCGCCTTTCCCCGCATCCGCTCCTTCAGGCTCACCCCCTCAAGCTTCTCCATGACAATAAAGGGATGACCTTCGTTGTCATCGATGTCGTGGATAGTGCAGATGCCGGGATGGTTCAGCTGGGAAGCGGCGCGGGCTTCACGCAAGAAGCGTTCGAGCGACTTGCGGTCGTGGACCATCTCCTGGGGAATGAACTTGAGAGCAACGTGACGGGCCAGGCGCGTGTCTTCCGCCTCATACACCACGCCCATGCCACCACCGCCGAGCTTTCCCACAATGTGATAGTGGGAGACTGTCTGGCCGATCATTCCAAGGGCCTCAGTGCCGTCGGCGGCTATGTTAGGCCGCGGGCGAAGCCTCGGTCAACCCTCGGTCCCCCTTTCTGGCGGATGCTCGACCCTTCGGGACGATGAAATCGGCGCGTCCCCTCAGGCCGGACCCGCTATCAGAGGCGCTATTTGACTGTTAGCTCCTCGCTTTTGGCTAAACCGTTTGCTTGGAAAACTCAAGTTTCGTATCAGGGCATCGCTTTAGCGATGCCATAAGTTCTTTGAATTCAGATGCCCCTTTAGGGGCTGGGCACGGAAGACCGAGTTTTTCACCACTCTGTAATGGCGAGGAGCTAACAGCTATGCGCCAAGTAATGCATCTGGCTCGCTGTGCCGATCCCTCAAGAGGTATCTCAGGATGTTCGGGCCAGCCAATTGCCAGCCCTCCACAAGCGCCTCCTGGTCGTATGAGGGGTGGGTCAGTTTCACTAGGGCACTGACCTGCCATGGGAGCTTGAATGGGCGGCTGTTCGTTGTTTCGGACAGCGGAGGGCGGAGGTTCAAGACTCATGCAGGCCTTGGTGGTTGATGATTCCGTGATCTATCGCAAATTGATCGGCGATCATTTGCGCGGCTGGGGGTTTGACGTCACCCCCGCCGAAACTGGCTCCCAGGCCTGGGAAGTCCTGAAGCGGCCGGATTCTCCCAAGCTGGTTCTGCTGGACTGGGTGCTGCCCGATCTCGATGGCATTGAGCTTTGCCAGCGCATCCGCCAACCCGGATCATCCGGCGCCTACGTCTACGTCATCCTGCTGACCAGTAAAGAAGGCCGTCAGAATATGCTCGAGACCATGCAAGCTGGGGCCGACGACTATCTGGTCAGGCTCTTTGACGAGCTGGAATTGAAGGCGCGCCTGCTGGTCGGTAAGCGGATTCTCGAACTGCAGGAGGAACTGGTTTTGGCACCAGAGTCCATGCGCCACGCCGCCACCCACGATAGCCTCACCAAATTGATGAATCGCGGAGAGATTCTCGTCATGCTCCAGCGGGAATTGGAACGAGCGCGCCGCGACCATAAGCCGCTCGCGGTGATGCTTGGCGACATCGACCATTTCAAGAGCGTGAACGATATCTTGGGCCATCTTTTTTGCGATGAGGCGCTCCGGGAAGTCAGCCGACGACTGCAAGCGCAACTCCGCGTCTACGACGGTGTTGGCCGATACGGCGGAGAAGAATTTCTGATGGTTCTTCCCAACTGCGACTTGCCCGACGCTCTGCGGCGCGCGGGTGATTTGCGCCAGAACATTGCCAGCGCACCTGTGGTCAGTGCCGGCGTGGAGAGATCCATCACCATGAGCATGGGAGTCGCCATCTCTGATTGCGGTGGCAAAGACGAAATCGAAGAGTTGCTGAATCAGGCCGATGCCGGCCTATACGCGGCTAAAGAGAAAGGCCGAAACCGGATTGAGAACTTCGCCCCTGCCGCCAAAAAAGCGGCAGCTGGCCGCGGTCGCAAAGCCTAACCGTCCTTTTCGCAGTGAACCGAGATAACCGAGATAAAAAGATAAATGGCCCCGCGCGGTTGCGCTCACCACTATCCAAGATCAGCCGGACACCTTCACCCCGTAAGGAGCTGGTCCGTTCCGGATCGATCATCGTAATCAACTGTTATTGTGTAGCCGACGAACTGGGCATCCAGGACCCGGAGAATTTCGACGGCGGCCATTGGACTGGTCCGCTCGCTTGCGATAGCGAGGAATTGTGATGCGCTGACCACTCCATGGATGAAGGGGGCTCTGACCTCGACGTGATAGCGATCCGCGGCAAGTTTTGTGATGTTCATTTCGGTCATGGCGGCTCTGTGCTACTCGAAACTGTGCCGAAAATCAGCCTTACGTTAGCCGATGGTCGTTAGTCTAAACAAACCACAACAACGTTTTCGGTGACCGAAAAAGCCCCGCCCAAAACGTAGCTTGGACGAGGCGTGTGAGAGATAGGAACTGTTGCTAGGTCGAAGCAAGATTACGGGGTGTTGTGTGTATCGGAAACTGTCAAAACTTACAGGGACCAACGGAGCAACAGGAATCCGAAAACCTGCGGTCAGTCTGCAAGTCCGGCTACCCGCAACCATCGGCGCTCCCCAGAAGTGGGCTTGACCCGCTGGCACCTGTTAGAAGTGACAGGTTCGCAAACAGCCTGAACCGTGTGAACTGGCGAATGACGCAGAGGTTGCTTGCAATCCAGGCGGAGGAAGACAAAGCGCCCAAGACTGATCGCCGAAGATCGACGGTCGACAAAAGGGAATAGTCGCAGGAAAGCCCGTACAAGAGTTGAAGGCGGGGGATGGAGGTCCGAACATGATCACGAAATTGGTCGATGCAATGTTTGGCTGTTGGCATAAGCGCTATGGTTTTCCTGTAAGCGTGCGGTCGAGTTCCCGGAGAGGTTCCCGCCCGTCCGCCGCCGCAGCGCTGACCGGCATGTACGTAGTGTGCCTGGACTGCGGCAAGGAATTGCCATATGACTGGCGTGAAATGAAAGTTATCGACTCGCCCTCGGAAGCACGCCACTACGCGCAGGAGCAGGCTGCCCGACTAGCTACGTAATCGCAACCCGATAAAGCCGCCCGCGCTCTCGATTTCAAGGGCAAACGTGAGCAGCGCGTTCGCCCACTCCTACTTCCGCGACTGTGAATCCGGCTGAACCGCCGGAAGTCAAAATGTTCTTCTAGTTCGCAATCCTCTTCTTTTGCGCAGCAAGTTTTACCGGCCCCTCCGTTTCCGGAACATCCCGTCTCACCAGAGCCGCGAAATCATCCGTCTTGAACGGATACAGGCGGGCCGACTCCTGTTCCCCCGGAGTCAAGGTCAGGTCCACCCGGCGATTGTAGGCCAAGACAACGTTGGGTAACTTCCGGAGAGCCTTTTCCCGGCCTTCGGCGCTCAGACTGGAATCCTGGTCCAACAGTTGTTTCACTTGATCGGCGGTCAGATTCTTTTCCTTGCCGTACGCTTGAGTCTCAATGTCCCCCTCGGGAACCCCTTGTCCGACCAGGAAGCGTTTGGCTAGTTCGGCTCGCCGCTCTGAAAGAGGTTTATTGTAGGCTTCCGGTCCGCGTTGGTCGGCATGGCCGGAGAGCACCAGGCGGGCATCCGGCTTGAACGCAAGATATTTCTTGAACTCATCGGCAATGGTCTTGAGCGTGTCCTTTTCGCTCGGCAGCAAGGCCGCATCAGATTTGAGTCTGACCGGCTGATCGGTTGGGAAAAAGACACTACGCATCGAAAGCGTGGGTTCTGGCTCGATTGAGCCAACTATGCGCAGCGTGGCTGTCCGAGTTTCCGCCCCGCCACAAGGATTGGAAGCGTTGAGGGTGTAGGTGACCGTTTCATCGACAGGTCCCGGATCAGTCTTGTGCGGAACCAATTGCAGCGTGCGATTTCCGCTTGCATCGACCGCGCCCAGCGGATCAATTGATACTTTCGAGGCATTCGAGGCCGTCCAGTTCAGCGCCGTACTGCTGTCCTCGACAACCTGTTCGCCCACGCGCTTGTAATGGACCTCCGGCGACGAAAGCCCTAGATCTGCCTGGACGGCGGTGTTCACATTGACGGTCGTGCTGGTCGTCACGCTGCCCCCCGGACCTAACGCCGTGAGTTGATAGACGGTGTTTTCTTTGGGCTGAACGGTTTGTTCACCATCAGGCGCAACCGCCCCAACCGGAGTAACTTCAACCTGGGGTGCATCCGACGACGACCACTTCAGTTGCGTAGCATCGCCGCAGTTGAGCTGCGCATTGGTGGCAGACAACTGCGCAGTAGGCTTGGCCACCGCGACGTCCGCGCTAGCCGCTCCCACAGAGAAACGGGCGAGCGGACCGATTTTATCTTTGAGCTGTTCGCCGCGAGGCCACGCGACGGTCTTTCGAACTCCTTTAGGAATATCAATAACCACGCGTTGATTGGCAGGAACGTCGACTGAGCCCGACCAGACCTCATTGCCTGTACCGGCGGCTAAGATCGTAACCAGGTACGTGCCAGGCGGGACGACCAGCTCTTGCTTCCACCACCAGTCGTGATCGAACTCGTCTCCGTGGCCGACGAAGAAATCGGGCGTCTTTCCGTTGAGCAGCACCGCATCACGGTTCGCTCCTTCAATTGTCATGGCGCCGAATGGCCCAGGTATCCGCGAGAGAATCGGTGTCATGGTGACCGCAAGGTTTGTTCTTTTGCCGGCTTCAATCGAGACACTGGCACTTGCCGGCAAATATCCGTAGTTGTACAGGTCAATCTTGTGGTCGCCTGGTTTGAGATACAAAGCGTGAAGAGTCGCTTCGCCGTAAGCACGTCCGTCAACGAAAGCGTATGCCTGCTTAGGGGTTACGTGAATTTTGAGGGTGCCTTCCTGGGCCAGGATTGGAATGGCGCTAGTACAGACAAGCAAAACGACAGAAACAAAAATGCGGTGGGTTTGGCTTTGTATTTTCATTGAAGTCTTCTCCTCAGGGGCCCGAACTCCGGCCGAACAATTCACACAAGCAAAGAACCGCCCATCTGCTTGCCTGGGACACCAGCGCGGAGTTCTAATTGCACCCTCGATTTAAGCTCCGGGCCATCGGCGCGGCAACTGTCACATTTGACAGGGCTGCTGGCTGGGTCGCCTCGCGGCCTGAGTTAGAAGCAAAGCGCCTGTGACAAGCAGGGTACCAGTCGGGTTTCACTCATAACCCCGCGGTGATAGCCTCTTGGAGGATGTGAGTGCGCCCATGTCAGTGCACCCCGCGGCTGAACTCGCCGCGAGCCATTGCCCTTTGTTCTCCGACCTTTCAACTCGCATCAAGCAGTGCGCGCGCGACGCCGGATTCGACCTCTGCGGCATTGCCCCGGTCCGCGACTTCGTCGAACTGCAAGTCTTTCCCGCCTGGATCGAACACGAGAAACACGGCGAAATGAAATACATGCAGGCGCGCGATGCGACCGGAGAACTCAAGCGCGCGTCCCTGGCCCGAGTCGCTCCCTGGGCGCGCAGCGTGATCGTGTGTGCCATCAACTACAACACCGCGCATCCCTACTCGACTCAGGCCCAGCCGGAAGATGCCGGCCGAGGCTGGATTTCGCGCTACGCCTGGTCCCGCGAGGATTATCACGAAGTCGTTCTGCGCCGCCTGCAGCAGGTCGAAGATCAGCTGCCCGCACTCGCCGCCGCTGGCGACTGGCCGCCGGCGAGTGGCAACCTGCACTTCCGTTCCTACGTCGACACCGGCCCGATCATCGAACGCGTATACGCCAAGTACGCTGGCGTCGGATGGATCGGCAAGAACACCTGCATCATCAACCAGCAGCTTGGATCGTGGCTGTTTCTGGGCGTGATCCTGACTTCGCTCGAACTGACGAGAAATGACCTGACCAGAAATGATCTGACGAAAAGTGATCCAAGCAACGATGCGCTTACGAAAAACGCTCTCACGAACAATGAACGCACGGTCGATCTGCCCGCCCCCGATCGCTGCGGGACCTGCACCCGCTGCATCAACGCCTGCCCAACCCAGGCGATCATTGCTCCCGGTGAACTGGACGCGCGGCTGTGCATCTCCTATCTGACCATCGAAAAGCGAGGCAAGATTCCAGGCGAACTGCGCTCGGCCATGGGACGTCACGTCTTCGGATGCGACATCTGTCAGGACGTTTGCCCGTGGAACCGCAAGGCGCCTGTGACTTCCGCAGCGGAGTTCGAGGCGAGGGAAGGCCTAGTCGATCCGGCGCTCGACTGGCTAGCTGAAATGCAGCCGGAAGAATTTCGGGAAGTATTTCGCGGATCTCCCATCCGCCGCGCCAAGCTTTCCGGCCTGCGCCGGAATGCGGTAGTTGCAATGGGAAACACCGGCAACAAGAAATTTGTGCCGACACTAAAGAAACTCAGCGAGGATCCGGACCCAGTAGTAGCAGAACACGCGCGCTGGGCAGTTGCGACAATAGAACAAAGCAGTATCAAGCGGCCAGCGGTCAACAAATTGTGATTCGTATCAGGCTATCACTTTTTCGTATCAGGGTATCGCCGTTTCGTATCAGGGTATCGCTTTAGCGATACCGAAAGCCGCCAAGAAATAGACGCCCCTTTAGGGGCTGCGTAGGAGGACCAATGTTCCAGAAAGATCTGCTCCAGCACAAGCGCATCCTGATCACCGGCGGCGGCACCGGCCTTGGCAAAACCACCGCCCAGCGTTTTCTGGAACTAGGCGCCGAAGTCTACATCTGCGGCCGCCGCCAGGACGTTCTCGCCGCGACCGAGCAGGAATTACGCGAGCGCACCGGAGGCAAAATCCACTCCCGCCCGTGCGACATGCGCGACGCAGCTGCGGTCGAAGAGATGATCGGAATCATCTGGGCCGAAGGTCCGCTCAATGTGCTCATGAACAACGCGGCCGGAAATTTTCTGGCCCGCACCGAAGAACTTTCGTTAGGGGCTTTCCAGTCCGTGATAGGCATTGTCCTGATGGGCACGCTGCATACCACAATGGCTTGCGGCCGCCGGTGGCTGGCGGCTGGGTGCGGAGGGGTGGTGCTCAACATCACCACCACCTACACGACGACGGGCTCGGCGTATGTGGTGCCGTCGGCGGTGGCCAAGGCAGGCGTGCAGGCGCTGACACGCAGCCTCGCCGTCGAGTGGGGAGATCGCGGCATTCGCATGAATGCCATCGCGCCCGGGCCGATTCCAACCGAGGGCGCATTCTCGCGTCTGTTGCCGCGTCCCGAACTGGCGGAAGCGGCGAAGAAACGAAATCCTTTGGGAAGGTTTGGAACGGCCGAAGAGTTTGCCAACCTGGCCACATTCCTAATCAGCGATGGCTCCGGCTACGTAAACGGAGAAACCGTCACCATGGATGGCGGAGAGTGGCTGCAAGGAGCAGGCGAGTTCACAGCGCTGGGTCGGGAGCTGACAGAAAAAGAGTGGGAAATGATGAAACCAAAGAAAAGTCCGCCGAAGGCCTAAGGCCATCCAAGGCTACGGAAAGGACGTTGGTTGCATCAGATTTTGGTTTGTATCAGGATGTCGCTTTAGCAATACCAATTTTGGTTTGTATCAGGGTATCGCTTTAGCGATACCAACTTTGGTTTCAGGGTATCGCTTTAGCGATACCAAAAGCTTTCGAGGTCAACGCTCCTTTAGGAGCTGCGGCACAAACACCAAAGTCCGCCCCAAAAACGAAAGCGCCCGGACTCGGTTAAGAGTCACGGGACGCTCGTCGAACAGCCCTCCCCCGAAGTCTGCTCACAACCACCTTACGTCTTGATCGCCGCCCGGGGAATGGCACGAAGGGGTGGCTCGTATAGGACAATCTGGTAGGCCCCAGGAATCGAACCTGCAACCCTCGGATTAGAAAGGCTGCGCCTGCCTCCAACCTCACTGACCCATTTTGTTTCCAGCCACTTAGGACGGACAAAAGCTCGCAATTCGTGTCGGACAGCCAGAGTTGCGGGCGAAACGGGCATAGATCGGGCGTAAGCCAAAACAGGCTCTAACCCCGTTTTTGCGAGGAAATCTGATTTTGACCGAATGACCCGGAACACTGGCTTGATTCTCGGCATCGGATTGATAACCAGCATCACTTTAAACATCGTCCAATTCAGCGCACGACGGCGGAAGAACAAAGGAACAATGAAGCCGGACAAATACGCTCGTGATGGACGAGCGTGGAGAGATTTTGCAAAGATCGCCTACACCGGGTCCGCTCATCTGTTTTCTAGTGGCAATGTTTTTCTCGTCCTTTCCGGCTGCCACGCTTGGTCACCATGCTCTCGAAATGCACCTCAAGGCCGCTCTAATCGCCGAAGGGGCGGCGGTCTTCGATCCTCGCAAAATAGACTATCTGGATTCATCCACGAAACTGGAGCCGAAGGATTGCGCATGGGATCACAATTTGGTTCGCTTGGCACGCCAACTGGCGGGAAGGCGTCCCGACTTTAACCTCAAGGGCGACCATGACGACTCCTGCGCCTTGGATTCAATCAGAGCCATTGACCCTAGAAGAGGGTTTCGCTATTTTCGATCCGTTCTTTTCGGAATTGCGATGTCCGCAGGAGCTAAAACAAATCGAGGGGGTTGGCGAACAAGACAAGCTGTTGCTCGATGAACTGGTTCAACGACTGCAGCCGTTCTTGGCGAAGATCACCTAACCACTATGGATTGACACGGGGGGGCGACGATTGACCTCGACCGCTTCTGACGGGCTGCGAGCTGAAAACCAGTGTGTTGCCGATTGACCTTCCCGCCTGCCCGACCTAACATTCTCGCCAATGGCAACTTCGTCCCAACTCATCGGCCAAACCATCTCGCATTACCGCATCGTCGAGAAGCTGGGCGGCGGAGGCATGGGCGTGGTCTACAAGGCTGAGGATGTCAAACTCGGTCGCTTCGTGGCTCTCAAGTTTCTACCAGACGACGTAGCCAAAGACCCGCTGGCACTCAGCCGCTTTCAGCGCGAAGCCGAGGCGGCCTCTGCACTGAATCATCCGAATATCTGTACCATCTACGAAATTGACGACCAGCATGAACAAACTTTCATCGCCATGGAGCTTCTGGACGGGGTGATGCTGAAGCACCGGATTGCGGGGCGTCCACTCGAAACCGATCTTCTCCTGTCGCTTTCGATTGAGATCGCCGACGCGCTCGATGCGGCTCATTCGGCGGGGATCATTCATCGGGATATCAAACCCGCCAACATTTTCATCACCAAGCGTGGACACGCCAAAATTCTCGACTTCGGGCTGGCGAAAAAGGCTGATCCGGGCACAAAGCGAGAATCCGACTCAGGCTCGGACGATCCCACGATTGCGGAGAAAGACCTCACCGCCAGAAACATCGCACTAGGCACGGTGAGCTACATGTCACCCGAACAGGTCGCAGGTAAGCCTCTGGACGCACGCAGCGATTTGTTTTCCTTCGGCGTGACGCTTTACGAGATGGCAAGCGGTCGTCTGCCCTTCGAAAGGGAAACGCCTGGAGCGACGTTTGGGGCTATCCTCCACGAAGGCGTGGAATTACCGAGTCACTGGAACCCACAGTTACCTCTTCCGCTCAACGAGATCATCCGCAAAGCTCTGGAGAAGGACCGCGACCTCCGTTACCAGCACGCATCAGAGATGCGCACCGACCTGCAACGGCTGAAGCGGGACACCGAGAGTGGACACATTTCTGTAGCGAGCTCGGGAACGGTGGCCGCGCCGGAAGCTCCAACCGCTCCGGTTGCGAAGCTCTGGAAGATTGCGGTTCCTTTCCTAACCGTTGCCTTGCTCGTGGCGGGCGGGTTTTACTATCGATCGCAACAGCAAAGCAAGCTGACCGAGAAGGACACCATTGTTCTAGCCGATTTTGCTAATAGGACCGGTGATCCTGTGTTTGACGAAACGCTGCGGCAGGGTTTGGCGGTGCAACTCGAACAGTCGCCATTCTTGAGCCTCGTCTCTGAACAACGCATCCAACAGACTCTTCGACTCATGGACCAGCCTCCCGACAAGAGCCTTACACCCGACATTGCGCGAGACCTCTGCCAGCGCGCCGGGAGCGTCGCTTCTCTCGACGGCTCCATTGCCCGTTTGGGCAAACAATATGTCTTGGAGTTGCGCGCCGTGAATTGCCATTCAGGCGATACCTTGGCGCGGGAGGAAGCTACGGCTGAGGACAAGGAGCAGGTACTGAAAGCACTCAGCCAGGCAGCCGGCAAGATGCGCGAAAAGCTGGGCGAATCTATCGCCACAGCCGAGAAATTTGACATGCCGCTCGATCAGGTCACTACGCCTTCCCTGGATGCTTTGCAAGCGTACAGCCGCGCCAGGATTAGTATGATGGAAAAAGGCGATTTCACCGCGGCAGTTCCGCAGTTAGAGCGGGCGCTGCGGCTCGATCCTAACTTCGCCCTCGCCCATGCAGCGCTCGCGAGCTGTTACTACGACCTCGGAGAGTCCGCCAAAGCAGCAGATTATGCAAAGAAGGCGTATGAACTGCGCGATCGGGTGAGCGAGCGAGAAAGATTCGTCATCGAGTCTCGTTACCATTTGTTTGCGACGGGCGATTTAGAGAAAGCACGGCAGATTATGGAACTATGGTCACAAACGTATCCACGTGAATTGGTCGTACTCAATGACCTGGGAGCCAATTACGGCACCCTGGGGCAATATGAAAAGGGTTTGTCGGCGACGGAGGAAGCCGTGCGAATGGACCCTGGCAGCGCGCTAGCCGTTACCAACCTTTTTGCAGCTTACATGGAAATGGATCGCTTTGAGGATGCCCGGAGTTTGGCCGAGGAGGCGCGAACGAAGAAACTCGATTCGCCGCCCTTACGGCTCGGATTGTACCAGGTCGGGTTTCTCCAGAAAGATACAGCGGAGATGGCCAAGCAGGTAAATTGGGCTAAGGACCAACCTGGAATTGAGGATGTATTTCTGGCCGTCGAGTCGGACGCGGCGGCATATTTGGGACAACTGAGTAAAGCTCGCGAATTTTCGCGCCAGGCAGTGGCCTCCGCGCTGAAAGCGGATGAAAAGGAAACCGCATCAGGATATGAAGCTGATGCCACTCTTCGCGAAGCTCTCTTTCGTAACCCAGCCGAAGCACGACAACGCGCAGCCGCGGCTTTGGCACTCGCCACTCCCCGGGATGTGGAGTATGGAATCGCCCTCGCGCTGGCTTTAACAGACGCAAACAAGAGTTCGCAAGCGCAAGTAACGAAGCTGATGGACGATCTGGCTCACCGTTTTCCCGAAGATACCGTGGTTCAGTTCAATTACCTTCCGACGATGAAAGCTCTGGTGGAGATAAATCTCGGAAATCCTGCCAAGGCTATCGAGATTATGGAAGCGGCACGGCCTTATGAACTCGGTTCTCCTAGCAATATTTCGATGAGCCTTAGCCTGTATCCCGTTTATGTTCGAGGGCTCGCGTATCTGTCAGCGAGGCAAGGTGCAGAGGCCGCCACGGAATTTCAAGAGATTCTCGCCCATCGGGGAATTGTACAGACTGAACCTATCGGAGCGCTCGGCCATCTCGGCCTCGGACGCGCCTTCGTTATGAAGGGCGACACCGCCAAAGCCTGCACCGCCTATCAGGACTTCCTCACGCTCTGGAAAGACGCCGACCCCGACATCCCGATCCTGAAGGAAGCCAAGGCTGAGTACGCGAGGCTGCAATAAGGTCCGTTAGCGCTCAGACCCTATAATCTGCATGTTAGTTTTACCGGTCGAACATCTCGTAATGCATGGAGCACGGCTCTAGCTCGATCAGGAAATCCTTGTCAAAGTCGTAGTATTTCGCCACGCTGATGTCGTCTCCGGCGAAGGCTCGGATCGCAACCTCGGATTCCCAGAACGTGACCATCAAAAAATGTGCGGTATCGCCTTCGATACGACGTAGCGCATAAGCGCCCTTGTTGCCGGGAGTCGAACAGTAATCGGGGATGGCGACGGTTCGCATCAGGTTTAGGTACTCGTCGCTTTTGGTTGCGGGGGTCGCGCCATGCCAGATTCGGGTGATCATGCTGAGACTCCATCCCTGTCGTTGTGTCTAGACACTTAGATGTCGCAAACAGGCCCCATCACTCATTAACCTGCTCCTGAGTGCGGCCCCGTTCAAAACCTGCCGGGAAAAATTCTCTCCGAGCGCCGCCTGCGAAGATTCTGCGTTATTCCGGAACGCTTTAGCACTCCCATGCTTTGGTCCTCGCATTGCATTCCATATCCGCTGCACCTCGGGAAACCCGGTATTCAAGCACCTTCCCGAGTCTTCTATGACCAAACTATGACCGAAAAGAAGGGAGAAAACATGCCAGGACCACGTGGGACTGGCAGCATTTACCTCCAGAAAGGGAGCGCCGTTTGGTGGGTGAAGTACTACCGGAACGGCAAGTCCTATCGCGAGAGTACACACACCCAAGATGAGGGAAGGGCGAAAGACTTCCTGAAGCAAAGACTCGCGGAGATCACAACAGGCAACTTCGTTAGACCGCGTACGAAGCGGATTCGAGTCGATGAACTGGCAGAGGACTTCTTGCGGGATTACCGAATCAATGGGCGTAAGTCTTTGCCCGATGCCAAGGCCAGATGGCGACTGCACCTCCAGCCGTTCTATGGCAATCTCCGGGCCGTGGAGGTATCAAGTGACTTGGTTGAGCGGTATGTGGACTCCAGGCAACAAGCGGGTGCGGAGAACGCCACAATCAACCGTGAACTAGCGTGCTTGAAACGTATGTATCTTCTGGCGCAGAGAATGACGCCACCGAAGGTTCTGCGGATGCCTATTTTCCCGAAATTGAAGGAAGACAATATCCGAAAGGGATTCCTTGAGGACACGGCGTATTCCCGTCTGCTCAACGCTTGCCCGGAGCTTTCGTTTCGCGTGTTGCTGGAGGTCGGGCGCACCTACGGATGGCGAAGAGGCGAACTGCTTCGGATGCGCGCGAGAGAGGTTGACCTCCTTACTAGAACCTTGCGGTTGGAACCCGGAACCACCAAGAACCGAAATGGACGAGAGGTCACGATGACTGAGGCGATCTACCGTCTGACGTGCGTGCTGCTCGCGGGAAAAAATCCAGACGATTTCGTCTTCACTCGCAAAGACGGGACACCTGTAAGGGACTTTCGGAAGACGTGGTGGGCTGGCTGCATTCGAGCAGGAGTCGGAAAGATGGTTTGCAGCGATTGCTCACGTCAGGTGAGCGGAAAAAATGTGATGCCTGCGATTCAGACAATCTCAAGTATCAAGGGCTGATTTTCCATGACCTGAGACGCACAGCAGCACGCAATCTGCGACGAGCAGGAGTTGAAGAAGGCGTCATTCAAAAGATCGGAGGATGGCGCACGAGAAGCGTGTTTGAGCGCTACCAATCGTTTCCCAAGCTGACATCATGGACGCCATGAAGATGCTGCAATCACATCGGGACGGGCATAGTTTCGGGCATAGTGAACCTGAAACGGCGATTACCGGCGAACCCCAATCAGCGAATTAGCCAATAGGGTCAGTGGTTTGGATTGGTAGGCCCGGCAGGAATCGAACCTGCAACCCTCGGATTAGAAATCCGATGCTCTATCCGCTTGAGCTACGGGCCCTCAGTGGTCTACCTTTGAAATCAGCAATATACAGTCTGCAACCGTACGTCCCCGTACCCCTCCGATGCTAGCAGTCCCGTGAATTCCCCCGTGAGTGACGATCTTGTTCTCTCCCACTCTTTCACGGCGGTTTCCCGCCCGGATCGTTCATGCAAGAACTGGACCAATGCGAACGTAAACGAGGAGTTTGTGCAACCTGCTTTCACGCTCAGTATCCGGATCACCAGATACAAATCGGTTGATCGTGTGGTCACATTATACTTCCTCAACGGGTAGGTTAAGGACGACGAGGAATATCGACAACCACTGTGATCTCGCTGCCCGATGATTTGAAGGATTCTGTAAAGTCGAAGGGAGATTCCGCGCTTGCACTGCGAGTTGAGAGGCAAGAATTCGGCCTTACATTTGCGAACCGATTACACACGACCACGAAGAGGCTGGGAAGTATAGCACTCCAGTCTGATCTGTCTCGATCGAGCATCGTTTAAGACGAGGTGGGAGAGAAGAACATGGTCTTGTCTCTAGAGGACGCTGTCACCATAATAAGCAAATGGAAGGACGACTCTGCTCAGATCCTCGTAGTCTCTGAAAGCCCTTTCCAGCAATCCCGTCGGGGTATCCTTGAGCAAGGCATCGATTGGGCCATAAGCCTGCAGGGGAAAGTGTCGAAGGTCTCAGTTGATCCTGATAGAAAGGGGAAAAAAAGCTGGAACGGTTGTCTTTGAGGGGCCCGGCGGTACCTTGTCGCTCTCCATTGGCGCTTGTTCCTTTGTGTACGAAGAACCACGGGAAGCCAAGCCAGTTGGACGAGAAGAAGCTGAGTCTGCGACCTGTATAGTCACCAGTTGATAACTGTCGCAACATCCCGATTACACTCACAACCCTGCCCCTGTGGGGGTTCTGAGTGAAATCGCCTTACATCAACAATCATTTCGGCGGTTGAGCAGGTAGTGAATCGGTAGATAAGAAAGGGGTATCTGATGAAAGAGTTATCTTGGTTGACAATGTTCGGCTCGTCATGAGACGCTGCTGCTGCTGCGCTCCCTTGGGCAAGCCTCGAGCGAGCTTAGGCCCTTCCCCTCCAGTGCAAACTTCTCAGGGGCTTTGTCACGCTCGGTCGAAGGCGGCGCAACCTTCGACATCCAACAAAGCAATCGGAGCGCCGGAGAGGGGAAAGCTTATCACCGGCATGGTTCGCTGTCTGTTCTTGACGGGCATCCTCGCGCTTGCGCCCGCAACTTTAATGGCGGGCGAGTCGCTATTTCAAGCACCCACAGTTAACTCCAACATCGGGAGTCCGTCTGCGCTCGCTGTGGGAGACCTCCGCAACGACGGCCGGTTGGATATCGTGCTTCAGACGAATGGCTATCCGAAAGCTAATCTTTATTCCGTGGTGCTGATGTTCAGCGCTCGGGACGGGAGTTTCCGCCTCGGAGACAATTACGAGATCGGCAGCCGAGGCACCTGTCTCGCCATCGCTGATTTGAACGGAGACGGGAACCTCGACATCGTGGTCGGAACCATCGACGGCTACAGCGTGCTGCTGGGCAATGGGGACGGAACTTTTCAGAAGGCCAGCAACTACTCCCTCGGCACAAGCCAGAATTCAGTGGCCATTGCTGACTTTAACAATGACGGAAAACCAGACCTGGTTTTCTCGATCGCAGGCGATGCGGGCGTGTTACTCGGCAACGGAGACGGCACATTCGGGCCAGTGGAAACCGTCTACGTGGGGTTTCCGGCAGGAACGATCCTGGCTGCAGATATGACTCTGGACGGCAATCAGGATCTCATCGCCGACCTTCCCACCATCCCCGTGTATATCGGCGCGGTCGCGATCGCGCGCGGCAATGGAGATGGCACCTTCGACGGGCCAGGGTACGAGAGCAGCGGAGGATTTGATGGAGGCTCAATTGCTATCGGCGACCATCAACCATGATGGCTATCCCGATGTGGTCGCCGCCAACGACTGCGCGCGGAACGACTCCAAGTTTTCAAACGTCGGCGTGATCGTGAATGGCCGCACCACCATCTATGCCCCCGGCGGCTTTGCTACCATGAACGCCGCGATCGCCGACGTCAATGGAGACGGCAATCCCGACATCATTGTTTTCAACGCCTGCAACAATGAATATGATTGTATTTACTCGGGCCTGTCCATTCTGCTGGGCAAAGGCGACGGTACCTTTTCCTATTCTACTCCGCACTACAACAGCGGCCTGTCGGGATCTTACGTATTCAGCATCGCGACTGGAGACGTGAATGGAGATGGCATCCCTGATCTCTTTCTCGCGACCGATGGCGGCTTTTCCATTATGCTGTCCCGCTCGCCGCCGACCACCACGGTGACCTCGACGCCGAACCCGTCTTTGGCTGGGCAAGACGTTAGTTTCTTGGCGCAAGTGACTTCGCGCGGCCGGAACCAATTAACCGGCAATGTGACCTTCAAAAACGGCAACTTCATCATCGGTACTGCTGTCCTCGCCAATAACGTGGCGACGCTGACGCGGAAAAACCTGCCGGCTGGCAGTCTGACGATTACTGCACTTATGAAGGGGACAGCGCGACGCTAAAGAGCGTGTCAACCCCGCTGACCCAGGTTGTCAATCCGGTTCCCTAACGGAGAGGCGCGGCGATAACGGCTGACGCTCGGGGTTTGGGCTTGGAGGGGCGACAGCCACTTCTGGGGGTGGACGTGGTGGTCGTCCCCGTCATTCGCAATCAGAACTGTGACAGATGGGGTCCGCACGAAACGGGTTAATCTTTGTTCAAGTAGTTTTTCAAGCTGTTTCGAGGTCAGTCCTGCGACAGCAATGTTGTTCAGCAGGGGGAGCGTGATAGACCCGTCCCGTCGCACTTCAGCCCAACCAGAGAGGCTCGGCTCTTGTTTGACTAAATTTGCATTTCGTCTCCCGCTCAAAGACGGTAGCCCTCAGACATTTTGCTGTCCTCATGAACAGCTTGGGCAAGAAAGGTAAGCCCGAGACTGTAATCCCCAAGATAAGTCAGGGGACGCTCGCAGACTCGCAGAGATGATAGGCACAACGCCGGCGCGGGTAAATTTTTTCATGAACAGGTTCAGGGAATTCGGGTTCATTGATTATCACGCTGGCGACGAATTACAGGTTCACAGTTCACTCCTCAACATCGTTCTGCACGACTAGATTCCGCGCCCCTATCCCACAAACGAAGCGAGCAAATCAGGCACTTGCTGGATCTAATCCGGAGAGCAGCCCCATTTTCGTCGCAACCAGCACCTCCAACAACGTGGCGGTGTTACGAACGCTTCCTGCGATGGTGACGAGTCCTTCTGAGACGAGAGGATGTTGCTCCGACAGCGAGTCAAGACGGTCACTCACGTTGTAGAGTTGCTGAACTTCGTGCAGGATCGCATTCGAGTGCATGGGGCACGCTGCTTTCGCGAGCAATCAAATAAAGGGCGACCCCTTTATCGAGGCCACCCCATTACACGGCGGACAATCCCATTACGCGGCTACAGCGACGTTATAAAAGGTCGAGGTGACCGCTTCAAACGTTTGAACCTTGGGCGTTCCATCGATCACTCTTGCGAATGTTCGCAACACTTCCGGATAAAGAGTGGTGTTGTAAGCATCGGCGCTGGCTTTGTTCTCCCACAGACTGATCGAAATCGCATCCTGGCTGCCAGGATTTGACAATGTGATTTCGTCCTTGAAACCTTTTTGTTTGCGAAGTAAAGGAAGAATTTCGTTCTCAAGGGTCCGGGTATAGTCAGAAAGCATGTTCGATTTCAGATGAAAAGAGACATTGCGTGCAAACATATCAACCTCCACAGGTTGTTGTCGCTAAGAGGAGAGAACTTCAGATGGGCTGACTTAGTTTCAGGGAACCTGAAAGAGGAGAAGAATGCTCACTCCACCCAACTCTTGCATTCAGGTGGCCCTCAGGATCAACCGCGCAACTTGTTGTTTCGATACGTCACATAGCAGATTATCCGGCGCACCGAGTCTGGGTTCCGTCGTGTACTTTTGGCGGACAGCGTGCACAAACGGCAACCTTTAAGGGAATGATAGGCACAACGGGCCGCGCGGTTTTGTCAATTGGCGCAAAATCCCGATTACATTAACAACCGACCATTCGGTTCCCTTTGGCCAGTCCGCCAGTTCTCATTCGATGCCTGGTTGCAGGAGACTCATTTCCGCTCAAAGGTGGCAATTCTCTCAAAATCAACGTGTTTCAGCTTGTCGAGCACAGGCCCGCAGGGGTTGAGCAGCTTGAATCGAATGTCGCGGTTCTGCGCCCATCTTTGCAAGAGCAATAGCGTCCCCAGTCCACCACCGCCTATGGCGTGCATTTCTGTGAGGTCCAAGATTACAACGCGAGCATGTGTCTGGGACGTAACGGCCTCGCGCAATTTGAAAGCAGCGTCATTACGGACAAATCGGCCCGCGCATTCAATGATTGCCATCTCACCTCGGTTGTCGATGCGTACGCTTGGCATCATCACCTCCAAGTTAATCTGTGTGTGGTTCTCATCTTTAGAGCACGAATTTAGAGCACGAACCGTGCCGTACTGTATTTTGTGCAAGATGCGAACCGTAACATCACCGCGTTACGGGAACTTCTTGCATAGAGGGAGAGAATTTCTGCTCTATGTTTTGGCAAGTAAACTGTACAGCCGAGTCCCGAAGCAGTACAGGTCCGTAGTTGGGAAACTAGAATCTCAATACCGCAAGGACGCGCTAAATTGGAGACCCGAACCCGATGCGCCCTGGGCAGTTGAGAAAGGTAAGACCGAATGACCAATCCCTCAGCGTCACGTATCAAGTATTTTGTCCGTCAGCCAAGCCTCTCGGATCGCTCTCGTGATCTGGTTTCTGCTCAGTGCGGCAGCCATCCTTTTCTGCCGGAACGGCGTGCCGCTCTACCGGCCCGAACTCGCCGCTACCCCGCCCATTACTAGACCTCAGAAACAGGGAAATTCCTTCGAAGGAGAAGGAAATGGGCAGGCAAATAATCCTGACTATCGTGTTGCTGGCCGCGGCGAGCCTGGTTTTCGGGCAAGAGCGGAGAGGCAACGGCGTCGTTCCGGCTTCAGGCATCGAGAGGCCCGAGGACGTTGGCGTAAGAATGCACACCAACTACTTGATCTATGCTCCCGAAGGAGTAGTCAAACCAGAGGCCAATCCTGGCGGAGAAACGCCGGGTTCGCTAGGCTGCGTGTACGACTTGGTTTCCTCTCCGATCAGCGGATGCACGATCGCAACCGCCACGGAAGTGCCGACCGGAGGCAGCGGAGTGATCGTCATCGTCGACGCGTATGACTATCCCAGCGCGGCGGCGGACTTGGCCACATTCTCCACCGAATTTGGGTTGCCTGCGCCGAATTTTGGGGTGGAGTATGCCACCGGGAAGAAACCTGCGAATGGATGTAGTTCCGGCTGGAATGGCGAAGAGTCGCTCGACATCGAATGGGCGCACGCGATGGCGCCGAATGCCCAGATCGTCCTGATGGAAGCTGCTTCGAATTCCGATACCGCGTTGTACAAAGCGGTGACGGCGGCGAATTCCTACATCTCCGCACATGGTGGCAAAGGCGAAGTATCGATGAGCTGGGGAGGAAGCGAGTACAGCGGCGAGACCGCTGCGGACAAATACTTCAAGGAGTCGGGCGTAGTGTATTTTGCCTCGGCTGGCGATTCTCCCGGCGTCATCTATCCGAGTGCATCGGTTAACGTGGTCTCTGCCGGAGGTACCCAGTTGGACCACAAAGGCGGGAAATACACGAAGCAGACGGCATGGTCCGATGGCGGCGGCGGTACGAGCGAATACGAATCCCGGCCCTCGTTTCAGAGCGGCGTCTCCGCGATTGTAGGTACCCACCGTGGCACACCGGATCTTTCGTTCGACTCCAGCGGAAGCTCGCCAGTGGCAGTCTACAATTCAAACTGCTACGGCGGATGGGTGGAAGTGTACGGCACCAGCGTAGCTTCGCCCTCGCTGGCCGGTATCGTCAACAACGCCGGGACCTTCCACGCCAGCAGCAATGCCGAGAACACCGAAATTTATAACAACATGAGCGATACCAGCGACTTTACCGATATAACTTCCGGCAGTTGCGGCACGCACAGCGCAACCAAGGGTTACGATTTGCGCACCGGTGACGGAGTGGACAAAGGATTCACAGGCAAGTAAGAGATACGCCGAGTACAAACCCGCTCCTTCCGCCACCAGCGCCTGGCGCGAATTCTCCCCACGGAAGCCGTCAGCGTTTCGATGGAGCGAGTAGCCTGAGTCGTCCCTTCCCAAGGCCGCCGAGATGGGACCTTGAGCGTCTAACGGTAGACTCGCGAGACCCGTGTCCGCTGGGACGAGGCTTCGAGTACCGTCAGAATTAAAAAGACACCACTGCTGTCCGGCTAAAGTTTTGGGAGGCCATTCTAACCCATTGAAGATAAGCAAGATAACGCATGGTCGAAGCAGGAACGATTTGAATTGAAAAAGGGCCGGATTGACTTCGTTCTGCCAGTCTTCCGGGTGAAACAATGACGGGTGAACTCTGGCCGCACCGTCTTCTCACAACTGATCGAACATCTGCCCGAAAAAGAATTTCAGAAGTGTGTTGCCCGCTACCATGGCGATTCTAACTTCAGGGGATTTTCCTGTTGGGACCAGTTACTGGCAATGGCCTTCGCGCAACTCACCTATCGCGAGAGCCTACGCGACATCGAGTCCTGCCTGCGCGCTCTACAAAGCAAGCTGTATCACATGGGGTTCCGCGGCAAAGTGTCGCGCTCGACCTTGGCCGACGCGAACGAATCGCACGACTGGCGTATCTTCGCCGATTTCGCGCAGGGGTTGATTGCGACCGCCCGTCCGTTGCACGCCTGTGATCTGATGGGCGTCGATCTCGATCAGAGTTTGTATGCGTTGGACTCCACGACCATCGATCTGTGCTTGTCGCTGTTTCCCTGGGCGAAGTTTCGCCAGCGCAAGGCCGCCGTCAAGATGCACACCTTGCTGGATCTGCACGGCAACATTCCCACGTTTATCCGCGTCACCAGCGGGGCCCTGCATGACGTGAACATCCTCGACGAGATCATGCCGGAGGCCGGAGCCTTCTACGTGATGGACCGGGCCTACATCGACTTTCAACGGCTCTTCGTCTTTACGCTCAGCTCAGCCTTCTTCGTTGTGCGCACCAAATCGAACCTGTTACTCGCACGACGTTACTCGCATCCGGTGGATAAGAGTTCGGGCGTGCTCTCGGATCAAACCGTGATTCTTTCCTCCGTGGAATCGGCCACAGCTTTCCCGACCCGCTGCGAAAGGTGAACTACTTCGACGCGGAGAGGAACAAGCGCCTGAAGTTTCTGACCAACAACTTTACGCTTCCGGCGCGGACCATTGCCGATATCTACCGGCAACGCTGGCAAGTGGAGCTATTTTTCAAATGGATCAAGACGCATCTGCGAATCAAGGCATTCTACGGAACCAGCGAGAACGCCGTGAAGACCCAAATCTGGATTGCGGTGTCGATTTATGTGCTGGTGGCGATCGTGCGCAAGCGACTCGGTCTGGAAGCCAGTCTTTACCAGATTCTACAGATTCTCAGTGTTACTCTTTTCGAGAAAACGCCCATTTTACGGGCACTTCAAGCGTGCGACTCCGATAACGATTTATTCGACATCGGCAATCAGTTGATTCTGTTCAACTTTTAGCCGGACAGTAGTGAAAAGACACAAATCAGCATAGCGGCAGACCTAAGAGTTCGCGTGGGAGAAAACACTTCGCCGGTCATGGGACTTCCTGGACTCGGCTACACGCAAGTTATCAGGACCGGATTAGCTGCGGAACTGAGGGAAGGAAAGTGGCGCTTCAGTTTCCGGGGTCATGACACCTCGGGGGCAGAAACAAAGTCAAGACGTTGTTCCCAGGCCACAGCTGAGGTCAAGGCTTGATTGGCGTTAAATCTCGACTACACTTACAAGGGTCGGGCAAGCTCTCCGAGAACGGAATTGAAGCGATTCCGAGATAAAATCCCAGCGATGGTGCGAGGAAGAGTTGCAGATGCACCGAACACTGATTGTTCTCTGGACCATCACGCGAGTCGTTGCCGCAGTGCTGTTTATGGGTTGGGCTTCTTTGTATCTGCGCAGGCTGGATCCGGTCATCGGCCTGGCGCTGCCGGAATGGCTGAAACCAGCGGGGATGGTACTGCTTTTGGCGGGCGGAACCATTGTTCTATTCTGCGGCGGAATGCTCAGTACACCAGGCATTATCCCAACCAGGTTTGTCGTTCTTGGTCCCTTCCGCTATATGCGAAACCCGATGTCTCTGGGACTTGTGACCACGATGTTTGGGTTGGCGCTGTTTTGTCGGTCGATTTCGATTTTGCTCTTCTCGGTGATTCTATTTCTCGTTCTGCACGGGATCGTGGTTCTCTGGGAAGAGCCCTTTTTGGAGAAGCGGTACGGCGAGAGCTATGTGCAGTACAAGCACTCCGTAAATCGCTGGCTTCCGACCCTTGGGCGTCGGCCAGGCAAAGTCTAACTGTCGAAATATCCCGGTTATACTCATTGACCCCGCCGAAGGGGTTTTTGAGTATAAACGCCTGTTAACAGCAACTATCAAGGTAAAATCTCACAATGTTGATAGTGCCTGAGGCTCGCACTGCGATTCTGCGGACCACTGTGGTGGCCGCAGTTGCTTTCTTCGAAGCGAGATTATGTGACGCGGGTGCTCTCGCCCGCGAGGGTAAGCGTGGACCACGCCACCTCATTAGACGGAGTTAACTTTTCCTCAAGGCACCACGGCTACCGCAACCCGCACTCCCGGATACCGCACATTAAACAGAAAATACCGGCTTTCGACGAAATCGATATAGCAGTGGTCGGTGTATGCCCATCGAGCAGGCCAGGGCTGTCCGATTTCGAAACGGTAGCCGCCATACGCGAAGTGCGGATGGCCTGCCACCACAGTCACGCGGCCAACGGCAAAGTAGTGCTCACGTCCGAAGTGCGCGCGAAAATGTTCATCTGAAATTCGCCGAAGCTCCACGCGCCTCTCTTCATGTGCAACGCGCTCCTCATGAGCCACGTGCACATCTTCGGCACGCCGCTCTTCATGCGCCTCGTGCCTCTGTTCTTCGTGGGCTTCGTGACGTTCTTCTTTGCGCACCTCTTCTCGTTCTCGGTGCTCGTCCTGAGCAACAGCAGATACGGCCCCTCCTAACAAAAATGACGCAGAAATGGCGAGAACGGTTGCGAATCGCTTCATGGTCCCTCGCAGAGAAATTGATTTTGACACCCGACGCGGTCGAGGCGCGTGCCTCAGTTCAAGTTAGCAGGATAAGTTTCAAAAGAAAGTTACCGAAGATCAAGGGAACTGTTATACCTTTCGCGCGGCCATCCTGCCGATCGTTACTACCACGCTTCTGAACTCCCCCACCTGCTAACGACGGTGACTTTTTCAACACCCACGGTTGTTCGCGATAAATCCCGATTACACTGATCGACCTAGCTATGGCAGCCCCGCGTAAGCGTTGAAGGTCCGGGAGTTACCTAAGTCAGGTCAGGGGGCCAGAATGAATCTCGCTGGTCGCCATCTTCGCTATCATGAGCTTTAGTCTTTGGCGAGCCATGGTGACTCTTCCAACCCCAGCTCCATTTGATAGCAGCGGGAATCGTCCGGTTCCCCGGCACGGAATCCGGATCGCATTACATCTGTCACTGCTGGCCGCATGCGCTTGTTGGCTCGTCACACTTATTTCGGACAAGCAGTGGCATGAACATCACCCAGGGGTCGGGGTTAGCGGCGTTCCAGTTCCGCTGTGGATTTCAATCCTGTGGGTTGCGCTCCCATTCGCGCTCTACGTGCTTTCCGTGTTACTCCTCTCAACTCGTAGCGAAGAGCTCATCGCCGCGGGAGCCGGTATTGCGGCGGGGATCTCCCCTTTCTCGCTGCTGTTTTCGATCTCCGGTTTCCTAGGGGCTGCGTTTTTCTCGTTCTTCCCAGTGCCTTACTTCATTGAAATGGCGATCTCGCTCCTTACGCTTTTTGGCAGCAGCGTTTGGATTATTGTCTCAGCCTTCAGGATTGGGAAAGTGAATTGGGGCGTGTTCCTCCTTGCGGCGGGCGTAACATTTATCTGCCTGGGTATCTGTGGCTAAGGGAATAACCATGCGACGACCAGTCCTAATCGTCATTGACATGGTGAATGATCTTCTTGAGAAATGGTTACCGACCCCGAAGCAACAGCTGGTCCGGTCGATCAACGACCTCATTGGCCTTATGCGTCAACATGGGCACCCAATCATTTGGGTTCGCCAGGAGTTCGAGCCTGATCTCAGCGATGCGTTTCCAGAAATGAGAACTAAGGGTATTCGGATCACCATCAAAGGGACGACCGGATGCCAGATTGCCCCTGATCTGGCGGTTGCTTCATCAGACCCCGTGCTGATAAAGAAACGGTACAGCGCCTTCTATCAGACCGAGCTTGATCAGTTGCTCCGACGACTACGGCCTGACGCAATTATTCTTGCCGGAATTAATACGCACGCCTGCATCCGCGTGACGGCGATTGATGCATATCAGAGAGACTGGGAAACTATTGTGGCGGCGGACTGCGTTGATTCCTACGACCGAGAACACCATGACATTTCGATGAAGTACATGGAAGACAAAATCGCCGCCATTATGAGCAACCAAGAGATTCTCACTGCACTTGAAGCAAGTTAGACAGTCCGCGTTGTCGTCGCTGTTGCAAGAATCTCGATTACGCTCACTGACCACGTTGGCCAATTCTCATAACCTACTGCTGCTTGGAAATGGCAATTCTTTCCCGATTAGACTTGCTTTCAGCACTCTAGCTTCCAAGAACCAGCCGCACCTCATAAGTACCCGGCGGGCACAATGGATGGCATGACTGCAGCCGCAACAAACTCGGCGACTCCGGGAATGATTGTGACGAAAATCGTCGTTGTTGTTAAATCCCGATTACGCTCATTAACACTCAAGGCTGCGGTTTAGGGGCATGGCACCAGCGAGGAGAATAACGGTGCCGCAAAACATCAGTGTATCCGCCAGGTAATTAAGGCTTTCGAGGCTGGTGCGTCCCACGATTCCGATCGGCACGTATACCACCAACACCACGACGAGCACGGTCAAGCCCACCCACGTCGCTGCCGAGCGAGTTTTCTTGCCAATAAGCAACATCGTCCCCGCGACTGCGTACACCACGGCCGTCAGGTACGTCCACATGCCGTGTCCGAAGATCCACGCGGGAGTCACCATTTCCAGCGGAATGCCGGGAACGCGATCGCCGTGCATGAATTGCTCGAAGCTGTAGAACAGCACGGGAATGGCAACGAAGTATCGCGCAATCATCGCCACGATGTGCCTGCCGCGCTCCCGCCACTCGTCGCCGAGGCTCGCTGCCAATGCCAGGGGGCCACCGCTGAACGATAATTTCCCGCAGCGCGAGCGCCAGGAAAAACCGATTTTGCGGATGCCGTGCCCAGCCCGGGGCATCCATCAGCACGACGAAAAGGAAAAACGTCAAGGCCAGCAAACTCGCCGCCAGACGCGCCTGAATCCTCGTCACCAGGCTCAGCGCGGCCGCGATAAAGCAACCGCCTACAAAGTACGCCCAGAACAGATGCCACGGAATCCACGCCGGTATGAGCGACGCGATGATCTTCGTCAGTGTGAAATGCTCGGTGCCGAAGCACGCCAGTGGTGCCGCGTAGAACAGCGGCCCGAACAGAATCACCTTGTCGAATCCTCGCGCCTTTTGCCAATCGCCGCGAAGAAAAATCGTCACCAGCCCGATCGCCAGAACTACTCCAAAAGAGAAATACGACCACGTCACCTGGCTGGGAATGACGAGGAGAGCCATGACTGCCGACGAATTCACCAAGCACCGTTCACCATGATTCCTTTTCGCCCCGTTACCTCCGCATCCAGACAATCTGCGAATCGATAAGTCCTCGGCTCCCCTCTCGCTGCGGGAACGATCCATAGGACGTGCTCAGGCTCGAGGAGTGAGCAGGACATAGTTGAATCTTTGTGGGTTCAGAACCACCCGGAAACCTGGCGCCCATCGTCAGTTGCCGCAAAATCTTAGTTTCCATCGACAAGTGCGCCGGCGCGGAGCATCGGCTGGAAGCCCAAGTGTTTCCCGCCGGGGCACTTGCGATAGGAGGATTTGTACGAAGCCGCTGGCGCGGCGGACGCGGGGGAGCTATGGGTTTTGCATGCGCGATTCGTGATTTGTTCGTCGTAGGGTTGGGTTGGGCGAGCTGGTAAAAGATATCGGCGAGAGTGTTAGTAGGTCCGAGGAGGCGATCCGGTGAGGGTAATTTACGAAAGTAAGTGGTGGATTGAGGTGGATTTCGGTGAGTACAGACACTAGGGCTTTTGGAGCAGAAGCTCGCGCTGTGGAGAGCGGCATGGATGGATGATTAGGAAGAGTCAAGGTAGGCGCTCCTGGTCGAGAGTTGCCAAGCAGGAATGACAGAGAATCTTTCGACGATAAGCATGGGAGTGGAACATTTTGGGCAGCGGAAACAAGTGGGCTGAGTGGGGGAAGAAGTGACGGCTGCGGATGTGTGCGCCGTGGGATAGTCGGCGAGCAGGCGCTGACAGAGGGGCAGGAGTTTGGTACGCCGCCGATTGGCGAGGAAGCCGAAAAAGCGGATGCGGACAAAGCCGCGAGGCAGGACGTGGAGCAAAAAGCGGCGTAGGAACTTCTGCGAACCGAGCGTCATGGTTCTGTTCTTATTTCCGTGGGCATAATCTTTCCAGCGGAAAGTAACCTGGTCCTGCTCGAAGGCCAGGAGGCGGTGGTTGGTGATGGCGACGCGATGGGTGTAACGGGCGAGATAGCCCAGGACATGATGGGGACCGCCGAAGGGTGGCTTGGCGTAGACGACCCAGTTCTGACGGAACAAGGGGCGTAAGAAGGAGCGGAAGGCTTTCTCGTTGGCCAGAGGTTGAAGAGATCCGGCGAAGGTGAGCTGGTGTTGCTGGAACTGACGCTTTAAGCCGGCGACGAACTTGCCGCGGAAGATGCGACTGAGTACGTGAACGGGCAGGAAGAAGGGATAGCGGGGATGAATCCACCGAGTACGGTCGGGTGAGAGGCCACCGGCGGGAATGACGCAGTGGAGGTGCGGATGAGCCAGCAGGTTCTGTCCCCAGGTATGCAGGACGGAAAGGAAGCCGATGTCGGCCCCGAGGTGGCGAGGATCGTGGGCTACCTCTTGTAGGGTCTCTGCACTGGCGCGGAACAAGAGGTCATAGAGGACCTTCTTGTTCTGCAGCGCCAGTGGGGAGAGTTGGTGAGGCAGAGTAAAGACAACGTGGACATAGGGGACGGGCAGAAGTTCACTCTGCCGAGCCATAATCCACTTGTCGCGAGCGCCACTCTGACACTTTGGGCAATGGCGATCGCGACAGCTGTTATAAGAGGTGGTGCGATAGCCACAGCGAGGACACTGGTCGCGATGCCCGCCGAGAGCCGCGGTACGACAGCGAGCGATCGCGCGCAGTACTTTCCGATGGGCCCAATGGATCCAACGGAAGTTGTTCTGGATGAAGCGATCGCCTTGCGCGCGAACGATGTCGGCCACCTCGAGGAGGGGCCGAGTCATTTTTTCTTAAGCCTCCGGGAACGTGGTATGCCGTCGAGGCCGGATATTTCCAGAGTATCGAGCGGATTGGGAATGGCCTGCAGATGCTTGCGTGAAAGATGGAGGTAGACCAGAGTGTGCTCCAGTCGGGAATGACCGAGTAAGACCTGAATGGTGCGCAGGTCGGCACCGGCTTCGAGAAGGTGAGACGCACAGCTGTGTCGTAGACAGTGTGGGGAAATGCGTTTGGAGATGCCGGCGACTTGAGCGGCTTGCCGGCAGGCTAACCAAACGGTGTTGACACTGATGGGCACGTCGGCGCGCACTCCCTTCACGGTACCGGGAAAGAGATAAGTGGTGGGCTTCATCCAGCGCCAGTAGACGCGCAGGGTCTCGAGCAGTTTGGGACTTAAGGGGACATCGCGGTCGCGGCGGCCCTTGCCTTGGTTAATGCGAATCATCATGCGCTGACTGTCGATGTCAGGCACCTTCAGTCGGCAGAGTTCGGCCCGGCGCATGGCGGTGGAATATAAGGTCATGAGCAGGGTGCGGTGATAGAGATTGCGGGCCGAGTCGATGAGTCGAGCCACCTCCTCCGGGCTGAGCACGGTCGGCAATCGCTTGCGGGATTTTGGAAACGGAATGTACTCGGCGAGAAAATGCCGATGCAGTGTCTTGATGAACAAGAAGCGCAAGGCGGACACATACTGCGAGACCGTGGCTGGAGATAGCTTCTTGCTCTGGAACAGATGGGCCTGATACTGCCGGATTTGCTCGGGCCCAAGCTTGTCGGGCGGCTGATGAAAATACGTCGCGAACTCGCGGACGATTCGGACGTAGGTTTTTGTTGTACGATGGGAATAATTACGACGCTGGAGTTCCTCCAGCATCTTTTGGCGTAGTTGGGTCACAGGGACCTCCTTTTTCTGTGACCCAACTTACTTCTTTCTTCAATCCCTCACCAACTGCCGATCCTCGAACACGCGCTAGCGTCCGCCGCGCCAGCGGCTTCGTACAAATCCCGATAACGCTCATTGATGGGTTTTGAGCGTAATCGCGTCAACTCTGGCCTCTAGGCTGTTCCAAGCGGGATTTGAACTACTTTCGTAAAATCGAAAGATGCTTAGCTCTCAGAGTTGTTGTGGAAATCGAGACTAGTTTCCGAGTGCGACTTCTTCGTCCAATTCTGGCGAACCTGCGAGGGACCGGATCAGTTTGCTGACGCTATGCGCGACGCCGAACGACTCCGCGACCGCGGACGTGTCAAGTAGTCCAAGTCCACAGGTTGCCGTGATCATCGCACGCTGGGCAAATTTCTGAGGATCACCAGCCAGGGACGCGGCTTTCAGCCAGCGGATGAAGATGCTCGCCGAATCGACGGCGTTCACTCCGGGCCGGGTGGGGACTATTCCATAGGCAACCGTTCCGCCCTGTTGCATGAAGTCCAGCGCATGCCAATCCGCAAAGAACGAGTCGAGTCCTTCATGGGCATCGAACGAAATGATGTCTGGCTGCACGCGGCACATGCGCTCGAAGGGACGTGCTGCGCAGCAATGCAGTCCAGCATAGGCTCCGCGAATTCGAGCATCCTCCAACGTGGCCGCCAATGCATTGAGCCGCTGTTCCTCTGGGACAGCGTTCGCGACAGGTGCGTCCAGGCACAAGGCTGGTTCATCGACAAACAGCAGCACAGGCAGGCCAGCTGATTTCAGGCGATCAATCTGCCAGCCGATGATCTGCGAAACATGAAATGCGATGGCTGCAAAAAGTGCTGGATCGGCCAGGAAGGGCCGGCCCTTATGGAACAGATACGCCGACAGCGTGATTGGGCCCTCGATCTGCCCCTTGACGGCGACTGCGGAGCTGAAGAGACCAGATGACAATGCTTCTTCGAACGCGCCGAAGCCTGCCGCGTTTGCCGATGTCAACTCCCCGCTACTCCGGTGAAGAATTTCGAGAACCGAATCGAGCTGGCCTTCTTTCACCTGATAACCGTAGCCTTCATCACGAGGCTCAATCAGGTTTTCGACAATACCGAGGCCCTGGCCGACGATACTCTCCTGTTGTGAGAGTTGAGGCAACTGCGGCCAAAAAGGAACTTCCGGCGAGAATTCGGCGACGGAACGAATCGCCGACGTGACCGACGTGAGAGGCAGGCTGCCGATGCCTGTGACCGCGCCCGCCGCGACGAAGGGCATTCGGCTGGTGTGAGACTTGATGGCTGTAGTGTGCACTCTTTTCAATTCTCCGTGGAAAGCCTTGTCGTCAAGGTCTCAGGATGAAGGTCTTCTCCGTCAGCCCTTTCGGGTCGGAAGACATTCAACGTTATCACGATTACTTCAGTGATCACACGCCTCAAAGCTTGGACATCCTGCCACATCGCTATAATAAACGAGGCTATACTTCGGGGAAATGTCGCCAAGTTAAGGCCGAATCGAAGGCTGCCTGAGATCATCAAAGAGATATGAAGAAAGTCCACCAACATCCTCTTGGAAAGATCCTGGACAATCGAATCGCCATCATCGACGGAGCGATGGGCACGACCATCCGCACCTATGGCATGACGGAAGCGGATATCCGAGGAGAGCGATTCAAGGACTCGACGAAGAGCCTTCTGAACAACGGTGACCTCTTCTCGCTGACCAAGCCAGAAATGATTGGCGACATCCATCGCCGGTTTCTGGAAGCGGGCGCGGACATCATCGAGACAAACACCTTTGGGGCAACCAGCATCACCCAGAGCGAATTCTTTGTCGACGATCCGCGGGAGCGCGGCGGCCGCAAGGATCCCGCGTTCTACCAAAAGATCATCGATGATCCGTTTCTCGGCAGCCTGGCTTGGGACATCAACGAGCAATCGGCGCGGCAGTGCCGTGAATGGGCCGATCGTGTCGGAACCGCAACCTCGCGTCAGCGGTTCGTAGCGGGAGCAATTGGGCCGCTGACCGTGTCTCTTTCGAACTCGCCCGATGCCGACGATCCAGGCTTTCGGGTGGTCACTTTCGATCAGGTCAAAGCCGCTTACACGCAGCAGGTGCGCGGCTCTCATCGCCGGTGGCGCAGACTTGCTCCTGGTCGAGACGATCTTCGACTCGCTGAACGCCAAGGCCGCGCTCGTCGCAATTCGTGAGGTGTTCGATAAGGACGGCAAGGAACTGCCAGTCATGATCTCGGCGGCGGTGGGGCGTGGCGGCGAGACGATGATCTCGGCGCAGACGACCGAGGCGTTCTGGAACGCGGTGCGGCACGTGAAACCGTTGTCGGTGGGGCTCAACTGTTCTCTCGGTCCCGATCTGATGTATCCGTTTCTGGAGGAGCTCTCGGAAAAGGCGGACGTGGCGATCTCGTGCTACCCCAATGCCGGTTTGCCGAATCCGCTGTCGGAAACCGGCTTCGATCTGCGGCCCGCAAGACATGGCCCGTTATCTGGGTGACTTTGCGCGGGGAGGGTTGATCAACATCGCCGGCGGCTGCTGTGGAAATACTCCTGAGCACATCGCGGCGATCGCCAAAGCGCTCGAAGGCCAGCCTCCGCGAAAGTGGGGGACGCAGCCCACTCGAGGAATCCTACGCCGCCGACCAGATCGAGAGTCCCGCGTGAGCGAATCAGACAGCGCAAGCGCGCCCGAGCCCACGAAGGCAAAGCCACTCCGTCTCTCGGGATCGCAGCCCTTCACCCAGCAGGCCGGTGTCTACATCATGATCGGGGAGCGGACCAATGTCGCCGGTTCGCCCAAGTTCGCGCAGCTGATCAAAGAAGGCAAATATGAAGAAGCAGTAAGCGTCGCCCGCCAGCAAGTCGAGAATGGAGCGAATGTCCTCGACATCTGCATGGACGAGGGCATGATCGACGGCGTCACGGCCATGACGCGCTTCTTGCAATTGCTAGGGAGTGAGCCGGAAGTCGCCAAGGTGCCCTTTATGGTGGACTCCTCGAAATGGGAGGTCATCGAGGCCGGGCTTGAAGTGCATGCAGGGCAAGGGCATCGTCAACTCGATTTCGTTGAAAGAAGGCGAAGAGAAGTTTCGCCAGAACGCTGCGAAAGTTCTGAAATACGGGGCGGCAGTGGTTGTAATGGCCTTTGACGAACGGGGCCAAGCTGCCACTTACGACGATAAAATCCGCATCTGCGAGCGCGCTTACCGCATTCTCGTTGATGAAGTCGGGTTTCCACCCGAAGACATCATCTTCGATCCCAATATCCTCACCGTTGCCACTGGCATGGAGGAGCACAACAACTACGCGGTCGACTACATCAACGCCACGCGTTGGATCAAGGCCAACCTGCCGCACGCGAAGGTGAGTGGCGGCGTTTCAAACATCTCGTTCAGTTTTCGCGGCAATAACAAGGTCCGCGAAGCGATTCACTCCGCGTTTCTCTACCACGCCATCGCGGCGGGCATGGACATGGGCATTGTGAATGCCGGAATGCTCGAGGTCTACGAAGAGATTGAGCCGGAGCTGAAGGAGTTGGTCGAGGACGTGTTGCTGAACCGCCGTCCTGACGCGACCGAGCGGCTGGTAGATTACGGCGAAAAGCTGAAGGGCATCGGCAAGGCAGTCAATGAAAAGAAGGCCGAAGAATGGCGCAACGGCACGGTCGAGGAGCGACTTTCTCACGCGCTGGTCAAGGGCATCGACACATACATTGAAGCTGACGCCGAGGAAGCTCGCGTCAAGCTCGGCCGTCCTCTATTGGTTATCGAAGGTCCGTTGATGGCAGGCATGAGCGTGGTCGGCGATCTATTCGGAGCCGGGCAAGATGTTCTTGCCCCAGGTGGTCAAGTCTGCTCGCGTGATGAAGAAGGCCGTGGCGCACCTCACTCCGTTCATGGAAGCCGAGAAGGAAGCTAGGGCTGCGGCTGGCGAAGTGGTCAAGGCGCAGGGAAAAATCGTACTGGCGACGGTCAAGGGCGACGTTCACGACATTGGCAAGAACATCGTCGGAGTCGTCCTCGCCTGCAACAACTACGAAGTCATCGACATGGGGGTGATGGTCCCGTGCGAAAAGATCCTCGAACGCGCCAAGGCGGAAAAGGCGGACATGATCGGACTCAGCGGGCTGATCACTCCGTCTCTCGACGAGATGGTGCATGTGGCCCGCGAGATGGAGCGTCAGGGCTTCAAGTTGCCGCTGCTCATTGGCGGTGCAACCACGAGCCGGGCGCACACGGCCGTCAAAATTGCGCCGCATTATAGTGAGCCGGTAGTCCACATCCTCGACGCCAGCCGGGCAGTGCCCGTCACGACCAGCCTTCTGAGCGACGAAGGTAAGTCTGCGTTCGTGGCGCAGCATCGCGCCGACTACGAGGCGCTACGCAAAGCCCACTCCGCGCCGAAGTTAAGTGTCGTCTCACTTGAGGACGCTCGCAAGAGGCGGACTCCGATCGAATGGCGCGCGGAAGACCTGCCCACGCCTTCATTCACCGGTGTGCGCGTGCTGGACAACTTTCCGCTGGCGACGCTGCGCGAGTTCATTGACTGGAGCCCGTTCTTCCATACCTGGGGACTGAAAGGAATTTATCCCCGGATTCTTGAACACGCAGAGCATGGTGCGCAGGCGCGCCAGGTCTTCAGCCGAAGGCAACGCTCTTCTGGATGTCATCATTGAGAAGAAACTGATCACAGCGCGAGGCGTATACGGCTTGTTTCCCGCCAGCGCCGTGGGCGACGATGTCGAACTGTACACGGACGAGCACACGCGGGACAGTGCTCGAACGATTCCACTTCCTCCGACAACAATCAAACAAGGAAGGCAGCGAGCCGTGCCGGTCTCTCGCCGACTTCATCGCGCCGAAGGAAACGGGCTTGCCCGATCACATCGGTGCCTTCGCGGTAACCAGCGGGATCGGCTTAAAGGAACTGTGCGACTCGCTACAGAGCCAAGCACGACGACTACAACGCGATCATGGCGGAGGCCATCGCCGATCGCCTGGCTGAGGCTTTCGCCGAATGCCTGCACAAACGCGTGCGTGATGAATGGGGTTATGGTTGTGCGGAGGGCCTGAGCAACGCAGATCTTATTCAAGAGAAATATCGCGGCATCAGGCCGGCCGCAGGTTACCCGGCGTGTCCGGATCACACCGAAAAAGGTCCGCTCTGGCGTTTGCTCGATGTTCAGGCGAATACAGGGATGCTGATCACGGAGTCGTTTGCGATGTGGCCCGGATCAAGCGTGAGTGGACTCTACTTCGCCCATCCCGAATCGCGATATTTCAGCCTCGGCAAGATTGACCGCGACCAGGTCGCCGACTACAGCAAACGCAAGGGAATGAGCGTAGCTGAAGTCGAGCGATGGCTCGGGCAAAACCTGAACTACGAGTAAAAACCAGAACCGTGGCCGCTCCAACAACACTCAAATGGACGAGTAAAGAATGATGGTGCATCTCACACGATGACGAGAAAGCAGGCTTTTGGCCAGCTGTCCTTTAGCTGTCCAATAACGATTCCTAAGAGCTCCATACAAGGCTAATTGCACCGCCACAAGCACCAACTGAGGAACTTTTTCAACAGACACGCCTGTTTACATCAACTGAGAAATGCTTCACCCGTCACGTGGCGCTGTGACCGTTATCACAGTGTTCATTAGATTGTGGCGGCACACTGTTCACTTCAATTGAAGCGGATTTCACCGCACATTGCGCTTGACGCTTAAGAATGAGTATCCTACGCGCCCGGACGATTCTCCGTGCTCTCTCGTGATGTCTGTAACGGTCCGCGCAGCAGCTGCAATTTGGTTCTGCGCGTAATCGCCGTTTCTTTACCTTGGTCATCTTCCTAAATGACCGTCCCTCAGGTACAAGTGAGTTAGGTCCCCTTGCCATTAAATCGGGTCCAAGCTGGAGCGGAGCTACCAAATTCGGAAACAAAAGGGTTTCTCACTGATCGAACTGCTGATCGTCGTAGCCATCATTTTAATTATTGCAGCGATTGCTATCCCGAACCTATTGCGCGCGCGTATCGCGGCCAATGAATCGTCCGCTGTGGCGTCGCTTCGTACCATCAACACGGCGCAGATTTCGTACTACTCCAACTATCCGACGATCGGCTTTGCGTCCGTCCTGAGCCATCTTTCGGGCACTTGCACGGGAACCAACGTGCCCACTTCGGCGGGCTCCTGCATGATCGATACCACACTGGCTTCTGGCACTAAGAGCGGTTATTCGTTCTCGGTGGCGGGCTCGGCGAGTGGCTATGCTGCGTGGGCAAACCCGGTGAGCGCGAATCAGACGGGCGTGAACTCCTTCTGTTCGGTTCAGGATGCAGTCGTGCGCAAGGCCGGTACGTCTTCGATCAGCAGTTGCCAGGGCACTGAAACCCCACTTCAGTAAGTCTGGGTTTGGCAAAGCCGCATCTGCTGAATATAAGCCAAGGCCGGACCCCACTGATCGGACAGTTGTCGCAACATCCCCAAAGATAGCGTTCATTGAGGGGTTTTGAGCGTAAACGCCTGATAACGTCAGCTATCGTTTTCGGGGCTTGAACTCCTCGACGTACCTTGGCTCACCGATAAGCTCTAAGTGCGCACTGGTGCCACGAACCTGAACCGTCTCGCCGCAGGATTCCAGCGTCAATTGAATATCTGCGGTGATTCTCAACGGAATCGGTATCAAGTTGTCAGAGATCACCTCGCCCATCCTCAATGATCCGTCAGACAGATAGACGATATCCCCGTCCCAGACTTGCAGAGCCGCAGAGAACGCGCCATCGACCTGCGCGTCGGTAATGCTCAATACCGCTTCCTGAGTCCAACCGGTTCCGGCACCCTCAAAGAGCCTGCCTTCGGACTGATGGATGTAGACCGATGGAAAGTGTATTAGTGCCGTACCATTCTCCATGGCTATCCGATCAACGGCAGAGTCGTGAATCTCGATTGCTCGGTTTGGCACACCGACAGGCTACCAGAATAACGCCCATTGATACCTGCGGGGGGTTCTGAGTGTAATCGCCTGTTTTCATCAACTATCAATTCCCGGTCCGGTCAGTCCCTCCAAACCTATTGGATTGGAGTAGAATGCGGGCCGACCGAGTTGCGTCTTCGCTCGTTCGCGGAGCAAAACATGCGTTCCTTCACTTGCATTTTGGTTGCACTCTGCCTTTCTGCCAGCCCGCTCTACGCTCAAGACCAGCCGAAGTTCTCGCCTGCCCAACAGGAAGTGCTCAAGGTCCGCAACGCACTGAGGGAAACTGCTCTAAGGCGGGATATGTCGGCCTGGTCCGGCTACGTCTCCGATGATTGCATCTTTAGCACCGAAGATGGGACCCTACAAACGAAGGCCCAATTTATCGAACACGTGGGGAAGCTGCCCCTTGAGTACGACCGCTCGGTGAATCCGCGTGACTACGTGATCCACGTCTATGGCAATGCAGCAGTGATTAACTTTCGACTCACCGGACACGAGCAGTTTACGGATGCCGACATCATCAGTGAAGAACGTCAAACCGAGACTTATGTCAAGAAAAACGGCTCCTGGCTGCTGGTTGCAAGGCAATGGGGTCTGCTGCCGGTAAATTTCCGCAAGCCGGTTGCCGTGGATACCAACGCTTACAAAGATTATGTTGGCCAATACCAGTGGCGTCCCCTTGACGAAGTCGAGACCGTCTCGCTGAAGGACGGGAAGCTATGGTCAAACCTGGGTGGAGATGAGGACGAGGCCTTCCCCTTGGGTTCGGAAACATTCTTCTTCAAGGATGATCTCGGAAGCATCACGTTTGTCCGTGACGCTCAGGGCCACGTGACTGGCTACACCTATCACCGCAACGACGGACAGGAAATCCACGCCAAGAAGATCAGGTGAACGACGAGGGAATGCAGTTGTTGACGTACAAATCGCGATAGCACTCATCAAGCGGGTTGTGGGTGCAATCGCCTTGATGCCGTCAACAGTTAACGCCCCGCCCTGTCAGGTAAGTTACACTCAGCGCATGCCCTCTTCCTGTCGGATCGTTCGCCTCAGTTCGTGGCTGGTCGCCCTTTTGCTCCTTCCGGGGTGCAATGCACTGAATCCCCTCTGCGGGAGCGCACGCCCCGTACCAATCCTCAACTCGATCTCTCCAACAACGATGGTCTTTTCAGAGTTGCCGCCCAGTTTCGTCATCACTGCAACCGGCAGCCATTTTGTTTCCTCCTCCGGTGTAGTCTTCAATGGCGCCCCCCTCGCCACCACCGTGATCAGCACTGCTGAGCTCACGGTCACCATTACATCCTTCATGATTCCCGGTCCCGGAAGCTTCAACGTGGTGGTGCAGACGCCCGGCGGCAATACCGGCGACCTCGGCTGCTCTAGCGGTGGCACCAGTCGCGGGCAAGTTCTGACCGTTAACTGACCGGCCCTATCACCTCCAACGCTGCCCCACTCGGAGCCTCCCTACAGGGCGTGGGCCGAGCGCCCGGTTGGCCGGATCGTTGTTGACGTAAAATCCCAATTACACTCAGAACCCGGCCAAGATTCACGATTTCCGAAACCGTAAAGCCACGGCCACGGCGAACAAACGGCGCAAGCTTGTGCTAACGCCTGCTTACGACAATCGACACCCTAAGACCGAAGTTCCGCGCTAAGATAAGCTGGCTGCCCGTAGCTTCGATGAATCTACCTCTGCGTGGTTTGCGCGAGATCCCGGAGATTTAAGTTGTGAGTAACAGCCATTACTTCAAGGTCATCAGCATGGCGCTGCTCTGGTCTGGAGCCATTGCTCAGAACGTCTCCACACCGCAACCGACGACACCTGACGCGCAGGTACGACTCGGTAATGATTATTTGGCCCAGAAGGATTATTCCTCGGCGATGATTTGGTTTCGCAAAGCGGCGGACCGAAACGATCCTGCTGCTGAAAACAACATTGGGTGGCTCTACGAGAACGGGTTGGGAATAGCGAAGGACTATACGGAGGCCATGAACTGGTTCCGCAAGGCAGCCAATCAAGGCAATGCCGAGGCCCAAAATAACATCGGCTGGCTTTTTCAAAATGGGTGGGGAGTCAAACAAGATTACGGCGAGGCGATGACTTGGTATCGCAAGGCGGCGGAACAAGGGAATCTGAGGGCGAGCGCTAATATTGGGTTCCTCTACTACAACGGGCTCGGAGTCAAACAGGATTATTCCGAGGCAGCGACTTGGTACCAGGCAGCCGCCGAGCAGGGGAACGTTAAGGCGCAAGTCTACCTTGGTCGGCTTCACCAAAATGGATTGGGAGTTGAGCAAAGTTATGCCGAAGCGATGGCCTGGTATAACAGAGCCGCCGATAAAGGAGACGCCGAAGCGCAGAGTGCCATTGGCTACCTTTACCAGCAGGGTTGGGCAGTCACCCAGGATTACGCGAGAGCCATGGCCTGGTACCGCAAGGCGGCAGATCAGGGTAACGCTCAGGCGGAAAACCACATCGGGTCACTCTACGAGAAAGGTCTTGGGGTTCCACAAGATCATTCCGAAGCGGACGCGTGGTACAAAAAGGCTGCCGACCACACGCTACTACCGGGCGGATTTAGCGCTCCTCGGGTAATTTATTCACCGGAGCCGGGATATTCAGAGGAGGCTAGCAAGGCTAAGTTCAAGGGCACATGCGTGCTTTCGCTGATCGTCGGGACCGACGGCAATACACGCGATATCAAGGTGGTGAAATCGCTAGGAAAGGGACTGGATGAGAAGGCGATCGATGCTGTCAAGACCTGGAAGTTTGAGCCTGGAATGAAGGATGGCGTGCCGGTTGCGACTGAGATCAGCATTGAGGTGACATTCCGTCTCGAATGATGGTTGGCGATTACGCTCACTGACCCATTGACCGGGGTTTTGAGCGCTAACGCCTGATAACAGAAGTTACCCGTCAGACCCTCGTCGCTGAGCGTTCGTTGCCAGAGCGTGAACCTTAGCCACACACCCAACCGTGCTTAGCGCACCCGCCAGCAGCGCGAGTTTTCCGTCACTCGATGGTGTGAGGCCCGTCACTCGGTTTGGCCTTGACAAGGGTGCCGTCGGGGATTGATAAGCGTTGCTGCAAGGGTTTCGTTGGCGCGTTATTCGGCGCAGCGTTTTTCCTCGCCTCACGGGTTCGGATAACAGAACTCGGCGGACGAGATCTGCTGGGATTGTCCAGAGTCTTGTTCGCCATCACCGGCCTGCGGACCTTGGCCCATCCAAAGCGGTCAACAATTCGCATTCATCTAGCACGGTGGCGATGTACATGGCAACTCCTGTTTACCGGATTCCCGTAGTACACTCTCGTGACAAAAGGTGAGTTCATGGTAGCGTCGCACAGGTTTCTTGGATTCGAGGTCGAATCTCCACGGGCCGCGAATTTCCTGCTCATAGTTCTCGGCGTCTGTTGGCTCGTAAGCTCCCTGGCCGCGCAGAACAGTGCGCCGACGGCCAAGTACCCCGACTTGCCCAGTGAAACGCCGGCCAGAATCGACCCTGTCACCGTCAGCTTTGATTACACCAAGCGCGACGTCATGATCCCGATGCGCGATGGGGTCAAGCTGCACACGGTCATCATCGTGCCAAAGGGAGCAAAAGGCGCGCCTATTCTGTTAACGCGTACTCCGTACGATGCAAGCAGACTCACGAGTCACGCCCAGAGTTCGCATCTCGGTCCCATCCTGCAGGGGTATGACAACGCAACCGACGTGATCATCGAAGGCGGCTACATTCGCGTGGTCCAGGACGTGCGCGGCAAACATGGCTCCGAAGGCGACTACGTAATGAACCGGCCGCTCCATGGGCCGCAGAACCCGACGCCCGTCGATCACGCCACAGACACCTACGACACCATCGACTGGCTGGTGAAGAATATTTCCGAAACGAATGGCAAAGTCGGAGTCCTCGGCATTTCCTACGACGGCTTTCTGCCCCTGATGGCGCTCGTCAACCCGCACCCGGCGCTCAAAGTTGCGGTGCCGATGAATCCTATGGTCGATGGCTGGATGGGTGATGACTGGTTTCACAACGGCGCCTTCCGCGAACAGGGCATGCCCTACATATATGAGCAGGAGGCAACGCGAGGGTCCGACGTCAAATGGTGGAAGAGCTACTTCGACGATTACGACATGTTCATGCAAGCGGGATCAGCGGGCGAACTCGGGCGTCTCCACGGTTTGGAGCAAGTCGGCTTCTGGCAGAAGATCCTGAAGCACCCGAGTTACGACGCCTACTGGCGCGACCAGGCGGTGGACCGCGTGTTGGCCGCTGAGCCGCTCAAGGTGCCGGTGATGCTGGTGCACAGCCTCTGGGACCAGGAAGACATCTACGGGGCCATCGCCGTCTACAAGGCAATCAAGCCCAAAGACACAAATAACGACAAGGTGTTCCTGGTGCTGGGCCCCTGGCATCACGCCCAGGAAATCGGCGACGGCAGCACGCTCGGCCCCTTGAAATTCGGCAGCGATACCGCGCTGTATTTTCGGTGGGAGATTCTCCGGCCATTTCTGGATCAGTACCTGAAAGATGGTGCGCCGAAAGCCGACATTGCGCCTGTCTCCGCCTACGAAACCGGCACCAACAAGTGGCTGCGCTTGCCAGCGTGGCCGGCTGGATGCGCAACGGGCTGCGGCGTAAGGCCGACGCCGCTCTATCTGAATGCAGGTTTGAAGTTAAGCTTTGCCGCGCCCACCCGCGGCGATGCGGCATTCGACGAGTATGTTTCCGATCCGTCGAAGCCGGTGCCCTTCCGCGCCCGCCCCATTGATGACGAGTCTTGGTCGCGGTGGCTGGTGGACGACCAGCGCGAAGCATCGGGCCGCCCCGACGTTGTGGCGTTCGTCTCTGACGTCTTGACCACGCCGCTGAAGATCAGTGGGCAGCCTATCGCCAATCTGGTCGCCTCCACCAGCGGCACCGACTCTGACTGGGTGGTGAAGGTGATCGACCTCTATCCCGATGAGGTGGCGGGCCAACCGGGCCTTGGTGGCTATCAGTTGATGATCTCGGCCGACATTTTCCGAGGCCGCTATCGTGAGAGCTTGGAAACGGCGAAGCCGATTGTGCCCGACAAGCCTCTCCCCTACATTTTTGCCTTGCCCACGGCGAACCATGTCTTCCTGGCCGGCCACCGGATCATGGTCCAAATCCAGTCGAGTTGGTTTCCGCTTTATGACCGTAATCCGCAGACGTTCGTCCCCAACATCTTCTGGGCCAAGGCAGCGGATTACCGCAAGACCGAGCAGCGTGTCTACCACACGCCCGACAAGGCAAGCTTCATCGAGTTGCCGGTAGTTAGTTCTCCCTGACGCTCTGCTCCGCGAACAATTTGCCCGTGAGCGTAGCCGATCATGCGTGGCAAACCTTAAGTGGGCGAAACTGGCAAGTCAATGAAAGCCGAGGAGTTGGCAGTGTCCCGAAAGGGTTGTTGTTGAAAAATCTCTCCACTAACTCCCACGCAACCTATTGAAAAGACGGACCGAGTATCCGATGGCGACAAGTGCGCCGGCGCCGAGCATCGGCGGGAAGCCCCAGTGTTTGCCGCCGGGGCACTTGCGATAGGGGGATTTGCAGGAAGCCGCTAGCGGTGGCGGCGGATGCGGGAGAGTCCCTATGGGATTTCAATCGATTTTCGCTTGGAAAGCCTTGCCAGAAGCGGCTTTTGTCAAAAAGGCAGTTATTGATGCTCATCGATCTAAACATGAATCCATCGCCCGAGGATGGCTTCATCGTAGCGTAAGACCGATCCTTCCTCAAGCCTCGCCGGTCTGGAAAGTCTGGTACCTTCCAGATCGTTGCCTTCGAGCACGCGGAAGCGTCCGCCGCGCTAGCGGCTTCGTGCAAATTCCGATTACACTCACAACCCTGCCCCTGTGGGGGTTCTGAGTGAAATCGCCTTATAGTTACTTAGCCCGAAGAGATTACGAGATGGGATTTGCACAGCAGTGCCGTCTCGTCGGGTCTGTGCAAATCTGCGTCTTCGGGGATGGGGTGCAGGGGAAGGGGATCCCCTTCCCCTGCATCAGCAATGGAGAAGCCCGGGAGCAATCGGATTTCTCGTTTCTCACAGGTACAGAAAAAGCGGCACCGACTGTGCGAATGGTTGCGGATGAAGTTTTCTGCTGGCTTCCTACAATGGGAGCCGTCAGAGGCGTCCTGCGGTTACGAGTTTAATCGCCAAACACGCGATGTTTGAAATCAGAATCTCGAACCGCGGGACGCGCTTTGCTTCCCAAACGAATGCTCAGATGAAGTCTGGAACAAGGCAGTCAAGAGGGCTCAACTATAAGGGTTTCGCCGAAGCAAAGCCAGCCTCTGCAGGATGTGGATAGGCAAGGAGGATAAGGACTATGGCAGCCAAGGAAAAAGTCGGGGAGCCGGAGTTTGTGGCGTTCGTAGGCATGGACTGGGCCGATCAGAAGCACGTGTGGTGCTTGCAGGCAGCCAATTCGGCGAAGCGGGAAGGCGGAGAACTGGAGCACAAGCCAGAAGTGGTGGAGGCCTGGGTCAGTGAACTGTGTCGCCGCTTCGGGCACGGTCCGATCGCAGTGGCGGTGGAGCAGGTGAAGGGCGCGCTGGTATACATGCTGGGAAAGTATGAGTGCCTGCATCTGTATCCGGTGCCGTCGACGATGTCGGCGGGCATGCGGCAAGCGCTGTATCCGTCGGGAGCCAAAGATGATCCGCGAGACGCGGATCTGCTGCTGGATCTGCTGCTGCAGAACCGGGACAAACTACGCCGTTTGAGGCCGGATAACGAAGTGACGCGGCGGGTACAGAACCTGGTGGAGGAGCGGCGCAAACTGGTGGAGGAAAAGACGGCGCAGCTGAATCGCCTGACCGGATACTTGAAGGTGTACTTTCCGCAGATGCTGGAATGGTTTGCGAAGCTGGATACGAAGTTGGCGTGTGAGTTGTTAGAGCGCTGGCCGTCGTTGGAGGAGTTACAATCCGCTGCGCCGGCGGAAGTGAGGAAGTTCTTCCGCCAGCACCGGGGCCGGCATCCCGAGCTCACGGAGTGGCGCCTGCAGGGGATCGGCCAGGCCATGTCCGCGATTCGGGATCGAGCTGTGATCGAGGCGAAAGGGATGGTGGTACAAGTGATCGCACGAGTGCTGCGCACCCTGCTGGAGGGCATCGCGGCTCTGGACGGCAAGATTACGGAGGCAGCGGAAGCACATCCCGATTTTTTCATTTTCCAATCGTTTCCGGGAGCCGGAGCAGCGTTGGCACCACGTTTGTTGGCGGCACTGGGCTCACAACGCGATCGTTATGCCAGTGCAGAAGAGGTGCAGAAGTACAGCGGCATTGCCCCGGTGACGGAGCGGAGCGGGAAAAAGAAATGGGTGCATTTTCGCTGGGCGTGTCCGAAGTTTCTGCGGCAGAGTTTTCACGAATGGGCGGGACACTCGATTGCCCAGTCGGTTTGGGCGCGTGCCTATTACCAGCAACAGCGCCAGCGTGGCAAGGATCACCATGCTGCGGTGCGAGCCTTGGCTTTCAAATGGATTCGCATCGTGTTTCGCTGCTGGCAAGACGGTGCGGCGTACGACGAGAACAGATATCTGGCGACCTTGGCCAAGCGTGGCTCGCCCCTGATTCCTGTCTCGGCAGCCGCAGCAACGAGCCTGTGAAATTTATTGTGGATTCTAAGTGAACCTGAAAAGGGAGCTAGTCGAAAAATGCTTGACAAACTTACTCAGATATCTGATTTCAACAGTTACAATGTCGCCAGTTGCAAAACAACCTCATTTACGAGCAGCCGCCAGAGATGTCGCGGGGAGAACTCGAAACCGAGTTCGCAAGTAATGACCCGGAGCGCATTCTCCGCGCACTGATAGCGGCCTCCTATACGGAACCGCCGGAATGGGTTCAAGAGAAGTGCTTCGAATTTGCAACGCATCCCGGTGAAGCTGCTCGTCGTGGTGCAGCAATTGTTCTGGGATCCATCGCTTTCGTCCACGGCCCAGTCAATTTAGAGCGTGCGGTTTCAACCCTGCAAGAACTCCGCCAAGATGCGGCCGTCAAAATGCACGCGGAGGACAGCTTGGATTTAGTCTTGCACGCAGGGCGCAACCGGGCACAATAGGCCAATTCTCAATGAGCGTAAAAGCCTGTTTACAGAAGTTACCGCTCAACACCCTCCGCGTGATGCAAAAGAAAATCCGCCCCTGACCGAGCGGCAAGATCATACTTCACATCGATCACAAACTCCTGCGTCGGCATTTCATCCACGATTGGAACGAGAAACCAAGGCTGTCATTTTTAACAGTGTGCACAGAAGCGTTGATCTCGTAATGTTGTTTTTGGATACGACCCCGATCACATTTTGATCGAAAAGGAGAAAGGAAATGCGTAGATATTTCGTTTTGGTGGGCCTGCTCTTACTCACGGCCGGCCTGGCTCTGGCTCAGGGCGAGTACCCGAAGGTTGAAACATCGCCAGCGTTCATGTACATCCGCACCCCGATTTCGTTCAATGTCCCAGGGGGGCCTAGCGTAAGCCAAAGCTTTAACTGTGCTGGCGGCGGGGGCACGCTCGCCTATAACTTCAGCAGTGCGATCGGCATCGCGGCTGACTTGGGTGGCTGCAAGTATTTTGGTCAGACAATCCCCGCCCCGATTAGCACCAACGTCGATGGGACTGGGTTTACCTTTTTGTTTGGACCGCGGCTTACCTACCGAGGCTCAAGCCCATTCCGGCCATTTGGCGAACTCAACTTCGGCGGAATGCGCATCGGTGTCTCTTGCAAATACAGCAACAGTGAGTGCGCTGCGAATTTCGGCACTGGCACCTACTCCAAGACTGCTTTCGCCATGACGGTAGGTGGGGGTTTTGACATCAAGCTGACCAACAAGCTGTCCCTGCGCCCCGTCCAGGCCGAATACCTGTACACCCGCTTTGGCAATAACTGCAGCCTGGTTGTCTGCACCTTTAATAATAATCAGAACAGCTTCCGGCTAAAGAGTGGTATCGTCATTGGCTGGGGAGGCTCGGCCTCCAAGTAACACTGCTAGGGGAGTGACCGCGAGGCGGGCAGAGCAGCAGAACTGTCGCGGGCGCACCGTGGTGTACCGTCAGATCGTCTCTGGATTGTGAGGTGTTTACTGTCCTAAGCCAATCGACTGAGATGTTTGTCGGCGGTGAGGAAGCAATGAGATCGTCCAAGAGGGAAGTGTCTGATTGTCCTGTGGATACGGCGATGCAGGTCATCGCAGGGCGGTGGAAGGGCACGATTCTGTGGCGTCTGCAGGATGGACCAAAACGAACGAGCGAACTCGCGCGTTCGATTCCTGGTATCCCGGAGAGCATACTGATCGTGCGTCTTCACGAATTAGTTGCCGATGGAGTTATTGAAAGAGAGAAAATATTGCCGCGCGGCGTTTACTATTCACTCTCGTCGTATGGAAGGACGCTTAGCCCTGTAATCAAACTCATCTCTCGCTGGGGGCGTTCATACCTCAAGCGTCTGTCGGCAAGAGGAGGATCAGCGCAGGGCGTGTGCTAGGTAAGTTGTCGAAAAATCCCCATTACACTCACAACGAGTTGTCGCAAATCGATCCACCCCTCATCTATTCGCCTGATGCGGCAACGATCCAGAAGGTGAGCATCGCAAAGCCAGATGCGGGGGCGTGCCATCGCAGTGAACTCGGTCGCCAGACACCAGCCAAGCGAAACACTAGTCCGCCAGCCGATAGCGACAGAATTGAGGGTGCGGTGTGCAGGATTGGCAGTTTAAGCCATCGTAGCCAACCCCAGATTAGCAACACCGGGGCCGCTAGATACGCGACAGCGAACAGAATCGCAAATGTCACTTGGTTGAATGTGCTCATTGATCTTGCGAGCGATCAAGCCTCACCCAAAGATCATAGCCTTGCCGTCAAGTGGCGTAAAATCGTGATTACACTCAGAACCCGGCCCGAGGGTCAAATCGGGAGCACGACGGTGCTATAGTTGCACAAACGCTTTACGTTCGATAGGAGGTATGTATGACCCCTGCGAACCGCCGCCTGCAGGACCGAATTGAAATCCTTGTCACGAAGGCGCTGGGTACTCGTGATGCCGGCGAACTGGAACAAGTGATTCAGGACCTTCGCGAAGCACTCCATGAACATGCCAAGCGATTACGGGAAGCGGATGCTGTTCACTCGAAACGGTCCTCCGCCGCCTAGGTCAATACGGGACTCCCATCCGGGTAGTTGTTGATCTGTTGATCGCGGTAGGGACACTAGTCTGCGACCTGAAAGCTGTTGGAATGAGCAAGACACTATCAGACCGTGCGTACCATCGGACGCTGCGACCTGTAAAGCTGCTAGAAATGATTTTTGGCATGGAGGATCGATCAAACCGCGCATCCCATTGCACGTAGCCTACGAGGTAAGAGCGGCGAGGCAACAGACCGTTCGAAGCCCTCGGACAATGTGCCCACACTCGCAAGAGTGGCACCAAAACCGTGAGGAGACGGTGTATCTGCCAGCATTAGGCGGAGACGGGCCTAGCTAGGCAACCCACGACTGGTTCTGAGCTTTCATTGATGCTCTTTCACAACATGTCGTCCTCTGAGACCACGGGGAACTCTTCGGTTGCTCTTACCCAGTTCTTCACCGAAAACTCTGGCCTTCAACTTGGGATAAAAAAGTTTCGGCATTCCCTTTATCCTCACACTCCGATCCTGGTGAGGGTGCGTTTTCGAGGCTTGACTACGGTTCGCGTTTGCTACGACCTGTTGTTTTGCTAGCCCTCCTGTCGGAGCTGACCAGACTTGCGTCCGGCCAACGAGGACGTTTACATCCGGGCTTCCGACGGTTTGGTCGCCCGCACCGTCGCCGGATATCACTACAGTGCCAACTGGGTAATCTGCACTGGCAGGACTCTCACCGCTAGATCATCAACTAGCTTCACTGCACTATCCCGGCGCACAAACATCGCCACTCAAAACCCCTCCGCCGAGTCAAGGAGTGTACGCCCGATAACAACATTAATCTGGAATCGCAAGGCTTGAAGCCAGGGGCTGATATGAGACCGCTGAGAACTGGCTTCCCTTCACTTGCCCGCGGCGGTTCCCTCAGGATTCAGATACTTGGAGAAGAACTGCGTGATCTCGACGGTCGAGCGGATGCGGTTGTTGACCTTGCGCCAGCCGTGCCCTTCGTCGGGGAACAAGACGTACTCGACGGGAATGCCCCGTTTCTTGAGCGTGGAGACGATCTGCTCGGCTTCGATCACCGGGACATTGGTGTCGTTGGCGCCGTGAAGAACCATCGTCGGTGCAGTGATGCGGTCGAGTTTGTAGATCGGGGAAAGTCGGTCGAGCATTTCGCCCTCAGTTTTGGGGTCGCCGTATTCGACAGTGGATATGGCCGCCATCCAGGGCTCGGTGTGCTCGAAGAAGGTTTTGAAATTAACGATACCGAAAAGATCAGCGCCTGCGGCGAAGGAATCGGGGTACTCGGTCAGGCCAGCCATCGTCATATAGCCGCCATAGCTGCCACCGGTGATACCGATGCGCTTCGGGTCGGCGATGTGGTTGCTGATGAGGTAGTCCACGCAGGCCTTGATGTCTTTCACGGCGTTCACGCGCAATGGGCCATTGTCGAGGTTCACGAACTTCTTACCGAAGCCGGAGGAGCCGCGCACATTGGGAGCGAACACGCCGATGCCGGCGAGCAATAACGCCTGGTAGTCGCTGCGAAATGCCGGTAACTCTTGCCCCTCGGGACCGCCGTGGAAGCTGATGACGTAGGCGCCGGGGCCAGTTTGGTTCCGGGGCCGGTACAGCCAGCCGCTCAACTGGAGTCCGTCGAAGCTATTGAAACTGACGAGCTCGGGTTTGACCAGGTCGGCGAAGCTAACTCCGGCGTGAGGGCTGTGGGTGACCTGCGAAAATTGGTGGGTGGCCATGTCCATCACCCACACATCCGGGGTCGCGGCAGCTCCACTAAGAACGAGAGCGAGCTTCTTACCATCGCGCGAGAAAGTGGAGGCGCCAATAAGGTCGGAGGGGAGGCCACTTACCTCGGTCGATTTGCCGGAGGAGAAATCCATGAGCGCGAGTTGGTTCCGTCCGGCATTGTTCCAGATCAGCGCGGCCTGACTGCCCTGATCATTCATGACGAAGCCTTCGAGTTCGGCATCATCGCGCGAGGCGATCACTTCGATGGGGCCCGGTTTGCCACCGGCATCGATACGAACGCGGCCGAAAGCGGTGAGGTCGCGGTCTTTGTTGGTGACTAGGTAGACGGTTTTGCCATCGGGCGAGATAGCTCCGCTAAATTCTCCCGGCCCAGTGTGTGGCGTAAGCAGTTGTTCGGTTCCCGTTTCGCGGTCGATCAAGTAAAGGTTGTTGTCGCCGCGGCTGGCGAGCCGGCTGATGACGATATTGCGATTGTCGCGGCTGACGCCTTCGATACCGCCGACACCTTTGAGTTCGGCGACCATGTCGAGCGTCCCGCGGACCGGATCGATGAGGTAGGCGTCCATGGTTTCGGCCAAGCGCTGGTTGGAAGCCATGGTTAGCCGCGAACCGTCGAGCGTCCAGTTGCCGAGCCAGTTGTTCTCCTTGCCGCCGGCGGTCAGCCTTTTGATGGAGCTGCCGTCCGGCTTCGCGAGGTAGACCTGCGAATTCATGCCGCCGCCGGGCGCGACGCTGAGCGCAAGCAAGTCGGAGTTTGGCGACCATGACACCCCACTGACAGGATCGTCGAAGGCGGTGATTAGTGTCGGCCAGCCGCCTTCGACAGGCACTGTCCAGATCTGCGGCAATCCGCTCATATCGCAAACGACGGCGAGGTTTTTTCCGTCGGGAGAAAAACTGGGAGAACCGCACCGGCCGACGCGCGCCATGCGGGTGACCGCGGCCTTGATGTCGTCGGCTGACTTGCTCTGGGCGAAGATCGGCAGCGATAGGCAGAGCAACACGAGAGCGAGACGGCGCATGAGGGACCTCTCGTCGCGAAAGGATACAACCTGCACACTGGTCGGACAACTGATTCTAATTGCGGTGGAATCGAACGACAACTGTTGATAAATCCCCATTAAGCTCAAAACCCCGGTCACAGGGTCAATGCGTGTTAACGAGTGGCTGTTGAAAAAGGAACCAGTAATTTCAGGGAATTTCGGCGCTGCGGCGAACGAACATTCAATAACTTATGAACGAATTTCGCTGTCAAAATTCTCTGAAAAGAGTTTTTCAACAGCGTAGGTAGGGGCCGCCCGGTGGACGGGGCAAAACCGGAAAGGAACATCAATTCCATAACCTGCTGTTATTACTTGAGGTTACGCGTGAGTTCCTTGGAGCCACGCCTGGTTGCGACAGTTATCCAGAATACCGGCAAGAGCAGCCGGAGCGCCGGAGCAGACTGGTTGCTTCCGTGGCGTTGGCCACACCGAGGCATGAAAACCTTGGGCGATCACCTGGGTTCTGTTCAATGCTCAAGCTGCTTGCGTTTTCAGTCGTTCTGCGTCGAAACGGCTTTATGAAACCGTTAAGTTGGGACGACAGTTATCCGCACACCAGCTCATGATTAGTCGTTGCCGAGCTCCGGGCTGCGACCGAAAGCTTGGATCACAACCTAATTCACCGTGAAGCTGGTCGGGCTGCTGGCGTTGCCTCCCTTGGTGGTGACCGCAATCTTGCCCGTCTTCGCGCCGGTAGGTACGTCCGCTGTCACCTGCGTATCGGAGTTCACCGTGAAGCTGGTCGCTTTCACGCCGCCAAACTTCACCGTCGTCGTCTGCGTAAGTCCGGTGCCGGTAATCATGACCGGCGTTCCCACCCCGCCGCTCCCCGGAGTGAATCCGGTGATGCTCGGCAGCACTTTAAACATTTGCGCGCTGGTGAGCCTCGTTGCGCCGTTGGTCACCGTTACCGATCCCGTCAGCGCTCCTGCGGGAACAGTCGCTGAAATGTAAGTCGACCCGGTCAGAGCGATCGTCGTAGCCGCAACGCCGCCAAACTTGACTACCGAGGAACTGCCGAAGCCCTGGCCGAGGATTTCAACCTTGGAGCCCTCCTTGCCCGAAATGGTCATCAAGTTGACAAACGGACTCAAGCCCGCGTCGAGGCTGAAGAAAACGCCGTTGCCGTGGGCACCACCGTTGGTGGTGAGCCCGTAGAGCTTGCCGTCGGTTGCCTGGGTGAGATAACCCTCGGGATTACATCCATGCGTGCCATCGAAGGCGTAAACCACGCTGAACGCTCCAGCGGCCGTGACTTTGAAGATGGTGCCGCAGTCAGAGGAGCCGCCGCTATATGCCACGCCATAGGCGTTGCCATCAGTGGCAAGGGTGAGAACCAATGCCTGGACACCGTCCGTGCCGGACGCGAAGTTGTGCAAAACCGAGAATGTACCTGAGGGTGTGAGCGAATAAAGCACGCCCGCGTTACTGGTTCCTCCCTGTTGGGTCGTTCCATAAAACTTGTCCGGGGCGATCTCCACCACGCCGGGGGACGCTATGGCTCCGTCCGTGCCGTCGAAATTGTGGAGAACCGTGTACAGCCCTTTGGGCGTCATCTTGAAAGTTGTGCCGTAGCCGAACTCGCCACCTCCATTCATACCGCCGTAGATGTTACCGTCGCTGGCCAGAAACAGTTGACCGCCCGAATAACCGTCGGAATTGGAAAAGGTATGTAAGGTTGTTAGTTTGCCCGCGGACGTGACCCTGTAGAGGGTCTCGGCGGACGAGGCGTTCGTGGTGCCATAAAAGAGTCCGGAGCTGTCAACCAACACATTGCCGGGATTGGCGCCATCGCCCTCGTTGACGAAGTTGTGCAGCGCCGTCTCCGTACCCTTGGGCGTAATCTTGAAAGTAATTCCATTGCCGAAGCTTCCGCCCGACCAGGTTTCCCCGTAGAGGTTGCCATCGATGCCCAGAGTCAACCCGCCGTTTTCATTCGACCCGTCCGTTCCATCGAAGCTGAGGATGACGGTGGTTGTTCCGCTGGGTGCAATCTTGAACACCGTACCATTCCCCGAAGTTCCACTCCCAGCGGACTCGGCGTAGAGGTTACCGTCCCGGCCCTGGGCGAGTTTGGTGGAATTGAAAGAGTGCGGATCTCCAGCGGCGGGGTTGAAGTCGTGCAGATCGGTGTAGGTTTGAGCCTGGGCGAGTCGCGGTCCGACGAATGCACCGAGAACCAGAACTGTCCAGATAAGATTGGCGAACTTGCTTGTGACGTGCCTCATTCTGAATCCTCCTGGAAGAACTTCAGGAATCAGGCTTACAAGATTGCCCCTTCAGTGCGCGTGCAGGGGAGGAGTACTACTGACGGCCCGGTTCGACGGGCACGAAGGAGTCTCGTTCGCTTTCTGGCTCCTGTCAAGAGAAAAGAATGCGCATGCGGGAGCGTAGATCGGCAGGCGAACAGGCCGTGATTGGCGTTAAATCGCGTCTCACTGAGGGGTTTTGAGCGCCTGGTTTCGTCAATTCGATCTTCGTCTGTCAACCGAACAGCATTTTGATGGCTAGCCCGAAGACTGCCGTGATGAAAATGCGTCGAACCCACACAGGATGAAGCTTCAGAGCGATACGACCGCCGAACAGCGCCCCTAAGAACATGGCGATTCCTAGAACAATTCCGAGCTTTACATCTACCGGATTTCTTCACCACATGGTCCGCAACCTGGTCGGCACTTTTCTGCTGACGGGAAAAGGCACGGTGAGCCAGGAAGACTTCCGTCACATTCTCGAAGCGCGAGAGCGCACCGCAGCTGGGCCGACCGCGCCCGCGAGTGGGCTGTATCTGGTCGAGGTGGAAATATTAGCGCGAATGAGGGGGAGAAGTATAATGCGGTTAATTGCAAGGGTGGTAATGCATGAAGTTAGGCAAGAATGAATACGCGTGCGTATTTCTTCAGCCCGGATATTGGGAGACGGGTGTACTGAGAGATTTTTTCCTAGCAGGAGCGTCCGATGATCCCAAACTGCCTGCATATTTTTGGACTGACAACTGCGACTTCGATTCCGATGCCAACTGTTATGAGTTCGTGCTGTCCCCATTGCACGACAACAAGATTGAAGAGACCGTTTATCTTCCACGGGAATATGTGCTTCTTGTAGTGGTCCAAAAAACCGCTCCCCCGCCCAGCGAGATCGGCAAGATGGGATTTAAATTACCGTAACGTTCGTCGAGATAGGACAGCACGCCTTCCCCGGTCAGAATGAAAGCCCCAGTCGGCCGCAGTTGATCTTCGCCGTTCGCCGTGCGTTGGAACATAGTCGCCTGAAGATCGAGACCCTCTTCTTAAGAGACCGTCTGGGAGTGGGAAGCGGCATATCGTTTTCCTTGAGCTTTCTGGTTAAGGAACATCGGAGGTCCAGGAATCTGAGGTGAAATGACGCGTTGACACTCAAAACCCCCGTCCCGAGGTCAGTGAGCGAAATCGGGATTTTACGCCAACTACGTCTTGATAAATGGCCTAATTCTTTCAAATCAGAGTGTTACCCTTTACTTGCACTTTTGAGTGAGAATTTGCCGAAGACCATCATTCCGACATCTGATCCCAACGATCCCCTTAACAGCATCGGGACCCTACTGCGAGAGGCAAATCGACAGCAGAGTGCGGGACATTTTAGGGACGCGGAAATCTCAATCGCCGAGGCGAGGCGTCTTGCGCGAGGCCATACTCAGGCACTCGCAGAAATCGATTTCTTTTGCGCACTGTCACTTCTGCAGCAGGACAAGCAAGGTGAAGGAGTTCTAAGTAGAACGTCGTAGGCACCCATCTGTAGAACTTTCCCCATCAGGCCGACGTCTCCGGTAGAAATCACAACGGGAATAGTATTCCACGGTGAGTCCAAGACGATAATGCGCTTGAAGTCTTCTTCGGTCCATTCCGCAATCCCGCAAAGAACAAGATCAACATTTTCCCCTGACTTGAGGATTTTAGTGGTCGCCATTGGCGTCTCTGACACTCTGCACTCGTAACCCGCTGTGGTTAGGGTGGAGGTGATACCTTCTCGAACGCGCGCTTCATTGTCTTCAACAAGGATGCGCGCTGGTTCGTCGATTGTCTCGGTTGTCGAAGTCATTCCCGCTCCTCCAGTACAGAGCATCACTTTCGCGTAGACCGCCCGTGCGTAGGCAACCTTAGACGGTCGCGAGGAAAGTTCCCACCATTCAGACGAATCGCTGTTGATCGCGGTAGGGACACCAGTCGCCCGGTGCCCCCCGCACAGACCCGGACGGGCGCTCCTTAGCGCATCCGGTTCTTCTCGCAGATGAATAGCGGCCAAACTTATCGCTTGTCCGCACACCCGCCCACCCGTGGGACACGCGCAGTCCCGCACTGAGTCGGGTACGTGTCGAATGGGAAAGTGTTCTCCTTGAGCCGCAGCCTTCCCTCCTCACTCTCCGCCGACGTTATTCCGTCTTTGTTCGAATGATTCATCGGTACTATGCCACGGTGTGACCCCTCGGAGACGTACACGCGGGCCGTACGGCCTGAGCCTTCTCCCGCCGTCCTGCAGCTGACTTTCGCCGCAGGCATCTTCGAGGTCTCCCGGTTCTCGTCCATGAAGTTTCTAGGCGTGCCGTGGGGTCTTCGACCACGCCGGACTGAACAGGAACTCGCGTTATCGCTCCTGTCCATGTTGCCTTCCGCGCATATTAACCGCGTCGGCGTCCGGATTGTATCTTTTCGCGGCTCGATGGCCACCCCGCCTATCCTCTATCTACGCTTCGCTGGGTCCCTCACGGTAGCAGCGCAAGACTCGAGGCCAAGTGGATCGCTGCTCCTTTCTTGTAAGGCTCTTTCATCCTCTACTTCATGCCGGTTTATCCCGGCGCACTAATATCGCGATTGCACTCGTTGGCCGATTCGCGCCAATTCGATAGAGCAGCGGTTTCCTAAGAGCCCCTGCCTGTAGCCTGCCTTTTCTGATCAATCCTTTACGTTCGGACGTGAGCGACGGTTTTCGACGGGAATACCCCAGTTCGGCATTATTTGTGCAATGGAATGTGCAATGAAAGCAGGTCTCCGTCGGCGTCTCTCCCTTAAGGTGAACATCATGGCGAGGAGAAATCCTGTCAGGGCTCCGAGGAATCCTTCGGTAATTGAGAGACTGTTAAAGGTTCGCTGACCCTGGACGGTCAGCAGGAATCCGGTATAAGCCATCGCTCCAGTCCAGAAAATTCCGCGAAGTTTCATGGGGTTCTCAGATCTCGCTCTAATTCACAATATTGTCACAAAATGGCTCGCGTCGCTGAATATCAAGGGCAGCTCAATTTAATGGCGACCTTCACATCCGAATTTTGGCACGCTCTTTCAAACGCCTGACGCCACCCAGAACAACGTCGGCCTGCTCGGGTGGTCCCCGGCTGATCCAGTTTGCGCTTAAACTTAGCTTCTGATGCCGACTCGCTTGCAGTGCCGAAAAAGTCGTTTTGCTTTAACAGCAGTGCTTCTCTGCTCCGCGCTAACCCCAGTCCACGCGGCCACCAAGCAGATCGGCAAGGATCTTTATGCCTACGTCTCAGAAAACGATGCGAGCGCGAACTCCACGTTCCTGGTTGGCGAGACGGGAATATTAGTTGTCGACACTGGCCTGAATGCCACCGAGGGTGCAAAGCTCTTGAGCGCCATACGGCAGGTTTCAAACTTGCCGGTCAAGTATGTCGTCAATACTCATTACCATCCCGATCACCAGGGAGGAAACTCGGTAGTTGGGGCAGGGGCGGTCGTGATCAGTACCGATTACACCCGCGAACGTACGGTCGCCCTGATGAAGGCTCCCGGCATGGAGGGCTTTAACTTCCGCCCAGCGGATCTGACTTTCCAGCATCGGATCCAGCTACACGTTGATAAATATCCGGTAGAGATTTATTTTCCTGGCAAGGGTCACACTTCCGGCGATTCCCTCGTTTATTTTCCAGAGCAGCACGCGATCGCGATGGGCGATCTTTTCCTCAATAACTCATGCCCTGCGATGGATGATGGCAGCGCCGAAAACTGGATTCATGCGCTTGACCGGGTTCTCGATTTGCCGATTGAGAAGGCGGTTCCAGGACACTTTGATGTGGGCACGAGATCGGACTTGCAGCGTTTCCGCGACTATCTCAACGACCTCTACGGACAGGTAAGCGCCCTGAAAAAGAAGGGCGAAACGGTCGAGCAGGTCCGCCGTGATATTCACATGGAGAAGTATTCCGACTTTCGCCAATATTCCAAGTACGAGGCGACGTTTTCTGACAATGCGGCCACGATCTATGGCCAACTGGAATCGCGGTAGTTTCGGATCGCGCCAAGGCGAATGCGCCAGACAATCCAACCTGCCCCTCGTCACCGATCAAAAACGAACCGGCGACACACCGGCATTGCTCTTGGGACACGACTTGCCGAAATTGTCGGGATTAGTCGGATGGCCCTCGATCTTGAGCGCCACTCCATCACGAACCTGCACCAGGATTCCGCAGCCATGCGGACACATCCCGCACGCTTGGGATCCAGCTGGATTCGATCGGGACCGATTGTGCAACACCCATGTGACCTCCACGGCTAACTTCGTCTCCAAGTTGGCGCTAGAGATCACATTGGGTCAGTAATATCTGTCAAACGGTCGTGTGATGTGCGCGCCTGGTCCAGCCGAGACTTGCGGCCCTCCATTTAGCCAAGATGCAAGGCGGCGAGAATCCGCCGAAACCGATCATTGCTAACCAGACCGCCTCCGCCGGCTGCGGCTTGTTTGACTGCCGCCTGCTTGACCGCAGCCAGGACCGGGCCGCGCTGCTCGGCCGTGATTGTAATGCCAAGTTCCTTACACTTCAGATCGATACTGTCGAGGCCGCTTTTCTTGCCGAGAACGATCCCGCGCTCTGCGTGCACAAGTTCCGCCGCGTACGGCTCGATTGCCGCCGGAAGATGAAACTGAGTGGCTACCGCACCGCTTTCGCGCATGAATAAGTTTTGGCCGACTAGCGGCTTCCAGGCCTCGAGCGTGTAACCGGCAGACCGCTGTACCAACTCAGAAACCTCGCGCACCTTTTCGAGACTCAGCACGACCGGCACGTCGTAGAGACAGCGCAGCGCAAGCGCAATCTCCGCAATGTCGGCATTGCCAGCGCGCTCGCCCATACCGTTGATGGTGCCCTGGATCCAGGTTGCGCCTCCGCGGACAGCCGCCACCGCGCAGGCGGTCGCCATACCGAAATCGTTGTGTCCGTGGAAATGCACGGGCACATCTTTGCCGGCCCACTTGCATACTTGTCGCGTCAAATATTCTGCAGCCTCGGGTCCGCAGGCGCCGATGGTATCGACGACGACTAACTCTTTTGCTCCGGCGTCGAGTGCGGACAAGTAAACGGTGTTCAGGAATTCCAGCTCGGTGCGTGTTCCATCGACGGCGAAAAACGCAACCGTGATGCCAGCCTGATGCGCCGCCGAAATAGCATCACGAATTTTCCGCAACACTTCTTCCCGCGAAATGCCGTAGGCTTTCAGTTTGATCTTGCTGGTGGGCGCTTCAATCACGGTATAGCGAAGGTTCAATCGCACCAGTTCGTCGATGTCAGCTTTTACGGCGCGCGAAAATCCCCAGAGCTCCGCCTTGATGCCCGCCTTCTGCATAAGTTGGATGGCTTCGGCGTCTTCCACCGAAACGCGCGGGAACCCGGCTTCGATCCGGCTCACTCCCAACTCGTCCAGCTTGCGGGCAATTTCCAGCTTCTGCTGCGGCGAGAGCACGACCCCGACGGTCTGCTCACCGTCGCGCAGCGTCGTATCGTAAAAACGAATAGGCGTCTTCGAAAAGGAGGCGCGCACTTCCGGGCGCTCATTGAGATCGCTGACCCAGATTTTCGAACTTGTGCTCATGCCCCCTCCGTGACGAATTTACTTCAGCGTCTCTTGCGTCGCGAGCGCCGCCGGTTTGTGGCCGTACGCTTTTTCCCACGAGATGACCGGATTCCGCAGCACGCCGATCTTTTCGATCTCGCATTCAATCACGTCACCGGGCTTCAGGTACCATGCTTTCGGATCGCCGGAAAAAGCCGCCACGCCAGAGACCGTTCCGGTTGAGACCACGTCGCCGGCGCTGTATCCCATCGGGGAGTAGTGCGAGAGAATTTCCGGAATCTTGACTGACATCTTGCTGGAATGCGATCGCTGACGTGACTCGCCGTTCACGCGCAGTTCCATCGCGAGGTTATGGACGTCAGGAATTTCGTCGGCGGTCACGATCCAAGGACCGAGCGGGCAGAACGTGTCGATTCCCTTGCAAAAGCTAAACACGCCCGATTTCATTTCGCGGCGTTGAATGTCGCGCGCGGTGATGTCGTTGAAAATGACGTAGCCGCCGATGTAGCTCGGGGCCTCTTCCGGCGTAAAGTATTTGCCCGCCTTCTTCAGCACGACCGCCAGTTCGAGCTCGTAGTCGAGTTCCTGCGTGAGGTGCTCAGGATAAATTACGGGCTCGTCGGGCCCGATGATCGCGTCAGTGTTCTGAAAGAAAACAATCCATGGCATGACGGGATGCGAGAAGCCGGCTTTCGTCGCCTCTTCGTGATGTTCGCGAAAATTGCCGGCAGTGTGAAAAAACTTTTTCGGGATGATGGGCGCTTTGAGTTGAATATCGCCTCGCGAATAAGCCACAGTTTCGCCACGAGGCCCGGTTACATCCGCGCGGAGGCGCGCAACGTGGTCGAGAGCTTTGCGCGCGACGTCTAGGCTTGTGTCGCCGCCGCGGAACAGTGCTTGCATATCAGGCGGAACAAGGGCGTCGGCGAGACGGTAGAAAATGGTTTCTTTTCCAACGTCGCTCAGGTAAAGCGCGCAGGCTGTGTGCAGGTCGACAATCCGATCGTCGGCGAGAAGCGCGCCGATTCTGGATTGCCGTGCCGCGTTTTCGAAGGTCACAAGTTTCATTGCAAGTTGCCTACTGTTGAATGAAGCTCAGATTTTCACAAGAGAATTGGAAGTTGGTTACGATGACAACTATCCGCAACTCGTAATTTTAGTTTATAAAGTGGGGCAATACCGCATCGCCAAATAATTTCGCCTGGCCGGTGCGATCGTCGCCCCAGATCTCGAGCATGATGTGAGTGCAGCCGGCGTCTCGGTATTCTTCTATTTTCTGAATGCATTCGTTAGGCGTGCCGGCGATGGGACAGACCTTGCGCAGGAGTTCGTCGCTGACAGCCTCAGCAGCGGCTTTGCGGCCGGCTCTTTCCATTGCGTCCGCCACGGGTTGCAATTCTTCGAAGGTAATGTCGGCGGAATCGAGCAACACATCGGCGGAGCCCTTGATGTTCTGGACTTTATTGGCCAGATACATGGCAGCCTGCTCGCGCGCGCCTTCTTTCCCTTTTTTCGAATCTGGCCCGATGCTGCCCACAATTACGCAACCGAGAATCAACTTGGAGGCATCCTTGCCCGCTTTGGCTGCGCCTTCTTCCATATTGTTTTTCGAATAGCGCACGAATGCCGGTGTGGTAATTGACGCGGTGAGTAAGCCATCGCCGAGCGACCCGCCCAGTTTCTGCATCGCGGGGCCCGTTCCCGCAACGTACAAAGGAGGAATTTTGCGTGAGCCATGCGCGTCGGACTTGAGAGGTGGAACGCTGGCGGCGAAAACCTTCCCCTGATATTCGAATTTGTCGCCTTTTAAAACACCGCGGATTACCTCGATGCTTTCCCGCATTACGGTTGCAGGGCCGACTTTTTCGCCTTCGCCTTCGCCGATTTCTTTCATGAAGATCTTTGACGCGCCGAGGCCGAGAAGGAAGCGGTCGCCGGCGAGATCCTGCATGACACGCGCTTCCATCGCGATTTGGACTGGGTGACGGGTATAGGGAGAAATAATTCCCCAACCGAGCTGGATGCGTCGAGTCTGGCTGGCAATCACGGCAAGGATGGCAGTCGAGGAGCGTGCCTCGAAGGAATGCTTGCGCCACCACGGATAGGCTTCGGCGATCCAGAAGGTGTCGAAGCCCGCATTTTCGCAAGCCTTGGCCATGGCCACAGTTTCGTGGACAGGCTCCATGCTGAGTTGAAGCACTCCGATGTTGAATGGAATAGTCATAGATTAGGTCTCAGGTGGAGGCATTAGGTCTCAGGAAAAGCAAAGGCCGCTACATGATGACGCCGGATTTTCCTGGCACCTAACGCCTGACACCGTGACTTTCTTTAGTCCGGATCGCTCCATGAATGCTCTAGGCCTTTGATCAATTCCCAGACTGCTTTGTTTAATGGAGTGGGCACGCCGGTTTTTTCGCCCCACTTCACGATCGCGCCATTCATGAAATCAACTTCCGTCTGCCGCTTGGCTAGCACGTCCTGCAACATGGAGGCGCGATGTTTGCCGGGAGCATTTGCTCCTTTTTGCACCAGGGAACGCGGGTTGCCGTGCAGCTCGATGCCGAGAGCCTGCGCAACGGCTTCGCCCTCGGCGATCAGATCGTTGAACAATTGGCCGGTGGGCGCGAAGCGTGTGGCGGCGCCATGATGCAGCAGCGTCAGCGCACCGACAGGATTGGTGGCGGCATTGAAGATCAGTTTGGTCCACTGCGCGCCGCGCGCGTTTTTCAAGGCAATCGCATTCATGCCAGAGCGCGAGATCAGGCCAGCCAGTTCCTCGACTTTGGACATTGGTGTATTCGTCGGCTCAAACGGGCCGATCCATGTATCGCCTTTAATGTCGAAGCCGATGTAGCCGGGAGCGATGGGATGTCCGGCAGGAAATGTCGTACCGCGGATTACGTACATCACATGTTCCGCGATGATCTCTTCGTTGCCCACGCCATTTTGCACGGAGCAGACGGCGCTATTTTCATCGAAGGCGTGGGCTGCCTGCGCGATCGCCCCGCGAGTGTGGATGGCTTTGGTCGCGACAATGCCATAGTCGCAGCGCGGAAGTTCTTGGGGATCGCTGGTGGCATTCAGTCTCGCCGTAAAATCGGCGGCTCCGGAAATGCGCAGACCGCTCGTGCGGATGGCTTCGACATGATCTTTCCAGACATCGTAGGCCCAGATGTCGGCCTCGCCCTTTTGGGCGAGATGGGCGGCGAAGATGCTGCCCACAGCGCCGCAACCGATGATGCAGACTTTAAGCAAACTGCAACTCCTCAGAAATTGAAGAGGTCAGAGGTCTGATTGCAGAGGTGGAAAACTCGTGCTGATGAATCATCCTCTGCAATTTGACCTCTAGCCTTTGACCTCTCACTTCTAACCTCTAACCTCGCTTCACGCTTTCCCGCGTCTCGCTGCCGTCAAAGAATTTCCACGGCACATTGGCCAGGCACTCGCCTTCAGTCTTGCCGACGCGATAGGTGTCCTGCGTATAAAGGCAGACTTTGCCATCCTGATCGACGACCTGCGGATGCAACGAAAAGATCATGTTCTCTTCGAGCGGAACATTGCTGGTCGCGCCGATTGCGGGATATTCGAGCATTGTCATGCCGATGCTGTGGCCCGAGAGATGGCCGAGCGCAAAGCCATGCTTGGCGAAAATGTCAGCCACGGTGCGATGCACAGTGGAGGCGAGTTCGCCGTGACGCATTAATTTGCGCGCCGATTCCATCGCGTGCGGATAAGCGTCGGCCATTTTCTGTGTGGTCGCGCTGGGCTTACCTTGAATCAGAGCGCGGGAGAACTCAACCCAGTAGCCGCCGACTCCTGTGACTTCGAGCGAATAAAGAAGAAGATCGTCGCCCGCAACTTTGCGATGGCCGGGAACTTTGAAATAGGCGTTCGCTTCGCCGTGTTCGCCTGAGAGCAGAATGTTCATCATGCGTGGTCCGGCGCCGCGCGCGAAGAAGCGCTCGACCGCGGGAGCCATGATTTCAGCTTCGGTCTTGCCTGGCTTGTAGCCGGCAATCAGCGCCCAGAAACCATCGACGATGATATCCATGGCGTCGCGGACTTCGATCAGTTCTTCTTCGCTCTTCACGGCGCGCGCTTTGTCGAACTCCTGGTCAAAGGGCACGAGTTCGAACGAGGCTTGCGCGAGTTCGCGATAATCGCGAACGGCCATCACGAAGTTCATCCCAAAAGTGCCGATGCGCTTCCATTTGCGGTCGACAGCGCGGTCGCGCAGCCATTGGCCGGGAACATCGGGCCACACCTGATCTTGGACCCACGGCTTTTTCTTGTCGCCGATCCAGCGAGCTTCGCGTGGAAAGACGAGAGTGGGTTCGCCTTCGAGAGAGATGACGACATAAACGTAACGATGAACGATTTCGAATCCGGAGGTGTAGAAGACTGCGCCCTCAAATCCGGCGTACTGGTTACCGCAGACGATGAGTGCGTCCAATCCGGCGGCCTGCATACAGGAGCGGATGTTCGTATATCTACGATCGATTTCTTTTTGACTCGGCAAAATGACCTCTAACGCCCTGCCCCTAAGGGGAAAGAATATGTGGCTGGAACTTTATGGCGTCCTGTCGCGACGCCCTGATACAAATGCTTTTTCGCGTTTACGCCGCACAACTCGGCGGCGGTGAGCGCGTAAATCTTCGTGATCTCAACCAATGTTTGAATGCGAACTTTCTCTCCCTCTTTGTCGCGGGGACCGCTGGAAGGGCCATAATTAACGGTTTCAACTCCGTAGCGGCTGAGCACGCTGGCATCGGAGCACCAGGTGACGACTTCCCGCTCCGGAGTTTTCCCGGTGATGCATTTGTGATTTCGATCGATGGCTCGAATCATCTCGTGCTCTTCGCTGATGCGCGCCCCCGGGACAGAGACGTAGGTTTCGAATTCCAGACCCCAATCGGGGTGGGCTTTTTCGAGTAGGTGAAAGAGGCTCTGAATATCGCGACGAGCTTCTGCCATGGGGATCGTAGGCGGGACACGCACATCCAGAAACAAGTCGGTTTTTTCCGGGGTGCGACTGGCGCGCCAGGCATGTCCGCCGCGGATTCCGCCGAGATTCACGATGGCTTTCTTGCCGCCATAGCTTGCTTTTGTTTTCCATCGTTCAATCCAATTCAAAATTGGGGGCATAAGTTCCATCATGCGGCGGATGGAATTCATTTCTTCGCGGCCTTCACAGAAGGCGGTGTGAACATAAATTCCTGTGCAGGAAATACGCACCCAGAGCGAGCCAAAATGTTCGAGAACAACGTGCATGTCGGTGGGCTCACCGAGAATGCACATGTCGGGCAGCACTCCATGATTGACGAGGTAATGCGTACCGTATCCGTAGCCGCGGTATTCTTTCCCTTTGAACTCACCCCACTGCGCTTTTTCGATCTCGCCGGCAACAGCAGCGATGATGACATCGCCTTTCAGGCTTACACCGGCGCGTTGCAGCGCCTTCACGGCGTGGGTGTAACAGACGAGCGCACCTTTCATGTTGTAAATGCCGAGTCCGTAGATGAAGCCATCTTGAATGACGGCGTTTGGCTTGTAACCGATGCCGGTGAGAAAGTCTTCGCGACCGGTGTTGGAGGTATCCATGTGGCCGTTGAACATCAGGTTCTTGCCGCCGCCCGAGCCTTTCCAGCGTCCGACTACGTTGGCGCGCGCCTCTTCAACTTCCTGCCAAGAGATGTCGAGATTGAGTTTCTGCAGGGCCGATTGCATGTACTGGGCCATCGTCAGTTCTTCACCGGTGGGGCTAGGAATGTTGATCACGTCGGTCGACATAGAGACAATTTCGTCTTCGCGAACTTCGGCGACAATGCGTTCGATCAGTTTCGGATCGAGCAGCTTGCGATCGAAGGAGCGCTTTGATTTTGCGGTTGCGCTGGACACTATGTAGTTCTCAGTTCTCAGATTTTAATAACTGTTTTGCAAGACGAAAGTCATCTGGATCGGTACACAGTTTGTCGTTCCCGGCTTCAGTGACTAAGAAATTATCTTCCAATCGCAGGCCACCGCCGCCGGGCCAGTAAATGCCGGGCTCGATCGCCAGGACCATTCCTTTTTTTATGGTGCCGGTGCCAGCCTGGTGCGCATAAGGCCACTCGTGAGCGCGCGCACCGACGCCGTGGCAAATTGGATGGGAGGGTTGTCCGGAGTATCCTCCTTCGGCGATGCGAGCTCGGATGAGCTTGTCGAGTTCGGGGAAACTCGCGCCATCGCGCGCGAAAGAAACGCCCTCGTTGAAAACTCCAAGCAGAAGATCAAGTAGCTTGTGATATTCGGGTTTCAGTTCGCCGGGACAGGCGTTCTTGGTGAGGTCAGTCCAATAGCCGTCGACGCAGACCCAGATTTCAAAAAGTGTTGGCTCGTTTTTCTGGATCGGGCGGTCGCCGGTGGCGGTGAAGGTGGCGATTCCCTTTCCCGACCATACCAGAGTGAACGCGCGCGCCATTTCGACCTTACCTTCGTAGCCGACGCCGACTCCGTGCACGAAGCCCTCATACATGGCGCCGACTTCGCTCTCTTTCATACCAGGTCGCATGTGTTCGCGTGTGTAGTCCATGGCGAGCGCCGCGAGCTCGTTGGCCAGACGCATGCGTTCGATTTCCTGATCGGTCTTGATGGAGCGAGCTTCGTTAAGAAGCGGCGTCGCATCGACGACTTGTCCGCAGAATTTCTTGAACGATTCGAAATAGGACTGCATAAAGGTGGTCGGCTCGCCCACCATGCGGTCGGCCGACTGCGTGCCCATGTTGAGTTCGACAGCGACCTTGTCGGTCAGGCCACGTTGCTTCAGGACATCATAGGCACGATCCCATGCGCGAAATTGCGGCGGTCGCGGATCGTGCTCATCGTAACCCTTGAAATAGAGTATGTCTTTTGTCCACGAGTTACGCTCCGCGTCGGCTTGTTGCGGCTCGAGGGCGATTAGCGTGGGCTCTCCATCGCGCGGGAAAACGACGGCGTCGTATCCCTTCATACACCAGTAGTTGGTGAGATAGAGAACATTATCGGGCGCGCGGCAGACTAGCGCTGAAAGGTCGTGAGCCTTCATCAGTGCACGGACTCGATCGAGTTTAATTTTGTCTGAGGGCCAAGCCATAGTGGTCACACAAATACCATCTCAATGCACAGTTACAGGTTTATTTTCGTCCTGATAATTCCACGCTGCTTCTTTGCCCTTGATCAGGCGGAAGACCGCGGTGTGAAGCGGAGCGGGTATACCGACGCGCTCCGCTTCGCGAGCGATAGCGCCGGAGAGAAAATCGATTTCGGTGGTAGACCTGTGACGGATGTCGTGAAGCATGGAGGGCGGATGATTGGTCTGAGCGCCGATTCGATTCATTTCCCACGGATCATCGTGCAGGCGAACGCCGGCGGCCTCAGCTACTCTCTTGCCCTCATTAATCAGTGCGTGCAACAGATGGCCGAGGTCGGAGAACTTCTCTTCCTCGGAAAAATGCGGGGAGTGGGGCAAGCCCGGTCAGGGCAGAAACGCTATTCACCGACGAATTGAAAATCAGCTTAGACCACTGCGCGGGCTTGGCATCTTCGAGCGCCTCGGCTTTGAGACCGCTAGCGACGATCAGATCCGCAGATTCTTTGACGACAGAGAACGGCGTGCCGGCCGGTTCGAAGGGACCCATCCAGGTGGGAGTGTCAAGTTCATATTGAACGTGGGTATCGCTGTGCCGAGTGCCGCTCATGAAAGTAGTGGCACGAATCACGTAGCCGCGCGTGAGGGTCGCGATGATCTCTTCGTTGCCCAATCCATTTTGAGCAGAGAGGATCGCGCCTTTGTCGAAATGGCTGCCCACGGGCCTGAGCGACTCCGCCACCTGAGTTGCCTTCGTCGCGACAATGCCAAAATCAAAATCGGGCAGTTCCTTGGGCTTCGTAGTGGCTTTTAGCGCGACAGAGAATTCGTGCGTTCCCGTGACTCGCAAGCCATCGCGATTGAGTGCGCGGGCGTGATCTTCGCGCCGCACGAACGCCCAAACCTCGGCGACACGCGCCAGATGCGCGGCATAGAGGCTGCCGATTGCGCCACAACCGATGATGCAAACTTTCTTCATAATTCTTTACTTCATTGTTCCCTAGAACAACATCCCACGGCTTCAACGTTTCTCTATCTTCACCAAATCGGACAGTTGTCCTCCCTCGCGCCGTTGGAGTGAACGGAAAATGCTGTCGCCATTGTTAAATGAGTCGTCAATGAAAATTCCTTCTGCAAAGAGAGCGTCCTGCAATGCCGCGGAAATGGTATGGATCGGAGCTGCGCCGCCTTCGCCCATTCCTTTTGCCCCACTGTAGGTATGGGGCGAAGGAGTCGAAATATATCCGTACTTAATTTTTGGAATATTCACGGCAGTAATCGGGGTGTAGTCGCTAAAAGTGCTAGTCAGCATATTACCGACCGCGTCATAAGCGCAGGTTTCCATCAGCGCTGCGCCAATGCCGTGAGCGGTTGCGCCATAGACCTGTCCCTCGACAATCGGAGGATTGATGGCGACACCGCAATCATCCACCGCTACGTAGTCGAGAATTATAGGAATGAAAGTGTCGCGGTCAACCTCGACCACGGCGATGTGCAACTGCGATGAGTAGGTCAGCGTGAGATTGCCATACTTCTTCTCCTTGTCGGGCACTTTGAAAGGAGCGCGCCAGATGTAGCGGCAGTTGAGCGTGACATCCTGCAATTCTTCAGAAAGTACGGCGCTGTTCACGTTGACAATGTTCGCGAGGCTCCAGTAGTTGATCGATTTGCCGGTGCTCGTGGCTTTGATTTCGGGCTCCTGCTGGCCGACTCCAAATTCCAGATCCTCTTGGGTTGTCTGCAGCACAAACGCGGCCAGGCGCTTCATCTCGGCTTTGAGTTTCTGCGCTGCGCCGTGCACCGCCGAGAGGCCTGAAACCGCAAATTGACTCGCGTAGGTTCCGGAGAAGCCGGTATGCACGTTGCGCTCGGTATCAAAGCCGGTGCGAACGGTGATCAGATCCGGCGAGATGTTGAGGACGTCGGCAACGACTTGCGCAGAAACCGTTTCATGTCCCTGGCCTTGAGGACACGAACCCACGGCGACCACGACCTCGCCGTAAACATCGAGCTTGCAGTTCGCGCCTTGCGAATTGCCGGAGAAGGGTGCATACGGATTTACGATCTGCGATTGGCCGAAGTTGTTGGTTCCGGAATCGAGCGTGGTGCCGATGCCGATGCCAATCCAGTGCCCTCGCTGGCGCGCTTCGGCTTGTTTTTTCTTCCAGTCGTCCCATCCAATCAGTTTCTTGGCGACTTCGAGCATTTTGGGATAGTTGCCTGAGTCATACACGCAGCCGTTAGGCGTCGTGTAAGGAAATTCTTCCGGGCGAATGTAGTTGCGCAGGCGCATTTCATCCGCCGGAATTCCGATCTCGTGGGCACAGATGTCGACGACACGCTCCAGAAACCACAAGTGCTGCATGCGCGAGTAACCGCGATTCGGACCAACCGGGCACTTATTAGTGACGGTCTGTGTGAACTCGATGCGAGCGTTTTTAAAGCGATAGGTGCCGCAGAACACTTGCGAATAAATCACACAGCCGAGAGGCTCATAGCGTGGATAAGCACCGCAGTCGTCAATATGAAGCGAGGCGATCGCGCTGATAACTCCGTTCTTGTCGAGAGCGACGCGCGTATCGCGGAAGGTGCGTTCGTTGCCGTGCGCGCTCGAAACCATGTGTTCCGAGCGGGTTTCCACCCATTTCACCGGACGCCCTCCGGCTTTCTTCGAAGCCAGCGCACACACCGACATCTGCGGATAGTTGGTGATTTTGATGCCGAAGCTGCCGCCGATGTCGGCAGTCTGCACACGTATGCGATCGAAATGGACAGCAAGGTGAGCCGCTAAAAACTGGATGGCAAACGAAGGGAACGAATTATTGCACCAGTAGTGGATGCGATCTTCTTTCGGTTCCCACTGTGCGATCACGACGTTATTCTCGAGCGGCGTCGAAGAGAAACGATGGAAGTGCATGTGGTCGATGTTCACCACATAGGCAGCATCGCGAAACGCTTTTTCCACGTCGCCGAATTCCCATGTGCCGGACCAGACACGGTTTGTCCCCGCTTCTTCGTGAAGGATGCTTTTGTCTAACAACGCTTCCTCCGCATCGATCGCGGGCTCGAGCGGTTCGTATTCGACTTGCACAAGCTCAGCAGCATCGTCGGCGAGGCTGGCGGATTCGGCGACTACCGCGGCGACTGGCTCCCCCTGGTAGCGGACTTTTTCGACAGCCACGGGGTAGTCGCAAATTCTCTGGACATGATCGGGCGCAATCTCAATAAACGGATGAGTCCGGGCGGCTATTTCTTTACCTGTTATTGTGCAGACGACGCCTGGCAATGCTTCCGCAGCAGAGGTATCTACGCTGATGATGCGGGCATGCGCATAGGGAGAGCGCACGAAGCGCAGATAGGTCATCTCACGCAACTTGATATCATCCGCAAATTTGCCGCGGCCGCGCAGCAGCCGGTCTTCCTCTTTTCGAGGGAGGGACGCGCCTACCCAGCGTCCGCCGTTCTTTTTTTCTTCCGCCACTTTATTAAATGCTCCCTTATCCTTAATTGTGCGGGCAGGCATACACGCCCACTCAATTACGTCAAAGCTGCCTGCAGTCCGTCGATCAATTTCTGAATCTGCTTTTTGGCAATTGGCTCAAGCATGCCGCCCGCCACGGACGCGAGGCGGCCGAAAATCTGCGCTTCACCCTGCCAGTTGACTTTGGTGGCGAGCACGGCTCCGGTGGCGTCGACGACCGGTGCCAGGTCAAAGCCAGCGACTAGCGTTACACTTCCTCCTCCGACCGCACCCTGTCCTTTATATTGTGCGTGGCGTGGGCGCTCTGCCTCGGCCAGCTCCATCTTCACGTCTGCGCTGCCCTTGATGTAGGAAATACCTACATTTACCTTGAGCGTAAAATGCGTTGCGTCTTGTACGGTCAAGCTTTGGAAGTCTGGAAGCAGCGACGCAAATCGATTCGGGTCGGTGAGAAAATCGTAAACCTCTCCCGGCTGTTTCTTGACTTCGAATACGCCGGAAAACTTGATGGCCATTTCACATCCCTTTCATATTCTGGCCGGCAAGTTGAATGGCCTTAAAGATGTTCATATAGCCAGTGCAGCGGCAAGTGTTGCCGGCAATGGCCTTGCGAATTTCCTTTTCGCTCGGCTCAGGATTGTTAGCGAGCAACTGATGAGTAGAAAGCATTAGGCCGGGTGTGCAGTAGCCGCACTGCAAACCGTACGAATCGCCAAAAGCCTTTTGAATGGGGTCAAGCTTGCCATCTTTCTCAAGTCCTTCGACCGTCTTTATTTCCGCTCCATCGGCCTGCACGGCAAACATGGTGCATGACTTCACTGCCAGCCCATTCATCAGCACCGTGCAAGCACCACAGTATGTCGTGTCGCAACCAACGTGCGTGCCGGTGAGATCGCACGTCTCCCGCAGAAACTCGACCAGCAACAGACGCGGTTCAACCTGCCGCGCATAAGCCTTCGCGTTTACGCGAATGGTAACTGCAATGTTTTCCACGGCTGCCTTTTCAGGCACAGAATTTTCATGCATAAAGATGGGCACCTTCCACTTGCTCTCGGCGAGCGCGACGCACGGAGATCTGAATGGCGCGCTTCAGCAGAGCTACGATGAGTTGGCGCTTGTATTCGGCGGATCCACGCATGTCAGGCTGAGGATCGGCGGCAGAACGAGCCGTTTCCGCGGCGGCGGAAAGCGTTTTGTCGTTCAGGATTTGACCGCGAAGCGCCGTCTCCGCGCCTGTCGCGCGGATTGGGGTCAGGCCGACGCAGCCGAGAGCAATTGCGACATCCTGACAGACATCGCCCGCCATGGTGAGTTGAACGGCCACACTGGCACTCGGATAGACAGGAGCGCTCCGCTTGAAGGCAAGATACGCTCCGCCGCCGCCCTTTGGCGGAATCTTGACTTCAACTCCGGTTACGAGTTCATCATGAGCGAGCGCGGTTGTATAAGCGTCTTTGATGAAGTCTCTTAAGGGAACGGCACGCGAGCCGTTCGGCCCAAGGCAGTGGACGGTAGTGTCGAGTGTAATCAGGGCATTGGCCCAATCGCCGCTGGGATCGGCCTCGGCCAGCGATCCTCCGATGGTGCCGCGGTTTCTCACTTGCACGTCGGCAATCCCAGCAGCGCAATCGTGCAGCACCGGAATTGTTCGCGCGAGCGCGGAGTGTTCGATCTCGGCATGACGGCTCATTGCGCCGAAATGCAGTGCTCCTGCTTCCTCCTTAATAAAGGAGGTGCCGGCGATAAAGTTCAGGTCGACCAGGTGCTCAGGATTGGCGAAGCGAAGCTTGAGTAACGGAATCAGGCTCTGCCCCCCGGCCAGGAATTTTGCGTTCTCGCCCAGTTGGCCGAGCATGGCGACTGCTTCCTGCCATGACCGAGCCCGATGATAATGAAATGATCGCGGATACATTGTGACTCGTTGACCCTAGCTACGACCCTCAATTTAAATCTGATATTCGCCATCCGCATTGGCCGTAACCGAACGCGTCAGGCCGGTGGCAGTATTGAGAACGGTGACGGTCGTCCCTGGAATGACAGCGCCGGTTGTGTCAGTAACTCGTCCCTGCGGGGTACTGTTAATGGCCTCAGCGCCCAACCAACTCGACACGGTCAAGAACAACAGAAGGCAGACGATCGCTCGCAAGCGAGGTTGATCGAACTGCGGGGACTGAACTGAGTCGGGCGTTCTGGCATCGGATTCAACAACGCATTGATCGCCCATTCGACTCTCCTCTCATAAATCTTGTTACTCAGCCAACTACTGAGCTGCCCTTACCGCTCTCGCCGCCTGCGCTTGCATCACCTGAGTCAATCTGGATTCGGAATCCTCGAGATGCTGATCGAGTAAGGCAGCACACTGCTTGAGCTTTCCACTGCTGAGCAATTGATACATTTTTCGGTGGACAGGAATCAGCGCACCGGGATTGTCATGGCTACGGTCCACCAACACCATGCCGACACGCAGCTCACCAAGAATGTTCTTGTAAAACAAGTTCAGGCGCTTGTTGCCCTGTAAGCGGACCAGCAGGCTGTGAAAATGCAGGTCGTGACTAACGGCGCGGGACCAACTGCGATCGCGCGCCGCGAGTTCGTACTGCTCCACAGCGCTGCGGAGTTCTTGCAACGAGCTCGGGTCTGCATGGCACGCCGCAAGCACAGCGGGCAATTCAATCATCCGGCGCAGTTGGTAAATTTCCTGCACGTCGCGCAAGGAGAGTTGAGAAACTGAAGCGCCCCGATGGAGACTGCGCCGCAAGAGGCCTTCTAGCGACAGTACCCGGATTGCCTCCCGCATCGTATTGCGCGAAACACCCAACGAAGAGGCGAGGGCTACCTCCTGGAGTTGCATGCCTGGGCGAAACTCTCCGTCGAGAATACGCTGGCGCAGGAGAGCGGCTACTTGATCGGCCACGCTTACGCGGTTGATCTCAGTGCGATTCATTAGGAAAGAAAATCTCCGTCGGACTAATGGGACGAGATTTTGCTCCCAAGTGTTCACATTGTCAAGTGTTGAAATGTTCCCTGTCGTTAGCACATCAAATGTCCGGTCGAATTAGCACGTGAAATGTCCGCTTTGCAGGCGGTGAGAGTAGGAGAACATGGCAAGCATGTTCTCTTACTCGAAGGCCGCGATGGAGCGGGCGATGAAGATACAGGAAGTGATTTTGCGGGCGATGGCGAAGAAGATCACATGGTGGCAGGCGGCCGAGATTCTCGGTTTCAGCGACCGGCATCTCCGGCGGGTTCGCGAACGGTATGAGCAGTTTGGCTATGAAAGTATGTTCGATAAACGTCGCGGGCAGCCTTCCCCGAAGCGAGTGCCCTTCGCCACGGTGGAGAAAGTGCTGGCGCTGTATCGGGACCAGTACTTTGATTTCAATGTGCGACATTTTCACGAGAAGTTGCGCGAGCAGCATGCGATCGATCTGAGTTACACCTGGGTGAAAACGGTGTTACAAGGGGCGGGGCTGGTGGCGCGGGAGCGCAAGCGGGGAGTGCATCGCAAGCGGCGGCCGCGGCGGCCTTTACCGGGCATGCTGCTGCACATCGACGGGAGCCGGCATCAATGGTTCCAGGACGAACGCTGGTATGACCTGATCGTGATCCTGGACGATGCCAGCAGCGAGATCTATTATGCGCAGCTGACGGAAGAGGAATCCACGTTGACGGTGATGGCTGGACTGAAGGAAGTGATTGAGCGCAAAGGAGTTTTTTGCGCCTTGTACAGCGATCGCGGCAGTCATTTCTGGCTCACCCCGAAGGCGGGAGGCAAGATCGATCCGCACCGGCTGACGCAAGTGGGTCGGGCCCTACGCGAGTTGGGAGTGCAGATGATTCCTGCTTATTCCCCGCAGGCCCGTGGTCGATCGGAACGGAGCTTCGGCACTTGGCAAGGGCGCTTGCCGCAGGAGCTGCGGCTACGCGGAGCCCGCACTCTGGAGACAGCCAATCAGTTTCTGCGCGAGCACTACATGGCTGAGTTCAATACTCGCTTTCAAGTACCGGCGGCGGAGCGCGGCAGTGCCTTTGTGCGCCGTTCCAGTCGAGATCTGGATCTGATTTTCGCCCTGCAGTTCGAACGTACCGTCAACCGTGACAACACGGTCAGCATCCAGAACCTGCGCCTGCAGATTGAGCCGGTGCGTTGGCGCGCTACTTTGGCGGGCTGTTCGGTCACCGTGCACCAGCATTTGGATGGAACTTTCACGATTACCCACGGCCCCCAGCGACTGGGGCACTACAATGCGGAAGGAAAATCTCTGCCCAAGGAAAAAATCGGCGAGCGCAGGGCTATGGAAAAGACGCAAGACGGAAAAGTCCAAAAACCGACTTTCCCGTCTTGCTTGGAAATCCCGCAAAATGCGCGGGATTCCCACTTTCCCACAGCCCCGGCTGCGGGAGGAGATTAAACCGAAAACCGGACATTTCACTTGCTACGAAAACCGGACATTTTAATTTGCTACCAACAGTGTTGAAATGTTCCCTGTTGAAATGTTCCCATGTCAGGAGGCGCTCATAACCACCTTGGCCAAGACCGGTCAATTGCGAGTCGTCTCCCTTTCCTGTAGGGCTCTTGCATCCCCCACAACATGCCGGTTTAGCCCGGCGCACTCCGAATTGCCCGTCATCCAGGAGGAAGCCGCGCTCGGCTCTTGCCGGGAGCCCGTTTTCGGGCCAGTGAGGACACTTGCTTGGCTGCGTACCCACTGCCTACACTGCGTACCCACTGCGTTGACATATTCCACCAGTGGTCCTATACTCCGTCCGCTTCTAACGAATGGAAGACCTTTTGCGCGGAGCGCCCCGTGCACACTATGCCTTTCCAAAACAGATTTGTACTCGTGTCGGTCAGCGTCAGCATCGCATTGGCGATTCTGCTCAGCGCTTTTCCTCTGGCGACTTGCGCCCAGGACGTGCCGAGGTATCAGGTTGACCCGCTGTGGCCCCTGGAGCTGCCAAACAACTGGATCATCGGGCAAGTCGGCGGCTTAGCTGTAGATCGGCAGGACCACATCTGGGTTTTGCAACGACCCGGCTCGGACACGGTCGACGAGACTCGGCGCTTCACTTAAACCGCCGCGTTCTCTGTGCTGCATCGCAGCGCCTCCGGTCCTGGAATTCGACACGCAAGGGCATTTGCTCGACTCCTGGGGCGGACCTGGCGAAGCATTTGATTGGCCCAAGACAGAACACGGAATTTATGTGGACAAGGATGGAAACGTTTGGATCGGCGGGAACGGGCCGACCGACCGCCATGTCCTCAAGTTCAAGAGTGATGGACATTTTCTGCTACAGATCGGTCACCCTTCATCCGATCCGCCGAACAGTCTGCGCACGGACATATTGGGGCGCCCAGCCGGCATCGAGGTGGATTCGGAAGCACACGAGGTGTACATCGCCGATGGTTATATGAACAAGAGAGTGATTGTTTTCGACTCGGGCACCGGCGCGTTCAAGAGACTTTGGGGAGCCTATGGAAACCCTCCGAATGATGTCGACCCCGGGCCGTACGATCCTGCTGCACCACGCGATCAGCAGTTTCGCAATCCGGTACACTGCGTCCACATTTCGCGAGATGGGCTTGTCTATGTCTGCGATCGCGTCAACGACCGCATCCAAGTGTTCACCAAGCAAGGGAAATTCGTTAAGGAGTTCACTCTGCGCCCGGAAACACTGGGGATCGGTTCGGTATGGCAGTTCGCGTTTTCGACCGACGAGCGCCAAAAGTTTCTGTTGGTAGCCGACGGTGAAAACAATGTCATTTGGACCATTCGGCGAGACGACGGAGTCGTTGAGGGCCAAACGGGGCACAACGGCCGCAATGCCGGGCAGTTCCATTGGCTTCACCAGCTAGTTTCTGATTCTCGCGGCGATCTCTATACAGGGGAAGTTGACACTGGCAAAAGGCTTCAGAAATTCGTTCTGGTGAACCGCGGGAAATCTCAGAAGTAAAATGCAAATTCATGCCGCTCTTAGTTCATCAGCTCTTGGCTGTCTCCGACGTAGAAGCCTCTGTTGACTTTGTTGCGCCTTCTTGGTTGCGTGCGCTCTATCAAGGTTCTGCTGTTAATTCAAAGTGCCTGGTAAACGCGCTACTCGGAGATATGAATCCGACCTGATGCGCTTGAAGTCGGCTTTGCGAAGATCGTCGTCGATCCCCAGCAAGCCCGTTTATGGATAGCTTCCGAATTCGAAATGTCTTGACGTTCTGCGGTATGCTTCGAGGGCGGAGCGTTGGCCCGGATAGGCAATCGCTATCAAAACACCTCCTGATGAAGATGAAGGCTCTTCTGCTCGGTGTTTATTGCCGCTGCATTTTGGGAATAGCCGTTCTGGGTTTCGCCATCCCATTGTCAATGGCCGCGGCGGACTCTCCGAACCGAGCGACTCACGCCAGCGGATGTTCTTTCAGTCATGGAGCGCGTGGCGGATTGGCAGCTCGCGCATCCTTCCGCGCACTCCGCAACCGATTGGACGCAGGCCGCCGGAGACGCAGGGATGATGGCGCTGGCCGGCATCTCCGGTGACCCGAAATACCGTGACGCGCTGCTCGCGATGGGCGAAGCCAACCGCTGGAAGCCCGGACCACGCATGTATCATGCCGACGATTTGGCGGTCGGCCAGGCATACGCAGGTCTCTATTTCCTTTACCGCGATCCGAAAATGATTGCGCCCTTGCGGGCGCGGCTCGACGCTGTCCTCTCCGCGCCGCCGGAAGTTCAAAGCCTGGATTTCCATCAGCCTTACGACCAGGTTTCCCAACTGTGGTCCTGGTGCGATTCGCTGTTCATGGCCCCGCCCGTGTGGATGCAGATCTTCGCCGCCACGGGCGACGAGCGCTATCTCGATTTTGCAGTGAAGAATTGGTGGCGTACGACGGACTATCTTTACGATCCGGGCGAACATCTCTACTTCCGCGACAGCACCTACTTCGACCGGCGCGAGGCCAACGGCAAGAAAGTTTTCTGGAGCCGCGGCAACGGATGGGTCATGGCCGGGCTCGTCCGCATGCTGCAGTTGTTGCCGGCAAACCATCCGAGTCGCGCGCGTTTCCAGCAATTGTTCCAGGAAATGGCCGAGGCGATTCTGACGGCCCAGCAACCCGATGGTCTGTGGCATTCGAGCTTGCTCGACCCGCAGAGTTATCCCCTCAAGGAGACGAGCGGCTCTGGTTTTTACGCCTACGCGCTGGCTTGGGGCGTGAATCAAGGTTTGCTCGATGGCGCAAAATTCAAGCCTGCGATTCGCAGAGCGTGGACTGCCCTTGCTGATTGCGTGGACGCCGAGGGCAAATTGACCCATGTTCAACCCATCGGCTCCGACCCGAAAACGTTCGCAGACGATTCCACCGAGGTGTATGGCGTCGGCGCGTTTCTGCTGGCAGGCAGCGAGTTGTACCGCATGGCGGTGTTTGAGAATGCCAAGCCGCTGGCGATCCGGGTGACCAATCCAGTCCATTTGTACCGCCATTGCGAAACGGTGGAGTTGAGCCTTTCTCGATTGGCCCGCCGGGGGTTGCGTTCGACAAACCTGGCGGTGATGGATGGCCTCGGCGTCCCGCATTCTCGATTCGCAGATTTACGCCAGCGAATCAGGGCAAGCGCCGGACACATTCCTTTTCCAGGCGGATCTGGCGCCGGGGGAATCGCGGACCTACTACATCCTGGACGCTTCCGCTCTGGCTGCCGTGCCGCAGCCGATTGTGAAAACGTACGCGCGGCAAATCGTCGAGCGCTATCGCGACATGGCCTGGGAGAGCGATCGCATCGCGCATCGCATGTACCACCGGGACCTGATTCCAGCCGAGGGCACGGTGAGCAGTGGCGTGGATGTGTGGGTCAAGAGCACGCGCGCCCTGGTGATCAACAAGTGGTACAAGAACGGCGATTATCACAACGATCACGGCGAAGGATTGGATGATTATCGCGTCGGGCGGAGCCGGGGTTGCGGCGGGCTCGGCATTTGGGAGGATCATACATACTACGTATCGAGCAATTACAACAGCGCGCGAATCATCACGACCGGGCCGATCCGCTCCGAATTCGAGCTGACCTACGATGCCTGGGAAGCCGGGAAACACAACAATCTCTGAAACCAAGCGCATCCGCATCGACGCCGGTTCCAACATGACCCGCGCCGAAAGCATGTTCGCCGCGGACCGTTACCCGCGGTTCGACATCGGGATTGGCATCGCGCAACGTCCCGGCGACGGTGTGATCGCCAAGAATCAAGAAGAGGGTTGGATGAGTTATTGGCAGCCCGCCGATCGCGACCGCGGAAACATCGGATGTGCGATCGTGATGCCAGGAAAAATCGAGGCATTCGCGACCGAAAGCGCCACGCTGCCCAAGCCGACGCAAGCGGATCTCACCACGCCGACCAGCGAAGGCTTGCCGCCAGTTGCCAATTTGCTGGCCATTTCGCCGGCGCAGGCCGGCAAACCATTTCTATATTATTTCGGTGCCGGTTGGAGCAAGAGCGGCGATTTTCCCGAGGAAACAGACTGGGAGAATTACGTGCGACAATTCGTCGCTCGCCTTCGCGCACCCCTGAAAGTCACACTCGAAAATGAATAGGTCCCTCAGTCGGCAGGCAGAGGGCTCAGCGCATGCCTGCGTCACCGACTGGGGTGAACCCCCTGTTCAAACAAACGAAGGTGGCCCTGCAGTAGTTCGCTGCCTGAACCCTTCCATGACTTCTGCGAGAAATGCCTTTCTCGCCATTTACACCCGAATGGTCGGCAATACGGAAGCTATCCAGATTGAGAACTGCGGATTGTTGAGATGCACGATAAGTTGTACGAAAATCAGAAACCCAGCGAAACACGCGGTCCAAGAACGGTACAAGTTGAGCCCGTTTCTTCGCCTTCTTACCCGTTCCTTACAGGGCGTTGCGTTGCGACCGCGGCCTTGTAATTACAACGTGATCCAGCCTGTCAGCGCCCTTTCACGGCGCAAACGCGGGTTCAAATCCCGCCGGGGACGCCAAATCAATAGCTTAGGGACCAAATGTCTACTGTCTGTTGAACGAGAGGATCATAAATCTCCGGAACAGCGCACGCCTGACGACCTCAAGAGGCTGGAGTCGGGGGGTTCAACTTACATATTCCAAACAACAATGGCATGCCTCGAATTTTTTGGCTCGCGGTATGCCTCGGCAGAGCGCAGCCCAGAAGAAATTTGGGGTCTACCACGGTCGTGCACTGTATTTTCAGCCTTTGATTTTCAGGGGGCTTTTGTGCGAACCTGATGCGAAATCGCAGTTCCTAGCCAAGTGCGGCCAAAATATCCAAGACGCTGTCGCAATCTTCAACAAGTGGAAGGAGGACTCCGCCGAGGTCCTCGTAGTCACAGAAAGCCCATTTCAACAGTCCCGGCGGGGCGTCGTTGAGCAGAGTATTGACTGGGCCTTGAGCCTGCAAGGCAGGGTGTCGGAGGTCTTAATCGAGCTCAACATGAAAGGAAAGAACGCGGCCACTGTGGCGTTGGAGCGCCCTCGGGAAATCTCTCGCTGAGTATTTGGCCTTTGTACTTTTGTGCACGAAGAACCCAAGGAAGCGAAGCCAGTTGTGCGAGCAGAAGCCGAATCGACGACCGTTTCAGCGCTCTCAGTGTTCTTTCCGTCAAACGAGGTCTTTACGGAACTCGGAATGGCTGGAGCAAATCAGTTCGATATTAAGAAGTTTGCCGGTCATAACTCGGATCACGACATCAGAGAAATACATTCAACAAACGAATCCATGAAACGCGCAGTCGCACGCAAGAAAGTCTATGCTGATCAGCAGATGCAGCGGGCGACAAAAAAGACACCACTCCCAGGAGTTTTCCCGAGAGTCGTGAAGAAGGTTCGCGCAAGTGCAGCGAAGTTGCTGGATCTAAAGCTGATAAGAGCTAGCATGACTTTGGTTGCGTAAGATTAGAAATCCGATGCTCTATCCGCTTGAGCTACGGGCCCCCGCCAAAAATGCGGTTCTGGCTACCGATTATAAGGGAAGCCCACGGGGTGTAGGGTTGCAGGGAAAACGAAATCGCCAGTTTTCCTTGTGGTTCCAGTTCACTCTACGATCGCCGTCAAGGTCGTGTTTTGGCTCAAACCGCCAGAGGTAGCCGTGATCGTCGCTTGATAGGTTCCAGCAGGTGTTCCGGGCATAGTTTGGGACGACGAACCACCACCACACCCCACCCACGATGCTAACGCCAGCACGACTAGCAGCGTGGCAGCCCTTGGCAGCCACTTTCGGTTCAACAGCAACAGCCCTCCCCAGGCCAGCAATGTCGAGTTGCAGGGTTCCATCGGAACTCAGTAAGTCGGGTATGCCGTCGCCGTTGAAATCGGCCTCGAATACTTGGCCCGAACCGGCGTACGTTGGAGGCTGAAGGAATGAGGCCTGACCGTGGACCGTATTAGCGAAGAAGAGAAGTGCGAGTGCGAGAGAGGCGGCACAGAACCGGTATCTATTCAGGGTCAGATGCCTCCAGGGGGAGGCAGCCGCGCTTCAGCCACCTAAAAATAGTTGCGAGCGCATCTTAGCACTATCTTCCGCAGGCGGCTACGCGGTTATAAGGGAAAGGCGCGGGCGGGGGATGGTTGGGACTGATTCGGCGCGCAAGTGACTGCTGATTTGGCATTCATTGCTCGGAAGCAGCCAATGCCGCTGGTCCTTCCAGCAATTAGATCTTTAGCAACTAATCCGTCAGCAGTTAGTCCCTCAGCAATCAATCCTTCAGCGGGACCATGGTTCGATCGCCACGGCAAAAGGTGGCAACTCTCGCCAGGCCTCCTTGCCCTTGGGGAATGGTCATCACCGGTCCGTAGCAGTACACGGCATGCCCATTCGCGGCAAAGTACCATTGCCCTCCCTTTCTCTTTGCGGGCTGCTGGCTGGGGGTGGAGGAGAGCTGAGCTGGTGGTGCCAATTTCGGGACGGGTAGGGACAGGACAAGGGCTAGGGCTAGGGCTAGGGTCTTCATGATTGGGTCTCACTTCCCTCACGGCCCCCACAAAAGGCCGCGTTTCACAGAACCGCTTCTTTTGTTGTCCTTACAACTCGAACCACTTTTGCCGGCAGTTCAAATCTTCGGCGCGCACTGCTAGAGCGCGTACGACTACTAGATCACCTGTGTGGACCGTCGAACATCCTCTAAATCCGCGGCCGGCTTGCCCGGAACTTCTCTCGTGGTGCGGGCCGACTTACCCGGCCGTTTTGCGTCTTTGTCCGGCGCTTTGGCCCCGGTTGCGGGACTGCCGGAATCCGCTTGCTTATGCTCCGCCTGCGCCGAACCATCCGCCTGCACGGCCGCTTTGTCTTTCAACCCCTTGCCGTCGTTGCGGGCCAGCTTGCCTTTCAGTGCGGCCAGTTGGGTGCTGTCCTTCAGCATCTCGCGGATCAAACTGCGCTGCGATTCAATGGTCTGGCCCTGCTCAAAAACCAGCGCGGTCAGAATGACGTAGGAGACGATGAACAAAATTACCAGCAGCGGGAGTATGGCTGCCGGCCGGGCCGTGGTCCGAGGAGTCGAGCCTTCAGAGCTGTAAATGACGGTCAAGGTGCCCCCAAACTCGCCCATACGCTCTGGGCTTCACGAAGGAATAGTGCACCCATGAAACCATATGAGGGGGAAAGTGTAAGTGCATGGTGCGCATGGAGTTACTAATCGGAAACGAGATCGGACCAAACCCGGGCATGCAAGCATCTGCACTTTATGAGTAACGAACCCAGCGTTACGACAGTAAGTTGATGCAGGTTGAGAGCCGGGCGCCCCCGCCCGGCTGGGCACATGAGGCGCCCGGTTCCTCTGAAACCTTGAAACCTGGCTCCTAATCCGCCTTCACGATCACATATTTCCGTCCCGCATAGAGCCGGTACGCAGCGCCGTCTTTCTCGAATTTCAGGGGAACCGGATGTTGCAGCTGATCGTCATTCTGGCTGGCAATCGAGAACACGTCCGTTGCCGCCACGTTCATAACCGTGAACTTGCCATCCTTGAAGCCGAATCCATACTCTCCCGGATCCAGCGTAGCTCCGTCAAAGCTGAGTTTGGTTTCGGTGATCAGGAAACCCTGGTATCTCTCAGCGATGGCAGTGGAATACCCCGACGTATCCACCAGCCCAGCCAGCACCAGCTTGCCGGCAGAGTTCTTCACTCCAGCCGCATTCCGCATCTGCACAGCCGCGCTTTGCCCGGCAAAAAAAAACGAATTCGGAGTAACTTTCTTAGCCTGATCGCCCGTAAGAACCTGCGCCCCGGCCGACGCCACCAGCGCCACGAGCAGAACCAGCCACATCATCTTGCAATTGCGTTTCAAATTGCGATTCATCAAGACCCTCCTGGTTTTCCCCTGTGTAGTCTTCCCCCGTGCAGTTTCCCCCTGTGTACCTCAGTGTCCCCCAGTAGGATTTGTCGAACCAAGGCGGACACAAAGACAAGCGCTATGAAGCAAAATTAGTTTGACCGCAACATTCGGATAGTCCGCGCGCTGCGACTGTCCTATGTTACCTCCATGGCCACCAATGCGATACTTGCAAAAGAAGCATCAATGAAGCGAACTCCAGAATCGAACAAGAACGAAGAGCAAATGGCAGTTCAGACGGCATCTCAGATAAGCGCCCGCCGCTGGCAAGCGGTCGCCGATCGCGACAGCGCGCTCGACGGCACCTTCGTCTTTGGCGTCTCGAGCACCGGAATCTTCTGCCGTCCATCGTGTCCCGCTAAACGTCCGCGCCGCGAGAACGTGAGCTTCTTCGGGCACGCCCTCGAAGCCGAGCAGGCCGGCTATCGCGCCTGCCTGCGCTGCCGTCCCAAGGCGGTCGACGGAAATCCGCAATCGGCGCTGGTCCACGCCATGTGCCGCTACATCGAGCAGCATCTCGAAGACCGCCTGACGCTAAGCTTGCTGGCTAAAGAATTCCGCCGCAGTCCGTTCCACCTGCAGCGGACTTTCAAGTCAGTGCTGGGAGTCTCGCCCAAGGCCTACATCGACGCCTGCCGCTTGCGCCAGGTGAAACAGAATTTACAAGCTGGCCACTCCGTCACCACCGCGCTCTATGCCGCCGGATACGGCTCCAGCAGCCGTCTCTACGAGCGCACCGCCACCCAACTAGGGATGACTCCGGAGAAATACCGTCGTGGCGCTGTAGCCGCCGTGGTGCGTTACACCATAGCCAATTCGCCGCTGGGACGCATGCTGATCGCCGCCACCGACAAGGGAATCTGCGCCATCCGGTTCGCGGACAGATTTGCCGACAGTGACACTCACAGTGACAATGACGAGCAACTGCAGCAAGCTTTGATGCGCGAGTTTCCCTTCGCCACCCGCCGCCGCGACGACGCTGCCCTGGCCGAATGGCGAGAGAGTCTCCTGCACCTGATCAATGGACAGGAAACTAATCCCTCCCTTCCGCTAGACATAAGGGCCACCGCCTTTCAACGGAGAGTCTGGGAAGCTTTGCAAAGAATTCCCCGAGGAGAAACGCGTTCCTACAGCGCCGTGGCCAAGAAGATCGGCATGCCAAAAGCCACCAGAGCCGTAGCCCGAGCCTGCGCCACCAACCCTGTAGCCGTGGCCATCCCCTGCCATCGTGTAGTGCGCCAGGATGGCGAACTGGGCGGCTATCGCTGGGGCATAGAGCGCAAAGAGCAGTTGCTCGCGATGGAGAAAGAGGCCGGAGCATAGGCCGGATCATAGACCGGAGCATAAAGTGGTTGTCATTGAGACGGCGATTTTGCGTTCGGCCTGGCGGAGTGTGCAATTTTGATCAGACAAGCATTTCTTGGCCACGTATACTACTCTCTCTGGGAGGTGGATTATGCATTGCCCGCAATGCGCCTCGGACACTCAGGAGGAATTCAGTGCTGAGATAAACATCCATTTCAGCGGCCTCAGAAATATTGACAGTCCCGGCCTTCTGGTATTCCCGAAAGTTTTGGTCTGTCTGGAGTGCGGCTATTCGCGGTTCACGACCCCGGAACCGGAATTGGCGGTACTTGCAATCTGTTCTCAGAAAAGTGATGCCGCAACCGGAAAAAGCGATGTTCGCAACGCCGCGCTCCGTTGTCCCACTGCGGCTTGAGCGTGGATGCTTAGCTGGAGCTACCGGCAATCAAACCGCTAGTGACAAACTGCCTGCCCTCAAGAGCCGCTTCGACGGCAGGTAGCAGATCGGTTGCAGCCTTTGTTTTTAAAACGTAGCCCAGCCCGCCCGAGCTAAGGGCTTCCTGCACCAAATCAGGAGAAGACTCCTGGCTCACGAAGATTATTTTGGATTCCGGAGCAAGCCTGCGAATTTGTCGAGCGGCCTCGATACCATTCAGTCCCGGAAGTCCGATGTCGAGTAGAATCAATTCCGGTTTCAGCTCTTCGGCTCGCCGAACCGCCTCTGATCCGTCGGACACTTCGCAGATGACCTGAAATTCCGGTCTTTTTCCCAGCGTCGAGGAAAGAAATTGCCGAAAGGGTTCGAAATCCTCTACCACGAGAACGCGGACAAGTGACGTGTCCAAAATACCTCCGCCGCACCTCTCCTGAAGCGATTTTGGCGGAGGGGGCCCGATTCCTCACTCAGTTTAACAGCGTTATAGGAACAATGTAAACGAAACTATTGCGAAGTAAACGTAACCATTGGGAACCGGATCGGGCACTGTAGTTCCCGTGCTTTCACGCCGTCACGACCGGATCAATGCACGACCGGATCATTGAGTTTAACGGGGATATTTCCACGGGGATTAGATCGAGTGCTCGAAAACCAGCGGCCCCGGCAAACCGGGTCGTGCCTACTCTGCCTGCTTCGTGATGTTCAGCAGCACGCCAACGCACATCAGGGTAACAAACAGCGACGATCCTCCATAAGAAACGAAGGGCAGCGGAATCCCTTTGGTAGGCATCAACCCCAGCACAACACTGATGTTGATGAAAGCCTGTAGCACGATCATGCTGGTGATTCCGACTGCCAGGAAGCGGCCGAAGTTATCCTGAGTGCGCAGCGCCGCCCGCGTGCCGCGCCAGAGAAAGATCGCGAAAAGGATGATGACGGCAAGGGCGCCAACCAGCCCCAACTCTTCCGCCGTGACCGCGAAAATGAAATCCGTGTGCGGTTCGGGAAGATAAAACAATTTCTGCTTCCCTTCCATCAGCCCAAGCCCGCTAACGCCGCCGGTAGAGACTGCAATCAGCGACTGAATAATGTGGAAGCCGAATCCCTTCGGGTCAGCATAAGGATTCAGGAAAGCCAGGATGCGATCTTTCCTGTACGAAACGTGAAAGATCAGGAAATAAAGCGGCAACAGCGAGGCCGCAAAAGCGTACCCGAAGTAGCGCAGGCGGATGCCGGCGACGAACAGAACGCAAGCGGTAATGCCCGCGCAGGCAATGGCGGTGCCGAGGTCGGGCTGAAAAACAATCAGTCCCAGAAAAACTGCCGTGGGCACGACCGCGGGGATCAGCGTATTACGCCAATCATCCATGACCATGGCTTTATTCTTGTCCTCGAGAAACCACGCGAGAAACAGTATCAGTGCGGGTTTGGCCAGTTCCGAAGGCTGCAAAGAAATCGGCCCGACGTGAAACCACCGGTGCGTGCCGTGGGCGCGATCAAGAAAAAAAACAGAGATGAGCAGAAGAGTAGTGAGGCCCAAAAACGAAAAAACCAGCGCCGGATGTTGCAGCCGTTTGTAATCCACCTTCATGGCCACGATCATTACGATGAGCCCCGCGACCGCCCAAACCAGCTGCTTCAGCAGAAATTCGTAAGCCGACCCGAATCGCTCCTTGGCCATCACCGCCGAGGCGCTGAAGATCATGACCAGTCCGACAAAAACCAGGATCGTGGTCACGGTAAACATCCAGCGATCGACGCTAACCCGCTTGGCCATAGAGAATCCATTTCATCACGGAGTCGAGGATACAAGGAGGAATTTCAGCCGCCGATCGAGACGAGAGGATAACTGAGTTGGTTCCAAACTGGGATTCGTATCAGGATATCGCTTTAGCGATGCCAAAAGTCCCGCAAAATCAGACGCCCCTTCAGGGGCGATGGCGTCATCGCCAAAGCGATACCCTGATACGAAACGCGCGCTACGTGGATCGCGCCAAGCCCAGCGAGTGCACCGTCTCTTTGAAAACTCTGCCACGATGTTCGTAGCTCTGGAACTGGTCAAAACTCGCGCAAGCCGGAGCGAGAAGAATAACGTCACCCGCCGCAGCCGATTCGCTGGCGCGTCTTACAGCGTTTTCCAGAGTTTCCGCATGTTCGATTTCGGCAGCACCCTGAATCTGTGATTCAATCTTGGCCGCCGCGGCTCCGATGGTATAAACGCGCTTCACGCGCTGTCGCAACAGCTCATTGAGCACGGTGTAGTCGCTCCCCTTATCCTTGCCGCCGAGAATGAGGTGAATATTAGCCGGAAAAGATTCCAGCGCCTTGACCGTGGCATCCACATTCGTTGCCTTGGAGTCATTGTAGTAATCGACGCCCCCGACCCGCGCTACGAACTCCAGCCGGTGCTCAACCGCTTTGAAAATCCGGGCAGCATGGCGGATCTGTTCGGGCTGGCAGCCGACAAGGCATCCGATGGAAACTCCCGCGAGCACATTTTCCAGGTTGTGCGCTCCTTTCAGGAGCACTTCCGCCAACGGCATGATCTCGCGTTCGCTGCGACCGTCACGGAAATAGATATGAGTGCCGCGGACAAAGGCTCCTCTTTCAATCTCCTTCTTTCGGCTGAACCAGAACAAATGCGCGCGAGTACGGTCGGACAATCCAGCGGCTCCAGGGTCATCCGCGTTGAGGATGGAGAAGTCATCCGCACCCTGGTTCTCAAAAACACGCGCTTTGGCGTTGACGTAATTGGCAAAAGTCTTGTGGCGATCGAGATGATCGGGAGTGATATTCAGAATCGCCGCGATCCGAGGACGAAACTCAACGATCGTCTCCAGCTGAAAACTCGACACCTCAAGCACCGTCCACGTCGTGGGCCCGGCTTGATCGACAAAACTGATGGCCGGAGTGCCGATATTACCGCCAACTAGTGTAGGAAAATTTCCGGCGGCAATAATTTCGCCGGCCAATGAGGTGGTGGTAGTTTTGCCGTTGGCTCCGGTAATGGCAACGATTGGACCGGACAGGAATTGTGCCGCGAGTTCGATTTCACCGATCACCGGCTCTCCCAGGTTGCGCGCCTGCACCAGTTGCGGCGCATCGACTGGCACCCCCGGGCTGGCGACGATCAAATCTTGCCCACGAAAGGTGCGGTCGCCGTGGCCACCGGTTTCGACCGTGATCCCGTGCTCCAGCAGGAGCAGGATTTCATCGCGAAGTTCGGCTTCGGGCTTGGAGTCCGACACGGTGACACGAGCGCCGCGCGACTTCAGAAACAGCGCAGAGGCCACGCCGGATTTGCCCAGACCGACGACCAGCACGCGTTTGTTGTTGAGCTCCATGAAACCGTTTCACCACAGACTAAGATTCGGTTTTTCTCCGTGTCTCCGTGGTGGATTCTTTTATCTCAATTTCAGCGTCGTCAGCGCAAACAAAGCGAAGACCAGCGACGCGATCCAGAAGCGCACAATCACTTTCGACTCCGACCAGCCCAGCAGTTCAAAGTGATGATGGATCGGCGCCATCTTAAAAATGCGTTTCTTGCGCAACTTGTAGGAACCAACCTGCAGGATCACCGAGAGCGCCTCGATAACAAAGATACCTCCGATGAACGGCAGCAGCAGTTCCTGTTTGATCATGACGGCTACTGTGCCGATCGCCCCGCCCAGCGCCAGCGAGCCGACATCGCCCATGAACACTTCCGCCGGATGCGCGTTGTACCAGAGAAATCCAATAGCCGAACCGACCATGGCTCCGCAAAAGATAGTGAGTTCGCCAATCTGCGGCATGCGCTGCAATTCGAGGTAGGTTGCAAAAGTGGCGTGGCCGCTGAGGTAGGTGAGAACCGCGAGCGCTCCCGCCGCGATCACCGTGCAGCCGATGGCGAGCCCGTCGAGGCCGTCGGTAAGATTCACGGCGTTGCTCGATCCGACAATCACAATTACCACGAACGCAATGAAGGGCAGGAAACCCAGCGGCCAGAGTTGCGGATGAGCCCCCCACCTTTGAATCACCAGGTCAGGATGAAACTGCTTGAAGAATGGTACGAACAGCACGGTCGAATACTCTCTGCGGTGCTGCAATACAATCAGCGCAATCGCAATCAGCACGCTGGCCGCGGCCTGATAGCCCAGCTTGGCGCGTGCGGTAAGGCCGAGGTTGCGGCGATGAATGACTTTAAGATAGTCGTCGGCAAAACCGATCGCACCGAACGCCAGCGTGGCAAACACGGCGATCCAGACGAACGGATTACTCAAATCCGCCCAGAGTAACGTAGGCACCAAAATGGCGATGGCAATCAGCAAACCGCCCATGGTCGGCGTGCCCGCTTTTTTCTGATGAGCCTGCGGCCCTTCTTCGCGGATATACTGCCCGATTTGGAAATCGCGCAGCCGCCGAATCACGATGGGCCCAACGATCAGACCGGTGAAAAGAGCTGTAAGACTGGCGAAGGCTGTGCGGAAAGTCAGGTAGCGGAAAATCCGGAACGGCGGAAAATAGTGGAAGAGCTTCAGGTAGAGCAGCCAGTAGAGCAATCCGCCTCCGACACCCGCTGTCAGCCCTCAGCTGTCAGCTCTCAGTGATTAGATCCCTGCGCCTGGGAAACCCATGAGCTACCCGGTGGTCCTCTGTGAACCCCTGTGTCCCCAGTGGTTCGAGCCTTTCGTCGGACACCCTCACCAGCCCCCAGCGTTGGGAAGATCGTTAAATCCCAGATTTTCGTTGCCAAGTCTCCAGCGCTTTTTCCAGCTGCACGCCGCGTGACGCCTTCAGCAGCACGACATCGCCCTCGCGAGCCTCGTGCGCGAGCCACTCACCCGCCTCTTCCGGCGTTGCCACGAATTTCGCCGTCATCCCCGCTTCGCAAGCCGCGTCCACCATCGCCTTCGCCAAACCCCGCACGCCAAGCAGGAAGTCGAGTTTCCCTCCCGCCACATAACGTCCGCACTCGCGATGCAGTTGCTCGCCGGTAGCTCCGAGTTCCAGCATCTCGCCGGCGACAACAATCCGGCGCCGCGCCGGCATGGCAGCCAAGGTGTCGACCGCAGCCACAAACGCCCTCGGACTTGAATTGTAGCAATCGTACAGTACCGTGGTGTTACCCAGTTGGACGACTTGTCCGCGCTTGTCGGCGGGCTGCAGAGACGGCAGCGCTTCGGCGATCTCTGACGGTACAACACCGTGCTCCAGCGCTATCGCAGCCGCGGCGAGCACGTTGTACACGTTGTGCTTGCCAAGTAACGGGCTTTGCACGGACTGGCGCACTTCGTGGCTGACAAGATCGAAGCGTGTGCCTGCGGGCCCCAGAGCCTCTATGTTTTCCGCCCGCACATCGGCCGTTGACTTCAATCCGAACATGACGACTTTGCCTTTGAAGTCGCGTCCGAACTGGCACACATATTCGTCGTCGGCGTTCAGCACGGCTGTACCGCCGTGGGGAAGAGCTTCGATCAATTCATATTTTGCGCGCGCGATTCCGGCGATGGAGTCGAAGCTCTCCAGATGAACCGGGGCAACATTGGTAATCACAGCCTGGTTCGGCAGGGCGATGCGAGCCAGTGCGGAGATTTCGCCGGGGTGGGACATCCCCATTTCGACAACCGCGAGATCGTATTCCGGCTCGAGCGTCAGCAGCCCGAGTGGCAAACCAAAATGATTATTGAAATTCCCTTTGGTGCGATGGACGCGGTACCTGACCATGAGCAAATGGGCCATCGCTTCTTTGGTGGTGGTCTTGCCCATCGATCCGGTAATGGCGATGGCAGTCTTGCCCCACATTTTGCGGACCGCCGTGGCCAATGTCTGGAGCGCGGCGAGCGTATCGTCGACGACCAGCAGACCAGCGAGATTGGAGTAGCGCGCCAACTGATCTTTCCGAACCACTGCGGCAATCGCGCCTCGGCTCAGTGCCTGCTCGACGAAATCGTGGCCGTCGAGGCGTTCGCCTCTGACCGCAAAGAAGAGATCGCCAAGTTCCACGGTGCGAGAATCGATGGAATATCCCTGGACCGTGGCGCGACCGTCGCATTGGCCGCCAGCCTGGCCGGCAGGAGCCTGGTCAATCGGAGAAATGAATTCCGCGATCCGGGAAAGAAGGAGTTTCATGCCGGCTTCCCCGCCGTGCCCGCTTTCGCGGCACTTTTGCAGTCGTAGCCAAGGGCCATCAGACTTTCGCGCGCGACCTCCACATCGTCGAACGGAATCGTTCCATCCCTTGTGATCTGCACTTTTTCGTGTCCCTTGCCCGCGAGCAGCACGATGTCGCCGGGGGTCGCATGTTGCACAGCGAGCGCGATGGCCTTGCGGCGATCAGGCTCCATGGAATACTTCGCGCCGGACTTTTGTAATCCGACAAGTGCATCATTCATGATGGCCAGCGGATCTTCGGAGCGCGGGTTATCGGTCGTGAGCACGACGAAGTCGCTACCCTTGCCGGCGGCCTCGCCCATTAACGGACGCTTGGCCCGATCGCGATCGCCACCACATCCAAACAGTGTGATGACTTTGCCTTTGAGGCCGGAGCGGGCGACAAAATCGCGTGCCAGCGCGGTGAGGTTGCGCAGCGCGTCGTCCGTGTGCGCATAATCCACGACCACAGTGAAAGGCTGGCCGCAATCCACACGTTCGAAGCGGCCGGGAACGTTGGTGAGCTCGAAGATTCCCTTTGCGATCGCTTCGGCGGAACAATCGCGTGCATATCCGACGGCGGACGCTGCGAGCACGTTGTACACATTCACATTCCCGATCAGCGGAGTCCACATCGCGATCTTCCCCGACGGCGTGGCCATCTGAAAACGGGTTCCCCGCGGCGTGATGTCGACGGACTCGGCACGAAAGTCGCAGTCGCCAGAGGTCAAGCCGTAAGAGAGCACCACCGCGCTCTTCTTCTTGCAAATCTTAAATAGCTGGCGGCCGTATTCGTCGTCAATGTTAAGAACGGCGGCGCGCGGCGGGTCCGTCCCGCAACCCTCGAAAAGCATTTGTTTGGCGCGGAAATAATTTTCCTTGGTGCCGTGGTAATCGAGATGATCGCGCGTAAGATTCGTGAACACGGCCACATCAAAAGGAATTCCGAAAACACGCTGCTGTTCCAGCGCATGCGAAGATACTTCCATCACCGCTTCGGTAACTCCCAGGGCCAAACCCTCCGACAAAAGCCGGTTCAACTCCAACGCTTCCGGCGTGGTGTGCGGCGCTGGTAGAATCTTCCCGGCAACGTGATATTCGATGGTTCCGACAAGCGCGGTCTTGCGTCCGGCCGCCCGGAATATGGATTCGATCAGGAACGCGGTCGTGCTTTTTCCGTTCGTGCCTGTAATTCCAGTGTTCGCAATTCGTTCAGCGGGACGCTTGTAGAAATTCGCGCTCAGGCGGGCGAGCGCACGGCGTCCGTGCACCACTTGCGCCCAGGCGACTGCGGGACGCGGGGTTTCGGCTGTGGAGTCGGTGACGATGGCAACCGCTCCGGAAGAGATGGCCTGATCAATGAAATGATTGCCGTCGCTGGTCTCCCCTTTTATGGCGACAAACACAGTTCCAGGATGCACCCGCCGGGAATCATATTCCACACCGGCAACCGCCGGGTTTCCGCTTTGGGAGAGGACCTCGGCACCCTGCAGGAGCTGTTGAAAAGTCATTGGAGTGATTATAAATAGCCGGAAGCTTGGTTCCCCTGTGTACCTCTGTGCCCCCTGTGGTTCAAGCCTTTTTCTCAACCAAAGGGGACACAAAGGGACACAGAGGTACACAAGGCCGAACCTATCTGCCGAAATGCACAGTGACGCGCGATCCAGCCGCGACGTGCGCGCCGGGCAGGGGCGATTGTTCGCGGGCGGTCCCGCTGCCGACAGCATCGAGGTCGAGGCCGGCATCCTGTGCGGCCTCGATGGCAACGCGCAGGTTCTTGCCAAGGAAGGACGGCACCAAGATCCCTCCGTCCTCCACGTCGAGAACTACCGTACCGCTGGCTGACAATTTCTGGGGAAGTAAATTCTCCGATTGTGCGGCAGATTGTGTAGCCGGCAAACTCCCTGCAACTGCCGTCGGATCCGTCGTCACTGGTTGATCCGGTTCTGTTCCGGTCGCCTTAGCGGTTAGAGCGGCGGCAACGACCTGCGCTCCAATTGTGCCAGGCTTAACCGCTGCTGGCATGGCGGGCGTTTCCGTGACTTCGACCATATCCAGTGCGGCGCCCAGATGATCGGGCGAGCTTTCTTCCAGACTCGCGTCGGGGACATCGCGGCGAGCGAGCAATACCTGGCGGCTGGGCGGAAGCTGAACGTCATGTGGCACGTGCAGATACTCAAGCACCTGCTGCATGATCCGTTGGAAAACCGGCGCCGAGACTTGGCCTCCCTGGTGCAAGCCGACGGCGGAGTCGAGGATCACCACCACTGCGATTTGCGGATCGTTGATGGGAGCGAACCCGGCAAATGACGCCACATACTTCGTCTTCGAGTAAGCGCCAGTGGCTGGGTCCAGCTTCTGAGCCGTCCCCGTCTTGCCCGCCGAACTGTAGCCTTCAAGAATGGCCTTGCGTCCGGTGCCGTGGAGCACCACTCCCTGCAGCATCTGACGCATCTGGGCTGCGGTGAGGGATGAAATCACCCGCGTCCCTTCAGCGGGCTGGAAGGCAATTGTCTGCGGAGTATTCTGCGGCGCCATCGTCCCAGCAACGATGCGCGGCGGAACATGCACGCCGTCGTTCGCAATCGTCGAAATCAAGGAAGCAAGCTGCAGCGGCGAAATGCCAATCTCCTGGCCCATGGAGATCGCGCCAATGGAAACTTTCGACCAGCGCTCCACCGGCTTCGTCAGGCCGCGTGTTTCGCCGGGAAGCTCGATTCCGGTTTGCTGGCCAAATCCGAAGGCGCGAATGTATTTGTAAAAGCGCTCGTCGCCCAGGCGCAACGCGACTTTGATAGCGCCGACGTCGCTCGACTCCGCAATGATGTCGGCGACCGAGAGCATGCCATGTGGCCTGCTGTCGCGGATGCGCATGCCGTTGATAACGATCGATCCCATCTGGCAATCAAACATTTCGTCGGGACGCGTGACCTTTTCTTCCAGACCGGCGGAGATGGTCACCATCTTGAACGTCGAGCCCGGCTCGTACACGTCGCTGACCGCGCGGTCTTTCAGGGCCTCGTTCTTAATCTCCTTCCGAATATTGGGGTTGAATGTGGGCCTGTTGGTGAGCGCCAGAATTTCGCCGGTGTGAGGATTTTCCACGATCACCGTGCCCGCGATAGCCTGCGTCTCTTCCATTCCGCGCTCGAGTTCCCGTTCGGCGATGTACTGAATGTTCTGGTCGACGGTGAGAACCAGACTGTTCCCCGACTCCGGTTCCTTTTCAACGCTGGCAAACCACTGCCTGCGCGCGTCGACGGAAATCATCAGCTTGCCGGGTTTGCCCTGGAGTTGCTCGTTGAATTGCCGCTCCAGTCCGCTTAGTCCCTGATCGTCGGTGCCCACGTAGCCCAGAATTTGCGCCGCCAACTCGCGCTTGGGATAAAAGCGCTTCGGCTCCTTCTGGAAGTGGACGCCCTGCAGATTGAGCGCACGAATGCGGTCCACCACTTCCGCATCCGCCTTTCGAGCCACCCAGCAGAACGTTTTGTGGGCGCGGCAGTCTGCAAGCACAACGCGCGGATCGTCTTTCGTGATGCGGGTAATTAGGCTGATGGTATTGGGAAGATCAGGAGCTTCCGAGGGCACTACGAATGCCGAGTCCACCTGGATCGACATCGCCAGCTCGCGCCCGGCGCGATCATAGATGACGCCGCGTTTCGGCGATAGGTCGAAGCTGCGCTGCTGCTGGTGCTGGGCACGGCGCTCGAAATCGCCATAGCAGAAAATTTGCAGATAGATCAGACGCAGACAGATCGTCAGCAACCAGAAGCAAAGCAATCCAGACAAGGCGTAGAGCCTGAATCTTGCGTCGTTCGAAGAAGTACTTGCCGCCACTTCCAGCCCTCAGAAACTTTCGGCGGCTCCAACTTCCAGGGAGCCGCCGTAAACCCACTAACTTACCGTAGAGACGCGGCTTGCCGCGTCCCTTATCCGAAAGTAAGACGGGGCAAGCCCCGTCTCTACCCGAGAGAAACTACCGAACGGACACCACTGCGACCGGAGTCGCGCTGGCCATCACCGGCATGGCAGTGTCGATATCAGCGTCCATGCGCAGCACTTGCCCAGGCTGCGGCGATTGCATGCCGAGCTTGCGCGCCATCACATCAATTCGCTCCGGATCGCGCAACGATGCCTCTTCCAGGCGCAGAGCCCGGTTCATCTCCGTAAGGCCGTCGCGCTGCGATCGCAGCGACTCGATCTTGTATCCGTATTCAATGGCGCGAAAATGCTGCAGCGCGTATCCCATGACCAGCAGGAACAGCAAGCAAATAGCAATTCCGAAATATTTCATCTCGCGCTCGCGACGCGGGTCTTCGAGCTTCACCAGACGCGAGTTGTCGATGGTTTTGCGGAAATAAATTTCCGGGGTCCCCAGCCAGCAGGACTTGTGCCGGCTGGAAGGAATTGCGCTTTGCATTGCTACGGCGCTCATGATTTATGCCACTCCAAGAAATTTCGAATCGTAGTCTGTGTTTTCTTGACCCGAAGCAAACCAGGTTTTGACAAACATGGATTCGACAACCATTTGTTCAGCGAACTTTGGTTCGGCGAACCGTGGTTCGGCAAACATTGGCTCAGTGAACCGTGGTTCATCCGACCGCGCCGCCCGCTGTTCCGCGCGCTCGACCGTTGCCATCAGATCTTCCATAAGGGTGCCTGTGAATCTCATTCGACTGTTCCAGTTTTTCTTCTCCGGACTCGGCCTTGTTCTGTTTTTTCTTGGCCGCTCCGCGAAAACTCCACCACAGAGTTTTTCCAAAATCTTTACCCGGCACGCCTTACTATCACCGCACCGGGAGCCCGGCAGTTTCTCCAGGGCAAACTCAAACTTGAACTGACTCAAACTTTTTCGGCGGCGCGCATCTTCGCGCTGCGCGACCGCGGATTCCGATCTATCTCTTCTTCGCTCGCCGTCACCGGCTTCTTGGTCAGCAGCCGGTACCAGCCCTGCTTCGCACCATCGCGAAGCGCATCCTTGACGATCCTGTCTTCGAGCGAGTGAAAGCTGATCACCACCAGCCTTCCTCCCGGCTTCAGCACGCCGGGCGCCGCTTCCAGAAGTGCTTTCAGATCGTCCAGTTCACGGTTTACGAAGATTCGGAGAGCCTGAAAGGTTCGGGTCGCCGGATGAATGCGCTCGTGCTTCATTGACCGGGCCGCGGCGGATACAACCTCGACAAGTTGCTTCGTCGTGCGTATCGGCCGCGACCGGACAATGGCTCTGGCGATTCTCCGCGACCTCCTTTCCTCACCGAATTCGTAAATCACATCGGCCAGCTCGCGCTCGTCGATGTGGTTTACCACTTGTTCGGCGGTCTCGCCGGACATCGGGTTCATCCGCATGTCCAGCGGTCCTTCCGCCTGAAAACTAAATCCCCGCGCCGCATCCGAGAGTTGCAAGCTGCTCACCCCCAGATCCGCCAGCAAACCGTCAAGCGATGCCGGAGCGATGCGCTCACCAACTTCCGCAAACGATCCATGAATCAGCGTGATGGAGCGACGGGCGCCCTCGCCCGTCCTCTCCGCAGCCTGCAATCTCGCCAGCGCCACTTCCAGCGCCGCCGGATCCTTATCGAAGCCAATCAAATGTCCCGGTGCGCCGAGGCGTCTTGCGATTTCCAAACTGTGCCCGCCCAGGCCCACCGTGGCATCCAGATAAGTTCCGCCACGTTTTACGGCCAGAAAATCGATCGCTTCTTTTAAAAGAACCGGGACATGGCCAACCGCTCCACGCCCACCCCGCTCGGGGGTGTCTGTTGAATCCGTGCGCACTGTTCGCCCGATGACTAGATGCCCAATTCGTCGAGGGTCTTCGTGTCTTCATCCGAGAAAGCTTGCTCTTTAATTTCCTTATCGAGCGCTTCCAGGTTCCTGACTTCCAGATAGGTCAGATTGCCGAGCACTGCCACTTCGCCGCGAATCTGCGCCGACTCACGCAGGATCTGCGGAACCAGCAGGCGCCCCTGCCCGTCCATCTCTACGACCTGCCCGTAATAATTCGTGCGCGTTAGAAACTTTTTCTTCGTGGGATTGAAAGTCGACAGCGATGCCAGCTTCTGTTCGATCCGCTCCCATTCCTCGAAGGGATACACTTGAGCAATGTTTCCATCCAGACTCGTGATGTAAAATTTCTGCGCATATTTCTCGTCGATCACGCGCTTGAATTCCGCGGGAATTTTTAATCGTCCCTTTTCGTCGACGCGCGTTGGATGATTTCCGCGAAACATGTGACCTGCCCGTTATGGGGGTCCTTTTACGCATGGCTGCTACCACAGCCACTAGCACGAGGGAGGTAGAAGCGGTCACGATAGCAGTGGACTCGGGTACGTTGGGGTTAGGCTCGTTTTTGTCGGTGTCAGTCTCGGAAACCACTGGCGCCTCGAAAGTTAGCGTTCTTGCCCACGACCTCTAATGTTTACTCCACTTTTAACCACTTTTGTCCACATCCTACGCCTAAATCGTTTGTTGTCAACAAGAAAGTTTGAGGTTGAGGTCCCGATTAGGAACTCACCGTCCGGAGCACGAAATGTAGGGGTTAACCAGCCAGATGACCACTAGGGGTTGGGTTTACGCTCAAGGTGCCTTCGCCATTCATTCGCTACGATTTTTCTTGCATTTCTGACGCTGATGTTATTTTCCCTGTGGAAATTCTCGTGTGAAGAGCCGCACACCATCAAAGCCGGGTGCCCATATCCTTCGCCCCGGGTGCCCCACACGTTCGCGTTTGCGAATGTGTGGGATTCCACAAGAGCACCGTGCGTGGGATTTTGTTGGCGCAGCGGTTCACCGAAGTTGTACCTGTCTTTGGGTCGCGCAGAAGGATGCTCACGTAGGGGCGGACGCATGTGTCCGTCCCGCCGGGCAAAGCCCTGCAGATTACCGCGGTTGTCCTTGCCTTTGGGTGGCGCAGCGGTTCACCGCTGCGATCAGTGGATTGTTTTCAGCCTCGACTTTAGCCGCTGAGGGGCTGTCGCGGCGCCAGCCTATCCTGACCGGGAAAGCCCCCCAGCCCGTTGCCTGACGTCCTCGGAGATATTCCCACCCGTAACCAAAAGCACCGCGCACCCACCGTCTCGTGGAGGACTAGCAACGAAAGCCGCAGTCGCTGCCGCGCCCGCCGGTTCAGCCAGCACTCCTTCTTTCTTATAGAGATGAGCAACCGCGCCCAGCATCTGATCCTCGCTGACCAGCACCACATCGTCGACAAGCTGTCGAATGGCCTGAACGTTCTCGGCGTCCGGCGTGCGCGTGGCCAGTCCATCGGCGCAGGTGTCGCAGGTGTCGGTAGGCACGACTCTGCCCTCTTTCCATGACAAGTAGTACGACGGAGCCCGCTCGGCCTGCACGCCGATGACTCTTATTTTGGAAGACAGCAGCTTGAGCGCGGCAGCAACCCCACGAATCAGGGCCGTGTCACCCATGGGAACATAAACGGTGGAAACGGTTGGAATCTGCTCGAGAATCTCGATGCCAGTGGTTGCCGTTCCAACCGGCACGTCGGGATCGGTCGCATCGTTCAGGAAATAGACGCCGGGATGGGCCGAATATGCGGAAGCCTGCTGAAACGCCCCGGCAAGATCGACTGCACCGCATTCCACAATTCGCGCGCCGAGATCGCTGATTTTCTCCCGCTTCACCGGGTTGGGCTTCGCCGGCAGGAAAACAGTGGCGGGTATGCCTAGCGCCTTAGCCGCGAAGGCCACAGCCGCCCCGTGGTTGCCGGTGCTGGACGCCGAGACTTCCTCCACCCGGCGCCGAGCGAGATTCGTGGCCAGGGCGTAAAGCGCACCCCGCGGCTTGAAAGATCCGGTCGGCAGCTCCGTTTCCAGCTTCAGGTAAACCGCCACGCCGGGCCCGGACAACGAGTGCGCCGGGATCGCTCGAGTGATGGGCAGGTACCGTGCAATTAGCTTCCGCGCTTCGCGAATAGTTTGAAGATCAGGGAAAATGGCCATGGGACCCGATCGGCTTCCATCGGATCAAGACACTTTCGCACATCGCCAGCGCAGCAGTCGAGCCTCGATAGGTCGCCGAAAAGCTCATGCTTCGTATCAGGGCTTTCGCTTTGGCGATGCCGTAAGATTCACCGCATTGCAATGCCTCTTTAAGGGTTCAGCAATCTGAGCCGCACCCAGCGCGGGACTCCACCGCATTGACAGGCTGGAGTACACTTGTGCCGAATTCAAGCCAACATCAACAGGGGGCACAATGAAGCTGAACAAGATTCGCGTGTTGCTGGGAGGCATTGCCGGTGGGGTGGTGTGGACCGCCTGGGGCTTCTTCGTGGGCATCCGACAGGCTCCGCTCTACGAGGCCATGCAGCAAAAAGGACTGTTCCTGAAGGAACCGCGCTATTCGCTTTTCACGCCGATTTGGATTGTGCTGATATTCGTGATGTCAATTCTTATCGCGTATCTTTACGCGTGCGCTCGAGGGACCGCCGGCCCGGGGCTGAAGACGGCTCTCAAAGTCGGGATGATCGTCGGATTCTGCGCGGGTGTGCCGGGCAACTTTGGACAGGCAGCCTGGTCGCCGATTCCGCGCACGTTACCCCTCGGATGGATGCTCGACATGTGGGTAGGCTCGATCTTAGCCGCGTTAGTCGCGGGATTCTTGTACAAAGAGTGAAGCAATCGCGAACGAATAGATTTGTAGATTCGTATCAGGGCATCGCTTTAGCGATGCGGCAAGTTTTTGAATTCACATGCCCCTTTAGGGGCTGGGCACGGAAACCGCCTCCCTCGACAATCCCCGCACCCTTTTTCCATTGCTGCCGGAAATTCCCAAGACCGAACACCAAAGAAAATCCAGCCGCAAATCTGAAAGACTTGATTGGGTCGTCGTCTAACCTTTTAAGACATCCCGATTTTCTTTTTGTAACTGAGGCACTACCTAAGTGGCTTTTCCTTGACGAGCGAGACCTGAGGCCAAAGACCTGAGAACTGCTCCCCTAAACCGGCTTCGCCGTTTCCACAAACACCGCCGTGCCGTAGGCAAGAACTTCCGTGACCCCCTGCATCAGTTCCGTGGCGTCGTAGCGGGCGCCGACGACGGCGTTGCCGCCTATTTCCGCAGCGTGTTGCAACATCAGGTCGAAGGCTTCGGCGCGCGTCTTCTCGCACAGATTGGTGAGCAGGGTGATGTTGCCACCGACCAGCGTCTGCAGTCCCGCTCCGATGGTTCCGAAGATCGACCGGGAGCGCACCGTGATTCCGCGCACCACGCCCAGCGTGCGCACAACACGAAAGCCATCAAGCTCGAACTGCGTAGTCACCATGTTATGGGCGACCATACGCCCTGCGGTTACGGGATAATTGCCCATCGCTCCTCCGGAAAAGTGCTAAAACCTTGTCGCGACGACGACGTTTCATTCTAATTCAGCGTCGATCACAAATTCTCCAGCGCCAGCATCCCAACTGACGCGCAGCACATTCGGTTTGCAGCAGACCTGACAGTCCTCGACGTAACGCTGGCGACGGCCGGCGGACTCATCCACCGTGGTCTCGTTCCACTGCCCGCAACCGGCGCAAGCATAGCCGCTGATCATGAGCCATTCTAGAGCCTTGACCGCAAGACGCTTCTGACGGTGGAGCGACGGGCGCCTCGCCCGTCCACCCCGCGATGGCCGAGCGGAGCGACGGCTCTGCACCGATCACTCTATATATAATAATTTTTCTCTGTCCGGAGGCTTCATGGTCTCGCGCCGCCGTTTTCTGCAAACCGGTTCGCTCGCTGCCGGCGTCAGCTTAGCTTTGCCCACGTTGGCCCAAGCGGCCGAAGATGCTAAGTCTCTTCCGCCGGCCATCGCCGCTCTGCGCACGCTGCGCGGAGAAGCCAAGCCCATCACGGTCGAAGAGCGAGCCGCGCGTCAGGAAAAGGCTCGCCAATTGATGCGTGAGAACAACCTGTCCGCCATCGTGCTGGCCCAGGGCACATCCCTCGCCTACTTCACCGGCATAAGCTGGGAAGGCGGAGAACGCCTTTTTGCCATGGTGTTGCCCGCCAGAGGCGAAGCGTTTTACGTGTCCCCAGCATTTGAGGAAGGCCGGGCGCGCGAGCAGATCGCGCAATCGCCCGATGGCAGCAAGCCCAACTCCGACTCCAGTTCCAGCTCCAACTCCAATGCTGACGTTCGCATCTGGCAGGAAGACGAGAGCCCTTACACCCGCGTCGCGCAAGGACTCAGCGACCACGGCATCGCAACAGGCACAATCGGCGTCGAAGAGACGATGAAATTTCTCTTCAGCAACAACCTGAAGAAAGCCGCACCGGCCGCGACGTTCACGAGCGCGACTCCGGTCACCGCCGGATGCCGCATGATCAAGAGCGCACACGAAATCGACCTGATGCGGCTGGCAGCGAAGGTCACGCTCGCCGCTTACGAGGCCACTTACCGCTCGCTGAAGACGGGCATGACGCAACGAGATGTGGAAGAGATGCTCGGAACGGCGCACCACGCGCTGGGATTCGAAGGTGGCGCCGATGTACAGGTGGGCGAGTTTTCCTCTTTTCCGCACGGATCCGTTCAGCCGCAAATCATTCGCGAAGGCACCATCGTGATGATCGACGGTGGCTGCTCGGTGGAGGGTTATCAATCCGACATCACGCGCACGTTTGTGCTCGGCAAAGCCCCCGACAAAACAAAAGACAAGATGAAACAGGTCTTCGATATCGTGCATCGAGCCCAGAGCGTGGCGCTGGCGGCGGCGAAGCCCGGAGTGGAAGCCGGTTCCGTTGACGCCGCCGCGCGCCAAGTCATCACCGACGCCGGCTTCGGCCCGAATTACAAGTACTTCACGCATCGCCTGGGACACGGCATGGGCATGGACGGCCACGAGTGGCCGTATCTGGTACGCGGCAACCCCACTAAACTCCAGCCCGAGATGACGTTCAGTGATGAACCGGGCATTTACATCCGCGGAGAATTCGGCATCCGTCTGGAGGACGACATGCACATCATGGAAGGAGGCGCGGAATTGTTCACTCCGCAAAGCCCATCGCTGGAAAACCCGTTCGCGAAGGCATAGGACAAAGCTCGGAACCGGGGTCGGAACGTGGATTTACTATTTTCGCGGAACGCTATAATGAGAAGCGAGCACCCGCCAGCCGTTTCCCGTCTTAACCCAGACGTCCGTCAGGCGGTCGTGATATTCGAAAGGTTTTCCGCTGGCTCGTCCCTTTTGGTAAAAGACTCCGGTCACTACGGCGATGTTGCCGCCGCCACGCACTCGCACACGGAGATCCGATAACTCCGCAAATTCCACCTTAACCGTAGAGTCAGCAGTGTGCGTTATGTATCCGGCTTTGCTGTATGTGTTGCCATCCTCAACCGTGATGATGAAATCCTCGGTGAGGAGCTTAGCCAGGACATCTAAATCTCGGTCCTTGTAGGCCTCGGTCCACTTTTCTTCGAGCTTGCGCACTTGGGCAGCCGCGGCGTCTGGTTCTTGTGCAGCAAGTCGAATTGTAAGGCAGACGAGCAGGACGAGAATCAGCCTCGATGCGATGTTGGTCCTCATAACTCCTCATGTCATACCAACGGGGTCATGCTGGCAAGTTCCTTTTGTAACCTGGGTTGGCTCTGGTGGTGTCTGGCGCAGCATAACGCGGCATATTCTGTATAACACGCACCCCATCGCCAGATTACGCCATCCGTTACTCCACCACCCATTCCCGCATCCGGCGCAACAGCGAGGCGGGAGCTTCCGCTTCCAATACCACCAGACCGTCCTGATATTGGCGGGAATAGATACGCGCGCCGGCCTCTAACTGCGCCAGCATCTTGCCTTCTTTTTGCGGGATGCGCAGGCGAACACGCTCGGGGCGGTCTCCTTCGAGTACGGCATCGATGCGATCGAGCAGGGTCGTCAGCCCGATTCTTTTTGCCGCCGAGACGTGGATCGTCTGCATGTTTTCACACAGATCGCTGTCGCGCAGCGACTCGCGCTGCTTGGGAAGCAGCAGATCGATCTTGTTCATCACTCGGAGCCGGGGCTTCTTGTCGGCTTCGAGTTCCTTGAGGACGTTTTCGACTTGCGCATCCTGCTCGGCGGAAACCGGGCTGCTGGCATCCGAGACCTGCAAGATGAGCGTGGCGCGTTGTACTTCTTCGAGCGTAGCGCGGAACGCCGAGACCAGCGTGTGCGGAAGATGCCGTATGAAACCTACTGTGTCGGAGAACAGAATTTTGCGTTTTGAAGGTAGCTCGGCGCCTCGTATGGTCGGGTCGAGCGTGGCAAACATGCGCGACGACGCCACTACGTTCGCGTTGGTGAGGGCGTTGAACAGCGTGGACTTTCCCGCGTTCGTATAACCCACCAGCGCAACCGTAGCCACCGGAACCGATTCGCGCCGTTGCCTCTGCTGCGCCCGGATGCGGCGCACATTTTCGATTTGCTGCTTGACGTGCCGGACGCGGCGGAAAATCTTCCGCCGGTCGGTCTCCAGTTGAGTTTCGCCGGGTCCACGAGTGCCGATGCCGCCACCGAGCTGCGACATTTCCACGCCGCGTCCCGCCAGCCGCGGAAGCATGTACTCGAGCTGCGCCAGTTCCACCTGCAACTGGCCTTCACGAGTGCGGGCGTGCCGCGCGAAGATATCGAGAATCAATTGCGTGCGATCGATGACGCGCGTGTTGACGACGCGCTCGATGTTGCGCTGTTGCGAAGGCGAGAGGTCGTGATCGAACAGAATCACGTCCGCGGAAACCGAGGCTGCCACGCCGGCAATCTCCTCCAGCTTGCCCTTACCGATCAGTGTGGCAGGATCCGGCCGGTCTTTGCGCTGTGTGAATTCGCCGGCGATTTTCGCACCCGCGCTCTTCGCCAGCGTCCGCAGTTCGTCCAGCGATTCTTCGGAACTGAAATCCGGGGAATCCGTCGGCAGGGACGAAGACAAAGACGAAGACGACGAGGCGGCCACGCTGGCCGCGTGATCGCGAGCCGCCTGCGCTCCGGCCGTGATGGCTGCAGAACCTGGCTTTCCCGCGCGCCCGCGCGTACGAAACTCCACCCCCACCAGGAACGCGCGTTCCTGCTGCTCCGATGGATTCAGCACCGCCTTGGGCTCATTCCGCGAATTGCCGCGGTTGCTCAGTCTGGAGTCATCTCGGCGCAAGCAAACTCACTTCATCCTTCAGTGCCGGAAGCCGGATTTTGAATCGCCGCTTCCCCGTGGGACGCCACCGCCGCCGACTTCGCATCCGTGTGGCTGTATGCTCCCCGCGCTATAACGACCGTTGAAATCGCATGCTTGAAGATGAGCTGCTCCTGGTTGCTGGTTTCCAGCACCACCGAGTACTTGTCAAACGATCGGATACGGCCTGTCAGCTTCACCCCGCTGACCAGATAGATCGTAATGTTGTGCCGTTCCTTTCGTGCTGTGTTGAGGAAGGAATCCTGAATGTTCTGTTGTGCCGGCTTGGCTTCCATTTGCCGATCTCCTTTTTTCTGTTTCGATGCTGCGCCATGAGCTTTTGGGAGGGCAATTGGCTGCAGCTCTCCTGTCGGCTCTTACAATACGGCCTTGTCTCGCGCTTTTCAACATCCAGCGCAATAATATTCCTGGCAGCCTGTCCCGGCGCCTGGCGCGCCCAGCGGTCCGTTTCTGCCATCAAGAAAAATCGTAGTATCTGACTCTCAGACACGACCCGTATCGACCGGGTTTCATTTCCTTCGATAGCCGTCTACAATCGTCGGTTCCAGAACAGAGTTTCAGAACAGGAGTCCTAAACTTGATCGAGATCAATTTTCCCACCGACCTTCACACTAACATTCTGATGCTGGTTCGTTGGTTGCATTTTGTTGGCGGCATAACCTGGGTTGGCCTGCTGTATTTTTTTAACCTTGTTAACGTGCCGTTCATGAAAGAACTTGATCCCGTCACCAAGGGCAAAGTCCTGCCCAGCCTGATGTCGCGCGCGCTGTGGTGGTTTCGCTGGGGATCGGTCCTCACCGTGCTGATGGGCCTGGCATTCTGGGGGAACATTGTCGGCGCTGACGCCAAGAACGCCGGCGCATCTTCCGGTGGTGCAATGTCAACTTTCTTTGTGATCTGGACCATCGCCTGGGCGCTCATGTATGCCTGCACGATTCCCGGTAAAGGCGCGCTCGACAAAGGCCCGGTGCTCGCCGTGATCTATACCGTAATCGTGGTCGTGGCGTCGTGGCTATTCCTGCGCTTGAACGATGATGGCTGGGAGAGCAATCGCCTGCTCGCCATCGGCATCGGCGGAGGGATGGGTTGGGTGATGATGCTTAACGTCTGGGGCGTAATCTGGCGCGCGCAGAAGAAAATCATCAAATGGACCGCCGACAACGCAGCCAACGGCACAGCAATGCCCGACAAAGCAAAATATCTCGCCCGGCAGGCGTTTCTCACCTCCCGCGCGAACTTCGTGCTGTCGTTCCCCATGTTGTTCCTGATGGGGGCGGCAAGTCACTATCCCATGTTTGGTAAATAGGCGTCGAAGATGGAGTTCGGGAACTAGCCACTACAATTGAATCCAGTATGCGCGAGTTGCTGGACACAATTGTGGAATGGTCGGGCGCCCGAAAAGACTGGCGTCCCCTCTCGCGCTGGGCCGTCCTCGCTTGGCTCATCTTCTACGCTGTCTTCCTGATCTACGCCTTCAGCATGCATGCCGGCTATCTGTTCATCGACTCCGCAAACCTTGTTGTCCACGAAGGCGGCCACCTGCTCTTCGGGTGGTTCGGCCGAACGCTCGGCCTCTGGGGAGGAACCATTCTGCAGTGGCTGGTCCCGCTGCTGCTGGCCGCCTATTTCTTCCACGAACGCCAGCCCGCGGCCTTCGTGTTCTGCCTGTTTTTCTTCTTTGAGAACTGGCTCTACACCGCTACCTACATGGCCGATGCCCGCGCCATGGCTTTGCCCCTGGTGACCGCCGGAGACTCCGATTACATCGAGCACGACTGGAACACGATTTTCTCGAGTCTAGGACTTCTGCAGTACGACACGACCATTGGCGCAATCGTCCGGACGCTGGGCTGGTGCGGAATGCTGGCGACCACAGCATGGCTCGCAGCGCGTCTGCGAACAATAAAGCCGTAAGTGGACCGACGGACGTCCCCGCCCGTCCACCAAAGTCTCAAGGGTGAGTTGCTTTCGCCGCCAGGTTCCAGGGCTTGCCGTCAAAATGCGCAGGCAACGCGATGCCAAAGAGTTTCAGGATCGTCGGCGCCACATCCACAATCGCAGGCTTCTCTGCGATGAACTTGTGGCTTGAAAACAGAACTCCAGGGACGAGCCGCGGATCGATGCAATGGTCACCGCTCCAGGCCTTGATATTGTCTTCGAAAACCTGACCCGTAACCTTGCCCATTACCGAATCCCACGACGCGCGATAACCCGCGCCATAGCCAACAATCAAGTCCGGCGAGTTTTCCGTGTAGGGCCCGCGATAAACATCGTCAGCAATAAACACGCCCGTAATCCCCACCGTGCCAGAAACCGGGTCGACCAGACCATTCAGCTTTTGCTGCAGCTCGGCTTTCAATGCTTCGGCTTCGGCCGGATCCACGACCCCCTGCTTCTCGCGGCCTTTGATATTAAGGTAAAGCCCGTTGAGCCCCATGGTGTAGGCTCGAGTGCGCGACCAATCCACGTCCTCGAACCAATCGCCGCTTTCGGTTTTGCCATCCTTCAGCGTGAGATATCCGTTCTGATGCAGCCAAGCGTTCAAATTCAGGCAGCGTGCAAACGACTTGAACCCGTGATCGGAGATCACCATCAGCAACGTGTCGTCATCAATTTTTTCCATCACGCGCCCGATCAGGTGATCCATGCGCTCATATAAATCCTGAATCACCGGGGGGTGCTGACTGTGCGGCACATCGCGAGCAGCCGGATGATCTTCTTCCAGATAGCGCCAGAACATGTGCTGCACGCGGTCGGTCGTATCGAAAACGCACGTGCACAGGCCCTGCTTCGTTTTGTCCAGCGCATCAAAGAGCATCCGCTCGCGATCTTCATGATTGCCATAAGCCTGCGCCAGAAAGGCATCGTCATCGAGCACGTGTTCGTTGAGCGCCCACGTGTCTTCCGCGAGGCCCAGCGTGGCATACGAGCCGAAGAGCTTAGCCAGGTAAATGGAATAAGTAACCGGGTGCGAGATTGGCAGATCGGGATGCCCGGGATCAATGTTCACCGGCGTAACGTAGATTTCTACCTGGGGTGAAAGTTCCTTGAGATAGAAGCGACAGATGCCGTGCGCCGTGAAACCCAGACCAGCTTTGAATTCCGCCGGAATCCACTCGGAGTACTCTCCAACTTTCAGCGCAAATCTTTCCGAACCCACCACGAAGCGAGCCGATTTTAATCCCAGCTCCGGCCGAATTTCGAAATTCACCCGCAGCTCGGTTCCAGCTTTCTCCGCCAACGGGCTGTCGGGTCCCGGAATGTACGAACGGCAAACACCGTTCTTGCGCTCGATCGGCACGCGCACGCCACCTTCGCGAAACTTGTCGCTCGAGGCGCGAGTCGTGCACAGGCAAAACGTACCCTGGCTGCCCTTCAGGTCGGGAACACACATCCCGGAAAGCAGCACGCCCTGAAACTTCTCCGGAGGAAAGGTAACCGGAACGCGAATCACGGAACTGAAAATTCCCGCATTGCCCAGCCAGTGCCAGAACGGCGTGCCTTTTCGCATGCCTTTGATTTCGGTTTTGCCGAAGGGAATGGAATATTTTCCAATCTTGATATGCCGCTTCGGCCCTTTGATTTCAGCCGACGAAAGAAATGGAAGATAATTGCTGGTATCGCGCGCCAGAAAGTCGTAAATGTTGTGTTTGCCGGGATTCACTCCAGTCATGAAAGTCGACCAAGCCACCGGAGAAATTGGCGGAAACGTCGTGCGCAGCTTGCTGAAGGTTCCTTTGTCCCGCAACTTCGCCAGATTCGGCAGCCGCCCTTCGTTCATAAAGCGGTCAGCGAGATCCGGATCCATACCGTCGAATCCCAAAATAACCGCTCGCTCAAACGTCGCCTTTCCGTATGCGTTTCGCCGCCGAATGAAGCGGAACAATTGACGGAATGGCCACGTCATCAGTGCGTAGAACGAATAAAGGAACGCAACAAAAATCGCCCAGAACGACGACAGTACCGCAAACCCCGCGCCCGGCCCGGCGTAAGCATGAGCAAAAGCAGGCAGGAAGATTAAAGCAATCAGCAATGCACGTGTGGCGCGGGCACTCCTGCCCGCGAAATGCATGCGCTCACGACGGGCTGGCGGGCCATCACGCTGGTCCCGCGACTTGACCGCCGATGCACGCCGGCGGACAGGAGTGTCCGCCCCACCCAATCGCTTCATATCTGAATCCCTAGCAATTCCTTGAAAATGAATCCTGCCACCATCGACAAGATGAAGAACAGCCAAATCCAGTTGATCCCATAGCCCGCAATGTCGATATCGCGGTCCGGGTAATTGATCGAAATGGTCTCGATCGGACTATTCTCCGGCAGTTCCGGCTCTGCCGACGAGAACATACGGCGCCAGAATCGGCCACGCAATCGAACAGTCGAGATTCGCGGCAGATCGCCACCAACACAAACCGACTTCGTCGCGCTCTGTCCGACAGCGGCGACCTGCACTTCATATTTTCCCTCTTTTGAGCCGGCCAGTCGCCAGACAATCTCATCTGCCGTCGGAATGTGTACCGGAGGCGCAGTCATCGTGATCTCCGGCGGCAAGCCCAGAGTGACATCGTTCAGTCCGTCGCTGCCATTGAGCTGAACCGTCAAAAGAAACGGAGCGTTCACAACAAGCGGCGTTTGCCCCAGATAACGATCGATCTGCACAATCAGCAAAGTAATAGGAATGATGACGTAAAGCAGCGGTTTGAATGCGAGTTTCAGGTAGCGTCCGGTGCCGCGCAGGATCTTGCCGTAAGAACCCATCACCACCGGAATCTGATCCCGATACAGTCGCACCGCCAGCAAGTGCGCCTTCAGTTGATCCTTCGCAACGCCGATCGCTTTCTGATCCGACGTGTAGCCGAAAACAACAACCATCACCAACCCGACGACCAACGACAGGACGACGACAATCGCCAGCGGACTGGTCAGCAAAGGCGATTGAAAGGCCGCGATTGTCACGGCCTGCCCCGCGATCGCCATCGGGTTTGACAGAGCAGTCAAGCTACTCGATATACCCTAATCCGCGCAGGCGCTTTTTTATCTCCTCTTTCGATGTGCTGCTTTCGTCCGGCAAGATTTTCCTGGTTTCCTTTTCCAGCATGTGGATTACGAATTCGTCAATCGATTCGTATCCGGCGGCATCCGAACACTGCTTGACCTTCTCCAACAGTTCGCCTTCGATCTTCACTTTGTGTGAACCAAACATGATTTCTCCCGTTCACAATGGCGGCGCCTAGCGCGGCTGAATTACCGACTGCCCCATCATATCCTTCGTCTTCGCGATTCCGAATTCAGCGAGAATCGTGGGTGCGATGTCGGTCAGCGCCGGAGCCTGCGCCCCGATCTTGCGGTTGCTCAACAGCACTCCCGGCACCTTCGTGAAGTCCATGCAATGATCGCCGCTCCACGCGTTCGTGTTGTCCTCGAGCACTTCTGGTGGAAACGCGCCCAGAATCGTTTTCCATCCTGAGCGATACCCGCGGTTGTAGCCAACGAGCGCGTCCGGGCCGGTACGTGCGTATGGACCCTGGTAGGCTTCGCTGGCCAGATCGATTCGCGTAATCACCTGGAAACCATCCTTCGGGTCGCGAACCTCCGAAAGCTTTTGTCGGATTTCCTGCAGCAGCGCGTCCGCCTGAGCGCCTGGCTCGACGACGCCCTCACGCTCGCGTCCGCGCAGGTTCAGATAGAGTCCGTTCAACCCTAACCCGTAGGCACGCGTACGGCTCCAATCCACGTCAGCAAAAGGCTCGCTCGAGTCCCCGCCCGCGCCTTCTTTCCGGGTGATGAAGCCATTGTTCAACAACCAGGTATTCAGATTGAAAGAGCGCCGGTAGGGAGCAAATCCGTGGTCCGAAAGCACGAGCAGCGTGGTGTTCTCATCGACCTTCGGCATCACTTCGCCGAGCACCTGATCAATCTGCTCATAAAACTCCTCCAGCGACGACCCGTACTGAGCGGCAAGTGCAGCATCGTACGCAGGATGTTGAGGATCGGTCAGCCGCCACATCATGTGCGCGTTCAGATCAAGGCTGGAGAAATAGAAAAAGAAAAGTCCGTCGTGAAATCTTGGGAACTCAACATCGAACGCACGCCGATGTTCGGCCAGCACGGTGCGCGCCTGTTCCAGATACTCTTTATCGTCGAGCACGCCGGCGGTGAGCGCCTTCGTGTCTTCGGCAATACCCTGGGTGTGGAATTCGCCAATTTGTTTCGCCAGATCGCGCGAATAACCGGCTGGCGTGGAAATAGGCAGCGCCGGATTTTCCGGATCAATATTGATAGGTGACACGTAAAGCTGGAAACGCGGATGCGTCTGTTTGAGATAAAAGCGGCACATCCCTCTCACACTGCCAATCCAATTGCCAAGAAGGGGCATGAGATGAAAATCCACCGGAACCCATCCGCTCCACTCGCCTTCTTTCAGAACCAACTGTTGATCCTGCAGGCCTATGCGCGCCACTGATTCCAGCGGATCTACGTCAACCGTGAAAGGCTCGGTAGCGGCAGGCGAATTCCTCCGAAACGTGTTGTCCGGCCCAATCAGATTGCTCGCAACCCGATTGTTTTTCACCTCGACCTGCACCACCTCTCCGCCTTCGACCGCTCCCACAGCCGCTGTGGGATCGTCGGTGTAGAAAGTGAACGTGCCATACGTGCCGCGCAGGTCGGGCGTTCCCATGCCGGAAAGCGTTTTCCCTTTCGCCGCGATCGGCGGGAAATTTGCCGGGATGCGGTAGACGTAATTGGGCACGTTTTGTTCGTCAAGAAACTCCCAGAAGGCCTTGCCGTGCCGCAACTCTTCGGCCGACCCGCTGCCGAGCGGAATCACCCAACTCCCAATATGAAAGCTATGCTTTGGGCCTTCAACCCGCGAGGTGGAAAAATAAAGCTGAAAGGTTTTCGGATCGCGGTGGATGAAATCAAAGATTCCGTGCCCGCCAGCATTCAATCCCGTGATCAGGTTTGACCACGCCACCGGGCTTTGCGGCGGGATGCTGGTCGTCAATCGCCGGAACGATCCCTGCTCGGCCAGTCGGGCGAAGTTCGGCATAGTGCCCTCGGCCATGAACTTCGTGAGCAGGTCCGGGTCGAGTCCGTCGATGCCGAGGATGATCACCTTCCTGGACCGAACCGCTCCGCGCCGCGCGTGCTCGCAGGAAAGAAGAAAGCTCAGGCCCGCCGCGCATAAAGCCAGCAGGCTTACCAGCCAAAGACGGTTTCTGAATGGCGCGGTCACTACACTTATGATCTGCAAGCAAGATCTGCAAATGTGGTCCAGCTTCGCGGAGGCTGCATCGAGCCTTACTGGCTAACGACACTGGCTAACGATGAGTCGTGATCACGACATCACCACAAGACTGGAGATCCCGAGGAGCAGGTACATAGATTGTACTTTACACTTACTGTCATGATCCGAAAAATCGCTGCCGGCGTGGGTCTGATCTTTCTTGCCGTCGCTTTCGCTGGAGCAGCATCGAAGCCCAACCTGGTGCTGATCACCCTCGACTCCACCCGCGCCGACCGCATGGGCTTCCTCGGCGGCAAGGGTGCGCTTACACCCAATCTCGATCGTCTCGCCGAAGAAAGCATCGTCTTCGAACACGCCTATGCACAGGCCCCGTCCAGCGTCGTTTCGCACGCCACGATTCTTTCCGGCACCTACCCTCAAAGCACCGGCATGACAGAAATTGGAGGCATGCTTTCGTCTTCCCTGTCTTGCCTCCCTCAACTGCTGAAATCGCAGGCCTATCGGACCGCCGCGTTTGTTGGCTCCATTGATCTCGACCCGTGGAACGGCCTGGCACTAGGCTTTGACCGTGGTTTCCAGACGTACGACGCCGATTTTCGGCCTGCGACCCCCGGTGACGCCCGTCCTCCCGTAACTGAACGCTCCGGAAACCAGGTGGTCGCCAGCGCCGTGGTCTGGCTGGATCGCAATGTGAAAAAACAGGGACAAGCGCAGGAACCGTTTTTTCTCTGGGTTCATATCGCCGATGCACTCGCGGCGGGCGCGTCTTACAATTCCGCCATCACCAAAGCCGATGCAGCCATCGGCAAACTAGTCAGCGCCTTGCAGCAGCGGAACATCTACGGAAACACAGCCGTGATCGTCGTCGCCGACCACGGTGAGAGCCTCGGCGCCCATGGCGAAGACACCCACGGCATCTTTCTCTACGACGAGACGATTCACGTACCGCTTCTCATAAAACTTCCCGAGGGCCAGCCGGTCGCAAAGCACGCGGCCACACGAGTTGCGGCTAAGGCCAGGCTTGTCGACATCGCTCCTACCCTGCTTGAAATCGCTGCGCTCCCGGTTCCCTCGCAAATGCTGGGACAGTCACTGTTGCGGATCGCAAGTTCATCAAAGTCCGGCGGCAGCGGCGCTGGGAGTGACCAACCCGTCTATTCCCGGAGCGATCTGCCTCAACGCGGATTCGGCTGGAGCCCGCTCGAGTCCTGGCGCGCGGGTAAGTATCTCTACATTCGCGCGCCCAAACCCGAACTGTACGACCTGGCCGCAGACCCGGGGGCCGCCCACAACCTGGCCCAGACTTCGAAGGCCCCGCTCGACACGATGGCCGCGCAGCTCGCCAATTTCGACCGCCACTTCAGCGATGAGGCAGGCAAGTCTTCCGCCGAGTTGAGCTCTTCCGAGATGCAGAAACTGGCGTCGCTTGGATACGTTGGATTGCAAAAGTCGTCGGCCCCCGCCGACGCCGTTGCCGGAACCGATCCCAAGGACAAAATAGCGACCGCCAATAAAGTGCTAGGGCTTGTGTGGGGACGGGCGCCGTCGCCCGTCCAAGCCGAGCGCAGCTCGGCAGTGAGCCAGCAGAAACTCGCGCTAGTCATTGCCACGCTCGATCCGATCGTCTCCGCCGATCCCAACCTCTACCTCGCGCAGTACACGCTCGGTGTGGCGCTGGCACAGAAGGCGCAATACGCCGAGGCAGTCAAGCATCTGCACAAGGCGATTGAACTCCAGCCCGACTCCGCCTGGGCGCACTACGAAATCGGAACCAGCCTGCTAAGAACGGGCGACTTCAAAACCGCTGTCGTCCACCTCGAAATTGCCACTGGACGCCTGCCGGGATTCTCGCCAGCTCATGCCGCGCTCGCCGAGGCATATGAGCACTTGGGACGCCCCGAAGATGCGAAGCAGGAACGAGGGAAAGTGAAATAGGTCTGCGGTCCGACCCGCTTTTCGAGTCTGGCTCCTCCCGGATTGCGATTAGCCGCAATCGGCATAGGGGGACGGGTCGCCCCGCCTCCCCTGCCACACCACCGGACATGCGGGTCCGCATCCGGCGGTTCGGCGGATTAAGCTGGCCGCACGACCATAGGCGGGAGTCCGAGCTGGGCAAAGTAAGCATTCGGCAAAGCGATGGCCAGGGCGGGCGAGTTTGCGATGCGCCACGGGCCGTGGGGACTCCCGGCGGTTTGCGCCGCCAGGTCTTTGCCCACACCCCGTTTGCGAAGTTCGCGAAATCGCGTTCGTCCCTGCTTCCATTGCTTCCACACCACCGACCGAAGTCGACGGCGTAGCCACGATTCAAGGATGTGCAACACCGAGGGCGTTTGACAATCGTCGAAGTATCCGAGCCATCCCCGCAGGTAGGTCGCGATCTGTGTGACCATCTGCGTCAGACTGATGCCACGGGTTCGACGTGTCTGTTCCCGAATCCTCTCCTTAAACCGAAGTTCCAGATAAGTTCAGACAGTATTCTGCTGATTCGCTGAGAGATAATTCAAAATTCAGTTTCCTGCTACTGGCAACAGATTCAGCAAATCATATGCCTTGGCCTGCAGTGGTGTCGGCGGCGGGACCTGTTGAAACGTCGGACCGTGCTGATCCGTTTTCAAGCTATAGGTCACACGCGCGCGGCTGGCTAAGTCCGAAAGCAGAGTGGCGAAACTCTGCACGGGTAATCCGTCTGCGGTCCGGTGCGTGAATTTTTTCGCTTGTGCTGATTCCGAGCTGCTGGCCGGCAGAACCGGATCTCGTTGTTGCCGTGCTTGGGGAAGTTCCTCGTCCTCAAAAAGCAGAGGCGCCCACACGCGCCGCAGATGCCACTCTACGTAGTAGGCCAACATGCAGAGGAAGATATGCGCCGGCACTCGCTCCTCGGTGCGATGGTGGATGGGACGAATCAGCAGATCCAGCCCTTTCAAACTGCGGAAGGCACGCTCCACCTGGGCCAGACTCTTGTAACCGCGCACCGTATCCGCCGCCGATAACCGCTCCGCCGTCTCGCTGGTGCGAATCACATAAATCCCATCCAACTTCGCTTCCTGCGCGATCCTCTCCACCCGCCGAGACCAACTCAACTTCCCATTCTCGATCTGGTGCGCGAAGTGTTTGCCCATCTTGTAATGCCCCAGCACCTTGCCTACCTTGAAAGCGATCTCGGTCGCCGTCAACGGCTTCTTCTTACGGCGCTCCACTTGGTTTACGATTCTGCTCAGCGCTTTCTCCGTCGCTGCCAATAAGTCCTCCCGCTTGCGTTTCCGCTCCTCCGCCAGCAAAGGGTTGTAGCACACCATCAACCGCTCTCCGGGATATTCCGGTGATTGAATCTCGACCAGATTCTTCTCGTCGAGCAATGAGAGTTGTAAAGCTCCCTCGGCCAGCAAACCGCGAATCGCTCCACTGGTCAAGGCCGTGATCCAACCCATCTGCGGATGAGCTTTGAGCTTGTCCAGTTGCGGCTGCGTCAGCATGCCACGATCTCCGACCAGCACCACACGGGAGAGACCAAACCGCTCCCGCAACTTGTTCACCTGATCCACCACCGTGGTGGGATCGCCGGTGTTGCCGGCGTAGACCTCGACGGCGATCGGACAGCCTTCGCCATCGGTCATCAGGCCATAGACGATGATGGGCAGCCCTTTCTTCCCGTCACGATCATGCCCATACTGCGCCAGCGGACAGGTGCGACCCTCGTAATAACTGCTGCTTACGTCATAGAGCACCAGGCTGCCTTCGCGGAGGTGGCGCGCGGCTAGTTTTTTCTCGATGCGCGGTTGTCGTTCTAACAGCCAGTCCATGGCCTGATACAGCTCGTCCTCGGTGGCCTCCATCACCCCCAGCTCCTCGGCTAACGTCGTACTATGCCACTGTCGCGTGGTGGCCAACTTGGAACAGGGATCGAGCAAACGTGCGACGATCATGGCCAGCACTAAATCGCGCTCGCGGCAGGGCTTGGCGGAGATCATGCTCTCGAGGCCGAGCTTGCGAATGGCCACCAGCATGGCTTCGACGTGTCCGTGCGGCCGGGTCTTTTGCGTAGAGAGAAGATCTTGGGGACCGACTAAGGGTTCATCGCGCAGCAAGCGGCGGAAGGTCTCGATTTTTTCCTGTGGCCAATCGGAGAGGTTGGCCAAGGTGCGCTTGCAGGTTTTGCTACCTTCGCGCCAACCTTCGCGGAGGAGGATGGCGGGCGGGGAGTTGCGGTTGGGGACAGTCTCGATGTACATGGGAGCTATTATGCACAATAACCAATAACAGTCAAGGGGAATAATATTACTTACATGGGAACATTTCCACAGAGTAAAATTTTGCCTACCGTCAAATAAATCAGACATTTATCTCAGGATTTGGGCTGATTCCTTCTGGAACTTCGGCTTAAAGCGAGCGATAGCCTTGGGGGCAATGCGCCGCCGCGGTTCTCGTTCACCGGTGAAGCTGAATCCCAGAAACTTCCTTCGCCCAGGTCGGGCCACGGCGCTCTTCGTCTGATTGACCTTCAGTTTGAGTTGGTGCGTGATAAAGCGCGTAACGCTCTCCATCACTCGCTGTCCGGCTCGTTCGCTGCTGACGTAGAGGTTACAGTCGTCGGCATAGCGGACGAAGCAGTGACCGCGCCGCTCTAACTCCCGGTCCAGTTCGTCCAGCACCAAGTTGGAAAGTAGTGGTGAAAGCGGACCGCCTTGAGGCGTTCCCTCATCCACCGCACTTACCAACCCGTCCTCCATCACTCCGGCTTTCAGAAACGCTCGGATCAACTTGAGCATTCGCTTGTCGGCCACGCGCTCGGCCACCGCCGCTAACAGACGGTCGTGGTTTACTCGATCGAAAAATTTTTCCAAGTCGAGGTCCACCACCCAGCGGTATCCTTCGGCGATATACTGCTGCGCCTTGTGCACCGCTTGCTTCGCACTGCGCCCCGGTCGGAAACCGTGGCTGTGTTCGGAGAACGTCGGGTCCCAGCGCTTCTGCAGAACCTGCAACACCGCTTGCTGAATAAAGCGATCCAGCACGCAAGGAATGCCTAGCTTGCGCATTCCCCTGCCATCCGGCTTCGGGATTTCTACCCGCCTCACCGGCTGCGGTTGATAAGTTCCGCTTCGTAGCTGCTCCCCGATCTTCAACCCATGCTGCTTCAGGTACTCCGAGAGCTCATCGACGGTCATCCCGTCTACTCCCGGACTCCCTTTATTCGCCTTGACTCGTTGTAATGCCTGCTTGCAGTTTTCCAGCTCGCAGACTTCTTCCATCAGTCGTTCGGTTCCAGCCAGGCTTTCTGACTTGCGCTTCGCCATAAGCGTTTCGGTCCCTTGCGCGGCGGCCTTCGGAGCATCACTCCTACTTTCCGCCGGAAAGGCCAGCACCTCTTGTCCGGGCCGGTTTTTCTGCCGCCGTCCGCTCATGAGTCGCGCCGCTTACTTGCCCTTTCCTTTACTCCCCTTGCGGGGTACCGTTCGGGCCTTCGATCACCGTTCCCGGCTTGGCCTATCTGTTTCTCCGCCTTTCGGCATTGGAGTGCCTCAATATCCTCGCCGACTGCCTGACCTACTTTGCCCTCTGCTGACTTCTGCGCCACGGTCAGGATGAATCGCTTCATCCTCAGTCACGATTCCGTGACATGCCGCAGATCTCCCAAGGTAAGTTCAACCGCTTTCGACGCGCAACCGCCGGATTTACCACCAGTGAGCTTGATGGATAATGGGCTTCGCAATCATCGGCTCGCTCGCCCGCCACCGTAGGCCTCATATCCGGTTCTTGTTCATCGGCTCGCGTCTTTGTTCCACGCTTCTTTCAGGCCCCGCCTCGCGGCGGGTGTTATTTCACCCTTGCGCTTCACTAACCCTTCGTCTCCATCAGACTGGGTAGAGGGCTCTCACCTCCTAGCTGTTGAACATGCTTGGCACACCGAAAAAAGGGCGTCCCAGTTTTCGGGACGCCCTTTGCAAGACTCGCTACTCCAACCTCTAGAAGTAGAACTTTGCACCGAGTTGTACGGCTCGACCTTCGCCATTGGTTGATATGGTCTTTGTGGAGAAGATCTGCCCGAACGGAGGCCCCACAGGTATGCCAAATGGGCTGTTTTGCCCGCCCTCAGCGACATCTTCCGCATTGAAGCCTGGCGTCGCCGGATTGGCAAAGTTCGTGTGATTGAACGTGTTATAGGTTTCGAGGCGGAGTTCGAAATACCGCGATTCGTCGATGTGGACTCTCTTCTCTAGCGCTATATCGCCATAGTTGATCCCAGGACCGTAGAGTGGGTTGCGGCTTGCGGAGCCGATACCAGTTCCAGCGGCGGGAGCCGCGAAAGCTGCCGGGTTGAACCAACTAGCGGTGGGATTACTCCTGGGGTTAGTAATACCCAGGGGAGCGCTCGTGCGCTCCGCGCGGTCCGGGCAGGCGTAGAACGCCTCAAAATCATCACAGGTGAGGGACGTCGATCCGAAATCAAACACGGGGATCGGATTTCCGTGCTGCAGCGTATAGATGCCAGACAGGTCCCAGTCGTCCGTCAGCATCTTCCAGCGATGCGCGATCTTGTAGAAAGGCAGTGTGTAAGTGTAGCTCACCACGAAGCGCTGCGGGGCATCGTTTGCGGAAGGAGCCCACATACTCGCGGAACTGTACGGGTTAATGCCCGGGAAGTTGAAAGCGCTGTTTTCCAGGCTCGAGGTCTGGTCAAAATATCTTGACCAGGTATAGGCCGCTAGGATCTGGAATCCGTTGCTAAAGCGCCGGTTCACCGTCACTTGCAGAGAATCGTAATGCGAGTTAAATTCGGTCGTCTGTTGGCCTATATGCCCGTATAGGGGTAGGTTAAATGGCGTCGCACCAGCAACCTGGGCTCCATTTGTCCAGGTTAAGGTAGCAGGGTTCTGTGTAGTGGGGGTTATCGGGCAGGGGGCGGAAGTCATGTTCAGACCGCTAGAGCAGCCGAGCACCGCAGCCGCCGCATTTGTGCCCGGATACTGGCCTGCCAGATTCAAGTCGACGGCGCCTTCTAAGTGGCGTCCCCGGTTGCCTACGTAGCCGACGGTCAGGATGGTTGCCTTATCAAGCTGCCGCTCGACCATCAGGTTGAAGTTTGCCGACCTCGGCGAAGTAAATCTCGGGTCCTCGGTGTTGAATCCGAATCCGATGGGAGCGAACGTGGAGAAATCGATGTTTTTGTCGCCCACCGGATATGGAGTGAAGGGGAACGGAGTGGCGAGGGTTGAACCTGATGGGAGTTTGCAGGGAAGGCCCTGAGCGGTAACGTACGGGTTGGCAAAGCCGACCGAACCGCACGCGCTAAGCGCGCCGGTGCTGGTAATTGCGAAGGGCGCATTCGTCAGAGTTTGCAGCGCCAATTCTTCTTCGCTGCGGTTGTAGTACAGTCCGATGCCGCCATGGATGCTCCAATTGCGCGAGGCTCCGGGACTATAGGCGAAACCAAAGCGGGGAGCAAGGTGATTGTACTTAACGGTCATTCCGCCGTACTGGTTGATGCCCGTGTCACCCGGATAAACAAATCCCGGAGGAGCTGTCGGGTACACCGTCGACTGCTGGCCGGGCCGGAAAGCTCCCATGATCAAACCGTGGAAGTAATTGTTTTTCCACGGCGTTTCAACATCATAGCCCGTTCCGTAGGTGATGGTCAGGTTCGGTCTGACCTGCCATTGGTCCTGGACATAGGCGTAGAATTCATGCGACTTCGCGTCGATGATTGAGCCGCTGCCCTGCGAGTAGCTGCTTGGAACGCCCAGAAGAAAGTCCACACCCGGAATTCCAGTAGAGTAGGTTCCACTCCCGGCGAAGCTAAAGTTGCCGCCAAGGTTGTTGTAGAAGGGGTTATCGATCGACACGCGGTCAAAGTCGACGCCCGCTTTGATCGTGTGGTGACCCCAAACCTTACTGAAGTTATCAACCGCCTGATAGTTGTTTTGGATGCGGGGCTGAGGACCGTTGTTGCTGAACCCGAGAGTAAACAGGCCGTTGACGGTCATCAGGGGCAAGGAGGCGTTTGAGATCGACTGAGGGATGATGCCCGTGAACCCGTAAGTGGTGGGGTTAATGGGATTCACCGGTTCCACCGCAGCAAAGTTGAAGCGCAAATAACCAATTCGAAACTCATTTAACGTGGTGGGGGTAAACGTATGGGTCCATGACACCGAATATTGCTGCTGGTGCCGCAGGGCGTCCTCTGACATCCCAGGGAGAGTTGAGCCCGTAAACGGAAGAGTATCGGTGGAGGGATTGGTCTGCCATAACCCGTATCCCCAGATCGCATCCTTGCTGGTCAGCTTTTCGTCGATTCGGTAAATGTATTGGTCGTACGTCGCGGTCGTGATTGGGTTGAAGACAAAGCTGTTCGCGGCAGGATTAGCAGAAGGCACACCAACCGGAACGAATTGGTTCATCAACTTAACGGAAAGAGCATTAAGGTCTGCTGTCGGAATGACTCCGGTCGAAAACAGGGTGCTGTAAGGGGTCCCAGCCGCACATGCGACCACTGGGCAAGGCGATGCGCTGTCCCCGACTAGAGGGATGGCGCTGGGATTAGAGCTGAAATTTCCTGCGGCCACGCTCCAGTTACCGGTTCGTTCATCTGAGGTGTAAACGGGAACCGTGTTATTCGCATTCGCCTGCGGAATCCTCTGATGATATCCCTGATAGGAGAAGAAGAAGAAGGCGTGATCTTTGTAGATAGGCCCGCCGATCGTCGCGCCATATTCGTTCTGGTGGAAAGGTGAGGGTTGCGTTTCAAAATAGTTCTTCGCATCGAGGAACGTGTCTCGATAAAACTCGAAAGCGTCGCCGTGGAACTGATTGGTACCGTTCTTGATGTTCGCGTTAATGATAGTTCCAGAGTTGCGTCCGTATTCTGGATTTATCGTGCTGGAGATCAGCCGGAACTCGCCGATGGCATCCGGACTTGGAATGACGAGGGCGGTGTTCAGGGAGGCGTCGTTAGAATCGACTCCGTTAATCAAGAAGGAGTTCTGCTGGGTCTCCGCGCCGTTGCCGGAGTAAGCACCGTTTGCCCCGCCGAACCGGTCAGACGTTCCCACGACGCCAGGCTCCAGTTGCTGCAGTTGGGTCCAGTTGCGGCCGTTCAAGGGCATGTCGACGATGGTTTGCCCCGATACCGTGCTTCCCAGTTGCATATCCGTTTGTTCCACCTGGACCGGATTGGCCTCGACGACTATTTGTTCAGTCGCGGCACCGAGGGCCAGCTTCACGCTCAGGACATAGATCTGGTCGAGGTCCAAGTGAATGCCCGATGCCTCGTACGCCTTGAATCCGGTTTGTTCGGCCTTGACCGAGTAATCGCCGATAGGGAGCTGCAGAAAAGTGAAAGTTCCACTGCTGCTCGATGTGGTGTTGTACGTGATTCCGGTGGTCGCATGGGTAGCGGTCAGTCTCGCACCGGAAATTACCGCTCCGGTCGGATCCGTTACCGTGCCGCGAATGCTCGCATAGAGGTCGTCGGCGCTCGCGGGAATCGTGCAGACGAGCGCGAAGACAACGAGAAGAAGGATACTGAGAATCTGGAAGGACTTCATGGCGCAATGACCTCCGTGGTCAAGTTTCCTTTTTCTTAACTGATTTATTTTCTTGGGCACTGAGAACTCGACATTGTACAACCATTTTGCTTGGCCGCAAGAACAAAACATAATAACAATGCAAATGGCGCTCCATAGCAGAATGTTTGTTTCGACAATTGTTTTCAATGATTTGTGACAAGTGGACCGGGTGCTGAACTATCAAAATCCGTATGGATTGATTGGGTTGGCTATGATTTTTGGTATACCCCGACGCCCATCAAACCATGAGATCGGGTGAGATTCACTGACACTGACATTGATCTATGATCCATCGATCTATGATCTATCGGAAAATGCAGGTTGTCGCCGCAGAGCACCGCAATCGCTGAAGGCTGGTCCGCTATGACTGTATCGCCCAACTGCAGGGAGTTCAACCGAGGCGTCGATCTTTTCAACCGAGCCCACTTTTTCGACGCTCATGAAGTTCTCGAAGACGTCTGGCGCTCTCTGCCTCGCGACCGGCCCTCGTGCCGGCATCTCCGACAGCATGTACAAGGGTTGGTTCAATTGGCGGTCGCTTTTCATCACGCTTCGAGAGACAACCATGTGGGTGCGCGCTCGGTTCTGGAGCGTGCGCTGCGGAATCTGAACGGTGCGGACACCTCGTTTCCCGACCTCGATCTCGACCGACTGCGCATAGAGTTGGCACCCTGGCAGCGGTTTCTGGATGATCTCGAGGGCGCGGGGACGAAGGGGGGGGCGGAGGCGGGAACGAAGGCGAGGGCGAAGAAAGACAAGAAAAAATTGGACGGCTTGGACCTCCGTCGCCCAACCGCTCCGGCGCTGCCGATAATCGTGCGGCGCCGCTAGGTCGGCCTTGCGCACTGACTACGCCTGCTAGAATCTTGTTGTTGTGAAGTCCATTCTCTCATCTTCCGACAAGCCGGCAGGAAACCTTTCGCCGGAGTCCATCCCGCCCGCCGTTCCTCTGTTGGACTTGCGCCGCCAGTACGAGGGCATCCGCGACGAAGTGTTGGGAGCGATCACGCGCGTGTGCGATTCGCAGACCTTCATTCTTGGTCCTGAGGTCGAGGCGCTGGAACTTGAGATTGCAGCGCTCACAGGAGCGCCGTTCGCCGTCGGTTGTGCGTCCGGCACGGAAGCCCTTTGGCTGGCGCTTGTCGCAGCGGGGGTAAAGCCCGGTGACTCGGTCATGACCACGGCATTCAGCTTTTTTGCTTCGGCCAGCGCAATTGTGCGGGCGGGCGCAACGCCGGTGTTCGTGGACGTCGATCCCGGCACGCTGAATATCGATGCGGCGATTGTCGGTCGCCAACTCCGCACCAAGCGGCCCGAAAATCTTCGCGCGATTCTTCCCGTGCATCTTTACGGCCAGTGCGCCGACATGGACAAGTTCAACCGCATACTTAAGGAACACGCAGAGGAACATGCGCACCAATTCGGAGTTGCCATCGTCGAGGATGCCGCTCAGGCGATTGGCGCTGAATGGAGCGGTCGCGGTGCGGGCGCGCTCGGCGCAACCGCCGCTTTCAGTTTCTATCCCACCAAGAACTTGAGCGCCTACGGAGACGCGGGCATCGTCACGACTACTTGTCCGCGGATGGCCGAGCACATGCGGCAACTCCGCAACCATGGCAGCCCGCGGCGTTACTATCACTCCGAATTTGGGTGGAACGGACGCATGGACGCGATTCAAGCCGCGGTGTTGCGCGTGAAACTGGCGCACATCGCAGACTGGAACCAGAGCCGCCGGCGACACGCTGCGACCTACGACGAGTTGTTTGCCGCGTCCGGGCTGACTCTCAACCAGGCTTCGATCCAGACTGCCGATCAGATTTCGAACCAAAGCGGAGCGCCGGTGCGCTTGCTGGCGCGCAGTCCGCAAGCGAAACATGTGTTTCATCAGTATGTGATTCGCGCCCAGCGGCGCGCCGATCTGCGAAAATTCCTGGCTGAACGAACAATTGGGTCGGAAATCTACTATCCGCTGCCGCTGCACCTGCAGCCGGTTTTTGCCTACCTCGGACTGAAGGCAGGAGACATGCCAGTCGCGGAACGTGCGGCGCAGGAAGTTCTCGCGTTGCCCATGTTTCCGGAATTGACCGAGTCCGAGATCCGGTGGGTGGTCGAGAGCATTTCCGAGTTCTACAGTTGATTTAACCGCAGAGGACGCAGAGTTCGCTGAGAACAGAATTTCTAAGAACTCTGCGCGCTCGGCGTCCTTGCGGTTAAAGATTCCTGTTCTCACCGTCTCTAGTGTTTCCTTTTCGCAGTCCGCACCTGCTCTTCTCCCGGCGCGTACACCCGACGCACAATCGGCGTGTTGAATTTGTATTTGCGCGCGGTGACGTTGCCCTTGCCGTCTTCCGCTTGAATCGCGAACACGGGCAACAGGCCCTCCTTGTCGAAGTTTTCCTGCGAAACGGTCACGGGTAGAATGCCTTCCACGCGCTCGTGATAGGCCGTCTCATAGCGATGGCGCCTCACATTCCAGCTAAAGACGCGAATCTGGTTGAAATCAAACGGCAGGCCATCCTTCGGTTCGGTAAGGACGTTCAAGTACTGCGCGACTTTTTTGTCGCCATCCTGAACCTGATTCAGCACGAAGAATGCGACAATGCGCTGGCCTTCCGCGTACTGCGCGATGTCGAGCGGGACATCGAGATCCACCATGCGCGCCAGCACCCAGCCAACCCGGTTGTTGGAGTCGCGAACCAGCCACCAATCCTCGATTACCGTAGCAGGGGTCGCCGGCACGGCCTGTTTTTTGTCCGTCGGATTGCTGCCCTGCGTGGCGGAGCGCGACCCCGGCCCACCCGCGCCCGGCTTCTCGGCCGTACCCCGCTTCAACAGCGCCAGCTTCTCGCCAGTAGAAATCTGGTAAAGATGTTCGGTGTTGCGTCCCGGTTCAACGTGCAAGTTGGTGTCGTTGCGCGTGATGCCTCGCGCCTGCACCGGATCGTTCTGGTTGTCCGCCGTCAGCTTCTGGATCTCGTCGTAGACTTTCTGCCCGGTGAGGAAGCGCTGCTCGATCCATCCGGTCGCACCACTTGCTGTACGCACCTTTACGAAATGGCGGTCATGGTCGAGCACCTCCACGCGCTCGCCGTTCTTCACCTCTCCGGCTTTTTCAGACATCGCCGCAACCCGCTCGCGGAGGTTGGCCTGAACCGCGGAAACGTAGGCAATCTCGAGCACGCGCCCGCGTCCGCGATTGCAGCCGGCAAGAAATAACGTGCTCGCCAGGCAAAGCGCGACTGTCGCCGATCTAAATTTCATCGATCGAGGTTTCGCGGATCGAGGCGGAGATTGAGGGAGGAACTTCACCGGATGAAACTTTTACTATAGCGCGGCATGACGGCGATTTTGTGATGAAAAGTTCAGAGTCTAGTACTCATACCCAACGGCCGTCCTGCCAGCACGTCTTCGCCCTCAGAAAGAATCCCTGGCTTTATGCGGCAGTGGCTTCCCACTCTCGAAAAGCGCGAGAAGATGACGCCGGTCGCTCCACAGTTCTCGTTAGCTTGCCGTCACATTAATGGTGGCCGTGATGTTCGACCCGGTATAGCTCACCGTGATCGTATATGGCCCTGGCGTCGTGCCTGCAATCGCGGTGCAGAACACGGGGTCCGTGTTGTTTACGCATGTAATAAAGGTTGTGTTGCTGGAAGTGAAGGTTGCACTGCTGGTGACATCTGTGGTTCCATTTGCGGTAACGATGAACCCCGGACTGGTCCCACCGTTGGCGCCAGTGAAGGTCCACGTATTGGCGTTAAGGGTCAGATTCGAGATAGTGATGAACACCGTGGCGGAAGCGGTCCCGCTTAGCCCCTGCGCGGCGACTGTTACCGTAGCCGGACCCACGCTCACTCCCGTGGCAACGCCACTTGTTTCGGCGATTGACAGGATGGTCGGATCGCTGCTCGACCATGCCACGCCGCTTGTGACCTGGGATCGCGTATTGTCCTGGAAAGTGCCCCACGCTTGCAACGTCGTGGTCTGGCCAACAAGCACATTAGGGCTGGGCGGTTGGACCGCAATCGATACGAGAGAGTTGGGCTGGAAAAAACCCCGGCAGCTGACCCCTAAAGCCACTGCAACCAGAACTGTAAAAGCAAGCGTCAACGCCAGTTTGCGCCCAGTCAACATAAGTAATCGCCTCGGATAACGTAATTTTAGCAGAACACCCGGCCCCTGCTCGACCCCCGTTAGTGCATGACCGGAGTCGTGGCTTCACCCCTGCCGACCGCGTGCTCGAAGCGTTTCTTGCATATAGGGAACGGGGCGAAATCGTGAACTTGCGCGGTGTTCTCCGGCAGGCCGCGGGAGAGTTGGCTGTTTTCTTGGAAAGAGAGCAGTCAGCACTCAGCAGAAACAGGTCCTTCGCTTAGGATCACAACATTAAGGGGAAATGGCTGAGAGCTGAGAGCTGACAGCTTGCCCTACGTCGGCCGCTTTTTTCCTGCGTTCGAGATCCGCTGGTCAATCGGCTTGCGTCCTGTGAAGCCTTGGTTAGCGCTGTGCCAGTGCGCGATCGTCGGCTCGCCCAGTTTCCAGCACAGCAGCAGGATCTCGCCCTCCACCTTGCAGGGGAAATCGAGCAATCCGATGTCGAGATCTTTCACTTGCACGCCGGTCGCGTCAATTTCGGCGAGGGCATCTTTGATGCGGCGAATCGCCTTCTCGCGCTCCGCCTTGCGCCGCGCCAGGTGGACCACATTCAGCATCATGCCACCTGCGAGAAAAACGCGGTGCGCCGTTTCTTGCAACTCGGCGTCCACGTCTTCAATCAGCTTTTTGCCGTTAATTGCCTGCTTGAGCAGCGATTCCAAAATCGGCAGGAGCATCTGCGCTTCATCCAGGGTAAAGGTGCGGTCGGACATGTACGTCCATTCTACCGGATGCTGTCAGGGAATGATCGTGCCAAATTGCTCTACAATACAAACACTGATCCACCCAGCCAGCTACCGGAGAATCCTCGATGGCGCTCCCTCGCGCATTCTGCACGATTCTACTTACCTTTATTTGTGCCTGCGCCATCGAAGCTCAGGATGTTCCTGTTCCCCAACTCACGCCCGGTTCCGAAAGAGGTGCCGAACGCAAACCGGCATCCGCCGCCGATAACCCGGCCGAGCCCGCGCCGCCGCAGACGGTTGCGCTGACCGTCGCTAAGGGTGCGCCCTTGCAAGTGGCTCTGGATCGGGAAGTGACAGTGAAGAGGGTGGGGCAGCCGGTCCATGCGCGCATTGTGGAGGCGGTATATGCGTTTGACCACATGGTCGTGCCGGTGGGGTCTGAGATTATCGGCGAAGTGACGAAGATCGAGCCGGTATCGGGCGGAAAGCGCACGGAAGCCGCGCTCAATGCGGACTTCACGCCCGTCCGCAAAGTTGAAGTTGGCTTCGATGAACTGGTGCTCCCGGACGGAAGACGTTTCCCGCTGCATACCAGCGTTACTCCCGGGTCGGGCCAGGTCATCGAGTTGGTCACGGCAGCGAACCAAAAAGAAAGGAAAAATAGCGCGAAGCACATGGCGTCTGAAAAGACTCGGGAGGCTAAGCAGCAAGCCCACCGGGAATGGGACAACGCCATGAAACAGTTGAAGACGCCGGGCAAGGTGCGTCGCCTGGAACGCTACGGCGAAGCCCAATTGCCGGTTCACCGGCAATACATTCCGGCTGGAACCGTGTACTTCGCTGAATTGGAGGACCCGCTCGAATTCGGTAGTGAGGTGATGACGGTTCCGATGGCCTCGTCGATCGGCACCGCGCTTCCCGAAGGCAGCGTCGTTCGCGCTCGGTTGATCACGCCATTGTCGTCGGCGACCGCCCACCAGGGTCAGGACGTGGAAGCTGTCCTGTCGCAGCCGCTGATGGATGGTGATCGCCTGATCCTTCCTCAAGGCAGCCGGTTGAAGGGCACGGTCAAGCAGGCAGTACCGGCGCGACGCATGAAAAAGAACGGACAGCTGCGCATCGCGTTCTCGGAACTTATTCCTCCCGACGGCATTGCGCAGAAAGTCGTGACCACGCTGCAAGGCGTGCAAGCGGGCAAAGACGCCAACGTGAAACTGGATTCCGAAGGCGGCGCGGAAGCGACTACGTCGAAGTCGCGTTACCTGGAAACAACCATGTCGCTTGGCCTGGCCATGATGGCCGTAAGAAGCGGACAGGATCACGATGGTGATGGAGGAAGCAACAGCGGAGCCGCCGGCGGTCTCGGTGGATTCAAGTTAGTCGGGATGGTGGTGGGGGCGGCCGCACGCTCCCGCGCCTTCGGCATCACCCTGGGAGCATACGGCGCCGGAATGTCGGTTTACTCCCACTTCATCGCGCGCGGACGCGAAGTGGTGTTCCCGAAAAACACCGCGATGCAAATTGGAATCGGAACGCGCGGGGCTACAACGGCTCCCGCCCACGACGAGGGGGCGCCCACAGCACCCTCTGGGTTCGCCGACCTGGCTGACCCGGGCGATTCGCTTCAGAGGTGATCGTGATAGTCGTAATGACAAGAGGAGTGCGAACCTCAGTCGGGATTTCGATCCCCAACTTCAATCCCACACTTTGAAGTGCGGCCATGCCTCCGCCAGCGGCTTCTTGAGTCCGTCACAGATCAGGATGGTGTGGTGTTCCCAGCCCATGGTGTACGGATACTCGACCTTCGGGCCCTCTTCGACATTCTGGCACCAGTACTGGGCGTCGTCGAGTTGCCAGTTCAGCATGATCAGACTTTCACCGGTGTACTGCCGGAATCCCCAATAGTAATAATTCTGGTGCGCGCTGATGGATTTGGGCAGTCCATATTGCGGTCCAAAGAAATCGATTGCGCCCGCGGATCCGTAATTTCCGGCGAGTATGGCAGTCTTGGCGCGTTCATCGGCGGGCATCTTGTTATAGACATCGGCGACCTGCGCCACCATTTCCGGCCACCCGAATTCATCCGCGAAGTGCTGCGGTAGATCGCTGTCCATGTGGGTCTCGGTACGCGAGACGCCTACTCCCAGGGCATGCATGTAAGGAACAATTCGATCTGGCGGAAGCATGGGCAGCACGAGTGGGAAGGCGATTACGCCCATGATCGCGAGAGCGCCGGGAAACGCGATTTTCATAAAGCGCAGGCGCGCGTGCACTTCCAAGAACTTCTGCCAATACACTCCGCCGGCAGCGAATAACATCGGATAAATCGGCGCGAGGTAATAATCCTTGCCGTGGAGCGAATTCATGATTGCGAGGAATGCGAGATAGGTGATGCCCAGCACGCGATAGCGCTTGCCTTGGCCGTGAAACAAGATGAAGCCGAGACCGGCGATCCAGATCGGGGCGTTCAGCGGCAGCAAAATCATGGCTTGTTGCTTCAGGAACGCGACCGTCGGCAGTTCGACGTTCTTGTGAATCTTTTTTACGTTGGTCAAGTCGACCCAGGTCGCGAAGTCATGCCGGTATTGCCAGATGAGGTTGGGGAGGCAGAGCAGTACGATGACGAGCGCAGCAGTCCAGAACCATTTGCTGCGCAACCAGCGGCGTTCGGGAGTCGCCAGAATACCGACAATGAGACTGATCAGAAAGAACGCCGTCGAGTGTTTGTTTTCCAATCCCAAACCGACGAGCACGCCGCACCACAGCAGCAACTCCGGCTGATTGCGGTTCATTGCGAGCAGCAGAAAGTAAATGGTGCCCATCCAGAACAAGGATTCGAACGGATTCATCGAAAAGCGCGACGCATTGTTCACGATGACTGGAGCGACGAGAACGGCCAGGCACGCCAGAAATATCGCAAATCGCTTGCCACCAAGTTCCCGCGCGATCAAACCGGTGATTAGAATTTCCGCGCCCAACGCGAGCGCCGGCAAAAACCGAATCGCGTGCAGCGATTCGCCGAACAGTACGCGCCCCGCATACGCCACCAGCGGGGCCATGGGCGCGAGGTCTACATATCCCCAGTCGAGGTGATGCGAGAGGGCCAGGTAGTAGAGTTCGTCGCGGAAATATCCATAGCGGCCGTTGGTCGCCATCTGCAACAGCACGGCTGCGGCCGCCAGCAGCCATGCTGGGGCCATGTCATTCGAAAACCACCCGCCCGGAAGCGACGACTGCTCTTTGAGTTCCGTGTCCAGGGACATTTTCTCCATGCTATTTTCAAGGGACGGAATGGAAACATCGTCCCCATATCGATCCCAATCCACCCCCAGAAATATATACGTCTTCGGCCTGACTTCGTTCCTCAACGACACGGCCAGTGAAATGGCGTACTGGGTTCTGCCCGCCTTTCTCACATCCCTCGGTGCCGGACCAGCGCAACTTGGGATCATCGAAGGCATCGCAGAAAGTGTGGCTTCTTTCGCGAAGCTCTTCTCCGGCTACGTGACCGACAAGGTTTCGCATCGCAAGCCCATCGTGGTTGGCGGATACCTCGTGGCCAATGCAGTGAAGCCGTTGCTGGCTCTGGTTTCTTCGTGGTGGCAGATTCTGGGAATTCGTTTTAGCGATCGTTTTTCGAAGGGCGTCCGTGGAACGGCTCGCGATGTGATGGTCGCTGAGTCGGTGGATAACTCAGCGCTCGGCTCTGCGTACGGCCTGATTCAAACCATGGATTCCGCCGGCGCCATCGCCGGCCCACTGCTGGCGCTGGCAGTTGTCGGACGCTTTGGCATGCGCGGCGTATTCGCGTCGGCGGCGATTCCTGGGGCTCTGTGCGTAATCGTCGCCTGGGTGGGGATTCGCGAGGTTCATCGCCGCCGCAACCCCTCTGCCGAGCATCGCTCGGCTGGACAGCCGAGGACGGCTGTCGCTACGCAGGCGGACGAGGGCGCCCGTCTCTCCACTGGCAAATCCGCGTGGCTGCCAAAATTGCCGGCAGGCTTTTACCACGTGCTGGCCGTCGTCACATTGTTTTCGCTGGGGAATTCCAGCGACATGTTCCTGGTTCTGCGCGCCGGAAACATCGGCATTCCAGCTTCTCGCGCGCCGCTGCTGGGACTGGTCTTCAACATCACGTTCACGTTACTGTCCTGGCCGGCCGGCAAGTTCAGCGACCGCTTCTCGCGCTCGGCCATCGCCGCCGCCGGATATTTCGTTTTCGCCATCGTCTATTTTGTCTTCGCACTCGCTCCGTCCCAGTTCGCGATCTGGTTGACCATGGCCTTCTACGGACTTTTCTACGCGCTGACCAATCCGGTGCTGAAAGCGCTGGTCGTCGAAAACGTGGCCGGCGATGTTCGGGGCCGAGCTTTGGGAATTTATTCGTTTCTCACTAGCGTAACCACGCTGCTCTCGAGCGTCATCACCGGAGCGCTTTGGAAGGTGTATGGCTCAGCCGTCCCTTTCTATTTTTCGGCTGCGATCGCCACCGTCTCAGCGTGCGCCCTGCTCGCCCACCGCTCGCCCGCACGAAACTGATGGTGTCGCGAAATTGATCGGTAGAGACGGATCGGTAGAGACGGGCGCGCCCCGTCTCGGCAATCACCGGGCGACCTCGAGTTCTGTGGCGCTGCTTGAGACGCGGCAAGCCGCGTCTCTACCGGGAATCAGGGGTCTCTTCATCCGATCGCCGCAACCAGAAATGCGCTACGAGCAGAAAGACAAAGCCTGCCGCGCTATCGAGCAGGGCGTCACGCCACGTGCCTGTCCGCGATGGAATGTAGCTCTGGTGCCATTCATCCATCGAAGCTACGAAAGCCGTCCCCAGCCAGGACAGCAGCGACGTGCGCCACAACAATGATCGAGCGTGGCCGAATGTTGCCCGCCAGCCTCGGAGCAGCAGCAGGCCCAACATGCCGTATCCGACGACGTGTCCGGTCTTACGCAGATAGTGATGAAAGACCAGGAACTGGTAATAATCGATGTGGCCGAACAGATGGGTCAACAGCGAATACAAGACGCTGCCGGTGTTCTCTGACGAGAAGGAGTCGGTGGACTCAAGCGCAATGAGACCGATCCACAGGGCGGCTGGCCACCAGGCGCGCACAAGGTTGGGACGAGACGCAGTCAAATTGATCGTCAATTCGGCCTCGTCCCTCATTCGGCCGCGTAGTTCGGGGCCTCGCGCGTGATCATGACGTCATGCACGTGGCTTTCGCGCAGGCCGGCGGCGCTGATGCGCACGAATCGGGCCTTGTGCTGCAGTTCAGCCACCGTCTGACATCCGCAATAACCCATGCCCGACTTCAGGCCGCCCACCATCTGGTGCACGATCATCGCCACCGAACCGCGATATGGGACGCGCCCTTCAATTCCTTCCGGCACCAGCTTGCCCAGCCGGTTCGAGTCTTCGCCGATTACCGGCATTGCGGTCGATGCATCTCCGTCCGAGTTCTGGAAGTAGCGCTCGCTCGAACCCTGTGCCATCGCTCCGAGCGATCCCATGCCGCGATATGACTTGAAGGTGCGGCCCTGATAAAGAATCAATTCACCCGGGCTTTCATCCGTTCCCGCGAACATCGATCCGATCATCACCGCGGAAGCGCCCGCCGCCAGGGCTTTGACGATATCGCCGGAATACTTGATGCCGCCGTCGGCAATCACCGGAACGCCCGAGTCGCGGGTTGCCCGCGCCGCCTCCGCAATCGCCGTAATCTGCGGAACCCCGACGCCGGTTACGATGCGCGTGGTGCAGATCGAGCCTGGGCCGATGCCGACTTTAACTCCGTCTACTCCGGCGCGGACCAGGTCACAGGCGCCATCGAAGGTTGCTACGTTACCGGCAATCAGTTCTACTTCCGGCAACTTCGCTTTCACCTTCTTGACCGCTTCGAGCACCAGCGCGGAATGCCCATGTGCACTGTCGATGGCAAGCACATCGACTTTCGCTTCCGCCAGTTCCTGGGCGCGCTCCAGAAAATCGCCGGTCGCTCCGATCGCCGCACTCACCCGCAGCCGCCCCTGATTGTCCTTGGCAGCGCCGGGATATTTCAGTTTCTTCTGGATGTCCTTGACCGTGATCAAGCCTTTCAGGCTGTACTTGTCGTCGACGACGAGAAGCTTTTCGACGCGGTGTTCGTGCAATATTTCTTCGGCTTGCTCCAGCGTCGTTCCCACCGGCACCGTGATCAGGTTCTTCTGAGTCATCACCTTGCTGATTGGAATATCGAACCGCGTCTCGAAACGCAGATCGCGATTCGTCAGAATGCCGACCAGCTTTCCATCCTTCAAGGTGATGGGCACACCTGAAATCTTGTATTTCTTCATGACTTCGAGGGCATCGGAAACCTTCGCATCCGGCGACATGGTGACCGGATCGACGATCATGCCGCTCTCCGACCGTTTCACCTTGTCCACTTCGTTGGCCTGCTGGTCGATGGTCAGGTTGCGATGAATAATTCCCAGCCCGCCCTGCTGCGCCATGGCAATCGCCATGTGCGACTCGGTCACCGTGTCCATGGCGGCGCTGATGATGGGAATGTTCAGCCGGATGTTGCGCGAGAGTTGGGTCTGCGTATTCGTGTTGGCGGGCACGACTTCGGAACGCGCCGGCAGCAGCAACACATCGTCGAATGTGAGGGCTTCGGGGACTGGAAAATGGATCATAAGATTTTGAATTGAACTTCTATTGTAGGGAGCGCCCACCCATCAAGCAAATGCAGCTGAACCTTTCAAACCGCCGGTTGCTGCACGCATCCCGGCACCTTTGCGCATGGTTTGCCAAAGGGCCTGGAACACGGTACATTCCGAGTGATTCCCAAGTTCCGATACAGCCGTGGAGGTTCTATGTTGCGTGACCTGCCCTTTCGGATCGCGATCGCTTTCGCCCTGGTTCTGGATATGGCAGTAGGCCCGACCATTCTAAGTGCCCAGCAGGCGCCAGTCGATGTTCCCAGCATCACGATCCGCACTAATACCCGGCTCGTGGTTGTGGATGTGGTGGTGACCGATAAGAAGGGCCAGGCGGTGACCGGGTTAAAACCCGAGGATTTTACACTCGAAGAAAATGGTAAGAAGCAGAAAGTTTCCGTGTTCGTTCCGCCAGGCATAGCAAACCGCACCGCCGCCAAACCTGTGCCTGCTGGGATCCTTTCCAACCATCCTGAGAACGTGATGCCTGCCGGGGTGCCAACTGTGTTGCTTCTGGATGCGACCAACTCTGCTTTTAAGGACCAGGCTTACGCGCGTTCGCAGATGTTGAAATACGTACTAGAGCAGGTGCAAACTGGCCGTCCGATGGCCGTGGTGACCCTGACCGATCGTTTGCGCGTGCTGCAGCAGTTCACCAGCGATCCGCAAGTGCTGCTCACCGCCATCAAGAATTTCAGGCCACAGGAACAGATTCTGCAGCCCGGAGCGCCAGCGCCGGAAACGGCAGGGGCTGGGGCGATGGGGGCGGGCGCATCCACTGCGAATGCGATGATGACGGTTGCCAGCCAGAGCGTCCAGGATTTCGCGAACCTCCAAGTCGGGTATAACATCGAGCTCCGGACACTGATCACGATCGAAGCCATGCGAACACTTTCCCGCATGCTTGGGGGCCTGCCGGGCCGCAAGAATGTGGTCTGGCTCACCTCGGACCTGCCGTTTGACCTGGTCCCGGAAGATCGTGCGGTCAGTGACGCGGAACTCATGGCCGACCTCCCGAGCGTCCGTCAGAAATCGATGGGCACCATCGCGAGCGGTTCCCTTGCGTCTCAACAGCGAGAAATGCATGGCCAGGACATCCGCGAAGCAGAAGCAGAGTTAGCGAGCGCCGGCATCGCGATCTATCCCGTCGATCTCCTTGGGTTGGTCAGCGGGATGGAGAGTTCGGCGGCCCGAGGTGGCTCTGCCTATAGCGACGCGGCTCTTAGCAATCGGGCGACGGCTCAGGTTAACAGCTTGCAATCCAGCCACGGCACGATGGAAGAAGTAGCCGCCCAGACTGGCGGCAAAGCGTACTTCAATCAGAACGAAATTAAGGAAGGCGTCGCTCTTGCCGCATCCGACGAAAATGCCTCCTACTCCCTCGGTTACTATCCCGAGAATAAGAAGTGGGACGGCAAGTTGCGGAATATCAAGGTCAAAGTCTCGCAGGGCGACGTTCAGCTTCGTTATCGCAAGGGATACTTTGCGATAGAGCCCGGTCCGGTGAAAGACCACAATTACGAGCAGGATGTGGCCGCCGCTCTTGCCGTCGATGTTCCCGCCACTCAGATCTTATTCAAGGCGCAGGCAAAGGCCACCGACCCCGGTACGATTCGGGTGGTCTTCCTGGTGGATGCACACACCCTGACGGCAGAAGACTCCGGCGGCAATAAGAAGATGAACCTAAACCTCTACGCCACGGTCTGGGGATCGAGCGGCGACAAGAGTCTGGCCGCCCAAACTATCAAGGTGGACAAATCCTTCGACGCTGCCACCTATCAGCAGATCCTCGATCATGGCATGATGGTGCCGATCGACTTGATGGTCCCTGCGGGTAGCAAGGAACTTCGCTTGGCCGTGCTCGATAATAAGACCGGTCTCATCGGCACGGCGAGCGGGCCACTGGGACAATAATTCAGCACAAAGATGAGAAGATGAGATCAACAAAAGGGCGTCCATCTGGGACGCCCTGGTTGCTTCTTGAGAATTTCTTCGGTGAGTCTGACGCCCGGCCAACTAATCCTTCTTGTCGCCACCTTCAGTCTTACCCTCAGCCTCATTGGCGGCGATGTCCTTCTGCACCTGCGCTTCGGCGTCGGCATTTTCCATCGCCTTGCGGTTTTCCTCGGCACGTTTGGCGCGGATGTCGGCGCGCTTCTGACGTTTTTCGTCGATCACCTGCTCGCTGCCGAGCAGTTCGATGAATGCCTTTTCGGCCCCGTCGCCCTTTCGCCAGGCGGTGCGAACGATCCGCAGGTATCCGCCCTTGCGGTCGCCGAACCGCGGAGCCACGGTGTCGAACAGCTTGTGGACGGCTTCGTCCGTCATCAAGTAAGCCGCTGCCTGCCGCCGCGCCGCGAGATCGCCCTTCTTGCCGAGGGTGATCATCTTCTCTACCGACGGACGCACCGCTTTCGCCTTGATCACGGTCGTCTCAATGCGTTCTTCCATGATGATCGACGTGACCATGTTGCGCAGCATGGCGCGACGGTGCGAAGTGGTTCGTCCTAGCTTGTACCCTGCAACTTTGTGACGCATGGATTCCTCGTTGTTTCGGTGGAGCGACGGGCGCCCTCGCCCGTCACCCCGTCAGATCGTTCTTCCTATTCCTACAAATCGTTATCGCCGTATGCCGAAGCAGGCAGCACCAGGTTCGAAGTCGGACCGGGCACAGCATTACCGTGCTCGTCGATCTTCATACCCAGGCTCAGACCCATCGAGGAGAGTATCTCCTTGATCTCGTTCAGCGACTTCCGGCCGAAATTCTTCGTCTTCAGCATCTCGGCTTCGGTCTTCTGCACCAGTTCGCCGATAGACTGAATGTTGGCATTCTTCAAGCAATTATAGCTGCGAACCGAGAGTTCGAGTTCCTCAACCGAACGGTTCAGGTTCTCGTTCTTGATCTCCGGCCTGCGCTCCTCGCTCGCCGATGCGGTTTCGATCTCCTCTTCGAAGTTGATAAAGATATTCATGTGATCTTTGATCAGCTTCGCCGAGAGTCCCAGCGCGTCGCCGGGAGTGATCGAACCGTTGGTCCAGACTTCCACCGTCAGCTTGTCGTAGTCGGTGATCTGTCCCAAACGCGCCGCTTCGACGGTGTAGTTGCACTTGCGCACCGGCGTGTGCACGGAATCGATGGGAATGAATCCGATGCCCAGATCGTCCTCGAAATTCTTGTCCGCGGAAACGTAACCGCGGCCGCGCTTCAGGCGCATTTCCATTTCGAGCTTGCCACCCTCGCTCACCGTCGCGATGTAAATTTCCTTGTCGAGCACTTCGACATCGCCGTCGGCTTCGATCATGCCGCTGGTAACGACGCCGGGCTGATCGGCGCGCAGGTAAATCGCTTTCGGACCGTCACCGGCAAGTTTGAACGGCACCTGCTTCAGGTTCAGGATGATGTCGGTCGCATCTTCGACCACACCCGGGATCGACTGGAACTCATGCAACACGCCTTCGATCTTCACCGCGGTAACCGCCGCGCCTTCGATCGAACTCAGCATCACGCGCCGCAGCGCGTTACCGATGGTGGTGCCAAATCCGCGCTCAAACGGCTGCGCCCAGAACATCCCGTATTTGTCAGTCAGCGAACTGGTATCGCTCGCCAAACGTTTCGGTTTTTGAAAACCTCTCCAAAGCATTATGTGTTTCTCCTCTCGGCCATGTGGCTCCGCGATGGCTCTCCGAAGCGGCCCAGCTCCGGATCAAACGCCACCACGGGCTGATCTGGCACGAATAGTGGACCAAAAAAATCAGTCTTTGGTCGATCGCGGGGGGTCGCTTGGTTTTGCCGACGCCCACCGACTAGCGACCAACGACTCTCGACTACTTGCTGTACAACTCGACTATCAGCTGTTCGTTCACCGGCAGCTGAATGTCTTCTCGTTTCGGCAGCGCGATCACGCGGCCCTTATAGTTCTCGCGATCGATCTCCAACCACACCGGCGCCGGCTGATGACTGGCAAAATCCTTTGCGGTTTCGAGAATCGGGATTTTGCGGCTACCCTCGCGAATCTGAATCTCTTCGCCCACGGTGACTTCGTATGAAGGAATGTTGACCTTCTTCCCGTTCACCTGCACGTGGCCGTGCCGCACTAACTGGCGCGCCTGGCGGCGGGAAATTCCGAAGCCGAGGCGGTAAACGACGTTGTCCAGACGCCGCTCCAGTTGCTCGAGCAACTTAGCGCCCGTCACACCCTTGAAGCGAACCGCCTTCTCGAAATAATTCCGGAACTGGCCTTCCTGGGTGAAATAGATGCGTTTGGCTTTCTGCTTTTCGCGCAACTGCAGACCGTAGCCTACAACCTTGGTCTTCTTGTCTTTCCCGTGCTGTCCGGGAGCGAAGTTGCGTTTCTCAATAGGACATTTGTCGCTGAAGCACTTGGTGCCTTTGAGGAAGAGCTTGAGGCCTTCCCGGCGACAAAGACGACACACTGCATCGGTATAACGTGCCAAGTTGTTCTCCTTTGTTAGATGACCGGTTTACAGGTTTGGCTTCACCCTTCGTCCCGGACGAAAATCAGTTGTGACAAAACCTATTTGTACTTGCCTCGTCTCGCTTGCTTATCGGACGCCGCAGTTCCAGCGCCGACAAGACGGGGCAAGCCCCGTCTCTACACTCTGCGCCGTTTCGGCGGCCTGCATCCGTTATGCGGAATCGGCGTCGTGTCTTTGATCGACCGCACTTCGATTCCCGCCGAGGCGAGCGCGCGGACGGCGGATTCGCGCCCCGATCCCGGGCCGCTCACCCGCACATCCACCGTGCGCACTCCGTGATCGCGCGCCATGCTGGCGGCGTTCGCAGCGGCCTGTTGGGCGGCAAACGGAGTCCCTTTACGGGACCCGCGAAAACCGAGAGACCCTGAACTCTTCCACGCCAGCACATTGCCGGTCATGTCAGAGATGGTCACAATGGTGTTATTGAAAGAGGCTTGTACGTGCACCAGTCCGTGCGGGACGTGCTTGCGCTCTTTCTTCTTGAACGTCTTCTTCTTGCCTTTTTTCTCGGGCGCCGCGGCGCCGCCTGCTGCTACCGGTTTTGCCATGTTTTCGAGTTCTCAGTTCTCAGTTCCCAGTTCTCAGTAAAACCGTTCTCCGCTCCAACTGAGAACTGATAACTGATAACTGACAACCGGTTTTACGCTTTTGCCGTCTTCTTCTTCTGCGCGACCGTGCCTTTGCGCGGACCTTTGCGGGTTCGCGCGTTGGTATGCGTCCGCTGCCCGCGAACCGGCAGGTTACGGCGATGACGGAATCCGCGATAGGACCCGATTTCGATGAGGCGCTTGATGTTCATCGAAACGTCTTTGCGCAGATCGCCTTCCACCGCGCCTTCTGCCTCAATGACCTGTCGGATGCGGTTGACCTCATCTTCTCCAAGGTCGGAAACTTTTTTCATCGGGTCCACTTTCGCTGCGTCCAGAATGCGGGCCGCGCGTGAATTCCCAATGCCGTAGATGTAAGTGAGCGCGATATTCGCATGCTTGTTACGCGGAAGATCGACGCCTGCAATACGAGCCATGATCCCTCTCTTAACCCTGACGCTGCTTGTGCTTGGAATTCTCGCAGATCACCCGCACCACGCCCTTGCGGTGGATGACCTTGCATTTGTCGCAAATCTTCTTAACCGATGCTCTAACCTTCATAATCCCTCACGTAGGGACAGCCGCCCGCGGCTGTCCATCTGAGCGAAGCTCAGCAATTTACTTGTAGCGGTACACAATCCGCCCGCGATTCAGATCGTACGGAGAAAGTTCGACCGCGACTTTGTCGCCCGGCAGTATCCGTATAAAGTTCTTCCGCATCTTGCCGGAAACATGCGCCAGTACCTGGTGTTTGTTCTCAAGCTCCACCTTGAACATGGCATTCGGCAGCGGTTCGATCACCGTTGCCATCACTTCAATCGCGTCTTCTTTACTCATCGACTCCTTAAGAGCAGCTCTCAGCCTTCAGCTGTCAGCTCTCAGTTACAACTTCCAACTTTCATCTCAGCACCTGCTGATCACGAAAGCCTCTACTGCGTCAAAATCACCGGCCCTTGCCGCGTTACCGCCACGCAATGCTCAAAATGCGCGCTGTAACTGCCGTCTACCGTCACGGCCGTCCACTTGTCACTCAAAACCTTCATCTCCGGACGCCCCGAATTCACCATCGGCTCAATCGCCAGCACCATGCCCTCGGTCAACTCCGCACCCTGACCCTTCTTGCCAAAGTTCGGAATCTGCGGCGCTTCATGCAGCTTCGTCCCGATGCCATGCCCGACAAAATCTCGCACCACGCTGAATCCGTTCGCTTCCACATGCTTCTGGATCGCCGACCCAACGTGTCCGACCGTGTTACCGATCTTTACCTGCTCAATGCCCTTGTACAGCGAAGCCTCAGTCACCTCGAGCAGCTTCTTCAACTCCGCGGTCAATTCCCCGCCCACCGGCACCGTGATGGCAGCGTCTCCGTAATACCCGTCGCAAACCACGCCGCAGTCGATGGAAACGATGTCTCCCGTTTTCAACGCCCGCTTTTCCGACGGGATCCCGTGCACGATCTCTTCGTTGATCGAAGTGCACAGCACACATGGATAGCCGTAATATCCCTTGAACGCCGGCGCAGCTCCCAGTTCCGCAATCAGCTTCTCGGCGGCCTTCTCCAGATCCATCGTCGTGACGCCCGCCGCGACGATCGTCTTCAGGTGGTCCAGAATCTGGCGGACCATCTTCCCGCTCCGCCTCATCTTTTCGATCTCTTCCGGCGACTTGCGGATGATCCGGTCTTCTCCAGAACTCATAATTAATTCGGATCCTGGCTTCGATGCCTCGCCACTAGCATCCGCCCTGGCGATGCCTGTCAATCACGCCGAAAATCTGCGCCGTAACATCTTCTATTGGCCGATCCGCATTGATCGCCACCAGACGCCGCTGCACCCGGTAGTAATCCGCCACCGGCTTGGTCTGCCGCTCATAGGTAGCCAATCGCTCGGTAATCACTTCTTCGCGATCGTCGTTCCGGATCACCAGCTTGGATTCGTCCACATCACACAACTCGTCGACGAGAGGTGGCTGAAGGTGGATGTTATAGAGCCGTCCACAGGTGGGACACGAACGCCGTCCAGCAAGCCGCAGTAGTAATTGAGTATAGTCCACCAGCAACTGGATCACAACCGGCGGACACTTCTCCAATTTGTCAAAGAACTCTTTTTCCAGGAAAGCGTCCAGCCATCCTGCCTGGGCAGCTGTCCGGGGAAAGCCATCCAGCACAAATCCGCGCTCACAATCGGCTTCCCGCAGCCGTGTGGCCACGATGCCGTACATCAACTCGTCGGGCACCAACTCGCCTCGGGCCATGATCGCCTTGGCTTCGATGCCGAGCTCGGTGCCGCGCGCTACGTTATCCCGCAAGAGATCGCCGGTCGATATCTGCGGGACGCCGTAACGGTCGACAATCTGTTTGGCCTGCGTGCCCTTCCCGGCCCCGGGGGGCCCCAGAAGAATCACAGGTCCAATATTTCGCGCGGTGTCATTGGCCGTCGAAACGCCGACTCGTTGGCCATCGAAATGGCCCCTTTTACTCGTATTTCCCGTCGCGGTAATACCGCACTCCTCCGCGCTTACAAAACCAGTTCCCAGTTCTCAGTTCTCAGAAAACCCAAGGTTCCGCAGCTCTTACTGACAACTGACAACTGAGAACTTTTCCTACCACGTCCGGCGTCCGCGAATCCGTCCGCTCTTCGGCGTGAAGCCATCGTAGTGCCGCATGATCAACTGCGCCTCAATCTGCGTGACCGTGTCCATCGCAACTCCGACCACGATCAGCAGCGACGTTCCGCCAAAATAAAAGTTCACTCCCAGGCCGTTCGTTACCCAGGTTGGCAGGCTCTCAAACATTCGCCCGACCAGTGGCAGGTGGTTCAGCTTGATGCCGGCAATCATCCACTCCGGAATCAGCGAAATCAAAATCAGGTAGAGCGCGCCCACCAGCGTGATCCGGGTGAGAACATCGTTGATAAAATCCGAAGTCCGCTTCCCCGGCCGGATACCGGGAATAAATCCTCCCCACTTCCGCATATTGTCCGCGACCTCGTTCGGATTGAACACGATCGAGATATAGAAGTAGGCAAAGAAAATAATCCCCAGTGCAATAGAGCAGGGTGTACAGCGGCTCGCCCCATTTCATCGCGTCCAGCATGGGACCGACCACCTTGTTATTGTGGAACGCCGCGCCCAGCATCTGCGGCAAAGCCAGAATCGAAGACGCAAAAATCACCGGCATGACGCCGCCCGCATTCACCCGCAGCGGCAGGTGAGTGGATTGCCCGCCCATCACCTTGCGTCCGACCACACGTTTGGCATACTGCACCGGAATCCGCCGCTCGCTGCGCTCGACGAATACGATAAACGCCACCACCGCGATCATCAGCACCAGCAGCATCAGGATGGCCGGGGCCGTGAATACTCCCCAGGCCGAGGTGCTGGCCTTCTGGTAGAGATCGGCGACGCCGCGCGGCAAGCCCACCACGATGCCAGCGAAAATCAGCAGCGACATGCCGTTGCCGATGCCGCGCTCGGTAATCTGCTCGCCCAGCCACATGATGAACGCGCTGCCCGTGGTCAGCGTCAGCATGGTCATCAGGATGAAGGCCGGTCCGGGAGTGTTGACGAAATCTCCCGCCTTCTGCAGGCTGATGGCAATGCCGAACGACTGCACGGCGCTCAAAACCACGGTGAGATAACGCGTCCACTGCGTGATCTTCTTCCGGCCCATCTCGCCTTCTTTTTGCAGCTTGGCGAGAGGCTCATACACCACCGTCAGCAACTGCAGAATGATCGACGCGGTAATGTACGGCATGATGCCCAGCGCGAAAATCGTGAGCCGCCGCAGATTGCCGCCGCTGAACAGATCGACAAAGCCCAGCACCGAACCTCTATTTTGCTCGAAGAACGCCGCCAGCCGGTCGGCGTTGATCCCCGGCGTCGGGATGTGGCCGCCGATGCGATACACCGCCAGCAGGCCGAGCGTGAACAGCACGCGCTTGCGAAGGTCGGGAACCCGGAAGATGTTCGACAGCTTTTCGAGCATTACTGCAAGACCTCGAACTTGCCGCCGGCCTTGGTGATTTTTTCCTGCGCCGACTTCGAAAACTTGTGCGCATGCACGGTAATCGCCGTCTTCAGCTCACCGTTGCCCAGGATCTTGACTGGCTGCCTGCCGCTCACCACGCCCGCCTTCTTCAGCACCTCGGGCGTGATCTCGGTTTCGCCGAGCGTTGCCAGACGATCCAGATTCACCACGTCGTATTCCTCGCGGAAAATGTTCGTGAAGCCGCGCTTCGGCACACGCCGGTGCAACGGCATCTGGCCGCCTTCAAACCCGCGGATCAGCCGCGCACCCGTGCGGGACCACTGCCCCTTGTGGCCGCGCGTCGAAGTCTTGCCCATGCCGGACCCCATACCGCGTCCGACTCGCTTCTTCTTTTCCGTTGACTTCTTAGGTGCACGTATTGTCGATAAATTCATAATGGAATCTCTCGGTGTCAGAGTCTGAGGTGTCAGGTCTCAGGAAAATCCAAATCCAGAACGTCTTGCCTGAGACCTGCGACCTAACACCTGAGACCTTACTTCACTATCTCCACCAGATGCGGGATCTTCTTGACCATGCCGCGAATCGCAGCCGTATCCGGCCGCACAATCACCTGGTTCAGCCGGGTGAATCCCAGCCCCTTGACCACTTTCCTATGTTTCACCGGAGTGCAGATCATCGACCGCACCCACTTCAACTGAATCTTGCCGCCACCGTCGGCGTTGTCATTCCTTCATTGTCTTGGTCGTCATTTCCAGAACGCTGCGCGACGATCACGACGCTTCTACAGCTCCTCCACCGACTTGCCGCGCAGCGCCGCGACGTCTTCGCGGTTCTTCAACTTCTTCAGCGCCGCGAACGTCGCCTTGATCACGTTGTGCGGATTGTTGGTGCCAATCGATTTGGTCAGCACATTCTGCACGCCCGCCGACGTCATCACCGCGCGCACCGCTCCGCCGGCAATCACGCCCGTGCCTTCCGGGGCCGGCTTCAGCAACACCATGCCCGAGCCAAAGCGTCCGAGCACCGTGTGCGGCACCGAGGTCTGCGTCAGGTTGATCCGCATCAGGTTTTTCTTCGCCGCCTCGATCCCTTTGCGGATGGCCTGCGGAACTTCCTTCGCCTTGCCCGATCCGAAACCAACCACCGCCGCCGAAGGATCGCCGACGACTACGAGCGCCGCGAACGACATGTTCTTGCCGCCCTTAACCACTTTCGTCACCCGGTTAATCGAGACCACCTGGTCCTTTAACTGGAACGAACCCGCATCGAGTTTCTTAGTAACTCTTGGCATTCTGAAATCTCGTTTCTCTGTTTTCTGTCGTTGGTCGCTGGTCGTTAGTCGTTGACGAGTCTCAGTTGCCAACGACTAACGACCAGCGACCATCGACTAGAACTGCAATCCCGCTTCGCGCGCCGCATCGGCCACGGCTTTGATCCGGCCGTGGTAAATGTAGCCGCCACGATCGAATACCACCTTGGTGACGCCCTTCTGTTTGGCCAGTTCGGCAATCTTCTTCCCAACCATCTTGGCCGACGCCACGTTGCCGCCCGTAACGCGCACACCCTTCCGGTCGTCCGCCGTCGAAGCCGCCGCCAGCGTGACGCCCTTCAGGTCATCAATCAACTGAACATAAATATGGTTCAGCGACCGGTACACATTCAGCCGCGGACGCTCCGGCGTACCCATCACTTTCTTCCGGATACGATCGTGCACCCGCTGCCGCGTCTGATTCTTTGAAGCAATTCTCAGCATGTTAAAACCCTCAGTCGTTGGTCGTTAGTCGTTAGTCGTTAGCGAGCCTCGTTCGCCAACGACCAGCGACCAACGACTATCGACGGTTACTTTGCTCCCGTCTTGCCAACCTTCTTCTTCAAGCGTTCGCCGGCGTACCGCACGCCCTTGTTCTTGTACGGATCGGGCGGACGCAGTGACCGCATCTCCGCTGCCACCTGACCGACTTTCTGACGGTCGATCCCGTTCAGCGTCAGCTTGGTCAGCTTCGCATCCATCGCGCAATCGACGCCCGTCGGCAGCGGATACTCAATCGGGTGCGAGTACCCCAGACTGAATACCACCGTCCCCTTGCCTTTCATTTCCGCGCGGTAACCGATGCCGACGATTTCCAGTTCCCTCGTCCAGCCCTTGGTCACGCCATCCACGGCGTTATTGACCAGCGCGCGCGCCAGCCCATGCACCGCCGAATGAGCGTCGTCCGGACGTATCGCCACCAGGTTGCCGTCCTTCTGCTCCATCGTGATGCCGGACGGAAGAGATGTATCCAGCTTGCCTTTCGGCCCCTGGACCATCACCGTATTGCCTTCGATCTTTACCGTCACGCCCTTCGGGATCGCGATCGGCTTTTTTCCAATTCGTGACATAGCTTTTCCGCTCTTCGCCTTTCAGCTATTCGCTCTTCGCTTGCCGAAAACCCTTAGCGCATTACTGAAAGCGATAACTGACAACTGATAACGCTTCTCTACCAAATCTCGCAAAGCAATTCGCCGCCCAGGCCCTGCCGGCGCGCCTGGCGTCCCGTCATCACGCCTTTCGGCGTGGTCAGGATATTGATTCCCATCCCGCCCAGCACCCGCGGAATCTCGGTGCGGCGCACATAGACGCGGCAGCCCGGACGCGACACCCGCGCCAGGTTGGTGATCACCGCCTCGTTGTTGTTGCCGTACTTCAAATACACGCGCAGGACCTTGTGGCCCTCTTCTTCCGCCGGCTTGAAGTTCGCGATATAGCCCTCTTCTTTCAGGATGCGGGCAATCTCCGTCTTCAGCTTGGAAGCTGGTATGTCCACTTTCTGGTGCCGCGCGCGAATCGCGTTGCGGATGCGCGCCAGCATGTCTGCGACCGGATCGGTCAACCTCATCGTTTGCTTCTCCTAAAGCCGCTCGTTCGCTCCGCGTTCAGCGGAGAACCTGTCAGCAGCTTGACTTCGGTCGTTAGTCTCTAGTTGGTAGTCGTTTGCAAACGACTACCGACCGACGACCAACGACGCCTTTACCAAGACGACTTCGAAACTCCGGGGATCTCGCCCCGCAGCGCCAATTGCCGGAAACACAGACGGCACAGGCCAAACTTCCGCAGAAATGCCCGCGGACGTCCGCAAATCTTGCAGCGGTTGTGCCTGCGCGTCGAGAACTTTGGCTTCTTTACATTCTGCGGCTTGGTCTTGCTATCCGTGCCGTCCTTCACTCGTTTTGCTGTAGTGGCCAAATTCGCTCCTAATTCGTGCTCGTGTGGTGACGGGCCTCTCGCCCCGTCCAGCCGGGTCAAAGACCCGGCGCACATTCACAGTACCTACGCCCGGAACGGCATTCCCAAATGCTTCAACAGCGACCGGGCCTGGTCATCCGACCGCGCCGTCGTCACAATGGTCACGTTCATGCCTTTCAGCTTGTCGACCTTCGCGTAATCGATCTCCGGAAAAATCAGCTGATCGTGCAGACCCAGCGTGTAATTGCCGCGCCCGTCGAACGACTTGGTCGAGACTCCGCGGAAATCGCGCACGCGCGGCAGCACGATGCTCACCAGGCGGTCGAAAAATTCGTACATGCGGTCGCCGCGCAGCGTCACCATCGCCCCAATCGGCATGCCCTCGCGCACCTTGAACGCCGCAATCGACTTCTTCGCCCGCGTGACCACCGGCTTCTGTCCCGCGATCTGCCCCAGTTCATTCACCGCCGGGTCGATCAGTTTCGCGTTCTGAGTGGCTTCGCCCACGCCCATGTTCACGACGATCTTATTCAGTCGCGGCACGGCCATCGGGTTCTTGAGTTCAAGTTCCTTCATCAGAGCTACGGCAACTTCCTTCTCAAACCGTGTCCGCAGTCGCGGCCGCTCTTTCGCCGCGTGCCGAGGAGCCTCCGGACCAGCCTTCGCCTCGACCGGTGCCTTGTCGCTCTTGGGCGGTTTCGGCTTCTTCTGCTGCTGCTCGCCTTTTTTCTGCTCGTCTGCCATTGTCGTTACTGCCTTCTCTCTCACGGTTTCGGAGTGTCGGCTCTTAGCTCGACGTGTACCGGTTCGTAAGTCTCAAATTTTTCGCCACCGCCGCTCGCGCCAAATGCCCTAACTGAAAACTGATAACTGACAACTACTTATCCAGCGTCGTCCCGCACTTCTTGCAGACTCGCACCTTGCGCTCGCCCCGCACTTCATGTCCGATCCGCACCGGACCGCAGGTCGCGCATACCAGGGCCACGTTCGACAGCCGGATTGCCCGCTCCTGCTCGGCAATTCCACCTTTGATATTGCGCTGTGGATTCGGCCGCACGTGCTTCTTCACCGTCATCACGTGCTCCACCAGCACTTTGCCTTCGTCGGGAAACACGCGCAACACGCGCCCTTCTTTTCCCGTATCCCGCCCGGTCATCACCTTCACCGTGTCGTTCCGGCGGATATCCACTCGCTTATGTTCGGTAGTAGTTGCTGTTCCCATCTCGAATCCTCAATCCTTAACGCTGTTATCAGGCTCGCTCTTCCTGAGACCTGAGACCTGACACCTGACACCTGCGACCTAAAGCACTTCCGGCGCCAGCGACACAATCTTCAAAAACTTCTTCTCGCGCAGCTCGCGCGCCACCGGACCAAACACGCGCGTTCCCACCGGCTCGCCCGTATCGTTGATCAGCACGGCTGCATTCTGATCGAAGCGGATGTAAGTCCCATCCCGCCGCCGATGCTCTTTCCGCGTCCGCACAATGACCGCCTTCACCACTTTGCCCTTCTGCACCTGACCGTCCGGCGCAGCTTCTTTCACGCTCGCCGTGATCACGTCGCCCAGGCCCGCGCGCAGACCGGTCGAGCCGCCCAGCGGCAGGATCATCTGCAGCTTGCGTGCGCCGGAGTTATCGGCGACCTCGAGCATCGATCTCATCATTACGGCCATGTCAGTCTCCCTCTCCGCTTCTTACTGCTTAGCGGGAACACCAATGCCGGCATCAATGTCAATCTCCGGCACCAGCGCCGTCTTGCGCACAATTTCCTTCAGCGTCCAGCGCTTCAGCTTCGACAACGGACGCGACTCTTCAATCCGCACCGTGTCGCCGGGATGCGCTTCGTTCTTCTCGTCGTGCGCGTAGAACTTCTTCCGGATCGAGATCACCCGCTTGTACATCGGATGCGCTTTCTTCCGCGTCACCTCGACCACGATCGTCTTCTGCATCTTGTTCGAGACCACGGTGCCGATCAGAATCTTGCGGCCCGAATGTTTTTCGGTCTGAGCTTTTTCAGTTTGGCCTGCGATTTCCGCCATTATTTTTTCTCCGTCTTGGCAGCGGCCAGTTCCTGCTCGCGCAGAACCGTCTGGACGCGCGCAATATCCCGGCGCAGCCCGCGAATCTTTTTCAGGCTCTCGGTCTGTCCCATATTCATCTGGAACTTCAGCTTGAAGAGCTGGTCCGCCAGATCTCGCTCCTGGTGCTTGAGCTCGACGTCGGTTAAGTTGCGAATCTTCTCTGCCTTCATAAAGTAAGTTCCCTACCTCAGTTTCGTTCTCGCGTCATCCTCGAGCGAAGCGTGCTCCCAAGCGACTTCTGCCTCTGAATCTGACCTCGCCGCAATTCCTACAGTACTTCGCGCTTCACAAACGTCGTCCGCAACGGAAGCTTGTGCGACGCCAGGCGCATGGCCTCTTTCGCGTCCGTGATCGTCACGCCTTCCATCTCAAACAAAATTTTTCCCGGCCGCACCACTGCTACCCAATGGTCCGGCGCCCCTTTGCCTTTACCCATACGGGTTTCGGCCGGCTTCTTGGTCACCGGCTTATCCGGAAACAGCCGGATCCAGATCTTGCCGCCGCGCTTCACAAAGCGCGTCATCGCCACTCGGCTCGCTTCAATCTGCCGGTCGGTGATCCAGCCCGGTTCCAGCACTTTCAGTCCGTATTGACCGAACGACAGCTCGCTTCCGCGCCAAGCCTTGCCCGTCATGCGCCCGCGCTGCTGCTTGCGGTACTTAACTTTCTTAGGCATCAACATAAGAATCAGTTCCCGATCTCAGTTATTCAGTTCTCAGCTGTCAGTTCTCAGGAAAAGCTTTGTCGTCCTCCGCTTTTCGCTTCTGCAATCTGACCTCTGACCTCTTACTTTCTAGAACGCTCCCGTCGTACTCACTTCGCGCGCGGGAGTCGCTTCCCGCTTCTTCGCCGGCAGAATCTCGCCCTTATAAACCCAGCACTTCACGCCAATCACGCCGTAGGTGGTGCGCGCCTCGGTGAAGCCGTAATCAATATCGGCGCGCAGCGTGTGCAGCGGCAACCGCCCCTGCAGATACCACTCCGAACGCGCGATTTCATTGCCATTCAGCCGTCCGCTCACGCGAACTTTGATCCCTTTGCACCCGAAGCGCAGCGCCGAATCCACCGACTTGCGCATCGCCCGCCGGAAACCCACGCGCTTTTCCAGTTGCAGCGCAATCGATTCCGAGACGAGTTGCGCATCCAGTTCCGGTTTGTGCACTTCCTGAATATCGACATGCACCTCGCGCGTCGTCTTCTTCTGCAGATCCTGCTTCAGCTTGTCGATTTCCGCGCCCTTGCGCCCGATAATGATTCCCGGACGCGCCGTCTTGATGATGATCCGCAGCTTGTTGCCCGGACGCTCGATCTCAACCGAACTCACGCCCGCCGACTTGAGCTTTTCCTTCAGCTCGGTCTTGAGCTTGTAGTCTTCAAGCAGCAGCTTGTCGTAATCCTTCTCGACAAACCAGCGCGATTTCCACGGCTTGGTGTAGCCGAGGCGGAATCCGTAAGGATGAACTTTCTGTCCCATGTGCGCTCCTAAATCTTCTTCGGTCGTTGGTCGATTGTCGTTGGTCGTTAGCAAACCAAATTCCCGAACGACTAACCAACGACTATTTCTTCGCAGTCGCCTTCTTGCCGACCACCTTTTTCTTTGCCGGCGCCTTAGCCTTGGCTTTCGGCTTCGGAGGAGCAGCAGCTTTCGCCGCCTTCTCGCCCGCCGCCGGAGCCGCTCCAGTCCCTACCGGCACGCCGTTCCGGTTTTTCTCCGCCAGCACAATTTCAATGTGCGCAATGCGCCGCACGTAATGGTAGGCGCGCCCCATCGGCGCCGGACGAATCCGCTTCATCCGCGGACCATCGTTCGCCACCGCGTGCTTCACGTACAAATTATCGAGATCGACATCCAGGCCCTTTTCGGTGCTCAAAAAGTTCGCATTGTCGATCGCCGACTGCAACAGCTTCCCGACCGTCGCCGCCACCCGCTTCTTGGTGAATGCCAACGTGTTCCGTGCCGCTTCCACACGCTGCCCTTTGATCAGATTCAGCACCAGCCGCGCCTTCTGTGGCGACACCCGCATGTATCTTGCTTCCGCTCGAAATTCCATATTCTCTTTGCCCTCAGCTCGCAGCCCGAAGCTCATCGCTCGAAGCTCGAAGCCGTTCTTACGCCTTCGGCGCCGACGGCGCTGATGGCGTTATGGCTCCAGGTCCGCCCGGCACGCCCGCCGGCTTGGCCGCAACTTCGGTCGCCGCTTTCATCGAGTGCCCCTTGAACTGACGGGTAAAGCTGAATTCGCCCAGCTTGTGTCCCACCATGTTCTCGGTCACATATACCGGAATGAATTTCCTTCCGTTGTGCACGGCAATCGTGTGTCCCACCATCTCCGGAATAATCGTCGAGCGCCGCGACCACGTACGCAGCACTTTCTTCTCGTTACGCGCATTCATGGCCTCCACCTTCGTCGCCAGGTGCGCATCCACGAACGGTCCTTTTTTTGTTGAACGAGCCATAATTTCTTCTTCCTTGAAACCTTGAAACTCTGAAACCTGCCCTTACCACCTTTTTTCCTGCGGTTCACGATAAACGTATCGGTCCGCTTATTGTTCCGCGTCTTGAATCCGCGCGTCGGCTGGCCCCATGGGGTCACCGGATGCCGTCCGCCGGAGGTCTTGCCTTCGCCGCCGCCATGCGGATGGTCCACCGGGTTCATGGAAACACCGCGGTTATGCGGACGCTTTCCCACCCACCGCGTGCGTCCCGCCTTGCCCCAGGTCACATTCTCGTGGTCCGTGTTCCCCACCTGCCCGATCGTCGCTAAGCAATCGAGCAGCACCTTGCGGGTCTCGCCCGAAGGCAGCTTCACCAGTCCGTAGTCGCCTTCTTTGGCGATCAACTGCGCCGAACCGCCCGCCGAGCGCACCATCTGCGCGCCTTTTCCAGGACGCAGTTCGATGTTGTGAATCGTCGTGCCCGGCGGAATATTCCGCAGCGGCAACGCGTTCCCGACCAGAATGTCCGCTTCCGGTCCGCTCAAAATCTTTTGCCCAACCTTCAATCCATCGGGCTGCACAATGTAACGCTTCTCGCCATCGGCATAGCTCAAGCAGGGCGATGCGCGCCGAGCGCCCGGGATCGTATTCGATGGTCTCGACCGTCGCCGGAATCCCGTGCTTGTCGCGCTTGAAGTCAATCGTGCGCAGCTTGCGCTTGTTGCCGCCGCCACGGAAGCGCATGGTCGTGTCGCCGGAATTGCGCCGTCCGCCCGAACGTATCTTGCCCTCAACCAGCGGCTTGTGCGGCGTGGACGAAGTGATATCGTCGGTCGTAACCGAGGTGCGATAGCGCAACGTCTGCGTTGTCGGTCTGTAAGTCTTAATCGCCATAATCTAGCTCTCTAGTGTAGAGTCGTTGGCTCGCCTCGTCTTAGCATGCTCATCGGACGCCGCAGTATCGGCCCAACGAGACGCGACAAGCGCCTGCACTAAAGATTCTGCGCGTACTCCGGCATCTTCTCGCCGCTCTTCAAGCGCACGTACGCTTTCTTCCAATCCGGACGGTAACCCGTGAACTTGCCCCGCCGCCGTTCTTTTCCCGGATAATTCGCGGTGCGCACCGAAGCCACCTTCACCTTGAAGATCGCCTGCACCGCTTCCTTGATCTCGGTCTTCGTCGCCTTCGGCGCCACCTGAAACACCAGCGTGTTCTGGGTCTCTTTAATGCCGAGGCCCTTTTCCGTGATCACCGGCTTCTGGATAATCTGATACGCGGATTTCATCAGGCCACCTCCGCTTTTCGTTTTGCGCAGGCGCCGCGCCGGTTTCTTCTTTCTCCGCCACCGGCTCCGCCTCGTGCGACGTCGCGTGGCCGACTTCTTCAGCGAATCCTGCAGCTTCTCGAGCGCCGGCTGCGCAAACACCACGTGGGTGTAGCGCATCAGGTGATAGGGATGCACTTCGTTCGCCCGCACCAGTTCCAGCGCCGTCGATGTTGCGCGAACTCAACTTCAGATTCTTGTTCTCCGCCGTCGAAATATCGACCAGCAGCGTCGTGCCCTCGATTTTCAGCTTGTCGAGCGCCTCGCGAAACAGCTTCGTCTTCGGCTCTTTCACGTCGAATGCCTTCACCACCATCAGCTTGCCATCGGCAAACTTCGAAGCCAGCGCCGAACGAAGAGCGCCCAGCAGCTTCTTCTTCGGGAAGGCGTAGTCATAGGATCGCGGTTGCGGTCCATGCACCGTGCCGCCGTGGCGCCACAGTGGCGAACGGATCGAGCCGATACGCGCCCGCCCCGTGCCCTTCTGCTTCCACAGCTTCTTGCCCGAACCGGAAACCCGCCAGCGGTTCTTGGTGGCATGCGTTCCCGCACGTGCGGAGGCGCGATAGTGCGTGATCGCCTCCCAGAGCAAGTCTTCGTTGACCGCGCCGAAAACTTCATCGGCCAGTTCCATCGACCCGGCCTTGGCTCCGCTCAGATTGTAAATATCAATAGTTGCCATATTTCTCTCGTCTTCATTTCAGGCCAAACGACTCTTGCCGAGGACTAACAACTACGACTAACGACCTGCGACTGCGCTTACGCCTTCTTCGAAGCGCGCTTCGCCGCCTTCAACGGATCGACCGTCGCCGCTCCCGCGAATCCGCGACGCTCTCGTGGCGGCTTCTTCGCCTTGTTGATCTGAATGTAGCCACCGTTTGAACCCGGAACGCTGCCCTCAACGACCAAAAGATTCTCATCTTTATCCACGCCCAATATGCGCAGGTTGCGAGTCGTGATCCGGACATCGCCCATGTGGCCCGACATCCGCATCCCCTTGAACACGCGCGACGGAAACGCCGACGAACCAATCGAACCCGTAATCTGAAACATCGATCCGTGCGACTTCGGACCACCCGCAAAGTGATGCCGCTTCACCACACCCTGAAACCCGCGGCCCTTGCTCACCCCGATAACGTCGACAAAGCGCTCGCCTTCGAAAATGTCGACCAGAATGCGGTCACCAGGTTTCAGCACGCCCTCGGTCGTCTCGCCCGGAGCGTCGACTTCCACCGCAACTTCGCGCACAAATTTCACGGGTGGAAGGTTGTGCTTGGCAAAGTGTCCGCGCATCGCCTTGGTCAGCTTCTTTTCTTTCACAAACTCGACCAGGCCAATCTGCGCCGACTCGTATCCGTCTTTGGTCTGGGTTTTGTGCTGCGTAATCACGCACGGTCCCGCCTGCAACACCGTCGCCGGCCGCACATCGCCCTTCGAATCGAAGAGTTGCGTCATGCCGACCTTCTTGCCCAGAATTCCCGTAACTCTTGCCATTTCCTTCTCCGTTCCCAGCTTGGCTCGTCGGTTAGGCCCCGACGGCTATTGGCTGAGGAGCTCCCGCTCTTCGTAGCGACAGCCGCCCTCGGCTGTCCAAGCGGGGCAAAGCCCCGCCACCACACGACTACTTATGTTCCTTGCCGAACGCCTTGATCTCTACGTCCACTCCCGCCGGCAGATCCAGCTTCATCAGCGCATCGACTGTCTGCTGCGTCGGCTCCAGAATATCCAGCAGCCGCTTGTGGGTGCGGATCTCAAACGCTTCCCGCGACTTCTTATCCACGTGCGGGGAACGCAGCACGCAGTACTTGTTCTTCATCGTAGGCAGCGGAATTGGGCCCGCGATTTGCGCGCCGGTGCGTTTTGCCGTCTCCACGATCTCGCCCGTCGACTGATCCAGAATGCGGTAGTCGTAAGCTTTCAACCGAATGCGAATTCTTTCTTTTCCAGTCACTGTTTTTCTCTCTTCCACCCCTCCCGGCTAAATCCGGGAGGAAAGATCTGGCGGCAAGCTGCAAGCCGCGAATTGAACTACGTGGAGACGGATGCATTCGTCCGTCTCAGCGGAGCGAAGCTCCGCACCTTACTACCGTTATGTAATAATCTCGGCAATCGTGCCCGCGCCCACCGTGTGGCCGCCTTCGCGGATCGCAAACCGCAATCCCTTTTCCATCGCCACCGGCGTGATCAACTCGATCACCAGGCTCACGTTGTCGCCCGGCATCACCATCTCCGTGCCCGCCGGCAACTCCGCAATCCCCGTCACGTCCGTCGTTCGCAAATAAAACTGCGGACGATACCCCTTGAAGAACGGCGTGTGCCGCCCGCCTTCTTCTTTCGTCAGAATGTAAACTTCCGCTTTGAACTTGGTGTGCGGCGTAATCGATCCCGGCTTCGCCAGCACCATCCCGCGCTCTACGTCTTCTTTCGCAATGCCGCGCAGCAACAGGCCAGCGTTGTCGCCCGCCATGCCTTCATCCAGCTGCTTCTTGAACATTTCCACGCCCGTTACCACCGTCTTGCGCGTCTCCCGGAACCCGACAATCTCCGATTCCTCGCCCACTTTCACTTTCCCGCGCTCGATCCGCCCCGTCACCACCGTGCCGCGTCCCTGAATCGAAAATATATCTTCGATCGGCATCAGAAACGGCTTGTCCAACTCCCGCGCCGGCTGCGGCACGCTCTTGTCCACCGCCTCCATCAACGCGTCAATCTGCTTTTCCCACTTCTCTTCGCCATTCAACGCCCCCAGCGCCGACAGCCGGATCACCGGCACGTCGTCGCCCGGAAACTGATAGCTCTTCAACAACTCGCGTACTTCAAGCTCAACCAGATCCAGCAGCTCGGGATCGTCCACCGCATCGCACTTGTTCAACGCCACCACAATGTAAGGCACGCCCACCTGCCGCGCCAGCAGCACGTGCTCGCGCGTCTGCGGCATCGGACCGTCCGTCGCCGCCACAACTAAGATCGCGCCGTCCATCTGCGCCGCGCCCGTGATCATGTTCTTGATGTAATCCGCGTGTCCCGGACAATCCACGTGCGCGTAGTGCCGGTTCGGCGTCTCATACTCCACGTGCGCCGTGGCAATCGTGATCCCGCGCGCCTTTTCTTCCGGAGCGTTGTCGATCGAATCAAACGACCGGAACACAATCTTCGGATTGTGCTTCTGCAAAACCTTGGTGATGGCCGCCGTCAACGTCGTCTTGCCATGGTCAATATGACCAATCGTCCCTACGTTGCAGTGCGGCTTGGTCCGTTCAAATTTTTCTTTCGCCATTTGCTAGCTCCGTCGTATGGGGCGGACGCTATTGTCCGCCTCTGTCGTCCCTACGGGACTTGCTCTCTAGCTTCACCTACCCTGGGCTTACGCCCTGGGCTAAACTATGCCGCCCCTGAGGGGCTATCTCGACGCCGTTTTCCCCTGCGTCTTGGCGATGATCTCGTCCGCCACATGACGCGGGGCTTCCTCATAACGCGCAAAATGCATCGAGTACTCGGCGCGTCCCTGGGTTGATGACCGCATGTGGGTCGCGTAACCGAACATTTCCGCCAGCGGAACGATGGCCTTGATCACCTGCGAACCAGCGCGATGTTCCATGCCTTCGATGCGTCCGCGACGCGAACTCAGATCACCCATAATCGTTCCGGCGTAGTCTTCCGGCGTGACCACTTCGACCGCCATCACCGGCTCCAGAATCACCGGGCTCGCCTTGCGTGCCGCTTCTTTGAATGCCATTGAGCCGGCAATCTTGAACGCCATTTCGTTCGAATCGACGTCGTGATAGCTGCCGTCATAGAGCGTCGCTTTAATGTCGACCATCGGATAGCCGGCGAGTACGCCGCCTTCCATGGCCTCCTGCATGCCCTGGTCGATTGGCTTGATGTATTCCTTCGGCACCGTGCCGCCCACGATTTCGTTGATGAATTCGTAGCCCTTGCCCGGTTCGTTCGGATCGAGATAAATCTTTGCGTGTCCGTACTGACCGCGGCCGCCGGTCTGCCGGATGTACTTGCCTTCGGCTTCCGCGTGCTTGCGAATGGTCTCGCGATACGCCACCTGCGGCTTGCCGACGTTGGCTTCGACTTTGTATTCGCGCATCATGCGGTCGACGATGATTTCCAGATGCAACTCGCCCATGCCGCTGATGATCGTCTGTCCACTGTCGGGGTCGGTGTGAACCTTGAAGGTCGGATCTTCCTGCGCCAGTCGCGCCAGCGCCATGCCCATCTTTTCCTGGTCGGCCTTGGTCTTCGGTTCGACCGCCACCGAGATGACCGGCACCGCGAATACGATCGATTCCAGCGTGATCGGATGCTTTTCTTCGCAAATGGTGTCGCCCGTGCTTACGTTTCTCAAACCAACTACGGCGCAGATGTCGCCCGCAAGAATTTCCTGGATGTCTTCACGCTTATTGGCGTGCATCTTGAGCAGGCGTCCAATGCGCTCATGCTTCTGCGTACGTGAGTTCATCACCGATTCGCCTGACTTCAATTGTCCCGAGTACACGCGAATAAACGTCAGCTGCCCGACAAACGGGTCGGCCATGATCTTGAAGGCCAGCGCCGAAAAAGGATCTTTGTCGTCGGCTTTGCGCGTGATCGTCTTCCCATTGTCGGGATCGAGTCCATGCGTCTCTTTCGTGTCGAGCGGCGAGGGCAGGTAATCGACCACCGCATCGAGCAACGGCTGGACACCTTTATTCTTGAACGCCGTTCCGACCACGACCGGGAACAACTTCAGTGCGATGGTGGATTTGCGCAACGACGCTTTAAGTTCGTCCGCCGAAATCGCTTCGCCTTCCAGAAACTTGTGCAGAATGTCGTCATCATTCTCGGCGACGGTTTCAACCAGCTGCGTATGGAACGCCTCAGCCTTTTTCTGCAGTTCAGGGGGAATCTCGCCGGTCTGAAACTCCGCGCCTATGGTTTCGTCTGGCCAGATGATCGACTTCATCTCAACCAGGTCGACCACCCCGCGAAACTTGTCTTCTTGCCCGATGGGAATTTGAATCGCGACGGGCTTGGCGTTGAGGCGCTTGCGGAGGGTATCGACGGCGTGCTCGAAATCAGCGCCCATCTTGTCGATCTTGTTAATGAAGCAAATTCGCGGGACACCGTACTTGTCGGCCTGTCGCCAAACTTTTTCCGACTGCGGCTGAACGCCATGCACCGCGTCAAACACGGCAACCGCGCCGTCAAGCACGCGCAGCGAGCGCTCGACTTCGGCGGTAAAGTCCACGTGGCCGGGGGTATCGATAATGTTGATGCGGATATCGCGCCAGGTACAGGTCGTCGCGGCGGAGGTAATCGTGATGCCGCGCTCCTGCTCCTGCTCCATCCAGTCCATGATGGCCGTGCCTTCATGCACCTCGCCGATACGGTGCGTCTTTCCCGTATAAAACAGGATGCGCTCCGTCGTCGTGGTCTTCCCGGCATCGATGTGGGCCATGATGCCGATGTTCCTGCAACGTTCTAATGGGACTGTTCTGGGCACTGTATTTCTCTAATCTTTCTGGGGCTCTGAAATCTGTCGTTAGTCGCTGGTCGTTAGCCGTTAGTTTGAGCTTCCAACTCGCAGCCCGAAGCTCGTAGCTGCTCTTACCATCGGTAATGCGCGAATGCTTTGTTCGCTTCTGCCATGCGATGCACATCTTCTTTCTTCTTGATGGCAGCGCCTTTGCCGTTCGAAGCATCGAGCAACTCGTTCGTCAACTTTTCGATCATTCCTTTTTCGCCGCGACCGCGCGCATAGCTCACGATCCAGCGGATCGCCAGCGACGTCCTGCGGTCGGGAGCGACTTCGATCGGCACCTGATAGTTCGCGCCGCCGACGCGCCGCGTCTTCACTTCGAGCAGCGGCTTCGCGTTCTCAACCGCCTTGGTAAACAGCTTCAGGGCTTCGTCGCCGCCCTTTTCCTGCAGTTTCGCGAGCGACTTATAGAAAATGCCCTCGGCAGTCGACTTCTTTCCCTGCCACATCATCGAGTTGATGAACTTAGTCACCAAATCCGATCCATAGACCGGATCCGCCTCGACCGTCCGCTTTGGGGTATGTCCTTTTCTAGGCATGCTTATCAGCTCTCAGCTTTAATTTCGCAGCGCTTCACTGGCAACTGGCCACTGACCGCTGGCAACTGTCTCTACGCTTTCTTCGCGCGTTTCGTACCGTACTTCGAGCGTCCCTGGTTGCGGCCCGCGACGCCGGTAGCATCAAGCGTTCCACGCACCACGTGATAACGCACGCCCGGCAGATCCTTCACGCGGCCCCCGCGGATCAGCACAATCGAGTGCTCCTGCAGGTTATGGCCGACGCCCGGAATGTAGGTCGTCACTTCGATTCCATTGGTCAGGCGAACGCGCGCCACTTTGCGCAGCGCCGAGTTCGGCTTCTTCGGCGTCTGGGTATACACGCGCGTGCACACTCCGCGCTTCTGCGGACACGATTGCAGCGCCGGACTCGCTGTCTTATACCGAGTCCGCTCGCGGCCGAATTTCACCAGCTGATTAAATGTAGGCACTCTCGCCACTCCCAGACGCGGCAAGCCACGTCTCTACCACACATTTCCCGCAACCGCAGCGTTTCGCGGGCCGCACACATTCCCGTAGAGACGGGGCTGGCCCCGTCTCAGGTCTGGCACAGGCTTGTCGCGCCCAGCCATACTCTCCCGCGCAGCATTAATGCCGGTGAGAATTCGTTCAATTTCCCGCTCAGACTAAATCGCCGACGACGGTGACGCCACGCCTTACCCCGACTAGGTTCGGAGGCGTTCCGTTTCGTCTGCTTCCTCCTGCATAGCCTCGCGTGTTCCCCTAGCTTCTTTCGAAGCCGTTACTTCAACCCAGGGCGCGAAGGTTTTCGCAGGATGTTTCAGCGAGGGCGTCTCCGGCTTCACTTTCCATCCGGAAACGTATTTCTTCAAAGCTCAGCCAAGATTTTCCCGGAGCCTGTCGCGCAACGCAGGTTGCGCATCCGACAGGACAACCGTACATAGGCAAGCCAGACTTAACTCGCGGAACTGTTTGATAATAACAACTACATTGCACATCGTCAACCACTCTCCAACGCATCGAAGAAAAAGAGGGAAAAGCTGGTGCAAGGTTTCAGAGTTCAAGGTTTCAAAGAGCCCATGACCAATGTTTTCAAGGTCTCAAGTCGCCTGCGAAGTCAACGCTGAGCCCAGTCCTCGAAACTTTTGAGACCCTGAAACCTTGAAACCTTGCGCTTTACCTTCTACACTGACAGTTTTCCACCCAACAATTTTAATGCTCGCGCCTGGCAAACGGACGCGAGGAGGGTTCATGTATCGTTGCAGTTCCGGTTTTCTTCCTGCATTGGCCATCACCTTTGTCGTCGCCCTCACCGGTTGCCTCGGTAAGAGCACCAACAACCCCGGCAACGGAGGCGTAACCAGCGTTACGCTGAGTCCCAGCGGCACAATCTCGATTGAGGCAGGTAGCACTCAGGTCTTCAGCGCAACCGGCAAGAATGCCAACGGCCGCGCCGTCCTCGGCATCGACATTCAATATCTCGTCGTGAGCGGAAACCCGAACGCCCCCGCACCAATCTCCATCGCCAGCAGCGGCAACGCCTGCGCCGGCACCTGGGATCCCACTTCCACCATGTGCAGCCCCGGCTCCTCCGGAATCGCCCTGGTAAGTGCTGTCGTCAACGGCGTCAGCAGCCCGCAAACTACCATATACGTCCATCAGCACATCGATAGCCTCCAAGTCACCCCCCTCAACCCCCAAGGTCCGCCGCAGTACGAATGCTTCTCGCAGGGTCAGATTTGGAACTTCCAGGCAACCGCCTACACCCAAATTGGCGGACAGAGCGTAGACATCACCACTACCGTCGGCCCCATGAACTGGTTTTCGAAGAACACCGATGTGGTCACCACCAGTATCGCGGTGTCCGGGCTTCTTCCCAACCAGGTTCAGGTCATGGCCAAGACCCCCGGAATCACCGAGCTTTCCGCCAACGTCTCCGGGGTCTCTAGCAATTTCTATCCGTTCACCACCTGCCTAGTCCAGGCGATCTGGCTCCAGATCGGGGGCCAGAACGAGGCAGGAAACTCGATCACTGTGAACAACGGCAACAGCGTACCCGTCACGGCTGTCGCGGTGGATACGTTGTGCGGCACCGCCAATAACACCCCCTTAGCGAGCCTGCCCCTCACTTGGAGCACCTCCGAACCCGAGGTGATAGCCTTCAGCAGCAACACTGCAAGCACCGCAAGCAACAACGCTACCGCCCGCAATAATTCCGGCGGCGCCATTCTAACCGCTTCCTGTGCTCCCCCAACTTGCAATATCGGTCTACCAGGCCTGACGCCATCCGGAGCAATTGTCCCCGGTCTCCCCATCTACGCTAGCAACTACAATGCGGCCGCCCCCCCTGCCACGAAATGCCAGCCACCGAACCTGACCAAAGGTTATGACACGATCTCCGTTGATGTAATTCCTTCCCCTACCGCCAAGCCGCTCGCCTACACCGCCTGGGCCGCGACGACCAGCTGCGGCAACGCGATTGGATGCAACAGTGCGATGTTTGCAGTGACGCCTGGAACCAGCCCCATTGGCAAGATCTTGGACTTGCCTCGCACTCCCAATTCCATGATGTTTAACCATGTGGCGGCGGCCCGCGTTTACATTGGCAGCGATCAGGGCCTGATGTATGTGGATGTCACCGCTAGCAATCCGTCTGCCGCGCTGGTCTCCAACTCCTCGACCTGCAACATTGCCTTGTGCGGCACCGTACTCGCCATCTCGAACGATGGCAAACTGGTGATCGTCTCTGACCCGCCTACAGCTTCGAGCCCGGGCCAGGTCTATATCTACACCGGGGGCGGCACCACCGCCCCGGTTGACCTCATCCTGTCGAACACCGGCGAAACCGCCAAGTTCGCTGCTTTCTCTCCCGATCAGTTGAAACTTTTCATCCTCACCGATCAGGGTAAAATGTATGTCTACTCCACGGTCGACGCGCTGAGTTCGGTTTCGACCTTCGCACCAGGAACCGACGTCGAATTCTCGGCGGACGGCAGCTTTGCCTATGTGGCGGGAGCACCCGCAAGTGCTGGAGCACCCGCAAATGCAGTGTCTGCCTACTCGACCTGCTCCCTGCCCGGCGAGGCTAGTGTAAACATTGGAACCGCAGCCACATCGGCCACGCCGTTGAAGCTCTTCCCGTCACCCATTATTCCGCTGCCTTTCATCCAAGAGAGCTTCGTGTGGACAACGCAGACCATTCTCGCTCTCGAACCACCGAACATTGAGTTCTTGACGGCGGAGTTCACTCAGAATCCGATACTGTACCCCCCTCCGTCGGAGCCGCTCCAGTTCACGTGCAATCCCCCGCTGATCCTGCCGGGCGGCTTCACCAAAGGCGCATCCTACAACCTCGGCCAGGGTAATTTCACCCCGATCTACTCCCAGCTAGTCAACGACGGCGCCCAGCTCATAGTCGTCGCCCAGAACATTCCCGCCGTGCTCCTGTTCAACGTTGCCAATGGGACCACCACCTCCGTCCCGCTCGTCAACAACGCCTATCCCCTCTCCGCTTCCGCCTCCACCGACGGAACCCAGGTCTTCGTCGCCGCCTGCGATCAGTACCCCAATAACGATCCGACTCAGCCCTGCGCCGTCGGCTCCGTGCACATCGTCAACACCGTCAGTCAAGGCGACTACCAGCAAGTCCCTTACGTCGACGTCAGCGACAACAACGACCGCAACATGTGCAACAACGGAGGCAACCCCGTGCCACAGTGCCTCCCCAACCTGATAGCTCTCCGGCCGAATTGATCGCGAACGCGTAGGGACAGCCGCCCCCGGCTGTCCAAGCCGAGCGCAGCTCGGCCTCGCCTCCGCCGCCACCATTACACAACCGCCTCCGCGCGAGGGCCCGACGTCTAATATTTGTGAGTGGATTCTGACTGACTCTGTACGCCATGAAGTAGCGCACCCGAAATCCGAACCGCCCAGCTTTAACCGAGACCTGAAAGTTGAGAGCTGACAGCTTAAAGCGGCCCCTACGGCCCAACGTCTTTCCCCACGCTATCCAGCACTCCATTGATAAACTGGACCGACTCCGGGGTCGAAAACTTGCGCGCAATCTCGAGCGCCTCATTGATGACGACCGCCCGCGGCGTCGCCGGATACCCCAGGAACTCCGCCACCGCTCCGCGCAAAACGTTTCGGTCGACAATGGCCATCCTGTCCATCCGCCAGTGTTGCGTGTGCTTCCCGATCAGCCCGTCGATCTCTTCCAGTCGGTCGCTGGCTACGCGAAACAGATCGTCGGCAAAACCGCGCACTTCTTCTTCTACATTGGTCCGCTCCGCCCAGAACGTTTTCCGGACAAGCTCAGGCGTCTGTTTACCCATGTCCGCCTGAAAGAGCATCTGCAGAACCAGTTCGCGGGATTTGCGGCGGATGCCCATTTCAGGTGTCAGGTGTCAGGTCTCAGGTCTCAGGAAACCCTGGACCACACCTGAGCCTGACGACAGTTTACAGGACAGTTGCATCGCGAACGTTTCGGAAACTACGACCGAGGTTTGCGCTTCGGAGACCCTGGGGTGTCCTTGCCGTTCCTGACACCTGACACCGGAGACCTGAGACCTGCCCTTAGATTCGCCATCTCCACCGCCGCCAGCGCCGCCTCGAATCCCTTATTGCCCATCTTCAGCCCGGCGCGATCGATAGCCTGCTCTAGCGTCTCGCAGGTGAGCACGCCAAACGCATGCGGCACCCCAGTCTCCTGCGCCGACTGCCCAATCCCCCGAGTGACCTCGTTCACGATCACGTCGTAGTGCGCCGTGTCGCCGCGCAGCAGACAACCAAGGCAGAGAATCGCATCGTACTTCTTCGTCTCCGCGAGGGTGCGCGCGGCCATGGGAATCTCAAATGCGCCGGGCACGCGAACCAGCGCGACGTCTTTCTTGTTAGCGCCCGATCGCAACAATCCGTCATAAGCGCTCAGAAAAAGCCTCTCCGTGATGAAGGCGTTGAAGCGCGAAACGACGATAGCAAACCGTCTCCCAGCCGCGCTAAGGCCGCCTTCGATAACCGGAACCGCAGGCTCAGGAGGATGCTCGAGTTTTATTTTTTCTTTCGTAGATTTTCCCTGTGTTCCCTGTGGTAAAGCCCTTTAAGTTACTTCCCCCGGAACGCCGCCGCTCGCTTCTCCAAAAACGCCGCCGTTCCCTCTGCCTTATCCGAAGTAGCGCAGCACACCCCAAACAAAGCAGCCTCCAGAAACAACCCCTCGGCCAAAGTCATCTCCATCCCCTTGTTGACCGCCTCCATAGCGTACTGCACCGCCAGCGGAGCATTCGCGATGATCTTAGCCGCAATCGCCTCCGCCCGAGGAATCAGCTCCGCTGCCGCCGTCACTTCATTCACCAGCCCAATCCGATGCGCTTCCTGCGCCGTGATCATTTCCCCGGCCAGCACTATCTGCATCGCGAGCCCCTTACCCACCAGACGCGGCAGACGTTGTGTCCCGCCATATCCCGGAATCATTCCGAGCTTCACCTCCGGCTGCCCCAGCTTCGCATTGTCGCTCGCCAGACGCATGGTGCAAGCGAGAGCCAGTTCGCACCCGCCGCCGAGCGCAAATCCATTAATGCACGCAATCACCGGCTTGCCGAGATTTTCGATCAGGTCGAGCACGGACTGCCCGCGACGCCCATACTCCTTGCCTGAAACCGCGACCTGCTTCGCCACTTCGCCAATATCGGCGCCGGCAACGAACGCCTTCTCGCCCGCTCCCGTCAGAATGGCGACGCGAATCGAGACGTCGGATTGAATGTCGGTGAACGCCGCCCCCAACTCTTCCATGGTGGCCGTATTGAGCGCGTTCAGCACCTTGGGCCGGTTGACGGTGACGTAGGCGATGGCGTTTTTCTTTTCGAGCAGTATGTTTTCGTAGGTCATGGTAGGTTCAAAGCCAACCTCGTGTTCCTAAACATTGTCTTAGCCCCGTCTTCGTCTGCGGAGGAGCTAGTCTTATATATTTGCGGGCTTTCTCTTTGCAAACGCATGGCAAGTTCTCAAGGTAGCTATACGCATTTTCAATTGAGCAGTTAGCGTGCTGCTTCTCTTGATAATTGCTCTTGAGATCGGTCCATATCACGGGATCGAAGCTGGAAGTGTTCAACCACTCTTGCATCGTCGGTAGAACCTCCGGATGGTTACAACTTCGGTTCTCCGAGATTCTCTTGCTGGTGACGCCGATATTGTTCCTACCCCTGTTTTCTCGCGCCATCAAATTGCAAACCGCATCCTCAAGCTGCTCATATGTACTCTTCGCGGAGAGGGTATTCACTGCGGAACCGAGAGTTAAATCGATGACCAAAGTCAGTCGACTATCAGCCGAGATTCTTGAGAATTCCATTTTAAGAATGGGGCCGCCCCGCTGCCAGCCTCCTGAGATTAACAGGTCCGGCAGGGAATCTATTAAGGAGAGCCCCATCCAAGAACGGCAATCTCCATAGTGCTCCCCTCCAGCATTCAAGACTTGAGGCAATCCGCACCGGCGTTCAAACTGCTATAATTGTATAGCACGAGGAAACCCATGCTAGCGATTCGCCTTCCTGAAAAGATCGAAAAGCGCCTCGACCGGCTCGCCAAGCGCACCGGCCGCACCAAAACCTATTACGCGCGGGAGGCCATCCTGCAATATCTGGACGACCTGGAAGACATCTACTTCGCAGAGAAGGCACTGGCAGAAATCCGTTCCGGACGCAGCAAGCCGATTCCCATCGAAAAGGTAATGCGCCGTTATGGCCTGGGGCGTTGAGGTTTCGCCAAAGGCCCAGAGACAACTCGACGAACTCGATAAACCCGTCGCGCGGCGTATTTCCAAGTTTCTCTACGAACGAGTCGGAACGCTCAACCGACCCCCGCCAGATCGGCGAGCGCCTGCAAGGGACTCTCAGTGAGTTCTGGCGATACCGTGTCGGCGACTACCGCATCATTTGCTCACTCGAACACGAACGCCTGGTCGTGCTCGTTCTCCGTGTCGGCCACCGCCGCGAAGTCTACAAGCGCAGAGATTGAACAGCCTATGAATCCGACTTGCCTCGTTTCTCTGCAATCTGACCTCTGCCCCTCTTGAGTCCTCAGAACTTTCCCGCGACCGGCTTCGCCGGATCCGAGTAATCGTAAAACCCGCGTCCCGACTTCCGCCCATACCACCCCGCCATCACCAGCCGCTTCAGCAGCGGAGGCGACGCAAACCGCCGCTCCTTGAACTCGTCGTACATCACATGCGTAATGTAATAAGTAGTATCGAGCCCGACAAAATCCAGCAAAGTAAACGGCCCCATCGGATACCCGCATCCCAGCTTCATAGCATTATCGATGTCCTCGATCGACCCCACCCCCTCTTCATACGCCCGGATCGCATCCAGCAGATACGGCACCAGCAGCCGGTTTACGATGAATCCCGTTTTGTCCGAAGTGCGCACCGGAACCTTGCCCAGCTTCTTCGCAAACTCATAAGCCGTGTCGTACACGTCGGGCGAAGTGGCAATCGTCTTCACAACCTCGACCAGCTTCATCAGCGGCACGGGATTAAAAAAGTGCATCCCGATGAATCTTTCCGGACGCCTCACCGCCGTCAAAAGCTCCGTCACCGAGATCGAAGAAGTATTCGAAGCAAAGATCGCGTCTTTCTTCACGACGACATCGAGCGACGCATACATTTTCTTCTTTTCCTCGACGTTCTCGATGATGGCCTCGATGACGATGTCGCAATCGACGAGATTCTCTTTTTTCGTTGTCCCCTTCAGCCGCGCCCGAATTTCGTCTTTCTGCTGCGGAGTGATCCCACCCTTCTCCTCCGGCCGCTCAGCAAACTTCCCGAGCGACTTCTCAATCCCGGCAAAGCCCTTGTCGAGATACTTCTGCTCGACTTCGAGCACGGTAACGTCAAAGCCCGCCGTCGCACAGACCTGCGCGATGCCGGAACCCATCAAACCACAACCTAGAACGCCAATTTTTTTGATATCCATACGAAACCTTTCACCACAGGGAGCGCAGAGGTCCACAGGGATTCACAGGGGAAGCCTAGCCTTGCCCTGTGTTCCTCTGTGCTCCCCGTGGTTAAGCTCTTTGTCTGCGGCGAGGAAGCCTACTGGAAGCTCTCCACCACCATAGCAATCCCCTGCCCCCCGCCGATACACGCCGCGGCCAGCCCGTATTTCTTCTTCCGCCGCCGCAACTCATAGAGCAGCGTGATCACCAGCCGTGTTCCGGTCGCTCCCAACGGATGCCCCAACGCAATCGCTCCGCCGTTCACGTTCACTTTTTCGCGATCGAGTCCCAATTCTTTCTCCACCGCCAGATATTGCGCCGCGAACGCTTCATTCACTTCAATCAAATCGATGTAATCCAAAGTCAGCCCCGCGCGCTGCAGCGCAATCTTCGTGGCCGGCACCGGACCGCGCCCCATAAGCTTCGGATCGACGCCCGCAATTCCCCAATTCATGATCCGCCCCAGAGGACTCAGGTTCCTTCTCTGCGCCTGATCGAGAGACATCACCACCACGGCCGCCGCGCCGTCGACGATTCCGCTGGCATTGCCCGCCGTCACCGTCCCGTTTTTCCCAAACGCGGCGCGCAGCTTCGCCAGTCCGTCCAGCGTTGTTTGAGGACGCCGATGATCGTCTTCAGTCAGCATTTCTCCCGTCGGCTCGCCCTTCGAATTCCGCAACGGAACCGGCGTCAGCTCTTCCTGCAGGCGCCCCGCTTTGTAAGCCTCATCGGCTTTCTGCTGTGAACGCAACGCGAACTCATCCTGCGCCCGCCGCGTGATTCCCTCCTGTTCGCCATACAACTCCGCCGTATTCGCCATGTAGAGCCCGCAATAAGAATCGAGCAGCGCCACCATCAGCGAATCTTCCAGCTTCCCGCCCGGAGCCAGCGTGAACCCGTCGCGCCCGCGGATTGAAAACGGCGCCTGCGACATCGATTCCATTCCGCCGGCCAGCACCACCTTTGCTTCTTCGGTCTGGATCATCTGCGCCGCGCTGACAATCGCCTGCATTCCCGACCCGCAAAGTCGATTTACCGTCAACGCCGGAGCCTCAATCGGCAAACCCGCCCGCAACGCCGCGTGGCGCGCTCCATAGATCGCGTCGCCCGAAGTCTGTTGCGCGTTTCCGAACACGGCATGATCGAAGTGCTCGGCGTCGACCCCCGCCCGCTCGATGGCAGCCTTCGCCGCCACCGCGCCCAATTCCTGCGCGGTGTAATCCTTAATCTTCCCGCAATAGCGTCCAAAGGGCGTGCGCGCCCCACTGACTATGGCAATGTCTCCAGGTTTCAACATGAGTACCAACTTATATGGAAGTGTGCGCTGACCCGAGGCCAACCTGTGAGTCTAACAGCAGGAAAAGAAGATCAGAAGCAAGGTTTCAAGGTTTCAGTTTCACGATTTTTGCAGTCTAAAGGTTTTCTCGGCGTACTCGGCGTCTCGGCGGTGAAAAAGGGTCACGCCACTGCCGCCGATGCCGCGAACTGTGGCGCCTGACTCACAATGTTGCCCGCGCCCTGCGCCACCGCCAACTCGAGCGCGTGATCGGCGCGGTTGGCCACTTCGGTCACAATGTCCACCGGATCGAAATGCTGCCGCATCACTGCCTGCGCGAGGCCAGCACTGAACTCGACTGCCTTGTCCTTGCCGGGGAAGCGCACTTCCCCGAGCAGACGCTTCAATTTCTCCACCGCCAGCACCGCTTCTTTTTCGCCCGTGTCGCCGAGCACCAGCGCGACCGTTGTCGCTTCATAGCGAAACGCTAGATCGTTGGTGCGGATGTTCGCCGAAAACAACTGCCCGATCTGCTCCATCACCGCCGTCACCGATTGCTCGCCATACTCCTTGATCAGCGCGCTGCGCCGTCCAAACTGCATCAGCAGCACGGTCACCGCCGTCCCCTGCTGCAACCCGCGCCGGGTTTCCGCCTGCAGAAGATCCAGATATGAAGCCCGCTTCAGCAGCCCCGATTTTTCGTCGGTCACCGAAAGATTTTTCACCAGCCGCCGCAGTCCGGCGTTGTTGAGCGCGATCAACACCTGGTCGCTCAACGTCCGGATCACCAGCACCTCCGTCGCCTGCCAAACCCGGCCCTTGTTTTGGGTCAGGATCAGCACTCCGATCTGCTCTTTGCTCTCGTCATTGCCTTCGGTCAGTGGCAAAGCCAGCAGCGATTCGATCTGCAACTCTTCGATGGCTTTGCGGATGCCCATCAATTCCGGGGCGTTTCCCGCATCGCCGAAGGTTACCGTGCCGCGCGCCACCACCAGATCCTGCAGCGCTTCAACCAGGCTAACCAGCGCCGCCGAACTCGCCGGAATCATCCCATCCATGTGATATTCCTGCACGCTCGATGGCGGCAGACCCGGCTTGCGCAAAGCTACAACGCAACGCGCTGTCTTCCAGTTCGCACCAATCTCGTTCGCCGCCGTTTTTAGCACACCTTCCGCATTCCCCTGGTGATAGAGCTTGCGCGTGATATCCGCCACTCGCGCCAGACTGCTGACGTCGGCGGCGTCGCTCGCCGCGGCTGCCGCGGCTGTCGTCGGTGCTTGATCACTGGTCGCCGCCGCTGGTGCCGGCGCGATGGGCGCCGCCGCTGACCTCGCATACTGCGGCTCGATACCTGCCGCAATGTATAACTTCTGCAAGTCCTGGTTGCGCTCTTCTTCACGCGGAAACAACTCCTGAATGCGCTGCAACCGCTCGATCGCTTTCGAGCGCATCCCGTACTGCACCAGGATCTCGGCTTGCAGCATCAGATCCTGCAAGGCAGCCGTTCCCAGGGTCGGTTCCGGAGCCTTGACGGCCTGCTCTTCTTTCTGCACCGTCGTGAATCGCGAAGCAATCACGTTGAAGCGCTGATCGTCGATCTTGCCCCGCAGCGCCTCCAGCCGTTTCTGATGTCCCGGCTCGTACGGATCCACTTCCGCGGCTCGGTCCAGACACTCCCCGGCCTTCTGGTAATCGTGCTTCGCACAATACAGATCAAACAGCTTCACCAGCGCCTGGGCGTAATCGCCTTCACGGTTCGAAGCGTTGAACAACTCCGCCAGAAATTCCAGCATTTCCGCCGACGTGCGGTGCGACGCCAGCAGTTCCTGCATGGTGGTGATGAATGATCGTCGTTCCCCACGCCGCCGCTGGAAAGCCTCCAGCTTCCGCGCCAGCGCCACCGCCTCCGTGTCCAATGCGGAGTCGATCATCTTTCCAATCAGGCTGACCACCTGGTGCATGCGCGCCGGGTTCTGCTCGAACATCTGCCAGATCAAGGGCTCGCCATCGAGGCACCGATCCACCGACAACAGAGCCTGGGCATACAGATCGCGTAGCTCCAGCGATGCATCTCCGGCATGCACCAGCGGCTCGAAAATGAAAATCGCGGCCCCCGCCTCGCCGCGTGACAGCAGGCTCTTGCCATAGGCTATCGCCGCCTTCGAATCCGACGGATTCTCCGTGTACGCCCGCTCGAACCACTGGCCGGCGTTTCCCCCCGCCGCTTCCGCCAGTTCCGCCACCTGCAAAAACGACTGCGACGCCATCACGTGCTCGTCCAGGTCCGCCGACAATTCGGCCACGCGTAAATGATTGGTCTGCGTAGGATCCAGACTCACCACCCGCCGCAAGACCAACAGACCCTCTTCTTTCTTTCCCTGTTTCAGTAAGTCTTCCAGCGCATTTTCATACGTCCCGATCGCCAGCTTCTTGTTCGAATGCTCCAGCAGTTGCCCAAAGCGCACTTTCTGTTCCCACGAGGGGTTGGTATACCGCGCCAGCTTCTTATAGGTCAGGCTAGCTCGCGTCGCATCCGTCGCCGCCACCTGCCGCTCAAACAACCCTCCCAGCAACCGCACCGCTTGCGGCCCCTTATTTAAAGAGAGCGACAGCTCCGCTGCCATCTGCCTCACGTTGTCGTTTTCCTCATCGCTTTCCAGGATTTGCAGGTATTCCGCCAGCGCGTCAGCCGTCTTTCCCTTCTGCAATAGTTTTTCCGCCTTTTCTACTCGGCGGGCTACTTCGGCACGATTAGGATTTTCCGGCATGGGTGGTCTTCGGACAGAAAGTTCCACCTTGATTCTAGGATTCGCACCCCGCACCAGCAACGCGGTTCCCCCGCCCGGCGATTACGAAAGTCATGATCGGCTTGCTCCCCAGCCTTCCAGCCGGAAAAAGGTGCTCAGGTCTAGATTTCAGTTCCCATCCCCTTTTGCCTTTTTCCTGCCACTTAGCCACCGCCTCTGGTATACGAGTACGAGCCCTCATGCCCGTACCATCGAACCCAAGTTCCTCCAACCCTGAGTCCGGTCTCCATCACCAACTCACCGCCGGACAGATGACCATGGTCGCGGTCGGCGGCTCGATCGGCACCGGACTCCTCCTCGGCACCGCCGCCGCCATCGAACTCGCCGGTCCCGCCGTCATCCTCAGCTTTGTCCTCGCGGCCTTCATCAGTTGGACCGTTGCGCTCGCCTTAGGAGAACTCGCCAGCACCCATCCCGCCGCCGGTTCCTTCGGCGTCTATGGAGACCTCTACCTCAACCACTGGGCTGGGTTCATTTCCCGCGCCGGCTACTGGCTCGCCATCGCCGTTTCGATCGGAGCCGAAATGGTCGCCTCCGCGACCTACATGCAGCTCTGGTTTCCGCGCCTACCCGCCATCCTCTGGGTCTTCGCTTTTTCCGCGTTCCTTCTCGTCATCAACTTGCTCAGCGTCCACAGCTACGGACGCTTCGAATTCTGGTTTGCCATGATCAAGGTCGCCGTCATCGCAGCCTTCATCGTGCTCGGCGCCGCTCTGCTCCTCACTGGACGGGTCGCCCCTCAATACACCGCCCACGGCGGATTCTTCCCGCTCGGCCCAGCCGCCCCGCTCCTCGCCATCACTTTCGCCATCTACACCTTCGGCGGCGTGGAATTCGTAGCCGTAACCTCTGGCGAGTCCACTTCCGCCACGGCCGTTGCCCGCGCCGCTCGCACGACTTTTCTCACCCTGGCCCTCCTTTATCTGGGAGCAATCATCATTCTGGTCGGGGTCATGCCCTGGAACCGCGCCGGCGTCACGGAAAGTCCCTTCGTCACCGTCTTCCGCTCCGTCGGACTCCCAGGCGCCGCTCACTTCATGAATTTCGTGGTCCTGACCGCCGCTCTCTCCGGAGCCAACGCCACCCTCTACATCTCCTCTCGCATGCTCTTCTCGCTAGCCCGCACCGGATGGGCTCCCCGCGCGCTTGGCCGCCTCAGCGCAAATGGCATTCCAACCCCGGCCCTGCTCGCCTCTTCCTACGGCATCATCGTCGCCCTCGTACTCGAACGCTGGGCCCCAGCCAAAGCCTTCGAGTACATTCTCCGCGGCGCCTTCTTCGGCATGATCCTCTCCTGGATCATTTCGCTGGCCGCCCACATCTCCTTCCGCAGCCGTCTCACGGAAGCGCAATCCTTCGAGATTCCTGCCCGCTCCCCGCTGGGCAAATGGGGATCCATTATCGGCCTGGTCGTAGTCCTCGGATCCACCGCCAAAACCTGGTGGGATTCCCGCATCAACCTGATCGTCGGCCTAACCTTCCTGATCGCCCTGACCGTCCTCTACTTCCTCATTCGTCCCAACAAGTTACGGAACGACCGGTAGATCCGCGCCGCGCAGATCTCGCGGGTGAAGAGCCGGGCGAGAAGCCCGTCCCGCCACCGACACGAAGTCCCGGCATGTCCCAACTTGGGAAAGCACAGCCCCTGCCCCTCCCCATTTCGTTGTGCCAATTTGTATTGATAATTCTCTGATTTTTGATATGCTCAACACGTTTCGGGACCCATCTGAACGGCGGGACGAACCCGGACTTCCCCTCCTGTGGACTTCCCAGTCGCAACTAGTTCCTGGCCGCTCTGTTCCCCCGAAGCGAAGGAGCATCAGTGACTTCCACTCGAAAATTTACCGCCCTCTCAGGCAGTGAACGTCAGCCCGTCCGCGGTGCCCGCCTGATCCAAAATTCGCATCCGGACCAAACCATCGAGGTCTCCATACGCATTCGCTCGAAATCGGAGGCCAAGCGTGAAGAACTTAAGAGTGCCCTCGCAAAGCCCGGTTTCAAGCCCATGTCGCGCGCCGACTTCGAGAATGCCCACGGCGCCGATCCCGCCGATGTCAACCAGGTCAAGAAGTTTGCCCAGGAATTCGGCTTGAAGGTCCACGAAACCGGCACCGAACTCGCCCGCCGGACCGTAATGCTCTCAGGAACCGTGAGCAATCTCCAGAAAGCCTTCAACGTGGAACTCAAAGAGTACAGCCACCCCAAGGGCAATTTCCGCGGCCGTGTCGGCGCCATCAGCGTGCCGTCCGAGTATGCGGGCATCATCACCGGAGTGTTTGGCCTGGACAATCGGCCTCAGGCAGAACCGCATTTCAGACGCTTGCCGCATCCGGCTGGCAAACTCCAGGCCCACACCTCCTCCACTTCGTACGATCCCAACCAAGTCGCACAAATCTATGACTACCCCGCAGGAGACGGCACCGGCCAGTGCATCGGGATTATCGAGCTAGGCGGCGGCTTTCAGCTTGACGACCTGAGCACCTATTTCGGCTCGCTCAATATCCCCACGCCGCAGGTCATCTCCGTCTCCGTCGATGGAGGCACCAATAGTCCAACCAATCCAAACAGCGCCGACGGCGAAGTGATGCTCGACATCGAAGTGGCCGGCTCCATTGCTCCCGCAGCGAAGATCGTCGTCTATTTTTCCCCGAATACAGATCAGGGCTTTCTGGACGCGATCACCACCGCCGTGCACGACAGCACCAATCAACCCTCGGTCATTTCTATAAGCTGGGGCTCCGCCGAGTCTGGCTGGACACCTCAGGCCATGACCAACTTCGACGAGGCCTTTCAATCGGCGGCGGCCATGGGCGTAACCGTTTGCGTCGCCTCGGGTGACAGTGGTTCTTCCGACGGAGTCAATGACGGCAACAACCACGTCGATTTTCCCGCGTCCAGTTCGTTCGTACTGGGCTGTGGTGGCACCACCCTGCAAGCTTCGAATGGACGGATTGTCAACGAAACCGTCTGGAACGATCAGCCGAATGGAGGCGCGACTGGTGGTGGGGTCAGCAATGTTTTCCCGCTGCCAACCTGGCAGGAGGGTTTCGGTGTGCCGTCACCATCCGTGCAGGGTGGCGGCCGAGGCGTGCCCGACGTCTCCGGCGATGCCGACCCCAACACCGGCTATAACATTCTCGTCGATGGCGAGAGTGGTGTCTTCGGCGGCACCAGTGCGGTCGCGCCTTTATGGGCCGGACTGGTGGCGCGCATCAATCAGCAGATGGGGAAGCCGATCGGCTTCCTGAATCCACAAATCTACGCGCAAGCCGTTGAAGCCTCCGGATTCCACGACATAACTCAAGGCAACAACGGCGCCTTCAGCGCAGGTCCGGGATGGGATGCATGCACCGGACTCGGCAGTCCCGATGGAGTCCCGTTAGAAGCCGCACTTACCGGAACCCCTGCCGGAGCGGCCGGCATACACGCAGCCGCATCCGTTAAGTCCCGCAAATCCAAAGACAAGGAATCCGCAGCCTAAACCAAAACCGGGGGCGAGTCGCGCTCGCCCCCATCCTCGCCCCCATCAATGATGCTCACAGCGCACCCGGAATCACGTTGAAGGTCCGCCGTAGGCCCCCTGTATGTTTTGACAGTTCGCAACCCGCCAACCTCGGCGTAATGCTCGACAGCACGGCTGCGGGCGCTCGGTCAAGATTCGGCCGGACGGGCAGCAAGCAACACCTTAAGAGCCCGGCATGGGCAGGCCGCGACTCTCGAAATGCACCAGGAGTCAAATGGCCGTCCTCCACATGATGGAGGGTCGCAAGAGCTGAAATTCGATGGCTTACTCACGATGCGTGGGCGTATCATTGTGTTCCGTACCTCAAATGCGGCCCTGCGCGTGGCAAGGCGAGTAACGAGTAATAAGCGAAGCCCGCCAGACAACAGTTCCGCCACAGAGGTACCAAAGTGACGCTTTATAATTTCACAGGCCTTCGTTTTTCCCGCTACGCTGTGCCGGGGTTTCGCCGACACCGGGTCGTAGGTGGTCCACTGTGAGCAAACGATTCACCCTCGATCGACAGTCTTTCGAGCAGTTCATCGCCGCTGTCTCGCTTTTCCAGCCGCTGCAGCAGGCAACCGCAAAGCGGATCAATGAGGGAAACCCACCGCTTCTCTCGTATTTGCTGGAAACGCTGCGCGCCAGTGACTCCGGAGCGTTGGTTTTACAAGCCGCATTGGAGCGAGTGACTAGCTTAGCGCTGCACATCGTGGGCGGCGACCGCGCTGTACTCTGGCTGTTCACAAGTCAGGAAATGATTTGCCGTACCGCAGTCGGCGTGAACTTTGACGAAGGGCACATCTGCACCGCGTTGCGGTCGAAGTTGCAGTCCGGGGGCGCATTCGGAGAAGACCCACCGTCCAAACTCGACCTAATGCGCACACTCGAGAAGTATTCCGGCGCCCTCGGATCTTCGCTCGCGATTGCCATACTTCCAGGCGGGAGAATCGCGGGAGCTCTGGCAGTCTTTTCTAATCAGTCAACGACTTTCACTACCCGCGACTACGACAACCTGCGCCTGCTGGCAGGACTGGCACAATACGTCCTGGCAAAAAGGGTGGCAAAGCGGAGCCCGCATGACTCGCTCAACGATTCCCTGGAAGAGAATCCGGACACGCGAAGTGCAACAGCTCCTCTAATGTACCCTGCACCGGCGCCCGAGTATCTACACCATGGACAGATAAGGGACGTTCATGTGCCTCCCGTCGTTACGCCTGTCGCTCTCGGCGCGAGCGCAAACAAACGTCCTCAGACTGGAACTGAGCTCCAGTCATTGTCGGCTTCCGCTGCGCTGGCGGCCCGAAGACGCATGCAGAGTTTGCGGGCCGCGGCGTTGGACGCGGCGAGGAACTCTCTCCGGTGCGTCCGCGACGTTCGCATGAACTGGATTGCTCAGGCCGCACCTCCCTTCGCAATCCTGACAGTGATGTGTTTCTTCTTCGCCCTGCTTACTGTTAATCGTCAGCCCCTTGCAGGCAGCTCCCTGAGTGTGACCGTCGAGGCCACAACGACCCCGGTCACATCCAGTTCCGGTAACAGTGTGAATCAAAAAGCGGCTGCCATGCCCAAGCAAGAGAAATCGACGGCTGTCCCCGTCGAAACCAGCCACCTCCGGGTCACCGACCGCCAAACCGCGGCAACGATCGCGGAGATGAGCAAGTACGAATTGCGAAACCTACGTCGAGCCGCAGATTACGATGATGATCAGGCGGCGCTGGAGTTGGGTATGCTCTATGAGGTGGGGCGCTACTTCCCGCAAAGCTGCAAGCAGGCGGCCAAATGGGTGACAAGAGCCGCCGAGAACGGTAATGCAGCCGCGGAATACAATCTCGGTCTCCGGTACAGGGATGGAGACGGAGTAGATGCCAACCTCCAGCAAGCCGAAAAGTGGCTCCGCAGAGCGGCGGCGCACAAGAATTCGAATGCTGAGCGGGCGCTCGACGCCCTGCCATCCTACGACCCAGAACCATCCGTCGGTAAAATGGCGAAGACCACGCCGCTAGCCGTCCCCACGCCGTAACTTTGACTTGACTACCGGCCAAGCTTTGAATTCTTGTGACGGGTAAACCGAAAACGCCGCAAAAACACCTGCGTGGCACGTTCTACGGCTTCCTTTCGGTGCTGACTAGCTAGTCGCCGCGAGCGTGCAGCTTCTCCTTTTTTCTTAGCCCCGCCGCCGACTCCAGCATCGCCATCGCCAGGCCTTCGCGAGCGGCTTTTTCATCACATTCCAGACGTGACACCCATCCTAGACACCAACTCGCCATGCGCAAAAATGTGTCGGTGCTCATTGACAACCTAAATGACACTTGGGATTTCGCCGCCGCTCTCGATCTAGACCGAATCGAAGCCATTTCTATGCTAAGTCCCTATTCATGAATATTTTGAAGTTAAGTCCTTATCATGAACACTTTAGCGCAAATGGGGGGGGAACCCCAAAAATGACGTCTGGCCGTTTAGGCCGGTCGAACCCTTCGTTTCCCAAGCGGACAGATTCCCCGCCAGTGCGCACCTCGGGATTTCTCACACTCCCGCAACGATCAACGATTCGACGATCGACGACTCGAGGATCGACAACTCGAGGATCGACAACTCGCTGATCGCTGCACCCATTACAATGACCTTCATGCCCGACGATCTTCTGCAGGACGATCTTCTGCGCCACCGCCCCGAGTTTCCCATCCTCGAGCGCACCAATTACATGATCTCCAACTCGCTCGGAGCCATGCCGCGCGCCGTTTACGACGCGCTCCGCGCCTACGCCGATATCTGGGCAACGCGTGGCGTTCGCGCATGGGAAGAGCGCTGGTGGATGCTGGCGCTCGAAGTCGGCAACGAACTCGGTGCTCTGATGAACGCGCCCAAGGATTCCGTCTCTCTTCACCAGAATGTGACCACCTGCCAAGCCGTGGTCGCCTCCTGTTTCGATTTCAGTGGCCCGCGCAACAAAGTCGTTTACAGTGATATGAACTTTCCCTCGGTCATGTATTTCTGGGAAGCGCAGCGCCCTTACGGCGCGCGGGTTCACATGGTGAAGACGGATGACGGCATCAGCGTCCCCACCGCGCGTCTGCTCGACGCTATCGACGAGCGCACGATGATCGTGCCCATTTCTCACGTTATTTTTCGCAGCTCCTACATCAACGACGCCAAGACCATCATCGACAAAGCGCACAAAGTTGGAGCTCACGTGGTCCTCGACACCTTCCAGTCTCTAGGCACCGTCCCCGTGGATATTCAGTCGCTCAACGCCGACTTCGCCTGCGGAGGCGTTCTCAAGTGGCTTTGCGGCGGTCCCGGCATGGCATATCTCTACGTCCGCCCCGACCTCGGCAAGAAATTGGAGCCGAAACTTACGGGATGGTTCGCGCACGAAAATTCATTTGCCTTCGCCACCGGCCCCATCCGCTACGCCGATCCTCCCTTCCGATTCATGAACGGGACCACGCACATTCCCGCCATCGAAGCGGCACGTCCAGGTTTGAAAATTATTCAGGAAGTTGGAGTAGAAAAAATTCGCGAGAAATCCAAACGCCAAACCGCCCGCCTCATCGAGTTCGCCGACCGGCAAGGATGGCGAGTTAACACTCCTCGCGACCCCGAGCAACGCGGCGGAACCGTGTCCATTGACATGCCCGATTCCCAACAGGTGAGCCGAGAGCTACTGGTCCGTGACATCCTCGTGGACTGGCGTCCCAAAGCAGGCGTCCGCTTCTCGCCGCACTTCTATAACACCGACGCTGAAATAGACGCAGCCCTGACAGCCGTAGGCGACATTCTGAAAGCTCGCGCTGTGACCGCATGATGAACCATGCGGTGGGGCGAGGTCCTTGCGGCAGTCGGGTGGCCGGGCGGGGACGCCGGCTCTCCACGTTTTGCGCAAGCGCGCCCGGTAACGGTTACCTCCGTAAGCCCATCGCGACTCTTTCTCCGTGTCCTTTGTGCAATCTCTTCTTATCCTCATAGCAGATCATTCCGAGGCCATCCAGGAACGAGTCGTGAACGTCTGCCTTTCCCTCTTCATCCCGATTAACCACCTCACGGTGCTTTCGGCGGTCGCGATTGCCGGAGGTTTGTACTTCTTCTTTCTCGGATTCCAGTTGCTGGCCCGCAAGCGCTTGCTGCTCACCACACCCACCTCCAAAGTTCGCAGCGCCGCATTGGGACTGGTCGAAGTCAACGGCATGGCCGCCGGCCCTTACACCATGCCTGCGCCGATCACCGGCAAGCCTTGCTTTCTATACCACACCACCGCGTGGCAGCAGCGTGCCGACAAGAAGCAGGAATGGGAGAAAGTCGCCGACGAAACTCTGCACCTGCCGTTCTTCATCGACGACGGCACCGGCCAGTTGCTCATCGAGCCTCTCGGAGCCGATCTGGACTTGCACCGCGACTTTCGCGAAGAATACGCCTCTTCTTTCTTTTCTTCGACCTTCTTCTCGAACCAGGCTGACGTCTCGCCCCGCGTCAGCGTTTTTCTTTCGCGCTACGGCATCGTGCCGGCTCGACGCTTGCGCATCGAGGAACGCTTGATCAAGCCCGAAGATGCGCTCTTCATCGCCGGAACTCTCGCGGAAAATCCAGGCGTTGCGGTGCAGCCGTTTTCGCCGCGCGAAGTACGGGTCGACGGACGAATCGACGAAAGAATGGGCGTGCCCAGGAACCACGTGCGCACGGACGACTCGCGCGTCGATAATCCGAGCAACTCGTCTGACAATTTTTCGGGGCAGCTACCTGCCCAGCAGGTCATCAGACTTCAGAGCGGCGTAGATCCTTCCACCACTCAGGAAATGAGCCAGCAGGCGAAAATCGCGGCCGCACTCACCCGCGCCGGCATCACCAAGCCAGAGGCGTGGTCTGCCGCTGGAGTCCCGTACCAAAGCATAGTCGTCCAAGAGAACGCGCCTCCCGAGCCAGCCTCCGAGCGCGACGAAAGGCGTCAGCCCGCAGATCGTCTGCACGAAGAGCGTCGGCGCGAGGACGAGCCCGAGCCGTCCGGCTACAATCTCACTCCGCCCGTCGTGCTGATGAAAGGCGCGAATGATCCTACGTTTGTGATCTCGTTCCGCAGCCAGAAGGAATTCGTCAGCGCCCTGGCATGGAAATCCGCCGCCATGATCTGGGGAGGCGCCGCTATCACGCTGCTCGGCCTCTACATGCTGCTGGCGCAGATGGAATTGCTGTAGGCGAAAGTGAAACCGGCCATCCAAAAGGTAATGGCGTTCGTGCAGCCCGTAGCTAACTGCTCAATGCCAAGCGCGAACCGCTAATTTAGAATGTCTCATGTGACCGAATCCGTCCGGATCGGAATTCTCGGCGACTTCAATCCCGAATTCCGTTCCCATCACGCGACCAACGATTCGCTGCAGCACGCGGCGCGGAAGCTCCAGCTTACCGTGGAATCGGCTTGGCTTCCGACGCCATCGCTGCTCGAACCGGGTGCCGATGCGGTCCTCGATTCCTTCGACGGCCTGTGGGCCTCGGCAGGCAGTCCCTTCAAGAGCTTCGACGGAATGCTCAAGGGGATCGAGTTCGCGCGTGTCCACGATCGCCCCTTTATCGGCACCTGCGCAGGCTTTCAGTACGCGCTGATCGAGTGCGCCCGCAACGTGCTCGGCATCGCCGATGCCACCACCGCTGAGGAAGATCCGAACGCTAAAAACATCGTCATCTATCCCGTAGCCTGCGCTGTTCCCAACCGCGACAAGAATGCGCCCAAGCTGTCCGGAAAAGTGAGCAAGATCCGCCTTCGTCCCGGATCCTATCTGGCGGCGTTTTATGGCAAGGAAACGATCGAGGAAGAATTCTTCTGCAACTACGAGATGAATCCCGAGTTCGAATGGATGGCCATGGAAGCCGGTTTTCCCGTCGTGGCCCGCGGCTCCAAGGAAGAATGCCGCGCCATCGAATCGCCCGCACATTTGTTTTACGTCGCGACGTTGTTCCAGCCACAACTTTCGTCGCGCGAGGGCCACCCGCACCCGCTGATCATGGCCTTCGTGCAGCACGTCGCCGACTTCCGCCGCAAACGGCTCGACGACTCCATCCTCACGTAGAGCTAGGAAAAAAGCGCGCGGCGCAGTTTTGCCGCATAAACGAATGACGGGATCGCACAGTCCTCTGATCGCTGGGGCAGTCCAAGCTGGCGATGAAAGCTCCTCTTGACCGCACCCTCCCGCGGGCGTAGCCTCGCCTGCAAAATCGAAGCAGTTGTCCGTTGCATCCCTAAGGAGGCTGCGCATGGTTCCTCTCGCTTCTCTTTGGCTGCCGATCCTGTTGTCGGCGGTCTTTGTCTTCGTGGCCAGTTCCCTCATGCACATGTTGCTGCCCTATCATCGCAATGATTATGGCCGACTCCCCGACGAGGACAAGATCCTCCCCGTGCTGCGCGCCGCCGCTCCCAAGCGGGGTCTCTATGTGTTTCCCTATTGCACCCACAAGGACATGAAGTCGCCCGCCTTGCTCGAAAAGCAAAAACAGGGGCCGGTTGGATTCATGACCATCCTTCCCTGCGGCCCGCCCGCGATGCCGAAGTTCCTGATCCAGTGGTTCGTGTATTGCCTCTTGATCGGATTCTTCGTTGCCTATCTCACCGCACACACGGTGGCGTCTGGCGCAAACTATCCGGTGGTCTTTCGCGTCGTCGGAACCGCCGCGTTCCTCGCCTACGGTCTGGGACAGCTGAGTAACGGCATCTGGAAAGGCCAGAAATGGTCAGTGACCATCAAGGAAGTGATCGACGGCCTGGTCTACGGTTTGTTGACCGCCGGCACCTTCGGCTGGCTGTGGCCGCGCTAAGTACCAGACCTGAGTGGGCGAAAGTGTCATGTCATCAGTCGAGCCGTGGTTGCGCGGTACGGAGACAGATGTTCCGGCGGTGGGACGCGCGGTTTTGCACGCACTGCAACTGGCCGACGAAGATCTGCGTAAGTGGTGCGGCAATCTTTCGGATACTGAAATCAATGTGCGCGCCGCGGGAACGGCGCCGGTTGCGTTTCACATTCGGCACCTGGCGCGCAGCCTGGATCGTCTGCTGACCTATGCCGAGGGGCGAAGCCTGAGCGCGGAGCAGATGTCTCGTCTGCGGACAGAACTGGATCCCGGGGCAACGCGCGATGGACTGTTCGCAGAACTGACAGCGGCGCTGGCGGATGGCGCGGAGCGGGTGCGAGCACTGGCGAAGACGGATCTGGAAGAGGCGCGAACCGTGGGAAAAAAGTGGCTGCCGACTACCGTGGGAGGATTGCTCGTCCATGTGGCAGACCACACGCAGCGCCACACAGGGCAGGCGATCACAACGGCGACAATGATCTTAATGATGAGAAGTCCGTAGTATCGTGTTCCGCAAAATCGCTGCCGGGTTCAAACCCATAGGTCCTTCGCTTCGCTCCCGATGACAGCGTAGATTTATGCTCGGAAATTGCCGCCATTACAGCCCGATGCCGGATCCAAGCAGACTATAAAGCAGGATGGCGAGCACGATCAGGGTAAAAGCAACGTACATGCGATCGCGTTCGATGGCGAATCCCACGATGGAAAACGCTACGCGGGCGATGGGCGTGGCGATGAGGAAGAGCAATCCGAGTTGGATTAAGCCGCGGCCTCGGCCATTCATGACGCTCTGGATGACTCCGGGGATGGTGCGGAATTCGGAGGGCTCGCCAAGAAAGACGCGGTAATCGGCCTTCTCATGCGCGTGGCGATAAAGGTAGACACAGGCTCCCGCGAGGACGACAGCCGCCGAGAGCAGGACCCCGGTGCGGAGCAGGTTGCCGAGGATGATCTCCAAGCGGCGATCTCTCCACGGTTGGGGTTGGAACGGATGCGGTTGGCGCGCGGGCGCTTGGGCGGCGGGCATCAGATTTTCCCCCAGAATCCGTTGTAGAGCATTTGCAAGCCGAGAACCAGAATTACCAAGCTAAAGACAAGGCGGAGCGATTTCGTTTCCGCTTTGACCAGAATGCGGCTGCCCAGCAACGAGCCGCCGAGCACTCCTAACATGACGGGCATCGCGAGGCCGGGATCGACGTACCCGCGGCTGAGGTACACACCCGCGCTGGCGGCGGCGGTCACACCAATCATGAAGTTGCTGGTGGTGGTGGAAACTTTGAAGGGGATCCTCATCGCCTGATCCATGGCCAGCACTTTGACGGCGCCGGAACCGATGCCAAGTAATCCGGAGAGCGCACCGGCGCCGAACATCAGACTGAAGCCGGCGGGAACGCGCTGGACGTTATAACTGCGCGGGCCTTCGAGGTCGGGGAAACTGCCATTCAACCGCAAACGCGTGGCCAGCGGATCGGGTGGAAGGTTGCGCTGCGCCTCGGTGCGCGGCTTGCGCGAGAGAAACGCCGAGTAGAGCAGCATGGCTCCGAAAATGACCGCCAAGGCGCTGGTCGGGATCCGGGTGGCGAGGAAGGCTCCGAGCAGCGCGCCAAACGTGGTCGCGATTTCCAAAAACATGCCGATGCGTATGTTGGAAAAGCCTTCTTTCACATACGCGGCAGCAGCGCCGGAGGAGGTCGCGATCACCGAGACCAGTGACGCCCCGATGGCGTAGCGGATATCCACGTGGAAGAAAATGGTGAGCAGGGGCACGAGGACGACACCACCACCCAGGCCGGTGAGCGATCCGAGAAGTCCCGCGACGAAAGAAACGATCGCAACGACGCCGGTGAATTCCAGGATGGTCATTAGTTTCTCTTAGCAGCCCGTGGTGGAAGTGAGATTCGTATCAGGGCATGCCTTCAGGCATGCCGCAAGCGGATTCGCATAAACGCGCCTTCAGGCGCTGGATCTCGAAATCTTAGTTTCGCCACAGGCTCTTAGGTTAACATTTCCTTTCTGAAGCGCGTCGCAGGGCAATCGCTGGTAAGAGAAGAGATTTGTATGAGGACAATGAAGCGGACCGTGCTAGCGACGATCGGCATATCGATTTTCGTGGCGGCGATGGTGCACTCGACTCTGGCCGAGTCGCGGCAGCAACAAACCCCGGATTCGGCGACGGCCACAACTAAGGTGGAGAGCAACGGTTCCTCTCGCAGAGAGTTTTACAGGCTCGAAGTAGACGGATCAACGCAATGGAAGGATACCTTCATCGACCTGCGCAGCGGCGAGAAAGTGCAGATCACGGCGGAGGGAACGGTCACTTATGCCAAGGGAAATCAATTTGGCCCAGCAGGAATCCCGCGGAGCATTAAGGACGTAATTCATCAATACCCGGTGCCGAATGGAGCACACGGGGAGTTGATCGGGCGTTTGGGATCGGGCGCTGGTGCGGAGGCGTTAGAGGTGGCAGTGGACGCCACCTACACGGCTCCAGTGGCGGGGCGGCTGTTTCTCGGGATCAACCAGAGTATGCGAGATGCGGAGGGAGCAAGCGGAAGTTTCCAGGTGAAGATCGAAGTGTTAAGCGCGGGGTTGAGCACGACAGATGCGACGTTGGTGGGCGGTCCAGCCGAAACGGCAATGCCGGCGATCACGCTGAGGCTACTGGATTCAATCCCGCGGCGGGTTGCGGATCAGAACCACAGCCCGGGGGATATGGTGAATATCCTGATCGTCGGAACGGAAGAAGAATTGGTGAAAGCGTTCACCGCCGCGCAGTGGGTGAAGGTGGATAAATCGGTGGAAAGCACGGTGCTGTCGGGGCTGATGGCCACGCTCGAGAATAAAGACTATCTGACGATGCCGATGAGCACGCTGTATTTGTTCGATCGTCCGCAGGATTACGGGTTTGCGCATGCGGAGCCGGTGCGGGTGGTCATGTCGCGAAATCATTTGCGCGTGTGGAAGTCGCCGTACCAGGTGAACGGACGTCCGCTGTGGTGCGTGGCAGCGACCGACGATATCGGGTTCGAACGCGATCAGCGGAATAAGGGGGTAACGCATAAGATCGATCCGGCGATTGATGGCGAGCGGGAATTTGTGAACCAGACGCTCTCCGGTACGGGACTGGTTTCGGCGCGGAGGCATGTGGTTCCGACGCATCCGCTGGCGGACGCAAAAACGGCGACGGGCGGAGAATTTCACTCCGATGGACGGATTCTGGTGCTGGTGCTAGGGCAAGGTCAAGGACCAGAGCCAAAGAGTGTGGCGGCAGAGGATAAGTAGGAGGGCGTTTTCGGCCGGCTGGCAGTTTGCGGAATTGACCGTTCGCAGGAACCACCAGAGCGCCAATCCGTGTCCCCTACTGGTTTACCCAGACCACGTGGGATTTTTTCAGTTGGGCGTGCTCCTTCTTGAGTTCGCGAGCAGTGGTGCCCAGCGGAACGGGCTCTGGCTGCGGGAAATCCGAAACCGGCCTTTCTCCCTGGGCGGACGTGTAACTCCCCGAACCGAGGACGGTCCGCTCCTGAGACATGGGCGCATAAGATGCCTGCGCCGGATGATTCGGTGACACGAAGGTCGACGGCTCAGTACTGGTGCGGGATCCGGCGTACTGCGCAAAGGCCGCGCTGGTGGAAAGCTGACAGAGGACAAACAGGATACTCTTCATCTTCATCGTAGGGTCTCCCGATTACGGAGAAGGCCAGAAATCACCCGCCTGACGAAGCGGCGGATATAAGCTCCTCCAGGCGGAATAAGAGCAAGCCCGGTACCAAACTTTGCGGGGCGAAATGGCCGGTTGGCGGGGAGTAGGGGCAATTGTTTGCACAATTGTGGAGAGCGCATGGGATAGGCAAAATAGGCTTCCGGGGCAAGCCTCCAACTGCGGGCTGGATTGGCTGCACCCGCTCCCAGGGATTTTTGTTTTTTAAATTACGATAAGGTGAGGGACATGAAAATACGAACAGGGATACGAGCCTCTTTGACCTTGCTGGCAACCGTGGTGGCGCTGGTGGTGGTGGCGGCCGGCGCGGATTACAAGGTCGTTAACACATGGAAACTCGGCGGCGACGGTGGATGGGATTACTTGACCGCGGACAGCGCTGGGCATCGCTTGTTCATTGCTCGAGCCACGCGGGTGATGGTCATTGACACTGAGTCAGGCAAACAGGTGGGCGAGATTCCGGACACGGCAGGCGTGCATGGAGTCGCGCTGGACTACGAAATCGGCCGCGGATTTACCAGCAACGGCCGCGAAGATACGGTGAGCGTATTCGATCTCAAGTCGCTGGCGGTGGAAAAAAAGATCAAAGTCGGCAGCGGTCCCGACGCGATTCTGTATGACCCGTTTTCGAAACGCGTCTTCACGTTCAACGGAAAAGGTCAAGACAGGAGTGCAACGGCCATCGACGCGTCCAAAGGCGAGGTGGTGGGCAAGGTCGAGTTGGGTGGCAAGCCGGAATTTGCCGCGACTGATGAAAAGGGGACGGTGTTCGTAAATATCGAAGACACCTCAGAGTTGGTGGCGTTCGATCCGCAGAAGCTGACGGTGAAATCGCGGTGGAAGCTGGCAGATTGCGAAGAACCGACCGGCCTGGCGATCGACCGGAAAAACCGGCGCCTGTTCGCCGGCTGCGGTGGGAATAAGAAGATGGCGATAGTTGATGCGGACACCGGGAAAGTGGTGACGACTCCCACCATCGGAGAGGGATGCGATGCGACCGGGTTCGATGCCGATCGCGGCCTGGCGTTTGCGTCAGCGGGCGACGGCACGATCACGGTGATTAAGGAAGATGGGCCCGACAAGTTCACTGTCGCGCAGACGGTCACCACGCAGAAAGGAGCCCGCACCATGGCGGTTGATGCGAAGACACATCAGCTTTTCACCGTAACCGCGAACGTGACGGGCACTCGGCAGGACCGAAAAATCGAGCTGGATTCGTTCGTAGTGCTGGTGGTGGAGGCCCACTAAAAGGTTGTCGCGACGAGCTAAACGACCGCGATCCGCTTGCGCAGGTCGGCAGCGAAAACGTTCTTAGGGATCATGGCGTGGACGCCGCGCACGATGTCCACCACCTGCGTCACCCGGAAGCTGACGGCGATGCTGCACAGAGCATAGGCCTCGAGCTTGGTGAGATCGGCGCGCGCGGCCAGGAAGTTGATGGCGTTGCGTGCCGCCAGGGTCATGGCCACGTTGAGGTCCTTGTCCAGGCCGAGAGTGATCCAGTGGGTCGCGGTCTCCGCTACCGGCCAGGCAAAATTGCTTTGCTTGTGCAAGACGACCTGGACACGTAATTCCTGCATGCGCGTTTCCAATGCGGAAAGATTGATTTCTCCGTCGCCCTGCACGGCATGCGAATCGCCGGTATAGAGCAGCGCTCCCGGCTTCCAAACCGGGATGAACATGGTCGAACCTTCGGTCATTTCGCTGAGGTCAGTGTTGCCGGCGTGTGGGCCCGGAGGAACGGAACTGGTCACTCCCGGACTTAGCGGAGGATAGAAACCGTCTGGAGGCGCCACGCCCTGCGTCCCCTGAAAGGGCCTGAGCGGTATATGAATGTCCCGACTAAACTCCGCCATCATATTGGCAAGGTCGAGCTTCAGATATTTCACCTGACCTTCGGGGAAATCCTGGGCCAGCAGGCCCGTTCCGAGCGTCCCCGGATTATTGAATGCGGCTCCCCAGTCGAACGGGCGAATGCGCTTGTAGCGGACCTCCAGCACATCACCGGGTTCCGCATTGTTGACGTAGATGGGACCGATGATCGAGTGCGGCCCGTGTCCCGGATTGCTCAAGCGTAACTTCGCCAGGGTCTCGACGGGAACGCCCGGCTGCATCTGATTCAAAAAGTGCGACCACGTGTTGGGATAGCTGATGGTATCGCCGGAATCGACTTTGAGGATGGGATCGAGTGTAGTGTCGTAGACACCCAGCCGCACCGTCTTCTCGTTGCTCTCGACCACGTGGACGCGGCCTTGATCGTCATTCTCGGTCGCCGCGGGCGGGGCCGCAGCATCTCCACCGAGCGCATTGGCTGCATGCGCAAGTTTGGTGTTCGTCAGTCGATTGAACCAGGGCCCGATACCCGCCAGCGCTCCCATAAAACTGCTGGCGCGCAACAGCCGTCGGCGAGACAGGCCGCGGGCGGTCAGATAGCCGTCGAGCCGCTCCTGATTCACTTCGTCCATGTGCAGAAGTCGGTCTTCCGCCCGCTTGGTGAAGGCCGCGTCCTTGATGTCTTCGCGAAACACGCCTGTGCCCTTCTCTTCGCCGCATCCGAAGAGGTTCCCGCAATCGTGACGATGGGGTTGAGGCGCGCTCTCCTGGTCCTGCTGCGGATGGAGATCATGTGGCATCGTTCCTCCTCCATCGGTCATTGGTCCATCATGAGAAGTTGGTTTACGACTTCACAGGAGTTGCAAGGGTAAGTGCGCGCATTATACCGCACGAAATTCGCCGGCGAGGTTTGCGCTATGAAGCTGGCGCTTTCACCTTGCGAACGTTCGCGTTCCCGGCTGAGCCAACCGTGGTACCGTCGAGACACGGCCAATGGGACCCCCCTTTAGTAACCTCCCTCTTCACGCCCCTGTAACAGTTCACCATTTACAATATTTGTAGACAAATAAATTGTGGGGTGTATGCAGTGGATAGCGTAACTAGAACTCGCGAACGACAGAAACTGATGATGGAATTGCTGGAGAGAAAAATACGGCTGCGCGCGCAACAGCTTTACGACCAGCGCGGACAGGTCGAAGGACGAGATTTGGAAGACTGGGTCAGAGCCGAAAAGGAAATTCTGAAATCGAGTATCCTTGCGCCGCTGTGGAACAAACGCCAGGCGCGAGACCTGGTGGAAGTATAGAGCGAGTGCATAAACTGAAAATCTAGGGCAAAACGGCCGCGGGTTGCCAGCCTGTAAACTCAAATAATGGCCGACGTCGCGCCACAACGTAACTCCAGCCGGACTGCTTTGGGCGTCGCCGCGCTTCGAGCCGTTCACCAACTGCTGGACGGCGAACCCAAGATTCTCCACGATCCGATCGCCGTCCGCCTGCAGGATGCGGACTTTCTCCAGCAAATTCAATCGAATTCTGCGCGCACTCGCGAACCGGTGACCATGGGATTACGCTCCCACGTGGTTCTACGAAGCCGCTATGCGGAAGAGCGCATGGCCCAGGCAGTACAACAGGGCGTGCGTCAGTGCGTGATCCTCGGCGCGGGTTTCGATACATTCGCCTATCGCCAACCCGACTGGGCGCGCAGCGTGCGTATTTATGAAGTCGATCACCGAGCCACGCAGGAGGACAAGCGCCAGAAACTACAATCGGCTGGTATTCCCATCCCTGCAAATCTGGAATTCGTGGCCATCGATTTCGAATTGGTCTCGTTGCGCCAAGGGCTACAAAGCAGCACTCTCAATTTCTCTGAGCCCGCTTTCTTTTCCTGTCTTGGCGTGTTGGTTTACCTGAGCCGGGGGGCAGCGGACGCAGTCTTCCAGTTGGTCGCGTCTTTCCCCGCGAGCAGCGAGATTGTTTTTACCTTCTCCACGCCAGATTCTTCGCTTCCCTCCAACGAGGCGGCGAGTCGAAGCGCCCTGGCGAACATGGCGAATTCCTTGGGCGAGCCCTGGCAGACGCATTTCGATCCTCAGACACTTATCTGCGATCTTCGTGCACTGGGATTTTCACCGATCTCGTTCTTGAGTCCCGAAGCTGCGGACCAAATCTATTTTCAAAGCCGCGACGACGGATTACGGGCGCCTCGTCGAGGAGGCATTGGCGCCGCTATCGTCGCTAGCTACGGCGGCAGTCGCGAAGCTGGAAATCCGCAGCAGCAGTAACGCGGACGACAGACTGAGCGCCGGACCGGCGACACTGAAGAGCGCTCTCCCCACGGTTCCCGGCGCGCCTCCAAAATACCCATCCAGCGCAAAAGCGGTGACGCAGGTTGCGCCCACTGGAATGAGCCACGATTTTGGAAAGCGCTTCAGGTTGGGAATGGCAGTGGGTAATAACCACAAGAAGATGTACCAGAGATTTCGATCATGCAACGAAGCGGTGAAGTGGCCGAGGTAGTTGGTGCCACGATGAAGAGCAAGTCCAAACTGCAGCGGACTTACAAATCTCCCGGCGATTGACCATTGCAGGCCGATCATCGCGGCAAGACTTAACACCCAACTGATCAGAATCCAGGCGCCCGGCGGGAAATGACTGCGAAAGCGACCGGAATTTCGATCATGCCGGGTCGCGAACCACCAGGCCGACGTAAACACCACGCCGAAGGGGATGAACGATTCTTTGGTCAGAGCTCCCAGCACGGCAATCACGGGCAAGGCCCACAGTTCGCATTCCGACAAACTCCAGAGCAGCGCCAGCAGAAAGAAGCCTTCGCCGGCATCCACCAACCCGACCAGGCGAAGATTCGGGACAGCGAAGTTGACCAGGTAGAGCAAAGCGCCTGCTAATCCTGCGGCCGGGCTACGTAGCTGACGGTTGCCAAGAATTACGATAAGAAGAGCGGTCCCGGCAACAAACAGAGAGTCAGCAACGAGAAGCCCGAACGTCACCGGATCCCAGGTTCCGGATCGTCCTTGCGCGAGCCGGTAGAATGGCTTGGCGAGCCACGGCACCAGTACCCGGAAGCGAATGTGGCCGGCGTCAGGGCTGAGAGTTCCAGCTACGAGCGATGTGTAGTTCTTGACGTCCGAGAGACCCGGCGTCTGGCGCGGGTCGAATCGGTTGAGGACCGGGTAGCCCAGACCGCACGCGATCAGGAAGAAAATGCAAAAGAGTAACGCCATTCCGGTGTTGGCAATTCTCATCCGATTGTCAGGCACGCTCGTCATTTGTCTTGGCGAAGGGTAGCGTCGGGAGTTTGACATTGCAACTCGAATTCCCGGTCACGTTCGCGGGCAAGTTTGGTTTTGCGGAGCGAATCTGTTAGCTTTCAGCCTCAGCGTGTGGCAGAACTGATTACGACAAATTTGTTGGAGGATAAACGTGGGATCTAGGAAATTGTGGTTGGGCCCGTTGTTTTCTGTGATCTTTGTGGTTTCGACGCAAGCGCAACAACTGTCGCCAGCCGACGAAGCCACGCGGCGATTGGCGCTGGACATTTTCAAACAGTTGATTGAAATCAATACGACGGACTCGGTTGGCAGCGTGACCGCAGCCGCGGAAGTTATGGCACAGCGATTTCGTGATGCTGGATTTCCGGAGAGCGACATTCACGTGTTGGGCCCAAACGACCGCAAGAAGAATGTCGTCGTGCGGCTGCACGGATCGGGCAAGCACAAGCCGGTTCTGCTGATCGGCCATCTCGATGTGGTGGAAGCGCGCCGCCAGGACTGGACGACCGATCCGTTTCAGTTCGTCGAGAAGGACGGATATTACTACGGTCGCGGCAGCAGCGATATGAAGGATGGCGACGCGATCATGTCGGCCACGCTCATCCGCATGAAGAAAGAAGGATACGTGCCCAGTCGCGACATTATTCTTGCGCTGACGGCGGATGAGGAAGGCGGCACATCGAATGGAGTGGATTGGCTGATCAAGAATCATCGCGAACTGATCGATGCCGAGTTCGTGCTGAACCACGATGGCGGCGGCGTGCTGGCGGATCACGGGAAGCCGCTGACGATGGAAGTGGACGCCACGGAGAAGCTTTATGGCGATTTCGCGCTGACTGCAACTAATCCCGGCGGCCACAGCTCGCTGCCCCGTCCGGAGAATGCGATCTACGAGCTGGCGGAAGCGCTGACGCGGATCGCACATTACCAGTTTCCCTTCGAACTGAATAACATCACGCGCGCCTATTACGAGCGGCAGGTAAAGATGTCGACCGGGCAACGGGCGGCAGATTTGAAAGCGATGCTGAAGACTCCGCCAGACATGGCGGCGGTGGCGCGCCTATCAAAAGATCCGATGGACAACTCGACCATGCACACCACCTGCGTCGCGACACGCTTGAGTGGAGGACATGCCAATAACGCGCTGCCGCAAATGGCACAGGCGAACATTAATTGCCGCATCGAGCCCGGACATTCGCTCGAGGAAATCCGGTTGACGCTGGAAAAAGTGGTGGCTGATCCGAAAATCAAGGTGCAGTTCCACGAAAACACCAACGTCCTGATGGATCACGGCTCTGACCGTCACAGCTACGTGCCGCCGCCGCCGCGGAAAGAAGTCTTCGATCCACTGGAGAAAGTCGCGGCACAGATGTGGCCCGGGATCCCGGTGCTTCCGGACATGAGCACGGGCGCCTCGGATGGTGTGTACACGAACGCCGCGGGGATGCCGACGTACGGCGTGTCGGGAGAACAGTATGACCGGGACGACGTCCGGGCGCATGGGAAAGATGAGCGGATAGGGGTCGAGGCGTTTGCCCGGGGCGTGGATTTTTACTACGTGTTCTTGAAGGGAGTTACGGCGGAGTAGGAGGAAATCGACGGCCTCAACAAGCGGCGATTAGACTCTGCTCGGGAGAACAGGCTGCATGGCCCGATTCATTGCATTCCTACTTGTTTTTGTTGCACAGGCGTTTCCCGTGTTCGGCAACGACGGCCACCAGCACCATGACGAACTCTCCGAGCAGCAGTTGGGCACGGTGCACTTCCCGATCTCCTGCACAGCAAGCGTTCAGAAGAGTTTTGAGCGCGGCGTCGCATTGCTGCATTCTTTCGCGTTCGAGACCGCGCAAGATGCGTTTCGGCAGGTCGCGGACGAAGATCCCGGCTGCGCGATGGCCCACTGGGGAATCGCAAAGACATTCGACCGTTGGGGAACACCCGATTCTCAGCAGCTCAAGCGTGGCTGGGAAGAGATCAAGGTTGCGGAGTCCCTGCGTGCCAAAACCGCACGAGAACGGGCTTACATAGCTGCTGAAGCTGCTTTTTACGAACATCCCGAACGAAGGAATGAGAAACGCGACGAGGGATACCTCAGTGGAATGGAGCGACTCTATGAGCAGTTCCCCAACGATCTGGAAGCGGCCGCATTTTATGCCCTTGCATTGAAGAATTCCGATAGCGATGACGATCCGACGCACGCCAACCGAAAGCAGGCAGCGGCGATCTTGGAAAAATTATTTGCGCTTGAACCAAATCATCCGGGCGTCGCGCATTACCTGATTCATACCTACGATTATCCTGGCATGGCTGAGTTGGGACTTCCGGCTGCACTCCGGTATGCCAAGATCGCTCCAGCGGCACCTCACGCACTGCACATGCCGTCGCACATTTTTGCGCGTCTTGGGATGTGGCAAGAAGACATCGATTCCAATCTGGCGTCCATCGCTGCCAGCCGCAATGCTGCGGCTGCTCACATGGGAGACGAAGGACATCAGTACCACGCCATGGAGTTCCTTATCTACGCTTACCTGCAGAGCGGCCGAGATGCAGAGGCACAGCAACTAATCGAGGAAGTAAAGTCTTTGCCGAAAATGAAAGACATGTACGGATCGGGCTTCGATCCACAAGTCTCCGCTCTGACGCAATTCTCGGCGGCTTATGCGCTGGAGTTGCATCACTGGAAGGAAGCAGAGGCATTGCCCCTACTTTCGCCTACCGACGATGCCGACGCATCAATTACCTGTAGAGCTCGTGCGATCGGTGCTGCTCGCAGTGGAGACTTGCAGGTCGCCCACGCGAACCTTCTAGCGATTCAGGATCTCCACTCGAACCTGGTGAAGGAGAAAAAGCCGCCGATCTCTATCAACGCCGTTGAAGAGGATCGACGGGTGGTTTCGGCCTGGATCGACCTCGCCGAAGGCCGGAACGGTGAAGCCATCAGCACTCTCCGCGAGATCGCAAATAAGGAGCAGGGGGTCTTCGCGCCGGATGGAGGGATTCCGGCATACGAAATGCTCGGAGACATTCTCCTCGAAATGAACCAGCCGGAGCAGGCACTCGGAGAATATGAGGCCGAACTGAAGCTCCGCCCCAACCGATTCAATTCGCTTTACGGAGCCGCGCGTGCTGCTGAAATGGCTCAGAACTCCGGCGAAGCAAATGCCTACTACCAACAGCTGTTGAAAGTGTGTGCGGGCGGAAGGTCCAGCCGCCCTGAACTTGCCTATGCCCACAGATTTCTGTCCACAATCGCGAAGCAGAACTAGATTCCAAGCGGCTGAATGGTGCGCTCCTTCCTGGCCATCACATCGATATTGACATTCGCCTTACGTTCGCCTATGCTCTCGGCATGGCGATCACTCGGCGTCAACGCGAGCTATATGACTTCATTTCACGCTTCGTGGCGGAGAAGCAGTACTCCCCTTCGTTTGAAGAGATCAAGGAGGGCATGGGGCTGAGTTCTTTGGCCACGGTGCACAAGCACGTCACCAATTTGGAGAAAAAAGGGCTGCTGACAAGGGACTACAACCGCAGCCGTTCGATTGATCTGCTCCCGCCGAAAGGAAAGTTGAAGCAATCGATGGCGGTGAACACCGCGGTCGTGCTGCCGCTGGTGGGCAGGATCGCGGCGGGGCGTCCGATTGAGGCGGTCGAGCACAACGAGAGCATCTCGCTGGCGGATTTTGTGCGCTCGAAGGAAGTGTTCGTGCTCGAAGTGCGCGGCGAATCCATGCAGGACGAAGCGATTCTTGACGGAGATTACGTGCTGGTCGAGAAGACGAAAGTCGCGCACAACGGCGACATTGTGGTGGCGCTGCTCGAGTCATCGGACGCGACGCTGAAGCGCTTCTTTCGCGAAGGAGAGAACATCCGTCTGCAGCCTTCGAATGCGGCGATGAAGCCGATCATCGTGCCCGCGGCGTCGGTCGAGATTCAGGGACGCGTGATTGGCGTGCTGCGGAAATACTGACAACGCGCAAAAGGACGGGCCAGCACGCCCGTCCCTCCTCAAGCTTCTTTCGCTCAGCCTATGTGGCGATCCAGGGCCTTCTGAATGTCGTCTTTCGAGCGGTAGCCGACCAGTTGTTCCACGACCTGTCCGTTCTTAAAGACAAGCAGGGTAGGAATGCCGGTGACTTTGTAGCGCATGGGCGTGGCGGCGTTGCGGTCAACATCCATTTTGCCAAATGTGACTTTGCCCTGATATTCGCCAGCGAGTTGTTCGACAATAGGAGCGATGGCGCGGCAGGGGCCACACCATGCAGCCCAGAAATCTATCAACACGGGCTTATCGGACTTCAATACATCGGAATCGAAATTAGCGTCGGTGACTTCGACGGTGGTGGTGCTTGCCATTCATCCTCCCGGGTTCCCGTTCTAGTTCTAAGTTAGCTGCTAGATCCCCGCCAGTGTCGACCGCATGGTCTGCTTCGGGCGGGACCTCTATCCTAGCACTGTTGATTGGATGCTCCGCAAGGGCGGAAGTCGCAGGAGGTGCCGAAAGTTTGGATGCGGGGCGGAGCACCGTAGAATGGCTGTTGGGAATCACGCTTTAGGAATCAGCCTTTAGGAATCACGGGCTTTAGAATTTGGGTTTTCGAATTGGGTCTTCGAATCATGACTCGCAATCTCGATAATCTCCGCGTGGTGCTCGTCGCAACCAGGAATCCGCTGAATATTGGGGCGGCGGCGAGAGCCATGAGTAATTTTGGGGTCCGGCGATTGCGGGTGGTAAATCCTTACGAGGTGGCGTTTCGGGAGGCGCGGTCGGCGGTGGGCGCGTCAGGGCTTCTGGCAAAGGCCGAACTGTACGAAGGCGTAGCCGAGGCCGTCGCCGATTGCAGGCTGGTGGTGGGAACGACAGCAGTAGGGCGGCGAGATTTGCAGCACCGTTTGTTGCGGCTGGATGCGGGCGTGCGGGCAATCAAGCGCCAACTGAAGACAGGAGCGGTGGCATTGCTCTTCGGCTCGGAAAGGTACGGACTGTCGAACGAGGAACTGAGCCACTGCCATTGGGTGATGCGGATTCCGACGCGAGAAGAGCACGGTTCGATGAACCTAGGGCAGGCGGTGGCTGTCTGCCTGTACGAACTCGTGCGAGGAAAGAAGACAGCGCCGGCAAAAACGAAGGCGGCGCCCAGTGGAAACGAAAAGAAGTCCGCCGCGTCGCGAGAAGTGGAGCGGCTTACCCAAATGCTGCTTGCAGTTCTGCACACCAGCGGATACGTGAAGCCGCGGGCAGTGGCAGCCGAAGAAAAGTTGCGGCGCCTGGTCCGGCGGTTGGAGCTGAACGCCGATGACACCGCGGTATTGTTGGGAATGCTGCGGCAGATCGCCTGGAAGCTGGGCGCGAACCAGAAGGAAGACGAATAGTTTAAAACAACTTTGCTTGTTAAGTGTTAATTGTGCTGCGCCGATACAAATTGCCCCCGGCACAACCTGTTCGTATCCTCGAACAAATTGCGCGCTAACGCCTGACGGTTCCGCGAGTCGAAGTAATGACAGCCGGGGCTGGTCGACGTTTCCAGACGTTTCCTTTCCCTCGATGCTCAAGGTGGGCGACATGCGCATGCTGCTGGACACCTTCGCGCAAACCTTACGAACTCTGTGGGCGCACAAATTGCGGTCCGTCCTCACCATGTTTGGAATCGCCTGGGGCGTAGGTTCGCTGCTGCTGCTGGCCGGTGTGGGTGAAGGCTTCCGCAACGGCAATCGAAAGCAACTGGAAACCTTTGGAAAAAACATCATCTTCTTTTTCGGCGGACGCGCGCCGGCTGTCGAGGGCAGTTTCAACGCGATGAAGTGGTTCAACCTCACCTATGACGATTACCTCGCCATCAAGAGCGAATCGAAGCTCGCGATCAATATTTCGCCGCTGATCGCGCGTGACGATATTCGCGCGGTCAGCGACTATACCAGCACTAACGGCCAAGTCTCGGGCGTGCCTCCAATTTACAGCCAAGTGCGGACGATCCCGCTGGCCGTTGGACGCTGGATCAATGACGACGATAATGACGAGCGACGGCGGGTGTGCATCCTGGGGCGGGAGATGACGCGCAATATGTTTCCGGGGCGGCCTGCGGTTGGTAACACCATCCTGCTCAACGGCGTTCGTTTCCAGGTGATCGGCGTACTCTCGATGATCGGACACGAGGAGCAGAACGCAACCAACATTCGCATCTTTGTTCCCTTTAACACCATGCGCGAGTTGTTTCCGCTGACCGGCGACAATTCGAAAGAGGGCAACGCGATTTCGTTCATCAACTATCAGCCGCGCAGCTTTGACGAAAACGAAACCGCCAAGGATGAGTTGCACCGGATCGTGGCCCGCAATCATGGAGGCTTCGACCCGAAGGGCGCCGACACCTGGGAGGAATGGGACACGATCAAGAACCAGAAGACCATGGGAAAGATCTTCACCGCCATGGATTGGTTTCTGGGCGGGGTCGGGCTGGTGACACTCGCGCTGGGCGCGATTGGCATCGTGAATATTATGCTGGTGGCCGTGACCGAGCGCACGCGCGAGATCGGTCTGCGCAAGGCCCTGGGCGCGACCAATCGCAATATCCTTTTTCAGTTTTTTCTAGAGGGCGCATTCCTGACGCTGTTGAGCGGCGCGATCGGAGTCGGCGGCGCCATGCTCGTCATCCACCTGCTTTCGGGAATACAGCTCCCGCAGGGCTTCGATACCCCGCGGATTGTGCCCGTCTCGGCGATCGGCGCCGTGCTCTCGCTGGCGCTGGCGGGCATTACAGCCGGGCTGTACCCGGCGCGCAAAGCGGCAATGCTGGAGCCGGTGGAAGCGCTGCGTCAGGAGTAGAGAAAGGTGGAGCGACGGGCGTCTCGCGCGTCCAGGCAAGCGTGGAGGCCTTGGCTCTTCCGCAGCATGTGCGCAGAGGAACATCAATCATGACTAACGATCTACTGAAAGAAGCGTATGGCGCGATGCAGTACAATCGCCGCCGCACCACGTTGACGATGCTTGGAATGGCTTGGGGGATTGCGACGGTGGTCATCCTGCTGGCCTTCGGCTCCGGATTCGAACACGCCATCAACCTGATTTTCAGCTCATGGGGAACCGACGTCATCGGAGCGTTCCCGGGACGAACCTCACTGCAGGCGGGCGGTGCGAAGGCAGGCAGCGAAGTGCGGCTGAAGCTGGCCGATGTCGACTACGTCCGCAATGAAGTGCCGATGGTGAAAGGGGTCACTCCGATTTTCGACAAGCGCGGCGCAACCATTCAGCACGACACGCGAACCTTCACCAACCTTTTTCTCACCGGCGTCTACCCCGTGTACCAGCGCATTCGCGGCTTTGGCATTGCCACCGGCCGCGGCCTGAGCGAACAGGATCAGGCGGAGCACGCTCGCGTGGTGGTGATCGGCGATGAAGCGAATCGGAGACTTTTCTCCGGCGAACAAGCTCTGGGCCAGAGCATCCGGATCAACGGCGTGAGTTTCCAGGTGATCGGCATATACCAGCACAAAGTGCAGGGCGGCGACGATAACGACAACAATATGGTGGTGATTCCCTTCAGCGCCATGGGCGATCTCTACGATACGCAGTACATCACCGGCATTTTCATGGACTATGAAGCGCAGGATCATCAGCAACTGGCGCGCGTGGTGCGAAGTGTACTTGCCGGGCACCACAACTTCCGCCCGGACGACCACCGAGCTGTGTTCATCGCCGACTTCAAGCAGGACTTTGACGAGTTCACCATAGTGACTACCGCTCTCAAGGTGCTGTTAGCTTTTATCGGCGCGCTGACCCTGGGGATCGGTGGCATCGGGTTGATGAACATCATGCTGGTTTCCGTGCAACAGCGAACGCGGGAGATCGGCGTGGAGAAGGCACTGGGCGCGCAAAAGGGCCACATCCTTATTCAATTTCTCGCGGAAGCGCTGGCCATCACCTTTGCCGGAGGAGTAGCGGGGATTGGAATCGCGTACCTGATCTCGTGGGGCGTGGGCGCACTGCCGCTCATGAGTGCCTTTGGTGATAATTTGCAGGCGGGTGATATCCATCTGCATATCAACGTCAGCAGCCTCGCGGTGGCGACGGGAATTCTTGGCATAGTCGGTGTGCTGAGTGGGATGGTGCCGGCCATTCGCGCGGCGCGACTGGACCCGATCGAAAGTCTTCGCTACGAGTAGGACTGCCGCGCCCGCCTGGTCGAATCGGCAATCACTGTGCCGACTACGAGCAGAGTTATGAGGGTAATGATTCCCAGCGAGATGACGCAGTAGATACACCAAACGCCCAGGACCAGGGATTCGACATCCGCGAGGTGGATCGCAAAGGCAAAAGCGATGATCACGAATGGCAGCATCCATGCGTAGGCTTTTCGAGCGGCGAGCGCGCCGAGCAGCAGATATCCGGCAATGCCAATCACGGCCACGGGAACTCCGTGGAACATGGCGTAAGGACTGTGATTGACGATGCCGCAATCCCAACGCTCATTGATACTGCAGGGCGAAGCGTCGGTGCGGTAATGCTCGCGCAACGCGAGTGAAGAAGCGACGATACCGACGATCGCGAGCACAATCAGCACCCATCTCATGCAGGACTCCCAGATCAATCTAAATTGAGAATAGATATTATCCACGATTCATGGCAACCAATGCTGTGTGGTGGACCGGCAAGCGGGGCACTCCCCGCTTCGCACGCGTGAATACGGTCGCGGAAGCACTATGCCCCTTTCAATCGTGGTAACGCTGCTCGCCAGCCGGTATCGGAACGCTGAGACGATTCTGGCTGGGAGGCAAAGGACACGTGGCATAGGCCGTGAAGGCACAGGGCGGGTTCACCAGTTTATTGAAATCGAGCCAGACCTCGCCGGGCTGATCTACGCCATGGTCGGGAAGTTCGGTATAGAGAAAGCGTCCCGCTCCGTATGTCGTAGTCTTGCTGGTGGCGTCGCGCATAATAAAGAAAAGGTCGGTCGATTTCGGATCTTCGAGCACGGGCTCGAGCCGGACAACTTGTCCGTCCAAAGTGAATTCGGCGGCACCGGGTGCGGGCATATGGGTGGTGGTCCCGAGCACGGTTGGGATGTCGAGCATTTTCGGTGGATTGTACGGGATCCAGCGGGCGTGCACGCGGTAGGCGGCGTTCGGTGCATACCAGCGCAATCCGTGGAAACCGACGCGGGTGGGCGCTTGCAGATCCTTGACGCGCAAACCAAATTGATCGTCGCGATGGATCACGATGACGGTGAGCGTGCCGATCGCGAGCTTCGAGGGTTTGTCGGCATCGTCGGCAAACAGGACCGAATCCTTCGCGGGTTGACCATCCAGTAGAAGGTCTTTAGGGAAACCCTCGGCCGGAGGTAGCAAGCGCAGCGCACCTTTTTCAAGGCGCACGATCGCGATGTGCGCTGGCGCCTTGCCCGTGATCTGAATGCGGCTGTCTTCAGCAGACCCAAAACGGTTGTCGCCTTCTTTCAACCATCCGAGAGCGATCAAGGAAAGCCAGCCTTCGGGAGCTTGGAGGCTGGTTGCCCGAAGAGCGCGCCAGGCAAGCAGGTCGCGCGTCCACGCGTCGTCCGTAGTAGTCGTGCCGGCAACAAATGTCTGCGATAGCAGCGCTGCAAGAATGAGCGCTGCGGCCGGCAGAAATATTCTCTTCATCCGTAAGTCTCCGCTTTCTCAGGTCTGGCAACTGTCAGGCGTCGATCTCCGGAATCGCCGGACGCCACACGGTCAACCCAACTTTCTTATATTAAATAATACTGCGCTTGCCTGTCGGCCGCAGTCTGCTGCATTTGCCTGCGAAGAACCCAATGTCCGCCATCAGGAGTATATTAATTGCGCGCGAAAACACCTTTCGCTGCGTCGATGAAAGCCGCTACCCTAACCTCACCTCAAGAAGTTTCGAAGCGGCCTCTTCGGATTGGCCAAGTTCCAACGCCGGAGCCGATGCCAGGTCAGGTCCTGGTGCGGGTGCGTGTCTGCGGAGTGTGCCGCACCGATTTGCATATCGTCGAAGGCGACTTGCCACCGTGTCGCGCTGGAATAATCCCCGGACATCAGATTGTCGGCGAAGTCGTAGCCGGAGCCACAAACGAACTCCCTGTCGGCACCCGCGTCGGCGTCTCCTGGATGGGAGGAACGGACGGCACGTGCCGGTATTGTCAGTTGGGTCTGGAGAATCTCTGCGACTCACCCACCTTTACCGGTTATACCGTAGACGGCGGCTATGCTGAATACGCAGTCGTTCGCTCCGATTTCACTTTCCCTCTTCCCGATCAACTCGACGATTTACACGCCGCCCCGCTATTGTGCGCTGGAATTATCGGTTTTCGCAGCCTTCGTGTCGCTGGCGTCAAACATGGTGACCGCGTCGGGCTGTTCGGGTTTGGTGCTTCGGCCCATCTGGCAATCGCGGTCTTGCGTTCCTGGAATTGCGCGGTGTATGTCTCGACCCGAGGAGCGACCCATCGCCAGCTGGCGGCTTCTCTTGGCGCGGTTTGGGTGGGAACTGACACTGACAAACCACCCGCGGAACTCGACTGCGCGGTGACTTTCGCTCCTAGTGGCGATGTTGTGGTAGCAGCTCTCGCCAGCCTGAGGAAGGGAGGAGTGGTGGCCATCAACGCCATCCACTTGGACCGGATTCCTCAATTCGACTACGACCGCCTGCTGTGGGGCGAACGTCAGCTTCGGAGCGTCGCGAACATGACTCGCGTTGACGCTCGAGATTTCCTACAGGTCGCGAGCGAAATCGACCTGAGGCCGAAGGTAACGGCAGTCCCACTTGACCAGGCCAACGAAGCGTTGATCGCGGTAAAAGAGGATTCCATCGACGGAGCTGTTGCCATCGCCATGTGAGGCGATCGAGCGGACGGCTCAAATCTCCACGGTCTGCCACCGACGGCTGCTGTCGGCACCCACGAGACACGAATAACTACGTTGCCCAGGTATCATCTCCGTAGTTTTGCCACACATACTTGTTCTGGCACTCGGTCGAGCAGAAATGCAGGGCATTCCGCTCACTGGCACGCTGCTCATCCCACTTCCGGGACAGGTTAATGGTGTATTTCATGACACCCCCCGGCTTCCCTGAGCCTTCGAAGCCCAGCAGCCAGCCATCGGCATCTCCCTTTCGCTTGCCGCAGGCTTTGCAAAAAAATTCTGCCGTAAGACCTCCAAATTACCGAGGCGTTGTGTCTTTCCGAGAACAAGCAGACCATGTCGCCCCACCCTTACTTCTCAACCAGGCAGTACGCGCCAATCATTTCCGCTGCGTCCGGTTTGTCTCGGTCCCCTCGATAGATCTCAACATTCTTGCAATCGTATAACCCGTAGTTCTTGGGAAGTTCAACCATCAGGTAGGTGCCGCTCGGCAGAGCGTTGCAGTACCCCGCTCCCTCGTTGCACTGCAGTTCAAGAGATTTCGCGTCCTTCTGGATGTGAACAATGACAACCCCGGTTACAACCTCCGAGCTTTTCACCTTGACCGACGTTTTCTCCTGCGCGAACGCGTGTCGGGTAGCCAGGATGACGAAAACCACAGCAAATGCGGCGAACAGAAAAATGGTCCCTTTCATCAATGCCTCCGATAATGCAAAAGGCTCTTCGAACCTCATCTATATTTTGCGACCTGCAGCAGTCCTCTGTCTGTGATCTCAGATCACAGTGAAAGGTGCGGTGTCACCACTTTCGCGTTTGATTTTGAGTGGCACAGCGCTTCAGCGCTGGGGTATCTGCATTGTTTTGAATCCGGCCTTAGCCGCTGGGGGCGGCGCGGACCGATTTCAGCGGCCTACGGTCATTTCCGGGCCGCCGCGCACTCCGCGCAACGACAAACTTCCCGCAAATAAAACCACGAATATAATGGCAACTACCGGGCCAGCCCCGTCCTGCCGGCCAGAGGCTGGAAGCTTGGAGGCGCGGGTCGGAATCGAACCGATTACGGTGTTGCAAACAAAGCAAGTTATTGATTCTACAATGTTGCACAAGTCGGAGAAGTCGCAGAAGTCGGTATCGGTAGCACAAATTAGCACAATTTTCGCGGTATCCATCCGTGCAATGCGCGGGAAACGGCGAGGGACGAGCACGCAATTCCCGCCTGTTAACAACCATTAGTTTCGGGTAGCCCGTTATATGGAAAATGACCGAGAAGTGACGCAATGACGCCTCGTCCACATCATCCTCTGCGTGTCTTGCGATGAAATAAACGCGAAGGTTAACTCCCTAGCGAATAAACATGTTCTGGACGCGACATCGACATTTTCTTGTATGCATTCGTGAAGCGAACTCGAATCAGCCAGAAAATCATCAGCATCAGTGGCAGAAGGGCCGGCACCAAGAGCACGGCTGATCCGCGCAACCAAACGGGAAATACCTGCTGCTGCCCCAAGAAGAACGAGCCTGTGGCAATAAACCACCCAAAGCACATGCGCCAAAGATGCCGCGCAATCCGTCGTTTGCCGAAAATTCCGCGCACCAGCATGCGCAGGTCACCGATACCAGCAAGCAGAATCACCGAACCCATGAAAATGTCCATGAAGCCCGGACTTCCATCGGACGGCACCCGCCCAGTGGCTTTTTGGAACCCATGGATCACACTCAGGACTCCGATCGTGAGCGCAAACAGACACCCAAGCCAATCCAGAATGCCAGTTTCTCCATCTCTGCGCCTGGCCGTCGCCCACGCCGTCGCCACCATATAGATCGTTAGAATGCCGCCGAACACATTGTTGGGTTGGTGCTTCATGTATGCCAGGCACGAGGCCGCCGCCGCCATGCACAGCATCGCTGCGACAAAGATGTTTCCCGCCTTGCCGTGCCAGCGGGAACCTTTGCGGAAAGACATGGCGGCGGCACCCGCGAACATCGCTAACACACCAGCACTGATGTGAAAGACTAATAACGGCAATCGCATTGTCCGCACTCCTCTTAAGTTTAGTCCGCATCCAGATTGAACACCGGCTCTTGGCATGGTCGAGGGCTGTTTTCAGCTGTGCATACGCTCGTTTCTTCCATGACAGCTCAGCATGGGATCATTCGTCGAGCGTTAATCAGGATACGCGGATCGAGCCCGAAAGTTTCCCTGTTTTCCGGGGGAGTTGCGACCCGAGGGCTGCAGTGAACAATTGGCGTGACGGCGAATTTCACATAACCAGAAGTTCGGCTTTACCATGCCCAGCGAGCATCCAAACCCTGGGCGGTTGGACAATCGGAAGTTGTGACGCCTGCATTCGATTCTCAGGCCGGGATGGACGGTAATGCCTGCGTGCGAGTTGTGTGTCGGATTGTTGAGAGTGCAGCTTAGGAAACGCGCGATTGTGACTTACGGTGGCCGAACGGTCGTCCGCGGTTATTTCCGGTTTGCCCGTAATCCGATAAGAATGGTGAGTAAGGGAGGTTACGCCGGTTACGTCTTCTGTACGAAGCAGTAGTGGTTTTCGCCTTCATCACGGTGTGTTCCAACCAACAACATGCCTTCAGCCTCTAGCGTTCTTCGGTATTGCTCGTAGCCCCGTGAGAATTGAGGCCGCCCGGTCATCACATCGGGCCAAGAACCGCCTTCGTTCGGAGCCGTGAACAGCAATCTGCCACCGCTTTGCAACACGCCGGCAACTTTCTTGATCAATCTGCGTTGGACTTCAGCATCGAGCAGAAAAAAGAGCCCCAAGGTGACCACGCCATCAAAAGTTCGAGCGAAAAAGTCCGAATCTTCTACAGCGGCACACTCCACTGGAACGTCTGGAAAACGGGCTCGGAACGCTGCCACGATCGTTGGTGAGGCGTCCACTCCATACACCACGAACCCGCGCTCGATTAAAGCTTGAGAAATTGGTACGCCGGTCCCGCATCCCAGGTCGAGAACTGTTGCGCCACTAGGCAACGTCTGGGACCAGTCAGCCACAACTGACGCCCCGACACCTGAACTGTTCCTACCGCGCCCGGCTATGAACACTGATGCGATTTCCTCGTAGCCGTTCGACTTGTCAGCGTTTACCACGCCATGGCAGTTTAGCACTCGAAAAGCCGGGGCGTTTTGTGATGGCGCTGAGTGGATAGTCGGCCACTCGGAACCTACCCGAAACGGGCCGCCGGTGCATTAGAATCTCTAGTTCCGTCCGGAATGTATGCCTGCGGCACGAGGCCGTTTGTGCCAGCGGTAGAAGAACGGAATACCGAGAACAATCACTCCCAGCCCTAGTGAGGAACGTACGGGCCGGACCATCCACAAGTTGACCGTCAAAGCCATCGCGGCAGCCAAAAAGATGAGCGGCGTCCAGGGATATCCCCAGGCGCGGTAAGGCCGAACCAGGTTCGGCTCTTTTTGGCGTAAACGTATCAGGGCAATCGCCACTAACCCGAAAAAGATCCACACGGCAAAGACAAACAGTGAATAGAGTTCCTCGAACGTCCCACTGAGCGCCAGCAGCGCAGCGATCGAGCCCAGGAAAACCAACGCGCCGGTGGGCGTACGAAGGGAAGGATGAAGGCGCTCCGCGAAGCGGAAAAACAAACCGTCGCGCGCCATGGCGTACGGGATGCGAGCACCGGTCAAGACCACGACATGCAGCGCCCCAAGAGCCGACACGGCCATGGCGACCGTGAGCCAAGCTGCGCCGCGCGAACCACTCAACGACTGCACTACATCCGACGCAACATGCTGGGACGCCGCCACCTGTGCGAATGGCAACACACGAAAGTACGCAACATTCGCCATCAAATACAGCGCACCCACAGTGAGCAGCCCAAAAATGATGGCTCTGGGGATGTTCTTCTGCGGCTGGACAATCTCTTCCCCCAGATCGCCCAGATCGTTAAAGCCGTTGTACGCCCACATCGCAGGAACGAGCGCTGTCAGCAAGGCGCCAATCGTTCCCACGCTGAACGATGTTATCGCTGGCGCAGTTGAGCCGGCGTGTTTTGTTCCGAACACTACGCCTCCGACAACAATGACCAGGATTGTGCCCATCTTGAGCGACGTCAACAGCACCTGGATAGCGCCACCCATCCGCACACTGAAATAATTGACCGCCGTCACGATCACCACGATCAAGGCCGCAATCGGCTGGGCCGTCGTGAACGTGAGTTCGTAACGCCCGATGTGACTGCTGAACAAAGGCGTAGCCACAATGGGAAACAAAAATCCCAGGAACCGCACGAAACCGGCCGCCAGAGTGGCCATAGCGACTGGCCGCTCGAGAAACGAACTCATCCAGCCAAAGAGAAATCCCCAGAGAGGGCCGAGCCCCCGGCCAAGGTAGACGTAGGGGCCGCCGGCCTTCGGAAAAGCCGCACCGAGTTCGGCATAGCAGAAGGCGCCCAAAAGCACGATGAGCGAGCCGAGGATCCAGGCGATCAACACCAGTGTGGCGGAGCCCACGGCGCGCGCCATGTCGCTAGCGACAAGAAAAACCCCCGTCCCGATCGTATCGCCAATGACGATGGCGATCGCCGACCCAAGACCCAGGCCACGAACCAAATCACTTCGCTCGGAATGGTCAGATGGATTGCTAGCCAACATCGCGGAAGTCAGAGCCTACTAGCAGCAATGAAGATGGTCAACGACCCGCCAGGTGGGGTAGTGGTCCCCCTTCATAGATTGCCCACTGCCCGCCAGGTGACTCAGTTCCAAGGCAAGAGTCAGTCGCCAAAGAAGTGCCGCGAAGAACGCAAAGTCAGAGTAACTGTAAAGCGCGCAAAGCATTCGGAAAGGCGCGAAGTGATCCCACCCAGCGAAAGGGTCTGCCCGAGCCACTACGCATCCGGACCAGTCCTGTCGTTTCGTTGCGGACGGGAAATGCACGGGCCCATAGCGCTGATTCAGGTTTGCGCGATATGATCGAAGCCGCGATGGCAGCGCATAAATTCATGCTGAGCGAGTTTCCCTGGGACGAACGTCACCGCGTGGCCGGCATTGAAGACGTCCTTACTCCTGCGCTTGTGGTCTATCCGGAAATCGTGGCGTCAAACATTGCGCGGACTTTGCATCTGCTCGGAGGCGATCCGGATCGCTGGCGTGCGCACATCAAGACCGCAAAGCTGGCCTACACGCTTCGCATGCTTGTCGAGCGGTGTGTCCGGAGTTTCAAGTGCGCAACCACGCTCGAACTGCTGGTAGCTTGCTACAGCGGAGTAGCCGACGTCCTTCTTGCCTACCCGGTGGTGGGCGCAAATGCACGCCGCGTGCTCGAAATAGCGAATCAGTTCCCGCACGTCCGGATTTCTGTCCTGGTCGAGAACGAAGAACAGGTGCGGCAATGGCGAGGCAGCTCAGTCGACGTGTTTGTCGACATAAATCCTGGCATGAATCGAACAGGAGTCGAACAGGGCCAGACCGACAAAGTGGTTCGGCTTGTGCGTGCTGTTGAAGAAGCGGAGCTGCAATTCAGCGGCCTGCACTACTATGACGGTCAGCACGGGGGGCTCGACGAGCCCGAACGGACCGCAGCGGCGCATGCCGGCTACGATCGTTTGCTGAAACTTGTGATCGCGATCCAGGGCAGTGGGATGAGCGTGCCGGAAGTCATCACCGCAGGGACGCCGACGTTCCCCTGCTCTCTCGCGTACAAAGGTTTTCACGGCGCAGGGTTCATCCACCGTGTCTCGCCTGGAACAATTGTCTATTGCGATGCCACAAGTCTGGCGCAACTGCCTACTGAATACGACTACGCGCCAGCGGCGCTGGTATTAACTCGTGTGGTCAGCCGGCCACACGACGGAATCATCACCTGCGACGCGGGCCACAAAGCTGTCTCGGCCGATGCTGGCGTGCCCACGTGCGTGGTCGCCGGACACCCGGAACTGACGCCTCTCGCGCCCAGTGAAGAGCATCTTCCGATGGCATTGAACCGCGAAACCGCAGGTCCGCCGGTAGGCGAAGCGCTCTATCTCCTACCGCGCCACGTCTGCCCCACGGTGAACAACTTTGATTCCGCGCTCCTCGTGCGGGACGGCCAGATCGCATCAGTAGAGAAAGTTACCGCCCGCGGACGCGAAGCGCCGCTGCCGCCCACCTTAGCGTTGGCCAAGTCCTCAGTGGGTCTCGCGGCTACCGAGCCAGTTTAGGCGAGACAGTCTAGGAAAGAAATTCCGCGCCGCGACCTCGGTCGGGGTGGCCCGTCCTTGTGGCGTTCTTTGCGACAGCGCGGGAATTTTATTTGTTCCGGCGGCTCGCCTTCTTCTTTGTTTCTTTGCCCCCGGCACTGGTCTCGGGCCCGTTTTCTTCACACTGTACGCAACGCAGTCGATTTCGATCAGCATGCCTGGAGTGTGACCAAGATCGCTGCCTACCGTCGTGCGCGCCGGATACGGCGGCGAAAAACGTCGCGCGTAAACCGCGCTGTAGCGCGCGAACAAACTCGTATCACTCAGGTGCACATGGACCTTCACCACATCGCGAAGAGAAGCTCCGTCCGCCTCGAGAATGGCAACAATGTTATCAATGGTCTGCTCCGCCTGCTGCTCAATGCTGTCGCCGACCAGCCCGCCATGGACCGGGTCGATCGGACCCGTTCCGCTAACGAAGACGAAATCCCCGGCCCGCCATCCCTGGGAATAAGCTCCTGCCGGCGGTGCACCACGCTTAGCTTGAATCACGTATTTGGCCATCTTCTCGCGTGTCTCCGTAGCTCCTTCTTTCGCGTCATCCCGCTGACTCCTGCCGTGATACCGGCAGCTTCCCAGGAACTATCACATAGTAACTCCCGAATCGTCGGCAACTCGGAAGTTATGGAACCGGCATCCCGGAGGTAATCGTCTAAAGTGGCGATAAATCGTCATTACGCTCAGAACCAAAATGGCCACCGTGGTTCGCGCCGTTGTCACGTTAACACGTCCCCTTTTGCGCCCTGAAAAGCACGGTTGGGCACACTAACAGAACGCAGATAGATCGCTACGTTGACACAACACTCAATCGAGACACGTTGAACCAGGGAGCTAGCGGGCACCTAGTGGAACCAAAAGGTGCCGAAAGAGCGGTCAGAAACAGGTTCCGTTCCCTGATTTGTTCCCACGATTTGCACCACTTTTCGGCATCAGATTGCTACCGGGAAGAGGTAGCACTTCAAACCAGCAGGCGGGCATCTGGCACAATGCGAGCCACAGTCGCAGGTTAAACACTCCCTGTTAGTCACCAGGGTAACCGTCTGCAATACGATGAATCAGAAGGAATTATTGATGGAGGCGCGGAGTGGAATCGAACCACCGCATAAAGGTTTTGCAGACCTCTCCCTTACCACTTGGGTACCGCGCCCGACCGCTTCACAGTAGGCCTCAGGCGTGGCTTTGTCTAGAAGGGCTGGGAAATATTAGCGGCTCGTGTCTAATCTGGCCGACTCCTAGCACCTCGGTTCGCACTGGCTTGCAAGAACGTTCATGTTTTCTCTCAACTGAATCTGTGCTACAACACCGGACATGAGTTCGAGATTGAATTCGACCGGGAGTTTATCAATTTCCACGATTGCGCCACGGGCGTCTGAAGATGCGACTGGCGCTGCTTCGAGTCTTGTCTCTCGGAATTTGCGGAAGGATGCATCTTCAATCTGTCCCAATTGTTCGACCGAGTTGCTTGGACACCGCTGCAAAGTCGTTTGCAGGAAATGCGGATTTTACCTGAGCTGCTCTGAATTCTACTGAGGCAGGCGGCGGTCTCGTCGCGATTTACTTCCTGACCTTCTACAATTGCTAAGATTCGTTTTAATCGTCACATCAGGAGATTGTATGCAGCGCAAAGCGAGTGCAGTCTGGAAGGGTGGTCTGAAAGACGGGCAGGGGACGGTTTCGTCCGCCAGCGGCATTCTTTCGAACACCAAGTATTCGTTTACCACGCGGTTTGAGAACGCTCCGGGGACGAATCCGGAAGAACTGATTGCGGCGGCGCATGCGGCCTGCTTTTCGATGGCGCTGTCGGCGCAACTTGGAGGCGCGAACCTGACGCCGGAGAGCATCAATACGTCGGCTACGCTCACCATGGAGAAGCTCGATGCCGGCTGGACCATCACCGCCGTGCACTTGGACGTAGTCGCAAAGGTTCCCGGCGCTAGCGCGGAAGCGTTCAGCACCGCCGCGCATAATGCAGAAACAGGCTGCCCGGTATCGAAGGTGCTGAACGCGAAAATTACGATGGACGCAAAGCTGGGATAGCGGCGTCTGATGTCCACGGTAGAGACGCGCCTTGCCGCGTCTCCTGCCGCAGAGGGAGACGGGGAAAGCCCCGTCTCTACCTTTGGAACTGGTTAGCTTTGCGAGCGCAGGACCTGGCGTAGTTTGTTGTTGAGTTTTACCGCTTCCTGCGAGGCCTGATCGATCATTTCCACCCAACGTCGTGGGTTCTCGTGCGGGCCTGCTTGCGAAATCAGGTAAGTGGCCTGCACGATGGTTTCGAGAGCATTGCTGAGATCGTGCGCCATGGCGCGAAGTTCCTTCGCCAGTTCCGCGGGGATTTTGTCGGAGGCTTTTCCCATGGTCTTCAGGCGGCCTGCGCCGGGCAAAATCACAAAGCACAGCAAAGGCTGCGACATTGCGCTCGTTTGACAGCTACACGCCAGCCAGTAGAATATTAGTGTAGTCGCCTTTTAAGAAGGCCCTGCCGATTTTTTCTTTCAATGCGGATATGGCGGAACTGGCAGACGCGCTAGGTTCAGGTCCTAGTGGCCGCAAGGTCGTGGAGGTTCGAGTCCTCTTATCCGCACCAAGATCAGCACTTAGTTGTTAGGAATCAAGCCTGGCCGGGACGACCGTCCCCGCAAACACTCGTAGCTCGCGGCGTTTTCTCTCACGCGCCGGCGGAGAGCCGGTGCGTGCTGCGGCTTTGCGCTATGCCGTACTGGCGGATTTTGTAGAGCAGAGCTTTGTAGCTAATCTGCAGCAGCGCTGCCGCCTGTTTCCGATTCCAGTTCGTCTCTTCCAGAGCACGGGCGATGGCTTCGGCCTCAGCTTCATCTTTGGCGTTGCGTGACAGCGACTTCAGTCCGCCGCCTGACTCAGCCGCCGCGGCTGCGCTTCTGCCATCGGCGTGCGCTCCGCTACCGCCATCGGGCCGGGGTTGCAACTCGGATGCGGCCAGCGTTTCGTCTCCCAGAACCAGATAGCGCTTGATGAAGTTGCTCAGTTCGCGCAGGTTGCCCGGCCAGGAATGCCGCAGGCACGCCTCCATTAATGGAGGCGAAAGTGGTAACGGAGAACGCGCGTAAGACTCCGACATGCGCGACATGAAATGCTTCAGCAGAATCGGAATTTCTTCCTTGCGCTCACGCAGCGGAGGCAGCGACATGGTGAAAGCATTCAGGCGGTAATAGAGATCCTCGCGCAGACGCTTGTTGGCGAGCGCTTCGGGAATGTTGATGTTGGTGGCCGCCAGGATGCGGACGTCGACTTTGACCACGGTGCGGCTGCCCAGGCGGGAGAAAGTTTGGTCCTGAAGGACGTGCAACAGCTTGGCCTGCAGCCCCGCCGGCATTTCGCCAATTTCGTCGAGCAGGATGGTGCCTTTGTTGCACAGTTCGAACTTGCCGGGCTTGGCGTGATTGGCGCCGGTGAAAGCTCCCGCTTCGTAGCCGAACAGTTCGCTTTCGAGCAGGTCGGCGGGCACCGCCGCACAGTTCACTTTGAGGAAAGTACGGTGGGCGCGCGGAGAAAGCTTGTGGATCAGGCGGGCAAGCACTTCCTTGCCGGTACCGCTTTCGCCAAGCAGGAGCACCGGGATGTCCACGTTGGCGACGAGTGCGGCCTGGGAGCGAATCTTTTTCATTGCCGGGCTGGCAGCGATGAAAAACACATCGTCGCAAAGTTCTTCGACTTCGCCCGCGTAACTCTCACCCTTGGCCGTGCCAACGCACTGTCCAATGACCGCATCGAGTTCGGCTTTCTGGAACGGCTTGGTCAGATAATCGATGGCCCCGAGGCGCATGGCCTGCACGACTTTGCGAGTGTCGTTCACGCACGAGAGCATGACGACTTTTAATCCGGGCTTGAGATGGCGGAGTTGTTCCAGAGTCTGTAGTCCGTCGATGCCGGGCATGAGCAGATCGAGCAACACCAGGTCGGGCTGCAATCCCTTCTGGACGTGCTCGACCGCTTCTTCGCCGGTGCTTGCGGTTTGAACTTTGTGCTCGTCCACTTCCAGCAGCGTGCGGATATAACGCAGCATTCCCGGTTCGTCATCCACGAGCAAGATGTTGGCGGCTTGGCTCATTTCGTTCCTCGTGGCGGACTGCTCAGAATTGGTTTCATCGGAATCAGAAAAGAAAACTTGCAACCTGCGTCCGGTTCGCTCTCCACCCAGATCTTGCCACCCATACCTTGGAGAAGGCGGCGTGCAATGGCCAGTCCCAGGCCCATGCCCTCGGCTGCTTCACTGCCGGGCAGGCGGAAGAAATCATCGAAGATTTCAAGGTGAAACTCAGGCCGAATTCCCGGGCCAGTATCGGCAACACTCACTCTGACGGCGTTCGGTACTTTTATCGACTGGCGGCGGCGCTCTCCATTGACTGCTGGATTGCTCACGCCCCGACGCTCCCACATATACGGTTCGGCGTGCAGCCAGACCGTGCCGCCCTGAGGAGTGTATTTGGAGGCGTTCTCCAGAAGATTGGAAATCACGCGCTGAATCTTGGGCCCATCGAATGCAAATGGCGTTAGTTTGTCATTGGCCAGGAAATACAGGGCGAGACCGCGCTCCTGAAACCGCGCTGACCAGAGCCGGCAAACTTCGGAGAGGCATCCGTTCATATCACCTTCGATGTACTGCATGCGCAACTCGCCGGTTTCGAGCACGCTGAAGGTCAAGAAATCCTGAATGAAGTGTTGCAATCGCTGTCCGCTCAAAAACATGTCACCCATCACTTCGCGCTGGCGGTCGTTGAGTGGTCCGAGTCTCTGGCTCTGCAGCAGTTCAATGTAGCCGTTGAGAATGGCCAAGGGAGTCTTCAGGTCGTGGGCGGCAGAGGCTAGAGCGTTCGTGGTCTTGCGGAAACGATCGCGCAAGTGTTCGAGATCGCGCGCGACATCGTCCGCCGAACTGAACGTGGAAAGCTCAGCCGAGGTGGACGACGGCTGACCATCTTTCGAACCGGTGCCAGCCAGTGCAGCGGCTGGGCTTTTGTCTGACATAGTAGCCATGGGGTACCAAATCACGCACAACACTGGGGAGGATGGAATTCTACTACCGTCAGAACGTGGGGTATTTTGATCCTAATGTCAGGTACCAAGACTGTCAATTGGAAACAACCCAAAGGCGGCACTGAAGCGGAAAAACCTTGCACTTTGGCTATATGACCAATGGTCATTATGCAATCTCTTGCGCTCTGAAGCCACATCGGCAATCTCCGTGTCGCTGGCGAGGTTCGGACCGATTCCGGGTAGGCTCGGCTCCGCTCCTAAGTTTGGCCCCTAAGATGCGGTCTTAGGGGTGTTGATACCTCTGAATCGGTGGGTCGGACGCGTGCGGCGTAGCTTATCTAAGAAGGAAGAACGGAAGTGGGCACGGTTGCAGCTTGCCATTCCGGTTTTTGTCCGCATCAGGGATGGAAATGGCAAGGATTCCCTGGAGTTTGCCACCTCCATTAACATCTCTCCAGGGGGCGCTTTGGTGGCAGTTCGCCGTTCATTGCCCAAATCGACCCTGGTTTCACTGGAGATTCCGAGCGCTCCAATCGGGCCCACCAACGGTTTAAAGACCTCTTCTCGGATCATGCAAGCGAAGGCCGTGTGGGTTACGCATCTCAATGACTACCATCTTCTAGGTCTCAAGTTCGCCCGCCCTCTGAACACCGACGCGGTGGCTGTTTCGGGCAAGCGTTTGAGGAAGACGGCTTCCGCTTTGTGAACTATTTTTCCCTCCCCGAGTCTTTCTCAGCATGGCACGTTGGTGCCATGTCTCAAATTCCCCCTCCCGAGCTATCATGGTTCTAAGTCATTAAGGGTTGAGCGTTTAACAGAGATCTTACCGGTCGCTCGACTCTCTCCTCCGGTTTGGTGCTTGGGATGCACTTTTAGTGCATGCGGTTGACACTTGCCGCAATGGGGGTTTCAGTCTCATGACGACACTTTCGGTAAGTCCTTTGGCGCAGTCGCTAGGCGAGGTTCCCCCTGACAGCATCGTTTTTGGCCACACTGAGGCCATGCAGGCGGTTCGTTCCCGCATGGGAAAAGTAGCCGCGGCTAACGTTCCGGTCCTTATCACCGGCGAAAGCGGCACCGGGAAAGACATCATTGCCCGCCTCATCCATGGGCTCTCGCCATGGAAGACAGGGCCGTATGTAAAGGTGAACTGTCCCGCAATCCCCGGAACGCTGCTCGAAAGCGAATTGTTCGGCTACGAAAAAGGAGCCTTCACCGGTGCGGTCGGATCCAAGCCCGGACGTGTCGAATTGGCCCACCGCGGCACCTTGTTTCTAGATGAGATCTCCGAGCTTGACCCGTCCTTGCAATCCAAACTCTTGCAACTTTTACAGGATGGTCAGTTCTGCCGAATCGGCGCCCAGGAAGACAAGAAGGTCGAGGTGAGGGTAGTGTGCGCGACCAACCGCCGGCTGGAAGCTGAGATCGAAGCGGGAAGTTTTCGTCAGGATCTCTACTACCGCATCAACGTGGTGAATCTGCACATGCCGGCGCTGCGGGAACGCCGTGGCGACATTGAAGATCTGTGCATCTACTTCCTCGAATACTACAATCGCAAGTTCAATTGCCGGGCAAAGCCGGTGTCGAATGAAGTGCTGGCGGTGCTGCAGAAATATCACTGGCCGGGAAACATCCGCGAACTGGAAAATCTGATCAAGCGCTACGTGATCCTGGGGCATGAGGAAGTGATCACCAACGACCTGGTAGCGCGCGAGCCAGACTTTTTCAATCCCGAAATCTCGTTCGACGGGCCAATTTCTTTGAAGAAGCTGACGCGCCAGTGTGTGCGCGAACTGGAGCGTAAGGTCATCCTGAAGGTGCTGCAACAGCATCACTGGAACCGCAAACAGGCGGCCCGCACGCTCGGCATCAGCTATCGCGCACTGCTTTACAAGATCCGCGATGCCGGCCTGCCCTCGAACCGCGCTCTGCGCCTGCGGCAGGCGGAGAAGAACGGCATTGACGGCGACAACAGCGATTCAACCACCGGGGTCGCCGCCGCGTGAGGATAATCTATGCGGTGGAGCGAAGTGCGCTTCGCCCGTCCAAGCCGAGCATCGCGAGATGCCGTTCGGTCACATCGACGCTGATTCGCTATCGAGCACTCACCCGTTAAGTCTCTCTTCCAGGTTGCGAAGCGCCGCGCTCCACTCGTTCAGTCCCTCGGCCTCGAGCCACAAATCTTTGAGTTCAGAATTGGTTCGCACCCTTTCCACGGCGCGGCGGGCGAGGTCGACCAAGTCCGGTGGAGCTCCACCCTCGCTCTTGCTCAGCCAATCGAAAATTTGCCGCGGAGTCGACGACGATGCGGTCTCGTCTTTCGCGGCAGCAACCAGCGCCGCCACAATTTCCGCAGCCGCCACCGCAACACTGCTCTCCGGCGCTTCGAGATAGTCTCCCTGATCGGCGGCGCGGGACAGTATCTGTCTTAGGTCATCGATTCCCAGAGAACCAAGCCGCCCCAGAAAATTCTGCGCGTCCTCGTTTTCGAAACTGCCTGCTCCCCACCCTGGCATGAATCCTCCGGATCAATTATAGAATGTGCAGCGCGCCCTCCTTCGTAGAGTCTTCGCTTCCCTTCCTTCCGAATGCCACGTTCAGCGGGCGCCCTGAGTTCTCGAAAATGGGAGGCGGTTTCAACAATGTCACCGTCAGCGTGTAAAATATCAATTCATCCGCGCTAACCTGGGAAGAGCTGCTGGTTCGCGACTCATTAAGCCGCCAACGGGTCCTGCTGCATCGGAGGCACTCCATCGGAACGGAACGTGTTCGTCTATCGTCGAGCGTGGCGAATCGGGATTCTCCGCTGCGCTTCGTGGTCCTTGCGTGTCTGGTGGCTGCGCTGTCTTACCTCGCCGCAAGACTAGGTGGGGCGCTGATAGTACGGCCACAAATGGTCTCGCCACTTTGGCTGGGAAACGTACTTCTGGCCTCAGTGTTGTTGCTGGTTCCTCGCAGGATGTGGCCAGCACTTCTGGCTGCAGGCCTGGCTGGATTTTTCGTCTTTGACCTGCAGGCAGGCGAGCCGATTCGTTCCATTGTCTGGTTCATTCTGTCTACTACCCTGGAAGTCCTCACCGCCGTTTTGTGCCTTAGCTTCTCATTCGACGGCGTGCCCCGGCTGAACAGTGCGAAAGCCCTGGCTAAGTACTCTTTCTTCGCCGTGTTTCTGGCTCCATTCGCGGGAGCGTTCTTCGGCGCGTTTTCCACCAGTGGCCACTATTGGGTGAGTTGGAAGGTGGCTTTCTTTTCGGAGGCGATAGGATTCCTCACTTTCATGCCCGCCATTTTGGGTTGGGCCAAAGAAATTCCGGTTTGGGCACAAAAACCGCGCGCTTATTACCTGGAAGCAGCCGCGCTGCTGGTTGCGCTGGTTACGGTTGGGCATTTCGCTTTCGCCACCACCGGGAGCAGCCATCCGGCGCTGCTTTATTCTCTCGTGCCACTGCTGCTGTGGGCTACTTTGCGTTTTGGATCGACGGGAGTCAGTACTTCGATGACTGCACTTGCCTTTGTAGCGATTTGGGGCGCTGTCCACCACAAAGGTCCGTTCAACGGACCGGGGCCGCTGGTCAATGTGTTTTCGCTGCAACTGTTCCTGTTTTTCACGGCGGCGCCATTCATGGCTCTGGCAGCCATTGCAGAGGAAAGCAAGGACACGGAGCAGGCCTTGCGACAAAGAGATAGCGACTTGAATGAGGCTCAGCGCTTAGCTCATACCGGCAGTTGGCAATGGGATCCGGGTTCTGATGCCGTGACCTGGTCAGCAGAACTTTACCGTCTGACCAGATACGATTCCAGCCTGCCAGCGCCTTCCTTTAAAGATCACGAACAATTCTTTGCTCCGGAGAGCTGGGACCGATTGAAGCAGAGCGTGGAAAGGGCATTGCGAACTGGAGTGCCTTACGAGTTGGACTTGGAGGCTATAAGTTCAGACGGAACAAAACTTTGGCTTACCAGCCGAGGTGAAGCTGTGGTTGACGCCAATGGTCGTCCCATCTACCTTCGGGGCACGACTCAAGACATCACGGATCGGAAGCGGATAGAAGAAGCGCTCCTCACTATGAGCGGGCGCTTGATCACCGCACAGGAGGAGGAGCGAGCCCGAATTGCCCGAGAGTTACACGACGATTTGAGTCAAAGGATGGCGCTCCTCCAAATCGCTATCGAGCAATTCAAGCAGGGCGTTCCGGGTCTTTCATCCGAGGCCCAACATCAGCTGGAGAGCATTGCGGAAATGACGGCGGGCGTCTCCTCCGACATCTACGACTTATCCCACCAGCTTCACCCATCCAAGCTTGAAACTTTGGGCCTGGTCGGCTCTCTAAAGAGCTTCTGCAGAGAATTCTCTGGGCAGTACCAGCTCCAAGTTCAGTTTCTCCATAGTGGCATTCTGGGACAGATTCCGAAAGATGTGACTCTTTGCCTCTATCGGATCACGCAGGAGGCATTGCGGAATGTCGCAAAGCACAGCGGAGCCGCCGCGGCTGAGGTGAAACTTTCAGGGAAGGCTGATGAAATTGATCTTTGCATTTCCGACTCGGGTCGAGGGTTCGACGTCGAGGCGGTCAAAGGAGTAGCTGGGCTTGGGTTAATCAGCATGCGAGAGCGGCTGCGCCTGGTCGGAGGACATCTTTCCATTGCATCGGCACCGTCTCGTGGGACCCGAATCCGTGTTCGCATCCCGCAAGTCGTAACCACTTCACATGCTGATATCAGCGCTTATCCGGACCCAAATAGACGCAGTGCCTGACTAACGCGATCGGATAAGTGAAATCCCGGTGATGCCCACCCCCCTCTGGGAAAAAGGCTGCCTCTAGCATAATCCCCCACGCCCAATACATCCAGCGTTCGATACTGAATAGCCTCGGCAATATGTTTGGGTTCAAGCTGCGGAGTCCCCTCCAGGTCGGCAATCGTGCGCGACTTTCAGAATGCGGTCGTGGGCGCGGGCGCTCAGTCCTTGCTGCGCCATGGCGCGTTCAAGCAGGCGCTCACAATCGGCGGAAAGCTCGCAGAATTTGCGAATGGACTGCGGAGGCATTTGCGCGTTGCAGTAGAGTTTTTGCCGTTCAGAGGAAAAGCGAGCAAGTTGGGTGTTCACGGGCGCGGATCACCCGCTCCAGGATTTTGGCTGAACTTTCCGGCTCCACGGTGCTTCGCATTTCTTTATCGTTCACGGACGGAACGTCAATGTGGATGTCGATGCGATCGAGCAATGGCCCGGAGATTTTAGAAATATATCGCTGGATCATACGCGGTGTGCAGTGACATTCGCGGGTGCGGGACGCGGATTCATGGCGGCGGCGAGCATGAAACGCGCGGGAAACGTCAGCGACATGGCCGCCCGTGCAATGCAGACGGTGCCGTCTTCGAGCGGCTGGCGCATGACGTCAAGAACGTTGCGCGGGAATTCGGGGAACTCGTCCGGAACAGTACCCCATTATGAGCGAAACCTCGCCCGGCCGGGCAATCGCTTTGCCGCCGATCAGCCGCGCGTCAGAAATAGTGTGGTGGGGGCGCACGGAAAGGGCGCAGGCCGACCCATCCGGCGCGAGCGTCGAGCACGCCCGCCACACGTGAATCTTGGTGGTCCCAAGCGCCTCTTCGAAGGTAAAGGGCGGCAGGATGGTCGGCATGCGTTTCGCCAGCATCGTTTCCCCGGATCCTGGGGGCCCGATCATCAGAATGTTGTGACCGCCAGCGCAAGCGACTTCGAGAGCGCGCTTGGCCGTCTGCTGGCCGCGAACATCTTTGAAATCCACGTGGAACTGCTGCGCCTGGCTGAGCAGTTGATCGGTGTCGACCTGCAGGCGCGAAACGCCGTTGCCGGAATTGACGTAATGAATCACGTCGAACAGCGACTTGACGGGGTAGACCTCAACCCCAGCGACCATGGCGGCTTCGCGAGCGTTCACTTCGGGCACGATCAGGCGTTGCAACTTGGATCGACGGGTCTCGATCGCGATGGGCAGAGCACCGCGAACTCCGCGGAGGCTGCCAACGAGCGAGAGTTCGTCCACGAACAATGCGTCGGGAATCTCTTTCTTATTCGGACCGCCGTACGCGCCGAGGATGCCATGGACAGGTCGAAGCCGGAACCTTCCTTTTGGATGCCGGCAGGTGCCAGATTAATGGTGATCTCGGTGGGTGGGATGTCGTAGCCGCAATTTTTTAATGCCGAGCGAACTCGATCGCGGCTTTCGCGGGCGGCAGCATCGGGCAGGCCGACCGTGTGAAAGTGGTCTTCCGTTTTGACGCCAGAGACATCCACTTCCACTTCGATGATGTTGGCGTCAATGCCGTAAACCGCGGCCCTCAGAGTCTTATAGAGCATAGGGACACCAGTGGGCACACAAAGGGGGTAATGCGGATGAGAGAGTCCTGCCGACATCATCGCCGGCGCAACACCGCAACGCTGTGATAGGCATCATGGAACGGCAAAACGTTCTGTCGTGAACTGCCGTTTTCGGTGCTACCCTAAGGCAACCTGCGGAAACGCGGAGTTCCCCGATGCCCGACGAAGATCCCGCTTCTAACCGACCCACTCCGCCGTCGAACCGGCTGGAGCGCGAAGAGAGCCAGTTGTGGCGATGGGCACTTGGCCTGCTCGTTTTGTTGGCCGCCGCGGTGGCGGCGTTGTCGTGGGAACAACTGAAAGACCTTCCTTACCGGCTGTGGGCAATTCCTGCCGGACTCTTCGTGCTCGCCATCCTCTTTGCCGCCTACGCGTTCGGGCGCAAACGCGAGGTTTCGGAGCTCAAGCAGATTCTGAAAGGCTTTCAGGACCGGGCGGGAGTTACGCCCTCCGAAGAGCAACTGGATCAGTTGGGCCAACTGATCATGCGGTCGCAGCGCAACTTCAAGGATCTGATCGATTCTCTGGATGAAGTGGCGCTCGCGATCTCACTCGACGGAACCCTGCGAACAGTAAACCGCCGAACCGCGGAGATTCTCGGTCTTCCTTATCCCCAACTGGTTGGTCACAAACTCGATGAATTCCTGGTCGCGCCGCTGCGAACGGAGACGCCCGCGGACCTGGTTCGGTTCCTGGAAAAGCGGAACTGGTCGGGAGTGGTCGAGGTCCACCTCAAGAACGGCTTCCGGCGGCTTTACTACGACTGCGTCATCAACGCTATCGTCAAGGGCGATGATGTGACCGGAGCGAGTGTTCTGGCGCGCGACGTCACCAGCCATCGTGAGAAGGAACAGCGGTTCACGCAATTATTCGAATCCCTGCAGGAAGGCGTCTACATCAGCAATGCGCAAGGTAAGCTCCTCGAGGTGAATCCGGCGCTGGTGACGATTTTGGGATACGAAAGCAAAGAAGATTTGTTGAACCTGCCCCCCGAGCAACTAAGTGCGGATCCCGCCGGCGAGCCTCCGCTGGGGCACGGGGGAAGCCAGAGCGGACGCACACGCACTCGCGAGGTTCGACTCAGAAAAAAAGATGGCGGAGTCGCGGTGTGCGTCGATACCTCGACCGGCGTAATGCTGGAGGGACGCATTGTCCGTTACCAGGGCACGCTGGTGGACGTTACCGAGAAGCACGCGCTGGAGCGGCAGTTGCGGCGGCAGGAAGAATTCCGTCAGCACCTGCTCGAAAGCTTCCCAGATCTGATTCTCGTGCTCGATCTGAAGGGACAGTACACGTTCGTGAGCGCACGCATCGGCGAGCTTCTCGGCTTCGGGCCGGAACACCTCATGGGCAAGAACGTCGATGATGTGGAGAACACTTCACCGGAACTGGCCGCGCTCTACCGGACGGTCGCGACCGGAGAGAGTTCACGAACCTCATGCGAATACGGCTCCCGTCACCACGACGGCAGTTGGCGCACCATGCTGGGCATGGCGAGTCCGCTGCTGGATGCCGAAGGTAAACCAGCGGGCGTGATCATCTCCGTCCGCGACGTGACGATAGAGAAAAGACTGGAGCAGCAGATTATTCAGAGCGAACGTCTCGCGGCCATGGGGCAGATGATCGGCGGCTTTGCCCACGAGCTCAATAATCCGTTGACCAGCATTCTGGGCATGGCGGAACTGCTGCAGGAAGGCGATGCCAGTGAAGGGGCCCGCAAACAAATTGGTGTTCTGCAGCAGCAGGCGCGGCGCGCCGCTGAAATCGTGCAGAACCTGCAGTACTTCGCCAGGCCGCCGGTTCCGGGACGCAGTCAGGTCGATCTGAATGAGCTCGTGCAGCGTACCGTGCAGATGCAAGCGTATCCCCTGCGCAAGAGCAACATCGCGGTGGACTTTCTGCCCGAGCTGGCGATGCCCCCGGTCGAGGCTGATCCCAACCAGTTGATGCAGGTGTTCTTGAACCTCCTGCTGAATGCGGAGCAAGCCATCCGCGAAAGTCGGGAGAAAGGCACGATTCGTGTGCGCATCGGCCGCAAGCCCGACTCGGTATGGATCGTGTTTCAGGACGATGGTCCCGGAATCGCAGCCGAAAACCTGGCGCACATCTTTGATCCATTCTTCACCACCAAGCGGCCCGGCCGCGGAACTGGTCTGGGCCTGAGCATCTGCAAGACCGTGCTGCGCGAGCACGGCGGCAACATCGAAGCCGCCTCGGCCCCAGGTGGAGGCGCGGTGTTCACCATCACGCTGCCGTTGACGGCGACGGCAAACCCGGCCCCGGCGGCGGGTTAGAGGACGGAATTGTTGCGGAGATCGACATCATCTTTCTTCCAGCCCATTTCTTCCAGGCCAGCGTCCCAATTGAAACGTGCAAGCGCAGACACAACTTCATGTGAGAACAAGCGAGAGCGTTTTGTAACAATCATGCAAACTTTTTTCGCGTGCGCATCGCGCAGGTGACTTCCGTACGGCGTTGCGTGCGTACGTTCCGATCATTTTTCTCTTGACTTCGTTCTGCGTTGACTCTATACATTCAAACAGTTGCAACAAAACACCGTTGCGAAATTCCATGAAGAATGGAAAGGGAGAATAGATCCATGGCAACCAAAAAGAAAGCCGCAAAAAAGAAAAAGCACTAAGCACCTGCAACAGGCAACGACAAAGGGGACGCGATGAGCGTCCCCAAAGTTTTTGCGGCGTTAATCACCGTGGAGCGACGGACGCCTCGCCCGTCCGCTGCCCTAGTTCACCCGAGATGCCGAATTCTTCCGCGGAGCTGCAACCACCTTCTCAGTCGCGGGACACAGATTCCGGTAGGGACAAAACGCACAGTGATATTTGGGATTCGGCGGGAACTCCCCCCGTGCGATTCCATCGGCCACCTTCTGAACGCGCACCTTTGCCGCTTCCAACTCGGCGTCGTTCCGGGTGGTGCAGACAGGCGTGTTGTTTTCGAGGTTATGAAAAATCAAGCGGTCAGCGCGCTTTCCCACCGTTTCCCGGGCCGCCAGCGCATATAAGGAGAGTTGCAGGCTCTCATCTGCATCCTCCTGCGTTTTCGGCTTGCCTGTTTTGTAGTCCACAATGGCAACCGTGTCCGGTCCGGTGCGATCCATGCGATCCACCCGTCCGGTCAATTTCGCCGTGCCCACTTGCAGTTCAAATCTGTGTTCCGTCTCCATGACTTCGGGGGCTGCGCTTGCGCGAGCTGCCTCGAAGAACTGCCGCAACTGCTCAGTCCCCTGACGCAAATACAACTCATACTGATAGCGGTCGGCGATGCCAGCAGATGCCAGGGCAGACCGGAATTGCTCGAGCAAATCATCGTCGCTGATTTCACGCCGATAGCGCTGCACGTCATAGAAGGTATGCAGTACATCGTGCATCGCCGCTCCGTAGTGCAGTGACGCGGACACGTCGCGCGGCAGGTTCCACTCTCTCTCGAGTTTGAAGCGAAGCGGACACTCTTCGTAAATTTCAATGGCGGATGCGCTCAACCCGGAGACGAAACCGGCCGACGACGGCATCATCAGCCAGGCGGCAACATTTGATTGCTGCAAAGCGATTCTCTGCTCTTCCTCGCCAAACAAGGTATCCTGCAGGGCTGCCGCCGAGTGCGTGCACCAGAACTTTCTGTAAGCTGGGTGAACCATAAGCTCTCGCAGGAACTTTGTCGGCCTCGGATCCTTGCCCTTGCCCTGGTTCGCATAGATGGCGAGAGTGTCTCTGGCGCGTGTCATTGCAACATAAAAAAGGCGGCGCTCTTCTTCTTCGTGCAAAGTCTTGTCGTCAATCGTATGCCCGTCCGAAGAAGTGCCTGACCGGCGGAGTTCCGCCGGAAAAGCAATAAGCGGTTCTCGATACGCGATTGGAAACGAGGTCGACGAGCCGCGAATGACCGCGACGTGCTGAAACTCAAGTCCCTTGGCGGCGTGCGCGGTCAGCAAGCGCACAGCATCCTTCTCGACGCTCGGAAGCGGAATTGTGCCTCGCGCCTGGACAAAATAATCGAGGTATTCGAGAAACTCGGAAGGACTTCCAGTTTCAGCAATGGTTTTCTTATTCCACTCTTCCACAAACTTCAGAAACGCGGCCACCAGGTCCGACTGCTGCAGATCGAAGTGCCGCACCACAAAGTTAGTCGCATCGTCCGCGCTCACTCCGTCCTTCTCCACTTCGCGATGCGCCTTCTCCACGCCACCGAGTACTGACGAACCGTTGGGCAAATTTCCCAGCACCGTGCGGAGATCCAGTTCCTGCCGCCGTACCGTTCTCATCGCCGCCCGCAATTCCACTGGGTTGATGCCGAACTGCGGCAGCGCCGCCACGCGAAACAGGCTGGCCGCATCGTTCGGAGACACAGCAGCGGTCAGGCATGCCACTACGTCGCGCACCTCGGGAGTGTCGAGGACATCCAGCCCTTCAATGGAAAATGGAATGCCTCGCTCGGCGAGCTCATGGACCAGTTCATCGCGATGGTTGTGCTGGCGATAGAGCACCGCGAAATCGCTCCACCGGCCGCGCCGGTCCTTGCGCTTCTTCTGGATCCGCCGGGCAAGGTCGGCGGCCTCGACCTCTTTATCCCTCCAGGTAACGATTTCGATTAGCGGCGCGGACGCGGTCTCGCCTCGTTGCTTCGCCTCTTCGTCTCGCAGCGACTCGAGCGGCGTCCGTTTGTAGGAAATCGAATTTCCTTTTTGCCCGTACGTTTGCCCGAACACCGGCGGGTTCTCATTCACAATGCCAAAAGCGCAGCCGAGGATGGGCGACAGCGAGCGGCGATTCTTTCCCAGCACCACCATTCGCGCCGCGGGAAACTTCTTCAAGAACAGTGTGAACGCTTCACTCGAAGCCCCGCGGAATTGGTAGATCGCCTGGTCCGGATCGCCCACGACAAAAACGTTCGCTGCCGACCCCGCGAGCAGCGAGAGAACTTCGACCTGGGCAAAATTCACGTCCTGGAATTCATCCACCAGCAGAAAGCGGGTGCGGCGCCGTTCTTCTTCGAGCAGCGTGGAAACGTCCTTCAGCAGCTGGTAGGCCTTGGTGATCATGTGGCCGAAGGTGCCCAGGTTTTTCTCCCGGAGCATGTCCTCCACGCTCCCGAAAACACGCGAGATTTCCTGGCAGCGTTCCAAAATCTCAACATCTTCCAATTCCGTTTGCTTCTTCGAGCGCGCAACTCGAGGCAGCGGCGCCTCGCCACGTTCCAGCCGCTCTACATAGCGCGCGTAGTCCTCGGGGCCAACCAGTTCGTCCTGGCAACGGCGCATGAAATCGAGCAGGCTGTCGAGAAACTGGCCGACGTTGGCAGCCCGCACGAAGTGCTTAAGACGCAGGTCGCGGATGCGGCGGCGCAAGAACACCCAGAGGTCTTTGTCGTCGAGCACACGAAAATCGGCGCCGCGACGCTGGAGCAACCCGTTGCACCAGGCGTGGAAAGTGCAGGCCTGCAGCCCGTCGATGGCCGTGCCCTTCAGTTCCTCGCGGACGCGGGTCATCATTTCCGCCGCTGAATTGTCGGTATAGGTGAGCGCAAGAATTTCATCGGCACGGGCGCGACCTTCGCGGATAAGACTGGCCACGCGCTGCGTGAGCACGGTGGTCTTACCGGTGCCAGCACCAGCGATCACCAGCATCGGGCCATGAACGTGTTCTATGGCTTGTTGCTGGCGTTCATCGGGGATGATCTTCGTCGCGGGTAAAGCGGTTGCAATCACGTGAAAGTCTCAGACCGGAGAATAGCAGAGCCGGTTGTGGAAGACTCTATGGTCGAACCACGAAAGTTCCAGGCATAAATCTGCGCCGTCATCCTGAGCGAAGCGGAGGACCTATTCATTGGGACGGCAGCAAACTCATAAGTCCTTCGCTTCGCTCAGGATGACAAACCAAATGCAAACGAAGGCGACACGATACTGAGGTATCAACGCAGTGACTCAAGCGCGAGTGCGGTGGCAACGATCGCCGCGGTTTCGGCGCGCAGGATCGTGTCGCCGAGCGACGCCGCAATCCATCCGGTTGCGCGAAACCACTCCAGCTCTTCGTCGACCCATCCCCCTTCGGGTCCTATGGCGAGTGCCACTCCGACTTCGGACAATCGGGATTGCAGGATTTCTCGCAACCGACTGTCCGCTTCAGATTCGGCAAGCGATTCGGCGAGAACGACGCGTGTCAATCCGCCTTCTGGCAAGACGCCAGCGAGACCCTTAAGTTTTACCGGAGCTGCAATCTCAGGCGGAGCCCACCTGCGCGACTGCTCAGACGCCTGACGAACGATGCGCTGCCAGCGATCGTGGCGCTTCACTGCGGCAGCGGCCAGATGAGCATCGCTGCGGCGGGCGATCACCGGAATGATGCGTGACACTCCGAGTTCCGTGCACTTCTCGATCGCCCACTCCATGCGGTCGAACCTAAGAATGGCTAGGACCAGCGTAATCTTCGAAGCGGACTTCGGGCCCTTCAGCGTCCGGTGCCTCCGGTCGAGCGCGAACTCAATTCGATCGTAAGAAATCGTAGTGATCGTCCCTCGCCGAACTTCGTCCCCGGTTGCAATGTCGAATTCCTGTCCAACTTCAGCGCGCAGCACGCGAGCAAGATGAGCAGCATGGTCGCCCACCAAAGCAGCGGTGTCTCCGGTGACCTCGTCGGCGATCCAGCGGCGGCGCGTCATAAGTCAGTTGTCAGTTTTCAGTAAAGGCATAAGCAACGACACTTGGCTGGCTGCCGCGTGGTCCTCGTCGGCGCTCGAAAAAAAGATTTACTGAAAACTGACAACTGAGAACTGCCCTACGCGAACATGTCCTTCACGCGTCCCAACAGCGAGCGGTGTTGCGGTTTGTTTTCCATCGGGGACAGTTCTCCTAACTCGGCCAGCAGTTCGCGCTGTCGTTTGTTAAGTTTTCCGGGTGTTTGGATTCGCACCTCGACGTAAAGATCGCCTTTGCCGTGCCCATTGAGCACCGGCACACCTTTGCTCCTTATGCGAAATGCGGTCCCCGACTGCGTGCCTTCAGGAATCTTCAGCTTGTGCTCTCCCTCCAGCGTCGGAACCATAATCTCGGTGCCAAGCGCAGCTTGCGGGAACGAAATTGGAACAATGCAGTGCAGGTCGTTGCCTTCCCGCTCAAAGAAGGCGTGTTCTTTGACGTGCAGAACAATATACAAGTCGCCAGCCGGCCCGCCGAACGCGCCCGCCTCACCGAGCCCGGTGAAACGAATTCGCGTTCCGTCCTCTACTCCCGCGGGCACCTTGGCTTCGACCATGCGCTCGCGCAACAAGCGGCCCTCGCCCTTGCACTTCGGACAGGGATCGGTGATGACGCTGCCCGCGCCCTGGCAGGCTGGGCAGGTTCGCGCGATGCTGAAGAAGCCTTGCTGATACCGCACCTGACCTCGCCCGTTACACGACTTGCAGCTGACCGGTGCTTTTCCCGACGCTGCGCCGGTTCCACGGCACGCGTCGCAAACCTCATGGCGACGGACATTCACTTGCTTCTCGGTGCCGAAAACCGCCTCAGTAAATTCGAGATGCAGGTCTTCGCGGAGGTCGGCTCCACGCTGAGCGCGGCTGCGACGACGGCTGCCCTGGCCGAACATGTCGCCGAAGCCGAAAATGTCACCGAAGATGTCGCCGAAATCCTGGAAAATGGCGGGATCGAATCCAGCCGGACCGCCGCTGTTGCCCCCCAAGCCCGCATGCCCGAAGCGGTCATACAAAGATCGCTTCTCGCCGTCGGCAAGAATTGCGTAGGCTTCCGTGATCTCCTTGAATTTGTCTTCCGCATCCGGATTATTGGGGTTGCGGTCGGGATGGTACGTCATCGCCAGCTTGCGGTACGCGCTCTTGATCTCAACCTCGGTGGACGCGCGGGTGACACCGAGTACTTCGTAATAATCACGTTTTGTATTGGCCGCCAGAAACTCCCCCTACTCAGCAGAAAAACTCACGTTTCGTATCAGGGCATCGCTTTAGCGATGCCGCAAGTACCTCGAGATAAATTGCCCCTTTAGGGGCTGGGCATCGAACAGCGGTTTTTGTTCAGCCGCCGAACTACCCGGCGCTATCCGCGGCTGTTGCGAGCGACCCGTACCATCGCGGGACGCAGCAGCCTTTCCTTATATTTGTAGCCCCGTTGCAGTTCGTCGAGGACATGGTGATCCGGAACCTCGGTGCTATCCACCATCTCGATGGCCTCGTGAACCCGGGGATCGAAAGGCTGCCCCATAGCAACAATCGGCTGCACTCCGATTTTCTGCAGCGCATCCTGAAACTGACGGTAGATCAGCTCAACGCCGTTGCGGAAGTCGGTGGAGTCAGCATCAGCCTTTAACGCGCGCTCAAAACTGTCGAGGATTGGCAGAAAGTTCTTAATGACCTCAACCGAGGCGAACTCGCGGAATTCCTGCTGTTCACGCACCGCACGCTTGCGGGCATTATCGAACTCCGCCTGTAGACGCGCCAGACGATCCAGGAGCGCCTCACGCTCAGCCTTGAGCTTCTCTGTCTCCGACGTGGCGCTACCTTCCGCTCCCTTGCCCACCACCGCAGCCGGCGCCGCTTCTTCTCCGCCTTCCGCCGCCGGAAGCTCGTGCTCCAAGTCCTCACGCTCGAGATCCTGATTCTCCAGATGAAAGCGCGTCTCAGTCTTTCCGTTTCCCTTACTCATGCTGTTTCCTTACTCCGATTCGTTCAAAAGTTTGTCGAACAGCCGCGCGATGTACGACACCGCCGACATGGTGTGTTGATAATCCAGCCGCGTTGGTCCAATCACCGCCAGCGACCCCATCACTTCGCCGCCAACCCGGGCGGGAGCGCCAATCAGCACGAAATTCTGCAAATTCGACGCAGGCAGCGCCTCGTCGAGCCCGATCACCACGCGCACCGCTTCCTGTCGCGTGTCGAGATAAGCGCCCAGGAGCTTCACAACTTTTTCCTTTTCCTCGAGCGTCCGCAGCATATCCTGCAACCGCTGCCGATCCTCCTGGCCGGTCATCTGGTTGGTTACAAGGTTCGTAACCAAGTTCGCCGCTCCTTCCACGAACACCGCCTGTGTGTCGTCGCTCGAAGCGAGCGCTCCCTGCTGATAAAGCTGCTCAATCGACTTCATCAGGCGGTCATACTCGCTGCGTTCCTTTTCCAGACGGCGGGCCAGTTCGGCCCGCATATCGCCCATCGTCCACCCGCGAAAATTTTCATTGATGTAGCGCGCGGCCAAATCGAGATCGGATTGCTGGATGTCAAGCCGCAGCACGCGGTCGCGCACCACTCCCGAACGCGTAACCACCACCGCGAGCACCTTCGCATCGCTGAGCCGGGAAAAGTAAACGTGCTCCAGCGCGTTCCTCGGTCCGCTGGTCGCCACCGTAACCCCGACGCTGTGCGAGATCAACGAGAGCACATGCGAAGTCCGCTCCATGAACTCCGCCACGTCCGTAACGCCGGTTAAAGTGTCCTGAATGATGCTCTGATTCTCGTGCGAGAGATGCGCCTCTCCACTAAGTTGCTCGACATAATAACGATAAGCCTCGGCCGTAGGAACGCGTCCCGCCGAAGCATGGGGCTGCTCCAGAAATCCGGCATCGGCCAGATCAGCCATCACGTTGCGAATCGTAGCCGCACTCAGCCCTTCGCGGCTGGCGCGCGCAAGCGTGCGCGACCCCACCGGCTCTCCGCTGGCGATGAATGTCTCGACGATAGCGGTAAGGATCTCGCGTTCCCGTCCGCCCACTGGTCCTGGTGGCATTTCGATATCTGTCTCGGAGCTGAACCGCCCCTCTAAATTCTTTAGATGCAGTGGCTTAGATTAAGATTCCACCACTCCTAATGGAATTCTAGGGAGCATGGGCGAGGGTGTCAAGGAAGGGCAGGCGTGACGGAATGCCGAGGTTAAGCTGAAAAACAATTGCTAACCCGTGTTAATACCTCGCCACTAAACAGCCAGGAACCCACACGCAAAGCCGTCAGGATATACTTCGCGAGCAGGAAAGAGAGATAGAGACAGCGACGACGAAGTCGCCACGCGGCCCAACCCATGTCTGAACAAGAGTCTAACCTCCCAGATAGCAGTGCGGTTCCCAGGCTTTCTCGCCGCACTGCCTGTAAGTTGGGAATCGCCACGGCGTTGGTCGCAGCAGGACGCAAGGTTGCAGGCGTAGTCTTGCCGTTGGCTACGCATCGTGATTCTCCGGAGACTGCAAATTTCATGGCTACCAAACCTCATATCGCAGTAATCGGTGCGGGCGCGTTCGGCGGATGGACCGCTCTCTATCTTCTTCGCAGCGGAGCACAAGTCACTCTACTCGACGCGTGGGGTCCGGGAAATTCGCGAGCCTCGTCGGGTGGCGAGACTCGAGTCATCCGCGGCGCGTACGGTCCCGATCAGCCCTATACGAAACTGGCGGCGCGCGCCCTCGATCTGTGGAAGCAGCACGAAACCCAGTGGAAGCGGAAATTCTTTTTCCCCATCGGAGTGCTCTGGATGGCCGAAGCCGATGACCCATTCGAGCGTGGCTCGCTGCCCTTATTGAAAGATGCCGGAATCCCCTTCGAGCAGCTCACCGTTAACGAACTTAAACGCCGCTGGCCGCAGATCAGTTCCGAGGACGTCAAGTGGGCCATCTACGAACCGCACAGCGGATACCTCCTCGCGCGCACTTCGACGCAAGCGGTGGTCGATCAGTTCGTGTCCGAAGGCGGAGACTACCGCCAGGTAACCGTCGCCGCGCCGGATCTCGAAAGCGGCCAGTGGAAAGCCCTCACTCTCTCGGACGGCTCGACGTTAGCCGCCGACCGCTACGTCTTCGCCTGCGGTCCGTGGCTCGGAAAACTGTTTCCGCGAACGGTGGGTCCGCATTTCATTTCGACCAGGCAAGAAGTGTTTTTCTTCGGCACTCCCGCGGGCGATCCGCGCTACGAGGAGGGCAACATGCCGGTGTGGGCCGATCACAGCGACCACTTCATGTATGGAATCCCCGGCAACCAGGGACGCGGCTTCAAAGTTGCCGACGACACCCGCGGGCCAGAGTTCGACCCAACCTCAGGCCAGCGGCTAGTGAGTCAAGATGGCTTGGCTGCAGCGCAACGTTATCTCGCCTACCGTTTTCCCGGGATGAAAGATGCGCCGCTGCTCGAGAACCGAGTCTGCCAATATGAAAACACACCCGACCGCAATTTCATCGTCGATCGCCATCCAGGCAACGCGAACGTATGGATTGTCGGCGGCGGCTCAGGCCACGGATTCAAGCATGGCCCTGCGCTGGGCGAGATGGTGGCAAAGCTCGTGATGAAAGATGATACGGCGGACTCGCTGTACCGGCTGGCGCGATTCGAACATGAATCCAAAGTGTCATCCTGAGCAAAGCAAAGGACCTATGTATTCCGGCGCTGCGAGCAAATGCATAGATCTTTCGCTTCGCTCAAGATGACAGGATGAAGTTATACGTTGATTCTGTTGTCTCTACTGAATCTGAATCACGCTTTCCGAGCTGGAGGCTTTGATTTCCTCCACCCGCGCCGCCACATTGCGGGCAAATGCGAACAGCGATTTCGCATGAGACGAGTCTTCTCCCTTGAGTACAGCCGGAGAACCGCCGTCGCCTGCTTTGCGAATCTCCGGATCGAGTTCAACGTTGCCGAGGAAAGCGATGCCGAACTGTTTTGCCGTCTTTTCCGCTCCGCCGCGCGAGAAGATGTCGATTTCATGCTGGCAGTGCGGACAGACGAAGTAACTCATGTTTTCGACCATGCCAACAATATCCACCTTCATCTGGCGGAACATCTCGATGGCCTTGCGCGCATCCTGCAGCGCAACATCGGAGGGCGTAGAAACAACGACAGCGCCGGTCAATGGCACAGTCTGAATCAGCGAGAGTGCAACGTCGCCGGTTCCCGGAGGCAGGTCAATGATCAGATAGTCAAGCTGTCCCCACTGCACCGATCCTATGAACTGCTTGATGATCGAATGCAGCATGGGACCGCGCCAGATGAGCGGCTTGTCTCCGGGGTTGAGGAATCCGACGGAGATAACTTTGAGCCCATGTGAGTTGATGGGCGCGATCTGATTCTCGCCCATCACTTTGGGCTGTTCGTTGGTGCCCAGCATGAGCGGCACATTCGGCCCGTAGACGTCGCCGTCGAGCAATCCGACTTTGTGCCCCATCTTGCTGAGGGCGATTGCCAGATTGACCGAGAGCGTGGTCTTGCCGACTCCGCCCTTGCCCGAACCGACGGCGATGATGGCGTTGACACCCGGCAAAGGTTGCGGAGTGGGCTGTTGTTGGCCGGGATGATGGGAATGTGAGCTCATTTGATGATTATACGGGAACAACCATTGCAGAGGTCAGAGGTCAGATTGCAGAGGTAAGAGCTCGAGGGCTCACAGTGCCGGTTTGCATTCGGAGTGGTTTCACTTCTGCAATCTGACTTGTAACCTCTGACCTCAGTAGTGTCCCTCTCCAAATTGCACCTTGCCGCGAAACATGCGGTAGACGAACACAAAGTATGCAATCGCGAGCACGGCAGCCAACGTCCACCAAACCAAGCCAACACTCAGTCCGTGTCTGCCAGCTGCAGTGTTGTAGATAGTGAGATCGTAGCGGTGATCGCGGGCCGACAGCACTACGGGATAGAGCGCAAACGCCGCGCCCACCAGCATAAAGGTGATGTACAGGCTGGAGGCAGCGAACGCGAGTTTCTCTTTGCCCTTGGGATTGGCCCAGAGCATTACCGCCAGGCTGGCGACAACGACGATCGGAATCAGCATCCCGACCGGGTGTTTCCCGTAGTTCGTCATGATTTCGGGCCGGATGAAATAGCTCGCGACCAACGCACTGAAGGTCAGGAAAAACTGCAGCGGCCAGCAGAGCAAGGCGAATCCGCGGGCGCGGCGGCCCAGGTCCTCGTCGGTTTTGAGGGCGATGTAGTAAGAACCGTGCGCGGCCAGCGTAACCAGCGCCATGCCGCCGATGAGCACCGTGTACCAATCCAGGATGCCCGTCCGTGGGCTGAGTTTAAACGTGGTCCAAAGCGGCTCGAAGAAATATCCGGTTGCATCAAGCGGGACTCCGCGCACCACGTTCCCCAGCGCTGCCCCGAAAAACACCGCCAGCAGAATGCTGGAGACGCTGAAGACCACGTCAAAGAAGTCCTGCCAGACTGGGTTTTCGATGTGGACGCGGAATTCAATCCCTATGCCGCGTAGAATCAGCAGCCACAGGACGATCGTCAGAGGAAGGTAAAACCCGCTGAAGCTCGATGCGTAGAGTTGAGGGAATGCAAAGTAGAGTGTGCCGCCGGCAGCCAGCAACCAGACTTCGTTGCCGTCCCAAACCGGACCGATGGCGCGCAGCACGCGGCGTCGTTCGTCGTTGGTTTTGGACGCAACCAGATAAATCGCGCCCGCGCCAAGATCGAATCCGTCGAGCACGACATAGGTCGCGATCATCGCAGCGACAATCCAGAACCAAAGACTTGCCATACTTACTTTGCCTCCGTTACCTTGCTTCTGCAACCGGATGGAGATTGGACGCCAATTCGTGTCCGGCCACAGGACCATGTTCAATTTCCCGCCAGAGTAGGAACAGGCCCAGAATCCCCAGCAGCATATAAATGCCCATGAATCCCAAGAGAGTGAACATGGCGTTACCAGCCGAGACGAGCGTGGAGTAGCCGTCCTCGGTGCGCATTAGCCCATAGACCAACCAGGGCTGGCGGCCGAGTTCGGCGGTCATCCATCCGGCGGTATTGGCGATATATGGGAACGGCGCTGCCAGCATCAGGATCCAGAGCATCCACCTGGCGGTAAAAAGCTTGCCGCGCCAGAGCAGCAACAGCGCGACCACCATGACCGCGACAAAAAGCGTTCCGAGGCCGACCATGATGTGGTAGCTGTAATAGAGCAAGGGGATGTTACCCGGCCAGTCTTGTTTGGGGAAAGAGTCGAGTCCGCGGACGTTGGCATTCCATCGTCTGTAAGTTAGCATGCTCAACATTTTCGGAACTTGGAGCGGGTTATCGATCGTGCCTTGCTGCTGATTAGGTTGACCTATGATGACCAGCGGCGCACCGGACTGGCCCTGAAACAATCCCTCCATCGCCGCCAGAGTCACGGGTTGCAGGTCGGTGACCATTTTGCCTTGTCTGTCGCCGGTCGGAAAAATCTGCAGAACGCTGAACAGGCACCCGGCAATCACACCGGCCTTGACGAAGATGCGGGCGTGCGCGGTCCACTTGCCGGAGAGCAGATAGAACGCGCCCACCGACGCCATGATGAACGCGCCGGTGATGGCCGCTCCGCTCATGTTGTGCGCATATTGCCATCCTGCCCAGGGATTCAGTACGAAATCCCAGAAGCTTGCCAGCTGCAAGCTCCCGTCTGAGGCCGTGAAATAGCCGACGGGATGCTGCATGAAAGCGTCAGTGGCGATGATGAAATAACCCGACAACCACGAACCTACAAAGACTGCGACAGCCGAAAGCCAGTGTGCTTTCGGGCTCAGCCGCTTCTCTCCATAGAGAAATAGTCCGAGAAACGCCGATTCGAGAAAGAAGGCAAACATTCCTTCCATGGCCAGCGTCTGGCCGATGACTCCGCCCGCGAATCGCGAAAAGATTGACCAGTTGGTGCCGAACTGGAATTCCATTGGAATGCCGGTCACAACACCCAATACGAAATTGATGCCGAAAATCCTTCCCCAAAAACGCGCCGCTTCGTGGTAAACGGGGTCGTTGCGCCGCAAGCCGATCGTCTTGAGCACGACGATTAACAAGGCTAGGCCCATGGTGAGCTGTGGGAAGAGATAGTGAAACGTCGCGGTGAAGGCAAAGTGAAGACGATGAACGAAGAGTGCGCTGTCCATAAGTTCGTTCTCGGGTCCTTATTGATTGAGGTCTCAGTTCTTAGACCCTCCCTCCAGCTTAGCAGCAATGCCGGATAAGTTGTTGCTTAGTTCCAAGAGCTTAGTTCGAAACAAAGTACCTAACTCCGAACTTCACTTTCTGCGCGCCGATTCCGCACGGCGTATCTCGCGCCGGCGCGCCGCATCTTCGTAGCGCCGCTTTTCATCTGCGGTCTCGGGAATCACCGGCGGCACAGCCAGCTTATTCCCCGCCTCGTCAATCGCTACAAACGTTAGATAGGCCGAACTCACGTGTCGGTTCTCGTCGGAGCGATAATTTTCCACCCAAACCTTGACTCCGACCTCCATCGAAGTGTGAAAGACGCGATTCACCGACGCTCGCAGAATGACCAGATCGCCGACCCGCACCGGCACCAGAAAATCCATGTGATCAATCGACGCCGTCACCACCCGCTGCCGCGAGTGGCGGTGAGCGGCCATGGCGCCGGCCAGATCGATCCAGTGCATCAACCGTCCGCCCACCAATGCGTTCAGCGGGTTGGCATCGTTGGGCATGACGATCTCGGCCATTTCAGAGATCGATTCGCGCACCGGCCGCGGGCGGGTTAACTTCGCTTTGTCGTCGTCGTTCATAAGTCTCTAGCGCGGCTAGCGGCCGATGAAGCCTCAGTCTCGTTATAATGACGCGGCTTCACCGGCTGCGGAAGCCCCTGAGGGCGCTCCGATTTCTTTTGTAGTCCGAGCGAGGTACGTCTCGAGATAGCAGATCGCCAGCCTCTGCACTCGCGCATCCCCATGCGGATTCTGCCAGACTCCGCTCGTCAGATCGAAAATCAATTTTCCATGTTCGACCGGAGCGTGGGCTAACTCGCAGACAAAGCCGATCGTGACCTGATCCTGGCCGGCGCGCGCAACCGAAAAACGGACCGCATCCCAGTCACGACTCAGGGGAAGATGCGGACAGGCGGTGGCGTAACCAAGGTTGCAGAATTCCCGTATGTGACTATCGGACGCCGGTTGCCCCGAGGCGCGACAGTTGCCAGCCCATCCCGCTCCCAGTGGCAGACGCGAAGAATGCGGCCAGGAGCCGTCGTTCACGATTTCAAGCGGCACAAAAAAGGGGCAAGCCAAATTGGTTTCTCGGAGAACAGTCATTGTAACGCGCGGCATGATATGAATGGTGAAGATCAGGTCTCAGGTGTCAGGTCTTAGGTCACAGCTTTTGGCCTTCGGAATTTCCCTGCAACCTAAGACCTGACGCCTGAGACCTTTCCCTATGGATCGCATTGCGATGTTGAGCGAAATTCTTACCGCCAATCCCGAGGATGCGTTTGCGCGCTATGGATTGGCGATGGAGTACTCGAAAGTCGGACAAATCGAGCAAGCGCTCCAGGAATATAAAACGCTGATCGAGAAAAATCCGGACTACACGCCCGCATATTTTATGGCCGCACAGACGCTGGCGAATGCGAGCCGCGTCGATGAGGCGAAGCGCTGGCTGGTGGATGGCGTTTCCTCCGCACGCCGCACCGGCAACGCGCATGCGCAATCAGAGATGACGGCCATGCTCGAAGAGCTCACGTAGGGACAGCCGCCCTCGGCTGTCCAGCGGAGCGAAGCTCCGGTGTATCAGGGCCCGCCATCGTCTCTCTTATGCATTTTTCATGCGCCCCCGGCACCATACTCCGAGCCGGGCTTTGCCCGGCTGGACAGCCGAGGGAGGCTGTCCCTACGCGAACCTTGCAGAGTGCTACACTCTTTTGTTCCACGGAGGCACGTCATGCGCCGTTTTGCTTTTCTTCTCGTTCTCCTCATCACTTCTCTACCGTCTTTCTCCCAAGCCAAGCACCCCTTCACCTTCGAGGACATGATGAAACTGAAGCGCGTTGGCGAGCCTGTGCCTTCTCCTGACGGCAAGTGGGTGCTGTTCAGCGCGGTCGATGTGGATCTGGCCGCGAATAAAAAGACTCCGCACATCTGGATCGTGCCGCTGGCTGGCGGACCGGAACGCGTGCTTATTGGCGATCAGGATGGCGACCGTCCGCGCTGGGCCCCTGATGGGAAGCGCTTTGCGTTTATTTCGAATAAAGAAAGCGGGTCACAGGTTTGGATTGCTGAGTTCGATGGCTCGGCTGGCGCCGTTAGCGGCGTACACAGACTGACTTCGATTGCTACCGAAGCGGGCGGCGAGCTTTGGTCTCCTGATGGCAAGAACATTCTCTTCACTTCGGATGTTTATCCGGAGTGCGACGGCGCGCCTGCCGCGGAAGCTGATTGCAACGCTCGACGACTGAAAGAATCCGAAGAATCCCACGTCAAGGCGCTCGTCTTTGATCGTCTGCTGTATCGCCACTGGAACGCTTACAAAGCCGGGAAGAGATCGCATATCTTGGTGGTCCCGGATGTGCTCGCTTCCCCGCGAACGATGCCTGGCGCGACGTCTGCGGGATCGGGTATCGCGCCACCTCCTCCCCGCGACCTTACGCCTGGCGACTACGACTCTCCTGTGTTCTCGCTGGGCGGACAGGAGAACTATGCTTTCTCGCCTGACGGGCAGGAGATTTGCTACACCTCGAATCACGACAAGGTCGAAGCCACCTCTACCAACAACGATCTCTGGATCGTTCCGGTGAATGGAGGGACGGGCGGGGCGCCCGTCGCTCCGCGGGACATCACCGCCGACAATCCCGCCAGCGACTCGACTCCGCTCTATTCGCCCGATGGCAAGTACATCGCCTACCGCGCCCAGCAGCGTCCGGGATACGAGAGCGACCGGTTTCGGCTGATGCTATACGAGCGCAAGACGGGCAAGAAAAGGGACCTTACAGAAACATTTGGTGGATGGGTTGGGACCTTCACGTGGTTTCCTGATTCGTCCGGCATCTACTTCGGCTCGGAGGTCTCGGGCATTTCGCCGGTTTGGGCGGTTCATCTGATCGGGCCTGAGCCCAAGTCACTTTTCGTTCACGAGAGTGCGGCGGGCTACAGCGACGACCTCGCAACTACGAATGACGGGAGAACTTTGCTTTTCAGTCGCATGTCGATCGAGCACCCCGTCGAAATTTATAAGCTGGCATTACTTCCCAAGGAACTGGTTCAGCCGCTCACTCACCTCAACGACGCCGTTCTCTCCCAAGTCGCCATGTCCCCGCTCGAATCCTTCTGGTTCGAAGGTGCGAAGGGCGACAGGGTCCAAGGCTTCCTCGTCAAGCCGCCGAACTTTGACCCCGGCAAGAAATATCCCGTAAAGTTCCTGATCCACGGAGGCCCGCAGGGCGCCTGGGGAGACGACTGGTCCTACCGCTGGAATCCCGAACTCTTTGCTGCCAATGGATTTGTGGTCATCATGATCAACTTCCACGGCTCGACCGGATATGGGCAGAAGTTCATCGACGCCATCAACGGCGACTGGGGCGGCGCTCCGTTTGAAGACCTGACGAAGGGACTTGACTACGCGGAGAAGACTTATTCGTTTATCGATAAAGATCGCGAATGCGCGCTGGGCGCCAGCTACGGCGGATTCATGGCCAACTGGGTGCTCGGCCACACCGACCGCTTCAAGTGCATCGTCTCGCACGACGGCATGTTTAATACCGTGTCTGCATGGGGTACGACCGAAGAACTCTGGTTCAATAATTGGGAGTTCAAGGGCACTCCATACACCAACCCGGAGATGTACGAGAAGTGGTCTCCGCGGAATTCGGCTGCGAAGTTCAAGACGCCTACGCTAGTCATCCATGGACAGCTTGACTACCGGCTCGATGTCAGTGAAGGCTTCCAGCTTTTCACCACGCTTCAGACTATGGGCGTGCCATCAAAGATGCTTTACTTCCCCGACGAAGGGCACTGGGTGCTGAAGCCGCAGAATTCTCAGCTTTGGTATAAGACGGTTAACGACTGGGTCGATCAGTGGACTAAGAAATAGCTGGTGATTGGCGAAAAAAATAATTCCACGCTCTTTTGGAATCATAGGTTTAGCGTAGCACTAATATAGTTGGCTTACCCATTCTAGAAAAATTCCATGCTAATAATCGGAGTGCGTGAGTGTATCACTTTGCCAACACCAGACTGCTCAATCAGAGCAGGCGCTCGAACGCCTCAACCGTGCACGTGACTTCTTCGGCGATCCACGTCAGCGATATGATGACAGGCTCATGATTGAACGGGGTCTCGGGCCCGAAGACTATCGTCGGGGACGCATGGCCCTTGTTCTTGACTGTGACTTTCCTACCATTGGCGTCCATGAGTCGGATACGGAACGAATCGTCGGTATAGTACGCCGTGCTACCAATGGTTCTGCCTTTATCATCTTCAAGGCGGACATCAAGGAGCATCACAGACTCCAGAACTGGGATGAGAAGCTCATGCTTGTCTCTGTCGTTCATTTTGGAGGAGAGCGTAGAGGAGAGGATTCCCAGTCGCGTAGGGTTTTATCGTGTCGAGTACAAAAAACAAGATTTCGGGGGAAAGTTGCCATTTTCCCAAGGCACTAATCAACCAGGATTCTACTTTCTCACTCTCCTCAAAGATTGGAAACCGAGTATATTTCGAGGGCGCTCCGTCGCAAGCCAAGACAACTTGGTAATACGTGAAGTCGGGAGCGCCTCTCAAGTTGTGCCGCGCATCCCCAACTGTCAGGGCGACGCCGTCACGGGGGAACAAGTCCTGCCTGAGATCAACATGGCCCAATCGACGCAGCGAATATAAGAAGATAAGGATGTGCTAGCCCTTGCTCATCGGGCGATGCATGGACCACGTGCCGGCCCGCTCATGAATGGTAAGAACTTGTCCTGTCTCTACCCCGGCAATCGCCTGGTCTATGCGAAAGCTCAACTCCACCGCCGGGACTGCCCCCGGAGCCGGTTGATCTGAGGCCGCGGCCTGGTTTGTTACATTCTGCTTCGCGGCGGTGAGCACCGTGCCCGCGAATATTATTCCGGCCCGGCGCGAAAGCTGTTTCCATTGCGGACCGAGAACGCGCTCAGCGATGACTTAGTCCGATTCCTGCGCTGCTGCGACACTTGACACGAGAATGAGTACGACGACCAACACGCGTTTTGACACACGCATAGCGACCTCTTTCTGGAGGGAACGGGACCGGGAGCTGTCCTGGAAGTGGATTCAGCTTAGCGCGTTAGGGATCGAGCGGATGTGCGGGCGGTCACTGTGGATTGGTGACGAATGGCTAGGGAAACACGAAAGGCTACTGCTTATAGCGACGGTTCGCTCTTTTGGTCGCCTTCCGTTGCGACTTCGCGGCTTTCTTCATTGCTTTCCGCTGTTTCTTGTTTGCCTTGTTCAACATCTTTTGCTGCTTCTTGATCGCCTTCCGGGATTGGCGCGCATTCTGTTCAGGGCTGATGCGTTGAGCATGAGCCGGCATCGAGCCTGCAATGCTCAAGACGACCAGCAACATGAAAGCAGCAATTCGTTTCATAACCCGTCTCCGTGCGGAATATCTTGCTGCAATTTTACACCGAAGCTGCGCCCGGATTGGCACGGACGTGTTACTTCTGTAATACTGCTTTTGGCGGGTGGAAGACCTTCATTGACGGGCGAGGCGCCCCGTCCCTCCACCGTACGGCTCAGCTAATGAATCGTCTTCGTCTTCCGTGACATGTAATCCATCAGCAAATATTGGCCGAGCGTGTACGGCGTCGTGAAGTACGCCTTGCCGCGGCACATCTGGCTCACTTTCTGGACGAACTGCACCAGCCCATAGTCCGACGCCAGCATGAAGGTGTTGATCAGCACGCCCGCCCGTTTACACTTTGACACTTCTTCGAGCGTCTGGCTGACCACGAGCGGATCGAGGCCGAAGGCATTTTTGTATATGCGACCGTCTTCGAGTGTGAGCGCCGACGGTTTGCCGTCGGTGATCATGACGATCTGCTTCATGTCCTTGCGCTGGCGTTGCAGAATGCGTTGCGCCATGCGCAGGCCTTCGCGCGTATTCGTGTAGTACGGGCCAACCTTCACCCTTGCCAGCTGCGAGAGCGGCACTTCTTCCGCCGAATCGTGAAACAGAACCAGCGACAGCGAGTCTCCGGGATACTGCGTGCGAATCAGTTGCGCCAGCGCCATCGCTACCTTCTTCGCCGGGGTGAAGCGGTCTTCGCCATACAGAATCATGGAATGCGAACAGTCGAGCATCAGCACGGTCGCGCACGACGACTGGTATTCGCATTGATGCACCTGCAGGTCGTTGTATTCGAGGTTCAGAGGAAGTCCCAGGCCTTCGCGCTGGATCGCGCTCGAAAGCGTCGCCGTGATGTCGAGGTTCAGCGTGTCGCCAAATTCATATAGTTTCGAAGCACCGCTCGCCTCGATGCCGGTCGCCATGTCGCGCGTGTCATGACGTCCGAAGCTCGACTTGCCGAGCGACCCCAGCAGATCGCGCAGAGCTTTGAATCCGAGGAAGTCGAGGCTCTTGTCGGTGATCTCGAACTTTGCCTGCTGCGCGTCGCCTACCTGTCCGCCCACGCTCGATTGTTTGGAAGGGTCATGCGGTCGGTCGACCGAGATGTAATCCTCCTGCTGCATGCGCTCGATCAACTTCTCGATCAACTCCTCGAGTTCGCCTTCCATCTGCATCTGCTGCAGGCGGTCGCGCATTTCTTCGTCAAACATCTCGCCGTTGAGCAGCGCCTGTTCCAGGGCGCGCTTCAGTTCGTCCAGCGTCTGCTCGCCGTCGGGCATTTCGTACCAGAAATTGTCGTTGAAGCCGCTCTGCAGGAAATAATCCGAGAGCGCGCTGAGCAGGTCTTCCATGCTCATCTCGCTGGCGGGGTCGGGAACGTATTTGGAGTAGCGGATGCGTTTCATGGCAGCGGTCGTTGGTCGGTCGTCGTTGGTCGTTAGCGGTTCTTCGTGAGTCTGCGCGTTCACTTGCTTCAATTTTCAGAGTAATAATCGAGAAATTGGCCGCAGCGCCTGCTCGCTCACGATTAGGGCCAGACTAACGACCAACGACTAATTAAACCCTCGTTTGCGCCCAAATCCGGGATCCTCCCGTTCAAACGGCTGTTTCTCAGGGACCTTCATTGGTTTTTCTCCGGCGGTAAACACGCGCTCCTCGTTGCGTCCGATTTTCTTGTGCGCGTGCAGGCCTTCGAGGACGAACTCTGCGGCTGACACCTGCATCTCGGGGCTGTCTTTCGGGCCAACGTTCAGCTTGACGAGTTTTTCCATCAGGCCCTGAATCTGGCCCAGGCCTTCCAGCACTTCCTGCGCGGCAGCATTGTCGCTGAGCTGAATCTCGCCACCCAGATCGAACCACGTCACTACCTGACTCAAATTGACGCCGTGAAGATAGCTATCGAACGTCTTCGCGACCGCGGTGCGGATCAATTCGCGGCTCACGTGATCCGCACCTTTCATCTCGCCTTCGTATTCCAGTTCCAGTTTGCCGGTGATCGCCGGGAGGGCCGCGTAGATGTCGCTGATGCGCGGCACGACCAATTTTTCCTGATGCATCAGCGCGCGCCGCTCGGCATTTGAAACTACGTTCTCGATGGCGGAGATCGGCAAGCGTTGGCTTACGCCCGACCGCTTGTCGATTTTTTTGTCGTCGCGCGCCGCAAAGGCGATGCGCTCGATCACTTCGCTGATATAGTTCGGAATACGCAGCCGCGATCCGTCTCTAGCTATCCAAGCTTCCTGCGCGGTAATCGCGATGCCTTCTTCCACCGTCGCTGGATAGTGGGTGCGAACCTCCGAGCCGATACGATCCTTCAGCGGCGTGATGATCTTGCCGCGCGCGGTGTAGTCTTCGGGATTCGCGCTGAACACGATCGCGACATCAAGTGGCAAGCGGATAGGATATCCCTTAATCTGCACATCGCCCTCCTGCATGATGTTGAAGAGGCCGACCTGGATCTTGCCCGCGAGGTCCGGCAACTCGTTAATGGCAAAGATTCCGCGATTGGCGCGGGGCAGCAAACCATAGTGAACGGTGAACTCGCTGGATAGTTCGTGCCCGCCGCGCGCCGCCTTGATGGGATCGATATCACCGATCAGGTCGGCGATGGTGACATCGGGTGTCGCGAGCTTTTCTACGTAGCGGTGATCGGGCGTCAGCCAGGCAATCGGCGTCGCGTCTGCTTCTTTTGCAACCAGTTCACGGCACCGCCGGCAGATCGGAGCATACGGATTATCGTGGATCTCGCAACCCGCGACGTACGGCATCTGCGGATCAAGCAACGCAGTCAGGGCGCGCAAGATGCGGCTCTTTGCCTGTCCGCGCAACCCGAGGAGAATAAAATTATGCCGCGAGAGAATCGCGTTCACGATCTGAGGCACCACCGTGTCGTCGTAGCCGACGATGCCCGGAAATATCCGGCTGCCTTCGCGCAGCCGCGACATCAGGTTCTCGCGCAACTCATCTTTGACCAGCCGCGAACCGAGACGCTGTGCGGTGAAAGGACTTTGGCGCAATTCGCCGAGAGTCCGGGCAAAACTCATGATGAAACCCCCACAGGAAATCTTATGCGGATTATACCGCCGAGGAGCGTTGTCAGTTGCCAGCGCAAACTGATTCAGTGAAACTGGCTGGTGGATCAGGTTCCGGATAACCGAAGGCGGATCGCGTCGTCTAATCGATAACCGGACAACCACCGAGACGCCTTTGGAGGTTTGCAAACAGGAAAGGATGTTTTTGTGTATCGACTACTTGTGAAGCTAGGCGTAGTCGCGATGATGAGCTGCGTCGTCGTTTACGCGGACGTAGCGTTGAGCCCGACAGGCGATGGACACCTTGTTCTACCCACTTTTGTCAACGGCCAGGGACCTTTTCCATTCATTTTGGACACGGGTGCGGATGGAAGCGGGTTTTACAACTGGTTTGCGGTTCAACAAAAGCTACGAGCTGGAAAATCTGACGAGCTCGTCGGAATGACCGGGAGCATAACGGTACCGACATACAAGGTCAAAACATTGACCGTCGATGGGCAAACCATCAGGAATACGGTTGGCGACAATATCCCTGATCGCCACGATGCGGGCAAGGAGGCGGGCGTTATCGGCAACGATTTCATGGATGGCAGGGTCGTCATTTTTGATTTCCCGTGTAGCACGGTGAAGATCATTCCTAAACCGCAAGACATGGGAGCGATTCTCGGATCGAACGTTGCCCCGATCCAAGCAGGCTCCGTCCGCAATGGAACTCAGTTGACCCTGCCAGTCACGGTAAATGGAGTAGAAGGCTTAGCGGTACTGGATACTGGATCGAGAGAAACGCGAATCAACGGCCGTTTTGCGGCAGCCGCCGGAATCGATCCCGCTTCCAGCACTTTTCGAGACGCCGATCTCACCTATGGAGCGAACTCGAAGGGAATGCCGTCCAGAAAAGGACCGGTCGGAATCATTCGTTTTGCTGGCGTCGAGGTACGTAATGCTGAAGCAAGAGTGATGGACCTCTCCAGCTACGAAACCTTGGGGATTGCCGATCGTTCGGTAATGACGCTGGGGCAGGATCTCATGCAAGGCTACCGACTGATTTATGACCATCAGGCAAAGCAGTTCTGGTTCCAGTCGTCTACGTGCGGGAACCAAGGCGAGGCACGTTAACCTGACAATTTAAGGGCACGCTGACGCCGCAGGAGGGCTCGCTTCCGAGCGATCGGCTACTTGGGAACTGCTGCACTACTGAGATGGCGGCTGAGAGCTAATTCCAGCGCGCTTTCGCCGCCCGCCGCAGTCCAGGCAGAATCGCTTCGAGATAGCCGACTACCGCCTCCAGACGCTTTGCTTCCGATAGCGTCGAGAGCAGACTCTGCTTGAAGTCGAGGTCGAGGGGGAGCGATCCCGCGAGTAAGAATGACAGATTGCTGGCTTGCTCGTCGGGGCCGGAGGGTTCTGCCCCAGCTAGCTTCGCGATCTCGGCGTGCAAGCGCACTGCCTGTGTCACCATCTCGGTAGCGGGCTTGCCAGGTTCGTCTTCGTCGTCTTCGTCCTGCACCAGTAAAATTTCGGCCTGCAAAAATGATCGCTCTTCGTTGACCTGGATCACCTCGAAACGCTCGACCCCACGGGTCAGAATATCCATGCGCCCGTCGTCATATTTCTTGGTGACAGACATGATCTCGGCCGTGCAGCCGATGTCGGCGACTCCGTCGGAAGACGCCCGCACTATGCCGAAGGGTTTTTTCTGTTCCAGGCATTCCCCAATCATTTCCTTGTAGCGCGGCTCAAAGATGTGCAGCGGCAGCGGAACCCCCGGCAGCAGCACCAGTTCGAGCGGGAAGATGGGCATCAGCGAACTCACATCGCCTCCAGTGCACACGATTTTACGCCACTGGGGAAGCCACGTAGGCCCGGACCGGCCCGGACGCATTCGTCCGGGCATGGCGATCGCAGCCGGTTCCCTGTGACATAGCTATCACTTGACTTAGCTAACCATGCGGGCCTTCGCTCCGTTGAGCGGACGAATGCGTCCGCCCCTACGTGTGCATTGACTTGGTCGCCCTTCACGCGATACAAGGGTCGCCATGGAAATGGATGGAAAAGTCGTGGTCGTGACCGGGGCTTCCATGGGAATTGGGGAAGCGATTGCCAAAGTTTTTGCCGACGAGGGCGCCAGCGTGGTGTTGCTGTCGCGCGATGCCAGTCGCGCCGAGGCCGCCCGCCACCGGGTGGGCCACACCGACCGCACGCTTGCTCTGGCCTGCGATGTTCGCAATCGCGAAGATGTCGACCGCGCGCTTGCCCTCACGCTGCATCACTTTGATCGGGTCGATGTGTGGGTCAATAATGCGGGGGTGGGCATCCGCGACTCGGTTGCCGATATGGAGATGTCGGCATTGCGCGAATTATTCGAAACCAATTTCTTTGGGACGATCGCCTGCATGCAGGCGGTGGTTCCGGCCATGCGCGAAGAAGGCGGCGGGAGCATCGTCAACATTTCGAGTGTTGCCGGACACATCCCAGTGCCGTTTATGACTTTGTACTGTGCCAGCAAGTTTGCGATGAACGCTCTCGGGAAAGGCGCGCGGATGGAGTTGAAGCGCGACCAGATCAACGTGCTTACCGTCTGTCCCGGCTATGTGAGCACCGATTTCGGCGAGCACCTGGTCGCCAACCGCCAGGGCACCGTCCGTCCGCAATCGGTGCGTGGCATCACGGCTGAGCGAGTGGCTCGAGCGGCCTATCGCGGCTATCGCCAAGGAAAGCGTGAGGTCGTCGTGCCCTGGACCATGATTCCCATCATAAAGCTTTATCAGCTATTTCCGGGACTGGTCGAGTGGGGTGCGGCTAAGATCATGGTGGGTTCGCGCGCGGGCAAAGTACGCGAAGGTAAAGAAAGGTAAATGCGGCTAACTTTCACACGCCGGCGGCATCGAATGAAGTAGGCAGAACTGCAGTCTTCCACCCCCTCCGAAGGGCCGTTGCACGGCGGCTCTGGGGGTGGAGGCTGCTGTTAACTTTTTCGTGCTCCCTTTCGTTAGAATAGGGATTATGAGATATCCCTTCCGACCTGCTCGGTTACGTTCCCGCTCCCTTTTTTCCACCGCGAAACCGTCTTGCGCCCTGGTCGCTGTCATCATGTTGGTGGCCATGATCCCGCAGGCGGCGCGGGCGCAGGAAGGCCCTCTCGACAAATCCGCGCCCAAAGGGATTACGGTCGAGGAAATCATCAAGCGCTTCGCCGCCAAGGAAAAAGAGTTCAAGGAGGCGCGTGATCAGTACACCTACCGGCAGGACGTCAAGGTCATGACGCTCGACGGAGAGACCATCGATGGCACCTATCAATATGTGTTCGATGTGACCTTCGATGACAAGGGACGCAAGTTCAAGAACGTGGTCTTTGCACCGCAGACCTCGCTGACACGAATTCAGATGACCCAAGAAGACATCGACGACATCGAGAACCGACTCCCATTCGTACTGACCTCGGATGAAGTCGGGGAGTACGACATTATGTATATCGGCCAGCAAAAACAGGATGAACTGAACACCTATGTATTCGACATTGCCCCCAAGCAGATGGAGAAAAAAAAGCGCTATTTCCAGGGGCGCATCTGGGTGGACGACCACGATTTTCAGATCGTGGAAACTTATGGCAAGACCGTACCCGACATCCATCCGGGGAAGAGAGGCAACGAGAACCTGTTCCCCAAGTTCACCACCTGGCGCGAACAGATTGACGGCCAGTTCTGGTTTCCTACCTATACGCGGGCCGAGGACACGCTCCACTTCTCCATGCAGGACGTAAAGATCCGCGAGATCGTCAAGTATACGAACTACCGGCGCTTCGGATCGAAATCGAGAATCACGTTCGAAGGACAGGAAGTGCAGAAGGCGGAGCCGAAGCCGGGAGAGCAACCGCCGCCTGAGCCGCCGAAGCCGCAGTAGTCAGGCTTCGAGCGAGGGTTGGGGTGGTGGCGCCTAGGGCAAACCGGTAAACTTGCCGCCATGAAACCTCGACACGCGTCGCATATAACAACGGGCCTCGTTGCTCTCGCTCTGACTATTCCGCTCGCAGTGTCCGTTCGGGCGCTCGGACAAGCGACCGCGTCTTTCCCGTCCCACGAAGTGCATCCCGATGGAAGCATCGCTTTCCGTTATCAGGATCCTGCCGCAGGCAAGGTTTTGCTCAACCTCGAAGGTGCGACCGAGCCGCTTCCCATGGAGAAAGACAGCAACGGAGTGTGGAGCGTGGTCACGCCTCCGCTGCCGCCGGAGATTTACGGATATGCGTTTAAGGTGGACGGGCGAGCGCAGTCCGATCCCAAGAATCCTGTGATCATACCGAACCTGATCTCTGTCGGGAACATGGTGACAGTGCCGGTCAACGTCCCTCAACTATGGGAGGCACGCGATGTGCCCCACGGTGTGGTGCATCGTCACTTCTACACATCCAAAGTGGTGAGCGGGCTGGTCGACGGGCAGAGTGAGTACTACGTCTATACGCCTCCAGGTTACGATCCGAAGAAGGGAAAGCGGTACCCGGTGCTGTATCTGCTGCACGGCTGGAGTGACATGGCTAACGGCTGGACAGCAGTGGGACAGGCGAATTTCATTTTCGATAACCTGATTGCCGCGGGAAAAGTGAAGCCGATGCTGGTGGCGATGCCGCTGGGCTACGGGGATATGAAGTTTGTAACCAGCGGCGACGGAGTGTGGGATGATGACGCGGCGATCAAACACAATGTGAGTCTTTTCAGCCAGGCGCTGCTGACCGAAGTGGTGCCGCAGGTGGAATCCGAATATCACGTTTCGAAGCAAAGGGACGATCGCGCGATTACTGGGCTCTCCATGGGCGGATTGGAAAGTCTGACGGTTGGTCTGACCCACCCGGAGCTATTCGGCTGGGTGGGAGGATTTAGCTCAGCGCTGGTACAACATGACGGGGAGCGATTCTCCGCACTGAATGGAAAGAGCGCGAATCTGCATCTGCTGTGGATTGCTTGTGGGACCGAGGATCACCTCATCACTCCGAACCGCAAGTTCATTGCGTGGCTCAAGTCCAAGGATGTTCCGGTGACGGCCATCGAAACTCCCGGCATGCATACATGGATGGTGTGGCGCGATAATCTGGCGCACTTCGCGCCGTTGTTATTTCAGGGCAAGTGAGAGTGCAGAATTCGCTGTTGTAACTTGTCATCTTGAGCAAAGCGAAGGATCCGCTGTCCATTCCACCGGCAAAAAACAGGTCCTTCCCCTTCGACAAGCTCAGGGTCAGGATGACAATTTGATTTTGTACGCTCAAGACAATTTCATCTTGAACGCGTAAAACCTGCTTCCTGCTTCCCGACTTTCAGCCCGTTAGTAGAAAAGATACTTTCTCCACTTATCGTCGCTGTGCCCCATCAAACGCATGATATGGCGGCTGGTGTGGAGGTTGAAGGAGCGCGGTTCGCGCGCAGGCCTCATGTTGGCTTCGTGCGGAAGCTGGTTGCCTTTGCGGCGGTTGCAGGGATGGCAGCAGGCGACGAGGTTCTCCCAGGTGGAGAGGCCGCCGCGCGAGCGCGGAATCACGTGATCCAGCGTGAGTTCGCCGGAGGGCAGCGTGGTGCTGCAATACTGGCAGGTGTTGCGGTCGCGCAGCAGAATGTTTTTGCGCGAGAGCGCGCGCGACTGGTGCGGAATGCGGCGATACTCCAGCAGACGGATCACCGAGGGCACGCGCATGGCAATGCGGGCGGCGTGTAGGAAGTGTCCGTTTTCTTCTTCGGTCATGGCAACGCCCTTCAACACCAGCACAATCGCACGGCGCGCGGCACAGACATTGATCGGCTCATAGGAGGCGTTCAGCACCAGCACGGGCTGATGCAGCGCGTGGCCATCGCTTTCCTGGTGCATGCCGGAGGCGAGCATGGAGGCCGGAAGGTGCGACCGCATACTTCCACCGAAATTGTGAAATCGCAACGACATGATTCTTACCCGTGCGCCGCTATGCGCACGCGGGCTTTGCTTCCCTGTCCCCTTCCTCCGAAGTATCCTCTGGCAGATGCCCCGATAAGGAGATGACATCGGTAATCTTCAAAGTGCGGGCCACTGTCGCCACCCACACCCGCGCTGCGCCCGCGCGACGAAGCACCCGCGCGCATTCGGATGCCGTGGTCCCAGTGGTATAGACATCGTCAACCAATAAGATGTCGCGGTTCAATATCCGCATTGGATCGCCGAGCGCAAAAGCGCCGCGCAGGTTCTCGCGCCGTTGATGGCGAGTCAGGCCGATCTGGCTTCCCGTTTCACGGCGCCGCGCCAGGACTCCCGTGCACAATTCAAATCTTTTCGGGCGCGACAGTTGTTTCAGCGCGCTGCGCGCGATTATCTCCGCCTGATTGAATCCACGCTGCCCTTGCTTGCGCGCATGCAGGGGAACAGGGACGACCACAATTGTGCCCACGGGCATCGCCTGTTCCAGGTTGGCAATCGTCTCCGCCAGTATGCGGCCCAGAACCGCCGCCGCGGGCCGAACCTGCTGGAACTTGAGCACATGGATCAGGTCGCGCAATCCGCCGTCATAGCCGCCGCAGGCGACCGCTCGCTCAAAGGGAGGATCCACGCGCTGACAAAGCAGCCACCGTGTCTCAGTCTCACAGTGATCCGGCTCTAAGGGATCCATGCAGGCTCCAAAATGCAGCGCTTCTCCACAAACGGCGCAGAACGACCCCTTGAGCGGTCGAAGGGCGAGCACACATGCTTTACAAACGAGAAGTCGGGAAACTCTAAGTAGCGGAGAACCACAGATACGGCAATCGGCAGGGAAAAAAGTGAAGAATAAAGTCGCAGCAACGCGCTCAGCCCAACCGGTGAAACCATGCCTTGCCAACTCATGATCTCCCGCTTGGCCCTGGGCAGCCCGTATTCGAAACCCAGCACTACTACTGCTGAAGACGGCCTCCCGCACCCGGCAAGTCGATGACGCATGGCCAGGCTAGACTTTAGCGCTACAGCGCTAGTCCTCGGTCAGTATAGACGTGGTGCACGTCGCTATGCAACGCGGTCATCGGACTTCGAACCGCCCGGCTCTTCACTCTGGGACCGTTTGCGGTCGGCTTGAAAGCGTTCGAGCACCTGAATCGTGGACCAGACGTAGCCCCGGTGATAGCAGCGCTCACAGCGCACCGCTTGCAGCCAGAATAACGGAAGCACATGCTTTTCAAAGAAACCACGAGGGCGGGAGCGACATGCTTCTTGAAAACCACATCCCCGGCAGCGAAATTCCTCAAAAAACCGGCTCCGAGAGGATCTGGCAGCAGGGGTCACGGAACACCTCCTGGACAGAATCATTCTAACCCTGATTGAGACGTAAAGTTGCGGATAAACGTTGCTGGCAAAAAGCGCCTTCTGCGCTCATCCGATTTGGTGAGTGACAGGCTGTACTTGTAAATCTGCCTTTCGGCATGTTAAGGTGCGCCGTCTCTGCTACTGTGAATCGGCAACGAAATTTCCGGTGACCAAGAGGACCCAATGAGCACTCCTGCGGCGAATACTGAAGCCCCCCGCAAGCATCGCCCCTATGTTCCGGAAACAATGAAAATGAAGGAGTTCACATTCCGGGCCATGTTTCTGGGTCTGATCCTGACGGTGGTTCTGGGCGCGGCCAACGCTTATCTCGGTTTGCGCGCCGGCATCACCATCGCGGCAACGTATCCGGCGGCTGTCATCTCCATGGCGGTATTGCGAGCCTGGAAGGGGTCGCTGCTCGAAGAAAATATTGCCCGAACTGCGGGTTCCATCGGGGAGTCGGTGGCGGCAGGCGCGATTTTCACTCTTCCCGCATTCGTACTCGCCGGTGTCTGGCCGAACTTCTGGTCGTTTGATTCGTACTGGAAATCGACCGCGCTGATTATGGTCGGAAGCATCCTCGGGGTGCTCTTTATCTCTTTAGTGCGGCGAGTCATGGTGGAAGACCCTGAACTTCCGTTCCCCGAATCGGTAGCGGCGTCGGAGATTCACAAGGCTGGACAGCGCGGCGCGCAGGCTGCCAAGTATCTTTTCTGGAATATAGGGGTTGGCGGACTTGTGTACATCCTGGGAAGCTTCGGCCTGTTCGCCGCCGGCAAGGACTTTACCTTTGGGGTGGGGAGTCTGGGACGCAGCCAGGTACGGCTCGGTCTTGCCGGAAGCAAGAACATCGTGGCGGCGGGCGGGACGAGTACCTTTGCGGCGCCTAGCGTAAGTCCCGCTTACCTTGGCGTCGGATACATCATAGGGCTTCGACTCGCCTCCATCCAGTTCGCCGGCGGCGTACTTGCCTGGGGATTGATGGTTCCTCTGCTCATTTATTTTCTTGGGCCGCAGATCAAGCAATACCTCCCGGCAAATACGCCCGATGACTGGACGATCATGGCGTATGCGGTGTGGAAGTTCGTGGTGCGTCCGATCGCCGTGGGCGGAATGCTGGTGGGAGCGGCTTATACGTTGTTCAAAATGGGCAAGAGTCTGACGGCGGGCTTTGGCAAAGCGATCAGCGATTTACGCCAGACGGCGGACCAGCGAGCCCAGCTCACGCGTACCGAACAATATATGAGTTCAAAAGTCGTGTTTGGCTTGATTGCGCTCATGTTCGTGTTCATGTGCGTGCTCTATGTTTATCTCACTGGGCTGGTCGGGCCGGCGATCCTGGCGGCGGCGGTGCTGCTCGTCGTCGGCTTTTTCTTCGCCACAATTTCCGGGAACCTCGTGGGCATGATCGGTTCCTCTAATAACCCGATTTCGGGTCTGACTCTTTCCACCCTGCTCATCGCCGCCCTGCTCATGGTTTCACTGGGAGTCTCGGGAACATCGGGCGTGTTAGCGGTATTGAGCGTGGCCGCGGTGGTTTGCGTTTCCTCAGCCGTCGCCGGTGAGCTGCTGCAGGACTTCAAAGTCGGTTACATTCTCGGTGGCACCCCGCGCAAGATTCAGATGGCCGAGTTGATTGCTGTGGTGGTGGCGAGTCTGGTGATGTACTTTCCAGTGGCGCTGCTGAATAAGTCATTCGGTTTTGGCAGCCGTGAGCTCGCGGCACCGCAGGCCGGACTCATGGCCACACTGGCGGTTGGGGTGGTGGGCGGCGATATGCCGTGGCCACTCGTCGTCGTGGGCGTCTTCATGGGCATTGCCATGATCATGATGCAGGTGCGTAGTCCCATGCTGGTGGCGGTGGGAATGTACCTGCCCTTTGAGACCACGTTCGCGATCTTCGTGGGCGGAGTTTTCCGCGCCTTGGGGGATTGGCTCGCCAAGCGGCGCGGTTTCAATTCCGCGCAAATGGCACGCGTCGAGAATGCCGGAGTGCTCACCGCTTCCGGGCTAATCGTCGGAGAATCTCTGCTTGGCCTGGTTTGGGCGGGAATCGTGGCGGTGGCAAAAGGCCGCAATTGGCCAATACCGCAGATATTTCAACATCCGTCGTATGTCGCGGGATTGGTCGTGATGGCCGGATTGGCCGGGATCATGATTCGGATTCCGCTTACAAGCGCCGGCGATCCCAATGAACCCGCGCCGCCGGTCGGCATGATGTAAGAAGACCTTGTGTGGGGACGGGCGTCCCGCCCGTCCAAGCCGAGCGCAGCTCGGCACCGGCGATGGCGCCAAAGCCAAGACAAATTCTCCGTCGTGATACTTTGTGTCCTGTGGGATTTTTGTCCTATGTCGATTGCGGACAATACTGCCCGAGTGCGGGAGCGTATCGCGGCGGCGGCGCGCGGGGCGGGCCGCAATGCAGATGAAATCACACTCATGGCAGTCAGCAAGACGTTCGGTGTGGAGCGCATCCGCGGGGCGCACGCGGCCGGTCTCCGCGTTTTCGGCGAGAACAGGGTGCAGGAATTTGCCGGGAAAGCGGACGCGTTGCGAGATTTGCGCGACGTCGAATGGCACCTGATCGGACATCTGCAGACAAATAAGGCGACGAAAGCTGCAGAACTGTTTGACGCGGTGGATTCCGTCGACTCAGTTCGGATGGCGGAAAAGCTGAATGCGTCCGCGGAAGGCGCGGGCAAGACGTTATCCGTCTTGATCGAGATCAACGTCGGCGGCGAGCAGGCTAAGAGCGGTGTTGCACCGGGTTCGGACGAACTGGAGCAGATTCTGCTTGGCGCGCCGCGATGGGGGAACTTGAACATCGGCGGGCTAATGACCGTCCCGCCTTACAACGAAGATCCCGAGGGTTCGCGAGCTTACTTTCGCCAAATCCGTCAGATTCGGGACCGCATCGCCGCGAGCAATCTGCCGCAGATCGGCACTGCGGTTCTCTCCATGGGCATGTCGCACGATTTCGAGGTCGCGATTGAAGAGGGAGCAACGTGCGTGCGCGTCGGGACGGCGATTTTTGGGGAAAGAGTTAGGACATGAGGTAACAGCGTTATGGATCCACTGGAGGCTAAGGAGTTCCTCGCGTCGCGAATTGTGGACCAGGCATTGCTTGAGGGTGTTTCAGTCTCCGAGATTGAAAGGAGAATGCTCTTCTTCAGCGAAACGCACCCTTCGCTTCCGGACATGTACGAAATGCTCAATGAGTTCAACGAGACATACCGCATGTTCCCCTATGAACGAACGGTTTCATCGCTAATCTGCAACGCCTTTCGGCGCGATCGTGAAGATGCTGCGCTGGCTCAGCGATGGGAGGATGCCAAAAAGACTTTGCACCGACAAGACCACTACATTAGTGTCATGCTCAAACAAGGACTCGCTTCGGCAAATAGGAAGCGCGACTTGTTGATTTACATCGTGATCGGCCTTGCGGTGGTCTTTAGTTATCGTGGGGGTTATCGCATGGAGTCATTAGTCAATTGATCCCAATAGGCCAGACCGCAGTCGGCGTCACCTTCGCGGTCAAAGTCCACCCGCGCGCGAAGAAGAATGGCATCGCCGGCGAAGTCGGCGATGCGCTGAAACTGACCCTGATTGCCCCTCCCGTGGACGGCAAAGCCAACGACGCGTGCATTGATTTTTTCGCAAAGCTTTTGAAGGTAGCGCGGTCCTCCGTTACTATTGCAGCCGGCCAGACCAGCCGGAATAAAGTGATCCGTGTGGCGGGCTTGGCGGCCGAGGAAGTGCGCCGGCGTTTGAAAGTATGAGGCTAACCAGTGCCGACATAAAACCGCGCTGTCATCCTGAGCGAAGCGAAGGACCTATGCATTCCGGAGCTACGAGCAAGTACATAGGTCCTTCGCTCCGCTCAGGATGACAAATTATCGTTAAGTCTGCAAGACACGGCGCTTAGACACGGCGCTTAGAACCGCCGCATCAGGAGCCACTTTTGACCTTCTCCGAGCGTTTGCAGGAAATCCGCGCTGGGTTTGAACGGCCCTTCTGGGTCGCGAATATCAGCGAGATCTTCGAACGTCTTTCCTACTATGGGGCTTTTGCTTCGCTCGCGCTCTATCTGCAGGAGAAGCTCAATTTCTCGACCGAGCAAACCGGAACTCTGACTGGCTTGTTCGGTGGCATGGTTTGGTTTCTCGCTATCTTCGGTGGTGCAGCGGCCGACCGGCTGGGTTTCCGCCGCGCGCTTTCGATGGCGTACCTGATTCTTGCCGTCGCATATTTTCTGATCGGATCGATCGGAGCGTCGTGGCTGGCGCCGGTGCGCACCGCCGTGCCGCTTGGCCTGTTTGTCGGCTGCATTCTGATTCTTCCAGCACTCGGCATTTCGCTCGTGAAACCTTGCGTGGTGGGAACGACGGCGCGGGCTTCCAAGGAAAATGTGCGCTCCATCGGCTATTCGATTTATTACACGATGGTCAACATTGGCGGCGCACTCGGTCCTTTGTTCGCCTCCTGGGCCCATCGCAATCTCGGGGTCGAGAATGTGTACCGCATCGCGGCGCTCAGCGTCTTTGCCATGTTCTTTGTGGTCATCATCTTCTTCCGCGAACCGCGCAAAGCAGGAGATGCGCCTCCGCCTTCGATCGCTACCGTCGCGCGCAACTTCTGCGTGGTGGTGGGCAATTACCGCTTGGTTCTGCCGGTGTTACTGATCGCCTTGTCGCTCCGCATAGGCTTGTTGTTCTATCCCAGATACGCCGTGCCCTGGTGGATCTGGAGCGCCCTCCTGATTCTTGTGCTCGCAGGTGTCAGCCGGTTCATGTGGTTCCTCTTGCTCTTTACAGGCTACTGGGTGGTGTTCTGGCAGCAGTACATCAGTCTGCCCGGCTATATTCACGGCTATATCAACTCCAGCGCCGACGTCGAAATCATTCTGGTAACCGACGGGCTAACTGTGATCTGCCTCACGCTCGCGGTGAATTACCTGACGCGCAAGATCCCGGCATTTCAAGCTGTGATTTTGGGCACGGTGATCACTTCTGTCTCCTGGCTGATCCTCGCCCTGCGGCCGACGATCTGGGGCGCGGTAGTCTCGCTGTTTGTGCTGGCGCTGGGCGAGATCATTCAGGCTCCGCGTTACTACGAATACATTTCACGACTCGCGCCTCCCGAGGAGCAAGGAACGTACATGGGTTTTGCGTTCCTGCCCATTGGCATCGGATCGCTGATCGGGGGCCGGTTTGGCGGGACGCTGGTTCACCACTTCGGGGAAGTTGCGCACCAGCCGGAGCGGATCTGGTGGAGCGTCACGGCGGTCGGCCTGGTCACGGCAGTGTTGCTGTGGATTTATGACCGGATAGTGCGGACTGGCGGCGCGGGTCCGGCAGCGGAATAAATGAAGATAAAGAAGAAAAGATGGCCCAGCGCAAAATCACAGCCAGCCAGGTCGCGAATGAGATCCGCCGCGTGCTGAAAGATGGCGGTTCCGCCGAACATGCGGTTGGCGTGCGGTGGTTTTTCAAAGAAGAAATCAAATCGCACGGATGGTACACGGCCGCACTGAGAAAAGCGGCGGTGCAGGTCCGGCGCAGCATCGTCCGCGAACGAGGAATGGATTTCGTGGTGCAGGTCGCCAACGAACTTTTCTCCGGCAGGGTTCTTGAAGAGAAGGTGTTCGCCGTTTTCCTTCTAGAAAAACAAACTCAGAATTTCGGCGACGCTGAATTTCGGCTCTTCGCTTCCTGGCTCGACCGTGTAAGCAGTTGGGCCGACCACGACGCGCTGGTGCATGATGTGCTGGCGCCGATGGTGGCTGCCGACCCTAGCCGTTGCCGCGAGGTTTTTCGCTGGGCGAAATCGCCGAATCGCTGGCGGCGGCGTGCGGCTTGCGTGGCGCTGATTCGCGGAACACGCGAGCGGCAGTTCTTTCGACAGATCGTGCGGCTTTCGAATCAATTGCTGCAGAACGAAGACGAAGACGACATGGTGCAGAAGGGATTGGGCTGGCTGTTGCGCGAGACGGCCAAGGCCGATCCGACGCGCACCGTGCTGTACCTGATGAAGATTCGGAAGAACACACCACGACTCGTGCTGCGGACGGCTTGCGAGACGCTGCCGGCCGCGGCGCGGAAGCGAGTGCTGAAGGCCGGTGCTTAGCAATGGCCATGGCGCGGGCAGGTGCCGACCTTCGCTCGGCTGGACGGGGCAAAGCCCCGTCACCACACGAGCTCAGGCGGCGAGGATCTTGTCGCGCAAACCGCCGTACGCTACTGTCTTCACCATTTCATTTTCGTAAAAATCGTGCGGGAAGCCCATTTCGATGGCGCTTGCCTTGTCCAGAGTCGAGACCTGCTCGGGCGTAAGCTTTAACTCAAGACTGGCTAGGTTATCCTCCAACTGCGCCACGCGCCTGGCCCCGACGATTGGAATGACGCTGATATCGCGGGAGCGCAGCCACGCTAGAGCCACTTGAGGGGAGGAATGACCTACCTGCTGACTCACCGCCTTGACCGCAGACACCACTCGATCCACCTGTTCCCCGGTACGCCGGAATGCCTTGGCCATTTCGCTTGTGTATCTGCCGTCCGACGCGCCGCCGGAATGATACTTGCCGCTTAGCAGGCCCCCGGCCAGTGGCGACCAGGCGACCAACCCGAGTTCAAAAGCCTTCGCCATGGGGATGAGTTCGCGCTCCACGGTGCGCTCGATCAGTGAATACTCAATCTGCAGCCCAATGAATTGCGTCCAACCCCGCAGATCGGCGAGCGTGTTGGCCTGTGCAATCCACCATGCCGGCGCATCTGAAACGCCAATGTAGAGGATCTTGCCCTGGCTAACCAGATCGTCGAACGCCCGCATGACTTCTTCTACAGGAGTCATTTGATCCCAGATATGCAGCCAATAGAGGTCGATGTAATCTGTTTTCAAGCGCCGGAGGGACGCCTCGAGCGCCTGCACCATGCTCTTGCGATGATTGCCGGCGGCATTCGGATCGCTTCCTGCCATGGCATTGGTGTATTTGGTGGCCAACACGACGGATTGGCGGTGGTCGCGAATGAATTCACCGATCAGTGTTTCGCTGGTTCCGTTGGTATAGAGATTGGCCGTGTCGATAAAATTTCCGCCAGCTTCACGATAGGCATCATAAATTTTGCGCGACTCGTCCTTGGCCGCACCCCATCCCCAGTCTTCTCCGAAGGTCATGGTGCCGAGCGACACCTCGGAAACCCGAAGGCCGCTATTTCCAAATAACCGGTAGTTCATGGTTTTTTCACCTCAGGATTTCAAGTTTCTTGGCGGTTTGGATTCTTTTCCGAACACGACGATCCAGAAAAACTTTCTGGAGCGGACGCATCTTTTCTGGACGCGTCTCAGTGGCCTTCGTCTTCCAGATATTTCTCCACTTCCGACGCCGCCATGCAGCCGGAGCCGGCGGCGGTGATCGCTTGGCGGTAGCGGCGGTCCTGCACGTCGCCGCACGCGAATACGCCCGGCACTTTGGTGAAGACATTCTTATGCGTGACCAGGTAGCCATCGGCGTCGGTTTCGAGCTGGCCGTGGAAAATCTTGGCGTTCGGGATGTGGCCGATACCCAGAAACATCGCGCTCGCAGGAAGATCCCAGCTTTCGCCGCTCTTCAGATTGCGCAGACGCAGAGCAGTCACTTCTTTCTTGCTGACATCGAGAACGTCATCGACCACGGTGTCGGTTAGAAATTCGATCTTGGGATTCGCGCGGGCGCGATCAAGCATGATTTTCGAAGCGCGAAACTGCTCGCGACGATGGATAAGCGTCACCTTGCTGGCGAAGCGCGTCAGGAATGTCGCTTCCTCCATGGCGGAGTCGCCGCCGCCGATCACTGCGATTTCCTTGCCTGAAAAAAAGAAGCCATCACACGTTGCGCAGGAAGAAACACCGTGACCGATCAGCGCGTGCTCATTGGGCAGGCCTAGCCAGCGTGCGGAGGCTCCGCTGGCGATGATCAGCGTGCGGGTATGAATAGTCTCCTTGCCGAAGCTTAACTCGAAGGGATGTTTGCTCAAATCGGCTTTGACCACGTGGCCCATGCGATATTCGGCGCCGAAACGCTCGGCCTGCTTGCGCATGTTTTCGATCAGCTCCGGCCCCTGGATGCCTTCGGGAAACCCAGGGAAATTTTCCACCAGCGTGGTCATCGACAACTGTCCGCCCGGCTCATGGCCTTCGATGACAAGCGGCTTGAGGTTGGCGCGGGCGCTGTAGAGGGCGGCGGTGTGGCCGGCGCATCCGGAACCCATGATCACAACATTGCGTATGTCCATATTGAGAAGAACCGTGCTAGAAAACAGTGCTAATAAGATAGATTCTGAAAAATAGAATTCGCTTCAGACCGCGATACGACAAACTTCCCGGACAACCCAACAGCCACAGAAGGGGACGCTGATTCTCCGGAACTACCGGCATCGCTAAAGCGATACCCTGATGCGAAGGTTTGGTTCGAAATACTAGGCGTTTGGTTCGAACCTGAACTCTCCGCGGGCCGCTATGGATTCTTCTTGCTGTCGCCGCCCGCCTTGGTCGTTGTTCTGACCGATGTTCTCACGCCCAGGCGAGCCAGTTCCTGGGGCACCATTTTGCGCACGCCGAGGGCGTCACGATAGCGCTCCATCATCGAAGAGGCGGCGTGGAAGATCGGTTCGTAGGCGCTCTGATCCGTCGTTGGATTGCCTTCCGCTCCCGCGCACCGCACCAGCACCACCGACGCTTTTCCGAAGTGCTCCAGTTTGACGCGTGAAACCGGCGTACTCGTAGACAACATCGCGGTCGCGGAAACCACCGCGGAAGCACTGTCCTCGATCGAAACCTGCATCAGGTCTTTTGGATCGCGCACGCGCAGCGCGAGCGTCTCCACCATATTCGTCGAATCGACGCTGAACGAGTATTGCACGTTGCTGAACAGGGTTGAGTCAGGGAACTCGCGCCGAACCCGGACCCAGTCAGCCGCGGAGACGGCGCCGGGCGGCAAGGGCTCCATGCCGGGGATGGGAGTGCTCGGATCGAGCGTGGAATGCCCGCGAGACACTTCGTAGTCCGCAGCGAACACCGGCGTGCCCGGTACCTTAGCTAGCGCCGACGCCAATTCCTTCTGCTCGTCGGCCGAGGGAGCGCAGACGTTGAGGACGTTCACTTTCACCGGAGGCGTCTGTTGAGCTGGAGGCTGCTGGGCGGAAGCCACCGCGGTTATTGTTATTGCCAGGGCCGACACAATCAGAATTTTGTGAGGGAACACGGCGAAATTGTATCAGGGGAAAGGAGAGTTTAGAGGTTCGAGGTCAGATTTCAGAGGTGAAACCCCCATTTCGAAGGGTGTTACCTCCGCAATCTGACCTCTGACTTCTGCAATCCTCTTCTGCATCCTCTTCCGAAATCCTAGTCGGCGGCTCCGGAATCGGGCTCGATGGCGCCATGCCGGCGCAGCAATTGTGGCAGGTTCTGCGAAAACGCCGAGCGCGGAAGCACCATGTCACAGCCCACTTCGTGAGCTTTCTGCTTCAGGTCCCCTTGCACGTGCGAGAGAAATCCGATGATCGACGTTCCCTTCTTCAGCTTGCTCTTCAGTTTCGGGATCAGGGTCAAAGGCTTGGCGTTGGCGTTGTTCAAGTCGAAGATGATCAGGGAAGGCTTTTCTTCGCCGTTGCTCTTCATCCGTTCGGTGAGTTCTTTCTCGTTCTTCACGAACTCGACCTTCACGTTCATCTTGCGGCCCGTGTCCTGAATCTTGCTCAGGAAGAAGAGGTCTTCGACAAACGCGAAGACGCGCGAAGCCGCATCCTCTCGCGGAGCGGGCAAAGGCTCAGGATCAACCACCGGGTAAGACGCGGAAAAACCGGGCCGTCGGGGCCCTCGGCTGCCGTTGCCGTTGCCGGTATCCATGCCCATATTGGCGCGGTAGCTGTGGTCCATGGGAGCGGTAAAAATGCCCTGGTGCTCCTGGCGCTCACGGCCCATGGGGCCGCCCGCGCCTCGTCTTGGCGGACGCCGTCCACGGCGCCGCTTGTGTTTTCCTCCGCCTGCGGAGGAATGTCCGGGTCCTGCATTCATATTTTTTCTCTTGTTAATCTTCGAAGTTGATCCCCGAAGCTAATCCCCGGCCTGGATCACAGGCCTGTTTGTTTCCTCTTCCCTTGCGGTCGGCACGTTAGCCGGCACTCTGAAGGCGTGGCGCAACGCGTGACTGCAAATCGCTACCGGCTGACCAAACCCAACATCGGCCCCACATCGGCTGGATGCTATTCGAGAACGATGTTTAAGTATCGATGTTCAGACGGTCGTTACTCAGACTGTCGTTGTTCAGACTATCGTTGTTCAAACTGTCTTTGTTCAAGCTGTCTCGGCGCCTGGAGTTTTACTTGGCGCGAACGGCCAGCCTGGAAGCATGGCCATTGGGAACACCTTGATGTTACTCATGAAACCGCCGGCAGCGCAAGGGGGGGGGTGCCTTTAGTTTTCCACATCTGGCATTACGAAGGTTGGCCGCGAACGTGTTGGCACTACAGCCCGCCGGTTCGTCTGAAGTTCTGCTACGACAACGCCGATATAATACTGGTGAAACCGTTGAAGACTTCTTCAACGCCGATCCCGAACTCGCCGCCCGCTCCACCCTGGTCAGCTCCCTGTTTTATGGCATCAACAAGCTTTGGGATAACCGCCGCGCCTTCATAAATTGCACTCGTGAGCTCCTGTTCAAGGATCTAATCACGTTGTTGCCCCCACTCAGACGGTGGCCGAGATTCTGGAGACGGTCGAGCCCGAGGACCGCGTCATCGCTGCCTGTAAGCGTCTGAAAGCGGCCGGCTATCTTATCGCCCTCGATGACTTCGCGCCCAACGATCCACGGTTGCCGCTTTGCGAGTTTGCCGACATCGTAAAAGTCGACATCCGGGCAACCAGGCTGGAGGAGCGAGCTGGCATGATGCGCCGGTTTGGCTCCCCGAAGTGCAAGATGCTGGCCGAAAAACTCGAAACGCCCCATGAGTTTCAGCAGGCCCGTGACATGGGGTTCACCTATTTCCAGGGATATTTTTTCAGCCGCCCCGAACTGGTCGTCGGCCGCGAAGTTCCGGCCAGCCGCTTGCACTATGTGCGGCTGCTCGAAATGGTCTCCCGCCGGGAAATCGACATGCGTGAGCTCGAGAGGATGCTGAAAACAGGAAGCCTCGATTTCCTACCACTTGCTCCGTTACCTGAATCCTCCGATCTTTGGATTCGCCCTCGAAATCAAGTCGATCCGCCATGCCATGGCCGTTCTGCGGGAACGGGAGATGCGGCGCTGGGTCCGGCTCGTCGTCACCGTGGGCGCGGCCGAGCAAGCGTGCAGCGAACTGGTGTTGATGGGATTGGCCCGCGCCCGTTATTGCGAACTGCTCTCCAGCCGGTTGCAGGCGAATACCGAGGTCAGCATGGAAGTGCTCCTCGAACAACTGCCGGTGGAGCACGAAACCAAGTCGGCACTGCTCGGCCAGAAACGTAGCCTCCGGCGCCTGTACCGACTCATGCTGGCCCAGGAATCGGGGGAGTGGTCGCAATCGAGCGAACTGGCCAAACAATTGAAACTCACCGATGAAGAGGTCGCGTCAACCTGGTGGCAGGCGCTGCAGTGGGCACGGGAAGCCACCAGCGGGGTGTGAGAAGAGCCGTCAGTTAACCCAGTAGCGGTTTTATTGATGGCTGATAGCTGATGGCTTTTCTACGGGGCTTCGATCAACTCCATCTTGCCGTCCCGTGTCCGGTGCAACACCATCAACGTGCCCTTGGGATCGCGGAACACGAAAACATCGCGGTCCCGGAAGTGCGCCTCTTTGATCGCTTCTTCCAACGTCATCGGACGAAGCGCAACCGAGTCCCTGGCATGCACCAGATGCACTTCGGTAGTCCGCGCCACCGACGGAAATTTATGAACGAGAACGGAAACAGTGGTGTTTTCCGCCAGTCCGAGCGCCGCCTCAATGTTGCCTTCCAACGACCGGCCGTCAAACTTCTTGACCGCTTTGCGCTTCTTGCTCAGCCACTTCGTTTTATATTTGAGCGCCTGCTTCTGCAGGTGGTCGAGGGCTTCATTAACGGCTGACATCATGTCGGTCGTCTGGGCCAACCCAACAATGGGACCGTTCGGCGGGTTGATCGTGATTTCGGCTTTGTGCTGGCGCTTTTCGACGGCCAGAATCACCTTGCTTTCGAATCGGTCGCCTAGAATTTTGCGGATCTTGTTAAGGCCGGTTTCAACTTCCCTGCGGACGGGGGGAGTGATTACATACTTTCTCGCGGTATATTCCACGTTCATCGAACAGCCTCCTGAAAACGAGAGATCAGAAGTCGCACTGTATAAGTAATGTCACGACCTCAGACGCGCTGCGAGCTTCGAGCAATCCCTCGCCACGCGGCTCCAAGCTCGTAGCCCGTAGCTCGTAGCTATTTCTTAACCCGCCTTTGGTGCGTGCTGGGAATCTTCATATCTTCCCGATATTTGGCAACCGTTCGGCGAGTGACCTGGATGCCCTGCGACTGCAAAATGCGCGTGATCTGTTCGTCGGTCAACGGCCGGCTTGAATCTTCTTCTTCGATCAACTTCTTGACGCGGCGTTTCAAAATCAGCAGCGAAGTGCCGCCACCCTCGGGTCCCTGCACGCTCTCTGAGAAGAAATAGCGCAATTCGAATACGCCCTGCTGCGTGTGGACGTACTTATTGGCGACGGCGCGGCTGACGGTAGAAGGGTGCACGCCGATTTCTTCGGCTACTTCTTTGATCATCATCGGCTTCAGAAAATCGATTCCCCGGTCGAGGAAATCCTGCTGGCGCGCCACGATCGAATAGCACACCTTGGTAATGGTCTGCTTGCGCTGTTCGATGTTCTTGATCAGCTGGATGGCGGACTTGTAGCGATCTTTGACGTAATTACGGGTGTCGCGGTCGTTGCCGTCGCGGGCCAGCAGGCGCTTGTAGGCGGGATTCAAACGCAACTGCGGCATGTCTTCGTCATTCATGATGACCAGCCACTCGTCGCCATGCTTGACGAAAGCGACATCGGGCTCAATCAGCCGCGCTGGAACCTTGTTGTAGCGCAAGCCCGGCCGGGGATCGAGGGTGCGGACATAGTCGAGCGCAGCCTGCACCGCTTCGACTGGACGCCCAATCGCCCGCCCAATTTCTTTGAACTGCTTCAGCGTCACCGCGCGCAAATGCTGATCGACGACGGCAATCGCGTCGCGCACCACTTGCTCCGTCATACCATTGCCGTTTGGGTGCAGGTGTAACTGCCCGAGATGGTAGCGCAACTGATAGAGCAGGCATTCGCGCAGGTCGCGACAGGCAATGCCCGGTGGATCGAACTGGCGCACAACTTCCAACGCTTCGTGCAGGTCGGCAACATTGAAGGTTACCGCCGGAATCCGGGCTGGCGCAGTCGCCGCCGCGGTGGCTGTGCCTTCGTGGTTGGCCGCGCCGGGCAGCGGAGCGTGGGCTGCTATCTCTGGCGCGACATCTGACTCGGTTTTCGGCTCAACATCTTGATCAACATTAGACCTCGTTCCAGCGTCTTCCGCGGTGAACCGCGAAAGACTAGCATCGGCTTCGGCGAGATCGTCAGGTCCAAGAACGGAAGCTTCGAAATCAGCAGGCTCGCGGCCAGAAGCTTCGGACGAGGGCTCTGTGACAGCAAGCCCCAGCGCCTCGGCTTCACCAACGATCTTGGCGGCCACCTCCACATCTGCTTCGGGAGTCGCGACCGGGGCGATTCCCAGCAGTTCTTCATCGCTGGCAATCAGGTAGCCTTCTTCGTTGAGATTCCCAATAATCAGCTCAGCGGCCTGGTGCACCGGGGGCCGGACAGAAATCGCGCCCAGCTGCCATAGGAGGTGGTCGCTCAGGTTTCCCGGTTTCGAAAGGAAGTTTTCGAACGACGGCTTCTCGATCTCTTCCATCTCTCCCGAACTGCGATAACCGGGATCCAGATAATCCTGGAAGAACGAGCCAAAGTCGATCTCCTCGAAGGGATCCTTCTTCTCGTCCGCGATGGTCGGACCCTCCTCCGGCGTGGCGGTCGCCTGGGAGGCCAGCCGGTCGCGCTCTTCCTCCTGGCGACCGACATCATCGAGCAGCGGGACAGCATCTTCCAGCTCTTCCAACACCGGGTTCTCGACCATCTCGGCATTGATCATGTCCTTGAGCTCGAGCTTGTTGAGCGCGAGCACGGAGACCATTTGCACGAGGCCCGGCGTCAGAATCTGACGCTGGGAAAGCTTGACGTTCAGTCTGTGCTGAAGAAGCACCATTTCTCCCTAAGATTTATTATTCCCCACCCACCCTGCTGCCGCATGATGTCCGGTACGGACGACCGGTACATCGGAGTGTGGAAGGATTAGCTTCTCACGCACCGAGGTGGATCGTGCGAGCACGAAAGGTCAATGGGTCCACGCCTTAGTAACCCAAAACAGTTCCCGATTCTCAGTTCTCCGTTCTCAGTCAACCCATTTCTGAGAGCTGAGAACGGGGAACTGAGAACTCACACTAGAGAGAAACTTTCCCCCAAATAGACCCGCCTTACTTCCGGATCGCTGCCCAACTCTTCCGGCGTACCGGAGCGGAAGATCCGTCCTTCGTTAATGATGTACGCCCGATCGGTCACTGACAATGTCTCGCGGACGTTGTGATCCGTGATCAGTATCCCGATGCCGCTGGCTCGCAAATCGGAAATGATCTTCTGCAAATCCAAAACGGCGATCGGATCGATTCCCGAAAACGGCTCGTCGAGCAGAATAAACGTGGGGCTGATGCAGAGGGATCGCGCGATTTCTACCCGCCGCCGCTCTCCGCCCGACAACGCGTAGCCGCGATTCTGCCGGATATGCTCCAGTCCGAGCTGGTCAATCAGCTTCTCCGCCTTCTCCCGGCGTTCATGCCAGGACATAGGCTGGACTTCCAGTACGGCGAGAATGTTCTCTTCGACCGTCAATTTCCGAAACACCGAAGCTTCTTGTGGGAGATAGCTGATGCCGTACTGGCGCGCCCGTAAGTACATGGGAACGCTAGTGATATCTTCGTCGTCGTACAACACCCTGCCGGTATCTGGAGGAACCAGACCTACAATTGCATAGAAAGAAGTGGTCTTTCCGGCACCATTCGGGCCCAGAAGGCCCACTACCTCGCCTTGCAGAACCTGAAGGCTGACTCCGTTGACGACGCGTCGACCACGGTAGGATTTCCCAATTTCGTCGGTGGCCAGCGTGTGCATTTATCGTGCCACTTGCGTCTTAGTCACGGCCGGGGATGTTTCTTGACCTTCCACGAGCACCCTATCATCGCGTCTAAAGAAAGTCAACGAATCGCCTGAAGTTTTGCCTCGTTCGGCATCAAAAATGCTAGGAGGACCGCCCGTCAGGACGAACCTGTCGACCGCCGAGGTGTATACCAATCGGTCGCCCGTCGCGCGCCGCGTCGGTTGCGTGAGCACAACCGAGTGTTCAGCAATGATCCGGTCCACTTGGCCAGGCGTTACCAGGCTGGTCGCCGCTTGCGACTGGCTGCGCGGCCGCAGAAATACCGTCATCTGCTGTCCCGTCATCGTAGCGTCGGCCTCCTTCGCAGTCACCCCACCATCCAGAAAAATTCTCCGCTCGGCATCGGCGTAGTTCAGACGCGCTGAAGTGATGTGAATTGGAGTGACCTTCCCGTCCTTGTCCACTTGCACCACCACGGTCGAGACCGGCTGAGCCGGAGTTCCCTGCGACGTCCCCTGCGGATTTCCCTGAGCAAAGAGAGATCGATGGTCGCGATCAAATTGCAGGATGGGAGCCTCCACCAGGTTCGCGTCTTGCCACAAGCGAGCATCACCCGTGTACACCGCAATCGCCGAGGAACGATGAGCCGTCATGCTGCGGCTGGTCACGTGGATGGGGTCGGAAGAGGCGAGCATAGCCCCATCTGGTTGCGCCTTTAGATCGGAGTACGTGCTCTTGACATTGCCCTCGGCAAAGGCGTCGCCGGTCGCCCGGTTCATGCGAAGCGTCTGGGCGGTCGTGGTCATGCCGCCGTCCACCGCTCGAGGCGATCCGGTGAGCACCATTAGTTGATCGGCGGTCGTGTACTCTCCGCGCTGCGCCCAAGCCTTCCCGGTGCCATCGACATAGGTAAAGCCGCCCGTCTGCGTGATCGACCGCACACCGCCCTCGGGCAGAAAAACGACATCGAGCATCTGACTGGTTGATACTCGATCAGTCTGCGCCGGAGGGCCGGTCTTAGTGGATCCGGCCTTACTCGCGTCGACCTTATTTGCATCAATGCTGCTGACGATCTTCGCGTCCGGTTCTCCGTGCAGAGTGGCCAGGCGATTCTTGTCCGTGAATTTCGCCGTAAACTTGGCGGCGGTGACTACCGTTTTCTGATTTGCTCCCGGTTGCGTGATTATGATTTGCGGCGGTCCGCTTGTATCGGCCCGCTCCAGTAGGCGGCCGTCTTTCACGATGAAGTCCATCTCCGGGGCGGTCATCTCGATATCTTGTTCGCCTCCCTTCGCCGGCGTCGACGAGGGTGCGGAAGTTGACACTGGCGTCGCCACCGCAACCAGAGTCCCGCTCCGGCTGTTTTTCTGTGACAGCCGCACGCCGTCTTCGGCATGAACCCTCTCCAGCAACTGCTGCCCGGCAGAATCGCCGACAAAGTGCAGCGTCACCCGTCCCGCAGCAGCGTCAGCGGGCTGAGCTCCCAGGGAAGCGAGTTGCACGTTGCCGGTGAGAATGGCCAAGGTGAGTAGATTCCGCGTTCCGGTCAGCCACATTTCGGCGCGGTCGGAGCGCTCGTGAGTCTCCGTGCTCCCATGAATCTCGCTCTTCACGTCGCCCTCGGCAAGAATGCGATCGACCGTGTTGTCTTCGCGCAGGAAGAAAGTCGCCTGGTCGGACCATGCTTCCTGCTGGTCCCGGCTCATGTGCACCGTGTTGAGCACCACCTGACGAGGGTGCTTCGTAATTACGCCGTGATCGGCATCCAGATGCACCGGTTGCGGCCGGTTGACGGTCATCACGACCGCCGACAGCAGGTTCATCGTTCCCGTCTTGGCCACGTATTGAAGACCCACAGCCGAACCGGAGGCCTGCGGCGTCTGAAATACGACCTTGCCCGTGGAGGAAGCGTCCCCCGTATTCTTATTGAAGACCAGCCCTTCGGTTTCAAGATGAAGTGGGACTCTGGTTTGCTCGGGAGGCGACTGGTCGGAATGTCGAATCCCCTCGGGATTCGCTTCCAGGTCAATCAGCACCGTGCCCTTCGCGTTCACCATGCCCGACGTGGGATCGTACTCGAAATCATCCCCGGCGATCCGGTCGAAGCGGCTGGCATCCTTGCCGTAAACGACGATCTTGACGTTGTGCAAGTCCGCCCGTCCGCCCTCTTTGAACTGCACTGCCTTGGAAGCGCTCACCGTAAACTGAGTGCGGCCTTCTACCGACTTGGAGATGGAAAAGCCTTCGGCGGTCTGCTGAATGTCCAGGCCCATTTTCGCCGGAAGGTCGTGGACGACTTTGACCACACGCCAGCGCGCGTAGAAATACATCCCCGCAACCGTAGCCACCATCAGAATCGCGCCCACGGCGAACCAGCGGCGCAGCTGTGAAACCGGAAGGGCCATTAGAAGCTAGTGTAACCCCGGAGCCGCGGCCCAGCGTGCGAGCGCGATGCCTTAGTACCGCAAGTATCCAATCCCTACGCGCATGTGGTGCAGCAGGCTGTCGGGCGTGGTGAAGGCAATGGTCAGTCCCAGCATGGCGTGAACGATGCCGAGGGGATAGATGCTGCGGTAGCGGCGAAACATTTCGCAGAAGAAAAGAGCGCCGATCAGGGTCGCGGTAGTGAGGACCGGACTGGGCAGGTGCACGGCGGCAAAGAGCGTGGACGCTATCCAAACCGCGGCCGCGCCGCCATACAGTTCTTCAAAGCGGTTGAAGAAAAACGATTGCAGTATGAATTCCTGAATCAAGGCCCAGAGTACGTATCCCCATATCGACTGCAATCCCGGAAACCACGTCGGATTGGCGGGAATTTGGCCGCCCGCCGTGTTCACCAGAACGACAACGAAAGCAATTGTTGCCAAACCAGTCCCCAGCACCACGCCAGCGCCGGACATTTTCGGCAAACCGAGTCCGAGGCGCTTGAGCGACGTCGGGTCAATCAGCGCGTCTATCAGGATGAGGACCAGAATCGTGATGGCCGCGATGATGGCCCAGCGATTCCGGATCTGCCGGGTCGGGGCCCAAAGCGCAAACTCCAGAAACAGGAACACGATAATGATCTGCGCCCAAACGAAGCACCGGCGAAAGGCGGCTCGCGGATTTCCGGAATCGGGAAATTGGGTTCGTTTGGCAAAACCATTCGCTCCTACCCGAGTTTACGGCGCTGGAGAACGTGATGATGCCGCTGTTAATCCGGGGCGTGCCCCTGTCCGACGCCGCTCCTCGGGCGCTTGGGAGGTTGGATGAAGTTGGCTTACACAACCGGGCCGGGCATCGCGCAGGCGAATTGTCCGGTGGCGAACAGCAACGGGTGGCGCTGGCCCGCGCTCTCGCCGGCAATCCGTCCTTTCTCCTTGCGGACGAACCTACCGGCAACCTCGACTTTCGGACAGGCGAAATGATCCTGGCGCTGCTGTTCGATCTGCATCGCTCCCACGGCCTCACCTCCATTTACGTGACCCACAATCTCTCGTTCGCGAAGCGGTGCGACCGCGCTCTGCTGCTCGACAAAGGCAACCTGGCGGCCTGGGGCGACAAGCCGTCCTTGTCAACCGATCCACTTACCACAGCATCCAATAATTACGGCGGAACTTATGTTTGAACGTTATACCGAGAAGGCGCGCAGAGTCATTTTCTTTGCACGCTACGAGGCCAGCCAATTCGGCAGCCCGTACATCGAGACCGAGCATCTGCTGCTGGGCCTGCTGCGCGAGGACAAAGCGCTTGCCAACCGCTTCCTGCGGTCGCACGCGGCCATCGAATCCATCCGCAAGCAGATCGAGGCGCACACCACCATACGGGAAAAGGTCTCGACTTCCGTCGATCTGCCTTTGAGCCACGAATGCAAGCGCGTTCTGGCCTATGGCGCCGAGGAAGCCGAACGGTTGAATCACAAGCACATCGGTACGGAACATCTGCTGCTGGGCTTGCTGCGCGAGGAAAAATGTTTTGCGGCCGAAATCCTGCATGAGCGCGGGCTGCGGCTGTCGCAGGTGCGCGAGGAGATCCAGCGCTCGTCGTCTGAAAAGGTAGCGTCGAACCGGCCCAAGGAGAGCTCGCTGCTCGCCGAATTCAGCCGCGATCTCACGCAGGCTGCCATGGACGGCTCGCTCGATCCGCTGATTGGCCGCGATTACGAACTTGAACGGGTGGTCCAGATCCTCTGCCGGCGGACCAAGAACAATCCAGTGCTGATTGGCGAGCCGGGCGTGGGTAAGACCGCGATCGTCGAAGGGCTGGCGCAGCGGATAGCGGATGGCGACACGCCCTCGTTCTTAGCGGACAAACGCATTCTCGCGCTCGATCTTTCGTTGATCGTCGCCGGGACCAAGTATCGCGGTCAGTTCGAAGAGCGCCTCAAGACCATCATGAAGGAGTTGATGGAGAACCAGAACGCCATCATCTTCATAGATGAGCTGCATACGTTGGTCGGCGCCGGTTCCGGCGGAAGGCTCGCTTGACGCCGCCAATATTCTGAAGCCGGCGCTATCCCGAGGCGAAATCCAATGCATTGGCGCAACCACTCCGGGCGAGTACCGAAAATCGATTGAAAAGGACCGCTCGCTGGAGCGTCGCTTCCAGGCGGTTAAAGTGCCTCCGCCGTCCGAATCCGATGCAGTGCGCATTCTGTTCGGGATTAAGGAGCGTTACGAGAAATTCCACGCGGTCGCGTACACGGACGACTCGATCGAATCCGCCGTCCACGCCTCGACGCGCTTCATTCCGGATCGCTTCCTGCCCGATAAGGCGATCGATCTCATTGACGAAGCGGGCGCGCGCGTGAAGCTGCGGCAAACCACTTTGCCGGGCGACGTCGCCGATATTCAGAAGCGCATCAAGTTTATCGTGCACCGCATGGAGAACGCCATCGCCAACCATGAGTTCGAGAAGGCGCGCTTCTACTCCGATGAAGAGCGCAAGGAGCGCGAGAATCTCCGGCTGCTTCGCGAAAAATACAATCTGGACGACACCTCTACCGGCGTGGTAACCAAGGACGACATCGAAGACGTGGTGGCGCGCTGGACCGGCGTCCCGATGACGGCGATCAAAGAGGAAGAGGTGAGCAAGCTCCTGCGAATCGAAGAGGAGCTGCATCGGCGCGTGATCAGCCAGGAGAAGGCGATCTCGGCGCTATCGCGCGCGATCCGCCGTTCGCGCGCCGGCCTGAAATCACCGAAGCGGCCATCCGGTTCGTTCCTGTTCCTGGGGCCGACGGGCGTGGGCAAGACCGAAGTCGCCCGCGCGCTGGCGGAGTTTCTCTTCGGCAGCGAGAAGTCGCTGATCCGCTTCGATATGTCGGAGTTCATGGAGAAGCACTCCGTCTCGAAGCTGATCGGCTCGCCTCCCGGCTATGTCGGCTACGAAGAAGGCGGCCAGTTGACCGAGCGCGTCAAGCGCGCCCCGTATTCGATCATCCTGCTGGACGAAATCGAGAAGGCGCATCCGGATGTGTACAACATTCTGCTGCAGGTCTTTGAAGACGGCCAGTTGACGGATGGTCTCGGCAATACGGTCGATTTCAAGAACACGATCATCGTCATGACCTCCAACCTGGGCGCGCGCTTCCTCGACAAGAAGACGCAGATCGGGTTTGCAGCGCCAACTCTGAGCGGGATTCCGCCCAAGGTCGAAGATCAGGTCATGAGCGAGGTGAAGAAGGCGTTCAATCCGGAATTCCTGAATCGCCTCGACGAGGTGATCCTGTTCACTTCGCTGACCGACGACGACCTGCTGAAGATCATCAACCTGCTGGTCGAACAGATCAATTTGAACCTGGTGCCCAAGCAGATCCGGATTCGCGTCAACGAGGACGCGGCCCGCTACATTCTCGAGAAGACCCTGGTGGACCGCAGCTACGGCGCACGCCCGTTGCGCCGCGCCTTGCAGAAGTACGTCGAGGACCCGCTGTCCGACGCAGTGATCCAGGGCTCGCTGCCGCGACCGTCCGAGCTGGAGATTTATCTTAGCGATAGCGGCATCTACTGCCGGCCCGTCAACAGCGAGCTGGTTGAGCAGCCTGTGGGACCGGGGGGCGAAGCGATCATCGAAAAGACGGCGGGTACGCCGCTGTATATGTTTTGAGGAGTGCATCGCGTGCGCCCGCGAAAGACTGAGCTTTTAATTTAAGGGAGACTTATCGGAAAGTGTGAAGCGAATGGCTACTCCAAGCTCGGCAACATTAACGGAATTGAAGTACGACAAGCTTACGGAGCTATATACGACACTCTGGAAGCAGTTGGACACGATGTCCGGCGAGGGCAAGTGGTTGGGATTCGGCCCGGGCGCAAGCCCGAGCGAGGGTTCATCGAACATGATCAGCTGCGGCGCTCCCATCAGGCAGCGCCCGATTGCGAGCATCTGCTGCTCGCCGCCGGACAGCGTGCCGGCCGGCTGCCGCGACCGCTCGGCTAGAACCGGAAACATCGACAATACCCGCTCGCGGTTCCTTACCCGCTGCGCCCGGGCCCGCGGCAGCATGCCGCCGATGTCGAGGTTCTCGGCCACGGAAAGCGTTGGAAACACTTGCCGGCCTTCGGCAACCTGACCCAGCCCGAGGTCGCAGATGCGATGGCTCGGCCAATGCGAAATGTCGGTGTCGCGAAACACAACACGTCCGCGCGCCTGCGGCAGCATTCCGGCAAGCGAGCGGATAGAAGTCGTCTTGCCGGCGCCATTGGCGCCAACGATCGCAACGATGGCGCCTTCCTCGATTTCCCAGCGACACCGCATCGAGCGCCTGAACGTCGCCGTAGAACACATCGAGGTTTTCGACGCGCAGGATCATATCGCTTCAGCGCCGAGATAGGATTTCACCGCCGCCGGATCGCGGACCACCGCCTCGGGCAGCCCCGAAGCGATTGCCGTGCCGTGGTCAAGCACGAGGACGTGCGAAGCAAGCGCCATAACCGCGCGCATCACGTGCTCGATCAACAGGATGGTCAATCCGCTGTCGCTGTTTAACGTGCGCAAGATTGCGACCATGCGGTCGGTCTCGGTCGGACGCAGTCCCGCCATGACTTCGTCGAGCAGCAACAGTTGCGGCTCGGTCGCGAGCGCACGGGCGACTTCGAGTCGCTTGCGGTCCGGCAAGGTCAGCGTGGCGGCGATGCAATTCCGTTTCTCAATGAGATCGAGTCGCTCAAGCAACGTCCGGGCTCTAGCTCGCGCGGCTTCGACATCGCGGTGGCGCAGCAGCGCGCCGATGGTGACGTTGTCCTCGACGCTCAACGCCGGAAACGGCCGCACAATCTGAAATGTTCGCGCCAGCCCAAGCCGGCAGACCGCATCCGCGGGCAATCCATGGATTGGTCGGCCGGCGAATGTGATCGACCCTCCGTCCGGGGCCATTGCGCCGGCGATCATGTTGAAGAGTGTGGTCTTACCGGCGCCGTTGGGACCGATCACGGCGAATATCCCGCCGGACTGCACCGCGAAGCTGACCTGATCGACCGCGACAAGCCCGCGAAAGCGCTTACTGACGGCGCTAAGTTTGAGGAGCGGGCTCTTCATTTCTTGCCCGCACTCACGCCAAGCCGCCTTGCCAACGGGCGGCCAGACGCCGTCCGGCAACGCGGCGACCACGAGGAGAAGGCAAACGCCATAAAACACCTGCGTCGCTCCCGGTAGTTCGATGCCGAGAGAGGTCATGGCGGAGTTGAGCGCCTCGGCAAGGCCGGTCAGCACAAATGCGCCGAGGATCGGACCAAACAACGTCCCGACGCCGCCGATGATCGGACCGAGAATGATCTCGATCGAGCGCGAGATGCTGAAGACCTGCTCGGGAAAAAGGTTGTTGTAATAAAACGCGTAGAACACACCGGCAAACGAGGTCGCTGCCGCGGACACCATCACCGCATACATCTTGTAACGAAAGGTATCGATGCCGGTGGCGCGAGCCGCCTGCTCATCCTCGCAAATCGCGAGCCAGAAATAGCCGACCCGGCTGCGGACGAGCAGATGGCATAAGACAAAGATCAGCGCCGTCGCGAACAGGATGATGTAATAGAACATCCGCGGGTCACCGCGCATCTGCCACGCATCGTTGTGGGCGTATTGCTTGACCGGGAGGAACAACCCGCCCGAGGCGTTGACGAAATCCAGGTGGTCGAAGCCGATACGAGCGAATTCGGCAAAGGCGATGGTCAAGATCGCAAAGTAGACGCCGGCGACGCGAAAGCGGAAAGCCAGGAATCCGATGATTGCGCCGCAGGCTGCGGCGACCGGAATGGCGGCGAACAAACCGAGCCAAGGGCTGACGCCAAGGCGGATAAACAATGTTGCCGCGACGTAGGCGCCGAAGCCGATATAGATCGCGTGGCCGAGCGACAACTGCCCGGCGAAGCCCATCATGATGTTCCAGGCTTGGCCGGCATAAGCAAAGTAGAAGATGAGAATAAGAACGGTGAGCAGATAGTCGTTGACGAAAAAAGGCGCGGCCAGAAAGACGACGAACAGGGCCGCGAGCAGAATGGCGCCGCGGCCCGACAGGCCGGCACTCAATCGCGCCATCATGCCAGCCTCTTGCCGAGCAGCCCTTGCGGCCGAAACAGCAGCACCAGAACGAGGATGGCGAAGGCAAACATGCTCTTGGCGGATGGGGTGAACAGAAGCCCGGCCAGCGCCTCGGTGACGCCGACCAAGACGCCGCCAAGGAGCGCACCCGGCATCGAGCCGAATCCGCCGGTAATGACGATGACGAAGGCAAGAAGCGTATAGCTCGGCCCGATCATCGGGGTCGCATCGATAAGCAAAGTAAGCATTGTCCCGGCCGCGCCGACGCATGCCGCGCCGAGTCCGAACGTGAGCGCGTACAGGCGCTTCACGTCGAGGCCGACGACCTGCGCACCGGTGAAATTATCGGCGCAGGCCCGGATCGCCTTGCCGATAAGCGTAAAACGAAAAAAGATGAACAACGCCACGGTAAACGCGATCGCGGCCAAGCCGGCGTAGACTTTCGAAGTGTCGACAATCAACGGGCCGATCTGGACGCTGTCGAGCGCGTAGGAGGTCTGCACCGAGCGAGCGTCCGGGCCGAAGACGATCAGGAGGCTGTTAGCGATGATGAGCCCGAGAGCCACCAGCAGCAGGAACTGCGTGTGCTCGGCGCGCCTGATGAAGGGATTGATCAGGCCGATCTGCAGTACGTAGCCAAACACAAACATCACCGCCGCAATCGGCACCAACAGAACCAGCGGATCAATATGGAACGCGGAGAACAATATTACCGCGATGAACATGGCAATCGTCATCATTTCGCCATGAGCAAAATTGACGACGCGCACCACACCGAAAATGACCGAAAGCCCGAGCGCCAATAAGCCGTAAACGAGGCCGGTTAAAACTCCGCCGACAACGACGTTGAGATAGACGTCGGACCCCACTGAGCGGACTTAGCTGCGGCTCTGATACGGCGGCATCGGCCACTCCGCCTTGCCTTCCGCAGCTTCCGGCGGCGCCACTGTGACAAGCTTGCCGCCGCGATTTTGAAACGCGCCTTGCCTCACTTTGTCGTTCTGCCCTTTGGCATCGAATTGGATGCCCGGTCCGATACTGACGTTGTCGGTGATGTTGGTCGTGCGAATGGCGTCGGCCAGCGTCTTGGGATCGGTCGATCCCGCGCGCTTGAACGCATCAGCAACGACGAGCAACGCCTCAAAGGTGAAGACATGGTTGGTATTGAGGTTGACGCCAGGATGGCGCTTGGCGAGCTCGTCGTGGAGCACCTTGGTGAGCTTCTTGTGCGGGTCATACCACGGTGCGAAGTTGATCGGCCCGTTGGCATATTTGCCCAGCGTCTTGATGTACTGGTCCTCGTAAAAGCCAGGGCCCATGCTGAGGATCGCCTGCGGCGTCCAGCGCTGCTTGACGAGTTCCCGTGTCAGCAGCATTGCGTCGCTCAGGCGGCTGACAACCAGAAGCGCATCGGCATTTGTTGCTTTAGCCTTCGCGACCTCGACGGACAGATCGCGCGCCGTCGGATCGTAAGCAATCTCTTCGGCGATTGTGTACGGCATGTTGAACTTCGGCATCACCGCGCCGATGCCCTTGCTCATGGCGGTGCCGAAAGTATCGTTCACGTGCATGAACACGACCGACTTGGGCGCCGCGCCGACTTCGGCAAACACCGTCTTCTGGTCGGTAAATGCGTCACGCAGAATCATCGGCGCGGTCGGGAAATTCCTGAATACGAACTTGTAGCCCTGCTCGGTGATCTGCGGCGCGGCCGCGATATTGATGACGTAAGGAATACCTTTCTGTTCGGCCACCTGGGCAATCGCGGAAGATTGGCCGGAATCGAATGAGCCGACCAAAGCCTGCGCCCCCTCGCCGATCAGCTTTTCGGCCCGCGCGCGCGCCGTGTCCACGTTCAATTCCGTGTCGCCATTGATGATCGTCAGTTCCGGCAGGCCCAGCGATTTGAAAATCGCCGGCGCAATGTCGACACCGCGCTGACAGTCCTCGCCGATGCCGGCCTCGAAACCCGAACGTGGCAGGAGGACGCCGACTTTGAGCTGGCCACCCTGGGCGCGGACGACATTAAAGGGTGCGATACCGGCGAGGACGCCGGCGCCGAAGACGGCCGAAAAGCTGCGCCGGGTTACGCGCGCGAATCAGATTGGGATTTAGGGTTCATAGCGATCCTCCCGCGGCTCATGTTCCATGGCACATGCCATCAGCGACCGCATGATGCCGGATTTGTTTACTCGGTCACAAGCGCGAAAACGTCGCGACTTGAGATGACACGCTGATCCTGATGCCTTATTGTTGTCCAGGACAACAATATTCGTCAATACCGATATCGCTACATGCGGCGCCAAGGCCGCCGATCCGCCGGAAGGATCAATAGTGGCCGGGAAGAAGAACTCGAGAACGAACGCGCTCGTTTTCCGTAGCGCAGCTTCGACGCGCCGAAGTCAGCGCCCTGCTATCGCTCTCGATGCGCTCGACGGCCACCTTGGCTATTTCGTCCCGGCGCCTCCAGGTCTGGATTTTTCAGGATTTCATTCGCACGCTTGCGGGCGTTGACTTAAGCCCGGCGCAGTTCTCGGTGCTAGTGGTAATCAGCGCCAATCGCGGACTGTCACAGGCCGAGCTCGGGGCTACGCTTGCGATCGAACGGGCGCGGCTGGCTCGGCTGTTACATCGGCTCCAGGCGCGCAGTCTCGTTCAGCGGCTGCGATCCTCGGCTGACAGTCGCCGCCATGCGCTCCAACTCACGCCGCAAGGCCGGACGCTGCTTGCCCGTG